>NZ_OBEG01000002.1:939274-1219820 GCF_900215415.1 Nocardia amikacinitolerans | reverse complement strand
CCGGCAAGCACTGTGCGGCCCGGCAAGCACTGTGCGGCCCGGCAAGCACTGTGCGGCCCGGCAAGCACTGCGCGGCCCGGCACGCACTGCGCGGCCCGGCCTGCACGACCCGGCCCGGCTAGGCCTCGGGCTGCACGGCTCGGCGTTGCACAGCGCCGCTCGGATCGGCGTTGCCCGACCCCGCACCGTGTGGCTTGGTGCTACCCGGCTCGGAGCTACCTCATCTCCCGGCGTGGTGTTGTCCCGCGCTGCGCTGCCGGCGTTGCACGGCGGCCTGCGTTGCACGGCTCGGCGATGCAAGGTCGCGGCGCCGCGCGGTCCGGCGCTGAACGGCTCCGCGCGCTGGATCGGAAGGTTCAGATTCCGTCGCGTTGAATGCGTAGTGCGGTGATGGTCGACGCCAATCCCTCGTACTGGTTGATCAGCAGCACGATTTCGATGAGTCCGCGCTCGTCGTAGTGCTCGGCCAGGTGGGTCCAGGTGGTGTCGTCGATGTCGCGGGTCGTGACGAGTTGGTCGACCGCCTCGAGCAGCGCGCGATGCTTGGCGTTCCACGCGGGATCGGCCGGTCCGGTGCGCAGTCTTTCCAGGATTTCCGGCGTGACGCCTGCGCGGCGGCCGAGCCGGATGTGATGGTCCATCTCGTACTCGCAGCTGCGCAGGTGGGCGACGCGAATGATGACCAGCTCGGATTCGTACCTCGGCAGCCGCCCGCCCGGCATCAGCCTGCCGGAGTAGTGCAGCCAGCCGCGGAACAGTCCTTTGGTGCGGCCGAGCGTGCTGAACAGGTGCGCGTCCGGTGTGCCAGCGGCGCGCGAGAGCACCTGCCAGACAGCCCAATTCACCGGACCGAGCTCCTTGAGACGTCCCGGTGCGATACGTGGTTGCGACATCGAAACCATGCTTCCCGCCTTCCGCGCGGTGAGCGCCTCCCCGCGCTCCACGCCATCGTGGTTGGGTCCGGTAGCTCGCGCCGGACCGAGAGCCGAGCCTACCCGCGCTTTCCGCTTTCCAGTGGTTTTCCCGGGTGCGTACCGGCATCATCAGTACCGGTGCGGATCGCCGGGGCTGTGGGCGGTCGCGCCGCGAGGGCGAACAGGTTGAGCAGGGGTCGAGGCACATGCTGGTGAAGATCAGGCCCGGAGCGCAGCTCTCCGGGGCCGAGCAGGAATTCGTGGACTGCCTGCGGTCCTTTCCGACGACCGGTCTCGCCGCGATCGATGCGCACGTGGGGGACAACGGAACCCGCCAGATCGACGCGGTGCTGATCACTCCGCGCGGCATCACGGTGGTCGAGGTCAGGGGTTTCCGGCGGCGGCAGAGCGGCATTCTGCACGTGGCGGCCGACGAGCCGTGGACCATCAGCGACACTCCCGCCGATCTCGACGACGAGAGCAACGCGAATCCGGCCGAACGCCTGGAACAGAGCGTGTACGCGGTGAAGAGCAAACTCGAACGGGCGCTGCTCGATCCGGGCCACGTGTGCGGCGTTGTCGCGCTCGTTCCGTTGCGCGGCGTCGTGGTGCGGCCCGCGCGGACGAACCTGCGCTCCGGTATCGACGTCGTCGTCGCCAACGTGCCCGACTCCACCGAATTACGCATCTATATCGAGAGTTTCGCAGCGGGCCCGCGCAGTTGGAGTGCCGACCGGGTGATTTCGGCGGCCACGGCGCTCGGCGTGACGGCGCCGTCGCGGGCCGAACTGATCGCCGACGGTTTCGACGAACTCGCGCCGCATTCGCACATGCCCGTCCCTGCCGCGCCGCCGCCGCGCACCGCGCCACCTCCGCCGCGTCCGCCCACGCGCAGCCAGCACGCAGCGACCTGGGCCGTCGTCGCGGTGGCGCTGATCGGCATACTGGTGGTGTTCGGCGTCGTCGCGACGGCGGTGGCGCGCGACGAACCGCATCCCGCCCCGGAGACAACCACCACGGTGGACCCGACTCCATCGCCGTCTCGTCCCCGCGACTGCTATCCGTTCCAGACGGACTGCTGAACCGGCTCAGATCGCCATCGCCGAACGGACTTCCGTCTCCGCGCCTGCGCCCCCCGCACCGGTCGAAGTGACGCGGCCGGATTGCAGCACGTAATACCGCTGCGCCGCCTGGAGCGCGAAACCGATGTGCTGCTCGACGAGCAGCACGCTCAACCCGCCGCGACCCGTCAACTCGATGATGGTGCGCTCGATCTCGGCCACTACCGACGGCTGAATTCCCTCGGTCGGCTCGTCGAGGATGAGCAGCTTGGGCTCGGTGATCAGGGCCCGCGCGATGGCCAGCTGCTGGCGCTGACCGCCGGAGAGCAGACCAGCCTTGCGGCTCAACAGCTCTCGCAGTGCAGGGAACAGATCCAGAGCCTCGTCGATCAGCGCCTTGCCGCGCTTGCGCCCATCGGCCACCACTTGCAGGTTCTCCGCGGTGGTGAGCTGGGGAAAACTCTGCTGGCCCTGCGGCACATACGCGATGCCGCGCTTGACCCGGCGCGAGGGCGAGAGCTTGGTGATCACCTCGCCGTCGAAGGTGATCCGCCCGGACTTGGTGGCGACCAACCCGACCGCGGTGCGCAGCAGTGTCGTCTTGCCGGCGCCGTTGTGTCCCATGATCGCGACCACGCTGTCGTCCGGAACCGTCAGCGACACACCGTGAATCACCTCGGTCCGTCCGTAGCCGGAGTGAATGTCGGCCAGTTCAAGCATCGGCGGACTCCTTGTTCTGCGCCGGGGTTTCGGCGCTGTGATCGGTGGCTTGCACACCGTGCTCCGCGGCGCGAACGTCCTGCGCGGTGGTTTCGTCTTCGAGCTCGGTGCCGATGGCCGCCGCGGTGCCGAGGTAGACCTCCTGCACCTTCGGATCGGCTTGCACCTGCTCGACCGTTCCCTCGCTGAGCACCCGGCCACCCGCGAGGACGGTCACCGACGTGGCGAACGAGCGCATGAAGTCCATGTCATGCTCGACCACCACAACGACGCGCTCGGCGCCGATGCGGCGCAACAGGTTTCCGGTTTCCTCGCGCTCCTCTGCGCTCATGCCCGCGACCGGTTCGTCGAGCAACAGCACCGCGGCGTTCTGCACCAGCAGCATGCCGATCTCCAGCCACTGCTTCTGGCCGTGCGCGAGCACGCCCGCCGGTTTGTCGCGCAGCGCCGTGAGCCCGGTGATCTCCAGCGCCTCTTCGATACTCGGCAGCACCGACTTGCGTCTGCGCAGCAGCGACAGCGGCGAACGGCCCGCGCCCGCAGCGATATCCAGGTTCTGCAAGACGCTCAACTGCTCGAAAACGCTGGCCGTCTGGAAGGTGCGCCCGACGCCGAGGCGGGCGATCTGGTGCACCTTCTTGCCGAGCAGTTCGGTCCCGGACTTCTGCGCGGAACCCGTCGCCGGGACAAGGCCGGTGATCGCGTCGATGAGCGTTGTCTTGCCGGCGCCGTTGGGGCCGATCAGGAAGCGCAGATCGCCTTGCAGGACCGTCAGATCCACGTCGGTGACCGCTTTGAAGCCGTCGAAACTCACCGAGAGTCCGCGGATTTCGAGGTATTCGCTGTCCATGCCCGCGTTGCCACCGAGCTTGGGTTCGATCGTCATCGGGATTCCACCTTCTCCTCGGCAACCTGCTGTCCGGCAGGCAAAGCGTCCTCGGTCGGCGCGGTCTCGCGCACCACGACCGGCGCGCTCGAGCGTCGAAACCGGTTCTCCAGCAGGCCTTTCAACATCGGCCACACACCCGCGAGTCCCGCCGGGATGAACCCGACGACCACGATGAACAGCACACCCTGCAAGTAGGTCCAGCCGGACGGGAACTGTTCGGAGAACGCGGTCTGCGCCCACGCGACGCCGATCGCGCCGAGCACCGGACCGAGCAGCGTAGTGCGGCCGCCGATCGCGACGCCGATCAGGAAGGCGATGGAGGGCACCACGCCGATGTCGGCGGGGGAGATGATGCCGACGATCGGTGTGAACAGCGCGCCCGCGATGCCCGCGAAGAAGGCGGCGACGACGTACGCGACGATCTTGATATTGGCCGGGTCGTAGCCGAGGAAGCGCACCCTCTCCTCCTGATCGCGCACCGCGACGAGCAGTTCGCCGTAGCGGCTGTGCATCAGCTGACGAACCAGCGCGACGACCACGAGCAACGTGCCCGCGGCGATGAAGAACAGCATCTGCCGGTTGACCGGGTCGGCGAGCTTGAAGCCGAAGAAGGCGCGGAAATCCGAGAGCCCGGTGAACCCGCCGAGCGCCTGCTGTCCGGTGAGCAGGATGGCCAGCGCTGCGGCAAGCGCCTGGCTCAGGATCGCGAAGTAGGCGCCCTTGACCCGGCGCTTGAACACGCCGTAGCCGAGCAGCGCCGCGACCAGCGCGGGCAGCACGAGAATCGCGAGGATCGCCACCGGCGCCGACCCGAAAGGCTGCCAGAATGTGGGCAATTCGCGAATTCCCGCGATCTCCATGAACTCAGGAACATCGTTGTCGAGCCGGGCGGCATCGGCCATTTGCATGTGCATCGCCATCAGGTACGCGCCGATGCCGAAGAACACGCCTTGGCCGAGGGTCAGCATGCCGCCGCGGCCCCACGCCAGGCCGATGCCCGCCGCCACGATCGCGAAGCACAGGAACTTCGCGAGCAGGTTGAGCCGGAAGTCGCTGAGCACTGCGGGGGCGACCGCGAACAACAGGATCGCGGCGACGGCGAAACCGCAGAGCGCGGTCAGCGAGGAGCGGCGTCCGATCAGCGTGCTCATGCCAAACTCCTTGTCCGGACGGTGAACAGGCCCTGCGGACGGACCTGGAGGAAGATCACGATCAGCACGAAGACGACGACTTTCGCGATGGACGCGGTGGTTTCGTACTCGATGTAGGAATTGAGCAGCCCGAGCGCGAAGGCCGCGATCACCGTGCCCTTGATCTGGCCGAGGCCGCCGATCACCACGACGAGGAACGCGTCGATCAGATAGCTCTGGCCGATGGTCGGACTCGTCGAGCCGATCAGTGTCAACGCGACGCCGGCCACGCCCGCGAGCCCGGAGCCGATGAAGAAGGTGCTGATATCGGTGAAACGGCTGGACACGCCGCTTGTTTCGGCGAGACCGCGGTTCTGTACCACCGCGCGGATGCGCCTGCCGAGCGGCGTCGCCTTCAGCACGACCGCCAACACGGTCACCGCGAGAACCGCGAGCACCAGGATGAAGATGCGCGTCTTGGGGACGACCGCGCCCAAGACGGTGACGCCGCCGCTGAGCCACTCGGGCGCCAGCACGTTCTTGGCGGGCGCGCCGAAAATGTCACGGGCGAACTGCTGCAACACCAGACCGACGCCGAAGGTGACGAGCAGGGTGTCCAGCGGGCGGTCGTACATCCAGCGAATCAGCCCCATCTCCAGCGCCGCGCCCAGCGCGCCGCCGACCAGGAACCCGACAACAAGCGACACCAGCAGTGAGACACCCGCCGAGGAGATCACCTTCTGCACGACGTAGGTGGTGTAGCAGCCGGCCATGATGAATTCGCCGTGCGCCATGTTGATCACGCCCATCTGGCCGAAGGTGAGCGAGAGGCCGAGTGCGGCGAGCAAAAGAATCGATCCCAGGCTCAACCCCGTGAAGAGCTGGCCGATCAACACGTCCATGAGTAATCCCTCCGGAATCAGGCCTGTGCGGGACGGCCGGCGAACCGGCCGCCCCGCATCGGACGGACGACAGTCGTCACAGGCCCTTGGCCCAGTCGTAGGACTTCAGGTACGGGTCCGGCTGGATCGGCTTGCCGGAGTCCCACACCGTGTAGATCAGGCCGTCGGCGCGGATCTCACCGATGCGCGCGGTCTTGGTGATGTGGTGGTTGGAGCCGTCGATGGTGACCAGGCCTTCCGGTGCGTCGAAGCTGACGCCGTCGGCCGCGGCCTGGACGTCCTCGGTCTTGAACGAATTGGCCTTCTCGACGGTGTTCTTCCACAGGTAGACCGAGGCGTAGGCGGCCTCCATCGGGTCCGAGGTCGGCTTGTCGGCGCCGAAGGCGGCCTTGTACGCGTCGACGAACGCCTTGTTCTGCGGGGTGTCGACGGTCTGGTAGTAGTTCCACGCCGTCAGCTGGCCGGCGATGTGCTGCGCGCCGATGCCCGCGACCTCTTCCTCGGCGATGGACACCGAAACCACCGGCATTTCGGCGGCTTTCAGGCCCGCGTTGCTGTACTCGCGGAAGAACGCCACGTTCGAATCGCCGTTGAGTGTGTTGAATACGGCCCCCGCCTTGGCGTTTCGCACCTTGTTCACGATGGTCGAGAAGTCGGTGGAGCCGAGCGGGGTGTAGTCCTCGCCTTTGATCTCGATACCGTTGGCCGCGGCGTAGGCCTTGATCTCGCGGTTGGCGGTCTGCGGGAAGACGTAGTCGGAGCCGACCAGGTAGAGGGACGTAATGCCCTTCTGCTTCAGGTAGTCCAACGCGGGCACGATCTGCTGGTTGGTGGTCGCGCCGGTGTAGAAGATGTTCTTGCTGTCCTCCAGGCCCTCGTACTGGACCGGGTAGTAGAGCAACGAGTTCAAGCTTTCGAACTTGGGCTTCATGGCTTTTCGGCTGGACGAGGTCCAACCGCCGAACACCGCGGCCACGCAGTCGGAGCTGATGAGCTTTTCGGCCTTCTCCGCGAACGTCTTCGGGTCCGAGGCGCCGTCCTCGAGCACCAGCTGGATCTTCTTGCCGAGCACGCCGCCCGCGGCGTTGATCTGGTCGACGGCCAGCTTGGTGGAGTTGGCGACGGTGACCTCGGAGATGGCCATGGTGCCCGACAGCGAGTGCAGGGAACCGACCTTGATGGTGTCGGTGGAGGTGTCGACGCAGGAGGCGGCGTTCGAGCCGACCGTGGCGTCGTCCTTGGCGCCGCAGGCGGTCAGCAACAGGCCGGCGAGCGCCAGCGCGGTCGGCGCGACGAGCGCTCTGGTCAGGCGGGAACGATGCCGATGAGCGGCGCGGGAATCTGACATGGGGCGGGACCCTCTCACTTCATCAGGTGTTCGGCGGCGCTGGCCGCGCCGCGCGCGAATACGCCGCATCCGCCCCGGTCAAAGCTGTCGACCGGGGTGTATACAACCGCATATTCGTGGTGCGAAGAGTAGACAGAAGTTGTTGCGCCGGAATATCTCTCGGTGACGAGTCCGTTGCCGATGTTTCCGGTGTGTGAAAACTTTCCGGCTATCAATCGGTGAACCGGCGTGAGGTCCGTAGCCGGTCCGTAGCAACGTCTACGGTTCGGTTGTCGGCGCTCGCCCGCACGCGGTCCGGAACAGGTCGTCGGCGAGGTTCGTCGGGCCGTGTTCGCTCTGATCTTCCCTACGGTTGCGTAGCCGATTCCCGGTGCGGCAGGCTGCGATTTGTACATCGTCAGAAGCGCCGGAGCGTCGTGGCGGCGGGCCACGGCCGCGAGTCGAGGAGGACCAGGTGGGGCACTACAAGGCGAACGTGCGTGACATCGAGTTCAACCTTTTCGAGGTGCTGGGCCTGGACAAGCTCCTCGATACCGGCGCTTACGGCGACCTCGACTCCGACACCGTGCGCGAGATCCTCGCCGAGGTGAAGCGCCTCGCCGAGGGCCCGATCGCGGACTCCTTCGCCGCGGCCGACCGGGAGCCCGTCGTCTACGACCCGAGCACCTTCGAGATCTCCGTACCCGAGCCGTTGCGCAAGACGGTGGCGGCGGTGCGCGACGCCGATTGGGGCAGGCTGGGCATGCCGGAGGGCATGGGCGGCACGCCGGCGCCCAACGCGGTGGTCTGGGCGGTCAACGAGATGATCACCTGCGCCAACCCGGCGGCCAGCTTCTTCAGCATGGGCTCGGTGATGTCGTCGGTGCTGTTCACCGTCGGCAACGTGCAGCAGAAGCACTGGGCGACGGTCGGCTACGAGAAGGGCTGGCAGGGCACCATGGTGCTGACCGAGCCGGACGCGGGCTCGGATGTCGGCGCGGGCCGCACCAAGGCGATCCCGCAGGAGGACGGGTCCTGGCACATCGAGGGCGTCAAGCGGTTCATCTCGGGCGGCGACGTCGGTGACACCGCCGAGAACGTCTTCCACCTGGTGCTCGCCCGGCCGGAAGGCGCGGGCCCCGGCACCAAGGGGCTGTCGCTGTTCTACGTGCCGAAGTTCCTGTTCGACCACGAGACGCTCGAACTGGGCGACCGCAACGGCGTCTACGTGACCGGCGTCGAACACAAGATGGGCCTGAAGTCCTCGCCGACCTGTGAGCTGACCTTCGGCGGCGGCCCGGTTCCTGCCAAGGGCTGGCTGGTCGGTGACGTGCACAACGGCATCGCGCAGATGTTCCAGGTGATCGAGAACGCCCGCATGATGGTGGGTGTCAAATCCTCCGGCACGCTCTCGACGGGTTATCTGAATGCGCTGGAGTTCGCCAAAGACCGGGTGCAGGGTGCGGACCTGACCCAGATGGCGGACAAGGCGGCTCCGCGGGTGCCGATTACGCGTCACCCGGATGTGCGCCGCTCGCTGGCGATGCAGAAGGCCTATGCGGAGGGGCTGCGCTCGGTGTACCTCTACACCGCCGCACATCAGAACGCCGATGTGGCGCAGTTGGTTTCGGGTGCGGACGCCGATCTGGCGCACCGCGTGGACGATCTGCTGCTGCCCATCGTGAAGGGCGTCGGCTCGGAGCGCGCCTACCAGTTGCTGACGGAATCCCTTCAGACACTGGGCGGTTCGGGCTACCTCCAGGACTACCCGATCGAGCAGTACATCCGCGACGCCAAGATCGACTCGCTGTACGAAGGCACCACCGCCATTCAGGCGCAGGACTTCTTCTTCCGCAAGATCATTCGCGACAAGGGCGCGGCGCTGGCCCACGTCGACGGCCAGATCACCGCCTTCCTCGACACCCCGACCGGGCGCTTCGAGACCGAACGAGAACTGCTGCGCACCGCCCAGTCCGACGTGCAGGCGATGGCGGCGACACTCACCGGATTCGTGATGGCGGCCCAGCAGTCGCCCACCGAGTTGTACAAGGTGGGGCTGGGGTCCGTGCGCTTCCTGCTCGCGGTCGGCGACCTGCTCATCGGGTGGAGGCTGCTGGTGCAGGCGGAGATCGCCGCCGCGGCGCTCGTCGGTGACACGGACGCCAAGGATCGGGCGTTCTATTCCGGGAAGGTCGCGGTCGCGAAGTTCTTCACGCGGAATGTGTTGCCGCAGTTGACGGCTACGCGGAAGGTGTTGGCTGGGATCGACAACGACATCATGGAGTTGGACGAGGCTGCGTTCTGAGGGGTGGGCTTGGTCCCCGCTCTCTACGGGTAGGTGTCGTCCGGCAGCGGTTGGTTGGTCGCGTCGGGTGACGGGGTTCCGGGGTGGGCGTGCTGGTTGTGCGCGCTTGGGCCGGTTTCCTGCTGGGTTCTGAGCGGGTGGGTGTCGTCTGGCGCGGTTGGTTGGTCGCGTCGGGTGACGGGGTTCCGGGGGTGGGCGTGCTGGTTGTGCGCGCTTGGCCCGGCTTTCTGCTGGGTTCTGAGCGGGTGAGTGCCGTCGGGTGCGGTTGATTGGTCGCGTCGGGTGACGGTGGTTCCGGGGGTGGGCGTGCGGGTTTTGCGCAGTTGGCCCAGGGCTGATTTGGGTTCTGAGCGGATGGGTCTCGTTCGGTACGGTTAGTGGGTTGCGTTGGGCGACGTTGTTCCGGGGGTTGGGCCTGCAAGTTCGCGCGGTTGGCCCAGGTTTGCCTCGAACGGTGCTGGGCGCGTTGGGTGCCGTACCCGGCTTACCTCCCGCCGTCGGGTTGCGCAGAGTTCGCCTTCCGGCGTGGTCGACCGGCTGTGGTTGCGTTTCTAGTCAGGTAGTGGCAAGGGGTTGGTCGGGGAGGTTGCGTTGGGTGGGTGGTGGCACACAGGTTTTGTGCGCCTCACACAGGCGGTGGCTATGTGAGGCGTACACAAAGTGTGTGGGAGCTCTTCGATGTGGCTTGCCCTGGGCGAGGTGCGCGTGTGGCGCCAGGATGTGGCGGTGCGCCCGACCGGCGAGCGTGAGGCGGGCGGTGCGCCCCAAGGGGCGAGCATGTGGTGGCGGTCGACAATCGAGGGTAGTCAAATGGTTGCTATTCGATCTTCAAAAGCCACCATATGACTACCGTCGAATCCATTTCTCTATCGACGGTAGTCAAATGGTGGTTGGGGCCTTGACAGGCAGAGCGCTTCTCAGGGATTTCCCCCGACTGCCCGCTCTCTGGACGCAACCACAGCCGGTTGACCACGCCGGAAGCCGAACCCGCGCACCGACTGCGGGAGGTAAGCCGGGTACGGCACACGACGCGCCCAGCACTGCTCCGGGGAGAACCTGGGTAGGCGAACCCCTTGGGCACCCGCAACATTGGGAACCGTCACCCAACCCAACGGTCCGCACCAGACCGAGCCCTAGGAACCAACGGTAGGCGCTCAGCCCGGCGAGTTACCAGCAGTAGGTGTGGTAGTAGCCGTTCCAGCACTCAGGGGTGTACTCCCAGCGATCCGGAAGATCCGAGGCCGGGATCGACGCTCCGATACCCCCGATCGCGTCGCTTCTGCCCAAAACCCGTTTCTGCTATGCGGGCGGCCGGCAACCATAACTCTGCGGCATCCGGTACCACGGGCGCGGGCCCTTCCGTGCGCAGGCGGAACATCTGATTGGCCGAGCGTCGTTCACTACCAATTTGTTGCCGAGAAACGTATGGACGATCAGCGACCTCGAGTGGCCTGCGTCAACCAAGCCTGTGAATACGAAGTCGTACATGGTCAAGCGTCTTCCGCATTCGCATTCGACCCGTTGGAGATAGTATTCGTCTTCGGCAAGCATGCCCTCTCTCAAGTCGAGGAGCCGCTCCATCCGTGCGATATCGACATCATCCGATTTGGTCGACTTCGAAACATCTCTGAGTTCGGCCACACTCGGTCCCGAGCGTTCGAATTCCTCGCGGGACAAAGAAACGACTCGATCATAGTCAGCCATTACCGTCCTCCAAGTTCCGGGATTTCCCATGCTCGGCTGCGGTGTTCGCAGACCAAGGGTAACCGCCGCGGCTTTCGTCAGCGGGATGATCTCTGCGGTTGTCTGGTGTGTCGCGGTGCGCTGAGCTATCGGCGATGCCGGACTGTCTGCCACGATGACACCGATCGGCAGCGCGAGCGGCGGGAATTCACTTCAGCACGTAGGGAGACACCGAGCTGCGGTGCTCGCTGATGTCGAGGACCTTGCCGAGCGGAGGGAAGGCACGCTGCGGGCAGTTGGCGCGCTCGCAGACGCGGCAGCCCGCGCCGATGGGCGTCGGCTGAACCACGTCGAGGTCGATGCCGTCGGCGTAGACGACCCGACCCGCATGGCGCAGCTCGCAGCCGAGGCCGATGGCGAAGGTCTTGCTCGGCTGGCCGTAGTGGGTGGCGCGGCGCTCGACGGTGCGGGCGACCCAGAGGTACTTGCGCCCGTCGGGCATCTGCGCGATCTGGGTCATGATCTTGCCGGGATAGGCGAAGGTCTCGTACACGTTCCACAGCGGGCAGGTGCCGCCGCTGGAGGAGAAGTGGAAACCGGTGGCGGACTGGCGCTTCGACATGTTGCCCGCCCGGTCGACCCGGACGAAGGAGAACGGGACGCCGCGCAACTTGGGCCGTTGCAGGGTGGACAGCCGGTGGCAGATCGTCTCGTAGCTCTGGCTGAAGAACGCCGAGAGCCGTTCGATGTCGTACCGGAAGTCCTCGGCGACCTCGTGAAAGTGCGTGTAGGGCAAGACCGTCGCCGCCGCGAAGTAGTTGGCGAGGCCGAGCATGGCCAGCTTGCGGGTGTCCTCGGACGCGAAATTGCCCTCGTCGACCAGCTTTTCGAGCAGATCGCCGCATTCGAAGTAGGCGAGCTCGGCGGCGAGTTTGAACGTGCGCTGGCCGCCGGACAGGTGCGGTGCGATCTCCAGCACCCGGGACTCGGTGTCGTAGCGGTGTAGCACGCCTTCGCCCAAATCGATACGTTCCACGATCTTCACGTCGTGCGAGCGCAGCCTGCGCGCGATCTCGCTGGGCACGTCACCGCCGTGGAAGCGGATGCGGGCCGTGAGTTCTTCTGCGGCCGTGTCCAATTCGTGGATGTAGTTCTGCCGCTGATAGAAGTAGTCGCGCACTTCCTCGTGCGGCTTGCTGATCGTCGCGCTGCCCGCGCCGTCGGCGAAGCGGTCCTCGGTGGCGGCCGCGAGCTGGGCGCTGGTGTTGCGGTAGCGGTTGTGCATGGCGACCATCGCGCGGGCGATACTCGGGTGCGCCGAGACCATGTCGGCGATCTCCTGGGTGTCGGCCTCGATGCCCAGCTCCTGATCCATGACGACCTCTTGCAGCTCGGCGATGAGCCGGGTGTCGTCGGCGGAGGAGAAGAAGGTCGCGTCCACGCCGAAGACTTCGCTGATCTTCAGCAGCACCGGCACGGTGAGCGGGCGCACGTCGTGCTCGATCTGGTTCAGGTAGCTGGCCGAGATCTCCAGCTTCTGAGCGAGCGAGACCTGGCTCAGCCCCCGTTCGGTCCGCAGCTGTCGAAGCCGCGCGCCGACGTAAGTCTTGGCCATATGTCCAGTTTATGGGGCATTTCGCAGTGGTGCCAATGGGAAATTAACAGCCGAGCTGAGCTATATGTCACAGCCTCGGGTTACCGTCGAGATGTGCTGTTCTCGGAAGTCGTGCAAGCGTCGGAAACCGTTCGCGCGACCAGGTCCCGAAAGACGAAGATCGCCGCGCTCGCCGAGTTGCTCGGCGCGGCCTCGCCGGAGGAACTCACGCCCGTGGTGGCGTGGGTTTCCGGTGAGCTGCGCCAAGGTCGCATCGGCACCGGATGGCGCACCCTCACCGGACTGGACGGTACGTCGGCTTCCGTTGCGACACTGTCGGTTTCGACGGTCGACAAGGTGTTCGACGAACTCGCCACCGTCGCGGGAAAGGGCTCGGCGAACCGCCGCAAAGAACTGCTGACCGCGCTCTGGAGCGCGGCGACCTCGGCCGAGCAGTCGTTCCTGCTTCGCCTGCTCACCGGTGAGATCCGGCAGGGCGCGTTGACCGCGCTCGTCGCCGAGGCGGTCGCGGTAGCCGCCGCGGTGCCGGTCGAGCAGGTCCGGCGCGCGTACATGCTCTCCGGGCAGCTGCCCGTCACCGCCGCCGCCGCGCTCACCGGCGGTTCGGAGGCGCTCGCCGCGTTCCGGCTCGAGGTGGGCAGGCCGATCCAGCCGATGCTCGCCTCCCCTGGCTCCGCGCTCGACGAGGCGATGGGCGAGTTCGACGGCGATGTGAGTGTCGAGCACAAGCTGGACGGCGCGCGTATCCAGGTGCACCGCGACGGCGACGAGGTCCGCGTCTTCACAAGGACCCTGCGCGACATCACCTCCGGCGTGCCCGAATTGGTCCGGCTGGTGGCCGGGCTGCCGTGCCGCAGCGTCGTGCTCGACGGGGAGACGCTGGCGCTCACCGATTCCGGAAGGCCGCGGCCGTTCCAGGAGACCATGAGCCGCTTCGCCACGGTCGAGCCCGGCGACGAGGCGAGGTTGCCGCCCGGCGCGTCCGCCGGTCCGCTCGTGCCCGCGGTGAGTTCGACCAGGGAACTACTGCTGCACCCGTACTTCTTCGATTGCCTGCACCTGGACGGCCGCGACCTGCTCGACGCCCCGCTCTCGGAACGGCGCGCCGCGCTGCTGCACGTGGCGGGCGAGCACACCATCCCCGCGCTGATCCGTCCCGACCCCGAGGCCGCCGCCGAGTACTTCGACGGCGCGCTCGCCGCCGGGCACGAGGGCGTGATGGTCAAGTCGTTGTCCGCGCCGTACGCCGCGGGCCGCCGGGGCCGCGCCTGGCTGAAGATCAAGCCGACGCACACCATGGACCTGATCGTGCTCGGCGCGGAATGGGGCTACGGCCGTCGCACCGGCTACCTGTCGAATCTGCACCTCGGCGCGCGCGATCCGGCGACCGGCGAACCGGTCATGGTCGGCAAGACCTTCAAGGGCCTCACCGACGCGCTGCTGCACTGGCAGACCGCCGAATTCCCCCGCCACGAACGCTCCCGCGACCAACACACCGTCTACCTCTGGCCCGAACTCGTCGTGGAAATCGCCCTCGACGGCGTCCAAGTCAGCCCCCGCTACCCCGGCGGCGTCGCCCTCCGCTTCGCCCGCGTCGTCCGCTACCGCCCCGACAAATCCCCCGCCGACGCCGACACCATCGACACCATCCGCGCCCTGCTGCCGTGAGCGCACGGCACGTGACTCCCTCGAGCGCCTGACCAGCTACGACGCGCCCCCCGAGCTTGCGGAGCGGCGCGGCGGAGGTGGTTCAGACTTGGGGGCCGAGCGGTCCGGTGTCGGTCTGGACGGGAGCCTTTGTGCGCAGGAAACGGTGGATGTGGTCGGCGGGCATCGGTCGCGTAGCGCGGCGGGCCGTGCTGCTCGCGGTCGTGACCTCTCTCGGCGCGGCGCTGAGCTTCGCGGTGTTGCCGGGACCGGGTCCGGTGCCCGCCGGTCCGCTCCGCGAGTTGAACCACCCTTCGCGCGATCCCGCGACGGTGCTGCCGACACCCATGGACGACCGGTTCTACCTGCCGCCGCCCGGGTACGAGCGCACCGAACCCGGCACGCTGCTCGCCAGCCGGGTCGGCGGAATCGGGCTGACCGTCACGCCCGTGATCTCCACCGAGATGCTGATCCGTTCCACCGACGCGAAGGGCAGGCCGGTGGCGGTGGTCGCCACGCTGCTCGTGCCGTCCTCGACCTGGACCGGTTCCGGCCCGCGGCCGCTGATCTCTTTCAACGTGGCGATCGACTCGCTCGGCCACACCTGCGCGCCCTCGCACCAGTTGAAGAAGGGCCAGCCCGTCGACCTGCTCGCCGCACAGATACAACTGGCGAAGAACTACGCCGTGCTGGTGCCCGACCATCAGGGCCCGCGGCAGGCGTACGCGGCGGGACTGATGGCCGGACACGCGGTGCTCGACTCCGTGCGCGCGGCGGTCCGCACGCCGCGCCTCGGCTTGCATCACGCCGCGCCGACCATCGTGACCGGCTACTCCGGCGGCGCCATCGCCTCCGGCTGGGCCGCTCAGCTCGCGCCGAAGTACGCGCCCGAGCTCAACCTGGTCGGCGCGGCCTTCGGCGGCGTGCCCGCGGATTTCGAGCTGCTGCTGGACACCATGAACGGCCGCAACGCCGCGTCGGGTGTCTTCCTCGCGGCGACGCTCGGCGTCGCACGCGAGTACCCGGAGATGATGTGGCTGTTCAACGACCACGGCTGGCGGCTCGCCCAGTTCGCGAAGGACCTCTGCCTCGCGGGCCTTGCGGTGCTCGGGGCCATCGCGCCGGTGCCAGTGGAGCTGCTGGCCAACGTCCCGGACCCCACCGAGACGCCGATGATTCAGCGCATTCTCGCCGAGAACCGGCTAGGCGCCGCCGCGCCGCGCGTTCCGGTGTTCATGTACCACGGCGCGCACGAGGTGTGGATCCCGCTGGAGGGCGCCGAGAATCTCTACGACGACTGGTGCGCGCAGGGGGTGCCGGTCCGATTCGAGGTCTATCTCGGCGAGCACATGATCGTCGGAGCCACCGGAATCCCGGGCGTGAATGCCTGGATCGACGAGCGCCTCGCGGGGAAGCCTGCGCCGAGCGGCTGCTCCAGTTTCGGACTCCCCTGACCGCACCGTGTGCCACCTCGGGCGTCCACGCTAGCGCACCCGGAAGTCTTCCCGGCAGGTGGTTACCGCATGGCAATCCGCGGAAGCGGTGCCGCACACTGGAGGCGTGACCGTCGAATTACTGGTTCTGCTGATCGTCATCGTCACGGCACTCGCTTTCGATTTCACCAACGGCTTCCACGACACCGCCAACGCGATGGCGACCTCCATCGCGACGGGCGCGCTGCGGCCGCGGGTCGCGGTGGCGCTCTCGGCGGTGCTGAACCTGATCGGCGCGTTCCTGTCGGTCGAGGTGGCGGCCACGGTGGCCAAGGGCATCGTGCAGTTGGGTGCGGTGGACGGACACGATCTGCTGATCATCGTCTTGGCAGGTTTGGTCGGCGGCATTCTCTGGAACCTGTTGACCTGGCTGTTCGGCCTGCCGTCCAGTTCCTCGCACGCGCTGTTCGGCGGTCTGATCGGCGCGACCATCGCCTCCCTCGGTTGGGGCGGCGTGATCTGGGCGTCCGGTTCCGACGGCGTGCTCACCAAGATCGTGCTGCCCGCCGTGCTCGCCCCGGTGGTGGCCGCGCTGGTCTCGGCGATCGGCACCCGCGCGGTCTACCGGATCACCGCGAAATCCAACGAAGGCAAAGTCCGGGAGGGCTTCCGCTGGGGCCAGATCGGTTCGGCCTCGCTTGTCTCCCTCGCGCACGGCACCAACGACGCGCAGAAGACGATGGGCGTCATCTTCCTCGCGCTGGTCGCGCACGGAACGCTGACCAAGAACGACGAGATGCCGCTGTGGGTGATGGCGGCCTGCGCCGTCGCCATCGCCGCGGGCACCTACCTCGGCGGCTGGCGGATCATCCGCACCCTCGGCAAGGGGCTGGTCGAGATCGATTCGCCGCAGGGCCTTGCCGCCGAATCCTCTTCCGCCGCGATCATTCTGACCTCCGCCCACTTCGGCCTTCCGCTGTCCACCACCCAGACGGCCACCGGCTCCATCCTCGGCAGCGGGCTCGGCAAGGGCGCCGAGGTGCGCTGGTCGGTGATGGGACGGATGGTGGTCGCGTGGCTGCTGACGCTGCCGATGGCGGGTCTGGCCGGTGCGCTCTGCTGGGCCGTCGCGCACTTCATCGGCGGGCTGCCCGGCGTCCTCGTGGTGTTCGGGATCCTGATCGTCCTGTCCGCGCTGATGTGGCTGCGGTCGCGGCGTAACCCCGTCGACACCACCAACGTCAACGAGTGGCCTGGCGACTCCGACACGCCGACGGCTGCTCCCGACGTTGCCAAGGCCGACCACGGACCGCGCTCGACCGACGATCCGCACGGGGACGCGGCGCGCGGCGGCGACCCGCGCAACGCCGGGCCTCCGGCGCAGGCGCATCCGCCCACCCGTTCCGCCCAGCTGTAGAGGAGCCACCGTGCACACGCTCGTCACGAACTTGAACTCCCTGTGGAAGGTGGTCGCGGTGTCCCTGGTGCTCGGCGCCGGGCTGCCGATCGTCTTCGCCGTCGGGGTGCGGCTGTGGTCCGCCGCCGATACCGTCGACGGAGAGGGCGGCGTCGCCCGCCGGAACTATCCGGCGCTGGCCGGCGCCTACGCCTGTTTCGCGCTGATCGTCGTCGCGATCGTCACCGGGATCCTCTACACGGCGAAGGCGTTTCTCGCCGCGAAGTTCGGCATCCACCTGTTCGGACAGTCCTGAAGGGCGTTGCATTGACCGATCACCCCCAAACCTCACGCCCCAAGGTCCTCGGCCGCGTCCTCGGTTGGTTGCGCGCCGGATATCCGCAGGGCATTCCGCAGTCCGACTACGTCGCCCTGTTCGCGGTCCTGCACCGCCATCTCACCGACTACGAGGTAGCCGCCGTCGCTAAGGAACTGGCGGACAGCAACCCCGACTCCGAGATCAGCCACGAGGACATCGTGGCCGCGATCGCCAGGATCGCCATGGAACAGCCGGACGAGCACGACATCGCCAGGGTCGCCGCGCATCTCGAGGCGGGCGGTTGGGCACTCGCCGAACCGCTCACCGACGACTGAATCGAAAAGCGTTCCGCGACACCGCCTTCCTGAAACGTCATCATCGAGTGATCGCGCGCCGGATATCCGGACCGCGTCCCGGAGTCCGACTGTGCGGACCGGCGGCGCGCTGCGAGGGGTCGGCGCCGCCGGCCCGGCGGGTGGTGGTCAGGGCAGTGAGCCACCGTGTCGGAAAAGGGAAGTGGAGGCGTCCCGCGTGGAGCGCCGCGGGACCTTCCGTTCGTCGACGGTGTCGATCCTGAACCTTCCCGCTCGAGAACGGCGGTGACCACGCTGGGAGTCGGCTGTGAACGACAGCCGAACAGGACTCGCGCCGTGCAGGACCCGCCGATCGGACTCGGCGCAGAAGGGCGCTGACGCCGCGCGGGAACTGCGCCGACCGGAGCGCGCGCCGAACCGCTCTCAGGCGCGGTCGAATTCGCCCGCGCGAATGCCCGCGGTGAGCGCCGCCCAGTCTGCGGGCGAGCAGTCGAGCATCGGCCGCTCGCTCGCCCGGCCCCGGTATTTGCTGTCCCGGATCAACACCCGCCCCGGCTCGAATTTGACCTGCACGCAGGCGACCGAATCACTGGAATGCGACGACTTGAACCAGCCCGTCTCGGCTGACGACACGCTGCCCATGGCGCGATGCTACCGGCCGGACGCGCCGGACATCTTGCGTTCCAGCGCCGCGAGCGATTCCTCGCGCGAAAGCGCTTGTTCGGCCAAGGCATTCGCGAACAACGTGTTGAGATGCCGCACCGGCTCGGTGTCCTCGATGACGCCGTGGTGGACCAGCGTCTCGGTCCACGCGACATCCGGCAGCACCGACTTGTCGAAGCCGAGCAGGTGGAACGTCGCGCCGCCGAGCAAGCCGCCGCCGGTCGCCTCGAACGGAATGATCCGCAGGTCGATGGTCTCCATGTGCTCCTCGAGCAGCGCGGCCAAGTGGCGAACCTGATCGAACATGATCTCGGGACCGCCGATCTGCTGGGTCAGCGCGGCCTCGTTGACGATCGCGGTGACGCGCAACGGATCCGGTCCGTGCAGGCGCTGCTGGCGGCGCAGCCGGATCTCCACCAGCCGGTCGATCTCGACCTGGCGAATCCGCGCGCGATCGTTCGCGATCAGCGCACGGGCATAGTCGGCGGTCTGCAATAGCCCTGGGATCAGGATGCTTTCGTAGGTGCGCACGCTGTCGGCGCCGTGTTCGAGGCCGTACAGGCGGCCGATCTCGTCGGAGATCAGCCCGGAGTAGCTCGTCCACCACCCGCGCTGCCTGGCGATGTCGCGAAGTTCGTGCAGCTCTTCGCGTTCGGCCGCGTCGAAGTCGAGTAGCTTCATCAGCTCGTCGAGTTTGGATTCGGCGAGGACGCGTTCCTTCTCCACTTTCGACCAGTAGGAGATGGAGAAGCCGAGCTCCTTGGCGATCGCGGACACGCTGACGTCGTTCTGCTTACGCCTCCGCCCGATGCGGAGCATCAGTTCCCGACGCGCGACCGTCGGCGAGAGTGGTGCCATCGTTGGATGGTGTCCTTCCAGCTCTAGCGATGCGTGGAGATGACCGTACTCCCCGCGGTGACCGGCTCGCACAATGCCATTTCATTTTGTCAACTTGACGCACAACGCGACGCTCACCTAGCCTCCTTGTGTCTCATGTCACATCGCGGGTGTGCTCCGGCCGGTCCCGCCCGGCGGGATCGAGGGGTGGATGTCTGTGCATGTTGTGGGTAAGTGCTGGATGGTCGGTGACCGGACGCCGCATCAGGCGCGGCGGGTCAGTGACGACACCTGGGTGGTGTCGTATCTCCGCGGCCGGATGTTCACCACCGAGCAGGCAGTCGCCGCGATGCAGGCGGCGGACACCGTCGCCCTGATGGACGATCTGGCCTCGCGGGTCGGGCTCACCGCGCTGGAGGCCATCGGCCTCGCGGTCAACGAAAGGCCTTGGGACAAGGCGCTTCCGCGTTTCGCGCGGAGCGACCGATAAGAGCGTTGTCCTGCACCACTATTCGAACAGGGGAATGCGCGGTGGAACCACTGCCATCGAAAAAGCACGTGCTCAGGGCGTTTCGCGCCAAGCCGAGCGAGGAACATCCGGTTCTGCAATCCGCCCACACGCTCGGCGAGCTGCACGTGCGGCGACTGCGCACCGAAGCCGATGCGACCGGGGAGATCGATCAGCGTCGAGTGCACCTCGTGCTCGGCATCGATCGCTGGGTCGCCACCGAGCTGCCGCCCGCGCACGGCGGCGCGCACATGCACACCGAATCCGTCGGCATGGTGATCGATCGTCTCGCCCAGTTCTCGGCCCGCGCCTTCGCTTCGCTGGTGTCGGAACCGGATTGGGTAGTGCACGACGACTGGGAGCGGCTCGCCGAATTGGCGCTCGGCTACCAGGATCTGGCGCTCGAGGTCTCGGCCGGTATTCGCAGGCTGCCCTACCTCGGCGGACCGTGCCGGTGAGGGTCGTCCGGTCGGTTCGCGAGGAGGCGGAGGAAGTGCTCGACCTCCGCGCGGACGGCGGCGCGGCCGGGCGCCAGGTACTTGCGCGGGTCGGACAGGTCGGCGTCGCGGGTGACGGCGGACCGGACCGCCTCGGTCATCAGCACATTGAGCCGGGTCGCGATGTTGACCTTCGTCATACCGTGCTCGACAGCGGCGCGCAGGCCGTTGTCCGGCACCCCGGACGAGCCGTGCAGGACCAGCGGCACAGGGACTTTCGCGGCCAGCGTGGCGATCAGTTCGAGGTCGAGCTCGGCGGTTCTTGCATGCATGGCGTGGGCGGAACCGACGGCGACGGCCAGTGCGTCGACGCCTGTCGCGGCGACGAATTCGACGGCCTCGTCCGGATCGGTGCGGACGCCGGGAGCGTGCGCGCCGTCCTTGCCGCCGATCTCGCCGAGTTCGGCTTCGACGAAGACACCGCGCTCGCGGCACCGTCGCGCGACCTCGGCGGTGGCCGCGACATTGGCGGCGTAGTCGAGCGTGGACGCGTCGAACATGACCGACCCGATGCCGAGTTCGACAGCGGCGGTGACGAGTTCGACGGACGTGGCGTGATCGAGATGCACCGCGATGGACGCGGAGCTGTCCGCGGCGATCCGCAGGCACGCCAGCGCGAGTGGCGCGAGGGAGCCGTGATAGCGGACGGTGTTCTCCGAAATCTGCATGACCACGGGACGTTTCGCGTCCTCGGCGGCAGCGGCGATGGCCTCGGCGTGCTCCAGGGTGATCACGTTGAAGGCGCCGAGGCCGCCGGGTCTCGCGGCCGCGATCAGGTCCGGTACAGGTGTCAGCGGCATGGGTTGGTCTCCGCGGTCATGGCGTGGTCTCTTCGGATTCCGGGGCGGCGAGCTTGTCGACCCGGACGGTCGGTGCGAGGCGGGTGCGCAGGCAGCGGTCGATCTCACCGGCCACCGGGATGACGACGGCCGACGCCGCGGTGGCCACGGCGTCGGTGAGGATGGCCGCCCAGTCGGGCTCGGTGCGGGTGGACAGCGCCGCGATCACCGCCGCCGCGGCGGAATCGCCCGCGCCAGTGGGGTTTCCGGCCAGCGGCTCGGGCAGCGTCGCGCACCACGCGCCGTCGGCCGTCACCGCGATCATGCCCTTGGCGCCGCGGGTGGCGACGACGGCTCGCACGCCGCGATCGATCAGCGGGCGGGCGGCCGCAACCACCTCCTCCGGCGTGCTCTGGGTGCTGCCGGAAAGACGCGCCAGCTCTTCGGTATTCGGCATCAGCACCACGCCGGGGACCTCCGCCGCAAGCCGCAGCGCCTCGCCGTCCACATCGCAGATGGTCGGCACCCCCGCCGCGACCGCCGATCGGGCGAGCTCGGCGGGTAGGCCGGGATCTATGCCGCCCGGCAGCGACCCAGAGACGACGAGGCCGTTGATATCGGGAAGCAGGCCCGCGACCCGGATGGCGAGCTGCTCGGCGGCGTGCGGGTTCGAGACGCGGGCGCCGGGCTCCCACAGCGCGGTGGCGGTGCCGTCGCGGGACTCGCTGATCACCACCGTCCGGCGGACCCACGGCAGCGCGTGCACGAAGTCGACCGGCATCTCCAGCTCGGCGGCCGCGGCGAAGGCGTGATCGGAGAAGCCGGTCGCCCTCGCGTACTTGCCGAGCTGGTTCAGCACCCGCGTCACGTTGATGCCTTTGCCGCCGATGCGCTGCTCGACGGAGCGGACGCGGTGCGCCTGTCCCCGCTCGAATCGCTCGACCCGGTAGGTCATGTCGTACGCGGGATTCATTGTCACAGTGAGGATCACGTCAACCACTGTCCACGTCTGAGCACCCGGCGCAACTGTAGATCGTCATCGACAATCAGCAGGTCGGCGTACTGGTCGGTTCGGAGATCGCCCACGTCGGTCAGGCCGGCGGCGGCGGCTGGTACGGCGGTCGCGGCGCGCACCGCGTCGGGCAGCGGCACACCGCAGTTCCGGACCGCCCACGAAAGGCATTGCGCCAGAGTCGCCGTGCCGCCCGCGATCGACCCGTTGGGCACCCTGGCCACCCCGTCGATCACCCGGACGGCCTGCGGTCCAAGCCGGTATTCGCCGTCGGGCATGCCCGCGGCCTGCATGGCGTCGGTGATCAGCGCGACCTGTCGCGGCGCGGCGGCGAAAACCAATGCGCCGAAACCGGCGTCGACATGCACTCCATCACCGATCAGCTCGACCACCGCGTGTGCGTTGGCGGCGGCCGTCAGAGCCGCGGCGACCGGTCCCGAGTTGCGCTGGTGCAGCGGCGGCATGCCGTTGGCCAGGTGGGTCACCAGTCGCGCCGATCCGGTCGGCGCGAGCGCCTGCCGGAAGCGCGCGAAATCGGTGTCGCTGTGGCCGAGGGAGATGACCACGTCGTTGTCGGTGAGGAGTTGCGCGACCGCGTCGTAGCCGGGCAGTTCCGGCGCGATGGTGCAGACGCGCAGGTGCCCGTCGGCGGCGGTCAGCAGTTCGTCGGTCAGTGCGGGGTCGGGGTCGCGCAGGTAGCGGGGGTCCTGGGCGCCGCAGCGGGCGACCGCGAGAAACGGTCCCTCCGCGTGGATTCCGCCGATCGTGCCGTCGACGGCGAGCGCGCGCAGCGTCGCGACCTGGGCGACCATCTCGGCCGCGGGACCGGTGACCACGCTGGCGAGCACCGTCGTCGATCCGCGCGAGTGGTGGAATCCGGCGGCCGCGCGCGCTTCGTCCGCGTCGACGGTGTCGAAGCGGTGGCCGAAGCCGCCGTGATTGTGGATGTCCACCAGGCCGGGGACGATCAGGCCGGAGAACTTGGGCGGCGCCGAATCCGGATGGAAGGCAAGCCATTCGGCCATCGGCCGCACCGCGACGATGCGGTCGCCGTGCACGGAGACCACGCCGTCGGTCAGGTCGAACGACGCCGAGATTATTCGGCCGCGGACCTCCAGGCCGTTGGAGGTGTTGGTCATCGAGCCTCCGTCCGTTGGGCCGGACCGATCCGGGCGCTCGCCCGAGGGTTTCGTGTTCGGCGGAATCGAGTCTCGGTCGTGGGCTCCGAGTCGCGCCGCGTGCTTCGTACTCGGCGGAATCGCGTCCTCGCCGGGAACGATGGACTCCGCCGCGCGCTCATATCAGCGCTCCGTACCTGGCGAAGAGCGTGGCGCCCGCGAGCCCGGCGCGCGCACCGAATTCGCCGAGCACCACCTTCGGGACCGGCACCACGCGGAGACGCTGCTCCAGCGCTGTCTGCAAGCGCTCGCTGAGCGCGGCGCCCGCACCGGCAAGCCCGCCGCCAAGCACGACGAGTTCCGGGCAGGCCGCGTGGATGACGCCGAGCAGTCCGTCCGCGAGCGCGGCGACGGCGTCGTCCACCGCCCGCACCGCGTGGGTATCGTCCGGCAGCCGTCCGAAAACGTCTGCCGCGCTGCTCACTTCGTGGCCGGACAGCCGAGCGTAGTTGCGGGCGATGGCCGCGGCGGAGGCGAGCGTCTCCACGCAACCGACATTCCCGCAGGCACAAGGCAACCCGTCGGCGGACCGTACGGGGATGTGGCCGTACTCGCCCGCCTGTCCGAAGGCGCTGCGCACCAACCGGCCGCCGACGGACAGCGTCCCGCTGACCCCGGTGCCGAGCACGATCACCAGAACGTCGCCGTGATCGCGCCCAGCGCCGAAACGCCATTCGGCCCAACCCGCAACGGCCACATCGTGTTCGATCAACACCGGAACGCCCCAGCGCGTGGTGAAGCGATCGCCGACGTGCACATCGCGCCAGCCGACGTTGCCGCTGAAGACGGCGATCGATCGCGCGGCGTCGACGATGCCGGGCAGCAGGACAGCGGCACGGCCGAGCCGGTCGCGCCGATCCGCGGGCAACTCGGCGAGCAAGCTGTCGCCGAGCTCGCCCATCGCCTCGAACGCCGTCTCACCGCGCGGGGTCGGCACCGTGCCCGCCGCGTGGATCGTGCCGGACGCGTCGGCGATCTCGCCTTTGATGGTGGTGCCGCCGACGTCCAAACCCAACGTGAGCGCATTCGAGTCCAAGGGCGACGCCGGTGTCCCCTGCGTCGACGTACCTGGGACCTGCGGTGACGCCTCGGTCGCAGGAAACAGTCCCTCGGCGCCCGGCGAGCTCGCCCCTGTGCCGCGCGTCGACGAGTCAGGGCCGAACGGTGTCGGCCGGGTGCTCAGCGCCAACGTATCCGGGCTGGACGGTGTCGCTCGGGTGCTCAGCGCCGACGCATCCAGGCCGAACGGTGTCGCCCGAGTGCGCAGTGTTAGCGGATCCAAACCCGACGCATGCGAATCGGTCGCGCGGCCACCCGGCTCGCGGCTGTCCGCGCCGGGCGCAGGCACGGGTGCGCTGCCGCCGACGCGATGCGTGTCCATCTCCGGGAGCGTAGTTACTCTCAGCAACCTTGTCGTCGGCGGCTCCGGGATGTGGGACTTGGGCGCGGACACGGCGGCGTACCGGTCACTGGTCCAGGACGACCGAGCGGTTCAGGCTGCGCGGATGGTCGGGGTCGAGGCCGAGGTCGGCGGCGCGCGTGACGCAGAGGCGGTGCACGCGCACCAGCTCCGCCATCGGATCGATGTCGCGGTGCTCCAAGTGGGCCCCCGTGGCGGCGACGTCGGCGGCGAAATCCGGGACCAGCGGCCCGAGCGCCCAGACCGCGCGGCCGGGCGCGGCGATGCTGATCGGCCCGTGCCGGTATTCCGTCGCGAGGTAGGACTCGGCCCAGGACTGGCAGGACTCGCGGAGCTTGAGCCCCGCCTCCTCGGCAAGCGCACCCGCGAAACCCATGCCTACGAACGTGATCTGCTCGGCCCAGCGCACCGCGGCCAGTGATTCCGCGGGATCCTCGGCCAGGACGGCGCGCGCCTGTTCGACGACGGGGCCGAGGTCCTCGCCGAGATGCGAGCGCAGGATCGCCAGTGTGGTCGTGGCGAAGCGGGTCTGCACCACGGATTCTTCGTCGACCTCGTCGATGAGAATCGGGTCGCCCAGCTCCAGCACCGGGGTCCCAGGGCTGCTGCAAATCACCGTGCGCGGGATGTGCGACGGGATCGCGCGCATCGCCGAGACCACTTCGGTGGTGGTGCCCGATCGGCAGATGACCAGGTAGCGGTCGTAGTCGCGGCCGCGCACCTGACTTGCGGGCCACGCGTCGGTCAGGCCATGGCCCGCGTCCTCGCGTAGCGCCGCGATGGCGCGAGACATGAACAGCGAAGTACCGCAGCCGATCACGGCGACCCGTTCACCCGGCTGCGGGAGCAGGGCGCGGTGTTCGGCGGCGATCGCGGCGGCGCGCGCCCAGTCGTCGGGCTGGGTGGCGACCTCGGCGGCCAGGTGGGATGCGGGGGCGTGGTCAGCGGGCGGCACGAGAACAGAATCGCGCTGATGATCGTTCATGTCAAATATCTGCGCGAAACAGTCACGTTCGATCATCATTCGCGCTACATTCAACCGGTCGACACGTTTTGCTTCATCATCGGCGGTCGGTAGGCGCCGGGGGTGCAGATTCGAAAGGTTCGCTTCGTGAAACGACCACTCCACCGCCTGCTCACGGGCGCCGCGCTGGCCACCGGCCTCGCCGTCGCGGTCGCCTCGTGCGGCTTCGGCTCCAACGATTCCGCCGACTCCGACACCACGATCAACTTCCTCGCCCCCGTCTACAGCGACGGCGCCACCGGAACCAAGGCGCTCTGGGACGGGATCATCGCCGATTTCGAACGACAGAATCCCGGCCTGAAGGTGAATCTCCAGCTGGAGTCCTGGAACTCGATCAACGACGTGGTGCGCACCAAGCTCCAGTCGCCCTCCACCACGCCCGACATCCTGAACATCGACGCCTACGCCAGCTTCGCGGGCGACGGAATGCTTTACCCCGCAGCCGAAATCGTCTCCCCACAGGTGCTCGCCGACATTCAGCCCGGCTTCGCGAAGAACGCCTCGCTCGACGGAACCCAGTACGCGCTACCGCTGTTCGCGTCCACCCGCACGCTGTTCTACAACACCGAGCTGTTCGCGCGCGCCGGTGTCGCCGCGCCGCCCAAGACCTGGACCGAGCTGACCGAGGCCGCGGCCAAGATCCAGGCGCTCGGCGACGGCGTCTCCGGTTACGGCCTGCCGCTCGGCAGCGAGGAAGCGCAGGGCGAGACCTCGATCTGGACCTTCGGAGCGGGCGGCGACTGGTCCAACGGCGGCGAGATCACCGTGGACACCCCGGCCAACCTGGAGGGTGTGCGCGCCATGCGCACGCTCATCGACGCCAATGCGACGCAACCGAATCCGGGCGCGACCGACCGCAAGGACGTGATCAACGCCTTCATCCAGGGCAAGGTCGGCATGATCGAGGGCTTGCCGCCCACCATCGGTCAGATCGCCGCCAAGAATCCCGAGCTGAAGTACGCGACCGCGCCGTCGCCGACCCAGTCCGGCCAGCCGGTGACCCTCGGCGTCGCCGATCACCTGATGGCCTTCAAGAAGGACGGCAGGAAGACCGAGACGGTCAAGAAGTTCCTCGACCACTTCTACTCGGCGAGCGTGTACGCGAATTTCGTGAAGCACGAGGGCTTCATCCCGATCACCCAGAGCGGCGCGGCCGAACTGGCGCAGGACCCGGTCACCAAGGCCTTCGCCGCGACGCTTCCGGTGGCCAAGTTCTACCCGAGCAACAACCCGAAATGGGCTGCGGCGCAGGGCGCCATCCGGCAGCAGATGGGCACCATCGCGCAGGGCGCCGACCCGGCGCAGGTACTGGCCCGCATTCAGGAAGCAGCGAAATAGCGTGCGGCGCAATGCGATGCTGAGGGCGGTCCCGTGGCTCGGGCCCGCCCTGCTGCTGATCGTGGCGATCGTCGCGTTCCCGGTCGGCTACATGCTGTGGACGAGCACCAGGGACCTCAGCGCCTACGGTCAGGACCGAGGGCCCGCCGGGCTGGCGAACTTCCGCGCCCTGTTCGACATCGGCGAACTCGGCACGGTGCTCGCACACACGGTGGTCTGGGTGGTCAGCGTCGTGCTGATCACCCTGGTGCTCTCCGCCGGGCTCGCCCAGTTCCTGAACAAGGACTTCCCCGGACGCACCGCCGTGCGGATGGCCATCCTGGTGCCGTGGGCCGCCTCGGTGGTGATGACGACGACGATCTTCTACTACATGCTCGATCCCGACGTCGGCATCGCCAACCGGTTCCTCGTCGACATCGGGCTGCTGGAGCGCGGTTACGGGTTCACCAAGCAGCCGACGCAGGCCTTCCTTGTGGCCATCGGCGTCGCGGTGTTCGTCTCGATTCCGTTCACGACCTACACGATTCTGGCGGGGCTGCAATCGATTCCGGCCGAGATCGAGGAGGCGGGCCGGGTCGACGGCGCCGGTCCGTGGCAGCGCTACCGCTATCTCACGCTGCCGCAGTTGCGCCCGGCCATCGCCGTCGCCACCGTCATCAACATCATCAACGTGTTCAATTCGCTGCCGATCCTGCAAGTCGTCACCGGAAGCATCGCGGGCTTCTCCGCGGACACCACGACGACGTTGACGTTCAAGCTGATCCGGCAGAATCAGCAGGTCGACACCGCCGCCGCGATGAGCGTGCTGAACTTCGCGCTGATCGTGGTGATCATCGCGATCTACGTGAAACTGGTCCGGCCGACGCGGCAGGTCGACGCATGACCGCCGAGACCGAGGTGCGCGTGCCGTCCCAAAACGTCGCCACCGCAACGAAAGAAGCGCCGGTACGCCCGAAGCGCCGACGATGGGAGCTGACAGCGATCGGCGTCGTGATCGCGCTGATCTTCCTGACGCCGTTCGTCGTGATGGTGCTCGGCTCGCTGAAGAGCCGAGCCGAAATCCTGCGCATCCCACCGACCTATCTGCCGCAGACCTGGCATCCGGACAACTACGCCACGATGTGGGACACCCCAGAGACGCCGCTGCCGTTCAACATGGTCAGCACCGTCGTCATCGCGGTGAGCGCCACGGTACTCGTGCTGCTCGTCGCCATCCCGGCCGCGTATTACACTGCGCGGCACCGCTTTCCGGGCCGCGCGGTGTTTCTCGGCCTGGTGTTGATCACCCAGATGTTGCAGCCGACGGTGCTGGTGACCGGCCTGATCCGGCAGTTCTTCGCGCTGGGCATCAACGACACCTGGCTGGCCATGATCCTGGTGAACGCCGCGTTCAACCTGTCGTTCGCGGTGTGGATCCTGCACAGCTTCTTCGCCGCGATCCCGGTGGAGATCGAGGAGGCGGCCCAGCTCGACGGGCTGAACCGCTGGCAGATCCTGACCAAGGTCAGTCTGCCGCTGGTCTGGCCGGGCATCGTCACCGCGACCATCTTCACGATCGTCGCCTGCTGGAACGAGTTCGCGGCGAGTCTGGTGGTGCTGACCACGCCGGAGAATCAGCCGCTTTCGGTGGCGCTGACCAAGTTCGTCGGCCAGTACGACACCGCGTGGCAGTACGTGTTCGCGATCTCGACCGTCGGCATCGTGCCGGTGGTGATCCTGTTCGCGCTCATCGAGAAGCGCTTGGTCGCGGGACTGACCGCGGGCAGCGTGAAGTGAGGCCGCCCAGCGATATCGCCCTTCTCCGACCGCCGCTCGAGCCCCGCGAGCGGCACCCTTCGGCGGTAGCATCGATTGGTGGCACGGCAGGACGGCGCTCCCAAGGACGGCCGCAATTACGCGGGGTTGTCCAAGGAGCAGCGGGTGGCGCAGCGGCGGACCAGGTTGATCGACTCGGCCCTGGAATTGTTCGGCACCCAGGGGTACGCGACCACCTCGATCGAGCGCCTGTGCACTCTCGCGAACGTCTCCACGCGCAGCTTCTACGAGGACGTCGGCAGCCGCGAGGCCCTGCTGATCGCCCTGGTGGATCGGATCACCACGCGGGCCATCGCCCGTGCTTCGGAAGCGCTGGCGCGCACCGCGAACGAGCCGCTGTCGAGCAAGGTGGCCGCCGGTTTCCGCGCCTACCTCGAGGTGACCTGCGCCGACCGGCGGACCGCGCGGGTCTGCTACGTCGAAGTGGTCGGGGTCAGCGAAGCGGTGGAGGAATGGCGCAGGGAACAGCGCGGGCGCATCTCGTCGATGCTGATCGCCGAGGCCGAGCGCGCCGTCGAACGCGGCGAGACCAAACCGCGGCGCTTCGACCTGTTCGCGCTCGCGGTGATCGGCGCGGTGAACTCGTTGGCGCAGGAACTGGTGCAGACCACCCAGCCGGACGCGCGGATCTCGCTGGACGACATCTGCGAGGAAATCGCCTACGTGGTCAATTCCGGGCTCGCCGCGCAGTGAGTCCGCGCGCGGCCACGTTGGCAAGCGGCGCGTGGAATCTCTACGGTTTGGCATCGTGGCTGTGGTCAGATTGTTCGCGTGCATGCAGAAACGGCACGTCGTCCGGGTCGGGGCGGTGTGAGATGACCGGACCGACGGATCGTCCGCAGCGGTGGAACCGGCTGCTCGAGCTGCTCGCCGAATCGGGGCGGCTCTCCGTGGAGGAGGCCGCCGAGCGGCTCCAGGTGTCGCCCGCGACCGTGCGCCGCGACTTCACCGCGCTCGCCGAGCAGCAGCTGGCCACCCGGACCCACGGCGGCGTCGTGGCGACAACCGTCGCCTACGACCTGCCCGCCCGCTACCGGCAGACCGGCGGCGAGGCCAAGCAGCGCATCGCCGAGCACGCCGCCGCGCTGGTCGACCCGACCGCGGTGGTCGGCATGAACGGCGGCACCACCACCACGGCGGTGGCGCGGGCGCTCGCGGGTCGCACGGATTTGGCGAACTCCGGTGACGACCAGCTCACCATCGTCACCAACGCGCTCAACATCGCGGGCGAGATGGTGCTTCGCCCGCACCTGCGCACCATCTGTCTCGGCGGCGTGGCGCGCCGGGAGTCCTACGAGCTGCACGGCCCGCTTGCCGAGCGCGCATTGGCCGAATTGCGTTTGGACACCTTGATTCTCGGCGTGAACGCGATCTCCGCTGAGGGCGGCGCGCAGTGCAGGCACATCGACGAAGCGGGGGTGACCACCGAGATGGTGCGCCGCTCCGGCCACGTCATGGTGGTCGCCACCTCCGACAAACTCGAACGTTCCGCCCTCGCCCGCATCTGCGGAATCGACCAGGTGCACGTCCTCGTCACCGACACCCGCGCCGACGCCTCCGCCGTCGCCGCCATCCGCGCCGCGGGCGTCCGCGTGGATTTGGTGTAGTTCCGCGAACCGGCCTGTCGAAGCGTCGACCGGCGTCGCGCAACAGGGCGGCGATTCGCGGACGTGGTCGGTCGGACGCGCCCTCTCCGGCCGCCACGGGTATGGATGCCGCGGGCGCGCTCGCGGATCGGTCGGCCGTGCTCGGTCCGGCTGTCATGGGCGGGGTCGCTCGCGGGCGGGATCAATCCGGCGCGCCCTGCCCGGCGGCCACCGGGGCGGATGCCGTGCGCGCCGGTTCGGTGCGCATGGTGCGGACCCAGACGGCGAAACCCCAGGCGACGAAGCCCGCGTAGATCAGGTAGAGGGTGGCGGACGGGTAGTAGCCCGCCTTCAGCAAGAGTGGGACGCCGACGATGTCGACGGCGATCCAGATCAACCAGAACTCGGCCAAGCCGCGGGCCATGCCGTAGGTGGCGAGGACCGAGCCGGTGAAGATCCAGGCCTCCGCCCACGGACCGTAGGAGCCGATCCAGGCGAACAGCTGGGCGAAACCGGCCGTGCCGAGGAGCATGGCGGCGACCAGCAACCATCGTTCGCGGGCGGTGGCCCAGCGCGGCACCACGCCGCGGTGCTCGAGCCCGGTATCGAGGCGGGCGTGCCGATGCCACTGCCACCACCCGAACACGCTGACCGCGATGAACATCAGCTGCCGTCCGGCCTGCCCGGCCATGTTCAACTGCTGCGGTGTGTTGAAGACGCCGCCGACGAACACGGTGAAAAGCAGCGCGTTGCCCGCGATTCCGACCGGCCACGCCCACACCCGCCGCCGCATGCCGCCCACCGCGGCGGCCAGTCCGAACCCGTTGCCGATGACCTCGCGCCAGAGGATCGCCGAGCCCGCGATGTGCAGTTCGGCGTCGAGCAGTGTGCTGAGCGGGTCCACCTGGTGTGCAACCAGCGGGCCGCGCGATCTCATCCGCGGACGACGAGTTCGGCTCGCCGTCATACCGAATGCCCGTGCGTGGACGCGGACGCCGGGGTCTGTGCGCGGACGCCTGGGTATCCGGACCGGCGACGCCGGGTGTCCGGTGCGCGCACGCCTGGATATCCATGGCACGGACGGCGCATCCGCAGGGCCGACGGTGAAATGCCCTCGGCGCGTAACGATTGCGCAATCTGGGCCCGCGAAACGCAATATCGGTGCAATCGGGCCCTTCTATCGTGACCGAATGAGCACCGAGCACGCCGGGGGGACCGGTATCCACATCAGCGGGCTGAGCAAGTCCTTCCGCGCCGGGCGGCGCACGGTGCACGCGCTGGACGGAGTGGATCTGCATACCGAGCAGGGCGCCTTCCTGTCGCTCCTCGGTCCTTCCGGCTGTGGAAAGTCCACCGTGCTGCGGATTCTGGCCGGATTGGAGGAACCGACCGCGGGCACCGCGCTGATCGACGGCCACACGCCCGCGCAACTGCGCGGCCGCCACGAACTCGGCATCGCGTTCCAGGACGCGGCGCTACTGCCGTGGCGCTCGGTGGAATCCAATATCGCGCTGCCGTTGCAGGTCGCCGGTCTGAAACTGGATCCCGCGCTGATCGCCGACCTCGTCGCGCTGGTGGGATTGGAAGGCTTCGAGAAGGCCAAACCCGCGCAGTTGTCCGGCGGCATGCGGCAGCGCGTGTCCATCGCGCGCGCGCTGGTCGTGCAGCCGACCGTGCTGCTGCTCGACGAGCCCTTCGGCGCGCTGGACGACATGACCAGGCAGAAGCTCAATCTGGAGCTGCTGCGGATCTGGACGGAGAAGCCCGCGACCACGTTGATGGTCACGCACGGCATCGCCGAGGCGGTCTTCCTCTCCGACGTCGTGGCGGTGCTGAGCCCGCGCCCGGGCCGCGTGCTCGAGCTGGTGGAGATCGATCTGCCGCGGCCGCGCCTGCCGGAGATGATGCGCACCCCGGAATTCCACAAGTTGGCCGACTATCTCTCCGAACTGCTGTTCGGCAAGACCGGTGCGGGCGGCGTCGCTTTCGAACGCGGCGTCCAAGCCCCCGAAGTGGGCGGTGCGTCGTGAAGCGGCTCGGCGGGTTGCTCGGCATCCTCGGCCTCGTCGGGGTGTGGTGGCTCGCCGCGGCGCTCGACCTCGCGGGCGGCACCATCCCGAGCCCCTGGCGGGTTCTGCACACCATGTACACCGACGGCTGGCAGCTGTACGGCCCGAACTTCGAGATCACCGCGATCGGCGCGCTGAAGGGCTTCCTCTGGGGCAACGCGCTGGCCATCGGCCTCGCGGTCGCGGTGGCGCTCATTCCGCAGCTCGAATCGCTGGCCACCCAGCTGGCGATCCTGTCCTACTGCACGCCGCTGCTCGCGCTCGGCCCGATCATCCTGGTTGTCTTCGGCGGACGCACGCCGACGGTGTTCCTCGCCGCGATGTACTGCTTCTTCACCACGATGGTCGGCAGTCTCGCCGGTTTGCGCTCGGCAGATCGGGCGAGTCTAGAGCTGGTGCACGTCTACGGCGGCGGGCGCTGGCAACGCCTCTACCGGGTTCAGCTGATCGCCGCGCTGCCGAATACTCTCGCGGCGTTGAAGATCGCCGCGCCCTCGGCCGTGCTCGGCGCGATCATCGGAGAGTATCTGGGCGGCGTGGACAGCGGGATCGGCGTCGCGCTGACCGCCGCGCAAACCGCATACAACGTGCCACGCACCTGGGGGATGGCGCTCGGCGCCGCGGCGCTGGCCGGTCTCGGCTACGCGATCGTGGCGGTGGTGGCGCGACTGGCCACGCCGTGGACCGGGGAGGAAGTGCGATGACCGTGCTGCGTCGCGTCGGCGCGTTCCTGTTTTCGCTGGTGACCTCGCTGCTGCTGATGCTGGTCATCTGGTGGGCTTTCCTGGCGGCCTTCCCGCAGGTGGGTCCGCGGGTGGGCAAGACTCCCGGCGATGTCTGGCGCTACCTGGCCACCTCACCCGGCGCGCCGCAAGCGCGCGGGGCCATCCTCGACAACCTCCAGATCACGCTGCGCGACGCGGCGCTCGGCTTCGGCGTCGGCATGGCGGCGGCCATCGCGCTCGCCGCCCTGTTCGTGTCGTTCCGCGCCGTGGAGCACACGTTCATGCCGGTGGCCATGCTGCTGCGTTCGGTGCCGCTGGTGGCGCTCGCGCCGATCATCGTGCTGGTGTTCGGCCGCGGGCCGGGCGGAGTGACCGTGATGGCCGCGATCGTCGTGCTCTTCCCGGCTCTGGTGATGATCACGACCGGACTGCGCAGCGCGCCCCGCCAGGCCATGGAACTGATCGCGGCGTACGGCGGTTCACGCTGGACGGCGCTGCGGATGGTGGCGGCTCCCGCGGCGTTGCCCGCGGTGTTCGCGGCGGCGCGAATCTCGGTGCCCGGCGCGCTCATCGGTGCCTTGATCGGCGAATGGCTCGGCAGTGGAACGGGTCTCGGCGCCAGCCTGATCCGCGCGATACCCACGTTCCGGTACAACGAGCTGTGGGCGTCCATCGTGATCGTCACGCTGGTGTCGGTGCTGCTGTACGCGGTAGTTGGCGTCGTCGAGAACCTGGTGCTCGCCCGGTTCGGCCCCGACGCCGGGCGCGGTTGATCGTCGCGATTCGGTGTTGGGAACCTGAAAGAAAAGAAAACGAAACCGAATCCCCCTAAATTCGGCCCATGACACCCGCGCAACGCTCTTCGTTCGGGACGAACCTGAACCGCAGGTCCTTTCTTCGTTATTCGGCACTGACGGGGGCCGCGCTCGGCGGCGTCGGCGCACTCGCCGCCTGCGGCGACGACGCGGGCGGCTCGTCGACCGGCTCGACGCCGGACGGCTCGCGCTACGGCACCGTCGCGATCCAGCTGTCCTGGATCAAGAACATCGAATTCGCGGGCGAGTATTTCGCCGATTCGCGCGGCTATTTCCTGGAGGCCGGGTTCGGCTCGGTGAATCTGATGGCGGGCGGCGCGGCGAGCACGTCGGTGGAGGCCGGGCTCGACACCGGAAAGGTGTGGCTCGGGCTCTCGGCGCCGCAGACCACCGCGCCCGCGATCCTCGAGGGATTGCCCGCCAAGATCGTCGCGACCACCTATCAGAAGAATCCGTTCGCAATCGTCAGCTCCGCGGCGAAGCCCATCAACTCCCCGCAGGACATGAAGGGCCGCAAGATCGGCGTGCAGGACACCAATCAGCTCATCTTCACCGCGCTGCTGGCCGCCAATGGCATGAAGCCGGGCGACGTGACCGTCGTGCCCGCGCAATTCGACCCGACGCCGCTGGCCAACGGCGAGGTGGACGGCTGGGTCAGCTATGTGACGAACGAGCCGATCACGCTCGCCGCCAAGGGATTTCCGAACGCGCATTTCTTGTTCGCCGATTTCGGCCTGCCGCTGGTCGCGGAGACGCTCACGGTGAAGCAGTCCACCATCGACAACGAGCGCGAGAAGCTCAAGGCGTTCCTCGCGGCGGAGATCAGGGGCTGGAAGGACGCGGTCGCCGAACCGGCCGAATCGGCGCGCCTCGCGGTCGAGATGTACGGCAAGGACCTCGAGCTCGACCTGGCCGAGCAGACCAAGGAGGCCATCGCGCAGAACGACCTGGTGGTCTCCGCCGACACCGCCGCGAACGGTCTGCTCACCATGACCGACGCGCTGATCGAACAGAACATCGCCGCGCTGCGCACCGCGAAGATCGACATCCAAGCCGACCAGCTGTTCGACCTCTCGGTGTTGCGCGAGGTCTACGCGGAGAATCCCGGCCTGAAGGACTGAGCGTTCCGCCGCGTCACAACCCGACGGTGGCCCGCGCGCCGAACGCCTGCTCAGCGTGGATCACCTCGGCGCTCGCCGACTGCTGGCGCCCCGACCGGCCCGATCGGGCGGCCAGCAGTTCGGCGGCGATGGCCACCGCGGTTTCGGCCGCCGTGCGCGCGCCGACGTCCAGGCCCGCGGGGGAGTGCAGGCGCGACAGCGTCGCCTCGTCGAAACCGCCCGCCCGCAGGTCGTCCAGGCGCCGTGCGTGCGCCGAGTACGAGCCCGCCGCACCGAGGTAGCCGAGCTCCGGCAAACGCAAAGCGACTGTGAGCAACGGGATTTCGAACTTCGGATCATGCGCCAGCACGACAATGCCCGTGGTGGAGTCGATTTCGCCCGCCGCCGAAAGGGTGTTCAGGTAGCGGTGCGGCCAGTCCACCACCACTTCGGCGCCGGGGAAGGCCTCCGGCGTGGCGAACTCCTCGCGCGAATCACAGATGGTGACGCGGTAGCCGAGCAGTCTGGCCTGCACGGTCAGCGCCGCCGCGTAGGAGTTGGCGCCGAAGATGATCAGTCGCGGCGGCGGGGCGAAGGACGAGATGAACACGTCCGATTCGGGAAGCGCCACCAGTTCGGTGTTGTGCCGCTGACCGGTGATCAGGTGCTGGCCGATCACGTCGGGGTCCGGGTTCCATACCACGGTGAAAACCGTAACCCGCCGGTGCGCCGCGATTTCGGAAGCGACAGTGGGGAATTCGGGAAAGTCCCGCCGGGAGAACGGCTCGGCGAAGACGTCGATCATGCCGCCCGCCTCCATGCCTGGTTCGCCGGGCGGCACGGGTAGGCGATGCATGGCGCGCTGCCCGGTGCGTGCCGCGGTCACCGCGGCCTCGTGCATCGCGGTCTCCACCGAGCCGCCGAGTCCGGATCCGTACACGGCGCCGTTGGCGTCGACCAGCATCGCTGTGCCCACCGGCAGCCGCCCCGAACCCACGGTCCGCACTACGGTGGCCAGGCCACCGATCCGGCCCGAGTGCCATACCCGCAAGAGGTCGTCGACGATGTCGCGCATCAGTTTCCGCTCCGATCAGCGTGCGTCGAGGCCGGGAAGTCTTGATCCCTTCCCGTCGCCAAATCGTCGCACGTGACGCACACCATATCGTCTCTACTGGACAAATAGGTACGCGCTCCCGAATCTCCTGTCGCCTCGGCGCTCACCGAGGTCCAGTGCTTGTGGTCGATCACAACGGGGTGACCGGGTGTGTTGTGGAACACAGCGCGGGCCAGCCCGCTCGGCGCCGCCCGCTCCGCGGCGAGTACCCGCGCGACGACGTCGGCCCCGACGTCCGGGGTGTCCACCGGCATGATCGCGACGGCTCGTGCAGGAGTTCGCGCCGCCGCGCGCAGCCCGGCCCGCAACGAGGCGCCGATGCCGGTCGCCCAGTCCGGCGCCCAGACGGGCACCGCGCCTGCGGGCAGTCCGACCGTCTCCGGTGCGGGGCCGGTGGCGCCGAGCACCACGATGACCGGCGCGCAGCCGCCGTCGCGCAGGGCGTCCACCGCGGCACGCAGCCAGGCGCCGCCCTCGGCCAACGCCTTGGGACGGCCGTAGCGGGTGCCCGCGCCCGCGGCGAGCACGATGCCCACGCACCCCGTGCGGGCGACCGGAGCGTTCCCGGCGCGATCCGATGCAACCACGTGTCCCACGCTAGACCGCGTGCGTTGCCGGTGGGTTACCTGAAAGTGCCGGACAACCGGGGTGCGCGGTTAACCGCGAGAGGCGAATCCGGGTTTCGCTCGGACGGCGACGTCCGACACGCCGACGGTGTTCCGGTGGCGCGCGGGCTCGCCGTATTCGATGCTGGTTCGATGACGGACGAGCCGGCCGGAATCACCGAATTCGACGCCCTGTCCAACGCGGCGGCCGCCGACGCGTTGCTCGCCTGTTGCGCCTCGCCCGTCTGGGTCGGCGGGATGCTCGCCGGGCGACCGTACCGCAGCGCCGCGCGCCTGTACGAGACCGCCGACGCCGTGCTCGCCGCACTCCCCGAGGACGAGATCGACCGCGCGCTGGCCGGGCATCCGCGCATCGGCGAGCGGACGGACAACACGACCTCGGCCCGCGAGCAATCCGGCGTGGCGGAGGCGACCGACGCGGTGCGCGCGGCGCTGGCCGAGGGCAATCGCGCGTACGAACAGCGCTTCGGGCACCGATACCTCGTCTGCGCGACCGGCAGATCCGGCGCGGAACTGCTCGACCTTCTCACTGCCAGGCTGCGCAACGATCCCGCTACCGAAAGGACTGTAATGCGAACGGAATTGGCGAAGATCAACCGAATCCGGCTGCGGCGGATGCTGGGCGAGTCGGGATGAGCGAACGCAGTGAGCGAATCATGTGCCAGCGCGCCGTGCGCATGCCGGAGCCGAGCGCCAGCGAGGTGAAGGCATGAGTACCTTGAGCACGCACGTCCTGGACGCGGTGCACGGATTACCGGCCGTCGACGTGGCGGTCACCCTGTATTCCGGCGACGCCTTGCTCGGTGCGGGCGCGACCGGCGACGACGGCCGGATCGACGGTCTGGGCGCCGAACTCGTGCCCGGCGTCTACCGCATCGTCTTCGACACCGGAACCTACTTCGGGCACCGGCGAATCGACACCTTCTACCCGGAGGTCTCGATCTCGTTCGTGGTAGCCGAAGAGCGGCACTATCACGTCCCCCTGCTGCTCTCGCCGTACGCCTTCTCCACCTACCGAGGGAGCTGAGCATGACACTGTCCGGCCCGATCGTGCTGACCGACAACCGATACGGCAAGGCGGAGAACCGGATCGTCCGGATCTACCGCGACGGTCCGCGCCACGAGATCCGCGACGTGAACGTCACCACGGTGCTGCGCGGGGATTTCGCCGCCGCCTACACCGCGGGCGACCAGTCGAAGGTGCTGCCCACCGACAGCCAGAAGCAGACCGCCTACGCCTACGCGAAGAAGCCGGGCCTGCAATCTGTCGAGGATTACGCGCTGGCGCTGGCCCGGCATTTCGTCGACACCATCGAGCCGGTCGACAGCGCCACCGTAGAGGTGGACGAATATGCCTGGCAACGGGTTTCGGTCGACGGCGCCGAGCACGACTTCACCTGGACGCGGCAGGGTCCGGAGGTGCGCACGGCGCGAATCACCGTCGCAGGTACGGGAGATTCACAGCGCGCGTGGGTGATCGGCGGCGTCAGGGATCTGATCATCCTGAAGTCGACCGAATCCGAGTTCGCCGACTTCCTCACCGACGAGTTCACCGTGCTGGAGCCGACCCGCGAACGCATGCTGGCCACCTCGTTGTTCGCGCGCTGGCGCTTCGCCACCACCGAGGGCGTGGACTGGGACGCGACCTACGCCGGGATTCGCGCGCAGCTGGTGGCGGTCTTCGCCACGCACTATTCGAAAGCCTTGCAACAGACGCTGTTCGAGATGGGCAGAGCGGTGCTGGAGTCGTTTCCGGTGCTGGCCGAGGTCCGCCTCAGCGCGCCCAACAAGCACCACTTCCTCTACGACCTGGCCAGATTCGGCATCGAGAACCGCGGCCAGGTGTACTACGCGGCCGACCGCCCGTACGGCCTCATCGAGGCGACGGTGGCGCGCGCGGACGCGCCGGACGCCGGGCTGGCGTGGGCGCCGTGAGCCAGGCCGCGACCCTCGTGATCGACGGCTGCGCGGTGGCCACCGTTGACGCGGCGGGCACCGAGTATCGGCGCGGCCACGTCGTGGTGCACGGCAACCGGATCGGCGCGGTCGGGCCGGGCGACGCGCCCGCGCTCGACGCCCCGCGCATCGATGGCCGCGGCTGCCTGCTGACTCCCGGCCTCGTGAACACCCACCATCACCTCTACCAGTGGATCACCAGGGGATTGGCCGCCGACGCGAGCCTGTTCGACTGGCTGACCGCGCTCTATCCGGTCTGGGCGGGCATCAACGAGGAATCGGTGCGGATCGCCGCCACCGGCGCGCTGGCCGCCCTCGCGCGCACGGGTTGCAGCACGACCGCCGACCACCATTACCTGTTCCCGCGCGGCGGCGGCGACCTGCTCGGCGCGGAGATCGCCGCGGCCGAGGCCGTCGGCTTGCGTTTCCACCCCTGCCGCGGCGCCATGGACCTCGGCGCGAGCGCGGGCGGTTTGCCGCCCGACTCCGTGGTGGAATCGCTGGACGCCGTCCTCGCCGCGAGCGCCGACGCGATCGCGCGCTGGCACGACCCGTCTTTCGACGCCATGGTCCGGATCGCGCTCGCGCCGTGTTCGCCGTTCTCGGTGACGGCCGACCTGTTGCGCGAGTCCGCCGCACTGGCCAGGGCCGAAAAGGTGCGCCTGCACACCCACCTGGCCGAAACCCTCGATGAACAGGACTACTGCGCCGCCACCCACGGCTGCACGCCCGCACAGTATTTGGAGCGGCTCGACTGGCTCGGCGCGGACGTCTGGTACGCGCACGCCGTCCACCTCGACGACGCCGCGATCGCCGCCATCGCGCGCACCGGCACCGGCGTCGCGCACTGCCCCACGTCCAACGGACGCCTCGGCGCGGGCATCGCCCGCGTTCCCGACCTGCTCGCCGCCGGCGTCGCGGTCGGGCTCGGCGTCGACGGCGCCGCGAGCAACGAAGCGGGCTCGATGATCGAGGAACCCCGCAACGCCCTGCTCTACGCCCGCGCCGCCAACGGCCCCCGCGCGATGACCGTGCGGACCGCGCTCGAGCTGGCCACCATGGGCGGCGCGCGAGTCCTCGGCCGCGCCGCCGAGATCGGCTCCATCGAACCCGGCAAACTCGCCGACCTGGCCCTCTGGCGCATGGACACCCCCGCCCACGCGGGCATCGACGACCCCGTCACCGCACTGATCCTCGGTTCCCCGCCCCCGCTGGCCGCCCTGATCGTGAACGGCCGCGAGGTGGTGCGCGACGGGGAGGTGCGAACGGTGGACGAGGAAGCGGTGGGCCGCGCGGTGGCGCGCGCCCAGACCGCCCTCGTCGCCGGTACTCGGTGAAACGTTGGGCGACAACGGGATCGGGTCGACTGCCAAACCCGTCGTCCGGGGTTCCGAACGGACTGAATTCAACCATGTTCACCCAATTGAGCAGCTGGCCGCAGACAACGCCGGGGCCTGCGGCTACGCTCCGTGAGCATCGAGAACGGACACGTGCATCGGTACACTCGCCGTATGAGTGTGGTCGGGGGAGCGCAGGGCGCCGGTCAGGATCTATCCGTAATACCTGATGAGGTGCGTGCGGTTGGGCGCTCGGTCGCTGGTCTGGCAGCGAGTCTGCGTTCCGCACTCGACTCGGTCGGGGTCGAGGTCGAAGGCCTGGCCTCCGGGGCGTGGAGCGGCGCGGCCGCCACGGCTTTCGCGCAGGGATGGCGAGAAACGCAGAGTAGTGGCGGCGCAATAATCGACGTTCTGACGAAGATGGCTGAGAAGTTGGGTGTCGCAGCCCAAGCATACGAAGTTCAGGATACTGACAATGCCGCGCAGACGTCGAGTCTGAGCCTGCCATGAGCGACGAATTCATGGTCGACCTCGATCAGCTCGACCAGCTTGTCTCGCGGCTTTCTGGCCTGGCCGGCTTCATCCGAGATAACCTCGATGAGCTGGAACGTGCGATAACTGGTATCCAGGCGGGGGTTTGGCAGGGTATAGCCTCTCAGGCATACGCCGATGCTCACCAGGAATGGGCGGCCAAGGCCCGCGATTTTGCCAGAAGCGTCGGTGACATGAGCGCTGCGGCCAAGCATGCGCACACTCAGTACACAGAAGCGGCAACAAGAAATCTGAGCATGCTGCGCAACAAGTAGCATCTGCAGCAGAGTCTCTCATTGCTTCAGGAGCGGGAAGAGTCTATATCCAGTGTCGCAAATAAAGGTCGACCCGAGCGTATATTACAACGCATCCAAAAGTCTTTCCGGTTTGACGACCGATATCCAGTCGGCCGTGAACGAGATAATGACACCTGGATTGAATGCGACACTCGGCATGGGCGGCCATTACGCCGCCGTCAAGGGTTGGAATACCTCGTATAAAAAGCACTGCGAAGACCTAGTGGGCACTATCTCGGCTTACGCGGCAGCGACTCAGCAGCTCGCCGATGTCCTCAATCTCGCCGGGCACAACTGGCATATGGCGAATTACAACGCCAACTCCGACAAGAACAAAGGACCTGAGCCAAACAAACCGTCCGTCACCAACTCGCACCCTTTTGGATCGAAAGGTATAGATCCAATTCCCGATCCGGCGACCCTGTCGCCAAGCGCGTCGCGGTTGACGCTGTGGCCGTCGGGGTCCGAGATACTACTGCTGTCGAACTTGACGCTACTGCATGTGGAAGTGCCGGACGGAGATACCGACACGCTCAACCGAGCTGCAACAGGGTGGCGTCGCTTCCATGACAGCACGGCAATCTTGGAAGCCGCTGGCAAACTGAATGGGATCGAAGGGACGTTCTCATCGGTTGAGGCTCCCGACGTAGCCGAAATACGCGAACTATTAGGCGTGTTGAAGAAGGGCGCCAACGCAATATCCGTCGTGGCCGCCGGTCTAGCGAGTGCCGTCACGAGTCATCACGACGCCTTGGTCGATCTACGAAGTCGCATCATCGATGCAAGTCCTACCGCCTTCCCGGACCACGGAGTCAAGGCCACCCGCCGCTCGACCGGCGTCGATGTCATGCCCCAGCGCGAGGCGAGCGAGACCGAGATCTACACCGCGGCGAACGTGTACAAGGACATCATCGGCACGCATCCTCTTCTCGAACTGCTCCGAAAAGCGACCTTTGATGGTGTGGACAGTCTTGCTGTCAAGACGAGACTCACTGAGATCGCGGCTTTGCGCGATGATGCGATCGTCCGGCTCGACTCGTATTCTGCCGAGCCCGTCAAGTGCACACTCAACCCCAACTGGGAGAGCGAACTCGCGAAAATCGATCCTGACGTCAGGCCATGGGTGGGGGCGGCCGTGAAGTACGGCAATGAGGCGGGCGTCGACCCTCGTTTGGTTTTGGCTATCGTATACAACGAAGGCGGTAATCGGTCGGACTCATTTCTCGAGCGGGAGATGAGCCACGCCTATGACACTTTCATTCGTGAAGGAGGTAACTGGTTGAGGCCCAACTCTTTGGGTTTGACGAATATAAAGGAGGACACCTTCAACACACTGAAGAACCAGTATCCATCCGAATTTGCTGGAAAAGAGTGGTCCGACCTCAAGTCGGATCCGGACTTGGCGATCATGGCGGCAAGTTACAATTTGAAGAGAATTGAAACACAGTGGGTGAAGGAAGCTCCTGATGAGCTGAAGCAAAAATGGACACTCAATGAGTTCATGGCTGCCGGCTATAACTCTGAAGCAAATATGGATGCATATATCAAGAACGGCGACTTGGGTCCGCATGTCCAAGCGTATGTCCGAATGACGCACACCTCGCTGGACAAGGCTGGTAAACTTATCGGCGGGATGTACACCTGCAAATGAATGAGAAACTCACACGCAGGGAAGTGGCAATCGTTACGGGTGCCTTGGTGCTTGTAGCCGCCGCAATCGCTTCCCTCGTATGGTGGTTCAATCGGCCGAATGACGCAGAGCGGCACCTCAATGAGGTTCGAGTTCAAGGTTACTCAAAGATATTTCAGAAGTCTGAAACCAACGACGCCGGACCCTTTGCCGAGGCGGTGTTCATCGGTTCGCGATTCGATCCGCTCCTGGATATCGTCGATGCGCCGGGTGTTCAACTCGAATACGTTCCCGACGATCGTAAAGGCGATCGCTGGAGCCCCGTTCCAAGTGGCACTTTGACGACCCGAACGGAATGGCTTGCATACGGCTCTTCGCCAGACAACTGCCATATTTCGATAAGGCGGATCATTGAAAATCCTTACAGTTCCTGGCGGCTGACTGACGGCCAAATGTCAGCTATCCGCGATGGATCGCTGATCGGGCTTTGGGTAACTGCGACTTGTGGGGACGGATAGCGACTTCCCACCGCCACCCACGATCAGCAGCGAACGTAGCGAAGACGCCGGGGTCGCTGCCCACATCGGCATCCTTTGGTACTGCGGCCGGAGCGGTTCGCCGCAGCACCTCGCCACGGCGCACCTCAGAGTGGCGCTCGCGCGCCTGGTCCTCGGATTGGCCGGTGCCGGACACCCCGGACACGGGCCATGTCTCGTATTCCGAGATCCGGCTTGCCCGCGTGGTGGCCTGCGGATTGTCGGTGATTCGGCTGTAGAAGTCGACGGCGATTCGGGGCAAGCCGCGAGGCCTGGCGGGGACGGTGGGCGCGCTGGCGGAGCTCCGCTGCCAATGGTTCCAGAATTTGGGCCTCGGTCAGCCGGAGAAACGACCAGGAATGCCCCTGATCGACGGCGTTCGGCGGGCGCTGATCCGTCTTATGGCCGCTGTTCCGGTCGGACGGCTCCGTCCACCTACCTGCTGATACAGGTGCACTCCGGCGCCACCCTCGTCGAGTGGTGGGGCGAAGATCCGGACAACTCCTCGGTCGCCCGCGGCCTTTGACCTGGTCGAACACCGGGTATCGCAGTTCGAGGCAGCGATCGGCGCTCCGCGCGTGTCTTCGTCGCGCCCGCGGAGGACGATCGAGGTAACGGCCGCGCAATCTGGGGCGGGTGTCGCGCAACACCGCGGCAACTCCGGGCCCCTACTGTGGCGGCAGGTGCTGTGGAGCGAGGTGAGACGTGGACCTGGACACGATCCGTTCGGTGGTGGTGGCGAGGGGGCGGTCCGACCTGGCCGGCGTCGGCGAGGCGACCGGGGTGCTGGCCGGGGGGACGTTCCTGTTCTCGGAGCCGCAGCCGCAGCTGCACCGGCTGGTGGATATCACCGCGCTCGGCTGGCCCGCCTTCACGGAGACGGCCGAGGGCTTGGAGATCGGGGCGACGTGCACGCTGGCGGAGTTCGCCGGTGCCGCGCCCGGGCGCGAGCTCGGTGCCGACGCGCGGTGGCCGCGGTGGCCGGGGACCGCGCTGTTCGCGCCTGCCTGCCGGGCGCTGGTGGCCTCGCACAAGATCTGGCACAGCGCGACCGTCGGCGGGAACGTGTGTCTCGCGCTGCCCGCCGGTGCGGTGCTCGCGGCGCTGACCGCGCTCGACGGTGTCGCACTGGTGTGGGCCGCCGACGGCGGTGCGCGCCGGATTCCGCTGCGGGAGTTCGTGATCGGGCCGGGACTTTCGGTGTTGCGTACGGGCGAGGTGCTGCGCTCGGTCGTGGTGCCGGAGCGCGCGCTGTTGGCGCGCACTGCTATTCGAAAGATTGCGCTCGCGCCGCTCGGGCGGTCCGGTGCGCTGTTGATGGGGCGGCGCGAGCCCGATGGACGGTGCGTGCTGACGCTCACGGCGGCGACCACCCGTCCGGTCGTGCTGAATTTCCGTACCGTGCCGGAGGATCGCGAGGTGGTGGCTGCGGTGGCGGGTGTCGATGCGGCGCTGTGGTTCGACGATCCGCACGGGTCGCCCGACTGGCGCAGACATGCCGCGGGGGTGCTCGCGGTGGAAGTGGCCGCCGAGCTGCGCGCCGAACCCGGTGGGCGACCGTGAGATTCGAGATCGACGGCCGCACCGTCGACGCCGAACCCCGTCCGGGGCAATGCCTGCGCACGCTACTGCGCGAGCAGGGATTCTTCGCGGTCAAGAAGGGGTGCGACGCGGGCGACTGCGGTGCGTGCTCGGTGCGGCTCGACGGAAAGACGGTGCACTCGTGTCTGATTCCGGCCTACCGCGCGGCCGACCGGCCGATCACCACGGCGGCGGGGCTCGGTGCGCCGGATCGATTGCACCCGGTGCAGCGGCGGATCATCGAGCAGGCGGCGTTTCAGTGCGGGTTCTGCACGGCGGGCATGGTGGTGACGGCGGTGGGGTTGGGGTGCGGAACCGACGAGGGGCCGGATGCTGCCGATCTGCCGGAACTGTTGAAGGGGAACCTGTGTCGCTGCACCGGGTATCGACCGATTCGCGCGGCACTGACGGGCGATGCTGACGGCTCCGGTTCACCTGGCGAGGTGGAAAGCGCCCTGCCCGCGGGGACGGGTGCGAGCGAGCGGCTTCCGTCCGGACTCGGTCGCCTCGGCGCTCCCGCCGGTCCTCGGATCGTCACCGGCACAGAGCCGTTCACGCTCGACGTGCTCCCCTCCGTCGACGACCCGGCGGCGCCTCCGACCGCCCCCCTGCACATCGCGGTATTGCCGAGCCTGCATCCGCACGCGCGCATCATCTCCATCGATACCGCCGCCGCCGAGGCGATTCCGGGCGTGCACGCTGTCCTGACCTTCGCCGACGCCCCCGCGGTGCCGTTCTCGACGGCAAGGCACGAGTGGCGCGCCGACGACCCGGACGACACCTTCGTCCTCGATCGCACGGTGCGTTTCGTCGGCCAGCGCGTGGCCGCCGTCGTCGCGGACAGCATGGACATCGCGTCGGCGGGATGCCGCGCACTGCGCGTTTCGTACGAGCCGCTGGCCGCCGTGTTCGATCCAGTGGAGGCGCTGAGCGAGGACGCGCCGAAACTGCACGGCGACAAACCGAATTCGGCGCGTATCGCCGACCGTGAACACAATGTGGTCGCCGAATTGCACGGCGGCGTCGGTGATATGGACGCGGGTCTGGCCGCCGCGACGCGAGTGGTGCGCGGGACGTGGCACTCGCCGCGCGGACAGCACGTGCACCTCGAAACCCACTGCGGCATAGGGTGGCTGGACGCCGAGGGCAGACTCGTCATCCGATGCAGCACGCAGGTGCCGTTCCTGGTCCGCGAGGAGCTGTGCCACATCTTCGGGCTGCCGCGGGAACGGGTGCGGGTGTTCGCCGCTCGGGTCGGCGGCGGTTTCGGCGCCAAACAGGAAATGCTCGTGGAGGATCTCGTCGCGCTCGCGGTGCTGCGCACGGGGCGGCCGGTGCAGTACGAGTACACCCGCTCCGACGAGTTCACCGCGGCCACCAGCAGACATCCGATGCGCGTCGCCGTCACCGCGGGCGCGGACGCGGACGGCGTGCTCACCGCGCTCGCCGTCGACGTGCTGTCCGACGCGGGCGCGTACGGCAATCACAGCGCGGGCGTGATGTACCACGGGGTGAGCGAGTCCATCGAGGTGTACCGGTGCGCGAACAAGCGTGTGGACGCCCGTGCGGTCTACACCAACAACGTGCCCTCCGGCGCGTTCCGCGGTTACGGGCTCGGTCAGATCATCTTCGCCGTCGAGTCCGCGCTCGACGAGCTGGCCCGAGAGCTCGGCATCGATGCGTTCGAGTTCCGCAGGCGCAACGTGGTCGTCCCGGGTGACCCGTTCACCGGCGCGAAGGTGGAGGCCGGGGATCTGGTGTTCGGCAGCTACGGGCTGGACCAGTGTCTCGACCTCGCGCAACGAGCTTTACTGCGCGGCAACGGGATAACGGCACCGGGTCCGGGGTGGTCGGTGGGCGAGGGCATGGCATTGGCGATGATCGCGACCATCCCGCCGCGCGGGCATCGCTCGACCGCCGTCGCGATATTGCGGTCCGACGGTTGTTACGAAATTCGGGTGGGCACAGCGGAATTCGGTAGCGGGACGACGACGGTGCACGCGCAGCTCGCGGCGACGGCCTTGGCTACCGAGCCGGCGCGGATCGCGATCCGGCAGTCGGATACGGACCTCGTCGACTACGACACCGGAGCGTTCGGCTCGACCGGCATCGTCGTCGCGGGCAACGCCGGTTACCGAGCCGCGCTCGCGCTGAAGGACGCGATGCTGGCCAGGGCGGCCGAACTCACCGGGACACCGGTGCGCGACTGCGTCCTGGGTCCGGACGGGGTGCGGTGCGGCGATCGGCTGATCAGCACGGCGGAGCTCGCGGCGGCGGGCGAACTGAGAGCGCACGGCGACCACACAGGTATCCCGCGCTCGGTCAGCTTCAACGTGCACGCCTTCCGCGTCGCCGTCGAGCGCGCGACCGGCCGGGTCCGCATTCTGCAATCGGTCCAGGCCGCCGACGCGGGCACCGTGCTCAACCCGGTGCAGTGCCGCGGGCAGGTGGAGGGCGGGGTCGCCCAGGCCATCGGCACGTCGCTCTACGAGGACATGCGCACCGAACACGGCGTCGTGACCACCCGGACATTGCGGCATTACCACATTCCGCAGCTCGCCGATCTACCCTCGACCGAGGTCTACTTCGCCGACACCGCCGACGAACTCGGACCGCTCGGCGCGAAATCGATGAGCGAATCACCGTACAACCCGGTCGCCCCGGCGCTGGCCAATGCCATCCGCGACGCCGTGGGAGTGCGCATCGATCGACTGCCGATGACGGCCGACCGGGTTTGGCGCGCCATGCAGGAGGGAGAGGAACGGTGACCGCGACACGGCTGCCGGAGAACGTCCGGGCCAGGATCGAGGCCATGCTCGAGGCCGTCGACGCCGATCTGCGGGCGCGTTACCCGGGGTCGGGGGACCGGACGCAACCGATCCACACCGTCTACGTGCCCGCCGACCGTGCGAGCGCCGACACACCGGCGGAGTGGGGCGCCGCGGCCGTCGAGCTGCTGGACACGCACCGCGAATCGCTCGCCGAACTCGACACCGCCGCGGTGCTGCCCGCGGTGCGGGAGCGGCTGCTGCGCGAGCCGGTGCAGGATCTGCGGATCGATTTCGAGGACGGCTACGGGTATCGCTCTGACGAGGAAGAAGATGCGGCCGCGACGGCAGCGGGCGAGATCCTGGCCGGGTGGTCCGTCGACGGCCCGGCCGGTTACGGCATTCGGGTCAAAGGACTGGAGGGACTCGAGCGTCGCAGGGCCGTGCGCACCCTCGAACTCGTGCTGGACGGCGCGGGCGGTGTGCCGGAGGGTTTCGTCTTCACCGTGCCGAAGATTCGTGCTGCCGAGCAGGTTTCGGCGCTCGTCGCGTTGTGCGAGGGGTTGGAGCGTGGATCCGGTCTCGCCGATGGCATGCTGCGCTTCGAATTGCAGATCGAGAGCCCGCAGGCGATCGTCGGCGCCGACGGCGGTGTGCCGGTCGCCAAGATGATCAAGGTAGCCGGGCGACGTTGCGCCGGGCTGCATTTCGGCACCTACGACTACACCGCCGCGTGCGGGATCGCCGCCACCGACCAGGCGCTCGACCATCCCGCCGCCGACTACGCCAAGACGGTCATGCAGGCGGCCGCGGCGCGGACCGGCGTCTGGGTGTGCGACGGATCCACCCAGATCGTGCCGGACACGGAACCGGAAGCCGCACTGCGCGAACATCATCGGCTGGTCACTCGCGCCCTGCGCCGCGGTTACTACCAGGGCTGGGACATGCACCCGGGACACCTGGTCACCCGCTGGCTGGCGACCTACGAATTCTTCCGTGGCGCAATCGATGTCGCCGTGCCCCGGCTGCGGGCGTACCTCGAGCGGCACGACGCCGCTTCGGGAGTCGTCGACGAACCGGCCACCGCCGAGGCGCTGGCCGCCACGGTGCTTCGGGGGCTGCGTTGCGGCGCGCGATCGGAGGCGGAATTGACTTCCGCGGCACCGGAACTGACCCGGGAGGTGTTGGAAGCGCTCGCGGCGCGCGAGCCGATCGGTGATCTCGGCGTGAAGGAGAAGCGATGAGCGAACGAAGTGAGCGAATCACCTCGCACCTGCCGGAGCAGAACGTCGGCGAGGCGCAGACATGAGCGAGGCCGACGGGCATTTCACGCTGCTGCCCGATCTTGCGGTGCGCCCGCTCGGTGGCGCGGTGATCTGGGCGAACGACGAGTTCTTCGCGGAGAAGGAGAACTTGATCAGCCCCGGCGTGCCGGAGTATCGACCGTCCACCTTCGGCCACAGAGGCCAGGTCTACGACGGATGGGAGACCCGCAGGCGCCGCGGCATGCCGGGCGACGACGCGGCCGTCGTGCGGCTCGGCGTGCCGGGGGTGGTGCGTGGCATCGTCGTGGACACCGCGTGGTTTCGCGGCAACTATCCGCCCGCGGTGTCGGTGGCGGCGCTGGAGGTCGAGGGATATCCGACCGCCGAGTCGCTCGCCGGTCGAACGGACTGGACGACGCTGATCGACCGCGCGCCGATCGCCGGAGACGCTCGCAATCCGTTTCCGGTCGACAGCGAAGAGCGGTGGACGCACGTGAAACTCACCCTGCACCCGGATGGCGGCGTCGCTCGGCTACGCGTCCACGGCGAGGGGAGGCCCGATCCCGCGCTGCTCGGTCTCGGCCCGCTGGACTTGGCGGCGCTGGAGAACGGCGCCCTGGTGCTGGACTGCTCCAACCGCTTCTACAGTTCGCCCAACCAGTTGCTCTATCCGGGCTCGGCGCGATGCATGGGCGACGGTTGGGAGACCGCGCGCCGCCGCGACGACGGAAACGATTGGGTGCGAATACGTCTCGCTGGCCCGGGGCTCATCCGGCTCGCAGAGATCGACACCTCCTACTTTCTAGGCAACAGTCCCGGTTCGGCGCGGCTGTCGGGGCGCACCAACGACGGCACCGACGTGGAACTGTTGCCGCGCACCGAGCTACTGCCCGACACCAGGCACCGCTTCCCGATCGCGCCGATGGCGGCGTCGGTCGAAGAGGTGCGCCTGGACATCTATCCCGACGGCGGACTTGCCCGGCTGCGGTTGTACGGGGAGCTGGGCGCATGAGGGATTTCGTAGGGTACGGGCCGAATCCGCCGGATCCGCGGTGGCCGGGCGAGGCGCGCATCGCGGTGCAGTTCGTACTGAACTACGAGGAGGGAGGGGAGAGCTGTGTGCTCGACGGAGACCCGAGCTCGGAGACATTTCTCTCGGAAATGACTCCGGCTCAGGCCTTTCCGAACCGGCACATGAGCATGGAGTCGCTCTACGAATACGGCTCCCGCGCTGGAGTTTGGCGCGTGCTGGGGATTTTCGAGCGCCGCGGTCTTCCCCTTACGGTGTTCGCCGTGGCGCGCGCCATGGAGCGGAACCCCGAGGCGGTCGCGGCGTTCTTGGAACTGGGTCATGAGATCGCCTGCCACGGCTTGCGTTGGAAGTCCTACCAGCTCACCGACATAGAGACCGAGCGCGCCCACATGGCCGAAGCGGTGCGCCTGCACACCGAGCTGACCGGCGCCCCGCCGCTGGGCTGGTACACCGGCCGCGATTCGCCCAACACGCGCGAATTGGTCATCGAACACGGCGGTTTCGTCTACGACTCCGACTCCTACGCCGACGACCTGCCGTACTGGGTCACCGCGCACGAACGCCCCCACCTCGTCGTGCCCTACACCCTCGACACCAACGACATGCGCTTCGCCTCCCCGGCAGGCTTCCCCAGCGGCGAACAGTTCTTCACCCACCTCCGCGACGCCTTCGACGTCCTGTATCGCGAAGGGGCGGAGGGAAGCCCGAAGATGCTCTCCATCGGCCTGCACTGCCGATTGGTCGGCCGTCCCGCCCGCACGGCCGCCCTCGACCGCTTCCTCGACCACGTCCAATCCCACGACCGGGTCTGGATCACCCGGCGCATCGACATCGCCGAGCACTGGCGGGCGACTCACCCACCGCAACTGTGATCCCTTGGCGACGCACCGGCCGGAAGTGGCCAATCGACGCCGCGAGTACGTCCGCCGTAGTTGATCGGCGCGCCGCCCTCGAATTCCTGGGACCGCAGGCGCTCTCGTTGCGTCGAGATAAGTAGGCCATTGCTTGTGCACGGGCGGCTTAGCGGTGGTCGCCGGCCGACCTGAGGGACATCGGCGTCCCGGGTTCACCAACGTGCACGTGTACAAGCGGACCGGCCGAACATTTTGGTGATTTATAACCAGCAGGGGCGCTCGTCGACTTTGCCGAAATCGGCGCGGTTGATCCGGAAGTCAGGGTGGGGCCGCGTGGGATGACGGGGACGGTGGCGATGATCTGGCGGGCGAGGGTGTGGCCGCTGACGAGTGACATGCGGACGGCACCGCCGCGCGGTACGGCGCGCAGGTCGGTTACTGCATGAGCACAACCGCGGACGGGCCGGAGACTGCGGTGTGCATACGTACGAGGGCACTTTGGCCACGCTGTGGTGCGCACGGTTGGCGAGCCCGTGCGCACCTTGTCGAGTCGGAGGTCGGCCGGAGGGCAGGCTGCCGTGTCGGCGTAGAGATCAGGCAGGTCGGGCGGTGTAGTGGGGAAGGTGTAGGTGCGGTGGTGCTTTCGGGCGGGCTGAAATCATGTACGGGATTGCGTACGGCATGAGGTATGCGGGAGATCGAAAGGTCCTGACTGAAGGTCACATCATGCGCGCTATGCACGCCACCGAGGCGCGGGCCAACTTCGCGGCAGTTCTCGATGCGGCCACCGAGGACAACGACGAAGTCGTCATCACCCGCAGCGGTGGCAAAGAGCCTGCTGTCGTCATCAGTCTGCGCGAATACGAGGCGCTGAAGGAGACGGCCTACCTGCTGGGCAGCCGGGCCAACGCTCGCCGTCTGATGGAGTCGATCGAAAACGTCGAGCGGGGTCTGATCGAGCGGCGCTCGCTGAGTGATGACGGGTCTGTCGAGGCATGAGCCGCAAGGTTCTGTTCGACGCCAACGGGTGGGAGGACTATTTCTACTGACAGTCCGGGGATCGGGCCACTCTGAAGAAGGTGAACCGGTTGATCGAGGATATTCGCCGCAATGGCAACGCCGACGGTATAGGCAAGCCGGAGCCGTTGCGGCAGAACCTGTCCGGGTGGTGGTCCCGGCGAGTCACCAAGGAGCACCGCCTCGTGTACCGCGCCGACGACGATGTCGTTGTCGTCATTGCCTGCCGCTACCACTATGACGACTGAAAGCACCGTGAGTCGGCACCGCCGGCCGGGCGGCTAGGTCGATTCAGCGGACTGACCAGCACGCGAGGCGCAATGTCCGACGAGTTCGCCAAGTGGAGGTGTCGGCCGCATTACGCTGTTGAAGAGCTGAGTTGGCTTCGGACGGCGCTCGTTTCCTTCGTGGCTTGCTCGATGCGTTGCGTTGGATGGATGCGGCTGCCGACTGCTCGTGTGGCACACCACGATGGCGTAAGCCAACGACGTGCGGCCATCCGTCGCTCGCAGTCGTGAGGCCCGATCGGTCACGGTATGGGCGCCAAACGGCGATGGTATGGATACATGGCTTCGATTCCCCTTGCGAGTGGGAACTCTTCGGCAACACGCTGAGCGAAGGAACGAGGAGGCCGACATGAGCGAGTACGCCTGCGGCGACTGCTGGCGCCGCGAGAATCTGACATTCGCGCAGCGACTGGACCCGGCCTTCATCCGGCGCGGGAGTGGGCACCTGTGCGAGGAACATCGGGCCAGCCGAAACGAATCGCGGCGCCCGGCACCGCTCGCGCAGCGCGCGTGTCCTTCGAGATCCACATCTGGAAAAGAAGGCAGCCACCGCTAGCTACACCAACGGCTAGACCGACTGGCGAGTCACATGGCTGAGGATCGGTTGCGTTCCGTCCGAGACCAGGCCGGAAGCCGTGCGAATCCATCCCACGAGCGGAAGCCGCACGGAGCCATCGTGGTTGTTACGAAGCGTTGTGGCCGTGAATAGTGCGCATCATTGAACGATCCGTGCCGGACAGGCACGGGATCGCTACGTGTTCGAGGAGATCTGGCTCGGGAGAGAACGTTTCGTACGCGCGGAGGGGAGTGCTCCTTCGAAGGCCGCTGTTGCGACGCCGTGGCCGGAGGACCAGTGGAAGCCGACAGGATCAGTGGGCGGTCCGATTGCGCTGAAATGGCCAGGGCGGCCCTAGTATTGCGCGATGCGATTCGACGCGGCAAAGGGCGACATCGTGTCCGATGCTTACCGCCGTACCAAGGGGCCGGTGGCCTACCTCGATGAGTCGTACCAAACTTGCAACCGGGATGTGAAGCCGGCTGAGACGTTCTACATCTTCACGGCGGTGGTCATGCGTCAGCCCGACATGGCGGAGATTCGAGCAGGGCTGCGAGAGATCGTCGGCGGTAGGTACTGGCATTCGACAGAGGCGTTGCAGGACCCTGACGGTCCCGCGGCGATGAAGGACATGCTCGAGTTTCTCACCGATGGATCCGAGCCTTGCCTGATCGCCCACCGCGTCCCGCTCGCTGCCGACGACCGTGACGGGGAAGACGCCCGTCGTGCGTGCTACCGGGGTATCGCGATCGAACTCGCCACTGGCGGCGAAGGCTATTGGGACCCTGTCGAGTTGCTGGTACTCGAGGAGCGCAACCAGCAGAACTTCCGCAACAAGGATCGAGCCAATCACAAGGAGTTGGTATCGGCGGAACTCATCCCGCGAAATGTGCGGCTGCTGCAGACCTCGCCGAAGTTCGAGCACCTGCTGTGGCTTCCTGACGTTGTCTCTTCGGCCTACCGGCGCAGTCTCACCCACCGCGACAGCACCTCACGGCTGTTCGGCATCATCGAAAACCGTGTGCACTTTGTGAAACCGATCGAGTGATTACACCCCGGAAAAGAAAGCAGCCCCCGGCTGCCGTAGCTACACCGGGGGCCAGACCGACTGTCGAGGCATACGCCCGGAGGGTCGGTTCCTTGCTCCATACGAGATTAACACGGGAACCGTGCGAATCCATCCCGCGAGCGGAAATCGCACAGAGCCCTCGCGGTGGTTACGAAGCGGTGTGGCCGGACGAGTGCGCACCATTGAGCGATCCCGTTCTGGACAGGCACGGCGTCGCTGTGTTCGAGGAGACCTGGCTCAGGAGAACAGGTTTCGTACGAACGGGAGGGAGTCGGGGAGGGAGGCGTTGACGGCCCCGCTGTGGTCCTGCTGGTAGGTGCGCAACGTGACCGGCTGCCCATTGGCTTGCAAGGTGGCGGCGAACGCGAGGGTGGCGGGGGTGATGACGTCGGTGTCGCGCAGGCCTTGGCCGAGGAAGACGGGGCGGTCGTAGCCGGATTCGGGGAGGCCCATGGTCCTGGTGAGGATGCCGCGCAGGTCGGGGATCTGGGCGAGGGGGCGGGCGAAGAGGTCGCCGAGGACGACGTTCGCCGCGCCGAGTTCGTCGCCGAATTCGTTGATGCACGCGCTGCGGGCGCGGGCGAGCCAGTCGCGGCCCGCGTCGGTCAGGTAGGACTCGATGTCGAGTTCGGGGTAGGTGGTGCGCAGGCCGTTGAGGATGTACAGCACGTAGGCGGTGCTGTGCGGGCTCAGTTCCAGCGGCGGCATGCCGGGACCGAGCGGCAGCAGGATGTCCTCGATGTAGGCGGGCACGCCGGTGCCGACGGCGCCGCGGTAGTCCAGCTCGGGCCCGCCGAACTCGGTGGCGTAGCGGGCGGTGAAGACGGCCGCGCCGCCGCCCTGCGATTGGCCGACGACGACCCACTTCCTGGCCAGCGAGGTGTACTGCGTGGTCGCGGCCTTCACCGCGTCCACCACGTTGTGCGCCTCGACGGTGCCGTTCAAGTAAGGATGCTCGCCCGGCGTACCGAGGCCCGCGTAGTCGGCGGCGACCACGGCGTAGCCCTGGTTCAGCCAGGTGCCCAGGTAGGCCCAGTCGCGTTCGCGGGCGGCGGGGCCCGCGACGCTGTAGGCGCAGTCGTCGCCGAGGCCGACCGTGCCGTGCGCCCAGGCGATCACCGGCCACCCGCCTTCGGGCGGCGTTCCGGCCGGGAAGTAGACGGCGGCGCTCGCGGTGGTCGACGCGTCGCCCGCGGTAGTGGAGCGGTACAGGAGGCGGGCAGCGTCGGCTGCGTCCGGCGGCGTCGCGACCGCGGCGAGCGGCGCGACGGATTCGATCGTGCCCGCCGCGGGTTCCGCGCTCGCGGTCGACGGGTACAGCAGGGCGGTCGCGCAGGCCGTGACGGCCGCGGCGACGCTGAGCTTCCGCATGGGACTCCTGTTCGATGGGCGCGGGTGGTCACGCCGAGCGAGGGCGCTCCGCAAGAGTTGGACGCTTGCTCGAGATCGGCTCTCCGCCCAAGTCTGCCGCATCCCCGCGGCGCGCGTGGCCTGGCCCACACCGACGGCACCCGCCCCACCCTGTGAATCGACTCACAGACCGGTTCGCCCCGGCGTGTTGCCGCGGGCCCGCGGCGTGAACGCAAACAGTACGAGCGTTACGCTAAAACCCCACGTCAGGGCTACTCGCGGGTAGATTGAATGCTTGCAATTCGCCCGCAAATTTCGCAAAGTTGGCAAACGGTAGGCGAAACCTAGCTGAGATTCACATTAGCAACAGGTAGACGGCTATTTCCCGGTGTGCCATCGTGTGGAAGTACACCCCAAGGGCCTAGCAACCCTGCAAATCGCCGCTCCAGCAGTCCGGGTGGAATCTCGGCAAGCGGCACCGACCGACCAAAGAAGTGGAGTCAGAGATGTCGACCACCGGCACCCCGAAGACCGCTGCGGAAATCCAGCAGGATTGGGACACCAACCCGCGCTGGAAGGGCATCACCCGTAACTACACCGCGGAGCAGGTGGTGAAGCTCCAGGGCACCGTCGTCGAGGAGCACACGCTCGCTCGCCGCGGCTCGGAGATCCTGTGGGATCTCGTGAACAACGAGGACTACATCAACTCCCTCGGCGCCCTCACCGGCAACCAGGCCGTGCAGCAGGTCCGCGCCGGCCTGAAGGCCATCTACCTGTCCGGTTGGCAGGTCGCCGGTGACGCGAACCTCTCCGGCCACACCTACCCGGACCAGTCGCTCTACCCGGCCAACTCGGTGCCGCAGGTCGTGCGTCGCATCAACAACGCGCTGCTGCGCGCCGACGAGATCGCCAAGGTCGAGGGTGACACCTCGGTCGCCAACTGGCTGGCTCCGATCGTCGCCGACGGCGAGGCCGGCTTCGGTGGCGCGCTGAACGTCTACGAGCTGCAGAAGGCCATGATCGCGGCCGGTGTCGCCGGTTCGCACTGGGAGGACCAGCTGGCCTCCGAGAAGAAGTGTGGCCACCTGGGCGGCAAGGTGCTGATCCCCACCCAGCAGCACATCCGCACCCTGACCTCCGCGCGTCTGGCCGCCGACGTCGCAGGCGTGCCGACCGTGGTCATCGCCCGCACCGACGCCGAGGCCGCCACCCTGATCACCTCGGACGTGGACGAGCGCGACCGCGAGTTCCTGGACGGCACCCGCACCGCCGAGGGCTTCTTCGGTGTGAAGAACGGCATCGAGCCCTGCATCGCGCGTGCCAAGGCCTACGCCCCGTACTCCGACCTCATCTGGATGGAGACCGGTGTGCCGGACCTCGAGGTCGCTCGCAAGTTCGCCGAGGCCGTCCGTGGCGAGTTCCCGGACCAGCTGCTGGCCTACAACTGCTCGCCGTCCTTCAACTGGAAGGCGCACCTGGACGACGCGACCATCGCGAAGTTCCAGCGTGAGCTCGGCGCGATGGGCTTCAAGTTCCAGTTCATCACCCTGGCCGGCTTCCACTCGCTGAACTACGGCATGTTCGACCTGGCGCACGGCTACGCCCGCGAAGGCATGACCGCGTTCGTCGACCTGCAGGAGCGCGAGTTCAAGGCCGCCGCCGAGCGTGGCTTCACCGCCATCAAGCACCAGCGTGAGGTCGGCGCCGGCTACTTCGACACCATCGCCACCACCGTGGACCCGAACACCTCCACCGCGGCGCTCAAGGGCTCCACCGAAGAGGGTCAGTTCCACTGAGTTGACCAGCCCGCAGTGATGCAGGCCGACAACCCTCTACTCCAGTAGGGGTGTACCGCCCTCCCCGCCGAACAGCCCCGGCGGGGAGGGCATCCCTATAACTTGGACCAGAACCCCCAAGCCAATCCCAGCCACACCAGACCAGCAGGAGCGGGACGTGAGCAGCGAGAAGATTCAGCGTGTCGGCGTCATCGGCGCCGGACAGATGGGTGCCGGAATCGCGGAGGTGTGCGCCCGGGCGCACGTCGACGTGCTCGTCTACGAACAGACCCGGGAACTAGCGGCCGCCGGTCGCGCCCGCATCCTGCGCTCGCTGGATCGCGGCGTGAGCAGCGGCAAGATCACCGAGCGCGAGCGTGAGCAGGCCGCGTGGCGGCTGCGCTTCACCTCCGACCTCGGCGATTTCGCCGACCGTCAGCTGGTCGTCGAGGCGGTGCTGGAGAACGAAGAGGTCAAGACCTCGATCTTCGCCGAGCTCGACAAGGTCGTCACCGACCCGAGCGCCGTGCTGGCCTCCAACACCTCCTCCATCCCGATCATGAAGATCGCCGTCGCGACCGCGAACCCCGAGCGCGTCGTCGGCATGCACTTCTTCAACCCCGTGCCGGTGCTGCCGCTTGTCGAGCTGGTCACCACGCTGAAGACCAGCGAGTCGGTCTCCCAGCGCGCCGAGGCCTTCGCCGGTGACGTGCTCGGCAAGCAGGTCGTCCGCTCGGCCGACCGCTCCGGCTTCGTCGTCAACGCGCTGCTTGTGCCGTACCTGCTGTCCGCCATCCGCATGGTCGAATCCGGTTTCGCGACAAAGGAAGACGTCGACAAGGCCATGGTGCTCGGCTGTGCCCACCCGATGGGCCCGCTGGCGCTGACCGACCTCGTCGGGCTGGACACCGTCAAGTCGATCGCCGACTCGATGTACGCCGAGTTCAAGGAGCCGCTGTACTCCGCGCCGCCGCTGCTGATGCGCATGGTGGAGGCCGGGCTGCTCGGCAAGAAGACCGGCGCGGGCTTCTACCAGTACAACTCCCCCGCCTCTCCGCGTACTTAGCGGGCGGCGCGGAGCCGTCGGCGTCGCGCACCCGTGCCGGCGGTCGGGTGCCGAGCCGACTTCGGTCGTACCCGGCGAGTTACCCGGCCCTTGCGAGATCAGTTGTCGCGTTGGGTGAAGGAGCTCGCCGGGCCTTCCTCTCCTGGAACTCAGCAGCGGGACGGCCGCGAACGGGCTCGTAGGACTCGCCCAGGGGTGGCTGGGTGTGCTCGGATGATCGACAGGTGGGCAGGTCCGGTCAGGGGGCCGCTGCTCATCGCTTCGCAGTGATACCAGCAGTAACGGCATAAGCTGCAAGGACGCCGAGTCGTTGGCGCGGCTCGGCGGGACACCGAAAGCGCAACGCTGCGCGTCCTCCGCCGTGCGGAGCGGATATCGCGCAGGTGATCGAAAGGGAGTTCCCGCGCATGGTCAACGTCACGGATGGCTACGGGTCGAGCATTCTGGGTTATCCCAGGATCGGGCCGCACCGGGAACTCAAGCGGGCACTGGAGTCCTACTGGCGCGGTTCGCTCTCGCGCGCGGAACTGCTCGCGGTCGGCCGCGACATCCAGGAGCAGCAGTTCAGCGAGCTGGCCGCCACCGGACTCACCCAGGTGCCAGGCAACACCTTCTCCTTCTACGACCACGTCCTGGACAACGCGCTGATGTTCGGCGCGGTGCCGAAGCGCTTCCAGCCCTACCGGGACGTGATGGAGCCGCTGGACTTCTACTTCCTGATGGCGCGCGGCCGACCGGATCTTCCGCCGCTGGAGCTGGTGCGCTACATCGACACCAACTACCACTACCGCCAGCCCGAGCTGGACGCCGAGACCGAGTTCTCGCTGCATCCCGAGGCCCTGCTCGATGAATTCGACCGCGCGAAGGCGCAGGACATCGAGCTGCGGCCGGTCATGCTCGGTCCGCTCTCGCTGCTGCTGCTCTCCAAGGCGGGGCAGGTGCCCGGCGAGCCGGAGTTCGACGCGCTCGCCCTCTTGGACAAGCTGCTCCCGGTCTACGAGGAGCTGTTCGAGATCCTCGCCAAGCGCGGCGCCACCTGCGTCCAGCTGGACGAGCCGATGTTCACCAGCGAGCGCAGCGACGCCGAGCTGGCCGCGTTCGAGCGCGCCTACCAGCGGCTTTCCCACGCGCCACTGCGCCCGCGCATGCTGGTCACAGGTCAGTACGGCGACTTCGGTGAGGCGTTGACCATCCTGGCCGCGTCCAATGTCGAGGCCATCGGCCTGGACCTGGCCAGCCACCGAATCCGCCCTGAGGATCTCGCCGCGGTGCCCGGCATCCGCCGCAAGCGGCTGTACGCGGGGGTGATCAGCGGTCGCAACGTGTGGCGCGCCGACCGTTACGTGACGCTGGAATACCTCAACGAGTTGGCCAAGGTGTGCCCGGATCTGGTGGTCTCCACCGGAAGCACTCTGCTGCACGTGCCCTACGACCTGCTCGTCGAATACGACATCGAGGGCAACGTCGCCGATCGCCTCGCCTTCGCGAAACAGAAGGTGGGCGAGGTGGTTTCGCTCGCCAAGGCGCTCACCGAGGGCCCGTCGGACAAGTGGCGGAAGCGGCCGAGGGAAGTGCACTTCAAGCAGAAGCACGCGGTGCGCCAACGGGTTTACGCGATCACGCCGCAGATGCGCGAGCGCGAACCCTACGAGCAGCGCCGAATCGCCCAGCAGGCCAAGCTGAACCTGCCGCCGGTGCCCGCCACCACACTGGGCTCGTTCCCGCAGACCGACCGGATCCGCCAAGCCCGTTACGAACTCGGCGAGGGCAGGTTGTCCTACGAGGAGTACCGCAAGCGGATCGAGGCCGAGATCGAGGCGACGATCCGGTTGCAGGAGGACATCGGCCTCGACGTGCTCGTGCACGGCGAGCACGAGCGCAACGACATGATCCAGTACTTCGCCGAGCTGCTGGACGGCTTCGCGACCACCCACTTCGGATGGGTGCAGGTGTACGGATCCCGTTGCGTGCGACCGCCGATCATCTACGGCGACGTCTCGCGCCCCGCGCCGATGTCGGTGGACTGGATCACCTACGCCCAGTCGCTTACCGACAAGCCGGTCAAGGGCATGGTCACCGGCCCGGTCACCATGATCGCGCGCTCGTTCGTGCGCCAGGACCAGCCGCTGCACGAAACGGCCGACCAGGTGGCGCTGGCGATCCGTGACGAGGTGGTGGATCTGGAGCGCGCGGGCATCTCGATCATCCAGGTGGACGAGCCCGCGATCCGAGAGTTGTTGCCGCTGCGCAATATCGGGCGCGCCGAGTACCTCCGCTGGGCGGTCGGCGCGTTCCGGCTGGCCACCTCCGGTGTTCGACCCGAGACCCAAATCCACACGCACATCGGCTATTCCGGTCGCGCCGAAATCGTGGACGCCATCGAACAGCTCGACGCCGACGTCACCGCGATCGTCGCGACCCGCTCCATCGAGTGGGTGCTCAAGGCGCTCAAGGAGGACTGCGCCTCGGGTCACGGCCTGAGCCACGGCGTGGGTCCCGGTGTGTACGAAAGCCGTTCGGCCCGCATCCCGGACATCGACGAACTCGACGAGCTGCTCACGGCCGCAGCCGAGGCCGTCACCCCGGAACGTCTGTGGGCCAACCCGGACGGCGGACTCAAGACCCGCCACTACTGGCAGCTGGAGCCGTCGTTGCGCAACATGGTCGCGGCTGCTAGGCGTATTCGTCGGCGTATTCCGACGGGCGAATAGTCCACCTGCACGGGCCGCCTTTTCGTCGTGAAAAGGAAGGGCGGCCCGTCGTTTTCGTCGAGAATGCCTGGCTCTCGACTATCCGTCGCCAGGGCGGTTCGGTGCGCACTGTGCTTCTCGACGACCGCGGATGCGTCGCGCTGGCGCGGCTGTACTCAGCGCGCACCGGCCACACCGCCGGGCCGATGTTCCGCGCCGACATCAACGGTCGCGGAGCATGTCGAAGGCGAGGTCCTTGCGCGGTCGCCCGCGCACAGATCACGTCGAGCGCCCAAGTGACGTCGGCGGCCGTTGCCGGGCGGCAGTCGCTTGGGCACGGTGATCGTGTCGATGCAATCCATCTGGGCAACGGCGGGGCTGGCCGCGCGTCGCCCACCGGCAGAACGCGCCAACTGCGGCGCGGTTACGTTCGCGGGTGGCGGAAGTCCGTTGGGGCACCACAACATCACTGAGCACGTCATAGCAATGGACTCAGCCTTGCTCGTTGCCGTCAGCAGTTGAACGGGTAGCACGACTTCGGCGGGGCAGTCGTGTCTGCGGGCGCGACGGTCGACGGCACCACGGCGGTATCTTCTGTGCTGTCGGGGGATCCCATATGGGTGAGGGTCAGCACGACCAGCAGCAGGATCACCCCGCCGAAGAGTGACCCGAGGGCCCACAGGATCGGCGTGGGCGAGGCACTCCGGTAGCCGGGGTAGTAGGGGGACCGGCTCCGCGGCCGGGGTGCGCGCCGGTCGGTGAAGCGGACGGACCCGCGCACATAACTCCCGCCTATCCGTCCCCTGCGCGAATGTGGCCGAATGGCTTCATATCCCATGCCTATCAGTATGGGGCGAGGGTGCGACACGATCGGCCGGTCAGCGAGCCGCAAGAGGGCGTCCCGGGGGCAGCAGCAGGTCTACGAATTCTCTGGATGCTCGGGTCGTCGTCGAGCTCGGCGGTCACGACCGCCTGGGCCGACGGTGCCGTCACACCTTCCAGCCCGAGTGAGAAGGTGTGCTCCACTCCGTGACGGTCAGCGACAGACTGCGGTCTGCGGTCCGTCGAAGTCGATCCGCTCACCGTCCGGCGCACGCATGACGACTTTGCGCCATCGACCCCGACCTGCTGCCACTGCTGCGGGAAGCACTCGCGCGAGTCGAGTGATGCGGCATCGACCCGTCCGGCACATAAGCAAGGTCCCTGCGCCGAACCACACCCGCGTCTACGCCACCGGCGCCGCCTACGACCAGGCCAACCTCGCCCGCGCCGCGACTGGTGCGGCGGGCTCAGCCGCGTCACCGTAGCCACGGTCAGCGGGGCGGTGACGGACGAGCTGGTCGGACTCCCTGTCGCCTCGCCGCCTGGTCCGGGCCGGCTTGGTTCAACCTATATATCGGTACGGTTCGTACCGTATCATTTATGACTGTGGATGGACGGGTGTGGCCGGAATCGTTGCGGGTGGCTCAGGTGCGGGTTGCGCGGCCGACGGATCGGCTCGATGAGGTGGTGCGGTTCTATGTCGAGGGGGTGGGGCTGCGGGAGTTGTATCGGTTCGAGAACCATGCGGGGTATGACGGGGTGATGGTTGGGCTGCCGGGGGCGGAGTATCACCTGGAGTTCACCTCGCATGTGGATGGGAGTCCTGGGGACGCACCGAGTTCGGAGAATCTGCTCGTCCTGTACTTCGAGGGGGAAGCGCAGATGTACGACGTGGTGCAGCGGCTCGGCGAGTACGGTGTCGAGCCGGTACCGATGGAGAATCCGTACTGGGCGGCGAACGGCGGCTTGGGTTTTCCTGATCCCGACGGCTGGCTGGTCGTGTTGATGCCGCGGCCGGTGTTCTGATGGTGGGGCGGGCGCGGGACGATCGGATCGACGCGGCGGTGTTGGCGGCAGCGCGGGAACTGTTGGACGAGAACGGGTATGCCGAGTTGACGATCGGTGGTGTGGCGACGCGGTCGGGAATTCATCGTCCCGCGATCTACCGGCGCTGGCCGTCCAAACGGCACTTGGTCGTGGCGGTGGTCGCGGATCTGCTCGGTCTGCGGCCGACCGCGAACACCGGAGACCTGCGCGCCGATCTGATCGCAGCGATGCGTGATCTCGTTGCCGCCCTGCGTGATACGTCGCTCGATCGGGTGCTTCCCGCGCTGCTCGCGGACCTCGCCAACGACCCTGAACTGCGTGAGCACTTCCTTGCCGTCGTGTTCGAGCCGCGACGGCGAACCACCGAGACCGCGTTGCGCGGGGCTATCGACCGTGGTGAGGTGCGCCCCGAGATCGACATGGACTTCGTCTTGGACGCCATCGCGGCGCCCATCTACTTCCGTGCGCTGTTCGGCCACCTGCCGCTGGACGACGAACTCGCCGAGTCCTCGGTCGACGCCGTCCTGCGCCTGATCGTCGCGGCCCGATGAGGTGGTCGCTTCCGCGCGAGCGGGGCTGTTCCGGTGCGTGCGGAGTTGCTTCGGTGCGGGCGGGGCTGTTCCGGTGCGTGCGGAGTTGTTCCGGTGCGAGCGGGGTTGCTTCGGCGTGAACCGGGTCGCTCAGGCAACCTGATCGCTTCGGCGCGGACGGGGCGCTTCGGCGTGAACGGGGGCGTTGGCGCGAACAAGGTCGTTCCGGCACGAACGCGGGCGCTTCCGCGTGAACGGTGTGCTCTGGCGTGCACGGGATCGCTCTGGAGCGAACGAGGTCGCTTCGGCGTGAATCGGGTCGCTCCGGCACGAACGGATCGCTTCGGTGCGAGCTGTTCTCGCTCCGGCCGTCCTGAGCTGATCGCCCGGCGCGATGACTCGGAAACCCGTCAGTGCTGGGCGCGGGTGAGTCGAAGCATCAGTTCCCGCATGCGGTTCGGGCCGTTCCGCTTCGGGGGTTCGGGGGCGGGGGCTTCCACGTCGGTCTCGACCTCGTAGCGGCGGATGTAGGCGCCGGCGAAGGCTTGCACGGTGGCGGTGACGGGGATGGCGAGCAGCGCGCCTGTCGGGCCGAGTAATGCGGCGCCTGCGATCACGGCGCCGAAGGCGACGGCCGGGTGCATGTCGAGGGTGGTGGCGGTGATGCGCGGTTGCAGGACGTAGTTCTCGAATTGCTGGTAGAGGATGATGAATCCGAGAATCCACAGGGCGTCGCCGGGGCCGCCGTTCACCAGGGCGACGATCACCGGAAGGGCGCCCGCCAGGTAGGTGCCGACGGTCGGAATGAATTGGGAGACAACGCCGACCCACAGCGCGAGCGCGAACGCCGATGGCACGTCGAGCACTCGCAGCACCACGTAGTGGGCCAGCGTCGAGCAGACGGCGAGCAGGCCGCGTGAGTAGATGTAGCCGCCGGTCTTCTCGACCGCGATGTCCCAGGCGCGCAGCACATGTCGCTGACGGTGTGGCGGAAGCAGCGAGGACATGGCGTTGCGGAAGCGCGGGCCGTCGGCGGCGAAGTAGTAGGTGAACAGCAGCACGCCGAGACCTTGGAAGAGCGCGCCGATCGCGGCCGTGCCGATGCCCCAGGCGTTTTCGGCCAAGCCGACCAGGTAGCCCTCGATCTGGTCGCTCCACTCCGTCGCGTATTTCTGGATGTCGGTGCCCGACAGCTCGGTATTGAACGTGTCGTTGATCCAGTCGACCATGCGGTCGGCGTATTCGGGCGCGTTCTGCACCAGCGTGGTCACCTGGTCGATGAGCAGCGAGCCGAGTGTGTACAGGAACCCGCCGACGATCATCAGCAGGCCGAGGAACACCACGCCGGTCGCGAGCCCGCGCCGCACCCCGCGCGCGGCGAGCCAGTTGACCGCGGGTTCGATGGCGAAGGCGAGGAACAGCGAGACCATCAGCACGGTGAGCAGACCCTGGAGCCGCTGCAATACCCAGAACCCGAAGATCAGGCCCGCGATCGTCGCGGCAGCCAGCAGGAAGGCGCGCAGCAGCCACGGGGGCGGACCGGCCGAGAGGTCGGTGAGCACTCCGCCGCGGCGATCGGGCGTCTGCTTCTCCGATCTCGTCGCTTCGGGTTCCACTGCGCTCGGCCCTGGGCGGTCCGCTGAGGTCGGCACTGGGCGACCTGCTGCGGTCGGCGCGGGGCGCTCGGTTGAGCTCGGCCGTCGGTATTTCGCCCTGCTCGACGCTTCGGGTTTCGCTGCCTCGGAACGCGGCTCCTTCGGTCCGGACGCCTCGGGGCGCGGCTCCTTCGAGCCGGACGCCCCGGCACGTGACACACCGGACCCGCGCGCGGCGGAATCTCCCGCATCGGACTTCGGGGTGGTCGAGTCTTCGTCATCCGCGGACACAAATCCACGGTACTTACGCGAGAGGAACCCGCGCCCCGCAACATGCCAGCGCGCACGTGAACGCTGTCGGGCCGATGCGGGCCGGTCGATCATGGATCGCTGCGAGGACGACGATCTGCGCTCTCTGAGGGAGCCTGTGGACAACTCGCGCATGGGTACACGCGCGGTGTGCGCAGTTGGCGCTGCCGGGGGAGTCCGGCGAAAGGCCGGTGGCGGAGTCGACCCCGAGAGAGCTGTTGGCCTGTCAAGGCCGCAACCACCATTTGACTACCGTCGATTTCGCCCCGCGCTCAACGCAGGCGCGCCACACGCTCGGAACAGGCGAAAGTGCGCACGATGGGCGCTGCCGACGGAGGGCCTGACCGCAGCCGAAACCCCTACATCGTCGCCGTATCGATGACGAACCGATACCGCACATCGCTAGCGACAACCCGGTCGTACGCGCTGTCGATCTCGTCGGCGGAGATCAACTCGATCTCCGCGCCGATGCCGTGCTGGGCGCAGAAGTCCAGCATCTCCTGCGTTTGCGCGATGCCGCCGATCATCGAGCCCGCCAGCGACCTGCGGTAGCCGGCGAGGGTGAACGGCTTGACGGTCATCGGGTTCTCGGGGAGGCCGAGGATGACCAGCGTGCCGTCCAGGTTCAGCAGCTTCATGTAGTCGTCCAGCGGCAGGTCGGCCGAGACGGTGTTGAGGATCAGGTCGAAGCGGCCGCGCAGTTCGCGGAAGGTCTGCCGGTCGCCGGTGGCGTAGTAGTGGTTCGCGCCGAACCGCTTGCCGTCTTCTTGCTTGCTCAGCGAGTGGCTGAGCACGGTGACCTCCGCGCCCATCGCCGCGGCGATCTTCACGCCGACGTGCCCGAGCCCGCCCATGCCGATGATCGCGACCCGTTTGCCTGGCCCGGCCTGCCAGTGCCGCAGCGGCGAGAACAGGGTGACGCCCGCGCACAACAGCGGCGCGGCCACGTCGAGGCCGATGCCTTCCGGGATGGACACCACGAAGTTCTCGGTCACGACGACCTGGGTGGAGTAGCCGCCCATGGTGTAGCCGCCGGGCTGCACCGCGGGATCGACGGTGGAGTTGTAGGTCATGGTGGCGCCGGCCTGGCAGTACTGCTCCTCGTCGGCAAGGCACGGCGCGCACTTGCCGCAGGAGTCGACCATGCAGCCGACACCGACCCGGTCGCCGACCTTGTGCCTGGTCACCGCCGAGCCGACGGCGGCGACGAGGCCCGCGATCTCGTGGCCGGGCACGCAGGGGTAGCGGGTGCCGCCCCATTCGTCGCGCGCGGTGTGGATGTCCGAGTGGCAGATGCCCGCGTACTTGACGTCGATCAGCACGTCGTGCGGACCGAGTTCCCTGCGCTCGATGGTGACCTTCTCGAAGGCTCCGTCCGGAGCGGGCAGGGCGTAGGCGGCAGCAGCGGTGCTCATGAATACATGCCTACCGCCGCATGCTCCGGTTTGTCGAGCCGAGGGGTTTGTCGAACACAGGGGTTTGCCGAGGCCGGCGCCGGGGATGTCCATCCTGTCCTGGTTTTCCGGCCCGCGCTGGGCGCACGGTCCGGAATTCCTGATCTACGGTGAAGATCTCCGGCCACAATGGAATTCGTCAGGCGTAGCGAGGCGGGAGTGCCCATGGACGACGGACGGCGCGGCAGCGGCGGCGGGCGAGCGCTCGCGCTGATCGTCGTCGCCGTGCTCGGCCTGGCGGGCTTCCTCGGTTATCGCGGTGAACTGCCGGGCTGGCCGCTGTTCACCGGCCCCGGCACCGCCATCGCGCCGATGCCGCCCGCGCCGACCCCGCCGCTGGACCGAGCGACGGTCGCGGCCGCGGTGCAACCGGCCATGGTGCACATCAGCACCGCCACCGAGACGTTCGGTCAGGGCGCGGCCGGGTCGGGCATCGTGCTCACCGCCGAGGGACAGGTGCTGACCAGCCATCACGTGGTGAAGGGCGCCGACACGGTCACCGTGACCTCGGTCGGCTCCGGGCAGGTCTGGTCGGCGACCGTGCTCGGCTACGACTCCGGCGTCGACATCGCCCTGCTCGAGCTGCCCGGCGCCGCCGGACTCACCGTCGCCCGGCTCGGCAACTCCGCCGACGTGCGGCTGCACGACGAGGTGCTCGCCATCGGCAACGCGGGCGGCGCGGGCGGCACGCCGACCTCGATCACCGGGAACGTCACCGATCTGGACAGCACGATCGTCGCGCTGAACTCCGCCGACCTGTCCCGCAAGGCGCTGTCGGGAATGCTGGAGATCGCCGCCGCGGTCAGTTCCGGGCAGTCCGGGGGAGCGCTGGCCGATTGGCGCGGCGCGATCATCGGCGTGATCACCGCGGCGTCGGGCGAGCACGACCCGGAGGTCGACCGCGAGCCCAACGGGTACGCGGTGCCGATCGACACCGCCATGCGGGTGGTGCGCCAGATCCGCTCCGGCACGCCGACCGACACGGTGCACATCGGTCCGACCGCGACGCTCGGCGTGCTGATCTCCGACGCGCGACCCAGCGGCGCGCGCATCGATGTCGCGATCTACGGCAGCCCCGCCCACTCCGCTGGACTCGCCGACGGCGAGGTGATCACCTCGATCGACGGCCGGGCGATCACCAGTGCCCGCGCCCTGCGCGCGGCGATCAACGTCCGCAAACCCGCCGACACGGTGCGGCTCGGCGTGCTCGGCCCCGGCGGCGTCGAGCGGACGGTGACCGTGGTGCTCGGCAAGGGCGCGCCGAACTGACCCGGCTCAGAACAGGCTCAGCCAGTAGTCCTGGAAACGCAGGAAGATCAGCAGCAGCACCACCGCGTAGAAGAGCGCGACGATCGTCCAGCGCCATTCCGCGAGCACACCGAGCGGGCCGCTCGACCGACCCCACAGCTGATCGGTGGCCACCGCGAACAGCGGCGTGACGATCGCCCAGACCACCATGCAGTACGGGCACAGCGCGTTGATCCGGTACAGGCTCTGGAAGATGAGCCAGCAGACGAAGGCGATGCCCGCGATCGTGCCGAGCCACAGGCCGCCCCAGACCCACTTCGGGAACCCGAGCCCGGCGACCGCCAAGACGCCGAGGGTGACGACCACGGAGAAGCCGACGATGCCCGTCAGCGGGTTCGGGAAGCCGAACACCGAGGCCTGATCGGTCACCATGACCGAGCCGCAGGACAGGATCGGGTTGATGCTGCACGTCGGCCGGTAGTCCGGATCGGTGAAGAGCTTGAACCGCTCGATGGTCAGCGCCATCGAGGCGAACCAGCCCGCCAGGCCGCAGATCAGCAGCAGCCAGGCGGACCGGGGTGGCGCGGCGATCACTGTCCTGCGGCCGCCGTGGCGATGGCCTGCTCGAGCGCGCTCGGGTTGACCTGCTTGCCGTCGACGAACACCGTCGGCGTGGACTGGATGCCGCTGTCGAAGGCCTGGTTGGTGGTCGACGCGACGTACTTGTCGTAGGTGCGGTCGGTGATGCAGCTCGCGACGGCGTCGGTGTAGCCGACCGACTTCGCGATCTCGATGAGCTGCTGGTCGGTCAGGCCGCTGCCACCCTCGGGCGGCTGCTGGGCGAACATCGCCTTCAGCCACGCCTGGTACTTGGTCGGGTCCTGCTGGGCGACGCAGTAGGAAGCGTTGGCCGCGCGGGTCGAGTACTCCGTGGTGGAGGCCTTGTCCAGGAACGAGATGATGTTGTATTCGACCGCGGCGGTGCCGTTGGCGACCGCGTCCTCCAGCACCTGGCCGTAAGCGGCTTCGAAGTTCTTGCACGCCGGGCATTGCAGGTCGGCGACCACCCGGACGGTGACCTTGGCCTCCGGCTTGCCGACGCGGATGGAGCCGTTGTCGGTGATGGATCCGGAGACGGCGCCGGGCGCCTGCGCGGCGGCGATGCTCGGGGTTGGGCCCGGGTCGTCCCGCTCCGCCTTCTTGATCGCGATTCCGATGCCGATCGCGGCGACCAGGCCGATCAGCACGGCGGCCACCGCCACCTGGATGAGGATCTTGCGGTTGCGGTCGGCGCGCTCCGCTTGCAGCAGCGGATTCTTCCGTCCCGGGTTGTTGCTCACCGTGCGTTCACCACGCCTTTCGCTCGCCTGCCGGTTTCGCCTGCCGCCACGATGGTAGTTCCGGAACTGTTCGCCGAGCGGTCGGGCACGGCCACATCATCGTGGGTGAACCTGAGAGATTCCGAAATTTCCCACTGGCCCACTCGGTAATTCGCGCGGGCGAGCTCGGGAGTTCACGAGGACGTGTGCCGCGATTCGAAGCGGGCGCTCAGCGCGCCGCCGCGCCGCTCAGCACCAGATCGACGGCATCGCGGGCCCACGCCGCCGGAATCGCGCCGCCGAGGTGGGTGACCTGCAAGTGCACCAGGCCGCCGAGCGTGAGCATGATCAGCCGCGGGTCGGTGGTCGGCGCGAGCTCGCCGCGCGCTATCCCGCGGCGCACGATCTCCTCCGACGCGGAGAGCCGAGCCATCCAGAATTCCCGGCGAGCCTCGGCCACCTCGGGATCGCTGTCGGCGATGGCGGTACCGCGAATCAGCGCGGCTCCCGATGGCGTCTCGGCGAACCGGATCAGGTCGGCCAGGAAGGCCTCCAGATCGGCGCGGGTCGAGCCGGTGTCGGCGATCGGTACCTCCGCGTCCAAGCGCGCGAGCAGGGCGTCGAGCAGCAACTTGGGCAGCGTTTTCCATCGGCGATAGATCGAGGTCTCGTGCACACCCGCGGCGTCGGCCACGTCGGCCACCCGGACCTGGTCGATGCCGACGGACTCGATGCGCGCCAGCGTCGCGTCGAGCACTGCCTGCCGCAATCGCGCGCCGCGGATTTGGGGGTTCGCCATGGGGTCGATTATCGCAAGTCGTCTTGCGTTATTTCCGCGCGGGTCCTACCGTGGACCGCACAACGCAAGTCGACTTGCGTTAGAAGGCGAGAATGGCATGGACAACGTGGTCGCCGGGGGCCTGCGCGGCGAAAGCACCGACGGAGTGGTGGCGTTCCGGGGCATCCGCTACGCGCGGGCCGAGCGCTTCGGGCCGCCCCAGCGGGTATCCGCGCACGACGGGACGCGAGACGCGACGAGCCGCGGTCCGAGCGCGCCGCAGCTGCCCTCGCGGCTGACGGCGGTGATGGGTGCGCCCGCGCCGTTCGAACAGTCCGAGGATTGCCTGCGGCTCACCGTCACCGCGCCTGCTCAGGCTGTGCCCGGTGGTCACGCCGTGCTGGTGTGGCTGCACGGCGGGGCGTACCTGACCGGCGGCGGCGAATGGAATCTCTACGACGCGGACCGGCTGGTGCGGGATACCGGAATCGTGGTGGTCTCCGTGTCCTATCGGCTCGGCATGCTGGGTTACCTTCGCGCCCAGGGTGTTTCGCCGGGCAACCTGGGTCTGCTCGATCAGCTGACGGCGCTCGAGTGGGTTCGCGACAATATCCGCGCCTTCGGCGGTGATCCGGCGCGGGTGACGGTCGCGGGTCAGTCGGCCGGCGCGCACTCGGTGGTGGCGATGTTGGGGAGCGGGCGGGCCGAGGGGTTGTTCGCGCGGGCGATCGTGCAGAGCGCGCCGTTCGGCGTCGGCTTCCATCGGCCCGCCGACGCCGAACGGGTCGGTGCGGTGTTCCTCGGCGAACTCGGTGGCGACCCGCGGACGGCACCCGTATCGGAAATGCTTGCGGCACAGGCGCGTACGGCGGCGCGCTTGGCAGGGCCGGGCGGCCTGAACTCCGCGCCGCCCCTTCTTCCCGTGTGCGAGACCGAGGTCTTGCCCGGGGACTGGCGCCGGCTGGTCAGTGAGCGCGCCGCGCGGACGCCGGTGCTCGTCGGCTGTACGGCCGCGGAGATGCGTGCGTTCTACGACGGGCCGCACCCGGTGTTCGGCAGGGTGCGGCGCGCACCGGTCATCGGGCGACGCCTCACGGCCGTCGCGGAGCGGGTAGTCGGCCGGAAAGTCTTCGAGGACGGTGTGTTTCGGTTCGCCGATCTGCTGACCGAGTCCGGTGGAACGGCCTTCTGCTACCGGTTCGGTGCGCTGCATCCGGACGGCCCGTTCGGGGCGTGTCACTGCATCGAATTGCCGCTGCTGTTCGGCGCGGCCGACGACTGGCGCGCGGCGCCGATGGTGCGTCCGCTCGACTCGGCTCGTCTCGATGAACTCGGCGTCCGAACACGCGGCTACTGGGGCGAATTCGTGCGGACCGGAAGTCTCGGGGACCGGCCGCGTCATCGGCACGGATCGCGTGCCGTTCTGGAGCTCCCGTGAACGGGCGCGCACTAGGAAGGAGCGGGTCGGTGGGACGACATGCGGAAGTGATCGGCGGTGGCATCGGCGGGCTCACCGCGGCCACCGCACTCGCCTTGGGCGGGTGGACGGTACGGCTACACGAGCGGCAAACCGAGATCCGTGCCGTCGGTGCCGGAATCTACGTGTGGGACAACGGATTGTCGGCGCTGGAAGCGATCGGGGCGTATCGCGAAGCGACGCTCGGCGCGCACATCGGTCCGGCCGTCGAGGCACGTTCGCGGACCGGACGCACGCTCTACCGGATCGGGATCAACGGGCCGGGTCAGCCACGCTGCTACACACTGTTGCGGGATCGGCTGATCGAGGCCTTGGTGCACGCGGCCGAGCGGGCGGGCGTGGAACTGGTGACCGATTCCCGCGCGGTGTCGGCTGACCCGGACGGGACCGTCGCTTTCGACGACGGGCGCACGGCGACAGCGGATCTCGTCATCGCGGCCGATGGCGTGCACTCCCGGCTGCGCGACAGTCTGGGTATGGCGACCCGGCGGGTGCGGATGCGCCAAGGCGCGGCGCGGCTGATGGTGCCCGCCTCGCCGGACTATTTTCCCGCCGAGGACCTGGTCAAGCACCTCGAGTACTTCCAGGGCAGGCGCCGGTTGCTCTATACGCCATGCACGCCCGAACACGTCTATCTCGCAGTGGTTTCCGATGTCGATGACCCGTCGACCCGCGGCTCGAGCATCGATCTCGAGTCCTGGGTGCGCAGCCTTCCCAGCCTGGAGAACCTGCTACGGCGGGCCGATGGCATTCCGATCCGCTGGGACACCTTCGAATACATCCGCCTCCGCTCGTGGTCGTGCGGCCGGGTCGCCTTCCTCGGCGACGCCGCGCACGCCCAGCCGCCCTACCTCGGGCAGGGCGGCGGCACCGCGATGACCAACGCGGTCTCGCTGGCCGCGACGGTGGGCAGGCCGGGGCTCGCGCTCGGCGAAGCGCTGGCGGCCTGGGAGCGCGAGCAGCGGCCGGACGTCGAACGTACACAGCGGACTTCGTACCGGATGCGACTGCTCAACGCCGTCCCCGACGCGGTACGCGACCCGTTGCTGAGCCTGGTCGGGCGCACTTCCGGATTCGCCGACAGCCAGCTTGCCGCGACCAAGCTGCGCCCGACCGCTTCCTGAGAACGCTCGTCGAACAAGAGAAACAGGAGAAGAGAATGCTCAACACCTATCGGATCAACGGCGTCGAGATCGGTTTCGACGACCAGGGCTACGCGCCGGATCGGCCCGCGATCGTGCTGCTGCCCGGCTGGGGCCACGACCATCGCGCCTTCGACCGGCTGCTGCCCTACCTGCGCCCGCACCACCGGGTGGTGCGCGTGTGCTGGCGCGGACACGGGATCGATCGCACGCTCGTCGGCGATTTCGGCGTGGCCGAACAGGTTTCCGACACCATCGGCCTGCTCGACGCGCTCGAGGTGGAATCCTTCATCCCGCTCTCGCACGCGCACGGCGGGTGGGCGGCCATGGACATCGCCGAAACGCTTGGCGCCGAACGTGTTCCCGCGCTCCTGCTGCTCGACCTGATCATGACCCCGCCGCCGCCGGAGTTCGCCGCCGGGCTCCAGGCGCTCCAGCGCAAGGAGAGCTGGCGGGCCGCCCAGCGGGCCCTGCTGGACAGCTGGCTGGCGGGCAGCGTCGACCAATCGGTGCTGGACCACGTGCGCTACGAGGCGGGCGGCCACGGTTTCGACATGTGGGCACGGTCCGGGCGTGTCATCGAAAACGCCTACGCCACTTGGGGCTCACCGATGGGCCGCCTCGACAAGCTCACCGAGCCGCGCCCGGTGCGCCACGTCTTCTCGCACCCGAAGTCCCTCGACTACGACGCCGTGCACGAGGAATTCCGCCGCAACCACCCGTGGTTCAGCTACACCCGCCTCGACGGGCACACCCACTTCCCGGGAATCGAACTCCCGGAGCGCGTGGCGGCGGAACTCTTCGACCTCATCGGCACGGACCGCGCCGCGGCCTGAACGTCCTATTCGCAAGCGATCCCGTCGCCATCCCTGTCCAACTCGCTGCGATATCCGGGCTCGCCCTGATGGAGCGGTGCCGCGCCCGCTGCCCTGGCCGCCGCGCAATTGCGGTAGTAGGCGCCGCTCTGCTGCGGGCTTGGCGGGGGCGGAGGGGGTGCGATCTGCGGTGGTGGTGGCGGTGGCGCGGCCTGCGGCGTCGGGACGGCGAGTGGCGGTGGTAGTTGCGAGGTCGGCAGTACCGGCGGCGGCACGAACGACGCTGGTGGCGGCGCCGTGGTCGCGCCTGTGGTGGTCGGGGGTGGCGTCGTGCCGGTCGTGGTCGTGGGTGGCGTCGTGGTCGCGCCTGTCGTGGTCGGCGGCGTGGTGACGGTGGTTCGTGCCGTCGTCGTCGGGCGCGGAGTGTCGGTGTCGCCGCCGCACCCAGCGGCGGCGAGCACCGCGAAACCTAACGCGACGACGGCGATATGTCGTGGATTTCCCATGTTCCCCTGCGATATCGAGTCGATGAAGACGCGACCCGGTTCTGGCCCGAAGGCGGCTCCCCCCGACAGGAGTCGTCGCGTGCGGAACATTTTGACAGGCAGAATGTTTGGACACGCGGGATTCGGGGAACTATGTCCAGCCGCAGTTACGGTTGGGCTATGTCTGGCGACCGCAACGGCTATCGGTGGGGCGGACCTCAGGCCGGACCCGACCGGTGCGCGGTGAGCACCGGCTGGAAGAAGCCGGTTTCCTCCGGCGTGTGCCAGGCCGGTTCGACGAAGCCCGCCTCCGTGACGAACTCCGTGAGCTGCGCCCTGGTCAGCGCCCAGTAGCGCGCGCCGCCGACCCGGACTGCCCAGCCGTCGCCGCCCTCGGTGAGCCGGAACATCTCGAAGTCGTAGCGCTCGCCGTCCTCGTGCCAGCTCCAGAGCTGGAAGGTGACGGTGCGTCCGGTCGCGGAATGGACCGACTTCGGTGGCATGCCAGCGGGTTTGGCGGCGCGCAGCGCGTCGTAGTCGCGGGTCGTCAGCACCAGTAGGCCGCCGGGCCGCAGCACCCGCCACATCTCGCCGAGCGCGGTGCCCACCTCGACGGCGGTGAGCAGATGCGGCAGCGCGTTGTCGGCGCACACCACCGAGTCGGCCCACCCGCCAGCGAAGGGCAGCGCCCGCATATCGCCCGCCAGAGTAGGCAGCCGCAACCCCCTCGTCCGCGCCTCCTCGGCCGCCCGCGCCGCCGCCACCGGACTCAAATCCATCCCCACCACGCTGTGCCCGCACGCCGCCAACCCGATCGCCTGCGTGCCGATCCCGCACGCCGCGTCCAGCACCGTCGACGGCCCGGCCCCCAACCGCCCCCGCAACACCCGATCCAGCGCCCGCCCCTGCCCCGCGACCGCCGCGGGCCAGTCCTGGTAGAGCAGGTGATACTCGTCGGCCAAGTGGTCGTAGAAGTCCCGCGCCGCGTATCCGGACATAGTTCAACCGTAGATGCCTGGGTCGACCGGGCCATACCCTGCGTCGAATGAAGACCGAGACGAGCGTGTACCTCGAAGCCGATCAGGTGGCCCGACTCGAGAAGGCCGCGGAGGAGTCTGGCCGGTCGAAAGCCGAGCTGATCCGAGAAGGGATCGACCTCGTACTGCTTCGCACACTCGAGGTCCGCCGCACCCGGCCGTGGCCGTCGTTCGATTCCGGCGACCCGAGTTTCGCTGCCGCCGCCTTCGCACCGAGTCGTGCGGCGAATTGTCCGAGGCCGCCTCTAGCATTCCCCGGGTGACCGGATACGACTTCGAGCATCTCGATACTTCGACGCTGCCGCCGCGGCAGCAGCGGATCCTGGCGGTGATTCGGGACTGGGTTGTCGAGTACGGGTATCCGCCGAACGGCAGGCAGATCGGGGACGCGGTCGGGCTGTCGGCGTCCACGGTCTCCAAGCACATGAAGAGCCTCGAGGAGCGGGGGTTTCTGCGGCGCGGCTCCGGGATGGCGCGACCGATCGACGTGCGGTTGTTCCTTCAGGGGACGGCGCGGGCGGAGACCTCCGACGCCGCGGTCACCGTGCCGGTGGTCGGCGACATCGCCGCGGGCACGCCGATTCTCGCCGAGCAGCACGCCGACGACACGTTGACACTGCCGCGCGAGTTGGTCGGTCGCGGAACGGTTTTCGCGCTTCGGGTGCGCGGCGATTCGATGATCGACGCTGCCATCTGCGACGGCGACACGGTGGTGGTGCGTCAGCAGAACGAGGCGCACTCCGGTGACATCGTGGCCGCCATGCTCGGCGAGGAGGCGACCGTGAAGGTGTACCGCCGCCGCAACGGCCACGTCTACCTCGAACCGCGCAACCCGGCCTACGACGTCATCGATGGCGACGATGCCGTGATCCTCGGCAAGGTCGTCTCCGTGATGCGCCGAATCTGACACGCGGGGCGCCCGCGCGGGGCTCAACCCGTAGTGGCCACTCCCGCGCAAGCGTGTCGCTCGATGACGCTGGAACAACTTCGCCGATGGGCTGATGCTGTCCTGCCGACCCGCGCCGCGCACGGAGGCGACCCCCGCCGGGAGGGGACCGACGGGGGCCGCGCTGGCACCGAGGTGAAGCGGGTACGGGCGGGCCGATCACCCCGGTTGCTCTGTTATCTCCGCTGCCACCTATTTCGCAGCAGCGAGAGCGGCACTGATTTCCGCGGCGGCCCGCGCACCCGCTTCCACGGCACCCGAGATCCACCCACTCCAGTACGGTCTGACGGTGCTGCTGAACGCCGCCCTGCGCTGGTCACCATGCCGAAATTCGGACTGTCCCAATTCCTTTGGGTGGTCGCCCGGCGGCGCTGTAGCTATCTGTACATCGCGCCGCCGATCGCGGTCGCGCCGGCCAAGCACCCCTCGGTCGACGAATACGACCTCACCAGCGTGCGGGCCGTCATGTCGGTCGCGGCGTCGTTGGGCTCGAAACCGGCCGAGGCGGTGGCACGCTGAGCTTCAGGACTTGTCCAAGCGGCGAAGTTGTTCGGCGACATCGAAATTCGCCGGTGGCCAGTCCAGTTTCAACTTCTCCAGCGCGTCGATGAGCAATTCGGTGACCGCGAGCCTGGCGTACCACTTGTGGTCGGCGGGCAGCACGTACCAAGGCGCGTCCGCGGTCGACGTGCGGTCCAGCATGTCCTGGTACGCCGCCTGATAGGCGGGCCAGTAGGCGCGCTCGTCGATGTCGGAGGGGTTGAACTTCCAGTACTTGTCCGGCCGCTCCAGCCGCTGGCGCAGCCGCTTCTTCTGCTCGTCCAGCGAGACGAACATGGCGACCTTGATCAGTGTGATGCCCTCGTGCGTCAGCTCGCGCTCGAACTGGTTGATCTCGTCGTAGCGCGGCTCCCACTCCGCGTGCGGCACCAGTTCGTGCACCCGCACCACGAGGACGTCCTCGTAGTGCGAGCGGTCGAACACGCCGAGCTGCCCGCCGCGCGGCAGTTGCTTGCGGATGCGCCAGAGGTAGTGGTGGCGCCGCTCCTCCTCGGTGGGGACGCCGAATGCGGCGTGGTCGACGCCCTGCGGGTCCACCGATCCGATGACGTGCCGGACGATGCCGCCCTTGCCCGCGGTGTCCATGCCCTGCAACACCAGCAACACGCTGCGCTTGTCGCCGGAGCGTCCGTTGGCGTAGAGCTTCTCCTGGAGCACGGACAGGACGTTGCCGCGCTCGATCAGCAACTCCTGAGCGAGTTTTTTGTCCCCGGTGAATCCCGGCGTCGATGATGTCTTCAGCTCCGCGAGCCGCAAACCGTCCGCTTTCAGGGCCTCGGTGACCGGGAGGGACCAGTACAGCGCCATCGACCACACTTACCACGTCCGCGCGCGCCCGGAAGGCGGTTCGGCGTCAGCGGATCTGCGCGAGCCGCAGCAACTGCACGGCGAAGTCGTCGTCGGAGACCGGCGTGAGAATCAGGTCGTGCGAGGTGGTCAGCAGGTAGCGGCCGTCGCCGGTGAAATCGAGCCAGGTGCGGTGGCGCGTCGGGGGCGACATCGGATTGTCCGGGTCCACGGTCACGGTGATGAACCCGCGGCAGTCCACCGGCTTGCGCAACGTCTGCCGGAAACGGGCGGCGCCGCGCTGGCCGTTGGTCGCGGGCGTCTCGGCCGGCTCCGTGGTGAGCACCGCGTCCTGCGGCTCGCGCATCGCACCGAGCCGTCCGGGCTGCGCCGAGCCGATCACCTGCACCAGATGCTGGCCGAGATTGCGCGCGTGGCACATCTGCACGATCACCTTGTCCGGCATCGCGACGAGCACGCCCGCGTGATTGTGCACCACCGCGGCGAACGCAAGGACGCGGTCGCCCTCGGGGGAGCTGCCGTTGCGCCCCGGCGTGCTCCGCTCACCCGAGATGGTGATGGTGGTGGCGTCGGTGCGCGCGCACAGCATCAGCGCCGCGGCCAGATCCGGGTCGGCCTGCCTGGCGAAGCGCTGCGGCAAACGCAGTGCGGCGTATTCGGTTTCGGTGCGCACGGTGGACGACGGCACCATGTTGATCGGATACGGTCGCCTGTCCAGGTTCGTTTCGCTTTCCCAGACATGCGTGAATTCGTCCGGGGTGAGTACCCATCTCACCGTGCGCCGCCCTCGCCGTCGGAGGGTGCGCGCGGCGGCGTGAATCGGGGCACGCTGTCGCCCGAGGCGGGCATGGTCGGTGTGTAGACGTAGGTCATGGTGTCCTGGACGTCGGCCTGCGCCGCCGCGGCGGCCAAGTCGTGATCCATCCTGCGGCGCCCGCCGTACACGGCCTCCGCCGCCGGGTCGTCCAGCGGAACGTAACGTCGCGGCTCCGGGATCGCGGCGCGAATGGTCTGCGCCGCATCGCGATTGAGCTCCATGAGCCGCTGCACCGCGCGGCACACGTCGTGCGCCTCGGCGCCGACCCGGATGAACTCCCGCGTCGCCCGCTGCGCCGCCTCGGCGGATCGACCTGACCAGCGGGCGAATTCGCGATTGGCGGCGTCGGCGAAGTGCTGGAAGGCGTCGGCGATCGCGTCGGCGCCCGCCTGCCACGCCGCGGCCGTCTCGCCGAGCGCGCCGGGATCGAGCGCCTCGTGCACCCGGTCCCAGATCTCGACGTGCGTGTACGCGCCGAATCGCTCCCGCTCCGGCGCGTAGGCGGGATCGGTTCCGCCGCTGGATGTTCCGGCGGAGTCGGCGAGCGCGCGCTGTTGCACCCTGATCTCGTCGGCGGCGGCTCGTGCCGCGGCGTCCACCACGGTCACCACCTCCGCATCTCGGATACGCGCGCGGTCATCGCGGATCCAGATACTCGGTGACCAGTTCGAGCGCGGCCCGATTCGCGGCCTCCGCGTCCGCGAGTTTACGGCCGGCGGCGAGATAGGCCGCTTTGAAGAGCAGCGCGGTCTCCTGGAACGCGGCAACGGTATCGAGGAACTGCCTGCCTTTGTCGCCGAACCCCGCGGCGAGGCCCCGGCCGGAAGGCAACTCGGGAAACCCGCTCACCTCGGTGACCAAATGCCCTGTGGCCATGGCCTTTCGCAGATCGTCGACCAAACGGTCGCAAGCCGCGGCGAGATTCTCGGCCACATCCTCGGCCAGCTCGAAACGCTCGCCCTCCGCGCCGACGGCCGCCGCGTACAGCCCCCTGGCCAGCCCCTGTCCGGTATCCGGCACCGCCATTCGGTTCGCCCCCTTCTGCTCGGTCCACACCCAACCGCCCGAATCCGTCCGCGGCCGCGCACGGGCCGTAGCGGCGGTGGAGGTACACAAAGAACAGACACTGTCCGTCGCTACACCGCGCATGGCCGGAGCGGATGCGGAGGTACGCGTACTGGTCGGCACTCTACCGTCCGGTAACCACCGCCGTTGCCCGCTTGCGCCCGCCCACGTGCTGTGATGTGGCGCACGGTCGGCGGCGAGGCGCAGTTCGCGGGCTGGTTACACTGGCCCGAAGTATTGGCAGATCCCGGAGCGGAAGGCGTTCGGTGCCCGACATCGAAGAAGTACTCCCGAAGTATCAGCAGATTTCGGGGTACATCCGCGACCAGATCGAGCGCGGCGAACTCGCGCCGGGCGCCGAGGTGCCCTCCGAACGCGAGCTCGCCGCGGCGTGGAAGGTCGCGCGGCCGACGGCGGCCAAAGCGTTGAATACGTTGCGCCAGCAAGGATTGGTCGAATCGCGACGCGGCTCGGGCACCTTCGTGCGCGGCCCGGACGCCGTCCCGCTGGTGCGCGAATCCGCAGGGCGGGCACGGCAGTACGGCGGGATGTACGCCGAGCGCGAGCCGATCGACATCCTTGCCGCGGAACTCGTCGACGGCCCGGAGTACGTGACCACCGCGCTCGGTTTGGAGATCGGTAGCGAGGTGATCGCCCGCAGGCGCTTGCTCCACGGCGAGAACGGCGACGCCGAACTCTCGACGTCCTGGTTCGCCGGCGACCTCGCCGATGTCGCGGATCGCCTGCTCGATACCCAGCGGCTGCCCGGCGGTACCGCCACCTACCTGGAGGCGGTGACCGGTCGCCGGGTGGCGTCGGTGTTCGATCAGGTCAGCGCGCGCATGGCGACCAACGAGGAGCGCAAGCGGCTGCGGCTGGCTCGCACGTCCGCGGTGCTGGTCTACCGGCTCACCGCGATCGATGCCGACGGCGTGGTGCTCCAGTTCGACGAGGGCGTCTATCCGCCCGAATCTTGGTTATTCCGCCAGGAATATTCCGTTCCCGGCGTGTGACACGCGGTCGATGACGCGCCGCGAATCCGTTGACAAGGCGGCATCGCACCTGGAATAGTCCGGCGCGCGAGGGAATGGCCTAGTCCGCAGGGTGGGAGGTGCGATGCTCGACCAGTTGACCATCGGTGGCTGGGTAGTCGTCGGAGAGCACTGCTCGGTCCGGCGTGCCGCATTGCACTGCGACGACTACCTGACCTATGTCTTCGAAAACGGCGGTACCGAACTCGATTTCGCGATCGCGCCCGCCGTGCTGCGCCGGATGGTCGAGCTGAGCGAAGCTCGGCCGCCGGGTGATGAGTCGTCCGACTGATCGGGTTCGGTTCCGGCCGGGGCTGCAGCCGCGTGTGAGCCGGGTTTGCGCGAACCCAAAGCGGTCGTGTCTGAGCTGGAACCGCCGCAAGGGTGGCGAAAAATCATCACGAGAGAAGTAAGGTGCCCAGCCCTCGCTCACGCAGGACGGGTGGCGCTGACGTACTGCAAAAGCCGGTGCACCCGCTGATCGATCTCCACGAGCCCCAGTTCCCGGAACAAGTCCGGGAAGGTCGAATCGTCGAACACCCGCAGACCGCTCAACCCGCCGACGAACCGGCTGGCGCGCCCGAACGGCGTATCGGCGCGGTGGCTCGTGGTGATGGCGATGCGCCCGCCGGGAGCGAGCACCCGCACCATCTCCCTGGTGGCGGTCAGCGGATCGGGGATCAGATAGAGCGCGCCGAAACAGCACACCGCGTCGAAGACGCCGTCGGCGAACGGCAGCGTGCGGGCGTCCCCGCGCAGATAGCCCACCCGCGGTCCGACATTGTCGACCACCGCGCGGGCCAGCATCGGCTCGGAATAGTCCACGCCGACCGCGTAGCCGCCCTCGGACAGCGATTCGCTCAGATACTTGGTGAAATTGCCCGGACCGCAAGCGATGTCGAGCACCTTCTGGTCCCCGCCGAGCCGCAGCGCGGTGACCGCGTCGCGGCGATCGGACGCGGTGCTGCGGCCGCTGGCGAGGTAGAACAGCGTCGGCCGCCACGCGCGTTCGTAGACGGCGGCCAGCGCGGGGTGATTCATGGTGCGGCGCGCCAGGTTCAACGCGCCGCCCTCACAGCGTCGTACACGACAAAGCTCCTGGACGATGGAAATCGTGGTGCGGCAGTCCGATTCAGGACCGCTCGACCTCGATCGTCATGCCCGCGGCGCGCAACCGATCGGTCAGCGCGTCACCCATGGCCGCGGCCGGGGTGAGGATGCCCGCAAGCTCGGGCTGCTTGTCGGTGTCGAAGGCCAAGCACAGCCCGGCCTCGCCGAGCATGACCGCGGTGGCCTGGTACCCGGGGTCGCCCTGACCGGCGAACGTCGCGACGTACTTCGCGCCGGATGTGGTGCGCGCGTAGGTCTTCATGGTGAACCAGCCACTGCGCCTTGCCTCTTCGCTCGGACCGGTGCCCGGCTTCGGCAGCACCCGGTCGAGCAGCTTGCGTCCCGCCGAGACCCGGGACAGCAGCGCGCCGGTGGCCATGGTGGCCACGATGCCGCCCGCCATGCCCGCCGCGACCAGCGGTGCCGCCGCCGACTTGCCCGCGTTCATCACCTCGCGGTAGCGGAAGTTCTTGCCGTACGGCCAGCCGAGCAGGCCGTTGCTGCGGCGCACGATCTTGGTGTTGTGCGCGGCCATCACGAAGGTGGCCACCCAGCCGTCCAGGCTCGGGTCGATGCTGCTCGCCCGCTGCAGCGCCTGATCGCTCTGGCGGCCGACGTCGGGATCCATCGACTTGTCGGGGCTCAGCGAGTACGGGTGCGAAAGCACCGAGGCCTTACTGGAATCGGCGGCGATGGCCTCCATCATGGCCCGGCCCGAATCGATGGTGCCGCCGCTCATGCCGCCCTTGAGCGAGGCGATCAGGGTGGTGTCGGTCAGCTCGCCGGTGTTGTCCGCGACCGTGCTGCGGTACAGCTGGTAGACGCTCAGATCGGACGGAATCGAGTCGTAGCCACAGGAATTGACGATCTTCGCGCCGGTGCGCGCGGCCTCGTCGTGGTAGGTGTCGATGGCGTCGCGGATGAACAGCGGCTCACCGGTGAGATCGGCGTAGTGGGTGCCCGCCTTCGCGCAGGCGGCGACCAGCGGCATGCCGTAGCGCAAGTACGGGCCGACCGTGGTCACCACGACCTTGGTGCGCGCGGCCAGGGCGTCGAGTGTGGCCTGGTCGGTCGAGTCGGCCACCACCAGGTCCCACGCCGCGGCCTTCGGGCCCAGCTCCGCGCGGACCTTGGTCAGCTTGTCCAGCGAGCGGCCCGCCAGCGCGATGCGGGCGTCCGAGGGCGCCGCGTCGAGCAGGTACTCCGCGGTGAGCTTGCCGACGAAACCCGTCGCGCCGAACAGGGCGATGTCGAATTCGCGATTGTCTGCCATGTGTCTGTTCACTCCTGGTCGGTGCCGTGGCGTGCGGTGCGGGTCAGGCTTTGCGCCCGGCCCTCGGCTGCCGCGCCTTCTTCGCCGCGGTCTTCTTGGGTGTGTTCGCTGTGGACGCGGCCGAGCGCGGCCGCGCGGTCTTGGTCGGCGCGGGCGGCGGGTTCTCCGCAAGCCATTGCTGGTGCGCCTTGCCCAGTTCGGTGACCGGTGGTTCGTCGTAGAGCCACTCGCGGGAGATCCGATGCCAGTTCGCGGTGGCGTTGAGCTGGCCGAGCATGCCGAAGGTGAGGAAGTCGGCGCGGCGGGAGAACAGGTGTTCCGGCGGCAGGTTCTGCTGCTTCATGCCCGCGAACTCGCTGGCCCGCGGGTCAACGGCGAGCAGGAACGCGCCGCTGGCCAGCTCGGGCGTGATGGTCAGCTCCTCGTCGACCAGACACCACTCCGAGGCCGCGAGCACGTACTCCAGGCATTCCTCGGCGCCGATCTCCTCCGGCGAGTCGATAACGCCGCGCTGAATCATCAACTCGCGCAAGTCTTCCGCGCGGTCCTCGGCGGCCGCCCGCAGGCAGATCGTCTCGAACCGCACGTGCTCGGGGTCCATCCGGTTGAACAGGCCGAAGTCGAGGAAGCCGACGCGGCCGTCGTCGACGAGCAGCACATTGCCCGGATGCGGGTCGCCGCAGAACTCGTTGAAGGTGAACAGCGAGCCGACGTAGAACCGGTAGATGATCTCGCCGATCCGGTTGCGCTCGTCCTCGGGGAACTGGCGAAGCTCCTCGAAGCCCTTGCCGGGCAGGTATTCGCTGACCAGCACCCGAGTCGTGCTCAGCTCGGGCAGCGAGCGCGGCACCGCGATGAACGGGTGCCCCGCGTAGAGCTCCGCGATCTGCAGCTGGGTGACGGCCTCGGTCTGGTAGTCGAGCTCGCCCTCCATGTTCAGCCGCAGCTCGTCGAGGACGGCGGGGGTGACCCACGGCATGGCGGAGGTGAGCACCTTGCGGAACATGTTGAGATTCTTCAGATCCGCGCGCACCGCGGCGTCGATGCCCGGGTACTGCACCTTCACGGCGACCACTCGGCCGTCGCGCAGCGTGGCCTTGTACACCTGGCCGATCGAGGCGGCCGCGATCGGCTCCGGATCGAACTCCGCGAAGATCGCCGTGAGCGGCTGTCCGAAATCCTCCTCGACGACCTGCCGCATGGCGTCGAAGGAGACGGTCGGCGCGGCGTTGCGCAGCACGGCAAGCCGCTTCTGGAAGCGTTCGCGATGATCCTCGGGCACCAGGTCCAGATCGAGCACCGACATCATCTGTCCCAGTTTCATGGCCACGCCCTTCATGGTGCCAAGCACCATGACCACCTGCTCGGTGGTGCGGATCATGGATTCCTCGGCCATCTTGGCGCGCACGGCCTCGGATCTCCCCCGCATGGAAAGCCTCGTGCGCTGCGTCCGCAAGACCGAACTGGCGGCCACGGCACCCAGCTTGGTGCCACGAGCAAGCCGGGAAGTCGGTACTTGCTTCGCCATCGAGGTACCTCCATTGGTGCCGCGGTCGTAGCCGACGGGACACGCAGGCGAGAACTCGCGTGACCACGTTGGGGGCGGTGACCAACCCCACTGTGGCACCGCTCGCGTTCAGAGTAACCAACCGGGCGGCATTGTCGAACCCACCGTCACAGACACCGGCTGCGACGGGCGCGGCACCGCCTCTTACGCGGAGGCGTCGGTGTCCGGCCTCGGCAGCACGTGCGGCTGCTGGTTGAAGGTCTCCCGCGAGCCGCCTGCCCGCGCCATGCCTTCGATGGCGCTCCAGGCCATCATCGTCAGATAGTCGATGACCTCTTCGCGCGCCATCGATTTGTCGGTGGTCCACCAGTGGGTTGCCAGCTGGATGCCGCCGACCAGCACGTAGGACCACAGCATCGCGCCGGTGGTGTCGATGCCGAGCGCGCCCGCCTTGTCGGCGATGACGGCGGAGACGACCTCGGCGAAGAGCTTCTCGAACTCGGCGAGCGAGGATGCGTCCGAGCCGCTGCCCATGATGAAGCGGTACACCTCGGGGTCCTCGTCGACCGTGCCGACGTAGGCGGCCAGCGCCGAGCGCACCAGCTCGAACTCGTCGGCGTCGAGGCTGATCGCGCCGTACACCCGAGGCATCAGCGTGGTCTCGATGAACCGCTGCATGGTCGCGTGGACCAGGTCGTTCTTGTCGGAGAAGTACCGGTAGAGCACGGTCTTGGAGACGCCGATCTCCGCGGCGATCTCGTCCATGCCCGCGTTGCTGCCGCGGGTGCGGACAGCGGCAAGGGTGCCGTCGACGAGTTCCTCGCGGCGGTCGATCTTGTGCTGCCGCCATCGGCGCTTGCGGCCGTCCATCCGGCCGGTGCGCACCGCAGCCGGTCGCTCGGCGAGCTCACCGATGTCGACAAGGTCTTCGGTGGACAGCGTTGGCTCCCTCGTTCGTAATGGTCGTGGACTTTCAGCTTAGGTGCAGGCCACCCAGCGTAGGTCCGTTTGGGTGCCGGATGCGGCAGGAACCACACATCAGAGGGCCCAGCGCGCGGCACAGCAGAATGGAGACATGGAGAAAGCTCCCGGCAACATCCCGGTCATGGCCCCGCCGACCCCGGCTGGGCCGACCGGGTTCTTCGTCGACGAGGCCGCCAAACGACGTGACCTGTGGAAGATGAAAGCCGTCGCCACCGGCTTCCTCGCCTTCGCGACGGTGGTCTACCTGTTCTGTCGCTGGCTGGAATCGCGCGGCGGGGGTGGCGACTGGGTCGGGTACGTGCGCGCGGCGTCGGAGGCGGGCATGGTCGGCGCGCTCGCCGACTGGTTCGCGGTGACGGCGCTGTTCCGGCATCCGCTCGGCCTGCCGATTCCGCACACCGCGATCATCCGCAAGAAGAAAGATCAGCTCGGCGCCAGCCTCGGCAGCTTCGTCGGCACGAACTTCCTCGCGCCGGAGGTGGTCTCGGCCAAGGTGAACTCGGCCCAGATCTCGCTGCGCGTCGGGCGCTGGATGGCCGACCCGCAGCACGCCGGGCGGGTTGCCGAGGAGAGTTCGACGATCCTGCGGGCGGTGGTCGGGGTGTTGCGCGACGAGGACGTCGAGCAGGTCATCGACAACACGATCGTCAAGCGGATCGCCGAACCGCTGTGGGGTCCGCCGATCGGCCGGGTGCTCGCCGAACTGCTCGCCGACAACCGGCAGCTGCCGCTGCTCGACATGCTCGCCGAGCGCGCGCACCAGTGGGCTCTCGGCAGCCAGGAGACCATCGACCGGATTGTTTTGCGCGACGCGCCGCAATGGGCCCCGAAATTTGTAAACATTCTGCTTTCAGAAAAGATCTATCGCGAGCTCGTCGAGTTCACCTGGAAGGTGCGGTCGAATCCCGAGCACGAGGTGCGATTGGCCGCGAATCGCTTCTTGGAGGATTTCGCGCACGATCTGCAGTACGACGACGCGATGATCAAGAAGGCCGAACGGATCAAATCGCAGATCATGGGCCGCGAGGAAATCACCGGCATGGCAGAGGCGACCTGGCGCGCGGCCAAGCGGCTCATCCTGGAATCCGCGGACGATCCGAACAGTACGTTGCGCCGCAAAGTGGGGGAGAATGTGCAGCAACTCGGTGAGCGGCTGCGCGACGACGCCGAGATGCGGGCGAAGGTGGACGGCTGGATCGACCGGGGCGCGCGCTACCTCGTGTCGAACTACGCGAGCGAGATCACCACGCTGGTCACCGACACGGTTGCCAGGTGGGACGCCGAAGAGGCGAGCAAGAAGATCGAATTGCAGGTCGGGCGCGATCTGCAATTCATCAGGATCAACGGAACCGTCGTCGGATCGCTGGCCGGGCTGGCGATCTACACGGTTTCGCACCTGTTGTTCCAAGGTTGAGAAAACGGCACGCCGGCGGTTTGCCGAACGCGTGCTAACAGCGTGCTTGCAAGAGTTAGCACCCTGCCCTAGAATTGAATCCGTACAACCGCCAGAAGGTGAGTGATGGCAGACCATCCCGAGGTTTCCGCCGAGTACACCGACGGTCCGTCCGAGCAATCGGCGGGCGTCGGCGAACGAGGGGGTCGCGTCGCGAACGCGGCGCACGACATCGGAGGTTTCATCAGGGCGCAGCGCGAGGCGGCGCAAGTCTCCCTGCGTCAGCTCGCCGCACTGGCGGGGGTGAGCAATCCGTACCTCAGTCAGATCGAGCGCGGATTGCGCAATCCCTCCGCCGAGGTACTCACGCAGATCGCGAAGGCGCTGCGGGTGTCCTCGGAGGTGCTGTACGTACGGGCTGGCTATCTCGAGCAGCGGCCGCACAGTCCGGTCCGGGATGCCCTGCTTGCCGACACGGAGATCAGTGAACGGCAGAAGCAGGTGCTCCTGGAGATCTATGAATCGTTTCGCCGGGAAAACGGAGGGAACGAGCCAGGGGGGGAATGGGACAGCGACGTTCCGCGCACGACAACCGACACTCCGCCACGCCAGGAGAACGAAAAAATATGACCGAGAAGACCGCAACAGTCAGCAAGCCTCTGTTCGCCGCCGTCGGCGCCGGGGATGCCGTCTACACCGCCGCCCTGGACGTCGTCACCCAGGTGCGTGAGCGCGCGGCGTCCGCCGATGTGCCGGGCCGGGTGGAAGAGGCCCGCGAGCGCTTCGCCAACGTGCCCGCCGACGTGCAGGCCCAGTTCGAGACGCTGCGCGAGCGGCTGTCCGGCCTCCCCGCCGAGCTGCCGGACGACCTCGCCGAGCTGCGTGAGAAGTTCACCTCCGAGGAGCTGCGCAGGCTCGCCGAGGAGTACTACAACAAGGTGGTCGACCTGTACGCCGACCTGGCCGTCCGCGGCGAGGAGACCGTCGAGCGGCTGCGCGCCAACCAGCTGGTCGAGGACCAGATCGACCGCGTCGAGACCCTGTACAAGGACGCCGCGGGCCGCGCCGAAGAGGTTCTGGAGCGCGTCAACGGCCTGATCGGCCGCAAGGCCGACGAGGAGCCCGTCGCCGAGCCGGTCGTCGAGGCCGAGGTCGTCGCGGTGACCACCGAGACCGCGCCTGCCGCCGAGAACGGCGCGCCGAAGAAGGCTCCGGCCAAGAAGGCTCCGGCCGCGAAGAAGGCCGCCCCCGTCGCGAAGAAGGCCGCGCCGAAGAAGGCGTAATCGGCACGGGCGGTCCGTCGACAGCCCGCGGACACGCCGATGGCACAGCCGGACGTGATCCGTCGACAGCCGCGCATGGCCGCGGTCGAGGCGGAGATACACACACCCCACGACGCCCCCGCACAGCCTGCTGTGCGGGGGCGTCGCTCGTATCATGGGTCAGGTGAATACCGTGCACGGGTTGACCGGACTGATTCTGCTGGTGTTGTGGCTCGTTGCGCTGGGCGCGACGATCTTCGCGCTGATCCACGCCATCCGCCAGCGGCCGGACGCCTTCACCGCGGTGGACAAGCAGACCAAGCCGATCTGGCTGGCGATCCTGGGGGCGGCGCTGCTGCTTCTGCTGCTCTCGCCCGCCGGGCTTGGTCTGCTCGCCTTCGTGGCGATCATCGCCACGGGTATCTATCTGGCCGATGTGCGGCCCAAGGTGGACGAGGTTCAGCGCGGTCCGCGTTGGTGATTCGCTGATCGGCGCCCGTTTCGCGCGTCGGCGAGTTGTCGGTGCCGCGATGGCGATTTCCACGAGATCGGCGCGACCGCGGGACGCAACATCATCACCGGCTTCGCCAGGGTGACGGCCGCAGCGTCAGGGTGCGCGCACTGAGCCGAAGCTGGTCTGCATGGCGATCGGCCTTTGGAGCGGGCGCGATCCGGCGGCGCTGGTGATCTTCGGTTGATCGCTGCTGTGTGCCTTGCGGCTGCTGGTTGTGTGGGGCTGGTGGCGGTCGGCTGATCGCCGTCCTTTCGGGCGGCAGTGAGTCGGTGCTGTGGGCTCGTCGTCAGCCGAATGCAGGTGTGCGCGGCGATCTGCCCTTCGAGTCGGCGCGATTCGGCCGCGCTGGTGATCTTCGGTTGATCGCTGCCGCGCACCTCGCGGCTGCTGGTTCTGTAGGGGCTGGTGAGCTTCGGACCGCTGCCGTACGCCTCGCAGTTGCTGGTTCTGTGTGGGCTGGTGGCCGCCGGTTGATCGCCGTCCTTTCGCGCGGCGGTGAGTCGGTGGTGCCGCGAGGTGTGGGCTCGTCGTCAGTCGTATGCAGGTGTGCACGGCGATCCGCCTTTCGAGTGGGCTTGATTCGGCGGCGCTGGTGATCTTCGGTTGATCGCTGCCGCGCACCTCGCGGCTGCTGGTTCTGTGTGGGCTGGTGGCTGCCGGTTGTTCACTGCCAAGCGCCTTGCGGGAGCTGTTTCTGTGGTGGCTGCCGGTTGATCGTTGCCGTACGTCCCGCCGTGGCTGCTGGTTCTGTGTGGGCTGGTGGCTGCCGGTTGTTCGTTGCCATGCGCCTCGCGGCTGCTGGTTTTGTGTGGGGGCTGGTGACCTTTGGTTGATCGCTGCCATGCGCCTTGCGGTTGCTGGTTCTCTGGGGCCTGGTGGCCGCCGGTTGATCGCTGCCATGCGCCTCGTGGCTGCTGGTTCTGTGTGGGCTGGTGACCTTCGGCTGATAGCTGCTGTACGCCTCGCGGCTGCTGTTCTGTGGGGGGCTGGTGACCTTCGGCTGAGATCGCTGCCGTACGCCTCTGGCTGCTGGTTCCATTTGGGGGCTCGTGACCACTGGTCGATCGCCGCCACACGCCATGAATACGCCGCTCGTGTTGCTGTCGCTGTGCGGAATGTGCGCGGGGATTCAACGAGCTGCGGCAGAAATTTCTCGCGCTTGCCACAGCTAGCGGACTTGGCGTTCGCGCTGGTAGGCGACCTTGTGTGCCGCTGCCCTGGTACCGGGCGGCGGCGCTTTTTGTGCTTGCACTAGCTAGCAGGCGGTACTTCGGGTTACTGTAATTATCAGTAACACAAAGGAGTGTCCGATGCGTGCACAGTTGCAGACCGCGTTGGGCGAGCTGCCGGGAAAGGCTCGGGGCCTGCTCGACGTACATCGCGCCAATCTCCGGGCGCGCACCTACTCGACCCCGGCGCTGAACCCGCCCACCGTGCCACACGACGTCATCCCGGTGACCGCGCCAGACGGCACGAAGCTGCGGGTGCACGCGTACGGTCCGGTCGACGCTCCCGCCCTCGTGCTCGTGCACGGCTGGACCTGCGCGATCGAGTACTGGAACGCCCAGATCAACGCTTTCGCAGGCGAATACCGGGTGATCGCCTACGACGTGCGCGGACACGGTGAGAGCGAGCGCGGCTCCTCGAAGCTGACCATGGAACTGCTGGCCGACGACCTCGCCGCGGTGCTGAAAGCGGCGCTGCCCGCGGGCCGCAAGGCCGTGCTCGTCGGACACAGCCTCGGCGGCATGACGCTGCAGGCATGGGCCGGGCGCTACCCCGAGGAGGTCACCCAGCGCGCGGAGGCGGTGCTGCTGACCAACACCGCGCCGCACGGTCTGGTCGCCACGACCACCGTGGTGCCGTTCTTCAACCGGCCGCTGCCGTGGAAGCGCACCGGCGTCTCGCTGCCGCACGTCGTCGGCAAGCTCGGCCTGGGAACGCCGATCGTCTTTCCGCCGATCAAGCCTGTCAAATGGGTGTTCGCCCGGCAGATCATGAGCCTGGAATCCACCGGCGACCTGGTGGACTACAGCATGGCCGTGGTGCGCTCCTGCCCCGCGATGGTGCGCGCCGAATTCGGCAAGCTGCTCGCCGTGATGGACCTCGGCGAGTCGGCGAAGAACCTGGTGGTGCCGACCACCATCCTGGCCGGCTCCGCCGACGACATGACGCCGCCGCTGCACTCCGAGATCATCGCCGAGATGCTCGAGTCGGTGGGCAGCCTGGTGCGCTACGAGGTGCTGAACACCGGCCACCTCGGCAACGTCGAGATGTACGAGCGGTTCAACGATGAACTCGCCCGCGTGCTCGACTCCGCGTACGCCCCCGCGCGTACCGAAGCGGTCGGCTGAGCCGACCGCCCGCTGACCCCGACCGGAGCCGACGCCGTCTCCGATCGGGGTTGCGCGCGTTCGGGCCACCAGGTGCCGAGCCGCGCTTCCCAGTCGGGAGGAAGTCCCTCGAGCAATGCTCTGCCTGTCAAGGCCCCAACCACCATTTGACTACCGTCGATAGAGAAATGGATTCGACGGTAGTCATATGGTGGCTTTTGAAGATCGAATAGCAACCATTTGACTACCGTCGATTTCAGACGGCTGTGCGCCCGGGGCGCCTCGGAAGAGGGGCGCGGCTACACGGGACTCGGGACCTCCGCGGCTGCGGTCAGTTGAAGACGACCGTGCGGCGGCCGTGCACCAGCACCCGGCCCTCCAAGTGCCAGCGCAGTCCGCGGGCCAGGACCACGCGTTCGATGTCGCGACCTTGGCGCACCATGTCGCGGACTTCGTCGGCGTGATCGATGCGGATCACGTCCTGCTCGATGATGGGGCCCGCGTCCAGTTCGGCGGTCACGTAGTGGCAGGTGGCGCCGATCAGCTTGACGCCGCGGGCGAACGCCTGGTGGTACGGGCGGGCGCCGACGAACGAGGGCAGGAAGCTGTGGTGAATGTTGATCGCCCGGCCCGCCCAGTGTTCGCAGAGTTCGGGCGGCAGCACCTGCATGAAGCGGGCGAGCACCACCGCGTGCGGGTCGTGCGCGTCGACCAGGTTGCGCACCTCTTCGAAGGCGGGGCCGCGTTCGGCCGGGTCCTTGGGGAACGGGACGTGATGGAACTTCACGCCGTGCGCCTCGGTCATCCCGGCCAGATCCGGGTGGTTGCCGATGACGGCCTCGATGGTCGCGGGCAGTTCGCCCGAGGCGGCGCGGCCGAGCAGGTCGTGCAGGCAGTGGCCGTCCTTGCTGACCAGCAGCACCGCGCGGCGGCGCTCGCCGGTGTCGTGCAGCTGCCACTCCGCCGTGCCGAGTCGGGTGGCGACCTCGGTGAAGCGCTCGCGCAGTTCCGCGATGCCGAAGGGCACCGTCGAGGCCTTGATCGCCTGCCGGGTGAAGAACCAGCCCGTTTCGGTGTCCGAGTGGTAACCGGCCTCCACGATCGAGCCGCCGAAGTCGGCGATGAACGAGGTGATCCCCGCAATGATGCCGGGTCGGTCCTGGCAGCCCAGCGTCAACACGAAACGGCGATCGTCCGAGGCGGATGGAGCGGAACTCATCGGCCCATCCTCCCAGGCGACGCTTCGCGCGCTACACGAGGACCGCCCGTTCCCCGGCGTAACTCCTCGGATGCCCACCGTTCGCCCAGCGCACAGCCACCGCCTCCAACGACCGAAGGTGACCGTCACCCACCCAACCCGACCGAATGTCACCTTCGTCCGGTTCCCGCCCGCAGGCATAGCCCGACCGAAGGTGACATTCGGTCGGTGTGACCGGGTGGCGGTCACCTTCGGTCGGCTCCCGCCCGCGGGCATAGCTCGATCGCAGGTGACATTCGTTCGGGTTCCCGCCTCCGGGCATAGCCCGATCGAAGGTGACCTTCAGTTGGTTCCCGCCCGTGGGCTCAACCCGACCGAAGGTGACATTCGGTCGGTGTCACTGGGTGGGGGCCACGTTCGGTCGGTCCTTGCCCGTGGGTTCAGTCCGGTTGAAGGTGACATTCGGTTGGTGTGACTGGGTGGCGGTCATTTTCGGTCGGTTCCTGCCTGTGGGCTTAGTTCGACCGCAGGTGACATTCGGTCGGTGTGACCGGGTGGGGGTCATTTTCGGTCGATTCCTGCCCGTGGCTTCGCTCGATCGCAGGTGACATCCGGGCGGTTCCCGCCCCCGGGTTCAGTCCGGTTGAAGGTGACATTCGGTTGGTGTGACTTGGTGGAGGTCACCTTCGGTCGGATATGACCAACCGCGCGGGTGCGCGCCGAGACCGGCAGCGATCACAGATCGTAAAACGGTTCGGCGTAATGGAATTCGCCGGTGATCTGGGCTTCGTAGGTGGTGAGCGGGCGGACCTGGAAGTGCGAGGACCAGTCCGATTCGTCCGGGGCGATGCCGAGGCGGGCGGCGGGGACGAAACCGAATCTTGGGTAGTAGTCGAGGCTGCCGAGCAGGCCGATGAGCGGTTCGTCGAGCGCGTCTGCGGCGCCGAGCGCGGCGTGCATCAGCGCGGAGCCGACCCCGGTGCCCTGGTGCTCGACGTGCACGCCGAGCGGTCCGAGGCCGAGCGCGGGGAACGGGCCGACGGCGGCGCGGGTCAGGCAGACGTGGCCGATCACGGCGTCGTACTCCACCGCGACCAGCGAGAGGGTGGGGATCCAGCCCGCATCGCTGCGCAACCGCGCGACGAGATCGACTTCCGGTGGATCGGCGGGTGGCGCGGCGGCGAGTCCGGCCGCAGCGGCCTCGCGGGCGTACAGCGCGCCGAACGCGCTGCGATGCACCGACGCGACGGCGGGGGCGTCCTCGGCGCGTTCGCGACGGATCAGCACGGTGTCGTCTCCTCCCGAACGAGTTGGGCCATCCGCACAACGCTCGTCAGGTGGGCGAGCTTCCCGAAGCCCGCGGATCCACTGACAGTTACGAGTGTGCGGTACGCGTCGCCAGGCACGCAACGGAATTCGCCTCGCGTGTGCCAGACTCTCGAAACATGGCAGATTCCGCGTCGCTGAGCAGGGCCGAAGTGGCCGCCGTCATCGATCACACCTTGCTGGCGCCGGACGCGACGCCCGCCGAGGTCGCCGCGCTGGTCGACGAGGCGCGCGCGCTCGGGGTGTACGCGATCTGCGTTTCGCCGTCCATGCTTCCGGTGCGCGCGCCGGGTCTGGTCGTCGCCACGGTCGCCGGATTCCCTTCGGGCAAACACCATTCGCTGGTGAAGGGTGCCGAGGCGCGGCTCGCGGTGGATCAGGGCGCGGCCGAGGTCGACATGGTCATCGATGTGGGCGCCGCGCTCGACGGCGAATTCAACGCCGTGCTCGCCGATATCGTCACCGTGCGCGAGGCCGTCGGGGATCGCGCGGTGCTCAAGGTCATCATCGAATCCGCCGCGCTGCCGGACGAGGCGATCGTCGAGGTGTGCCGCGTCGCCGAGCGCGCGGGCGCCGATTTCGTGAAGACCTCCACCGGATTCCATCCCGCGGGCGGTGCGAGCGTGCACGCGGTGCGGTTGATGGCCGAGACCGTCGGTGGTCGGCTCGGGATCAAGGCCAGCGGCGGCATCCGCACGGCCGAGGCGGCGGCGGAGTTGATCGCGGCGGGCGCGACACGCCTCGGGCTGTCGAAATCGCGTGCGGTGCTGGAGGGTTTCCCCGCCTGAGCCGCGGCCACGTCGAAAAGAGCGGGGCCCGAGGCTGTTTCGCATGGGGATCAGCAGCGAACCTCGGCGTTGTTCTCGGCGGCGGGCAGTTCCGTGCGACCACCCGCGAGCTGCGCGACCACGCCGTCGTCGGTCACCTTGATCTCGGTGGCCTTCAGGCCCATGGGGTAGCTCTGCAGGCTCTGGGTCATGATGTCGACGATGCCCTCGACCAGATCGGTCGGCAGTCCGATGCCGAGCAGCTCGGCCGACTTGGTCTGCACCTCCACGGCGCCGTTGCGCACCTCGGGGTGCACCTGGAGCTGGGCGAGCCCGCCGAGCACGTCCAGAGTGATCATGCCGGTCGCCGACGACGAGCGCACCCCGCTGACCATGCCGCCGAGCGACTCCTGAATGCCCTCGTTGCTCCAGGTGACGTGCGCGGAGGAGCTGCCGACGACGCCGCCGCCGTTACCGCTGTTCACGCCTTCGAGATCGTTGAACTCGGCGTGCACCACCATGCCGACGGCGGGGCCGAACTTGTTGTCCTTGCTGTCCACGGTGACTGACGAGACCTTCCCGTCCAGCCAGGTGATCAGCATCGGCTTGGCGCCGAAGCCGACATCGATCCTAGATCCCATCTCTTTCTCGAACTGGCTGCTGATGCAACGCGAGACGACATGGCGCGCGTACGCCTCGCCGCCGGCCAGGACGGCGGCCAGCAACGTGGCGACCACCACCAGGGCGATCACCAGCGTGCGCCTGCTGACGGACAACTTGGTGGGCGGCTTCGTACTCATGCGGAAGATTCTTCCCGACGTTTCTGTGCGGGTTCTGTGGGCGCGTTGAGGGTCTCGAATGTGACATGTGACACAGAATTCGAGCGTAGCCTGGTCTGCATGGCTGGCGATGCGGCGGGCCGCGCACCCGAATCCGTCGATCAAGGGTGGCGTGTGCTGCGCAGGCTGGCCGGTCGGCACGCCGGATTCTTCACCACCCGCCAGGTGCTGCGCACGGGATGTGAGGCCAGAGTGCGGGCCGGGCTGGGGGACGGATCGGTGACCAGGGCCGGTGTCGGGATGCTGCGGCTGACCGAATGGCCCGATGGACCGCTGGACGAATACGCGATGTGGGCGGCCTGGTTCGACGGCGCCGCCGCGGTCTCGCACCACAGCGCGGCCGAGTTGCACGGCATGGGCCGGTTGCGCCCGCGCTTCCTGCATCTCTCGGTCGGCGCGGGACGCCCGCCGGTGACCCCGCGACTTGTGGTGCTGCGCCGCCCGCTGATCGGCTCGGACGTGGAATCGGCGGGCGCGTTCCTGGTGACAACGCCGGTGCGCACCGTGCTCGATCTGGCCGAGGCCGATATCGGGCAAGTGGCGCTGAACGAGGTGGTCGGCGACGCGGTCGCGATCAACCGCTGCGCGGGCGCGGAAATCCGTTCGGCCAGTGTGCGTCTGCCGCCGCGGGCCGCCGCCAGGGTGCATCGCGCGCTCACGGGCCTGTGAGGCGCGCGGTGAGCGCGGTCATCCGTTTCGGCTATGAATTCGAGGTCCGTCCGGTTTTGCCGGGCGCGTAATCGTGGCAGGGTGACTGATCATGGGGTCGGTAGGTGCGGGTAGGTGGGATCTCGTCTTTCCGTCCGGAGCGCCCGATCGAGTCGGCGACATGTTCGCCACCGCCGTGGTCGCCGATGCCGTGCGCCGCTACGACGCCGATCTCGCGCAATGGGTGGAGACCTGCCGCGACTGGTCGCGCCAATACCGCCCGGTGTTCCGCGGGCTGACCGCGCTGGCGGCCAGCTCGCCCGACGCGTCGGTGGGCAGCGCGCGCGAAGGACTGCGCGCGGCGCGGAACCTGCTGCGCTTCGTCACCGGGTACTCGGTGGAACCGTTGCGCGGTGTCGAGATCGGGTCGGTCGCCGCGGACGGGCCTGCGACGGGAACGGCCCATGGTGCCGGGAAACCCGCACGGCGCCTGGAGGTTCCGTTTCGCGGCGCCGTGCTCGCCGAGGAGGCGTTGCAACGCGAGCTGACCGATTGGCGGCAGCACGGCATCGTGGAGCCGGGTTTCGCCGCCGCGGTGGAGCGGGTGATCGATCATCCGGAGTGGTTGGCGCTGACCGGGTTTCGGGTAGTCGTCGCGGGCGCGGGTGAGCTGACGCCGTTGCGTCCGCTGCTGCGCTGGGGCGCCGACGTGCTCGCGGTCGCGCGGCCGGGACCCGCCCGGTGGCGCGAGTTGGTGGGGGAGGCCGAAGCGGGCGGAGGCGTGCTGCGCTATCCGCTGGTCGACGGGCAGCCGGGCGCCGACATCACCACCCAGTTCCCGGCCCTGGTGCACTGGATTCGAGAACACCTCGGCGGGGACACTTTTCCGGTGTTCGGGAGCTACGTCACGCGGCGCGGGCCGGGCGGCGTCCGGCTCGCCGTCGCCCTCGACCTGCTCGCCGCCGATCTGCTCGCCGCGCGTCCCGACACCGCGCTGGCCGGAGTCGGATCGCCGACGGACTGCTACGCGGTGCCGGAATCCGTGGTCGCCCAAGCGCATTCGCGGCTACACGGGCGCGGATCGCGCGGCCTCATCCAAGACGCGCTGCGCGTGCTCACCCGATCCGCGCTCTATCGGCCCAACTACCGGACCCGAGTCACCGACGCCGCGGGCGCGCGCTGGTCGGTCGCCGACGCGCTCTTCCCGCCGCAAGGCCCGAACCACGTTCTCGCCCAGCGGATTCTGCGCTGGCGCGCGATCGCCGCACAGGATGCGGGACACACCGTCTCCTACACAGTCGCGCCGCCGACCTGGACCCGCGCTGTGCTGTCCCAGCGCTCGTTGGCCGCCGCGTATCGCAGCGCGCACCGCTTCGGCATGCAGATCTTCGAACCCGACACCGCACGCACGCTGCTCGCCGCCAAACTGGTCGCCGACCTCAACGACCCGGCACCGGCCGACCCGAACCCGGAATCGTTGTTCGCGGGCGGTGCCGCACACGGCGGACTCTGGTCCCTGCCGTTCGAACCCCGCTCCATCCTGCCCGTCGCCATCGCCACCGGACATCTACGCGGGCTGCTACACGGCGACGAAAACGGTCGGTGACGAGGCGCGACCGCGCATCGACAACGCCGCATTGCCCCGCACCGGAAACGCCGTGCGCGTGAGTGTTCGGCGCTGGCGACGTGGGCCGCGCGACGACGACGTTGCGTGACGGGGCGAGACCACCGACTACCCGACCGAAAGCCGTAGTCGCGTATCTGCCTTGATGTTCCCGCATCGGAGACCTGGCATGCCGGAGCACGCTGGCGGATGCGGGGCCGCGACGAAGAGGTCACTGTCGGGGTGCGACCACCGACCACGGCACCGACAGCACACAGTCGCGCGTGCGCCGTCGGTACTCCCGCGCCGGAAAGCCCTGCGCATAGCTGCGCCCGCCGGACCACGCCAGCGCACGCGAGGCGCGCGACGAAGACGTTCACTGCCGGGGCGCGACCACCGACCACGGCACCGACAGCACACAGTCGCGCATCCGCCGCCGATACTCCCGCACCGGAAACCCTTGCGCACGAAGCTGTTCCGCCGCCGCCCGCCACCGGACGCGGGGTCCGAACGGGGCGAGCGGCGCGGCGTGCGAGTACGCGCGATCGGCGGCGGTGAGCAAGGCGTGGATCGGTTCGCCGGGCACGTTCCGGTGGATGAGCGCCTTCGGCAGCCGCTCGGCGATGTCGGAGGGACGTTCGACGGTGAACGGATCCCACGCCAGCGTCAGCGAGCGCGGTCCGGTGCGGTCGAGCAGTACCCAGGCGCAGCGGCGGCCCAGTTCGTCACAGGTGCCGTCGACGAGCAGGCCGTCGGGCGCCATCGCGGAAAGGATGGTCGACCAGGCGTCCGGCACGGCCGACTCGGGATACTGGCGCAGCACGTTGAACGCGCGCACCAGCACGGGACGCAGACCGGCCAGCTCGAAACCGCCCCTGGCGAAGGTGACGCCGTCGCGACCGGGCACCACTCGGTCCGGATCGATCTCCAGACCGACCATCCGCACGTCCGGCCGCACCCTGCGCAGTCTGCCCGCCAGCTCGAAGGTGGTCCACGGGCTCGCGCCGTAACCGAGGTCGACCACCAGCGGATCGGGCGCCGCCGACAGGCGCGCGGCGACCAGCTCGTCGTGCATCAGCCAACGGTCGCTGCGTCGCAGCCGGTTGACGCCGGTGGTCCCCCTGGTGATCGTGCCGATAGGTCTGCTCAGCTGATCGGGTTTCGCTCTTCCAGCCACTTCACCGTTACCTCGGCCTCGCCGCGGAACAGATCGACGAGGTTCACCAGCATCAACTGCTCGAGGCGCGGACCGACCATCGGAATGAACACCTTCGCTTCCGAGGAGAAGCGCATGGTGCAGCCGGTTTCGGTGGGGAACAGCTTGATGGTGCCGCCCAGGCTGCCGGGTCCGGCCGGAATCGAGGCCGAGAACTTGCCGACGGTCTCTTCGCCGTTGTACGGGCCCCAGCTCTCCTTGCGGGTGATGATCATGTCCTTGCGCATCACGGTCTGCGCGATCTCGGGCAGCATCTCGCGCGGCAGGACGTGGTGCAGCACCACCTCGATACCCGAATCGCTCACCTCGAGGCTGACCACCTCGTTGCCCGGCGTGTACTTGCGCATCTCCTCGACCCGCGCCTCCCAGTACTCACGGGTCGACAGCGCCTCGTGCAGCTCCTTGGTGGTGTGCAGCGGGTAGCGGGCGGAGTAGTCCAGTCGGCGTGCCATGTCGGGAAAGGTTACTGGGTGGCGGTCGGCACACGATCCTCAGTGCTGGGACAGCCAGGTGTTGGTGAACTCCTCCTCCGACTGGAGAAGTTCGGTGAGGCGTTCCTGGATGGCGGCTTCGATCTTGCTGCCGAAGAGCGGCACCTTCACTTCGATGCTGCCGTCGACGGTGGCGGCGGCGGAGGCGTCGTCGCCGCTCAGGGCGATGGTGCCGCGCATGGTGGCGGGGGCGCCCTCGACGCGGACGTCGAAGGTGGCGGTGTCACCGGTCCAGTTCTCGGTGCGCGGGATGATCAGGTCGCCGGGGCGCACGGCGGTGATGGCGGGCGGCAGCTGTTCGGCGGCGATGGCCTGTACCATCTCGACGCGCACGTGGTCGCCCTGGACGATGACCGACTCGAGGCGTGCGTTCGGTCCGCCGACCTCGGCGATGCGGTCCTTCCAGTACTGCTCGTCGGCGAAGGCCGCGCGCACGGCGGCGACCGGGTGGGAATAGCGGGCCGTGAACGCCAAGGGTGTAGCCATGGTTGGACACGCTACCGTCTGGAGCGTGCGAACTTCACGTGTGGTGGCGACCGATCAGGCGCGCGACGTGCTGGCCGACACCGGTGCGCTGGTGCGCGACGAGGTGCGGCTTGCCGAGCTGACCACGCTACGGGTCGGCGGCCCAGCGCTGGTCGCCGAGTGCGTCTCGACGCAGTCCGTGGTGGCGACCGTGCGCGCGCTGGACGCGGCGGGCATCCCGCTGCTGCTGCTCGCGGGCGGCTCGAACCTGCTCATCGGCGACGACGGGTTCGACGGCGTCGTGGTGCGCATCGCGACCGAGGGTGTCGAGATCGGCGCGGACGGCGTCGTAGCGGAGGCGGGCGCGAACTGGGACGCGGTGGTCGCCGCGACCGTGGCGGCCGGCCTCGGTGGTCTCGAATGCCTTTCCGGCATACCGGGTTCCGCAGGCGCGACGCCGGTGCAGAACGTGGGCGCCTACGGCGTCGAGGTGGCCGATCTGCTGCGCCGGGTGCGGCTGCTCGACCGCGTGAGCGGCGAGATCCGCTGGGTGGAGCCCGCCGAACTCGGCTTCGGCTACCGCACCAGCGTGCTCAAGCACCGCGACGACGCGGTCGTGCTCGACGTGGATTTCGCGCTGAACGCGGGCGGGTCGAGCGCACCGCTGCGCTACGGCGAACTGACCAGGGTCCTGGACGCCACCGAGGGAGAGACCAGGCCCGCCGCGGCCGTGCGGGACGCGGTGCTTCGCCTGCGCGCGGGCAAGGGCATGGTGCTCGACGCCGCCGATCACGACACCTGGAGCGCGGGCTCGTTCTTCACCAACCCGGTGGTCCCGCACGGGCGCGTGCCCGAGGTGCGGGCCGCGATCACGGCCCATGTGGGTGACGTCACGATTCCCACCTATCCGGCCGTCGACGGCGTGAAGTTCTCCGCGGGCTGGTTGATCGAACGGGCGGGCTTCGCCAAGGGCTTCCCCGGACCGGACGCCGCCGCCCGGCTCTCCACGAAACACACACTGGCACTGACGAATCGGGGCGACGCCAGCGCCGCGGACCTGGTCGCGCTCGCCAGGAAGGTGCGCGACGGAGTTGCCGAGCGTTTCGGCATCCGGCTCGAACCCGAACCCGTCACCGTCGGCGTGACGCTCTGACGACGAGCGCGGTGCGGGTTAATCGGACGAAACGGGCGCAGCGCTTCGCGACCGGCGGATCGGGTCGTTCGCCGGGCGTAAATTCGATTCGGTGAGCAAGCGATCCTTCTGCCGATCGGTGACCGCCGTGTCGGCCGTGCTGCTCGTCGTGATCGCCTTGGTGGCCGGTTGTTCCAGCGACAAGCCCGGCGGAGCGTCCGGTCCGGTGGCCGAAGTGACCATGAGCCCCGGTGACGCCGACGAGAACGTCAACCCTGTCGCGCCCGTCTCCGTGACGGTCGCCGACGGGACCATCGCCCAGGTCGCGTTGACGAACGCGGCGGGCAAGCAGGTGCAGGGCGAGCTCAGCCCCGACAAACGCGCCTTCCGCATCACCGAACCGCTCGGCTACGACGCCACCTACACGTGGTCGGGCACCGCGGTCGGCGCCGACGGCAGGCCGGTCCCGATCGAGGGCTCGTTCCACACGCTGGCGCCGATGAGCACCGTCCCGGCGACGGTCAATATCGGCGACGGTCAGGAGGTCGGCATCGCCGCGCCGATCATCCTGCAATTCAAGTCCCCGGTGACCGACAAGGCGGAGGTGGAGAAGGCGCTGACCGTCACCACCGATCCGCCCACCGAGGGCGCGTGGGCCTGGTTCCCCGACGACAACGGCGGTTCGCGGGTGCACTGGCGGCCCAAGCGGTACTGGACGCCGGGCACCACCGTGCACGTCGCGGCCAAGCTCTACGGCCTGGATCTGGGCGGCGGGCACTACGGCTACTCCGATCTCACCTCGGATTTCCGCATCGGGCGCAGCCAGATCGTGCAGGCCGACGCGCCGAGCCATCGCATGCGCGTGGTGCGAGACGGTCAGACGATCTTCGATTTCGCGGTGAGCTACGGCCAGGGCAACGAGCCGCGCAACGTGACGCGCTCGGGTATACACGTGGTCACCGAGAAGTACGAGGATTTCCTGATGTCGAATCCGCCGTACTACACCAACGTTCGGGAGCGCTGGGCGGTCCGCATCTCCAACAACGGCGAATTCATCCACGCCAACCCGGAATCCCTGTCGGCGCAAGGCTCGGCGAACGTCACCAACGGCTGCATCAATCTCTCGCCCGCCGACGCCCAGGCGTACTTCCCGACCGCGCGCTACGGCGATCCGGTCGAGGTCACCGGCACCTCGATCCCGCTGTCCGCCGCCGACGGCGACCTCTACGACTGGACCATCGACTGGGAGACCTGGAAGAAGATGTCGGCGCTGGACGGGTCCTCGTCCCCTGTGGTTTCGGCCACCCCGGTCTCGCCGGGACCGCCGCGTTAGGCGTCACCTTCCACAACCGTTCCGGCCGACGGATCGTATGTCCGCTTTCGCAGCGTGCCTTTGCCTTCCTCCAGATGTGCGCCGCTCAACGACGGGCCAGCAGCGCCAGTTGTGGACACCTCCGGCCTCGCTGCGCCATGCGCCGTGTACTCGAGATGGCGTATGCGTCGGGTTGGGCTCGGTCCTCCACCGGAAACTGCGGCTCTGCCGTGGTGAATTCCCCGGCGCGCGGCTGCCCACGTGACCCGTCTGGGTCCGCTCGCCCTTTCCTCGCCGGTCTCGCGTCGGCGGACCTGCCCGCTCCTACTGGTGCGAGCTGCCGAGGGTGGGGTCGACCCGGTCGAGCTTGGCCAGGGTCTCCGCGTTGTGGGCGGCGCGGGCGTCGGCGCTCTGCTTGGCGAGCAGGTCGCGAATCTCGATGAGCAGTTCGGTCTCGGTGGGCTCGGCGGCCTTGGTGGTGCCGAACCGGTTCTTCAGGGTCTTCATCGGCATGATGAGCACGAAGTAGAGAACCGCGGCGATCATCACGAAGTCGATGAGCGCGGTGACGATCGGGCCGACGGCGATGAATGTCGCGGGCTTGCTCGACACCAGGTGGAAGCCGAGGCCGAGCTCGTTGGCGCCGCCGAAAACGGCGAGCAACGGGTTGACCACGCCCTTGGTCACCGCGGTCACCACCGCCGTGAACGCGGTACCCATCACCACCGCCACGGCGAGATCGATGACATTGCCGCGCATCACGAACTCTTTGAAGCCCTTGAGCATGAGTCGAACAACTCCAATCCGGTGTAGCAAAGTTTCAGAAAAACGATCCGATGCTAACCGCGTCTCCGCAACTCGGCGAATTCACAGCAAACGATCTGCCATGACGCCGGGCTCCCACATACCCACCACACGCTTCACATTGCCACCGCCTATGTGTCGCGTGCGGAAAGTATGTGGCAGTGACCGTTCGGCTCAGGAGCGTCGCGCGAAGCGACCGGGGTCGGCTTGGTCGCGTGGCTTCACGATGATCTGGTCCAGATTGACGTGCGGCGGGCGGGACGCCACGAAGCCGACGATTTCGGCGATATCCGCCGCGACCAGTGGATCGATACCCTCGTATACCTTCGCCGCGCGCTCCGCGTCGCCGTCGAAACGCACCAGCGAGAACTCGGTTTCCACCGCGCCGGGCGCGATCTCGGTGAGCCGCACCGGTTTGCCGAGCAATTCGCCGCGCAGGGTGCGGTGCAGCACGGCTTGGGCGTGCTTCGCCGAGGTGTAACCGGAACCGTTGTCGTACGCGTGGAACGCGGCGACCGAGGTGATGGTGACGATCAGGCCGTCGCCGGAGGCGATCAGCTTGGGCAGCAACGCCTTTGTGACGCGCAGCGTGCCGAGGACGTTGGTCTCCCACATCCAGCGCCAGTCGTCGAGGTCGGCTTCGCTCACCGGCGCAAGGCCTTTCGCGCCGCCCGCGTTGTTGACGAGCACGTCGACCGACGGCACCGCGTCGGTGAAGGCCGCGACCGACTCCTCCGAGGTGACGTCGAGTTCCAGTGCGGTGCCGCCGATCTCGTCGGCGAGGGTCTTCAGCCGGTCGAGCCTGCGCGCGCCGACGTACACGTGATAGCCCTGCGCGGCGAGTTCTCGCGCGGTGGCTTCTCCGATGCCGGAACTGGCTCCCGTGACGACGGCGGTGCGATTGCTCATGGGGCGAGTTTAAGTGCGGAGGGTTTGCCGGTGTCGGCCGCTGTCGGGCGGATCACCCCGCGCGGATCGTCGGCGCGCGGCCTTACGCTGGGTGGCATGGCACTTCGGGAAGCGGTCAGCGCGGACGGCACCAGCATCGTCTACCGGGTCGACGGACCCGCCGATGGACGGCCGCTCGTCTTGGTACACGGCTGGTCGGCCAGCCTGCGCTGCTGGGGCGGCGCGGCCGACGATCTGGCAGGCCGGTTCCGGGTGATCGCGCTGGACCTGCGCGGTCACGGTTACTCCGGCGTCCCGGAGAGCGGCTACGACGATCCCAAGAATTGGGCCGCCGACCTCGCCGCCGTGCTCGCGGCCGAGGGCATCGAGTCCGGCGCGGTGCTGCTGGGCTGGTCCTACGGCGGCATCGTGATCAGCGATTACCTGACCGCGTACGGCACCGGCGCGGTGGCGGGCGTCGTCTTCACCGGTTCGATGGCCAATATCGGACGCGACGTACCCGGCGCGGCGACCGGATCCGCGATGCGGGAAGCCATTCCCGGCGTCTTCGAGACGAGCGCAGGCCGCGCCACCAGGGCCTTCGCCGCGTTCGGCAATGCCAACACGGGACCGGGCGAGGACAAGGGCGTGGACGCCCAGCGACTGTTCGGCATCAGCCTCGCCACGCCGCCCGCGGTGCGCAAGGTGCTGTTCTACCGGTCCGTCGACAACACCGAAACCCTTCGCGCCCTGGACATTCCGGTCCTGGTGCTGCACGGTGACGCGGACCCCGTCGTGCCCATCGACAACGGTCGCTACATCGCCGAGAACGCCCCGCGTGCGCGCACCTCGTTCTGGCCGGGCGCGCAGCACGGATTGTTCATCGAGGACCGCCCGCGCTTCGTCGCCGAGGTCGGCGAGTTCATCGACAGCTTGTAGTCCGGGACGCCCGATCGACGCTCCAGGGGGAGCCGTCGACCGGCCGGAGCGCAGCCGCACATACATTCGAATCGCAGGTCAGCGGGGTTCGTGAGCGCTCTCACTTTCGCTGTGTGATGACGCTCACTTGCCCGGTAGGCGGCGTCGGCGGCGGATATCCACCGTGCACTATGGATGGTGTGAGTCAACGTGCGGACCTACGGCCGAACCGGATCGCCGTGCTGTCGGTGCACACCTCACCACTCGCCCAACCAGGCACCGGCGACGCGGGCGGCATGAACGTCTACGTGCTGCAAACGGCTCTCCAGCTGGCACGACGCGGGACCGAAGTCGAGATCTTCACCCGCGCCACCTCGTCGAACGTCCCTCCGGTTGAAGAGGCGGCGCCCGGGGTGCTGGTGCGCAACGTCGTCGCGGGCCCGTTCGAGGGACTCGACAAGCACGACCTCCCCACCCAGCTGTGCCCGTTCACCGCGGAGGTGCTGCGCCAAGAGGCGCGCCACCAGCCGGGCCATTACGACCTGGTGCACTCGCACTACTGGCTGTCCGGGCAGGTCGGCTGGCTGGCCAGGGATCGCTGGCGGGTGCCCCTGATCCACACCGCGCACACCCTGGCCGCGGTGAAGAACGCCGCGTTGGCCGATGGCGACTGTCCCGAGCCCGCCACCCGCGAGATCGGTGAGAAGCAGGTCATCGCGGAGGCCGACCGGATGGTCGCCAACACGGCGGAGGAGGCGCGTCAGCTCGTCGAGCTCTACGGCGCCGACGCCGAGCGCATCGATGTGGTGCCGCCGGGCGCCGACCTGGCCCGCTACCGTCCCGGCGACAAGGCCGCTGCCCGCGCCGAGCTCGGACTCGCCGCCGGCGAGCGGATCGTCGCTTTCGTCGGCCGCATCCAACCGCTCAAGGCGCCCGACGTGCTCGTCCGCGCTGCCGCCGAATTGCTGCGTGCCGATCCGGACCGCAACCTGCGGGTGCTCATCGTCGGCGGTGCGTCCGGCAGTGGACTGAAGCGTCCCGACGCGCTGATCGAGCTCGCGTCCGAACTCGGCATCACCGACCGCGTGACGTTCCTGCCGCCGCAGCCGCCGGACCGTCTCGTGCAGGTCTACCGCGCCGCGGACCTGGTCGCGGTGCCCAGCTACAACGAATCCTTCGGCTTGGTCGCCATCGAGGCGCAGGCCAGCGGCACCCCGGTCCTCGCCGCCGACGTCGGCGGACTCGGCACCGCCGTCCGGCACGGCGAGACCGGACTGCTCGTCGCGGGTCACCGCACTCCGGACTGGGCCGCCGCGCTCGGCACGCTGCTCGACGCGCCAGGGCGGCTGGCGGAGATGCGCGATCGCGCGGTCGCGCACGCCACGAACTTCTCCTGGGAGCACACCGCCGACGGGCTGCTCGCCAGCTACGCGGCGGCATTGGCCAGCTTCCCCGAGACCGAACTCGGCGGCGGTCTGAAGGCGGCGGACGCGGAACGCACTAACCTGTCCGGTGCCACGCTCCTCGGCGAGGGCGGGCAGGCCAGATCGCGGGCGCTGTGGCGGCGCCGGATGGGAGTGCACCGATGACGAATATCCAGGCGACCGCGCAGCTGATCGACGAGACCCTGCGTGATCGGGAAATCGAGTACACCCGACCTGGCGAGGACGTCTTCGTCGTCGTGCTGCCCGGTGAGCGCAAGTTGAAGACGACGCTCATGCTCACCGTCGGCAAACACGGCGTGCGCATCGAATCCTTCGTCTGCCGCAAGCCCGACGAGAACTTCGAGGGCGTCTACAAGTTCCTGCTCCGCCGCAACCGTCGCCTCTACGGCGTGGCCTACACGCTGGACCGGGTCGGCGACATCTACCTCGTCGGCCGCATCGCCACGCACGCCGTCACCGAGGACGAGCTCGACCGCGTCTTCGGCCAGGTGCTGGAGGCGGTGGACGCCGACTTCAACACCCTGCTGGAACTCGGCTTCGCGGAATCCATTCGGAAGGAATGGAAGTGGCGGGTCTCGCGCGGGGAGTCGTTGAAGAACCTGCTCCCGTTCGAGCACCTGGTCGAATCCTCCGAGAACTCCTGAGGGTCGCGCTCGGGTTGGTGGTGCTCGGCTGCCGCCGAACAACTACCGTTGGCGACCGCACAGCAAGATCATTCGGCACCGGACCGTCGCGCGAAAGCGGCGGTCCGGTGGCGTTGGGAAGTGGGGGTTTCAGATGACCGTTCTCGCTCTGGACATCGGCGCGACCAAGATCGCGGTCGGCTTGGTGGGGGCCGACGGAATGACGCACGAGGTCGGCCGCATTCAGGTGCCGCCGACCGGCGTGTGGGAGGCGGTGCGCGGGCTGCTGCTCGCCGCGGCCAACGGATCCGAGGTCGACCTGGTCGGCATCGGCTCGTGCGGTCCGGTGGACGCGCCGGCGGGGATCACTACCCCCCTCAACATCCCGGAGTGGCGCGACGGGTTCGCGCTGGTGCCCGCGGTGCAGGAACTGTTCCCCGGCGCCACGGTGCGTTTCGCCATCGACGGTGTGTGCCTGGCGCTGGCCGAGCGGCATTTCGGCGCGGCGCGGGAGACGCCGGACGCGCTGGCCATGACGGTGTCCTCGGGGATCGGCGGCGGCGTCATCGTCGGCGGCATGGTCGCGGTCGGGCACACCGGCAACGCGGGGCACATCGGTCACATGATCGTGCCCGGGTCGACCGATCCGTGCGCATGCGGCGGTGTCGGTTGCGTGGAGGCGGTGGCCAGCGGCCCGTCCTCGGTGCGGTGGGCGCGCGAGCGCGGCTGGCACGGAACAACCGGCATCGAGCTTGCCGCCGACGCCGAAGCGGGCGACCGGGTCGCCAAGGCGGCGCTGCGGCGCGCGGGAATCGCGCTGGGCCAGGTGATCTCGTCGGCGGCCGCGCTGCTCGACGTGGATCTGGTGGTGATCGGCGGCGGCTTCGCGCAGTCCGGTGAGCCGCTGTGGCGACCGTTACAGGAGGCCCTCGGCGCGCACGCCCGCATCGACTTCCTGCGCGACCTGCACGTCGTCCCTTCGGAATTGGGCGATCAGGCCACCCTGGTCGGCGCCGGACTGCTCACCGCGTTCGCTCCGGCATCCTGACCAGGGCTCCAACGTGCGGTCCTCGCGTGGCAGGATGGCCGTCATGACGTACACCCTCGTGTTGCTGCGCCACGGCGAGAGCGAATGGAATGCCCTGAATCTGTTCACCGGCTGGGTGGACGTGCACCTGACCGACAAGGGCATCGCCGAGGGTAAGCGCGCGGGCGAGCTGCTCGCCGAGCACGGCATCCTGCCCGACATCGTCTACACCTCGCTGTTGCGCCGGGCCATCTCCACCGCGAACATCGCGCTGGACGCGGCCGACCGGCACTGGATCCCGGTGATCCGCGACTGGCGGCTCAACGAGCGCCACTACGGCGAGTTGCAGGGCAAGAACAAGGCGCAGATCCGCGACAAGTACGGCGACGAGCAGTTCATGCTGTGGCGGCGCAGCTACGACACCCCGCCGCCGCCGATCGACCCGGCCAACGAGTACAGCCAGGAAGGCGACGCGCGGTACGCGGGCATCGAGGTGCCCAAGACCGAGTGCCTGCTCGACGTGGTGAACCGGATGGTCCCGTACTGGGAGTCGACCATCTCCAAGGAGCTGCTCACCGGCAAGACCGTGCTGGTCGCTGCGCACGGCAACTCGCTGCGCGCGCTGGTCAAGCACCTGGACAACATCTCCGACGACGACATCGCAGGCCTGAACATCCCGACCGGCATCCCGCTGCGCTACGAACTGGACGAGAACCTGCGCCCGGTGCGTCCGCGCGAGTACCTGGACCCGGAGGCGGCCGCCGCAGGAGCGGCCGCGGTCGCGAGCCAGGGCGGCAAGTAGTACGTAATTCGATGCGCCGCGGTCGTCAGTCGGCTGCGGCGCATCGTCTTTTCGCGAGCGCCCGACCGGACACGCGCCACGGCCGCGCGTCGCCGACCCGAGCCAGGGCGCTGAGCAAGTAGACAGTGCGCCGCGGTCGTTGATCGGCCGCGGCGCATCGTCGTTTCGGCGGGGCGGTCGATTCTGTCGGCTGCCGCACCGGCGTGCCCGGCCGAGCGCCGCACGGCCGAGTCGCTGGCCGACCGAAGGTGACTTCAAGTCCGTCTGACCGGGTGGGGGACACCTTCGGTCGGGGTGTTCCCTGCTGTCGGGCTGCGAGCCGTAGGCCGCCGGGGCCCGGCTTGTCGAGCCCTCGAACCGTCGGCCCGTGACCGACGACGCACAGCGGCCCGGTCGCCTGGGCGGACGGCGGTCCAATCGACTCGACAACCCAGACCGTCCGACCACTCGCACCTCCCGCGTGCAGACATCGCCAGTGCCAAGAAACCGCCGGCGCGACCCGGCGGCCGGATCTCGCCGAGAATCAGCCGCGTTTCGGCCTGCGATCCGGCGTGTACATCCGCGATAGTCCAGTCAATGCGGTAAACCTTTATTCTGGCGCGTGAATCTCGCAAAACCCCCATATTCAGCGGCTATTGTGAGCCTTCCTACTTATGTGAATGGCGATTCCGGGCAATCTGTGTGGTACCGGGAGTTCTTACCGACTGGTCAGTTGTGTATGCTTCCGGACGTTCGACAGTCCGAGAGGTGGATCACGTCCGATGAAGCACGCGTTTCGAGCCACAGTCGCGGCGCTCGCCGCCGCGGTGCTCGTTCCATTCCTCAGCACCGGAGCGACCGCCGCACCCGTCGCCACGGGTCCCGACGGCGGCGCGGCGGGAGCGGCGTGGGCCGCCACCGAGGACGGCGTCCAGCAGTACCCGAACGTGCACATCGAGTGGGATGTGCCGATCACCATGAGCGACGGCACGGTGCTGAAGGGCAATGTCTACCGGCCCGCCGACGCCTCCGGCCGCCCGATCGACGCGCCGACGCCGACGATCGTCAACCTGACGCCCTACACCAAGCTGGTGTCGAACCTCGCCGATCACGCGCAGTCCATTCCGGCGCTGTCCGACGCGCTGCTGAACCTGTTCCGTCAGATCGATTTCGGCGGCACCCCGCTCTCCGGCGTCACCGATCTCACCAAGGCCTTCGGCGGCGGCGAGCTGCGCAACTTCACCGTGGACCGCCAGCTGATCAAGAGCGGGTACTCGCAGGTCGTCGTCGACGTGCGCGGCACCGGCTTCTCGCAGGGCGAATGGGACATGCTCCGCGCCCGCGAGCAGCAGGACACCCTCGAGGTGATCGACTGGGCTTCGCGTCAGCCGTGGTCGGACGGCAAGATCGGCATGAACGGAATCTCCTACTCGGGCATCAACCAGGTGCAGGCCGCGTCCAAGCAGCCGCCCGCGCTGAAGGCGATCTTCCCGGTCGTGCCGGGCAGCGACCTGGTCAACGACGTGCTCGCACCCGGCGGCGGCTTCGGCTTCAACTTCATCCCGCTGTGGCTCACCGCGATCAACACCCTCAAGTGGGTGCCGGACGTGCAGTCCATCGTGAACGGCAAATTCGACTGGGAGTGGCTCGGCGATCGCGCCGCGTCCCCGCTCACCTTCATGGACGTGTTCCTGAACGCTTACACCGCAACGCGTTTCGAGGACGCCGACCCGCGTCTGCTCGACCTGCTCAGCCACAGCAGCCCCGAACGCGGCGACTACGTCAGCGATCCCACGCAGATCCGGGTGCCGACCTTCGTCGTCGGCGGCTGGCACGATCTGTTCACCTACTCGGAATCCAAGATCTACAACCAGATTCCGCTGCCCGCGGGCCAGAAGCAGCTGCTGATGGGCAACACCTACCACGTGAACTCCGGCAACGAGTACGGCAAGCCCGGTCTGCCGCCGCGGCTCGACGTCCTGCAGCGCGCGTGGTTCGACAAGTGGCTCAAGGGAATCGACAACGGCGTCGACAGCTACGGCCCGGTCACCCTGCGCCAGCAGGGCGGCGGTTGGGTCACCCAGAACGGCTTCGGCGCTTCGGCCGTCGGCGAGGCGGCCGCGCAGCACCGCCGCATGTACCTGTCCGCGGCGCCGAGCGGTACCGCGCAGAGTGTCTACGACGGCTCGCTCACCGCCGAAGCGAACGCCGACACCGCCCGGCTGACCGTCGCGCCCGGCCTGACCACCCTGTGCTCCAACGATGCGGCGCAGGGCAGCGCGGGCGTGCTGTCGATCATCGACGGTTGCGCCAAGGACTCGCGCGTCGCCGAGCTGAACGCGCTCACCTTCACCAGTGCGCCGGTTGCCGAGGCGACCACCATCTCCGGCCCGATCGCGATGCGGCTCAACACCGTTCAGGACGCGGCCGACGGCTACTGGACGGTGACCGTCAACGACGTCGCGCCCGACGGCCAGTCGACCGTGCTCACCTCCGGTCAGCTGATGGCCTCGCTGCGCGAGATCGATGAGGCGAACAGCAGCCGTTCCGCCAACGGCGACTACACCGACCCGCGCCCGTACACCTCGATCGAGAAGCGGCAGCCGACGGTGCCCGGCGAGGCGACCACGCTGGACATCACGCTGAGCGCCACCGAGGCGATCCTGCAGCCCGGCCACCGCCTGCGGGTGGACGTGTTCGCGAGCAACTTCCCGAAGGGACTGCCCGTCCTGCCGATGCTGCTCGACACGGAACTGAAGCCCCAGCACATCCAGCTGGACCCGGCGCGCCCGAGCTTCGTCAACATCCCGGTCCGTGGCAACCACGGCTGGTGAACCCCACCGCCGTAGGGCGGTCGTCCCACACACCCCGTGCACTCCTCGCATAGCCACCGCCTATGTGAGGCGTGCAATCCCTGTGTGGGACGACCACGCGACTTCACGCACGATCTCGGCCGCTGTGTGACCGGGGGCGCAACCACAGCTAGATGACCACGGTGGAAGTCGTGCCCGGGCTCGACGGTTGCGGAGGTAAGTCGGGCCCGGAGCCCGAGCACCGTTGGAGGCAAACCTGGGCCAGCCGCGCATGTGCTACAGGCTTTGCCCCGGAACCACGTTTACCAGCCCGTTCAACCGGACGACTCTTCTCAATCCCGCGCAGCGAACGCCCCGGACAGCGGTGGCAACATGGCGCGAGCGTCGTACCCGCCGAACCAGAGGCCGACCGCCAACGCCGAAGCCGCCTCCAAGTACCGCGCCCGATGCAAGCCGCCCGCGAAGAAGGGGCGCAGCTTCAAATCCTCGGCCAATCCCGCGACGAGGCGCAGAGCATCCGGATCGTCGCCGCAAAGTGGCACCGACAACGGCACGCCCTCGAACTCGCGCGCCTCGGCCGCCCACACTTCGGCCGCGCACAGGTTGAACCCCTTCACCACCCGTGCACCGGGAACCGTCGCGGCAATCCGTTCGGCCACCGCGTCCTCGCCGAGCACGAAGTTGTCCGTCCCATCGGACGCCGCATCGGGCTCGAACGCGTTGGTGCAGTCGACGAGCACGCGCCCATCGAGCCCAGGTGTTGCGCGCAATACGCCGTCCAACGCCTCGACCGGTACGGCCAGCAACACCACGTCACCGAACCCGGCCGCCTCCTCGATGCTCCCGCCCCGCGCGCCGCACCCAACGGCAGCAGCTACTTCGGCCGCCGCCGCAGCCCGCCGCGCACCGAAGCAGACCTCGTGCCCCGCAGCGGCCCACCCACCGCCCAACGCCCGCGCCATCGCGCCCGCACCGATGATCCCGATCCGCATGTCCAACTCCTCACTGTCGAATGTGCTTCCGACGGTAGGGATTTCGATAGGCACCTCCGGGTGCCCAATGCCGATGCCATGCTGAACCCATGACCGCCGCCCCCGCCGAAACCGCCCGCCTCTCGGCAAACACCGGCTCACCGCCCCGCGGTCCTCTGTCCCCGGCTACGCCCTCGGCCGCCCACCCGGACGCGCCCGCCCCGGTCCGCCCGTTGCCCAGCTCGCAGCAACCCCCGACCCAGGACGCCCAGCCGGACGCGCCTGCCATGACCCGCGCACCCCACGGCTCGTCGCGGCAAGATCTCGCCCAAAATGCCGAGCGGGACCCGGACGTGCCCGCGCCGTCCCGCCCGTCGGATGACTCGCCCCAAAACGCGTCCGCGCTGACTCGCGTATCCGACAGCTCGTCGCGACACGACCCCGCTCTGGCCGCCCAGCGGGACCCGGACGCGCCCGCGTCGACTCGCCAGCCTCACGAATCGGCGCGACAGAATCCCGATCTCGTCACCTACCCGCCCTACGGCGACTACGAGTCCGACTGCCCGGCGCGCATGGGCGTCGACCTGTTCGGTAACTCATGGCTGCCGGTGGTCGTGTACATGCTTCGGGATGGGCCGATGCGTCCCGGCGAGCTGCGGACCGCGATCGGCGGGATCAGTCAGAAGATGCTGACCCAAACGCTGCGGCGCATGGAACAGCTCACCCTCGTGCACCGCCGCCGCTACGCCGAAGCCCCGCCGCGGGTCGAGTACCAGCTCACCGAAGCCGGACGCGATCTGCTCGGCCCGATCTATGCGCTGGGGGAGTGGGTCGACAAACACGGCCGGGCGGTGAACGCGGCGCTCGCGGGCGAGCAGGATTGACGATCTTCGTCGCGGCGACACCCCGCGGCACCGCCGAGTCCGAACAACGCGTAAACACACGGCTAACGGCCCTGGAAGGCGCCATGACCTGCGTGAAACTTCGTGTACCCGGCGTTGGTCAGTCGGTCGGCGACCGTACGATTCAAGTGTGAGTGTTCCGCAGGCCGTGTTGTTGGCAGTCCTCGCGGCTGTCGTCGGCCTGGCAGTCGGTGGCCTGCTCATTCCGTACGTGAACGCCCGCCAGGCCGCCCGAAGGCAGGCCGATTCCGGGCTGACCATGTCGCAGGTGCTCGACCTGATCGTGCTCGCCTCCGAGAGCGGCATCGCGGTGGTCGACCAGTACCGCGACGTGGTGCTGGTGAACCCGCGCGCCGAGGAACTCGGCCTGGTCCGCAACCGCCTGCTCGACGAGCGCGCATGGGCCGCCGTGGAGAAGGTGCTCGGCACCGGCGAGTCCGCGGAATTCGACCTGACCGCGAAGAACCCCATCCCCGGCCGCAGCAGGATCGCGGTGCGCGGCGTCGCGCGGCCGCTCTCGCCGGAGGAAACCGGCTTCACCGTGCTGTTCGCCGACGACGATTCCGAGCAGGCCCGCATGGAGGCCACCCGCCGCGATTTCGTCGCCAACGTCAGCCACGAGCTCAAGACCCCCGTCGGCGCGATGAGCCTGCTCGCCGAGGCGCTGCTGGAATCGGCCGACGACCCCGAGGCGGTGCGCCACTTCGGCGAGCGCGTGCTCGGCGAATCCCGCCGCCTCGGCAAGATGGTGACCGAGTTGATCGCGCTCTCTCGCCTGCAGGGCGCGGAGAAGCTGCCCGAACTAGAGGTCGTCGACGTCGACACGGTCGTCATGCAGGCGGTGGACCGCTCCCGCACCGCGGCCGAGGCGGCGGGCATCACCGTCAGCACCGACCGGCCGAGCGGGCTCGAGGTCCTCGGTGACGAGACACTGCTCGTCACCGCACTGTCCAACCTGGTGGAGAACGCGATCGCCTACTCGCCGCCCGGCTCGCACGTCTCGGTGAGCCGGTCGCTGCGCGGCGACCACGTCGCCATGGCGGTCACCGACCGCGGCATCGGAATCCCGAAAGAAGACCAGGAGCGGGTGTTCGAACGGTTCTTCCGTTCCGACAAGGCGCGTTCGCGCGCCACCGGTGGTACCGGGCTCGGTCTCGCTATCGTCAAGCACGTGGCGGCCAACCACAACGGTGAGATCACCCTGTGGAGCAAACTGGGCACCGGATCGACGTTCACCTTGCGAATACCCGCCCACCTCGAGACCGACGGCGACGAGGAAGTCGACAGTCCCGCGGTGAGCACGAAGGAAACCGGCCCGCGTCCCCAGGGACCGGGCAGACCCAATGGTGTGGAGGCACGCAGATGACGAGTGTTCTGATCGTCGAGGATGAGGAGTCGCTGGCCGATCCGCTCGCGTTCCTGCTGCGCAAGGAGGGCTTCGAGGTCACCGTGGTGGGCGACGGACCTTCCGCGCTCGCCGAATTCGACCGCTCCGGTGCCGACATCGTCCTGCTGGACCTGATGCTGCCCGGCATGAGCGGCACCGATGTGTGCAAGCAGCTGCGCACCCGCAGCGGTGTGCCGGTCATCATGGTGACGGCGCGGGACAGCGAGATCGACAAGGTGGTCGGCCTGGAGCTGGGCGCCGACGACTACGTCACCAAGCCGTACTCGTCGCGCGAGCTCATCGCGCGCATCCGCGCGGTGCTGCGCCGCGGCGCGGGCGACGAGATCGATGGCGGCAGCGAGAACGGCGTGCTGGAGGCCGGTCCGGTCCGGATGGACGTCGACCGCCACACCGTGATGGTGAACGGCAAGCCGGTGACGTTGCCGCTCAAGGAATTCGATCTGCTCGAGTACCTGCTGCGCAACTCCGGCCGGGTGCTGACCCGCGGCCAGCTGATCGACCGGGTATGGGGCGCCGACTACGTCGGCGACACCAAGACCCTCGACGTGCACGTCAAGCGGCTGCGCTCCAAGATCGAGGCCGATCCGGCCAAGCCCGAGCACCTGGTGACCGTGCGCGGTCTCGGGTACAAGCTCGAGGCCTAGCCAACCGGACAGACAACGGGCCCCGGTTCCGCCCCCTCACCCCGAGGGCGGAACCGGGGCCCGTTTCGTCGTAGGTACGTGAGCGGCCCCCGGCGGACTCCTTTAGGGGAGGTAGACCCAGGTCGGGCCGATGGCGGGAACTTCGGTCTTGCGCAACGTGATCCAGCCGAGGTCGTCTTCCTGCATGCAGTCGTAGAGCGGAACGGTGGTGCCGTTGCCGCGGCAGGCGATGGTGCGGCTGACGCCGTAGGGGCTCATGATGACGTTCTTGCCCTCTTTGGCGGCGTTCACCGCGGCCGGATCGGTCGCGGGCACGAAAGTGGCGGTGAAGTCGGCGAACTTGGTCGGATCCGCGTCCGGCTCGGCGTGCGCGCCGCCTGCCACGGAGAGGGTCGCGCCGATGACGAGTGTTGCGAGGGTGAGCGCTTTCTTCATGACCCGACATCAAACCCGAATCGGGTGACGCCCGCATGGCGAGCAGATGACCTGCCGGGTGCGTTCGGCTCACCCGAGCCGACCGGCCGGTGTGCAGGCCGCCGAACGGCAACCTGCACACCGCGCGCGTCAGCTGCTGCCGAACAGTCCGCCGAGCAGCCCGCCGAGCAGGCGTCCCGCGCTGCCGGTCCCGCTGCCGGAGGCACTGCCCGAGCTTCCGGTGCCGCCGCTGCTCGCCTTGGATACCTCGACCACGATCGACTTCGTGCTGCCGCCCTGCTCGACGGTGAGGATGTGCTCGCCCGGCGTGCTCGGCTTCCATTCGATGGTCGCGGTGCCCGGCGGCCACGGCACCTTGGGCCCGCCGATGAATTCGCCGTTGTCGCTGAAGTAGACGAGCAGACCGCCGGACGCGCCGCCGACGTCGGCGGTGATCGTGTACGTGCTGCCGACCTTGTGGTTGCTGCCGTCGACCGAAACCGACTGCACGGCCGCGTACGCCGAGGGCGCGGTCAGCACGGCGACGGCGGTGGCGGCCGCGAACGCCGTGAGTCCTACGCCCGCCCCGCGCCGGATACTGCTGGGTGATGTCATGGTGCTCCTCCTGTGCCGACCATGCGATCGACTGGACCCTACTCTTTGAAGCGATAATGTTTCAGATTTCGGCTCGAGTTGGCCCGTGCGGAAATCTCGGAACCCGGTCGGCGCGGCCATCTTTCGGGCTGCGCCAGATGTGCGCCTATCCGTTGCCGAAGAGACTGCCGAGCAACTTGCCCGCGCTGCCGGTTCCCGCGCTGCCCGTGCCGTCACCCGGATCGCCTGGATCACCGGGGTCACCTGGATCGCCCGGATCGTTCGGGTCCTTGACCTGGACGACGATCGTCTTGGTGCTGCCGCCCTGCGAGGCCGTGATGAGGTGCTGCCCGGGCGTCGTCGGCGTCCAGCTGACCGAGGACTCGCCGACCGGCCACGGCACCTTCGGGCCCGCGATGTCGTTGCCGTTGTCCGACCAGTACACGAGCAGTCCGATGCCCGCGCCGCTGAGCTTGGCGCGCAACGTGTAGGTGGTGTTGATGGTGTGATCGGTGCCCGACACGGTGATCGAGTCGACGGTGGCGTGCGCCTGCGGTGCGGCGAGGACGGCGACGGCGGTGGCCGCCGCGAAACCCGCGAGTCCGGTGCCGATCCGGCGCCCGAGCAGGGCTGACGTGGTGTAACTCATGGTGTGCTCCTGTGCTGCCCACTGGATGTGGGCCTCCGCACAGTAAGTCACCGAATGTGTGAAATGTGGACGTTTCGCAAAACTGGACAAGCGTCCGTTAGGCGTCCCGCTGCTCCGTGCCGTGCGCGGCCTGCTCCGCGTTGCGCTGCGCGTGCACCGTCGCGGGATGCACCGCGATCAACCCCAGCCCTTCGCGGCGCTTGCAGTGCCGGGCCAGTTCCTCGTAGGCCGGTTCGCCGAGCAGTTCCTTCAGCTCGGGCGCGTAGGACTGCCAGACCGGTCGCGCGCCGACGTGCGCGTCCGGCGAACCCGAGCAGTACCAATCCAGATCGAGTCCGCCGGGACCCCACCCGCGCCGGTCGTACTCGGTGATCACCGTGCGCAGGATCTGCACGCCGTCGGGACGGTCCACCCACTCCTGGGTGCGCCGAATCGGCAACTGCCAGCAGACATCCGGCTTCACCGTGTGCGGCTCCATGCCGCGGCGCAGCGCCATCGTGTGCAACGCGCAGCCGACGCCGCCTTCGAAGCCTGGCCGGTTCAGAAAGATGCACGCGCCCTCGAAGCGCCGGGTGCGCAGGGCGGGCTCGTCCTCGAGCTCGTCGAGTTCCAGATAGCCCTTCTTGGTGATCTTGCCCTTGGCGTTTCGGGCCTCGCCCATGAGCTGCCAGTCGGCCGGTGTGAGCATTCTCACAGCGTTGCGCAGGCGCTCCTGGTCGTCCTCGTCGGAGAGGAAAGCGCCGTGTGAACAGCAGCCGTCGTCCGGGCGGTCGGCGATGATGCCTTGGCAGGCGGGTGTTCCGAAGACGCAGGTCCACCGGGACAGCAGCCAGGTGAGGTCGGCGACGATCAGGTGCTCGTCATTTGCTGGATCCACGAACTCGATCCATTCGCGCGGAAAGTCCAGATCGACCTCGGGTGCCGGGTCGATCTTCGCCGCTGGTCGGGGCCGGGTCCGGCTGCTCGCCGCTGCGCCTACCGTCACATCTGCAGACGCTAACAGTTCGATCGCCTGGCCTGAAGTGGTGGTCGACCCAGTACCGTGTTCATGTGCGGCTTGGGGTACTCGACGTCGGAAGCAATACCGTTCACCTGCTCGTGGTGGACGCCCACCGTGGTGCCCACCCGATGCCGATGAGCTCGACGAAGGCCACGCTCCGGCTCTCGGAGAACCTGGACGAAGAGGGGCGGATCACCGTCCGCGGCGCCGAGCGTCTCCTCGAGACCGTGGCCGAATTCGCCAGCATCGCCGAGACTTCCCGTTGCGTCGAGCTGATGCCGTTCGCCACCTCCGCGCTGCGCGAGGCGACCAACTCCGAACAGGTGCTGGCCAGGGTGCGCGCCGAGACGGGGGTCGATCTGCAGGTGCTCACCGGCGTCGACGAGGCCCGGCTGACTTTCCTCGCGGTGCGCCGCTGGTACGGCTGGAGCGCGGGCCGCATCCTCAATCTGGACATCGGCGGCGGATCGCTCGAGATGAGCAACGGCGGCGACGAGGAGCCCGATGTCGCGCTCTCTCTGCAACTCGGCGCGGGCAGGCTCACCAGGGACTGGCTGCGCGAGGATCCGCCGGGCAAGCGCCGGGTCGCGGTGCTGCGCGACTGGCTCGACGCCGAGCTCGTCGCCCCCGCCAAACAGCTGATCGAGGTGGGTAGGCCCGACCTCGCCGTCGGCACCTCGAAGACCTTTCGCTCGCTCGCGCGACTGACCGGAGCGGCGCCCTCGGCGGCGGGTCCTCGGGTGCGCCGTACACTCACCAGCTCGGGTCTGCGCCAACTGATTGCGTTCATCTCGCGGATGACGGCGTCGGACCGTGCAGAATTGGAAGGCGTAAGTTCCGATCGGTCACAGCAATTGGTGGCTGGCGCATTGGTCGCGGAGGCGAGTATGCGGGCACTATCGCTGGATACGCTCGAGATTTGTCCCTGGGCGCTGCGGGAAGGACTGATCCTGCGCAAACTGGATACCGATATGAACGGTGGACCCAGAGCGTCGTTGCTGACGGGACCGGCGGCCGAACCAGGCAAGCCGGCGTCCGACGGTGGGACGGGGCTGTCGGGTCCGGTCGAAACGGTGTCGTCGAAGGCGCAGGCATGAGTGATGAGTCCAAGCAGCTATCGGTTGCCGAGCTGCTGGCCCGCAACGGGCAGCAGGGCGCGTCGTCCTCCGGCGGCGGTCGCCGCAGACGCGGTGGTCGCGGCATCTCTGTCGCCGAGCTGACGGGTGACCTGCCGGTCATCCGGGAGGGCGGCAGCCACTCCGCGCACGCCGCGCCCGACGACGAGGTCGCCGAAGCGCCGTCGTTCGAGCCCGCTTCCTACGCGCCGACCTCGTTCGAACCCCCGTCGTTCGAGTCACCCTCGTACGAACCGGCCGCCTACGAGCCCGCCGCATTCGAACCGGTTGCGTCCGAGCCGGTTTCGTACACCGCTCCGGATCCCGTCGCGGAGTTGCCGAGCCACTCGCCGATGTCGGGCCCGATCACCCGCTACGACCCGCTGGCGCCGTACCGGGAAACGACGTCCTATCCCGAGCCGCCGCCCTACCCGGCGACGTCGTACTCGGATCCGCCGCCCGGACGCTCCAACCTGGTGATGCCGGGACGCGACATGTCCTCCGGCTCCCGGCACAGCGCGCCGGACCCGCTGGAATCCGCGACCCCCTACGCCGATCCGCTGTCGGAGGCCCCGCGCAGCGGTCGCGGCGGCCGCAGGCGCAAGCCGGACCCCGACGAGGACGCCACCATCGTGGTCGGCCCGCCGCTGCGCGATCCGGTCGATTTCGACATTCCCCGCAACGGGCACCCGGACGAGCCGCGCGGCTCGGACCGGCAGGAACGCGGCGGCCGGGCCGCACGCCGAAGGGCGGCGGAGGCCGACGACGAGGGTCCCTCGACCGCCGCGTGGGCGCCGCCGTCGAACGATTTCGCCGCCGATTCCGGCCCCCTGCCGCTCTCGCCGCTGCCCGATCACGCCAAGCTGTCCAGCCGCGCGCCGAGCAAGGAGGCGCGGCAGGAGCCGCGAAGATCTTCCCGTTCCGAGACGCTGCGGGCCCGTGCCGAAGGCGCCCTGCCCGCCTGGTCGGCGCGGACAAGGCACAAGCCGGAGCCGGAGAAGTCCGACTCCGAGCCGGAGTCGGGCGGGATACCGACCGCCGCGTGGTCGCTTGCCAGCCAGGACCAGCAGCTGGTCTCCGGTTCCACGGTGGCGGGCGACCTGCTGCGCGACGGTGTCGAGCGCGCCGAACGCGCGGGCGGCGGTCGCGGACGGTCGCGCGGCGGCCGGGCCCAAGTCGAACTCGACGAGGGCCTCACTGATGTGCACGACCCGTTCCTGCTCGACGACGAGGAGGACGAGGACGACGCACCGGCACCGCAGAAGAAGCCCGCCGCGCGGTCGGCGCAGCGCCGCTCCCGCGCCGCGCGCAAGGCCGAGTACGACGCCAACCGCAAGCAGTGGATGATCCTCGGCGGCCAGAGCGCTGGCGCGGCGGTCGCCGGAATGTTGCTGTTCAAGGGTTTCGAGCGGATGTGGGAGATGCTCCCCTGGGTGGCGCTGGCGCTGGCGATGATCGTGATCCTCGGCCTGGTGGCCCTGGTGCGGATTCTGCGCCGGACCGACGACATCCTCAGCACGGTGATTGCCGTCGTAGTGGGCATCTTCGTCACGCTGGGACCGCTAGCCTTTCTTCTCAGTACGAACTGAGTAGGGAGCGGCTGTGGGGAACATCGGGCAGGCGGACGACACCCGGATCGGTAGCGCGGTCGGGGGACCCGCGCCCGATCAGAGCGCACAACCGGACGGGGGGACGCCGGGCGGGGCGGCGAGTCCGCCGGGGCGCGACATTCTGGTCGGGCTGTCCAGCGCGTCGGTCTACCCGCAGAACACCGAGGCGGCCTTCCGATACGCGGCCGATCTCGGTTACGACGGCGTCGAACTGATGGTCTGGGCCGAGCCAGCCAGCCAGAGCATCGCCACCGTGCAGAACTACACCCGCAAGTACGGCGTGCCGGTCCTCGCTGTCCACGCGCCCTGCCTGTTGATCTCCCAGCGTGTGTGGGGCGCGGACCCGGTGGCGAAGCTGGAGCGCAGCGTGCGCACCGCCGAGGCGCTCGGGGCGGACACGGTGGTCGTCCATCCGCCGTTCCGCTGGCAGCGCCGCTACGCGGAGGGCTTCGCCGAGCAGGTCGCCGAGCTCGAGGAGCACAGCCCGGTCGTCGTCGCGGTGGAGAACATGTTCCCGATGCGCGCCGACACGCTGTTCGGCCGCGGCGCGAACGCGGCGAAGCGGCTGGAGCGGCGCGGCGGTCCCGGCTGGGGTCTGACGGCGTTCAGTCCGTCCTACGACCCCACCGACACCGGCTTCCGGCACTACACCCTCGACCTCTCGCACACCGCGACCGCGGGCGCCGATCCGCTCGCGCTCGCCGCCAGGATGGGGCATGGTCTCGCCCACCTGCACCTGGCCGACGGGCGCGGCGCGGCGCACGACGAGCACCTCGTGCCCGGCGACGGCACGCAGCCCTGCGTCGAACTCTGCGCGCAGCTGGTGCGCAACGGCTTCAGCGGGCACGCCGTCGCCGAGATCAACACCCAGAACGCTCGCACCACCGCCCATCGCGCGGCGATGCTGCACCGCACGCTGGCTTTCGCCCGCCTGCATCTCAACGGCGTCGCGCCCACTCCGGCGTCGGCGGCCGCGCAAGCGAACCTGACGTGACACAAGCACTTTCCGCGTTACCGGGGCGTGCGGTCCACGCCCGCTCCATGTGACATCGATCCGGCCACCGGCTGGGAATGCCGCCGCCGCGACCCAGGGTTGTACGCTGTACGAACGACGCGCGGAGCCGAGCTGGGCGACCCGCGCGGTGCAGCAGGACAGGAGTGACGATGACGCTGGAGTTGACCCACGCGGCCGAGCCGACCGCGGCCGACGCCCCGTTCGGCGAGGTGTGCGCGCTGACCGAGCTGCTGTCCGCCGACGCCGAACTCGGCAGGTACGCGGGCGTCATCGACGAGATCTGGACCATCGGCGAGAAGGTGCACGGCGGCACCATGGTCGCCGCGAGCGCTGCGGCCGCCACCCGCTGGCTGCGCGCCGCCGATCCCGCGCTCGCCGAGATGGCCCCGATCGCCGCCAGCTCGGACTTCCTCGGCGCTCCCGAGCCAGGCGCGGTCGAATACGAGGTGCGCATCCGCAAGATCGGCCGCCAGATCTGCCTGGCCGACGCCACCCTCACGCAGAACGGCCGCGCCATGGTGCGCACCGCGTTCACCTTCGGCCACCTCGACGACATCGAGCCGCTCTACGCGCCCGAGCACGGCGACATGCCCGCCGAACCGGCGCCGGACGCGATGGGTTACGAGGGTTCGCCGATGGGCAAGATCGTGCACGTCGCCAAGGGCGCCGATCTCTACCTGGACCGGTCGTGGGCGCCGTTCCTCGAGGGCGCGAAGGGCGAGCCGCGGCTGCGGCTGTGGATGCGCCCGTTCGACGGCGATCAGCGCGACCCCGACGTGTCGATGTACTTCGCGATGATGGCCGCCGACATGAGCCCGCCGGTGCCGATGAACCTCGGCCACTTCGGCTGGGCCCCCACCGTGCAGATGACCACCTACTTGCGGCGCAGGCCGGCGCCGGGTTGGCTGCGCGTCATCGCCACCTCGCACGAAGTGGGCGGCCGCATGTTCGACGAGGACCAGCTCATCCTGGACAGCACCGGCGCGGTGGTCGCCCAGAGCCGCCAACTCGCACTGATTCCCCAGCGCCGCTGAGGCGCGCACTAACCTTTACCACCATGACGAGAATTGCGGTGATCGGTGGAGGCCGGATCGGGGAGGCGTTGATCGCCGGTTTGCTGGAATCGGGCAGGGCGAGCAAGGATCTGGTCGTCGTCGAGACGCACGCCGACCGGGCCGAGCTGATCGCGAGCCGGTTCGGCGTGCGCGTCACGGGCGAGGCGGCCGACGCGGCCGTCGGCGCCGATCTGCTGGTGATCGCGGTCAAGCCGGGTGACGTCGACACGGTGCTGACCGAACTGGGCAAGGCCGAGCTGAACGCGGGCGACCGCGACCAGGTGCTCGTCTCGCTGGCCGCGGGCGTGCCGACCGCGCGGCTGGAGGCCAAGCTGCCCGCGGGCTTCCCCGTGGTGCGGGTGATGCCGAATACCCCGATGCTGGTCGGCCAGGGCATGAGCGTGCTCGCGCCGGGGCGCTACGCAAAGCCCGAGCAGCTGGAGCTGGTCACCGACGTGCTCGGTTCGGTCGGCAAGGTCGCCACGGTCGCCGAGTCGCAGATGGACGCGGTCACCGCGGTGTCCGGCTCCGGTCCCGCCTACTTCCTGCTCGTCGTCGAGGCCATGATCGACGCCGGCGTCGGGCTCGGCCTGACCAGGGACGTCGCGACGCAGCTCGTGGTGCAGACGATGGTCGGTTCGGCCGCGCTGCTCGACGAGTCCGGCCAGAGCGCGGTGGACCTGCGCGCGGCCGTCACCTCGCCGGCGGGCACCACCGCGGCGGCGTTGCGCGAACTCGAGCGCGGTGGCGTTCGGTCGGCGTTTCTCGAGGCTTTGCACGCGGCCAAACAGCGGTCCGCCGAACAGGGCGCGTCGGCGGAATAGCGCGCACGACGCGTACATCTAGCGTTCGCATTGGGGCAAACCGGGCGTCAGAAGCTGATTTCTCACACACGTCGCAGTAATCCCACTAGCCCCGCTAAGCTTCAAGGAGCACGTGCGTGTCTGTTCCGCCGGTGGGGAAGCCGGCGGCGCGGACGTGCCGGAGGTCAATGGTGCAATGATGTCTTCCAACAAGATGTCTGCAAATAGCTCGGGGACGTCACCAGGTTCGTCAGGACCGTCAGGTGGCCGTAGCGGTGGCCGAGCGCAAGGCAGTTCGGGATCGTCGGGCCAATCGATGCTCGGCGGTGGTACGCAATTCCTCACCGTCGCCGAAGTGGCGAATCTGATGCGGGTGTCCAAGATGACGGTCTATCGGTTGGTGCATTCGGGCGAGCTGCCCGCGGTGCGCGTCGGCCGGTCGTTCCGCGTGCACGCGAAGGCCGTGCACGACTACCTGGAGACGTCCTACTTCGACGCTGGGTGAGGCGGTTTCGCCCCTGACAGGGACCCGCTCGACGCGCGGGAGCCCGCGAACGACGGCGTGCGTGCCCGCGAGGGCCGTTGCTCGTGCCGCCATCGGATACCGGTAGGATGAACCCTCGGTTCGTGTTCGCCTGCCTGCGGCGCCAGTTCGTGGTGTCCGGTGGCCGCTGGCGGCGCGGATGCCGAAATCAGCTAGGCGTACGCGACGGCGTGCGCGCCGAGTAGAGAGAACGCGAGGACACCCTATGGGTTCTGTGATCAAGAAGCGCCGCAAGCGCATGTCGAAGAAGAAGCACCGCAAGCTGCTTCGCCGCACGCGTGTTCAGCGGCGCAAACTCGGCAAGTGAGCGCGCGCGCCCTTGGCGCGAGATGAGGCCCGTCACCAGATCGGTGGCGGGCCTCTGTTTTTGAAACAGTTCAGTTTGAAATATTTTCATGTAACCGGTGACTGAAGTCATCGTTAGATCCTGATTAATACTCTCGGCGACCCAGACGGTAGCGGCTACTCTGGAACCGCCGAATAAACGTAAATGGGGGCCTGGTAGGTGGGATCGGGTGCTGCGGTGGGATCTGACATAAGAGACGGGCACACGCCCAAGGTCGTGATGGTGACCGGCGCCAGCCGCTTCTTCGGCAGCGCCGTGGTAGCCAAGCTCGCTCAGGATCCGGCCGTCGAGCGTATTCTCGCCGTCGACACCATGACCCCCAGCCGAGAGCTGCGGCGCCGCATGGGCCGCGCCGAGTTCGTCCGCGGCGACATTCGAAATCCCCTGATCCGCAAGGTGATCGGCAACCACGAGGTCGACACCGTCGTGCACACCGCGATCCTGGCCAAGCCGCCCGCGGGCGGCGGCCGCGCGGTGATGAAAGACCTCAACGTGCTCGGCGCCATGCAACTGTTCGCCGTCTGCCAGAAGTCGCCTTCGGTGCGGCGCGTGGTAGTCCGCTCGACCTCGGCGATCTACGGGTGCAGCGCCAAGGATCCGGCGAAATTCACCGAGGAAATGAGTGCGCGCAGGCCGCCGCGCGGATGGTTCGCCCGCGACATGATCGAAATCGAGGGTTTCGTGCGCGGGCTCGCTCGCCGCCGCCCCGATATCGCGGCATCGATTCTGCGTTTCGCGCCCATTGTGGGCCCACGGCTGGCCGGGCGCGGCGTACAGTATCTCCGTTCACCGGTAACCCCGACCGTCTTCGGCCGGGACCCTCGAATGCAGCTGTTGCACGAAGAAGATGCGGTGGCCGCGCTCGCACATGCGGCGCAAGCGGCCCCCGGCGGTACCTACAACGTCGCGGGCGATGGTGCGTTGGCGCTGTCGCAGGCGGTGCGTCGGGCGGGGCGCATCGAACTGCCGGTGCCGTTCACGGTGTTCCGCACCGCTGGTCGCGCGTTGATGGGGCCGGTGATGCGGGAATTCACCGGCGAACAACTGGATTACTTCCATTTCGGCTGTGGCCTGGACACCACGCGGATGCGAACCGAACTCGGTTTCGAGCCGCGCTGGACAACCGTTCAGGCGTTCGACGACTTCATCGGGGGCGCAGCGTTGCGGCCCGTCTTCGATCCAGCGTGGATCGATGCCGCAGAAAAGAAACTGCTCGGCCTCATCGGGGCCGGTACGGGAGCACACCAATGAACGACGTGGCGAAAGTCATCCAACTTCATGATCTGAATATCGAAACAAGGCAGCGCACCAGCACCCGCCGCTGGCCGGAAATGCCGAAGGGCGAGACGAAGCCGAGCCGGGTCACGTCGTTGACCGATCGACTCGCCTCGGCCGTGCCGCAGCGGCCGCAGTCGCTGACCGACCTGATCCGCAAAGAGGTCGGCAAGCAGATCGGCCGCACCGCCGACTTCGCGCGCCGCCGCGTGACCGGCGACTACCAGGTCGACGAGTTCGGCTTCGACGAGCATCTGCTCGAGTCGGTCATCCTGCCCGCGCTGCGCCCGCTGTCGGACCTGTGGTTCCGCGTCGAGGTCAGCGGCATGGAGAACATCCCCGAGGTGGGTGGCGCGCTGGTGGTGGCCAACCACGCGGGCACCGTTCCCGTCGACGGCCTGATGCTCCAGCTGGCCATCCACGACCACCACGCCAAGCAGCGCGCGCTGCGCCTGCTCGCCGCCGACCTCATCTTCGAGCTGCCGTTCCTCGGCGTGCTTGCCCGCAAGGCCGGGCACACGCTGGCCTGCCGCGAGGACGCCGAACGCCTGCTGCGTTCCGGCGAACTGACGGGCGTCTTCCCAGAGGGGTTCAAGGGCGTCGGCAAGCAGTACTCCGACCGCTACAAGCTGCAGCGCTTCGGGCGCGGCGGTTTCGTCGCCGCCGCGGTGCGCACCGGCGTGCCGATCATCCCGTGCTCGATCGTCGGCTCCGAGGAGATCTACCCGAAGCTGGCCGACATCAAGCCGCTCGCCCGCCTGCTCGGGCTCCCGTACTTCCCGGTGACGCCGATGTTCCCGCACTTGGGCCCGCTCGGCGCGGTGCCGCTGCCCTCGAAGTGGTACATCGAGTTCGGCAAGCCCATCGCCACCACGGCCTACGAGCCGGAGGCCGCCGACGACCCGATGACCATGTTCGAGGTCACCGACCAGGTCCGCGAGACCATCCAGCAGACGCTCTACAAGCTGCTCACCAAGCGCCGCAACCCGTTCACGGGGTAGCTCTGTCTTTGGCGCGCTGGCGCGCGCGTGTTCGCGGCCTTTATGTCTCGCTGCCCAGCGGTCGAGACTCGCGACTTCGTCGCATGCGCTTCGACCGCTGGGCAGCGAGACGGCCGCGAACGGGTCGCTCGTCGGGCTCGCTCCGTGTGGGGCGAGCGGGTGCTTAAGGTGCGTTGGCCCGCGGATCGAACCCGACCCGATTGGTTTGGCGGGCCGCCGTCAGTGGTCGCGCCGACGGGTGACTGCCGCGGCCACCGCCCCACCTGCCGCGCCCAGCGCCAGCGCCGTCGGCACGCCGATCTTGGCCGCCTTGCGTCCGGTGCGGAAGTCGCGGATCTCCCAGCCTCGGTTCTTGGCGACCTCGCGTAGGTCCGAGTCGGGATTGATCGCGACCGCCGTGCCGACCAGCGAGAGCATCGGCACGTCGTTGTGGCTGTCGGAGTAGGCGGTACAGCGCTTGAGGTTCAGGCCCTCGCGGATGGCAAGCGTGCGCACCGCGTGCGCCTTGCCGAGTCCGTGCAGGATGTCGCCGACCAGGCGCCCGGTGAACTTCCCGTCGACGCTCTCCGCGACGGTGCCGAGCGCGCCGGTCAGGCCGAGCCGCTTGGCGATCACCTGCGCCAGCTCCACCGGCGTCGCGGTGACCAGCCAGACCTGCTGGCCCGCGTCCAAGTGCATCTGCGCCAGCGCCCTCGTCCCCGGCCAGATCTTGTCGGCGATGATCTCGTCGTAGATCTCCTCGCCGAGCGCGGCAAGCTCGGAGGTCGGGCGGCCCGCGATGAACGAGAGCGCCTTCTCCTTGCCGGAGGCCATGTCGGTGCTGCTCTCCTTGCCGGTGACGCGGAACTTCACCTGTTTCCACGCCACGTCGACCAGGTCGGAGGTCTTGAAGTACTTGCGCGCCGCGAGACCGCGCGCGAAATGCACGATCGAGGCACCCTGCACCATCGTGTTGTCCACGTCGAAGAACGCCGCGGCGGTCAGATCGCGCGGCACCTCCGGTCCCGTCGGCTCGGCGGTCGCGAGCTCCGACTCGTGCAGCGAGAGCGCCGCGTCGGCGCTGGCCTCACCGGCCAGATTCGCCCGGACCTCCTCCTCGGTCGGTCCGAACGGGCTGCGGGAGATGCGGGCGAGCTGATCCTGCAGGCCCTGGCCGAGCGGGCCCAGATGCCACCGCACCGGGAACTCGCCGAACCGGCCCGCGATGAACCCGGCCCTCTCCACCTTCGATCGTTCCGGCACCAGTACCTCCGCCCGTTCGCGCGAACCACGTCCACAGTAACTGTCTTCGGCGACAGTCACCCGGAGACCACGCGCACCGCGACTGCGGTGGCGAGGGGTTTTAATATCCGGCATGACCAATCCCACAGATGGCTCCGCCGCGCCGTCCGGGCACGAAGTGATTTTGCTGACCAGGGCGGGCTGCGGGTTGTGTGCTACGGCACTGGAGCAGTTGCGCGCGATTTGCGCGGATTTCGGCGTCGAACCGGGCACCGTCGATGTCGATGTCGCCGCGGAAACCGACCCTGGCCTGCGCGCGGAGTACGGCGACCGGCTTCCCGTCGTCCTGCTGGACGGCCGCGAGCACAGCTACTTCGACGTCGACGAGGCGCGTTTGCGGGCGGATCTGGGTCGCTGATCGGTGTGATCCGTGTCCGATTTGGCCGCTGCGCTGGTCGCGGCGGAAAATGAGGCCAATTTCACCGACTTTGTGCAGGGCTTCACAAGCGGTTACGGTGGTGGCACGCGACCCGCATGCCGAGGCTGCGGAGCCGCCCTGAAATCCGATACTTCGACCATGGCACCGGACCGCCGCCGGGCTCGAGGTCGAACGACGAACCGGACCTGTGCAGGCCGGAACGAGGAGCCGACACGTGACAGAGCAGCATGAGGCGCCGGGCGGCGTCTCCGGCAGGGCTCTGCAGAAGGACATCCCGCAGGCCACGGTGGCGCGACTGGCCACCTATCTCCGGGTCCTCGCCATGTTGGCCGATGACGGTGTGCTCATCGTATCGAGTGAGGAACTCGCTGTCGCGGCGGGTGTCAATTCGGCCAAGTTACGCAAGGACTTATCCTTCCTCGGCCCCAACGGCGTCCGGGGTGTCGGCTATGACGTGGCGAAGTTGCGGACCAGGATCGAGGACGTGCTCGGTCTGTCCGGTGGGCATCGCGTGGTACTCGTCGGTGTCGGAAATCTGGGCCGGGCCCTGGTCGGCTACGGCGGCTTCCGGCGGCGCGGATTCAGCGTGGTCGGCCTCTTCGACGCCGATCCCGACGTGATCGGCCGGTCGGTCGCCGGACTCACCGTGCGCGATGTCGCGGGCTTGGCCGCGGGCGTCGCCGAACTGGAACCAACCATCGCGGTCATCGCGGTGCCCGACGACGCGGCCCAGGACGTGTGCGACCAGCTGGTCGCCGCCGGGTTGCAGTCGATTCTGAGCTTCTCCGCGTGCGGGCTGATCGCGCCGCCCGCGGTGGAAGTCCGCCGGGTGGACCTGGCGGTCGAAATGCAGATGTTGTCGTTCGAACGGACCCGCAACGCCGAGCCGGAACCGCTGCCCGAGGTGGCGCACGCGGGGTCCGGCCGGATCGCGCGCCGCGTGCCGACTCCGCACTCCCCGGCCGGGCACCCGGCCCTCACGCACTCGACGACCTCGCATTCGGCAACGGAGCCAAGCAGCAAGGGATCGGTGGTCACACCATGAGCGAACGTAGTGAGCGAATCATGTGCCAGCGTGTCATACACATGCCGAAGCCGAGCGTCAGCGAGGCGCAGGCATGAGTATTCTGCTCGTCGGGATTTCGCACAGGAGCGCTCCCGTCGCAGTGCTGGAGAAGGTCGCCATCACCGATGCCGACCGTCCCAAGCTGATCGATCGAATGCTCGCCTCCAGCCACATCTCCGAGGCCATGATCGTGTCGACCTGCAACCGCGTCGAGGTGTACGCGGTGGTCGACGCCTTCCACGGCGGTCTTGCCGAGGTCGGCGACCTGCTCACCAAGCATTCCGGGCTGCCGCTGCCGGATCTGACCAAGCACGCGTACGTGCGCTACAGCGAGGCCGCTGCCGAGCACCTGTTCGCGGTGGCCAGCGGGCTGGACTCGATGGTCGTCGGCGAGCAGCAGGTGCTCAGCCAGATCCGCGGCGCCTACGCTTCCGCCGACGCCCAGCAGGCCGTCGGGCGCACCCTGCACGAGCTGGCCCAGCACGCGTTGCGGGTCGGCAAGCGGGTCCACTCCGAGACCGGCATCGACCGCGCGGGCGCGTCGGTGGTGTCGGTCGCGCTTGACCGGGCCAAGCAGGTGCTCGGCGAGCTGGCGGGCCGCACGGCCGTTGTCGTCGGTGCGGGTGCGATGGGCGGGCTGGCCGTCGCGCATCTGTCGCGCGCGGGCATCGGCCGCATCCTGGTGGTGAACCGGACGATCGAGCGGGCGCGCAGACTCGCCGAGACCGCGAGCTCCTACGGCGTCGAGTCCACCGCGCTCGAACTCTCCCGGCTCACCGAGGCGATGGCCGCCGCCGACGTGGTGGTCACCTGTACCGGTGCGGTCGGCGCCGTGGTGACGCTGGCCGACACGCACCGCGCGCTTGCCGATCGTGATCGCGCCGAATTCCCGGCGACCGAGCGCCCGCTGGTGTTCTGCGACCTCGGCCTGCCGCGCGACGTCGAGCACGCGGTGGCCGGTCTGCCGGGTGTCGCGGTGATCGACATCGAGACCCTGCAGCGCGATCCGGCCGCGGGCGCAGCGGCCGACGACACCGCCGCCGCACGGTCGATCGTCGCCGACGAACTCGCCAAGTACCTGGCGGGGCAGCGCATGGCCGAGGTGACCCCGACGGTCGCCGCCCTGCGCCAGCGCGCCGCCGAAGTGGTGGAAGCCGAACTGCTGCGGCTGGATTCGCGGTTGCCGAGCCTGGCCGATCCGGAGCGGGACGAGGTGGCGCGCACCGTGCGCCGGGTCGTCGACAAGCTGCTGCACGCGCCGACCGTGCGGGTGAAGCAACTCGCGTCGACGCCGGGCGGCGACAGCTACGCCGAGGCGCTACGCGAACTGTTCGAACTCAAACCCGGTGCGGCGCAAGCGGTTGCCGCTCCGATGGAAATCAGCACGCTCACCGGTGACCTCGGCCTCGGACTCGCCGACGACTTCACCGCGGGACATCTCGGCGAGGAGGGCAAGTCGGCATGACCGTCGTTCAGGAAGAGGACAACATGACCGCCGACGGCACCCGCGCGCCGTGGCGCATCGGCACCCGCGGCAGCCTGCTCGCGCTGACCCAGGCGGGTACTGTGCGCGACGCGCTGATCGCCGCCGGGCATCCGGCCGAGCTCGTCGTGGTGAAGACGCCAGGCGATCTCTCCTCCGATCCGGTGCAGAAGATCGGCGTCGGCGTGTTCACCTCGGCGCTGCGCGACGAGCTGGCCGCGGGCACGATCGACATCGCGGTGCACTCCTACAAGGACCTGCCGACCGCGCCGGACGCCCGCTTCACCATCGCCGCCATCCCGCCGCGCGAGGACCCGCGCGACGCCCTGGTGGCCCGCGACGGACTGGTGCTCGGCGAACTGCCCGCCGGTTCCCGTATCGGCACCTCCGCTCCGCGCCGCGCGGCTCAGCTTGCCGCGCTCGGGCTCGGCCTGGAGATCGTGCCGCTGCGCGGCAACCTGGACACCCGCCTGCGCAAGGTCACCGACGGTGAACTCGACGCGGTGGTGGTGGCCAGAGCCGGTCTGTCCAGGATCGGCAGGCTCGACGCCGTGACCGAGGCGCTGGAGCCGGTGCAGATGCTGCCCGCTCCCGCGCAGGGCGCGCTCGCTGTCGAGTGTCGCAGCGACGACGCCGAGACCATCGAGGCGCTGACCCGGCTCGACGACGCGGCCACCCGGGCCGCCGTCATCGCCGAACGGTCGCTGCTCGCCGAGCTGGAGGCCGGGTGCACCGCGCCGATCGGCGCGCTCGCCGAGGTCGTCGAGTCGCTCGACGACGACGGCCGCATCGTCGACGAGCTCTCGCTGCGCGCCTGCGCCGCGGCCGCCGACGGATCCGAGGTGCTGCGCGCTTCGGTGGTCGGCGCACCCGCCGAGGCCGACCGGCTCGGCCGCACGCTCGCGCAAGAGCTCTTGGAGCTGGGGGCGCGCGAGCTGCTCGGTACCCCCGGACCAGACGGCACGGATGCGAGATCCGAGCATCCAGGTGACGTCCCGAACACGGAGCGGTCGCGACCGGGCGCGGCCGAAGGTCGTATCAGCAATCCCAGCCCAATGGAGAACAACCAATGAGCCGAGCCACCAAGAAGCACCCCGGTCGGATCTTGTTCGTCGGGTCGGGTCCCGGCGACCCGGCGCTGCTGACAGTGCGTGCGCGCGAGGTGCTCGGGCGGGCGACACTGGCTTTCACCGATCCCGATGTCGACAAGGGTGTGCTCGCGCTGATCGGCACCGCCGTCGAGGAGAACGAGGACGGCACCCGGCCGCTCGACGTGCGACCCGCGCTCGGTGAGCCCGCGGAGGTCGCGAAGACGCTCATCGCCGAGGCGCGCAACGGCCACGACGTGGTCCGCGTCGTCGCGGGTGATCCGCTGACGGCCGATTCGGTGATCACCGAGGTCACCGCGGTGACCCGCTCGCACATGGTTTTCGAGGTGCTGCCCGGCCTGCCGAACGGCTCCGCGGTACCCAGCTACGCCGGCATCGCGCTCGGCTCCGGTCACACCGAGGCGGACGTGCGCGGCGAGGTCGACTGGGCGGCGCTGGCCGCCGCGCCCGGCCCGCTCGTCCTGCACGCCACCTCCGGCCACTTGGCCGAGACCGCGAGCGCGCTGGTCGAGCACGGCATGGCGCCGCAGACCCCGGTCGCGGTGACCGTGCGCGGAACCACCCGCCAGCAGCGCACCATCGAAGCGACACTGGCCACGCTGAACAGTGCCGCCTCCGAGCTGGTCGGCCCGCTGGTGGTGACCATCGGCAAGGCGGTCGCCACCCGGGCGAAGATGTCGTGGTGGGAGTCGCGCGCGCTGTACGGCTGGACCGTGCTCGTGCCGCGCACCAAGGATCAGGCCGCCGAGATGAGCGAGCGGCTGGTGACCCACGGCGCCATCCCGATGGAGGTGCCGACCATCGCGGTCGAGCCGCCGCGCAGCCCGGCGCAGATGGAGCGCGCGGTCAAGGGTCTGGTCGACGGCCGCTACCAGTGGGTGGTGTTCACCTCCACCAACGCGGTGCGCGCGGTGTGGGAGAAGTTCGCCGAATTCGGTTTGGACGCGCGGGCGTTCAGCGGCGTGAAGATCGCCTGCGTCGGCGAGGCCACCGCGGACAAGGTGCGCTCGTTCGGCATCAACCCGGAGCTGGTGCCTTCGGGTGAGCAGTCCTCCGAGGGTCTGCTCGCCGACTTCCCGCCCTACGACGACGTTTTCGATCCGGTGAACCGGGTGCTGCTGCCGCGCGCCGACATCGCCACCGAGACGCTGGCCGAGGGTCTGCGCGACCGCGGCTGGGAGATCGACGACGTGACCGCCTACCGCACGGTGCGCGCTTCGCCGCCGCCCGCGGAGACCCGCGAGATGATCAAGACCGGCGGTTTCGACGCGGTGCTGTTCACCTCGTCCTCCACGGTCCGCAACCTGGTCGGCATCGCGGGCAAGCCGCACGCGCGCACCATCGTTGCCTGCATCGGCCCGAAGACCGCCGAGACGGCCATCGAGTTCGGCCTGCGCGTGGACGTGCAGCCCGAGACCGCGCAGGTCGGCCCGCTGGTCGAGGCGCTCGCCGAGCACGCGGCCCGGCTGCGCGCCGAGGGTCTGCTTCCGCCGCCGCGCAAGAAGAGCCGGCGCAGCCGGTAAGTTCCGTCCGCCGCGAAACGCCCACCGAGTGTGGGCGTTTCGCGTTTCGGACGTAGGCATCGTTGTGCGCCGGGTGGGTCGGCGCGGCGAACGCCCACTTTGCGTGGTCGTTGCGCGTTTGGGGTCGACGCTGTTCGCGCCGTTCTTCGGCCGCATCCGTTTTCGGCACCGCCCACAGCGCTGACCGTGCGGCGAACATCCATCCTGAGAGGGTGTTTTGCATCCCCGGGGTCGAGGCTGTGTGCACCGTTCGCCGACCTGAACGGTTTCGGCCGGTCCGCGGAGCTTCCGCGCGGCGAAACGCCCACGGCGTTGTGGACGTTTCGCTTTCGCGCCCGGCCTCGGGCCGGACGCAGTCAGCGGCTGTAGCGCAGCAGGGTGCGCACCAGGCGGCACGTGGTGTCCGATGGCGGGCGGATGCCGACGAGTTCGGCGGTGGCACGGATCTTCTCGTTGCTCGCCTGGGTCGGCAGGTAGATCCCCGAGTCGAGCAGGGCGATGCTCAGCCGCATCGCCTTGAGCCTGCGGTTGTGCGTGACGTACCACTTGCGCGGACGCCCCGCGGGCAGCGGGCGCTTCTCCAGCGGCCGGTAGGGCGTGATGATCGTGGACTTTCGGGCGGCTGCGGTCGCGGGCACTTGCGTCCTCCCCTCGCGATCGGGAACCCGGCGGATCCCCTCGAACACAGCTTCGATTCTACCCGCCCCCACCGACAAAAACCGCTGGCCGCAACCCTTTTCGCGTACTCAGTCGGTGCACACCGATTGCTTGATCTGCGGGTTGCGTCCGGTCGCCGCGCCGATCGCGTTCGCGGTCGCGTCGGCCCTGGTCGGGCCACGTCCCCATGACCAGCTGTTGTCGGAGGCTCGCGCGACGGCGCCGCACTTGTTGACGAAGTTCAGCATCACCCGGCAGTCGGACTTGTCGCAGGTGTCGACCGCCACGCGTTCGGCCCTCGCCTTGGTGCTGTAGTTACGCGCGCCGCCCGTCGCGCCGGTCGACGGCGAGTACGCGATCGCGCCCCACTTGTCCTGGTCCGCCGCGGCGGGGCCCGCGGAGACGCCGAGCAGTGTTCCGGCGATGGCCGCGGTGAGCGTCACGCGCAACACCGTGGTGGTCAGCTTCTTCATCGGGATCCCCCAAAAGATTTGTCCGGCAGCTCGTTTGCCGCGTCGTCTCCAACCTATCGAGCTCGCTTACCGTCTTCCGAACGATCGCTTAATGCCGCGATGTGCCTGCGGTTCGCCGCCCGGCGAGTTGGGTTGCGGGGAGGCGGATGCTGGTCTTGGCGCGCCGCAGGGGGAGAGGTGGGGAGTCCGACACCGAGCAGGGTCAATGCCGGGGCGCGGCATCAGGGTTCGAGGGTGCCGGGTTCGAGGAGGAGCCGAAGGGCCTGGGGATGGCCGAGATCGGCTGCCTTGCGGAGCCAGTGGGTCGCTTCGTCGCCGTTCGGCGTGCCGGTGGTCGGTCGGCCTCGCAAAGCCACCGCCAGGTGGAACATGGAGTCGGGATCACCGGCCGCCGCGCCTCGGCGCAGCCAGTGCTCGCCTCGTTCGGTGTCGCCGACGTCGAGGTAGAGGGCGCCGAGCACGGCCATCGCGTCGCGGCGGCCGAGGCGCACGGCCTCGGTGAGCAAGCCGACGGCGCGCTCGACGTCGCCCGCGCGGGCCAGGTGCACGCCGAGACTGCGCATGGCCGTTGGGTTTCCGCGTTCGGCCGCGCGCTCGTACCAGCGGACGGCGGCCTCGTCGTCACCGCGCCGGTGCGCGATCACGCCCATATTGGCCATCGCCTCGGGGTCTCCGTTCGCGGCCGAAGTCCGCAACCAGGACTCCGCCGCATCCAGTTCCCCGCGCTCGAGATACAGAGCACCGAGTTGCAGATCCGCGCCCGCGCAACCGGCGGCGACGGCCTGCTCCCACCACCCGATGGCCTCCGCGACGCGCCCGTCCGCCTCGGCGAGCTCGCCGAGCGGGCCGAGCGCGGAAACGCTCCCGAGCTCCGCGGCCCGCCGCAGCCAATGCTCCGCACCGTCCGCGTCCTTGACCTCGCGCAGCGCCTCGGCCAGCCGCTCCATCGCCCACACGTCCCCGCCCTCGGCGTAGCGCCGCAGCGCCGCCACTCGCGGCCCGTACCGGTCGTAACCCGTCATCGCCTGCCTCCGAGATCCGGCTCGCCGAGAGGCCCCCCTCTTCAGGATGACGCAAAACGCATCACGCGGTGGGCCGGATGACCACCGCCCCCATGCGCTCGCGACACCTCCGCCGAGCAGGCGTATCGTGCGATTCATGACCGGAATGGACCGCCCGCGGCGGTTGCGCCGTACTCCCGCTCTGCGCCGTCTCGTGGCCGAAACCACGTTGGAACCACGGCAATTGGTGCTGCCGATGTTCGTGGCCGACGGCCTGGACGAGCCGCGCGAGATCGGCTCGATGCCGGGGGTCCACCAGCATTCGATGGACTCGCTGCGCAAAGCCGCCGTGGAGGCCGTCACGGCGGGCGTCGGCGGGCTCATGCTGTTCGGCGTGCCCAAGCCGGAGGACAAGGACGCCACCGGCAGTCAGGCCAGCGATCCGAAGGGCATCCTGAACCGCGGTCTGCGCGCGCTGTCCGAGGAGGTCGGCGACTCGACGGTGATCATGGCCGACACCTGCCTCGACGAGTTCACCGATCACGGCCACTGCGGCGTGCTCGCGACCAACGGCGCGGTGGACAACGACGCGACCCTGCACCGCTACGTCGACATGGCTATCTCCCAGGCCGAAGCGGGCGCCGATCTGCTCGGCACCAGCGGCATGATGGACGGTCAGGTCGGCGCGATCCGGCGCGGCCTCGACGCGGTCGGCCGCACCGACACCGGCATCCTGGCCTACGCGGCGAAATACGCCTCGGCCTTCTACGGCCCGTTCCGCGAGGCCGTCGGCTCCTCGCTCGAGGGCGACCGCCGCACCTACCAGCAGGACCCCGCCAACCGCAGGGAATCGCTGCGCGAGCTGGAGCTGGACCTCGCCGAGGGCGCCGACATCGTGATGGTCAAGCCGGCCATGTCGTACCTGGACATCCTGCGCGACGTCGCCGACCGGTCGACGGTGCCGGTGGCGGCCTACCAGATCTCCGGCGAGTACGCGATGATCACCGCCGCCGCGCAGCGCGGCTGGATCGACCGCCGCGGCGCGGTGCTGGAATCGCTGGTCGGCATCCGCCGGGCGGGCGCGGACATCGTGCTCACCTACTGGGCGACCGAAGCCGCACACTGGTTGTCGTGACGAACTACCCGAGACCGATGGGCGTCGCGCCGTTCCCGCAGCGGCCGCCGATGCCCGAAGACATCCGTACGGCCCGCCAAGTGTGGTGGGGGATCATCGGATTCGGCGTGGTGCAGCTGGTCGGCACGGTGCTGACCTCGTTACAGCAGCGCGACGAGCTCGACAAGCGGATGTTCGATCAGGGCAAGGCGGGCGACCCGAATTTCGCCATGGCCACCGCCGAACTGCTGGTCTCCCTGATGCTCGTCGGCATGGTGCTCGCCGGGCTCGCGCTGGCCGCGGGCGCGTTCGCGATCGTGCACCAGTTCGGCCGCGGCAAACTCTGGGCGCGCACGATCTTGACCGTCGTCGCGATCTGGCTGGTGCTCGGCGCCTTCGCGGCGCTGTTCGCGCTGGACGCGGTCACCGGCGTTGCCTCGCTCGTCGCGGGCGGCGCGGCGATCGTGCAGGGCGTGTTGGCCGGTGGCGCGCTGTATCTGAGCTACCGTCCCGAGTCGATCACCTACTTCCAGCCGAACCGCCGCTGAACGGATGACCGGGGCGTCACCGAATTTGTCGCCGTAGTACAGACATGTATGGTGAGGGTTGTCACAGTAGACATGGGAACCGGTAGTTATTGGTCATGCGTTGTCTTGCGTTGCGTGAGGGCGTCATCCAGTGGACTCCGGGAGATCGGAGGCATAGATGCGAGTGGTGATCCAACAGCCGCAGAGCATTCGGCGAGATTTGCTCGTCCTCAGCCTGCTGATCCTGTTCGGCGTGGTCACCGTCGCGGTCCTGCTGCTGCCGGGGCTGGTCGGCTGAATTCACCGGTGATGCGAGCCGGAGCCCCCCGCGATCCGATGGGTAGTGCGGCGTGAGCGACGGCGACGCGGTCTTGTTCGCGGAGCCGGGTGCGCGGTGGCGCGCGGTGCTCTACGGCCCCCTGCTCTGTCTCCTCGTCCTCGTGCTGGAGATGGTCACCTCCAGTCCGGTGCACTGGTTCGCGTTGATCTTCTGCGGGGCGCTGATCGCGGCTTTCGTTGCGCTGCAAGTGGTCGCGGGCCGCCGTCATGTCAGCGTCGAGCTGACCGGATCGACCCTGCGCCAAGGCGCCGAGACCCTGCCGCTGACCGGCATCGCGGGCGTGCTGCCGGAGCGCGACGAGCACTCGTGGAACGACGAGGACTGGGAGTCCGCGCGAGCGCTCGGCGAGCTGAGCGGCGTGCCGCGCAGGCGCAAGGGAATCGGCCTGCGGCTGCGCGACGGCGGACTCGTGCAGGCGTGGGCGCGCGATCACCGCGGCTTGCGGACCGCGCTCACCGCGGCGCTGTCCTCAGAGGGCGGCGAAGCCTTGAGATCCAAGAGCGCCGAGGCGCAGGAATCCAAGAGCGCCGAGGTGCTGTCGTCCGAGGATGCCGCGGCGCTGCGATCCGAGCGTGCTGAGATGCCGGGGTCCGAGGGTGCCGCTGCGCTGTCCTCCGAACGTGGCGAAGCGCGGAAACCCGAGGGCACCGAGGAACGGCACGGCGAGAACGGAGCGGACCGGTGAGACATGAGATGACTGTGGCGCTCGGCGAGGTCGGTGCGGCCGTCGCCGCGCTGGTGCTCGCGGTGCTGAGCTGGAACCGGGGGATCGTCACCACAGCGTTCGCGCCGCTCGGCGAGGTGCCCGGCTTCGAGGCGACCCGCTACAACGCGCCGTGGCTGGTGCTCGCGGCATTTCTGGTCGCCGTGGCGGGCCTGCTCGGTATCGACGCGGTGACCCGCGCGCTGCGGTCCGCCGCGAAGAAGTGAGCTAGTCGACCGAACCCGGTCACCACGCCGCGCCGCTGTTTCACCAGGGCCGTGGCGGGAACAACCACCTCATGAAGCCGACAATCCACGCGAAGAAGATCGCCATGGGGTTGTGGCCGGTGGCCTGATCGGTGCGGCCGGTGCGGTACCGGCAGCCGCGGCGCCCGTCGAATACACCCCACCGCCGCCGGTGCCGGTGACGCCCGCGTTCACCGCGACCACCCCGCCGGGGCTGATGAAGCTGCTGCCCCCGCCGCTGGACTGCCTCGCCACCACGGGACTCGCGTTGTTCTGCGTGGGCATCACCTGAGCCGAGTATCTGAAACGAACCCGCTTCGAGAGCCGATACGCCTTGTGGCACACCGGCATTCGCCGGTGAGCTTGTCGAATGGAAGGTGTTGCTCGTGAAGGTTCTCGGTGCAAGGTTCGGTGCGGCCCTCGTCGCGTTCGCGGCGATCGGTTTGGCGGCCGCGCCCGCCATGGCCACCGACGCAGGGTTGCCCTTGGAGCCGACGGCTCCCGTCGCCGGGCTGGTGCCGGAGACCGGGTCGGCGGGCGCGCTGAACGGACTCATGTGCGCGTTGCAGTCGATGTCCGCCGCGGCTCCGTGCATCAACACGTAGTGCGCTGGGTCCCGAAACCGCTGTAGCCGAATGATTTACGCTCGCCCGCGGACTCCGGTCCGCGGGCGAGTACTTTCGTTCAGTTCGTCCAGTTCTGATAGACGTCGAGAATTCGGCCGTTGCGGGTGCCGGGGGCGTTCACGTACATGGTCACCGTGCCATCGGGATGGCGTGCGGTCTCGGCGATCACCTGGCGCAGCGAGGCGTGCACCCCGCCGTTCTGGTCGCGCTGGATTTCGGTGTCCTTGTGCAGTCCCGCCCCGATCCGGTCCAGCGGCACGAACATCGTGACCACCGCGGGCACCGGACCGCCCGCTAGCGCGACCGTCTCCTCGTGGCTGAGCCGGACGCCGACGCGTCCCTGATCGGCGACCGGTACGGCCGCTGCGGCGGTTCCCGCGCCGAATACCGCTGTCGCGGTGGTGAATACGGCCAATGCTGCCGTGCTGACGAGCGTGAACCGCATGAAGAGCCTCCCGAGGGTAGCTGCTGCGACGACCAATCGAGATTACGGACGAGTCGCTCGATATCGCCGCAAACGCCCGCCCGGCGTGTTGTGCGGGATTGCGGCGCGCGTCACTCTCCTACACCCTGTCGTCGACCGGGTTCGCCGGGGCTGCGACACTGGAGGCCGTGAGTTCTTCTCCGCGCGTGACCAGGGCATCGGTGCCGGTTTCCGCTCAGCTCTTCGATCGGGCGAGTGCGGTGATCCCCGGCGGGGTCAACTCGCCGGTGCGGGCGTTCAAGTCGGTCGGCGGCACGCCGCGGTTCATCGCGTCCGCGAACGGATACACGCTCACCGACGCCGACGGCAACGACTACGTCGACCTGGTGTGCTCCTGGGGCCCGATGATTCTCGGGCACGCCCATCCCGCGGTCGTCGAGGCCGTGCAGCGGGCTGCGGTCGGCGGTCTGTCCTTCGGCGCGCCGACCGCCGCGGAGATCGAGCTCGCCGAATTGATCGTCGAGCGCGTCGCGCCGGTCGAGCGGGTGCGGTTGGTGAACTCCGGCACCGAGGCCACCATGAGCGCGGTGCGCCTGGCGCGCGGCTATACGGGCCGCACCAAGATCATCAAGTTCAGCGGCTGCTACCACGGGCACGTCGACGCGCTGCTCGCCGACGCGGGCTCCGGCGTCGCGACGCTCGGGCTGCCCACCTCGCCCGGCGTCACGGGCGCGCAGGCGAGCGACACCATCGTGCTTCCGTACAACGACCTCGCGGCCGTGGCCGCTGCCTTCGCGGCGCACCCCGGCCAGATCGCCTGCGTGATCACCGAGGCCGCCGCGGGCAACATGGGCGCGGTCGCGCCGCAGCCCGGTTTCAACGAAGGATTGCGCGCGCTGACCGCCGAGCACGGCGCGCTGCTGATCATGGACGAGGTGATGACCGGGTTCCGGGTCAGTCGCTCCGGCTGGTTCGGCCGCGACGGCGTCGCCGGTGATCTCTACACCTTCGGCAAGGTGATGAGCGGCGGTCTACCCGCCGCCGCGTTCGGCGGACGCGCCGAGGTGATGAACCAGCTCGCCCCGCTCGGCCCCGTCTACCAGGCGGGCACGCTCTCGGGTAACCCCGTCGCCGTCGCCGCGGGCCTCGCCACGCTGCGCGCCGCCGACGACGCGGTCTACGCCGCGCTGGATCGCAACGCCGAGCGGCTCGGTGGCCTGCTCGCCGAGGCGCTCGGCGCGGCGGGGGTCGAGCACCAGGTCCAGTTCGCGGGCAATATGGTGAGCGTGTTCTTCTCCGACCGTCCGGTCACCGACTACGCCACCGCCAAGGCCAGCCAGACCTGGCGTTTCCCGGCCTTCTTCCACGCGCTGCTCGACGGCGGCGTGTACGCGCCGCCGAGCGCGTTCGAGGCGTGGTTCGTCTCCGCGGCGCTCGACGAGGACGCATTCGACCGAATCGCCGCAGCTCTGCCCGCCGCCGCGAACGCGGCCGCGGCCGCCACCCCCGAAGGATCCCGCGCGTGAGTTCCGACCACGACCAGCCCGGCGTCGCCCGCCGAGAACTACCGAACAACCCAGACGACACCACCGACGTTCCGCCGAACGTCGACTCGCCGTTCAGCGAGGCCGAGGCCGTCGGCGCGCTCACCGAGGCCGACATCGCCGAGGAAGCCGCCGCCCGCGCCTCGGCATCGGCGGCCGCCGCTGCCGAACCCGTCTCGCCGGTCGACGAGGTCGTCGCGGATGCGCCCGCTTCGACCGAAGTCGAGACCGACGAGCTCGACGCCGCCGACGCCGCCGCCGAGGCCGAGAATGCTGCCGCCGACGTGAACAACGCCGCCGAGGCCGAGAATGCTGCCGCCGACGTGAACAACGCCGCCGAGGCCGAGAGTGCTGCCGCCGACGCCGCCGCCGAGAGCTCCGCCGCCGACGCGAACACCGCTGGCGAAGTTCAGAACACCGTCGTCGATGCGGCCGCCGTGCCTGCGATCGAAAACGATTCGGCCGCAGCCGAGAATGCCGCCGTCGGCGCGGATTCCGCATCCGAGCCGCCCGCGACCGAGATCGCCGCCGAGATGACCGCTACCCAAGCGGTCGCCGACGAGCCGCCCGCCGTCGCGGCCAAGGACGCCGAGACGACCGCGCGCGTCACCACCAAGCCCCGCTCCGCGGAACCCGAGCTCGAGGCGAGCCCCGACGTCGAGACCATCGTGCACGTCCTGCGGCACGGCGAGGTGCACAACCCGAAGGGCATCCTCTACGGCCGCCTGCCCGGATTCAGCCTGTCCGTCGCCGGTCGGGCGCAGGCGGGCGCGGTCGCACGGGCGCTGTCCGATCACGACATCGCCGTGGTCATCGCCTCCCCGTTGCAGCGCGCGCAGGAGACCGCCGCGCCGATCGCCGAGCAGCACGGCGTGCTCGTGCGCACCGACGAGAACCTCATCGAGGCGGGCAACACCTTCGAGGGCCTGCGCGTGTCCGTCGGCGACGGCGCGCTGCGCAAGCCGCGGCACTGGTGGAAGCTGCGCGATCCGTTCACCCCGTCCTGGGGCGAGCCGTACCTGCAGATCGCCCACCGGATGCTGGCTGCGGTGAACAAGGCTCGGGTCGAGGCGGCCGGGCGCGAGGCGGTGCTCGTCTCGCACCAGCTGCCGGTCTGGACGCTGCGCCGGTTCCTACAGGGCCAGCGGCTCTGGCACGACCCGCGCACAAGGCAGTGCTCGCTCGCCTCGCTGACCTCGCTGGTCTACCAGGGCGACACGCTGGTCGACATCGTCTACTCCGAGCCCGCGGGCGGTTCGGATCCCACGGTGCACGGCGCATGATTCGCTCCACCGCGTCACTCGCGACATCCCGGCCCGCCTCCGCACGGAAGGCGGCCGGGCGGGTCGTGCCGGTGCTCCTCGCGTGCGTGGCTCTTGTCGCCGCGCTCGCCGGCTGCTCGACCGGATCGGACGCGGTGGCCACCGGCGGCACCTTCGAATTCGTCTCGCCCGGTGGCAAGACCGACATCTACTACAACCCGCCCGCCGACCGCGGCACCATCGGCGAGTTGTCGGGGCCGGATCTGATGACCGAGGGCAAGACCATCTCGGTCGCCGACTTCCCCGGCCAGGTGGTCGTGATCAACCTGTGGGGCCAGTGGTGCGGGCCGTGCCGGGCCGAGGCGCCCGCGCTGGAGCAGGTCTACGAGGCCACCAAGGACAAGGGCGTCGCCTTCCTCGGCATCAACGTCCGCGACCCGCAGCGGGACAAGGCGCAGGACTTCGTCACCGACAACAAGGTCGGCTACCCGTCCATCTACGACCCGTCCATGCGAACCCTGCTCGCGCTCGGCGGCAACTTCCCGACCAGCGTCATCCCGACCACCCTCGTGCTGGACCGGCAGCACCGCGTCGCGGCCGTCTACCTGCGGTCGCTGATCGCGGACGACTTGCGGCCGATTGTCGAAACGCTCGCAGGGGAGGCTCAGCAGTGACGCGGCGGTGCGTGCGGTGATGGTGCTCGCGAGCGTGGGAGATTCGTTCCAGCAGACGGCGGCGACCGGGCCGCTGCTGCTGGCGCTCGGCGCGTGCCTGCTCGCCGGGCTGGTGTCGTTCGCGTCGCCGTGCGTTGTTCCGCTGGTGCCCGGCTACCTGTCTTATCTGGCCGGTTTGGTCGGTGCGGAGGCTCCGCCCGCGACCGCGGAGTCCGCGAAGAGCCGGTCGGCGGTCGCGCTCGCGCAGCGCGGCGCGAAGTTGCGCGTCGCCGGAGCGGCCGGACTGTTCGTCGCAGGGTTCACCGTGGTCTTCGTGCTCGCGACGGCCACCGTGTTCGGCGTGATCCAGACCCTCAACGTGAATCGCGAACTGCTGCAACGGGTCGGCGGCGTGGTCACGATTCTGATGGGTCTGGTGTTCGTCGGTCTTGTGCCCGCGCTGCAGCGCGATACCAGGATGGAACCGCGTCGGCTGACCAGCATCGTCGGCGCGCCGCTGCTCGGCGGCGTCTTCGCGCTCGGCTGGACGCCGTGTCTCGGACCGACCCTGTCCGGCGTGATGGCGGTGGCCGCGGGCACCGAGGGCACCACCGCGGTGCGCGGCGTCGCGCTCATCGTCGCGTACTGCCTCGGGCTCGGTCTGCCGTTCGTGATCCTTGCCTTCGGCTCGGCAGGCGCGCTGCGCGGCGTCGGCTGGCTGCGCCGCAATTCGCGAAACATCCAGATCGTCGGGGGCATCCTGCTCGTGGCCGTCGGCGTCGCGCTGGTCACCGGGGCGTGGGATCAGTTCGTGGCCTGGGTGCGCGACGCGTTCGTCTCCGAGGTGACCCTGCCGATATGACCGTGGCCGACCATCCCGTGACCGAATCCGCATCGCCCCGCCCGCCTCGCCAGTCGCTGCCGGGACGCGCATGGGCGCTGGTGCGCAACACCTGGCGCGGCCTGACCAGCATGCGCACCGCGCTGGTTCTGCTGTTCCTGCTCGCCTTGGCCGCGATCCCCGGCGCGCTGCTGCCGCAGCGGAACCTGAACGAGCAGAAGGTCAGGGAGTACATCGCCGACCGTCCGACGCTCGGGCCGTGGATGGACCGGTTCGAGCTGTTCGACGTGTTCTCCAGCTTCTGGTTCACGGCCGTCTACGTGCTGCTGTTCGTCTCGCTGGTCGGCTGCATCCTGCCGCGCACCTTCGATCACTACAAGGCGCTGCGGACCCCGCCGGTCCGCGCGCCGCGCAACCTGGCTCGGTTGCCGCACCACTACTCGGGGGAATCGATGAGCAGCCCCGAGGCGCTGATCGAGCACGCGCGCGGCCAGTTGCGCGGCTGGCGCACCGAGGTGCGGCCGGGTAACCGCGAGGGCGAGCTCACCCTCTCCGGTGAGAAGGGCTACACCCGCGAATTCGGCAACCTGGTGTTCCACCTGGCGCTTGTCTGCCTGCTGGTGGCCATCGCCGTCGGCAAGCTGTTCGGTTACGAGGGCTCCGTCATCGTGATCGCCAACAACGGTCCGGGTTTCTGCACCACCTCGCCCGCGGTGTTCGACTCCTTCCGCGCGGGCAACGTCAACGACGGCACCGGCATGACGCCGATCTGCGTGCGCGTCAAGGACTTCGAGGCCGACTACCTGCGCACCGGTCAGGCCGAGATGTTCACCTCGAACATCAGCTACCAGGCCGGATCGGATCTGACGACCGACACATGGCGCGAGGCCACCCTCCGGGTCAACCACCCGCTTCGCGTCGAAGGCGACCGTCTCTACCTGCAAGGCCACGGCTACGCGCCGACCTTCACGGTCACCTTCCCGAACGGCCAGACCAGGACCGAGACGATCCAGTGGCGGCCCGACGACGCGCAGACCTTCCTGTCCAGCGGCGTGCTGCGCATCGACCCGCCCGGCGGCATGTACGCCACCGACGAGGAGCGCCGCAAGAACCAGATCGCCATCGAGGGCCTGTTCGCGCCGACCGCCATGTTCCACGGCAGCCTGCTGACCTCGGTGTTCCCGAGCATGGACGACCCGGCCGTCGCGGTGGACATCTACCGTGGCGACACCGGCCTCGACACCGGACGCTCGCAGGACCTGTTCTCGCTGGACCAGGAGATGGTGAAGCAGGGACGGCTGACCAAGGAGGCGCGGGTCAACCTGCGCCCCGGCGAATCGACGACGCTGCCCAACGGCACCAAGGTGACCTTCGACGGCGCCCACGAATTCGTGAACCTGCAGGTCTCGCACGACCCGGCGCAGCAGTGGGTGCTGGTCAGCGCGCTGGCCATGATGGCGGGCTTGCTGGTGTCGCTGCTGGTGAAGCGGCGGCGGATCTGGGTGCGGGTCTACCCGGCCGAGGAAGCTGCCGGTACCGTTGACCAACGACGCACTGTAGTAGAGATGGGCGGGCTCGCCAGAACCGATCAGGCAGGCTGGGGCGGCGAATTCGACCGGCTCCGCGCGCGCCTGCTGGAGGCTGCGGGCGACGACGTGAAGACCGACCGCGCACGCACGGGAGAGTGAACATGCCGATCGACGAGACCCTCGCCGGGTACAGCAACCTCGCCTTCAAATCGGCGTTCGTCATCTACGTGCTCGCGCTCGGCCTGCTGATCGCGCAGTACGCGTCGGTGCAGACGCGCAAGGCCGAGGCGCGCGAACTCGTCACCGTCGGCGGCGGCGCCGGACCGGGCGTACCGGGCAAGTTGGCGCCTCCGCCACGCCGCTCGCGCGCCGAACAGTTCGGCAACATGGCCTTCGCCGTGCTGCTCGTCGGCATCTTCTCGCACCTGGCCTCGATCGTGTTGCGCGGCTTCGCGACCCACCGCTTCCCGCTCGGCAATATGTACGAGTTCATCACCATGGCGTGCGCCGCGGCGCTGATCGTCGGGCTCGGGTTCCTGTACGAGCAGAAGTTCCGCGCCATGTGGGTGTTCCTGCTCGCGCCGGTGCTCGTCCTGATGTTCCTTGCCGGTCAGGTCCTCTACGCCGACGCCGCTCCGGTGGTGCCCGCGCTGAAGTCGTTCTGGCTGCCCATCCACGTCACCGTGGTGAGCGTCGGCAGCGGCATCTTCCTGCTCTCCGGCGTCGCCAGCCTGCTCTTCCTGTACCGGATCCGCCAGCCCGAGGGCCAGGAGTCCGACAACCTCCTCGGCAAGATCGCCCGCCGACTGCCCGACGCCCGCGCCCTCGACCGCCTCGCCTACAAGACCACCATCATCGGCTTCCCGCTCTTCGGCGCAGGCGTCATCCTCGGCGCCGTCTGGGCGGAAGCCGCCTGGGGGCGCTTCTGGGGCTGGGACCCCAAGGAAACCTGCTCCTTCATCGCCTGGGTCCTCTACGCCGCCTACCTGCACGCCCGCGCCACCTCCGGTTGGCGCGACACCAAAGCCGCTTGGATCAACGTCGCCGGCTTCGTGGCGATGCTCTTCAACCTCTTCATCATCAACATCGTGATCAGCGGGCTGCACAGCTACGCAGGGCTGAACTAGGAGCCGAGAATCTGTCTCTGAACTGCGCCTTAGCCTTCGGCGGCCGGATCGTCCGACACTAGGGAGTCCGGCTCGGTACGCAGCGTGTACGCAGTGGATTCCAGGTGCGCTCGAAGTACGCCGCCGACGGTGTTCCGCGTGGACTCGTCTGCGTCCGGCCACAGGTGGGCGTAGTACCGCAACGTGGTGATGGCGCTGCCATGCCGGACCCGCGCCTGCACGGTCTTGATGTCGGCGCCGTGGCGGATCAGCAACGAGGCGTAGTAGTGCCGGAGGTCCTGGAAGCTGAACTCGGCGGGAAGCCCCGGCACCTGATCTTTGACCTGACGCAGGTTCCAGCTGATCACCCACGGCGATGCCGATTTGCCGAGTTCATCGCAGACGACGTTCCGGCCGGCGCGCGCCTTTACAGAGTCGCGGAGCATCTCTACTAGCTCCGGAGGGATGGGCACCGGTGTGTCGCTCGCGTCGGTCTTCAATGGCCGCTCCGGCCATTGACGCTGCGGGTACACCACGCCTTCGTCGAAGTCGATGTCTTCGACCCACAACCCGGCGGCTTCCGAGACGCGCAGACCGACGAACGCGCCGAGCAAGATTGAGACGCGCACGTGTTCCGGCATGGCGCGGTAGAGGGCCCAAACCTGTTCGGTGGTGGCCACGTAGACCTTCTGTCGTCCCGCCGGAGGCGACGTCCGGCGGGAGCATGGATTGCGGGGGAGCAGCCCGTCGTGCACGGCGTCGCCGAGAATCTGTGACAACCGGCTGTGCAGCGAGTAGACGTAGCTGTCGGCGTGGCCCTGCTTCTTGAGCTTCACCATCCACTTCTTGCATTCTCTCGATGTTCGGCCGTCGAGCACGGTTGCAGTGGTCCGTACCTCGACGGGCGGTTCCGACGACGGGGGAGTTCTTGAGCTTCTTGTTCTCGGTGACAGTGTCGTTGTCCTCGGGTTCGACGACGGCCAACAGCGGCTGTACACCGACGACCGGCTTTCCGATCTCCGCTTGCCGGGCGCCGATGCCTACCGAGACCGGATGAGGCAGGGCTATGGATTCGACCGGACGCACCGCAAGATCCTCGCCGATCTCCAACGGGATGAACGCGAGCACCGAAATGTGCCCGGCGGGTACTGGATAGCGTCCGAGGACCCAGCCGCCGCAGATGAGGCGGTTGTGGTAGCGGAGGATCTGGCTCGGGTCCGGTGGGTCGTATTGGCGACGGATGGTGTGTCGGACGTTTTGGATGCTGCGAACGAATCCTGGGAATCCTTCGCTGCTCTCGACGCATGTCGTCTGGAGGCCGCCCTTGCGCGGCTCCATCGGTGGGAATCGGAATCGGACCCGACCGGCGTGGTGCTGCCCCGCTCGAAACAGCACGACGACAAGACGGTTGCTGTCCTCCGGTTCAAGTAGCTGCTCTGTCGCGAACCGGGCGTGCTATTCGCAGTCTCAAGAGCTCAGTCCGGCCTTCGATGTGTGTAAATGTCGCAGGAAGTCGCCCGGCGTGCCCGAACAGTGCCCGAACAAGGTTGCTCCGTTTTTGGTCCCGCTCAAAACCATCTCTGATCTGCGCCTTCGGCGCAGGACTCACCCCCGCCCCGTTCCCGATTCTCTGTGGCTTCGCTGTTCACAGAGAATCGGGAACGGGGCGGGGGTGAGTCAGATAACGGTGTGGTTGGGTTTCGGAAAGATAGCTACCTGGAGGAGTGAGGCCCCAGGGGGCGGGTTGGGAGAGCAATCACCTGTGTTGGCGCGCTCGGGTGACTGTGCGTGGGAGGGACGGTGGCGGTACGACGCGCTGTGAGGCGGTCCGCGGAGTAGCGCGGCTCAGTCAGGTTGCCGCATGAGCGCGGAAGACCACAACGAAAGGGCGCAAGCACGGGAGTATGGGCCGACACCCGATACCTCTGCTGGCGATATGCCCGACGCGGACGAGATGGAGAGCGCAGGCGTAGGCGCAATTGAGGCTGCACTCGGTATGGAAGCCAGGTTGTCTTCACGGCCGGGTCGATTCTGTGATCTCATTGCTGCATGGAAACCGAGGGGCAGGATTTCGAACCGCCATATCTTGCAGGATTCTTTATACTACTTCCCGATGCGATACCAATTCCCGATGGAAGCACTGTAACGTTCACCACAGATGAGCCTGAGCCGCTACTGAATGAAACTGCGATGCAGATTAGGCGGGGCGTGCCGCCGCTGCCCGAAGGTTTCCAAGGATCTAATTTTGTCTCAATGCGGTTTCTGCAAATGGCAGACAATAAGGCTAATCCCATAGAATCCGACAAGCAGATTCTAGAGGATGCGGTTGCGCGCATTTGTCCTCTGCAAGGTGAGCCATTCGTTCTACCTCCGCATTTGAGGGATTCTCGAATTCGCACCGTAGTGGAGATGGTTACGTTTGTTGCGCGACCAGAGGACCGTATCGCTACAGCGGACAAGCCGGATCCTCTTACCCGCTGTCTTGAGAAACTATTCGAATTCCACCGCGCGTACCGGGCTCTGGAAAAGATGCCGTGTGAAGAACTGACGTACAAGCGGCTGTTTCCGACGGTGATCAAGACGCGCCGACTTCACGGCGATGAAGCGCCGACGCTGGACGGAGTGATGCTTCTGGACATCCGGCCGAACCGGATGGGAACCCTTGCTGAAGCGATTGATGATGCCGACTTCGGGCCAGTCATGAGCGCGTTATCGCGGCTTTCTGTGGGTGACCCCGCGATGTCGTACTTAGAACGTATTGCGGACGCGAGGTATGCGTTCGATGAGCTGGGAAAGAATGCCGAAGCGGCGGTTAGTCTGGCAATCGCATGCGAAGTGATATTTGACGGCTTGTTAGGAATGATTCTATGGGAGCTGCAGACGCCCGAGGCGGAGGCTGCGGAAATATTCTCGCGTGATATTGTTCCTCGAATAAAGAACGAGTATGCCTCCAGATTGGGAGGCAATTGGTCGCTCAGTGGTGGGCCCGTGGGTGCCTGGTATGAGAGCGTAGCAGGGCTCAGAAACCGTGTGGTGCATAGCGGGTATCAGCCCGCGAGGGGAGAGGTGCGACACTGTTTCGACGTAGTCAGCGGGCTCGCCTCCTTCATCCTCGATCGGTTGTATGAGAAGTCTTTTAAATATCCTGTGACTGCGTGGAACTTTCTTGGTGAAGATGGTTTTGCGGCGCGCGGCGGCGCATCGCGCCGAACCCGTGAGTGGCTTGACGATCAAACTGAGACACCAGGTGCGGTCGTCCGGAGATACGTGGCGTGGCGGACTGGGGTGGATAGCCTCATCCAGCGTCGACGCAAGGCCACCACCTAGGTGCCGGGGGACGCACCTCCGCGTAGTACGCAGAGAGTACGCAGCAGCGCAGCAGGTGACTAGCGCCGACCAACAGCACCAACTGCTAAACCGCAGGTAGGTGAAGTGAGCCAACGTCGGCGCGACCAGCAAACGCCACGAAAGCAGTTCATCATCAACATCGTGATCTCGGGTCTGCACTCGTACGCCGGGCTGAACTGACAGGGCGTGACCAGCGCATGGGCGTTCACGAGCTCGGCCAACGTGGCGGCCTGCTGTGGGGCCTGTCGGAACTACACTGATCACTATGCGCGCCACTCATGAGGAACTCGTCCGGCTGGCCGAAGCCGTGCCCGATGATCAGGTGCAGGCCGCGACGGCGTTCCTTCGTCAGCTCGTGCGGCCGACGACTCGTCGTCAGTTCAGTTGCACAGGAACGCTCAGCGGAGAGCCTGACCTGGCGGAACGGGCGAAAGAGATCGTTCGGGAAGAACTCGACCGGGGCACGGCTGAGTGATCGTTGTCGACACGGGGCCGATCGTGGCCCTGATGAACAGCCGTGACAATCTGCATGTGGTTTGCCGGGATCTGCTCGAGAACGCTCCCGGCCCGCTGCTCGTGCCCGCACCCGTGTTCACCGAGGTGTGCATCCTGTTGGAGAGCCGTCGCGGCACCGCGACCGAGCTGAAGTTCGTTCGGGATGTGGCCAACGGGCTGTTCACGGTCGTTGAGATGACGTCCGCGGACCTCGAGCGGATTTGTGAACTCCTGGGCAAGTACGCCGATCTGCCACTCGGCACGGTGGACGCCTCCGTTGTGGCTGTGGCCGAACGATTCCCGGTCACCGCCGTCGCCACGCTGGACCGCAAGCACTTCTCCATCGTCCAGTCGAAGGCCGGTCAGCTGCTGCTCGTGCCGTGACTTCGCGGCACGTAGGTCATTCATCCGCCGGCCTGAACTGACCGGCGTCGCATAGCGCCTTCCAGAAGATGGGCGCTATCGCCATGCTCTCGGACCGATCGAAATGCTGGAATCGGCGTGATCTCGGTGGTGGTGAGTCCGGTTCGTCCGGGCTTGCTGGACGGCGTCGAGATGTGTGGGTGGCGGCGAACGCAGGGGGCGTTCGTGGCCTGCTCGTCCGTTGGGTAATCCTCCTGGACCAGGGGAAATTCAGGGCCCCGCGGCGGTCTTCGCATTTCGCGGCAGCGGCAGTGACGGAATGTGCTAGGAAATTGCCGGGCAACGACGTCGAATCCCAAAAACCTTGTCTCCCAATCGGTTCCCGATTGTTCACTATCTCACAAGAGTTGCTTTGCCGATCTTGCAGCGGCTACCAATAGGGCGTTCACATCGCACGACACGACGTTCGATTCGTCCACGTGGGGGGTGGTCGGGGGTCGGGAGGGAGAAATGATTTCAATGTTGCATCGCGCTGCAATGCGGGTCGGTCGGAAGGCGCTCATCGGGGCGCTGCCGCTGGTCGTTGCGACTACGTTCGCGGGGGCCGGAGCCGCGTCGGCCGATAGCCACGCTGATCAGCAGGCACGGTTGGCCTCGGCGATCTCGACGTCGGAGTCGGCCGGTGAGCTCGGGTTCCGCACCACGGTCGCGCCGGACCTGAGCACCGTCTCGGCGACGCTGGACGCCGGAACGTTCCAGCTGGGGGAGACCTCGATCAAGGTCGTGGACAAGGCGGGCGCGGCGGTTTCCGAGCTGCCGCTCGAGCTGGCCATGCCGTCCGGCGCCAAGATCGCCTTGGACGCCGAGGTGTCCGACGGCGGTCGCGCACTGTCGGTGAAGACTCCCGAAGTCTCGGCCGCGACGGGCGTCGAGCTGAAGGACATCGCGACCAACCCGCACGCGCAGTACCCGGATCCGGTCATGAACGGTGCGGCCGCGGGCGCGGGCGCCGGTGCTGTCCTCGCCCTGATCACCTGCATCCCGACCGTGGCGGCCTTCGTTGTCGGTTACATCGCGTGTGCCGCGGTCTGGGGGGTGTCCACCGCCGTCATTGGCGCCATCATCGGCGCCCTCGTCGGCACGGCCATGCCCGATGTCATCCCGCAGGTCCTGCCCTGACACCCAGCGGCTGACCGAAATACAAGAAAGGCCCTGCGGCGGACACGATCCGCCGCAGGGCCCTTCTTCTTGTGTCCGGTCAGGGAGTCGGTGCTTGGTAGCGGGGCCGGCAACTGCCGTGTGCGAGACTGCCGATATGTCGAGGCTTCGGGTTGCGGTGTTGGCGTCGGGTAGGGGATCGAATTTGCGTGCGCTGCACAAGGCTTCGCTGGAGGGGGAGGCGCGGTTCGGGGTGAGTCTGGTGATCGGGAACAACAGTGGCGCGGGGGCAATGGAGTACGCGCGGGAGGTGGGGATTCCCGCGGTGCACCTGTCCGGGCGGACGCATCCGGATCCCGACGAGCTGGACGAGGCGATGCGGGCGGCGCTCGTCGCGCACGGTACGGGTCTGGTCGTGACGGCCGGATACATGAAGAAGCTCGGGCCGCGAACGCGCCGGGAGTTCGACTCGCGCATCATCAACGTCCACCCGGCGCTGCTGCCGCGACACGGCGGGAAAGGCATGTACGGCAACGCTGTTCACGAGGCGGTGCTCGCCGCGGGCGATCAGGTGTCCGGCGCGACGGTGCACTTCGTGACCGAGGAATACGACGCGGGCGCGATCATCGCGCAGAGCGAGGTGCCGGTACTGGCCGACGACACCCCCGAGTCACTGGCCGAGCGAGTCCTGGCCGCCGAACACCTGCTGCTTCCGACGGTCGTCCAGATCATCGCGACCCGCAACGCCGCACCCGCCGAACTCTGAGAGTCCGGTCGTCGGACATCGACCCCGCCTCCACTGTGGCAGGATCGGCCGGGTGAGTGGGGAGAACGCCTCGGGGGCGGAGCAGTCTTGGCCCGATCGGTGGCGATGGGACGAGAAGCGGGCGCGAGACTACGAACGCCGCGGCTGGGCGGGCGTGCGGGTCGAGGAGACCGAGCACGACGGCCTGCAAGAATCCGGGCTATTTCTGGCGATGAGCAAGCCGCACAAGGTGTTCGGCGTGCTGGCGGCGATTGTCGGCATGGTTCTGCTCGCGGTCGCCGGAGGGAACGCGGTCGCCGCGGTCGTCGAGCGCACCTGGTTCGGCCTGGGGGCTTTGGTGGTCGTCGGCCCGCTCGGCGTGGTGGCGTTGATGTTCGCGTACCTGATTCTGCGCGGACGCCGTGGTGTCGTACCCGGACTTCTCGTCACGCCCACCCGCATTCTCTTCCGCGACAACGCGGGCGAGGTCTTCGCGATCCCGTGGCGGGACGTCTCGGGAATCGAGGCGCGCATCCTGAAACAGGGCGCAGGCAGCTACTTCAACCTCATCGCGATCGAAGCGCACCCGACCGCTGAGGTTTGGGAGTCCGTCAGCCCCACTCTCCGGCGACTGGCGGGCAAGCGCGACGATCGCGCCCTTGTCAAGGTGCAGGACAAGGGCCTGCTGATGAACCCGCTGATCGCGTACCACCTGCTGCGGCACTACTTGGCGAATCCCGAGCAGCGTCGCGATATCTGCCGGGCGGCACCGGTCGATCAGCATTGACACCGCACATCCGGCGAACCCTCGCGCGGTCATCTCGCTGAAGGCCCGCGCATCTACGGATGGTGGCGGGCGGGCGGACGGAGCCGCGAACATGCGCCGAAGCGCGACGGTGGAGTTTGCCTAGCGGGTGAACAGGTCAGCCGGACGCGACGCTACCGCCCCCGTGGCACCGGCCCGTTCAGCGCTCGGTGGTCCCGTCCCCGTCGGGATGCTCCTGCCGCGAGATCCGCCACAGGAACTCGGGGTCGTCGTCGGGTCCGAGAATCCGCTTGCGCTGGGGTGAACGTGGAGTCCATCCACCCTCCCGCACGGGGCCGAACGCCTTCCAGCACAACACCGCGACAGCCACAATGGCGATGAGTGCCAACAGGTACGTCACGTTCGCTCACCTCCTGCTATCGAGGGTAGCCGTGCGCGACGTCGGAGCACACTGCGGAGACGAAATAGCTCGACATGACCGGGCGCGGGCATCGAAGCCCGCGCCCCGGCCGGTCGTTCAGCGGGTGGGGGTTGCTTCCGTGGTCAGCGACTTCAGCAACTGGAGCACCTCGGATTCCCGGAATCGGCGATGCCCGCCCGGCGTGCGCAGCGAGCCGAGGCGCCCGGCGTGGGCCCAACGAGTGACGGTCTTCGGGTCGACGTGGAACAGGGCAGCCACTTGGCCGGGTGTCAGCAGAGTGTCCTGGCCGCCGACGGTGATCGCAGTCATAGCAAACCTCTCCGTTCTCGACAGTTCCCTCATCAGATGAGCGCCATCGTTGCACCCCGACCCCTAGGTACGCGAACCACCTACAGTTGGTAAAGGCGAAGTAATGGACAAAAAGGATCGGCGTCCGACCTCGGGAACGGGAGTGGGCCGAGGGCGAGCAACAGCTTCGCATACCCTGGTTCTCGTGAGCGACTCCACTCGTCCGGACGGTGCATCGTCCCAGCCCACCGCGCGTCCCGGCCGCAGGCTGGCTGTGAACCTGGCGCTGTACACCCTGGCCAGGCTCGCGCTCGTCGCGGCGATCACCGCGCTGATCTGGCTGGCCGCGCGCCTGATCTCGGTGGAGATCCCGATCATCGTTGCCGCGCTGTTCGCGCTGATCATCGCGATGCCGCTGTCGCTGACGCTGTTCAAGAAGCTGCGCGCCAAGGTCAACATGGACATCGCGGTGGTCGACGAGAAGCGCCGCAGGGACAAGGCGCAATTGCGCGCGCGCCTACGGGGTGAGGACGGGCCCGAGGCGGGCAAGTGAAGTACTGCGATCGCAGCGCCCCGCGCGACTGGGTCGACAACGCGGTGCGGCTGATCGACGCCGACGCCCAGCGCTCCGCCGACACGCATCTGCTGCGCTATCCGCTGCCGGTCGAGTGGAACATCCAGCTCTACCTCAAGGACGAGTCCACCCACATCACCGGCAGCCTCAAGCACCGCCTGGCCCGTTCGCTGTTCCTCTACGCGATCTGCAACGGCTGGGTTACCGAGGGCACAACGGTGGTGGAGGCGTCCTCCGGTTCGACCGCGGTGAGCGAGGCCTATTTCGCCAAGCTGCTCGGTCTGGAGTTCGTGGCGGTGATGCCGGCGAGCACGTCGCCGCAGAAGGTCGCGCTGATCGAAGCGCAGGGTGGCCGTTGCCATTTCGTGCAGCGTCCGCCGGACATGTACACCGAGGCGGCGCGCCTGGCCGCCGAATGCGGCGGCCACTACATGGACCAGTTCACCCACGCCGAGCGCGCCACCGACTGGCGCGGCAACAACAACATCGCCGAGTCCATCTTCGAGCAGATGACGCTGGAGACGCACCCCGTGCCGGAGTGGATCGTGGCCGGAGCGGGCACCGGCGGCACCAGCGCCACCATCGGTCGCTACATCCGCTACCGCAGGCACGCGACCAAGCTGGCCGTCGTCGATCCGGAGAACTCCGCTTTCTACGGCGGCTACGAGACCGGCGACGCCGGCTATCGGACGGGCATGCCCTCGCGGATCGAAGGAATCGGCCGCCCTCGGGTGGAGCCCTCGTTCGTCGGGCAGGTGGTGGACCGGATGATCGAGGTCCCCGACGTCGCCTCCATCGCCGCCATGCGGCACGCCAGTCGGCTGCTCGGCCGCCGCGTCGGGGGGTCGACCGGCACCAATCTGTGGGGCGTGTTCCACCTGATCTCGGAAATGCTCGCCGCTGGACGCAGCGGCAGCGTGGTCACCCTGCTCTGCGACGGTGGAGATCGTTACGCGGGAACGTATTTCGATGACGAGTGGGTCGCCGCGCAGGGCATGAGCCTTGCCGAGCCGACGGCCGTCCTCGACGAATTCCACGCCACTGGCATCTGGAACGGTTAGGCAGCCCCCGGTCGTCGCGCATCCCGCCGCGTTCCTCCCATAGCGAAAAGCGGTGCCGCACGTCTGTTGTCGTCAATTTTTGTTGACAAAGGTCCGTCGCGTCAATCAAAATTGACGACATGACTGAGGCAACCACCTTGGCGGCCGCCGCGGGCAGTCCCGACCCCAAGGTCGGGCTGCGCGCCGTGCTCGCACTGCGTCGGCTGCTCGAACGGCTGGAGGCGATTCAGGTGACCAACGCCCGCGCGCAGGGCTGGTCCTGGCAGGCGATCGCCGACGCGCTCGAGGTCAGCAAGCAGGCGGTCCACCAGAAGTACAACCGGAAAGGCAGGGGCTGATGTTCGAACGGTTCAGCAGGGCGGCGCGGACGGCCGTGGTGATCGCGCAGGAAGACGCTCGCGAGCTGCGGTCGCCGACCATCGAGGTCGAGCACGTGCTGCTCGGTCTGCTCGCGCAGGGCGAACCCGAGCTGAAGGCGCTGCTCGCCGATGCCGGTCTCACCCATGAAAGTGCGCGCAGCGCGTTGAGCGCCAAGGGGCGCGGCGAGCCGCTCGGTCCCGAGGACGCGGAGGCGCTGCGCTCCATCGGCATCGACCTGGACGCGGTCCGCGAATCACTGGAGGCGGGCTTCGGCGCGGACGCGCTGGACCGGCCGGTGCCGGAGGAGCGGCGCGGCTTCTTCGGACGTTCCCGGTGGAGCGGCAACCACATCCCGTTCACCAAGGACGCGAAGAAAGTGCTCGAGCTCTCGCTGCGAGAAGCCCTCGCGCGCAAGGACAAGAGCATCGAATCGGGACACGTGCTGCTCGGCATCCTGCGCGCGCCGAACCAGACCACCGTCGGGCTGTTCGGCGGTTCCGGCCCGATCCAGGACCTGCGACCGAAGGTGCACGCGTTGCTCGACCGCGCTGCCTGACGCGTCACGAAAAATGTTTCTCCCCAGCGGCGGCCGGTGCGCGCACTTAGCATGTGCGCATGCAGCTAGTGCTTCGCTTGATCATCAACGCGGTCGCCATCTGGTTGGCCGCCGCCTGGGTGAGTGGTATCGACATCCTCAGCCCAGAGGAGAACGGCACCGCGGGAAAGGTTGTCGTCGCGCTCATCATCGCGGCCATCTTCACCGTGGTCAACGCGCTGGTGAAGCCGCTCGTGAAGCTGCTGTCGCTGCCACTGATCATGCTGACCCTCGGCCTGTTCCTGCTCCTGATCAACGCCCTGATGCTTTGGCTCACCGCGGAGATCACCGAACTCGCCGAAACCACCGACTTCGGCCTGGTGGTGGACGGCTTCTGGGCCGCGGTCCTCGGCGGCATCATCATCTCGCTGGTGAACTGGGTGCTCGGAGTCCTCGTCCCCGACAACGACTGACCCGAGAGCTTCGGCCGCTGGCATCGACCGGCTCGGCCAAATGGCTCGGAACACCAGTGTCATTCCGCCCGCCCGGTGCACATGGGCGTGGAACCGACGGCTGGCCGCCGGGTAAACCGCAGTGCGCGTCCGGGTCCCACAAAAGCATTGCACGCGACACAAAGCCGGTGCCTATGTGAGGCGTATGAAAGCTGTGTGGGCCTGACGCAAGAGGGCGTGCAATCGCGGTGCAAGGGCCGTGCAAGTGGGGGCCGAGAGAGTTCGGGGTATGAATTCTTTCGCACCACATGTGGCGCTCGCCGTCGAGGCGGACGCTCTGGTCAAGGTGTTCGGGGAGCAGCGGGCCGTGGACGGGGTGAGTCTCGCGGTGCCGCAAGGCTCTGTCTACGGGGTGCTCGGGCCGAACGGGGCGGGCAAGACCACCACCATCCGGATGCTCTCGACGCTGCTGCGCCCCGACGGCGGGCGGGCCAGGATCTTCGGCCACGACGTGGTCGCCGAACCGACTGCGGTCCGGTCGCTGCTCGGGCTCACCGGCCAGTACGCCTCGGTCGACGAGGATCTGACCGCCACCGAGAACCTGATCGTCTTCTCCCGCCTGCTCGGCATGAGCAGACCCGAATCCCGGCGTAAGGCAAGCGAACTGCTCGAGGAGTTCGACCTCGTCGAGGCGGCGAACAAGCCGCTGAAGAACTTCTCAGGCGGTATGCGCCGCCGCCTCGACCTCGCGGCCAGCCTGATCGCCACCCCGCCGCTGCTGTTCCTCGACGAACCGACCACCGGTCTCGATCCGCGCACCCGCGCGCAGATGTGGGACACCATCCGCCGTCTGGTCCGCGAGGGCGCGACGGTGCTGCTCACCACCCAGTACCTGGACGAGGCCGATCAGCTGGCCGACCGGATCGCCGTGATCGACCACGGCAAGGTGATCGCCGACGGTACCGCCGACGAACTCAAGGCCTCGGTCGGCGGCTCCTCGCTGCACCTGACCCTGATCGATCGGGACCAGCTCGCCGAAGCCCGCCGCATCGTCGGCGATTTCCTCGGCGTCGACGCCCAGATCACCCCGGAGGCAGGCCGACTCACCGCGCCGCTTCCGGACGCGAGCGTCACCACCGACCTGCTGATCCGGCTGCGCGAATGGGACGTCGCGATCGACGAGATCACGGTGAGCAAGCCGAGCCTGGACGAGGTCTTCCTGACCATCACCGGCCACCCGGCCGACGACGACGAACGGAGCGCGGCATGACGACGCTGACCGCACCATCGACCGGCCGCACCGCGAAGCCGACCCGAATCCCCGAGGCGCACAACCGCATCGGCATCCGCCAGACGGTGTCCACCTCGCTGACCATGGCCTACCGCGGCATCCTCAAGATCAAGCACAAGCCCGAGCAGCTGTTCGACGTGACGATCCAGCCGATCCTGTTCACGGCGCTGTTCACCTACATCTTCGGCGGCGCCATCGCGGGCAATGTGCACGACTACCTGCCCATCCTCATCCCGGGCATCCTGGTGCAGACCGTGGTGCTCACCTCCGTGGTCACCGGCACCCAGCTGCGCGAGGACATGGACAAAGGCGTCTTCGATCGCTTCAAATCCCTTCCGATCGCGCGCATCTCGGCGCTCGCCGGTGCGCTGATCGCCGACATGGTGCGCTACGGCATCGCCACCCTGCTCACCGTGGTCGTCGGTCTGTGCCTCGGCTACCGTCCTGGCGGCGGTGTGCTCGGCGTGCTGGCCGCCGCAGTGGTCATCGTGCTGTGTTCCTTTGCGATCAGCTGGATCTGGGCGCTGGTCGGCGTCACCGGCAAGAGCGCGGCCTCGGTGCAGGGCATCTCGATGATGGTGATGTTCCCGCTGACCTTCATGTCCGGCGCCTTCGCCCCGGTGAGCACGATGCCAGGCTGGATGCAGGCCATCGACCACGCGAACCCGGTGTACTACATGGTCAACACGTGCCGAGAGTTGATGAACGGCAACGTGTACGGCAGCAACCTGGCGTGGTCGCTGCTCGGCTCGGCGGCGGTGATCGCGATCTTCGCGCCGCTGACCGTGGTGGCGTATATGCGCAGGGCCTGATCGAGCGCCGCGGCCGGAACCCGAAGAGGTTCCGGCCTTCGGCGTTCCCGCCGTAGACGGACTGGGCTCTAGTCGCCCGGCGCTCCACTGAACTCACGCAGCAGCGCGATGATTCGTGCGGCTCCGGTCCTGCGGCGAAGCGCGGCGGCCGAGCGCAGGGCGGCGCTCATTCGCTCCGCGCCCACCCGCGGCCGGTGCAGCTCGAGGTGTCGTTCCACCATCATCGACGGGTAATCCTGTCGGGCAACGACCTTCGCGGCGAGCGCGAGCAGTTCCATGCCGAGGTCGGAGCCTGGATCGACCGCGAGCAGATACGAGCCGACTCCGCAGGCCACCGCGCCGATCTGCGGCAAGTCGTAGTACTGGGCGAGGCGACCCGCCGCGCCCGCGGCCAATTCGGCGGCCAGTTCCGTCGCGGCATCGACACGTCCGTAGAGGACGTGCGCGCCGACCATGGCGCCTGCCAACATCAGCCCGCCGGGCCCCGGCGTCAGTTCGTCCTCTGGCCAGCCGAGCAGGTTCAGCGACCGCCGGTAGTACCGCATGCCCGCATCGATATCCCCTTCGGCGAGCGCGAGTTCCGCGACGCCTGCCGCCACCGTGGCCAGGCGGTGGTTGCGCCGGATGTTGGGATCGTCGATCGGCTGGACATGAGCCGGATCGTCGGAAGAGTCGAGCGCGAAGGACAATTCCGCGCGCGCCTGATCCACCCCGCCGATGCCGATCAGCGCGACCGCGAGGTAGCTGCGAATCTCCACGATCTCGTCATGGGCCCGCAGGATGCGCAGCGCTTCGACGGCGCGGCGGTAATAGTCCACCGACTCGGCGTAGCGCGCCGTCTGACCGCCGAGCTGGCCGAGGTGCTGGCAGACCATCGCCGTTCCCCACAGATCGGCGGGCTCGACGAGCCGGAGCGCGCCGAGCGAGTCGCGCGCCGAGCCGTGCACGTCGCCCTGGTTCTCCCTGAGATTCGCCCGCGCGATGAGGGCGGCGGCACGCACGTCCGGATCGGGCGAGCGCGCGCCCTCGGCGAGCTTGCGCGCCACGCCCTTTCCGGAGGCGTCCGCGATGAGCAGGTCGCCCAGGAGACGCAGCCCGGGGTTCATATCCACCGCGGTGCGCAGCAGTGTGCGGGCCCGCGAACGCACCGCCGCCATCGGACGCAGGTCGGAGTTCAGGTAGATCATGTGCAGGCCGATCACCACGCTCGCCAGCATTCGCAGATCCGCGACGACGCCGCGCGCGGGGCCTGGTTCGGGCGTGAGGCGCAGCACGCGCGGCGCCCACGACGTCAACTCCAGGTGCGCACCGCGCATCATCCACAGCATCGCGGCGACCGGGAACACGCGATAGACCGTCGCCGAATCGCCCCGATCCAGCGCGTGGCGCAGCACGGCGACGAGGTTGTCCAGTTCGGCGCCGACGGACAGCACCGTGCTCACCTGATCGTCGGTGCGGTAGCGCCGGGCGGCCGCGACCGCGTATTCGGACGCCCAGCACGACATGCGCCGCATCACCAGCTCACCCTCGTCAGCGGCGGTCAGCTGTTCCTCACCGAATTCGCGAACGGTTTCCAGCATCCGGTAGCGCGTGCCGCCCTCGTCCTCGAGCACGGTGAGCAGCGACTGGCCGACAAGGCCGTCCACCGCGGCCGTCACATCGTCGACGTCCGCTCCGCCCGCCACCGACTCCGCGGCGGGCAGCGTGAAACCGGCTGGGAATCGGCACATTCGGCGCAGCGTCGCCTGCTGCGGCGGATCCAGCAGGTTCCAGCTCCACGCGATCACCGCGTGCAGCGTGCGATGACGTTCCGGCGAGGAGCGGTCGCCGCCGCGCAACAGCGCGAACCGGTGCTCGAGCCGGGACTCGATCTCCTCCACGCTCATGGTTCTGACGCGGGCCGCCGCCAATTCGATGGCCAGCGGCAGGCCGTCGAGCATCGCGCACAGCCGCGCGACGGCGTCCGGATCCAAGCGAACCGTCGGACGTACCGCGCGTGCTCGCGCGCTGAACAGGTCGGTGGCGGGTGAGCCCGCGGCGTCGATGGCCAAGGGCGCCAAGGGATAGACGCTTTCCGCGCTGATGGCCAGCGGGGCGCGGCTGGTGGTCAGCACCGTCAGCTGCTCGCAGCTGCCGATCAGGTCGGCGACGACCTCGGCGACGGCATCGATGAGATGTTCGCAGTTGTCCAGGATCAGCAGCATCGGCCGGGCCGAGAGCGCGTCCCGCAACCGCCGCCCGGTGTCTATTCGCCCTTGCCGCAACAGACCCGGCTCGCGCACCACCTCGCCGATGCCGAGCGTCGTGCTGATCGCGGACTCGATGTCGGCGCGCGCGTCCGCGACGGAAGTCGAGCGCACCGAAGCGAGTTCGACGAGCACCACGGATTCGCGCCGCGCCACCCTCGCACCGACTTCATTGGCGACCCGAGTCTTCCCGGTGCCGCCAGGCCCGAGCACGGTGACCACTCGGGCGGCGCGCAGCAGCCCGACCAGTTCGTCGATGTCGCCGTCCCTGCCCAGCAGTGCGTTCGGCGCGGCGCGCAAGCCGATGGCGTCGCGTGGCGCCGGGAGCCCTGCCCCATCGGACTCTTGCAGCTGAGCAGTCGAGTCGACCGACGCGAAGGCTCCCGTCCCGGTCGACGCGCGGTGATCCCGCACATTTGCGACAGCGCCGCCCGGCCAACTCGCGGCGGCACCAGCCGGGCCGTTCGCGGGCGGACCCGCCAATCCACTCGCGACGGCATCGCGCGGTCCTGTCGTGGCGGCATTGCCCGGCCCGCTCGCGGCGCCACTGGCTGGCACGTTCCCAGCCGGACCGGCCAACCCACCTGCGGCGGCATCGCCCGGTCCTGTCGCGGCGGCACCGCCCGCGCTCGCGGCAGCACCGGCTTGCACGTGCGCGGCTGGGCCGGCCGACCCACCTGCGGCGGCATCGCGCGGTTCTGTCGTGGCGGCATTGCCCGGCCCGCTCGCGGCGCCACTGGCTGGCACGTTCCCAGCCGGACCAGCCAACCCACCTGCGGCGGCATCGCCCGGTCCTGTCGCGGCGGCACCGCCTGCGCTCGGGGCGGCACCGGCTGGTCCGTTCGTGGGCGGACCGGCCATCTGACTTGCGGCGGCATCGTGCGGTCGTGTTGGGGCGGCATTGCCAGGCCCGTTCGCGGCGGCACCGGCTGGTTCGTTCGTGGGCGGACTGGCTAACCCACTTGCGCCGGCACCGCCTGCGCTGGCGGCGGCACCGGCTGGTCCGTTCGTGGGCGGACCGGCGAACCCGCTTGCGGCGGCATCGTGCGGTCGTGTTGGGGCGGCACCGCCTGCGCTCGGGGCGGCACCGGCTGGTCCGTTCGTGGGCGGACCGGCGAACCCGCTTGCGGCGGCATCGTGCGGTCGTGTTGGGGCGGCACCGCCTGCGCTCGGGGCGGCACCGGCTGGTCCGTTCGTGGGCGGACCAGCCATCCCACTTGCGGCGGCACCGTGCGGTCCTGTCGCGGCGGCATTGCCCGCGCTCGAGGCGGCACCGGCTGGCCCGTTCACGGGCGGACCGGCCACCCCACTCGCGGCGGCGTCGCCGGGCCCGTTCACGGGCGGACCGGCCACCCCACCCGCGGCCGCACCGCCCGGCTCGCTCACTCCGGCTCCGCCCAGTCCGGTTGCGACAGCGCCGCCCGGCCAACTCGCGACAGCACCGCCCGGCCAACTCGCGGCAGCAGCGCGCAACTCACTCACGGTCGGACCGCCGATGAGCTCACCGCGCAGGATGGCGGTGTTCAGCTCGACCAGCGCGCGGCCCGGGTCGGCGCCGAGGTGGTCGGCAAGGCGGGTGCGGAACGCCGCGAAGGATTCCAGCGCCTCGTTCGGGCGATCGGCTCGGGCGAGCAGGCGCATGAGGTCGAGTTGGGCGGGTTCGTCGAGGGGGTCGGCGGCGCAGCGGTGGCGGGCGAGGTGCAACGCGCCGTGAATGTCGCCGCTGGCCTCGCGTGCCGTCAGTTCGACCGCGTCCAGTTCGGTCGCCAGCGAGCTCGCGGTCCGGATCAGTTCCTCCGCGAGTTCGCCAGGGGGCAGGTCAGCCCCGGGCTCGCCGCGCCACAGCGCTCGCGCCGTGCGCACGGAATCGAGGCAGGCGGCGAAATCCGCGGCCGCGAGTTCACGGCGGGCGCGGGCAAGCAATTCGCCGCCGAGCGTCAGGTCGACCTGTTCCGGTGCGAAGGCGAGGCGGTAGCCCGCGGGGCCGATCTCCAGCGCGCCGTCGGGCAGTGCCGAGCGCAGCCTGGAGACCTGGGTGTGCAGCGCGTTCATCGGCGAACGCGGCGGCCGCTCGGCCCACACGTCCTCGATCAGTGCCGGTGCGCTGCGGCTGCGGCCCGGTCGCAGCGCGAGCGCGGTGAGCAGCAGCCGGGAACGCGTGCCGGGGACTGGTGTGAGCCCATCGTCGCGGCGCAGGGCGACTTCACCGAGCAGGGCGACCACGACCGATGCGCCGGCGGGCGTAGCGGTGGGATTCGGGCCGTCGGGGCCGCGCCGATCTGGAAACATGCCGCGGTCATCGTATGCGAGCGCCACGCCGAGGCCGACATCGTTTTCCCACGCGGTCTGTCGACGCGCCACTCGCGGCGTCAGCCCCTACGCTGTCCGCATGGCTGACTTCGAAGTGGTCCGGCGCATCGTCATCTCGGCCCCGCCCGCGCGCATCCACGCGCTCATCGACAACTTCCGGGAGTGGACCAAGTGGTCACCGTGGGAGGACGTCGACCCGCAGCTGCAGCGCACCTACTCCGGCGCGGAATCCGGCGTCGGCGCGCACTACGCCTGGAGCGGCAACCGCAAGGCGGGCGCGGGCAGCATGGAGCTGGTCTCCGACGACGAACGCGAGATCGGGGTCCGGCTCGAGTTCCTCAAGCCCTTCAAGGCGGCCAACGACGTCGTCTTCGAGCTGAACCCCACCGAGAGCGGCCCCACCGAGGTGGTGTGGCGGATGAGCGGTCAGCAGCACGGCCTGATGGCGCTGCTCGGCAAGGTGATCTCGATGGACCGGCTGGTCGGCAAGGACTTCGAGAAGGGACTCACCCGACTGAAGGCGGCAGCCGAAGCCTAGGCTGCTTTCATGGCTACAGCAGCGCAATGGATCGAGGGCGCACGGCCCCGCACCCTGCCGAACGCTATCGCTCCGGTCATCGCGGGCACCGGGGCCGCGGCCTCGCTCGACGCCGCGGTGTGGTGGAAAGCCGTTCTGGCGCTGCTGGTCTCGCTGGCGCTGATCATCGGGGTCAACTACGCCAACGACTACTCCGACGGCATCAGGGGAACCGACGACGAGCGCGTCGGCCCGCTGCGGTTGGTCGGGTCGAAGCTCGCCTCGCCCGCGGCGGTCAAGAACGCCGCGATCCTGAGCCTGGCCATCGGCGCCGTTCTCGGCTTGGTCCTCGTCGCGACGACGGCCTGGTGGCTGCTGCTGGTCGGCTTGGCCTGCCTTGCGGGCGCCTGGTTCTACACCGGCGGCAGCAAACCGTACGGCTACAGCGGTTTCGGTGAGCTCGCGGTCTTCGTGTTCTTCGGGTTGGTCGCCGTGCTCGGCACCGAGTTCGTGCAGGCCGAGCGGGTCGACTGGGTGGGTGCGGCGCTCGCGGTCGCGGTCGGCTCGTTCTCCAGCGCGGTGCTGGTGGCCAACAACCTGCGTGACATCCCCACCGACACCGAATCCGGAAAGACCACGCTCGCGGTCAAACTCGGCGATCCGCGCACCCGCACCCTGCACCTCGCGCTGCTCGCGGTGCCGTTCGTCGTCACCCTGCTGCTGGTGATTCGCACGCCGTTCGCCCTCGTCGGCCTGCTCGCCGTCCCGCTCGCGGTGCGCGCCAACGCGCCCGTGCGCTCGGGCGGCAACGGCCTGGAACTGATTCCTGCGCTGCGCGATTCCGGCCTCGCCCTGCTGGTCTGGTCGACGCTGACGGCGTTGGCACTCGGCTTCGCCTGAACCGAAGCGGGTCCGCCCGGAGGATCGCGGCTCGACTAGTTGTCATCGAGGTCACTTCGAAGCCCGGCACCGAACCTCGGCAAACCTCAGTACGACTTCCGAGTCGAATTCCTTGGCGCGAGCCATGTTTCGAAATCGTGCCCTATTGCGACCGATCGGTCAAATATGTGACCATGAGCGCCGTCACGCGCACCCGCTGACAGCTCGACCACAGAACAGGGCACCTGATGAAGAAATGTTGTTGTCGCCGGCATGATGGCGTCGAGGGCCTCCGCGGATGACGAGTAGAGCGACGTCGCTCGGAATCGCGGCGATGGCCTGTGGCGCGGTCATGCTGCTCGCCGGGTGCGGCGGTACGTCCGTCGACAGCTCGCAAACCCCCAGCGGTACCACGTCCGTAACGGCGTCCAGCACCACATCGGCGGCCGGTCGGGACGAAGGTGGAGCCACCCCCGCCACACCCGACAAGGGCGATACCGAATCGAATGGGCCCGCGCCAACGCAAGCCGAAGACAAGCCGTCCACGCCCACCAACGCCGAAGGCAGTTCTCCGGCGCCCACCCCGGCGGAGTCCCGGATCTGGGATCCCTGCACGTTACCCGAATCCGATCTCACCGCAGCGGGATTGAACACCGCCACGAAGGAACGCATCACCGACGCGACCTATCCGTCCTGGCAGATGTGTCGTTGGAAATCGGCCGATCAGACCTTCAGCGTGGTGATCGCCGCCTCCGATCGCACGATCGACGATCTGCTGGAGCCAGGGGCGGTTCACGATGTCCGGCGGACGGAATTCCATGGCAGGCAGGTGGTCCAATACCGATACGTGGCGGACACACACAGGCAGACCTGCGATATCGGCACCCCGGCCGAATACGGCAGCATCGTGTTCGCGGTGCGCAACATCCGCGTCCAGACCGATGTCGGCAACCCCTGCCAGGATGCGAACCGCCTCGGCGCGGCGCTGTTCCGATCGCTGCCCTGACCGACTTCGTCGTGCGGAGGGCCCCGACTTCTGCCGGTGAACCTGACAGGCGTAGGCGGATGATCCGTCGCGCCGTTTCGCACGCCTCGCTGAGATCGCTCCGCGAGGCGTGCGAAGAGTCCGTACGGACCTCAGTTCGGAGATTGCGCGAGCAACAGCTGGCGGAGCTTCGCCCGGTTGGGCTTCCCAGGTCCGTGCAACGGCAGTTCGTCCAGCAACGCAAGTTCGCGGGGCGCGGCGATGGCATCGAGCTCGCGGACGACGTGGTCGCGCAACTCCTCGAGCGTCGGAGTCGCCCCGGCCGTTGGCACCACCGCGACCGCCACGCGCTGACCGAGCCGCTCGTCGGGCAGGCCGAGCACAACGCACTCGCTGATCGACGGATGGGTGACCAGCACGGCCTCCACGACCTGCGGGATGACCAGCAATCCGCCCGTCATGATGGCCTCGTCCAGCCGTCCGGTGACGTGCAAAACGCCGTTCTCGAACGTTCCCGCGTCCTCGGTGCGGAACCAACCGGGTTCGGCGAACGCTGGGTGGTCGGGCTGGCCGCGGTAACCGCGGGCGATCATGGCGCCGCCGAGCAGGACGCGACCGTCTTCGATGCGCACCTCGGCGCCGTCCAGCGGGACGCCTTCGTAGACGCAGCCGCCGCAGGTCTCGCTCATACCGTAGGTGCGAACGACGTTGATACCGGCCGCTTTCGCGCGCTCGTAGACCGGAAGCGGGGTGGCGGCGCCGCCGACGAGCACCGCGTCGAGCTCGGCGAGCGCCTCGGCCGCACCGGGAGCGTCGAGAGCCTTGATGAGCTGGGTCGGCACCAGTGCGGTGTAGCGGCGCGTGCCGCGCATGCCCGCTACCGCACCCGCCAGCGCCTCGGGCAGGAAGCCGCCGGAGACGTCGAGCACGGTGGGTTCGGTGCCCGCGAGGATGCTGCGCAAGAGCACCTGGATGCCGGCGATGTGGTGGGTGGGCAGCGCGAGCAGCCAGGCGCCGGGGCCGCCGAGCCGGTCGTGTGTCGCGGTGCCGCTCGCGCGCAGGGCCGAGGCGCTGAGCATGGCGCCCTTGGGCACCCCGGTGGTGCCGGAGGTGGTGACCACCAGCGCCACGTCGTCGTCGATCGTCTCGCCGGGGGAGAGCGCGTCGCTGAGCCGACGGGCCTCCCTGCGGTCGCTGGTCGGGATGGGCAGCCACGCGGGGCCGTTGCCTTCCAACGCTTCTCGCAGATGCGGCAGCACGTCACCCAAACCGGATCCGGTGGGCATCGGCAGCGTCCGCAAAGTGTTGCTCACGACCGCACCTCGCTCGGTTCCATCACGACAGCGATCGTGTCATGCCCGCGCCGCCGCGCGCGGAACGGGTCGGTTTGCTGGGGCGGCGCGCGCGGAGTGCGGCCGCCCCGAAGGAATGGGGCTCGGATAGGCCAGACATCGAGACTGCGATTCACTCGTCGGACGGGACGCGGACGGTGGTCGCCCGGACATCGGCGGCTGGGCGGCCGTCAGAGCGCAATCGTCCTCGCCGGGACAGCCCTTGGCAACTCGGCATTCGGACCCCGGTCCGCTCGTTACGCCACGATCAGTCGTCCGACCAGCGGGAATCCCGGCGAATCGGATGTTCGGGCGGAATCTCCACGAGCACGATCGGCACGCCGTCCGGGTCCCTGATCCACATCTCGATCAGTCCCCACGGCTCCCGCTGGGGTGCCCGATCGATGGGGATTCCCTTCAGCGCGAGCTCGGCGGCGGCGTCGGAGGCATCCCGCACCTGCAACCAGATCCCGCCGCTGAAGGCCGTCGAAGTTCCCGTCCCGCCGTGCCCAGCGACCTCGATCAGCGACTGTCCAGCGAAGAAAACGGTTCCACCTGGATACTCCCTGGCGATCGCGAGACCGAGCCCGTCGCGATAGAACTCGAGCGTTTTCGCGTAGTCGCCAGGCCGCAGAATCACCCGGCTGCTGAGGATCTCCATGTGGCCAGTCCCTTCGTCAGAAGTACCAGGGGTAGGGCGTCCAGTCCGGCTTGCGCTTCTCCAAGAACGCGTCGCGGCCTTCGACGGCTTCGTCGGTCATGTACGCCATGCGGGTGGCTTCGCCCGCGAACAGCTGCTGGCCGACCAGTCCGTCGTCGAGCAGGTTGAACGCGTACTTGAGCATGCGCTGGGCCTGCGGGGACTTGCCGTTGATGTCGGCGGTCCACTCCAGTGCGACGTCCTCGAGCTCGGCGTGGTCGACGACCTTGTTGACCGCGCCCATCTGGTGCATTTCCTCGGCGGTGTAGGGGCGGCCGAGGAAGAAGATCTCGCGGGCGAACTTCTGGCCCACCATTTTGGCCAGGTAGGCGCTGCCGTAGCCGCCGTCGAAGCTGCCAACGTCGGCGTCGGTCTGCTTGAACATGGCGTGCTCGCGGCTGGCCAGGGTCAGGTCGCACACCACGTGCAGGCTGTGCCCGCCGCCCGCGGCCCAGCCGTTGACCAGTGCGATGACGACCTTGGGCATGAAGCGGATGAGGCGCTGGACCTCCAGGATGTGCAGCCTGCCCGCGCGCGCTTGGTCGACGGTGTCGGCGGTCTCGCCGCTGGCGTACTGGTAACCGCTGCGGCCGCGAATGCGCTGGTCACCGCCGGAGCAGAAGGCCCAGCCGCCGTCCTTGGGGCTCGGGCCGTTGCCGGTGATCAGGACCGCGCCGACGTCGGAGGTCATCCGCGCGTGGTCGAGCACCCGGTAGAGCTCGTCGACGGTGTGCGGGCGAAACGCGTTGCGCACCTCGGGGCGATCGAACGCCACCCGCACCGTGCCCTGCTCGATATGGCGGTGGTAGGTGATGTCGGTCAGATTCTCGAATCCGGGGACCGGTCGCCACAGCTTGGGATTGAACGTCACGCTTGTGATTATTGCCCGCGGCGAAAGATCCGGTGCCAGCGACTTCCGTGCTCCACCGAGCCGAGGACTTGACGGTGTAAAACTACGCGTTACCGTGCAGGTATGAGCGAGCGTGTGAAACCTGTTCCAGATAGTGCCGCCGAATCGGGTGCGCAGCGTTCCAACGGGACGGCGATCCGCCCGCGCATCGACCGCAGCGCGGTGGACGAGGACCGGTACGAGAAGCACGGTGGCTTCCCGAAGGTGTCCCGCGCGCGGATCGGTTCGAATTTCGGGCCTTTCGTCGAGGCCATGCGCACGTTGCAGGATCTGGCGGTTTCCGTCGACGCGCCGGACGAGGTGTTCGGCGAAGCGCTGGCCAAGGCGCGGGAACTCATCGATCTGCTCGAGCCGTATCGCGCACCGGAATTGCAGGGCCCGGCCGGACGCGCGGTGGAGCTGCCCGGACGCGGCAGTCTGTTGCTGCTGCCCTGGCAGGTGGTTTCGGCGGGGCCGGACGGCATCACCATGACGGGCGAGTTCCGTCGATTCCATCTCGGCGGCAACGGCGCGGCGCACGGTGGCGTGCTTCCGCTGCTGTTCGACGACCTGCTCGGCATGATCGTGCACTACGCGGGCAGGCCGATCAGCCGCACGGCTTATCTACACGTCAACTACCGCAAGGTAACTCCGCTGGAGCGGACGCTGACGGTGTGCGGACGCGTCGATCGCATCGAGGGCCGCAAGACCTTCATCACCGCCGAATTACGCGATGAGCAGGGCGATTTGCTCGCCGATTGTGAAGGGCTGATGGTGCAGTTGCTGCCGTGGCAGCCGTGAGCGGAAAGTAGCTCGTGTGACCGCGCGCACCAGTGCGTATAGTGGCGTGCGCTCGTTCATCGACATCTATTTCGGAGGAACCTGAAAGTGGTTGCAGCACTGTCTGAATCCCTGCTCGACGACGCGAAGCGCTCGGCCTTCCTTGCCGATGCCAAGGAGGTTCTGGACGCCGAGGTGTCGGATAAGGGCGGCGCGTCCGGCCTGGCGGTCAAGGGCGGCTACGCGGCGGTGAAGAAGATCAGCCCGTCCATCGTCCCGGACGCGCTGGAGTCGTTGGCCCCCAAGCTGGTCGAGCAGCTGGAGCCGTTCTGGCAGGAGTACAAGACCTCGGGTTCGGGTCAGTTCGCCGACCTGCTCGTCGCCAAGTCGGACGAGGTCGCCGAGGCGTTGCTCCAGGTGACCGACGCCCGCGCCGAGTCCTCCTCGCGCCCCGCCCTGCAGAAGGTGTACTCCTCGATGCGCTCCTCGGCCAAGAAGAACGTCATCGAGGCCCTGCCGCGCCTCGGCGACCTGGTGCAGCGCCACGCCAACTGATCGCGTCCAGCGAGCGCACGCCGAGTTCCGCATAGGCGAACTCGGCGTGCGACCTCGCTCACCGCATGGCCTTGCCGCGCATCAGCGCAGCGTCTCGAACGCTGGAACAGTATCCGCACAGCGCACCGAGATCCGACCGCTCGATCGAGCCCTCCCAACCACCCCGAGGGCGAGTCTTACGAGCCCGTTCGCGGCCGTCTCGCTTCCGAGCGGTCGAAGCGCATGCGCCGAAGGCGCGAGTCTCGACCGCTCGGAAGCGAGACAAAAGGGGCCGCGAACCCGCGCGCGCCAGCGCGCCAACAACACTGTGACCAGGGTGACGGAGACGGCGGGGACACTGTCTGAGAGGCTGGTGACGTGAACCCGTCTACCGCTCAGGCCCGAGTAGTCGTCGACGAACTCGTGCGCGGAGGTGTCCGCGATGTGGTGCTGTGCCCTGGCTCGCGGAACGCTCCGCTTGCCTTCGCGCTGCAAGCCGCCGACGCGGCCGGGCGGCTGCGGCTGCACATGCGTATCGACGAGCGGACCGCGGGCTTTCTCGCCATCGGTCTGGCGATCGCGGGCGGCAATCCGGTCCCGGTGGTGATGACCTCCGGCACGGCCGTCGCGAACCTCGGTCCCGCGGTGCTGGAAGCCAACTACGCGCGGGTTCCGCTGATCGTGTTGAGCGCCAATCGGCCCTACGAGATGCTCGGAACCGGCGCGAATCAGACCGTCGAACAACTTGGCCTGTTCGGTAGCCAGGTGCGCGCCACCATCAGCCTTGGGCTGGCGGAGGACGAGCCGAGCGGCAACGGCTGCGGCCCGTACGGTCAGCAGAACAGTGTGTGGCGCTCGGCGGTGTGCCGGGTGCTCGCCGCGGCCCGGGGCACGCGGTCGGGCAACGCGGGTCCCGTCCACTTCGACATTCCGTTGCGCGAGCCGCTGGTGCCGGATCCGACCGCCGACGCCGGTCCGGAGGGTCGCGCGGACGATCGGCCATGGACCGCGACGCAGTACGCGACGCTGGACGTGCCGCTGGACATCGATTTGACCCCGGACACCGTGGTGATCTCCGGACACGGCGCCGGCCTGCGTCCCGAGTTGGCCGAGCTGCCGACCGTCGCGGAGCCGACCGCCCCCATGCACGGCCCCGCGCTGCATCCGCTTGCGCTGCCGCTGCTGAAGCCGAAGCAGGCCATCATCACCGGGCGGCCGACCCTGCACCGGCAGGTGTCCAAGGTGCTCGCCGACCCGTCCGTGACGGTCTTCGCGCTGACCACCGGCCCGCGCTGGCCCGATGTGTCCGGCAACGTGGTCGGCACCGGAACCCGCGCGATCACCACGGGAGCGCCGAGCGCGGAATGGCTCGCGCACTGTCGCGCGGTGAACGCCAACGCTCAGCAGGTGGTGCGTGACGCGCTGGCCAAGCATCCGAAGCCGACCGGCCTGCACGTGGCGGCGGTCGTGATGGACGCGCTGCACGAGGACGATCAACTGCTGCTCGGCGCGTCCAATCCGGTGCGCGACGCGGCGCTGGTCTCGCACCCGCGGCCCGGCATCAAGGTGCTGTCGAACCGCGGCGTCGCCGGTATCGACGGCACGGTGTCGACGGCGGTCGGCGCGGCCTTGGCGCACGGCGGCCGCACCGTCGCGCTGATCGGCGACCTGACCTTCCTGCACGACGCGTCCGGGCTGCTGATCGGGCCGGGCGAGCCGCGGCCGGCCGACCTCACGATCGTGGTAGCCAACGACGACGGCGGCGGCATCTTCGAGCTGCTCGAACAGGGCGATCCGCAGTACGCGGGCGTGTTCGAGCGCGTCTTCGGCACACCGCACGGCATGGATCTCGCCGCGCTGTGCGCCGCCTACCGCATCCCGCACCGGCAGGTCGATACCGAGCAGCTGGCGGCCGAGCTGGCCGAGCACGCGCACGGACTGCGGGTGCTCGAGGTGGCCACGGAGCGGTCCAGCCTGCGCGAGCTGCACGCGGCCGTGCGGGCCAAGATCGCGCCCTGAGCTACCCGCTATTCGGTGTCGTCGCGGTCCTCGTCGTCGAGCGGCACGGGAATGGCCTGCTCGATGAGGTCGGCCTCGTTCGCGGACCACACGTCGCGATCGACCGCGCTCGGCGCCTCGCGTGCGACGGCGGTTTCCGCGACGGCCCGGTCGTCGGTATCGGCGTCGTCCGTTTGGTAAGCGGGCGTGGACTGCTCGACGCGGTCGGCCTCCGGCGCGTCGTCCAATGTGCGCGGCGTGCTGCGATCGATCATCGTGTGCTCCTCTCCGCTGGTGCTCTCCCGCACGGGGTATACCCAGTTCAGGGCGCGGGCAACAGTCCGACGGCATCGAGATTGCCCCGACAGCGAGTTTCCCGCAACCGGCGTCGTCTTCATTCCCCCTCGACGGCCGCGCCCCCGTTCACCGGATGCTCCACGAGCGCGAGGGTCCGTCCGGCCATGAACCGCGCCGTGCGGACCGCGACGCCGGTCCGCGTCACCTCGCTGACCTCGACCACCCCGCGCGCGATGCGCACCTCGACCCGCCGACCCGCGCGCGTCGCCGCGATTTCGTAACTTCGAGAGCCGTCGCCGACGTCGACGACGATCTCCACCCGATCACCCTTCATCTACCAATTCTCCTCTTTTCCAGGGCTTTTCGCCGTTACGAGTTGGTCGCGGACGACGTCGCAGCCCTGTTCCCTCGGCACCGATGAATTCCGCGCGCTCGCCGGGTCTCAACTGACGCAGACCTCTTACATCCGGCTTATGGAGACCCGATGACCCCCACGTTCGATTTCGAGCCCGCCGCCACCGCACTGGAAACCGTGGTCGCGGGCATCGCCGACGACCAGTTCGCCGCGCCGACGCCCTGCGCCGACACGACCGTGGCCGCGCTGCTCGAACACGTCCTGGAGCTGACCGAGGCGTTTCGGCAGTCCGCGACCAAGGAATCCGTCGGCAACAGCACCCCGCCCGCCCTCGAGCACGACTCGAAGCTGCCCGACGACTGGCGCACGCGTATCCCGGCCCAGCTGAAGGCCCTCGTCGCCGCGTGGCGGGAGCCGGACGCATGGGAGGGTGAGACCGAGGCGGGCGGCGTGCGCGAAGCAGCGATCGTGATGGCGGTGATCGCGCTGGACGAGATCGTCGTGCACGGCTGGGACCTGGCCAAGGCCACCGGCCAGCCGTTCAGCTGCACCGATTCGCACGCGGCGATCCTGTTCGACTTCCTGCGCGAAACCCCGATGTCCGGAACCCCCGGCCTCTTCGGCCCCGTGGTCGATGTGCCCGCCGACGCACCCCTCCTCGACCGTGTGATCGGCCTGACCGGTCGCGACCCCGACTGGTCGGCCCAATCCGACTGAAGGTGTCCGCCAGCCACTCGGACAGACCGAATGTCACCTTCAATCGCATGTTTGGCCTGACCGGTCGCGGTCCGAACTGGTCCGCCCGATCCGACTGAAGGTGTCCGTCACCCGGTGGCACAGACCGAATGTCACCTTCGGTCGGGGCTTGCCGATCGGTCCGTGACGAAAGTGCCTGCGGCGACCGCATCCAACGCCGCTTGGGCCGCGGAATCGGCGGCCGCCTCGTCGATCGGATCGCCGCTGGCCAGCAGGCGGTAGTAGAGCGGCGCGGAGACGGCGGAGAGGACCGCGCGCGGATCGGTGCCCTCGGGCGCCTCGCCGCGCGCGATCCCGTCCTCGACGCACGGCGCCCACTCGGTGAGGCGGATGTCGTAGAAGCGGCGCAGCGCGGCCGCGGTGACGGGATCGCCGGTGGCGGCGGCGATCACGGCTTGGAACAGGCGGCCTTGGCGCGGATCGGTCAGTGTCTCGGCGACCAGTCGCGCGTTGGCCGTGAGATCGCCGCGCAGCGATCCGGTGTCGGCGCGCGGCACCGACTGCTCGGCCATATCGGCGAGCAGGTCGGCCACGAGCCCGGCCGGGGTGCCCCAGCGCCGATAGACGGTGGTCTTGCCGACCCCGGACGCGGCGGCGATCTCCGCGAGATCCAGTGTGGCGAAACCGCGTTCGGCGAGGAGATCACCCGCGGTGCGCAGGACGGCCGCGCGGATGCGTGCGGTGCGCCCACCTGGGCGAACCGAGCCGGGAGCGGGCTCTTCGGATGCCATAACGGAACTCCAGTTTCATTTGGGGTCGACAGGGTGTACTGTTCCAAGTGTTAAACGGAACTATAGACCCTTTAGGAGGGCCGTCTCATGAACCTTCGGTCAGAGAACTCACCCATGGAGTACCGGCGGCTCGGCGCGTCGGGTCTGCTCGTCCCGGCCCTGAGCTTCGGAGCGGGCACCTTCGGCGGACGCGGCGAATTGTTCGGCGCGTGGGGCGACACCGATGCCCAGCAGGCGCGTCGGCTCGTCGACATCAGCCTGGAAGCGGGCGTCACGATGTTCGACACCGCGGACGTCTACTCGGACGGCGCCTCGGAGGAAGTGCTCGGCGCGGCCATCAAGGGCAGGCGGGACCGGCTGCTGCTGTCCACCAAGGCGAGCCTCCCGACCGGGCCTGGACCCTACGACGCCGGCTCGGGCCGGGCACGGCTGATCGGCGCGGTCGAGGGCTCGCTGCGCCGCCTCGGCGTCGATCACATCGATCTGTTCCAGCTGCACGCCTTCGACGCGCACACCCCCGTCGAGGAGGTCCTCGCCGCGCTCGACGATCTGGTGCGGGCGGGCAAGATCCGCTACCTCGGCGCCTCCAACTTCGCGGGGTGGCAGCTGATGAAATCCCTTGCCGCCGCAGACCGCAACGGCCTGACCCGCTACGTCGCGCACCAGGTGTACTACTCGCTGGTCGGCCGCGACTACGAGTGGGAACTGATGCCGCTCGCGCAGGATCAGGGCGTCGGCGCCGTTGTGTGGAGCCCGCTCGGCTGGGGCAGGCTCACCGGCAAGATCCGGCGCGGACAGCCGCTGCCCGCTGGGAGCAGGCTGCACCAGACCGCCGAGGCGGGGCCGCCCGTCGACGACGACGTCCTCTACGACGTGGTGGACGTGCTGGACGAGATCGCCGCCGAGACCGGCAAGACCGTCCCGCAGATCGCGCTCAACTGGCTGCTCGGCCGCCCCACCGTCGCGACGGTCATCGTCGGCGCGCGCAACGAGGAACAGTTGCGCCAGAACCTCGGCGCGGTCGGCTGGCGCCTCGATCAGGACCAGATCGCCCGCCTGGACAAGGCGAGCGCCACCACGCCGCCCTACCCCTACTACCCGTACTACCGCCTGCCGGACTTCACCCGACTCAACCCGCCCGCCGTGTAGTTCGGGATGCGCTCGAACGAGAATGCGGCGCAGGCGGATTCGCGACGCGGTGGGTCGACGCGCGGCGGCTCAGTAAACGTCGCGCACGTAACGCTTCTCGGCGACGAGCTGCTTGCGGAACGCCAGCGCGCCGTCCTCGTCCAGCTTGCCGTGGATGCGGGCGATGGCGAGCAGAGTGTCGTCGACGTCCTTGGCCATCCGCGCCGCGTCACCGCAGACGTAGAAGTGGGCGCCGTCGCGCAGCCACGACCACAGCTCCGCGCCGTGCTCGATCATCCGGTGCTGCACGTAGATTCGCTCCCGCTGGTCACGGGAGAACGCCAGGTCGAGGCGGGTGAGGAAACCGGTGCGGAACATGTCCTCCAGCTCCGCGCGGTAGTAGAAGTTCTGTGCCGCATGCTGTTCGCCGAAGAACAGCCAGTTGCGGCCGGTCGCGCCGAGCGCCCTGCGCTCCTGGAGGAAGCCGCGGAACGGTGCGATGCCGGTGCCAGGCCCCACCATGATCATCGGTGCTGTCGGGTCCAGCGGCGGCCGGAAATGCGGTGCGCGCTGGAGGAAGATCGGCACCGTCGCATCGCCAACCCGGTCGGCGAGGTAGGTCGAGCAGACCCCGCCGCGCCGGGCTGTCGCGCCCGCGGGTTCGCCGTAGCGCACGACGCCGACCGTCAGCTGCACCTCGTCCGGGCTGACCAGCGGACTCGACGAGATCGAATACTGGCGCGGCTGGAGCTTTTTCAGCGCGCCGAGCCATTCGACCAGGTCGGCGCGCACCGGGAAATCGCGCAGCACGTCGACGGCCTGGCGGTCCCACAGGTAGCCGTCCAGCTCGTTGCGGTTGTCCCTGCGCAGCAGTTTGGCGAGCTGGTTGCTGGCGTTGCGGTCGCCGATGAAGCTCAACAGATCGTGGCTGACCTTGGTGATGTCGTACCGGGTGCGCAGCGCCTCGGCCAGCGGCATCTCCCGGTCGTCGACCTCGATCACGCGCCGTCCGTCAAGGCCGGTGGCGGCGAGCCACTCCTCGACCAGCGACGGACAGTTCGACGGCCACACGCCAAGCGAATCGCCCACCTCATAGTCCGCGTTCACACCGCGTAGGTCGAAACCGAACTGGCGCACCTCTTTCGGTGACCCCGCAAGCGAGAGCAGTTCGTTGCGCGCGAGCGGCGCGGCCACCGGCGCGTTGCGGGTGAACGGCGCGGGCGCGGTCCGCGGTGAGCGCGCGGGAGCAGGGGCCTCGGGCCTGGTCAGCACCATGGTGCTGCCGCCCGAACTCGCGGAGCGGACCGATAGGCGCGCGCCCGAACCGCCCGCGGGAGCAGGGCCGTCACCATCGTCGGGGCCGTCGTTCCCGCCGCCGTCGTTCCCGTCGTCGTTCCCGCCGCCGAACGCGCCGAGCACGTCGTCGAGCCAGCGACTCGCGGGCTCCTCGTAGTCGGGTTCGCAGTCCACCCGCGGCAGCAGCCGGGTCGCGCCGCGCTCGGCCAGCTTCTCGTCCAGCTTGCGCCCGTGCCCGCAGAAATCGTCGTAGGAGGAGTCGCCGAGCGCGAGGACCGCGTAGCGCAGGCCGGTCAGCCGGGTCGCGCTGTCGGTCAACCTGGCCCAGAAGTCCGCGCCGTTGTCAGGCGGGCCGCCGTCGCCGAAGGTGCTGCTGATGAACAGCGCGTCGCCGGTCAGCGCGGCGATATCGCAGGAGTCCATGTCGAACAGCCGTGGCGCGAAACCGGATTCGGCAAGTCGCTCGGCCGCCGCGGCGGCGAACTCCTCGGCGTTGCCGGTCTGCGAGGCCCACAGCACCGTGACGGGCCGCTCCTCGGCGGCGGGGGCGGGGGACTCGGCGGTCAGCGCGCCGCGCGAGTACATGCCCGCGAGCAGGCCGTCGATCCAGAGCCTGCTGCGGGTGGACAGCGGCGCGGTTTCCGGAAGCACCGGCTGCCCGACGACCGGAAGCGAGTGCAGCGCGGCAAGATACCCGCTGAGGTAGATCTGTTCGGTGTCGCTGAGCGTCGGCGCGACACCGGTGTCCAGGCCGAGCATCACCGCGAGCGGATGCGCACCGTTCGGTGCGGAAACCGGCTCGGGCACAGGCGTTTCGGCCTGTTTCATCGGGGCGACGCGGCGCAGCGAGACAGCGCACTGTTTGAACTCGGGCTGGAGCGACGCCGGATCGACGGCGTCGTTGGTGACGGCGTTGATGGTCAGATACTCACCCTGTTCGTCGTTCCAGTGGAACGGCGCGAAGCAGTCGCCGGGGCGTACCCGGTCGCTGATCTGCACCGGAAGCACGGCTCGTCCACGGCGGGATGCGATTTCGAGCTGATCGCCGGGACGCACGCCGAGCCGTTCGGCGTCGCGCGGATGCACCTCGAGGAACGGCTGCCCGTTCAACTTCGTGAGCTTGCCGATCTTGCCGGTCTTGGTCATGGTGTGCCACTGGTGTTGCAGACGACCGGTGTTCAGCAGGAACGGGTAGTCGTCGTCCGGCATTTCCTCGGGAAGCATGTGCGGGCGCGGCCAGAACACCGCGCGCCTGCTCGCGGTGGCGAACGCGAGCCGCGGGCGGTGACCCGCCTCGTCGACGAAGAGTTCCTGGCTGACGCCGTCGTTCAGGTAGCGGATCGGGTTGCGGCGCTTGTCCGGCTCGGCGCACGGCCACTGCATCGGGCCCTCGCGCAGCGCGTCGTAGCTCATGCCGCGCAGGTCGTAACCCGTCGCGGGATTGGCGAACCGCTGGATCTCGGCGAAAACCTCGGCGCTGGAGGAGTATTCGAAGCCTGGAAAGCCCATGGCCGTGGCGACCTGCGCGATCAGCAGCCAATCCGGCCGCGCGTCGCCGACCGGGTCGACGGAGCGCTGCAACAGGGTGACATTGCGTTCGGAGTTCACCGACACGCCCTCGGCCTCGGCCCAGAGCGTCGCGGGAAGCAGCAGGTCCGCGTAGGCGTTGGTGGCCGATTCGGTGTAGGCGTCCTGCGCGATCACCAGCTCGGCGGCCTCCAGCCCCGCGATCACCGTCTTCCGATTGGACACGGACGCAACGGGATTGGTGCAGATGATCCACGCGGCCTTGATATCGCCCTCGGCCATGCCGCGGAACATCTCGATGGTGCCCGGCCCTGCCTCGGTGCGAATCGTGCCGGGCTCGACGCCCCAAGCCGTCTCCACGAAGGCGCGGTCCGCGGCCGAGAGCAGCGAGCGCTGCCCGGGCAGGCCGGGGCCCATGTACCCCATTTCGCGCCCGCCCATGGCGTTCGGCTGACCGGTCAGCGAGAAGGGACCGCTGCCGGGGCGGCAGATGGCGCCGGTGGCCAGGTGCAGGTTGCAGATCGCGTTGGTGTTCCAGGTGCCGTGGGTGGACTGGTTGAGTCCCATCGTCCACAGCGTCATCCACTCGCGCGCTTCGCCGATCCAGCGCGCGGCGGTGCGGATGTCCTCTTCGGCGAGGCCGGTGATCTCGGCGACCCGCTCGGGCGGATAGTCGGCGAGGAACTCGGGCATGGCGTCCCAGCCCTCGGTGTGCTCGGCGATGAAGTCCTCGTCGATGTCGCCGTTGGCGACGAGCAGGTGCAGCAGGCCGTTGAGCAGCGCGAGGTCGGTGCCGGGGCGCAGCTGGAGGAACAGGTCGGCGCGCGCGGCGGTATCGGTGCGGCGCGGATCGGCGACGATCAGCTTGGCACCCGCCTTCAGCCGATCGGCCATCCGCAGGAACAGGATGGGGTGGCAGTCGGCCATGTTCGCGCCGGTGACGAAGAACAGGTCGGCGTGCTCGAAGTCGTCGTAGGAGCCGGGCGGGCCGTCGGCGCCCAGCGACTGCTTGTAGCCGGTGCCCGCGCTGGCCATGCACAGCCGCGAGTTCGCCTCGATGTGCACGGTCCGCAGGTAGCCCTTGGCCAGCTTGGTGGCCAGGTACTGCGCCTCCAGCGTCATCTGGCCGGAGACGTACAGCGCGATGGCGTCCGGCCCGTGCTCGTCCAGGATGGCGCGCAACCGGTCGGCGGCCTCGCGCACGGCGGCGTCGACGGCGATCGGCATCGGTTCCTGACCGCGCTCGGGTCGCCGGTAGGCGGTGGTCATCCGGCCGGGCGTGCGCATCAGTTCCGCGTGGGTGGCGCCCTTGGTGCAGAGCCTGCCCGCGTTCGCCGGATGCAGCTTGTCGCCGCTGACCTTCGCGATCACCGGCGCGCCGTCCGGGCCCGACGTGGTCTCGACCGTGATGCCGCACCCCACGCCGCAGTACGAGCACGCCGTTCTGGCGGTGCCCGGCGCGGGGCTGCTGGCTGCGTCCGACATGTCACCGATCATGCGGAACGTCGATTGCGCGGGATTTACCCAACGTTATCGCCAGGTGACAATTCTCCTCACCGCTCCCACTCGCGGCTGTGAGGTGTGTTTTTCGTCACCTTTGCGCAGGTCAGCGGCTTGCGGCGTCGTTCAGCCGAGCTTGTATCCCCGGTGCAGCGCGACGACGCCGCCGCTGAGATTGCGCCACTTGACCGTCGACCAACCCGCCTTGGCGATCCGCATGGCCAGCTGCCGCTGGTTCGGCCACGCCCGGATCGACTCCGCCAGGTACACGTAGGCGTCCGGATTGCTGCTGACCGCCCGCGCCACCCGCGGGAGCGTCTTCATCAGGTACTCCATGTACAGCGTGCGGAACACCGGAAAGATCGGTGTCGAGAACTCGGCGACCACCAGCCGTCCGCCCGGCTTGGTGACCCGCAGCATCTCGCGCAGCGCCAGATCGGGATCGGAGACGTTGCGCAGGCCGTAGGAGATGGTCACCGCGTCGAAGGAATCGTCCGCGAACGGCAGCGCCATGGCGTCACCCGCGACCATCGGCACATTGCGGAACCGGCCCGCGGCGAGCATGCCCTTGGAGAAGTCGGTCGCCACGCACCAGGCGCCGGACTTGCCGAACTCCAGGGTCGAGACGCCGGTGCCCGCCGCGAGATCGAGTACCCGCTCGCCCGGTCGTAGCCCGAGCGCCTTGCGGGTCGCCCAGCGCCAGTAGCGGTCCTGACCCGCGGAGATCACGGTGTTGGTGAGGTCGTATCGCTTGGCGACCCCGTCGAACATCGCTGCGACCTCGCCCGGCTGCTTGTCCAGGGAAGCTCGACCTGCATGCGTTTGCGCCACGCCAACGACCTTAAGCGACTGTCCGTTACGGACCCGCGTGTACCCGATCACAGCGCGATGTTCGGTGCGTTGCCGAGGGGTGTGCTGTCAGGGGCTACGCCGTATTCGAAAGGCGGAAGTCCCGGCCGGTGACATCGGCGTAGTGACCCATCAGGTCGTCGCACACGGCGGGCCAGGTTCGGTGCAGAACGGACTTGCGTGCGGCGCCGGCGAATCGGGCACGCAGCGCCGGGTCGCGCAGCGCGGCCACGGCGCTGGGCAGCAGTTCGGTGAACCGGTCGACCGGGAGCAGATAGCCGTTGCGGCAATGCGCGACGAGGTCGCGCGGACCGCCCGCGTCCGGCCCGATGACCGGAACACCGGAGGCCAGCGCCTCCTGCACGCCCTGGCAGAAGGTCTCGTGCTCGCCCGCGTGCACCATCACGTCCAGGCTCGCGTACGCCTGCGCGAGTTCGTCGCCGCCGAGTTCGCCGGTGAACACCGCGTCCGGCATGAGCTGGGCCAGCCGGTTACGTTCCGGGCCGTCGCCGACGATCACCAGCTGAATGGTGGGATCGCCAGCGAGTACCGCCAGCCGCTCGACGTGCTTCTCCGGCGCAAGCCTGCCGACGAACCCGACGACGAGTCGCTCGTGCCCGGCGAGCCAGCGCTCGCGCAGTTCCGCGCGGTGCGCCGACGGGGTGAACCTGGCGATGTCCACGCCGCGACCCCACCGGTGCACCCGCGGGATACCGTGCCTGGCCAGGTCTTCGGCGGCCGCGCGGGAGGGCGCCAGCGTGCGCGTCGCGCCCTCGTGGATGCGCCGCGTCCACGCCCAAGCCGCACGGCTGGCCAGCCCGAGCCCGTAGCTTTGCGCGAAGCCCGCCACGTCGGTCTGGTACACCGCGATCGTCGGCAGATCCAGGCGCAGCGCCGCGCCGAGGCCGCCGGCGCCGAGCAGGAACGGGGAGGCCAGATGCACCAGGTCGGCGTCGAATTCGGCGATCGCGGCGGTGATCCCTGGCTGCGGCAGCCCGACCGGCAGCGAGCTGACCTTGGGCACCATCACCGCGGGGACCCGATGCACCGGGAAACGGCCGTATTCGCTTGCCGCTGCGGGCAGTCCGCGGGGCGTATCGGGCGCGATCACCAGCGCCTGATGTCCGAGTTCGTCCAGGTGATCGAGCACACGGAGGACCGAATTGACGACGCCGTTCATGTTCGGCAAGAAGGACTCCGAAACGATGGCTACGCGCACCACCTCAGCGTGACCCGTGCAGCGCGCGCCGCAGCCACGCGGACGTGAAGCGCGTGGAAAGTTCCGGCGAACTCCTAGCGCTGTCGCAGACAGTGGACGGGACACCGGCATCCGTCAAAACAGCGCCCGAAGTTGCGGGTCCGCCAGTCGCTCTTCGGTCGCGACCGCGCCGAGCACCGCGCGCAGCGTGCTCAGCGCGTCCGAACCGAATTCCCGCACCAGGCGCTGTTCCCGATTCCGGTGGAATCGCCGTGCTGCGGCGAGTGCGGCGTTGCCGCGTTCGGTGAGGTAGAGCAGTTTCGCGCGGCCGTCGGCCGGATCGGGGCGCCGCTCCACGTAGCCGCGCTGCCGCATGTCGTCGACGATCTGCGCGGCCCCCTGCTTGCTGATCTCGAGGCGTTCGGCGAGCTCGCTGACGTTCATCGGCCGCTTGGTCAGGCAGCGGAACACGTACCCGTCGGAGCGGCCCATGTCGTCGAAACCCTGCTCGGCCAAGGCCGTTCGCAATTCGACGACGAACTGTTCGTAGGCCAGCCCGAGCAGGATGCCGAGATCCGGGTCTTGCGGAGTGGATGCCATGCCGCCATGATAGACAAGCCAACTTGATCAAGCTGGCTTGTCTATTTCTTCTCGCAGGAGTGTCTATGCACGTCATCAAGGCCGCCGAAGCGCCGCGCTTCGAGCTGCACGGTGTCGAATTCAGCGCCATGGCGGCCCCGAGCCGCGGTTCGGCGGACGTCTGTACCTGGCGGCTCACCGTCGCGCCGCACCACGTCGGCGACGCGGCGCACGTCCTGGACCGCGACGAGATCTTCATGGTGCTTTCCGGCGTGCTGGAGGTCAGCGGTCAGCGGCTCGGCGCGGGTGATGTCGCGATCGTGCCCGCGGGCGCGCCCATCGCGGTGGGTAATCCGGGCGACGAACCGGCCGTCGCGCATGTCGCCATCGCCGCCGGATTCCAGGCCACCATGGCCGACGGCAGCAAGCTCAGCCCGCCGTGGGCGCAGTGAATCCATCCGGCCGCCGAAATCCAGCGCGCGGTGGCGGACCAAGTCGGCGTGCGGCGGCGACCCAGCTCAGCGTGCCGCGGCCACGGTGACCTTCGGCTCGCGCCTGCCCGCGCGGACGATCAACCACAGCGCGGGCAAAGCCAACGCCCACACCACCACGATCACCGAGAGGGCGGGCTGAATGGCGACCCGGACGTCGCGGCCCGCCACCCGGACCAGATCGGGATCGCTGCGGCTGTACTCGACATTGATGCGCTCGCCGGCGGTCAGGTTGGTCGGGTACAGCACGCCGACCTTCGGATTGTGCGTCTCACCATCGGGTGTGACGTAGATGACCGCCGAACGCAACCGGCCCGCGGAAAGCACCTCGCCGGTGGTCACGCCCTTGTCCGAACTGATCAGGTAGTCGTTGCGCCAAGCGGCGAGCACCAGCAACACCATGAGCACGCTGACGACCGTCGCGGCGGTGAGTACGCCGATCCTCGCCCGCCGCAGGCGGACGGTCCGCCTTTCGGACTGGCTGGTTTCCGACACCGCCACAGGCTACCGACCACCTCGACTAGCGTGTGCGGCCATGTCCCGAAAATTCAGCTTCACCGTGCCCTACGCCGTCCCGGTCGAAGATCTCCACCGGGCACTCACCACCGACGACGCCTGGCGCGCCCGTTTCGCGAACGCCGAGACCGCGACACTCGAGCTGTCGCATCCGGGTGGCGCGGGCACCATCCGCATCCAAATGACCGAAAAGGCCCGCAAGGACAAGATTCCCAGCATCGTCGGCAAGGTACTGAAGAACGAACTGGTGCTCTCGCGCATCGACGACTGGCAGGCATTGGACGGCGAGATCGCCAAGGGCGTCTTCCAGGCGAGCACCACGGGCATCACGAGTGAGATGTCGGGCTCTTTCGAACTGCGCCCCACCGCAGAAGGGTGCGAGATCGACGTCGTCGGCACCGTCACGGTGAAGGTGTCGCTGGTCGGCGGCGCCATCGAGCCGCTGGCCGAGCAACTGTTCCATCGCGTGCTCAACAGCGAGCGCAAATTCTTCGAGGAGTGGCTCACCGCGGAGGCGACCGCCTGATCCGGTCCGTCGAATCGGGCGCCCCGCGTCGGGCGCCCGATTCCGTTCCGGCCCGTCACCGCGCGGCGAAGTCCTTCGGATCGAATTCCTTCTGTTCCACCAGCACCAGCCAGTTGCCGGAGTTGTCCCGGATGATCGCCTCGGTGCCGTACGGCCGTTCGGCGGGCGGCTGGATGAACTCGACGCCCTTGGCCGTGAGCTCCTCGAAGGCCTTCTGACAATTCTCGGTCCGCAGACCCAACGCGCCGTGCGTGCCGTTGGCTAGCGCCCGGCGAACCGCCTCGGCCATGTTCTCGTCCAGCGGCGGCCCGGGGATCATCAGCGTGACCTCCAGTTCCAGGTGGTCCGGGTGCGCGATGGTCACCCAGCGGAAGCCGTTCTCGCCCATGGTGACGTCACCGGTCTCCACGAAACCGAGCTTGTCGATGTACCACCGCTTGGCCTCGTCCTGATCGGTGACGTACACGGTGACCAGGGAAATGTTCGAAATCGTCGTCATGTGCCAAGGCTATGGGCGGCCGTTGCGCTGTGGCTTCTCCGAAATTGCGGTGTCTTCACGGCTGCCCGCGGTCGGACAGTCCGTGCATGAACACGTAGCAGCCGGGAATGCGCGGCGCGCCGTCGGCGAACTTCGCCTGGTACTCCGACGGGGTGACGCCGACCAGCTGACGGAACTTGGAACTGAACGAGCCGAGGCTGGCGTAGCCGACCATCATGCAGACCTCGGTGACCGTCAGGTTGGTGGCGCGCAGCAGATCCTGCGCGCGTTCGATGCGGCGTTCGGCCAGGTAAGCGGCCGGGGTCCTGCCGTACACCGCCGCGAAGGCACGCAGGAAGTGGTACTTGGAAACCCCTGCGGCGGCGGCCAATTCGTCTAGGTTAAGCGGCTCGGCGTATTGCCGATCCGCGAGATCCCGCGCCTTGCGCAGGTGCGGAAGGAGGTAGAGCGCGGGCAATCCGCGTGGTTCGCCCATCGCGTGCCTCAGGTGAAGGGCGGCAGGTCGTCGTAGCGCATGGACGCCCGTCCCGCGAGCCGCCATGCGCGCGCGGTGATGTCCAGGTCCTCGTCGGTGACCAGGTTGCCCATCACGCGAACCGCGGTGCGCTGCAAGTACTTCGAGCGCATCACCGGAGGGCCGCCGGTCGGGACCATGCGGGGATGGGTGGCCAGGCCCGCGATCCGGCGCGCCGCCGAGAACGTGCGACCGTAGCGTGCGCGCAGCAGATCCGGCCACAGGCCGGTGAAATCGGGCGCGTCCAGCAGGTCGGCGAGCATGTGCCCGCCCTCCAGGCCGTAGTCGATGCCCTCGCCGTTGAGCGGGTTCACGCAGCCCGCTGCGTCGCCGATCAGCACCCAGTTGCGGCCGGCCACGTTCGACACCGCGCCACCCATCGGCAGCAGCGCCGAGGCCACCGCGCGCAGCTCGCCCTCGAACTGCCACTCCTCGTAACGCTGCGAGGTGTAGTGGCGCAGCAGCGGTTTCAACGCGATGTGCGAGGGCCGACGCTCGGTGGCCAGCGAGCCGACGCCGATGTTGACCTCGCCGTTGCCCAGCGGGAACACCCAGCCGTAGCCGGGCACCAATTGGCCGTCGGCATCGCGCAATTCGAGGTGCGAGGTGATCCACTGATCGTCGCTGCGGCCGGACTTGATGTAGGCGCGCGCCGCGGTGCCGTACGCGAACCGCCGGTGCCAGACGCGGCCGAGCAGCTTGCCGACCGGTGAGCGCACGCCGTCCGCGACGACCAGGATGTCGCAGGCGATCTCGCGCGACCCGTCGGCCGTTCGCACCGTCACACCCGTGACACGGTCACCCGCGCGGGTGACATCCACCACCTTCGTGCCGTCCACCATCCGCGCGCCGGACTTCACCGCCGTTTCGCGCAGCTTGTCGTCGAGTTCGGTTCGCGCGACGGCACTTCCGTAGCTGGGAAATCCACCGCCCGGCCAGTTGAGCAGGGCTTCTCTGCCGAAGCCTGTCATCCGAAGGCCGTGGTTGACCGTGTGCGCGCGCAGCCACTCGCCGAGACCGAGGTGTTCGAGCTCCTTGGTCGCCCGCGGCGTCAGACCGTCGCCGCAGGTCTTGTCCCTCGGGAAGACCGCGGCGTCGGTGAGCAGTACGTCGCGGCCCGCGCGCGCGGCCCAGGCAGCGGCGGCGGAACCGGCCGGACCTGCGCCGACGACGAGCACTTCGGCGCGATCGGGCAGCGGGTTTCCCCCGCGGTCCTCGGCTGAGACATCCGGTGCACCCATGCGCTCAATACTTGCAGGACAGCCGGATCGGTGTCGACGCAGGACCGCTCGCCAGGTCGGCCGATCGGGCGACGCCTACGTGTGGAAAAGTGTCTGATACACCGCATAGTGACGGTGTTCATGGGCCGCGCGGACTGAACACGCTAGGTTCTCTACCGTGGGGTCGGACGCGGCGCTGGGAGATGAGATGAGCACATCGGCTGTTAGTGATGAGAGCACGGTGGTCGCCGGGGTCGAACTCGGAGACCCCGAGCTCGCGGCGAGCGTCCGCAACGGCCTGGAAGAGGTCGAGAAACTCCTGATCGCCGAACTCTCCGACGGCGAGGACTTCCTGCAGGACGCGGCACTGCACCTGGCACGGGCGGGCGGCAAGCGGTTCCGTCCGCTGTTCACCATCCTCACCGGCCAGCTCGGCCCGCGTCCCACTGATCCGGCACTGATCACCGCGGGCACCGTCGTCGAACTCGTGCACTTGGCCACGCTGTACCACGACGACGTGATGGACGAGGCCCCGATGCGCCGCGGCGCGCCAAGCGTCAACTCGCGCTGGGGCAACAACGTCGCGATCCTGGCGGGCGACTACCTGTTCGCGCATGCCTCGCGCCTCACGTCCACGCTCGGCCCCGACGCGGTCCGCATCATCGCCGAGACCTTCGCCGAACTGGTCACCGGCCAGATGCGCGAAACCGTCGGCGCCCGCGACTCGCAGGACCCGGTCGAGCACTACCTGCGCGTCGTCTGGGAGAAGACCGGGTCGCTGATCGCCGCGGCCGGTCGTTTCGGCGGCACCTTCTCCGGCGCGCACCCCGAGCACATCGAGCGGCTGGCCCGCCTCGGCGACGCGGTCGGCACCGCCTTCCAGATCTCCGACGACATCATCGACATCTCCTCGGCCTCCGAACAGTCCGGCAAGACCCCCGGCACCGACCTGCGCGAGGGCGTGCACACCCTGCCGGTGCTCTACGCACTCCGCGACGAGGGCGCCGAGGGCGACCGGCTGCGCAAGCTGCTCGCCCGTCCGCTGGAAACCGACGAGGAGGTCGCCGAGGCGCTGGAACTCCTCGCACACTCGCGCGGCATGGTGCTCGCCAAGGAGAAGCTGCAGGGTTACGCCGACCTGGCGCACGCCGAGCTGTCCGCGCTGCCCGCGGGCCCGGCCAACGATGCTCTCGAACAGCTGGTTCGCTACACCATCGAACGCGTCGGCTGAATCTTTGGCGCGCTGGCGCGCGCGTGTTCGCGGCCTTTATGTCTCGCTGCCCAGCGGTCGAGACTCGCGACTTCGTCGCATGCGCTTCGACCGCTGGGCAGCGAGACGGCCGCGAACGGGTCGCTCGTCGGGCTCGCTCCGTGCGGGGCTGGGAGCGGCCGGATAGTGCGTTCGTGAATGTGGTTTGGCGGGCTGCAGGGTTGCTCGTCGGTTGGGAAGCGAGACGGCCGCGAACGGTCGCTCTTCGGGCTCGCTCCGGGGGTGGCCGGCAGGGTGTGGATATTGCGTCGGCGGTCGTGCTGCGGCGGGTCGGGAAGCCCCCGGGGTCGAGACTCGCGACTTCGTCGCATGCGCTTCGACCGCTGGGCAGCGAGACGGCCGCGAACGGTCGCTCGTCGGGCTCGCTCCGGGGGTGGTCGGTAGGGCTTGGACGGTGCGTCGGCGATCGTGGTGCGCCTCGGCCCGAAGCCCGCAGCGGGCTTGTCGTCGGTCATCCCGGCGGTACCCGGGGTCGACGATCGTCGGGAGCTAGCAGGAACTTTCCCCCGAAATCTATCGTTGATCTCGCATAACGAACTCGACGGACGGGGGAGTGGGCAAGGAGACCTATGCACGGGCACGGGTATGCGAACGGATTGAAGACATTCGGTCTGATGGTCGGGCTCTCGGCCATCATCGTGTTCGCCGGGGCAATGTTCCGCAGCCCGACGATCCTGGTGATCTCCATCCTGCTGGCCGTCGGCATGAACGCCTGGGCCTACTTCAACAGCGACAAGCTCGCGCTCAAGGCGATGCACGCGCAGCCGGTCAGCGAGCTCGAAGCGCCCGTCATCTACCGGATCGTCAGGGAACTCGCGACGACGGCGCGCCAGCCGATGCCGCGGCTCTACATCAGCCCGACCAACGCGCCCAACGCCTTCGCCACCGGACGTAACCCGCGGCACGCCGCGGTCTGCTGTACTAGCGGCATCCTGCAAATCCTCGACGAACGCGAACTGCGCGCGGTGCTCGGCCACGAACTCTCGCACGTCTACAACCGCGACATCCTCATCTCGTCCATCGCGGGCGCGCTCGCCGCGGTCATCTCCGGCCTCGCCAACCTCGCGTTCTTCGCCTCGGCCTTCGGCGGCCGCGGCAACGGCGGCCCGAACATCATCGGCGTGCTGCTCGTCTCCCTGCTCGGCCCGATCGCCGCCACCCTGATCAAGCTGGCCGTCTCCCGCTCCCGCGAGTACCAGGCCGACCAATCCGGCGCCGAACTCACCGGCGACCCGCTCGCGCTCGCCTCGGCACTGCGCAAGCTGGAACGCGGCGTACAGGCCGCCCCGCTGCCCCCTGAGCCGCAATTGACGGCCCAGTCGCACCTGATGATCGCCAACCCGTTCCGGGCGGGCGAGCGGGCCGCACGCTGGTTCTCCACCCACCCGCCGATGGCCGAACGCATCGCCCGGCTCGAGGAAATGGCGGGCGGCCCGCGCAACTACTGACCGTGGCCTATCGGTAGTTGACGAACTGCAACGCGATACCGAAATCCTCGCCCTTCAGCAGCGCGATCACGGCCTGCAAGTCGTCGCGCTTCTTGCTGCTCACCCGCAGCTCGTCACCCTGGATCTGCGCCTTCACGCCCTTCGGGCCCTCGTCCCGGATCTTCTTCGAGATCTTCTTCGCCTTCTCGGCATCGATTCCCTGCACCAGGCTTCCGGTGATCTTGTACGTCTTGCCGGAAGCCACCGGCTCGCCCGCGTCGAACGCCTTCAACGAGATGTCCCTGCGGATCAACTTCTCCTTGAACACCTCGAGCGCGGCCTTCACCCGCTCCTCGGCCTCGGCCGTCAACACGATCTTGTCCTCACCGGACCACTCGATCTTCGCGCCCGTGCCGCGGAAGTCGTAGCGGGTGTTCAGCTCCTTCTCCGCCTGATGCAGAGCGTTGTCGACCTCCTGCCGGTCGACCTTGCTGACGACATCGAAAGACGAATCGGCCACACTACGCTCCTGTTCCTGACGGTCCGACGGGCTCACTGCACCGGTGCAACCGGCATCGTCAGTTCTACCCGGAAGCCCGACCGTAGTCCCGTCGCAGGGCCGTTGGCCAGCCGGTTTGCATTCGACACCGGGGTTCGTTGTATTCTGCTCTGCGCGCCGAGAAAGCGCACGTAAGGCAGGTTGCCCGAGCGGCCAATGGGAGCAGACTGTAAATCTGTCGGTGAAAGCCTACGTAGGTTCGAATCCTACACCTGCCACTTCGCTCACAAGCGAGCCCTACATGCAGAAAGCGCATGTGGGGCTCGCTTCGTAATGTCTTGTGGGGGTGCAACCCCCACGCCCCGCCCGGCGGGGCTTCGCCCCCCGGACCCCCCTTGCAGTGGTTGCGTTCTGTGGGAATGTGGCGGTTGGCGTCTTGCTTGATTTTCGAGGTGGTTTCGCTCGAGGGCGGCTTGAACATCAGGGTGCATTCCAGCCAGGACGCGGCGTGATCGCCGTCCATCGAGGGAAGCGAAGATCACAAACTTTCGAGCCGCCGAGTTCGGTCGCAAACGGAAGTGCGCACATCCACGCGGAGCTCTACCCCTTCGATCAGCCCTCGACCTACCTTCGATCAGTGACTGATGACCCGTTGATTCGGTGCCCAGTGGCCCACTCCCGACGAGCGCGATGTGTGTGGTGCTGGCGGGCGGAGCGGTCGGCGTCGCGAGCTGTTGCCCAGCGGTGTCGTGCGGGGTGGCGCGCGGAGGGCGATTTTCGGGTATTTCGCGTGCGATGAAAACCGGCTCTGACCTCGGAATTTGGAAGTGTGAGCGTTGGGTGTGTAATCTCGTTCAAGACTTCGCCGCCCCGGGGCCGAGAAGATGGGTCTCGGTGCGGAAGTAGTCATGCCCCCTTAGCTCAGTCGGCAGAGCGTTTCCATGGTAAGGAAAAGGTCAACGGTTCGATTCCGTTAGGGGGCTCGCCGGATTGCCGGTGGTGACCGACTCGGCATCGCACCCATGGTCGTGGGGCTGGGCTCGCACCACTGCAATGCGACGCCGTGGCGGTGTAGCTCAGTCGGTAGAGCAAACGACTCATAATCGTTGTGTCGCCGGTTCAAGTCCGGCCATCGCTACCAAAACCGATTACGCCCATCAGGTACCGGAAAGAAGGAAAGTCGTGGCCGCGAAGTCCACCGATGTCCGGCCAAAGATCACCTTGGCCTGCGAGCAGTGCAAGCACCGCAACTACATCACCAAGAAGAACCGGCGCAACGACCCGGACCGGCTGGAGCTGAAGAAGTTCTGCCCGAACTGCGGCACGCACCGGGCGCACCGCGAATCCCGCTGATCCCACCCACGCGTGAAACTGCCGCGTGAAGGGCAACCGGGACGCTGATCCCGGGATCTCGGAACCGTGAAGCTGTGCAGGGCCGGACATCAGTCCGGCCCTGAGCGCTTTCTACGGGTCGGGTGCGGTGGTGAACGCTCGCCGACCCCGGGGTGCGGGGTCAGATAGGTACATTCCTCCCGTGACAATCAACACCGGTACAGAAGAAGCGGTCCAGGCGAGCGAGGCGGACCTCGACCCCGCCGCCCACGCCGCGGCGATGGTCGGTCACCACTACCGCGTCGACGACTACTACGAGGTCGGCCGCGAGAAGGTCCGCGAATATGCCCGCGCCGTGCAGGACTACCACCCGGTGCACTGGGACGAGGACGTCGCCGCCGAATACGGCTACGACGGCCTCCTCGCGCCCCTCACCTTCATCTCTCTGGTCGGCATTCTGGCCCAGCGCAAGCTCTTCGAGCAGATCGTCACCGGCTACGACCTCAGCCAGATCATGCAGACCGACCAGATCCTGGAATTCCACCGGCCCATCCGGGTCGGCGACCAGCTGACCTGCGACGTCTACCTGCACTCCTTCCGGCAGGCGTTCGGCGGCGACATCATCGTCACCAAGAACATCGTCACCGCGCAGAACGACGAGCTGGTGCTCACCACCTACACCACGCTCGTCGGCCGCAGCGGCGCCGACATCGACCCCAACCTCACCGGCGCCGTCCGCAACGTGCTCATGCACGGCATCGGCGAGGAAGCGCCGGACCACCACCCGCGCACCGCCGCCAAGAGCCAGCAGCCCGCCCCGATCACCGTCATCCCTGAGGTCGCGCCGAGCAAGCACGCGATCAATTTCGAGGACGTCTCCGTCGGCGACGAACTGCCCACCCGCATCGTCCGCCTCACCCGCGGCGATCTGGTCAACTACGCGGGCGTCTCGGGCGACGCGAACCCCATCCACTGGAGCGACGACGTGGTCAAGCTCGTCGGCCTGGACAACGTGGTCGCGCACGGCATGCTCACGATGGGCCTCGGCGGCGGTTTCGTCACCTCCTGGCTCGGCGATCCCGGCGCGGTCAAGGAATACAACGTCCGCTTCACCAGCCCGGTCTACGTCGGCGCCGACGAAGCGGCCGAAATCGAGTACACGGGTAAGGTGAAGTCCGTGGATCCGGAGACGCGGACCGCGGTCGTCGCCATCGTGGCGAAGTCGGCGGGCAAGAAGATCTTCGGCCGCGCGACGGCCACCGTGCAACTGGCCTGACCTGGTCGATCGACCCTGATTGGCTATTGGCCTAGGCGGTAACGTACACTCAGGTTCTCTGGGGTTCACCAGCCGCTGCGCGCTGCTCTGTGGGGCTGGTTCCAGGCGGTCCGGAGGACGATCTCCGAAGGACTGCCCATGGGAGCCGGCAACCGCCGAAGCAGCGCGCGTGTTGTGTGGACCGGAGTGACAACTGAATACAGACAATGGTCGGACATCGAGTTCCACCGTCCGACCAAAGGGGCGTAGCTCAATTGGCAGAGCAGCGGTCTCCAAAACCGCAGGTTGCAGGTTCAAGTCCTGTCGCCCCTGCCCTTAAGCCAGCGACGGAGAGAGGATCGACGTGAGTGACGAGCGGGAACCTCGCCACGGCGCGGCCGACGAAGGCGATGGCACCGCCGCGGTGAGCCGGCCGAGCGGAAAGCGGTCCGCCCGGCGGGCCCGTTCTGGCTCCACGTCGGCCGACACCGGCTCGATCGCCACGATCGACCGGACGTCGCTGAAGAAGGACAAAACTGCCGGAAAGGCCAAGCGCGAAGGATCGGGTAATCCGTTCAAGCGTTTGATCAAGTTCCTGCGAGAGGTCATCGCGGAACTGCGCAAGGTGATCTGGCCCAACCGGAAGCAGATGGTCACCTATACGAGCGTTGTTCTGGTGTTCGTGGTCTTCATGGTCGCGTTCATCAGCGGGTTGGATGTGGCGTTCGTCAAGGGTGTCGACTGGCTGTTCGGCTAGTAGTACGACGCCGACGCCGGTAGCCGATCCCGGGGGCGGACCGGCGGGAGCAATCCGCCGCGCCCGGCCCGGCACGCAGAGGATATACGTGACGACACAGGAAGCGAGTGCCCCAGTGAGCACCCCGGAGAACGACACAAACGACGAGTTCCCGGTCGACGACGCAGTGGTGGAGCCCGCCGAGAACGAGGCGGAAGACGCCGCGGCCGTCGAAGAAGCTGTGGTCGAGGAATCCGCACCCGCTACCCCGATCGACGCCGAGCCCGCGGATCCCGTCGCCGAGATGAAGGCCGCGCTGCGGCGCGCCCCTGGCGACTGGTACGTCATCCACTCCTACGCCGGTTACGAGAACAAGGTGAAGGCCAACCTCGAGACCCGCGTGCAGAACCTGGACCTCGAGGAGTACATCTTCCAGGTCGAGGTGCCGACCGAAGAGGTCACCGAGATCAAGAACGGCCAGCGCAAGCACGTCAACCGCAAGGTGCTGCCCGGCTACATCCTGGTTCGTATGGAGCTCAACGACGAGTCGTGGGGCGCGGTGCGCAACACCCCCGGTGTCACCGGGTTCGTCGGCGCCACCTCCCGGCCCTCGCCGCTGTCCATCGACGACGTGGTGAAGTTCCTGGTCCCGGCCGCCCAGCAGAAGAAGGCACCGGCCGCCGCTGCCGCCGCCGCGAGCGCCGAAAGCGCCGCCGAGGTGGCCCCCAAGCCGGTCATCGAGGTCGACTTCGAGGTCGGCGAGTCGGTCACCGTCATGGACGGCCCGTTCGCGACGCTGCCCGCCAGCATCTCCGAGGTCAACGCCGAGCAGCAGAAGCTCAAGGTGCTCGTCTCGATCTTCGGTCGCGAGACGCCGGTCGAGCTGGCGTTCACCCAGGTCGCGAAGATTTAGTCCCCACCTCCGCCCTCGCCCCGGCCGCCGGGACCGAGGGCGGAGTGCGTCCGACCGGTTGGGCGCGGGGCCGGGCAACCGGCCCACTCGAAGGACGAGGGCACGCCCCCCGGTAAGGTGTATGGGTTCGTGCGCGGATCCGAACAGCGTCAGCCGGATTCGTTCGCGAGCGCCGGGCCGCGTGCCCGGCTGCGGGCAGCGCCCGCGACAGGCTTACGGCAACCGTAAGGACCCGAAACCAAGGAAGAAAGATGCCCCCCAAGAAGAAGAAGCTCGCCGGGATCATCAAGCTGCAGATCCAGGCCGGCCAGGCGAACCCGGCTCCGCCGGTTGGTCCCGCCCTCGGTCAGCACGGCGTCAACATCATGGAGTTCTGCAAGGCGTACAACGCGGCGACCGAGTCGCAGCGTGGCAACGTCATCCCGGTCGAGATCTCCGTTTACGAAGACCGGTCCTTCGACTTCAAGCTGAAGACCCCGCCCGCCGCCAAGCTGCTGCTCAAGGCCGCAGGCGTGCAGAAGGGCTCGGCCGAGCCGCACCGCACCAAGGTCGCCAAGGTGACCATGGACCAGGTTCGCGAGATCGCCAAGACCAAGATGGAAGATCTCAACGCCAACGACCTGGACCAGGCGGCGAAGATCATCGCGGGCACCGCGCGCTCGATGGGTATCACCGTCGAGGCCTGAGCGTAGCGAAGGCTTCAGTCGAGCTCAGCGGCGTAATCCGCTAACTCGGTGGGAGGGTCGGCCAGACCCGGAAACCACTTCTGAACCAAGAACTTTAAGGACAGAGAATCATGGCAAAGCGAAGCAAGGCGTATCTCGCCGCGGCCGAGAAGGTCGATCGCACCAAGCTGTACTCCCCGCTGGCCGCCGCGCGCCTGGCGAAGGAGACCGCGACCACCAAGACCGACGCGACCGTCGAGGTCGCCGTCCGTCTCGGCGTCGACCCCCGCAAGGCCGACCAGATGGTCCGCGGCACCGTCAACCTGCCGCACGGCACCGGTAAGACCGCCCGCGTCATCGTGTTCGCGGCCGGTGAGAAGGCCGCCGAGGCCGAGGCCGCAGGCGCGGACGCCGTCGGCGCCGAGGACCTGATCGAGCGGATCCAGGGCGGCTGGCTGGACTTCGACGCCGCGATCGCCACCCCGGACCAGATGGCCAAGGTCGGCCGTATCGCGCGTGTCCTCGGCCCGCGCGGTCTGATGCCGAACCCGAAGACGGGCACGGTCACCACCGACGTGACCAAGGCCGTCAACGACATCAAGGGCGGCAAGATCAACTTCCGCGTCGACAAGCAGGCCAACCTGCACTTCGTGATCGGCAAGGCCTCCTTCGAAGAGGCCAAGCTGGTGGAGAACTACGGCGCCGCGCTGGACGAGATCCTGCGTGCCAAGCCGTCGACCGCCAAGGGCCGCTACGTCAAGAAGGTGACGGTCTCGACGAACACCGGACCGGGCGTCCCGGTGGACCCGAACCGCACCCGCAACCTCCTCGAAGAGGACGCGTAAGCAGCACCGAGGTCTACTGACCTCACCACCGCCGAGGGCGGGAACGCAATCGCGTTCCCGCCCTCGGCGCATTCTTCGGCCTGTCCGCGAGTAGCGGGCCCCTGTTCGGGTATCGGATTGAGAGCAATGCGGACATCTATCTGGCTGCCGGACTGATATCGCGCTACGCTTATAGCGGATATGAGGAGGCCCTTTCATGGCGAAGACCAGCGTAGACGTAGATATGGCGAAGTTGGATCGTGCCAAGGAAATCCTCGGCACCGAGACACTTCGCGACACCATTGATGCCGCTTTTCGTGAGGTGATTCGGATCGACTCGGTCCGCAAATTGGTTGGCCTCGCCGAAGACGGTGCCTTCGCGGCGTTGCTGGAGCCGGACGCCGAGGATCGCCTGTGGGGGTGACGCGGTACCTCGCCGACAAGAGCGCACTGGCGCGACTGCATCTCGCCCCCGTCCGAGATGTGTTGGTCCCCTTGATGGATCGTGCCCTGGTGCATATCTGCGGAGTCACCGAGTTGGAGATGTTGTACTCGGCGCGCAACGCTGATGACCGAGCCCGTATCCGGGGAGTCCTGCACGAATCACTCGAATGGGTGGAAACTCCCGAGGACCTCTGGACGCAGGCGTCGGACTTACAGTCGCTGCTGACGGACAAAGCTCAACACCGGTCCGCCTCGATCGCCGACCTCGTCGTCGCGGTGACCGCGGAGACCCATCGGCTGACGGTGCTGCACTACGACAACGACTTCGACACCATCGCGTCTCATACGGGGCAGCCGACATCCTGGGTTGTCCCTGCTGGATCGGTGTGACGGCCGGCTGCAGCGTCGAGTGCAACCGGCCGCCGTTGTGCGGACCGAGCCTATTCCCGCTCGCCGTCCGCCGGTTCAGGGGTTTTTCGCCAGCCCAGCAGGACCGACTCCCCGCTCTGCGCACCCCAAGGCAGGAAGATCGCGACGAGTAGCGCGCAGACCACGACCGCGCCCGCGGCGACGAGGGAGGCCGCGTGCGAACCCTGGAGGGCGGCGGTTTTCATTGCGGTGATGAGGTTTTCGCGCTGGGCTTCGAGGAACGCGGGAAGTTCCTGTTTGCGGAGTTCCAGCACGCTGAGCGGGCTGGCCGCGACCAGGCTCTTCTGGTCCTCGTTCATCAGGGTGCTCGGCACGCGGACGAGCAGCGGTTCGACCCGGGTCGTGTAGTAGGAGGCCACGATCGAGCCGAGGACGGCGACGCCGAGGGTGCCGCCGATCTCGCGGGTGGTGTCGTTGACTGCGGAGCCCGCGCCCGCCTCGTTCAATGGCAGTGAGCCCATGATGGATTCGGTGGCCGGACCCTGGACGATGGCCAAGCCGAGTGCCATCGACACCATCGAGGGCAGCACATCGGTGACGTAGCCGCTGTCCACCGTGACCTGGCCACCCAGGTAGAGGCCCAATCCGGTGAGCAGCAGGCCGAAGACGATCACCGGCGTTGTGCCCCAGCGTTGCGCGAGCAACGTCGCGACGGGCGCGCCGATGGCGACCGAGAACGCGAACGGCAATGATGCGATGCCGAATTCGAGCGGCGTGTACTCGCGCACCCCTTGGAAATATTGGGTGATCAGGAACAGAAAGCCGAACATCGAGAAATAGCCGACGGCAATCGACAACGCGGGCATCGAAAAACGCCGATTGCGGAACAAACGCATATCCAGAATCGGCGCCGCAGTGCGTAATTCCCACGTGATGAACCCGGCGAGCAGCGCGACGCCGAGCGCGCCCGCGGTCAATGTGGTGACGGACAGCCAGCCGTAGCGCGGCGCCTCGATGATGGACCAGACGAGCAGCGTGATGCCCGCGATGGACAGCGCGATGCCGGGCAGATCCAGCCTGCCGACGTGCGCGGACCGCGATTCGGGCACCCACAGCAGCGTCGCGACCAGCGCGACCAGCGCGACCGGCACGTTGATCCAGAAGACCGAGTGCCAGCTGAAGTGCTCGAGCAGCCAACCGCCGGAGATCGGGCCGATGGCGATGGCGAAGCCCGCCATGGCCGTCCACGCCGCGATGGCGAGCGCCCGTTCGCGCCGGTCGGTGAAGATGTTGATGATCAGGGCGAGGGTGGCGGGGAAGACGGCCGCGGCGAACACGCCCATGGCCGCGCGGGCGGTGATGACCGCGCCCATCGAATCCGACAGTGCGCCACCGACGGACATGACGGCGACGCCGACCAAGCCGATGGCCATCACCCTGCGGCGTCCGTAGCGGTCGCCGAGGTTGCCGAAGGCGAGCAACAGCCCGGCGAAGGTCAGGGTGTACGCGTCGACGACCCATTGCAGGCCGCTGACACCGGTGGCCAGCTCGACACCGATCGAGGGGAGGGCCACGTTGACGATGGTGTTGTCGAGGACGACCAGCAGTTCGGCGAGGCAGATGACTGCCAGGGCGAGAAAGCGCTGGTTGCGTCGTTCCAGCAACACCGGTGGATCGACTATGGAGGTTGCCATAGTTCAGCAGCCAATCAGATATCTGTCACTCTTGGTAACACTTGTTGCTCGCGATATCCGACACATCGGCCGTGAAAAGTGACGTGCGACACAACAATTCGATCGCCAAGGGTCCCGATTCGCACCGAGCCGGGGGTCGTTTTGGCAGATGAGGGGGACGCCAGGTACTGTGGGCGTCAGTTATCGACGAGTTCGATCGCTACCCAATCCGTTCTACCGAAGACCGTTGGTCGCCGATCCCGCATGGGTTCGGTCGAAGGTCCGGCGACATTGCCGGCGGCCCACGCAGGGAGAACCGAGGCTGGGAGTCGATTCGAGTCCTGTGACTCGTGTTGATCTTTCCTTCGCGCCCCGGAACGCCTTGCGTCCGGGGCGTTCGTTTTGTCGCCGGGCTCTCGGATCGGTAGTTCGTGTACACGAACCGACATCCAGAGAGGAGGCGAAGTATGGCAAAGGCTGAGAAGGTCACCGCGGTCGAGGAGATCGCGGAACAGTTCCGGAACTCGACGGCCACCGTTGTCACGGAATACCGTGGCCTGTCGGTCGGCAAGCTCACCGAACTGCGGCGTGCGCTCGGCGCGGAGGCCACGTACTCCGTCGCCAAGAACACCCTGGTCAAGCGCGCCGCCGCCGAGGCGGGCGTGGAGGGCCTCGACGACTTGTTCGTGGGACCGACCGCCATCACCTTCATCCAGGGTGAGCCGGTCAACGCGGCCAAGGCGCTCAAGACCTTCGCCAAGGACAACAAGGCGCTCATCATCAAGGGCGGCTACATGGACGGCGCCGCGCTGTCCGTCGCCGAGGTCGAGAAGATCGCCGACCTGGAGACCCGCGAGGTCCTGCTTGCCAAGCTGGCCGGCGCCCTCAAGGGCAATCTCGCCAAGGCCGCGGGCCTCTTCAACGCTCCCGCTTCGCAGGTGGCCCGCCTGGCCGCCGCGCTGGAGGAGAAGAAGCGCGCCGAAGGCGGAGCCGCCGAGTAATTCCCCTGTGCGCGGGCGGAACGCCCCCACGGACACCAACTACCGAAAGGAAAACAACAATGGCCAACGTTGACGAACTGCTCGAGACCTTCGGCAACATGACCCTGCTCGAGCTGTCGGACTTCGTCAAGAAGTTCGAGGAGAAGTTCGAGGTCACCGCCGCTGCTCCGGTCGCCGTCGCCGCCGTCGGTGGCGCTGCCGCTCCGGCCGAGGCCGCCGAGGAGCAGGACGAGTTCGACGTCATCCTCGAGGGTGCCGGCGACAAGAAGATCCAGGTCATCAAGGTGGTCCGCGAGATCGTCTCCGGCCTGGGCCTGAAGGAAGCCAAGGACCTGGTCGAGGGTGCCCCGAAGCCGATCCTGGAGAAGGTCGCCAAGGAGGCCGCCGAGGCCGCCAAGGCGAAGCTGGAAGAGGCCGGCGCCAAGGTTTCGGTCAAGTAATTCCACGAATTACTTTCGAACGGGCGGTTCCCCAATTCGGGGAACCGCCCGTTTCGCATTTCTCGCGAACATGCGCGCGTGATTGTCGAAATACGCGAGCCGGATCGGCTTACTCTAGAGTCAGGTTGGGGTGTGCCCCGTCTCCCTCATGGGTTACAGTGACCGAACCCACTGTGACGTGACGCACCGCGATGACCGAGCGCGGTTCGCCGGTGGGCTGCTCGCTGAGAAAAGTGGAGGTTGGCGTGGGCGTCGAGGTCAGGACCGAGGGTGTAACCAAGTCCTTCGGTTCACAGCGAATTTGGCAGGATGTCAGTCTGACCTTGCCCTCCGGCGAGGTGAGCGCCCTACTCGGTCCCTCGGGTACCGGTAAATCGGTGTTCCTGAAGTCGCTGATCGGCCTGCTGCGCCCGGAGCGCGGCTCGATCTACATCGACGGCACCGACATCACCACCTGCTCCAACAAGGAGCTCTACGAGATCCGCAAGCTCTTCGGCGTGCTCTTCCAGGACGGCGCGCTGTTCGGCTCGATGAATCTCTTCGACAACGTCGCCTTCCCGCTTCGTGAGCACACGAAGAAGAGCGAGTCCGAGATCAAGAAGATCGTCATGGAGAAGCTCGAGCTCACCGGTCTGCTCGGCGCCGAGGGCAAGCTGCCCGGCGAGATCTCCGGCGGTATGCGCAAGCGCGCCGGTCTGGCCCGCGCCCTGGTGCTCGACCCGCAGATCATCCTGGTCGACGAGCCCGACTCGGGTCTGGACCCGGTCCGCACCTCCTACCTGTCGCAGCTGCTGATCGACATCAACGCGCAGATCGACGCCACGATCCTGATCGTCACGCACAACATCAACCTGGCCCGCACCGTGCCGGACAACATCGGCATGCTGTTCCGCCGCCAGCTGGTCATGTTCGGCCCGCGCGAGGTGCTGTTGACCTCCGAGGAGCCGGTGGTCAAGCAGTTCCTCAACGGCCGCATGATCGGGCCGATCGGCATGTCCGAGGAGAAGGACGAGGCCCAGATGGCGCGCGAGCAGGCGATGGTCGACGCGGGTCATCACCACGGCGGCGCCGAAGAGGTCGAGGGCATCATCCCGCAGATGAAGGCGCAGCCGGGCATGCCGGTGCGCCAAGCGGTCGCCCGCCGCAGGGCGCGCGTGCGCGAGATCATGCACACCCTGCCGCATGCCGCGCAGGTGGCGATCCGCGAATCGATGAACGAGAACGACGACACACAAGTGATGTCGTACAACGCCCCGGCCGCCCCGAGCTACCAGGGCGACTCTTTCGACACGACCGTGCGCCACAACACAACCAACGGGTAACATACCGCCCGTGAACTCGACTCTGGCGCGCGTGCGGACTCCAGTCGAGTCGGCGTTTGCCCAGGCGGGCAACGTTTTTGCGCTCTTCGTCGACGTCATGCGCAAGATGTTCCGCCGCCCGTTCCAGTGGCGCGAGTTCATCGAGCAGTCGTGGTTCATCGCCAGCGTCTCGATCTTGCCGAGCGCGCTGGTGGCCATTCCGTTCGGCGCGGTCGTCGCGCTGCAGACCGGTTCGCTGATCAAGCAGCTCGGCGCCGAGTCGTTCACCGGAGCCACCAGCGTGCTCGCCACCGTGCAGCAGGCCGCTCCGGTGGTGACGGCGCTGATCATCGCGGGCGCGGCCGGGTCTGCGGTCGCCGCCGATCTCGGCGCGCGCACCATCCGCGAGGAGATCGACGCCATGGAGGTGCTCGGCGTCGATCCGGTGGCGCGGCTGGTCGTGCCGAGGGTGCTCGGCATGACGCTGGTCGCCGTGCTGCTCAACGGGTTGGTGTCGGTCGTCGGCATCGCGGGCGGCTATTTCTTCAACGTGCTGCTGCAGGGCGGCACGCCCGGCGCGTACCTCTCGTCGTTCTCCGCGCTCGCGCAGCTGCCCGACCTGTGGATCGGTGAGATCAAGGCGGCGATCTTCGGTCTGCTCGCCGGGGTGATCGCCGCGTACAAGGGGTTGCATCCCAAAGGGGGGCCGAAAGGAGTCGGTGACGCGGTGAACCAATCCGTGGTGATCACATTCCTGGTCCTCTTCTTCGTCAATCTCATTCTCACGCTGGTCTACCTGCAGGTCGTCCCGGCCAAGGGCTCCTGACAGATGGCCACCTCCTACCGCAACCCGGTGCTCGCCAGATCGGCCCGCCGGGCGGGACAGATCGCGCGCGGACCGCTCAACGTGATCGACCGCGCGGGCGAGCAGATGTCGTTCTACTCGCGCGCCATCGCGTGGATTCCGCGCACCGCGGTGCACTACCGCAAGGAGGTCATGCGGCTGCTCGCCGAGGTGACCTTCGGCTCCGGCGCGCTCGCGGTGATCGGCGGAACCATCGGCGTCATCGTCTTCATGTCCGGCTCGGTCGGCGTCGTCGTCGGCCTGCAGGGCTTCAAGGCGCTCGACGCGTTGGGCAGCTCCGTGCTCACCGGCTTCCTCACCGCCTACATCAACACCCGCGAAATCGCCCCGCTGGTCGCGGCATTGGCGCTTTCGGCGACGGTGGGCTGCGGCTTCACCGCCCAACTCGGCGCGATGCGGATCTCCGAGGAGATCGACGCGCTCGAGGTGATGGCGGTGCCCGGGGTGCCGTTCCTGGTGACCACCAGGGTGATCGCCGGTTTCCTCGCGGTCATCCCGCTCTACATCGTCGGCCTGCTCGGCGCGTACTTCGCCTCGCGCTCGGTCAGCATCTGGTTCAACGGCCAATCCAGCGGTTCCTACGACCACTATTTCAGCCTGTTCCTGCCACCGGAGGACGTGCTCTATTCGTTCCTCAAGGTGCTGATCTTCGCGTTCGTGATCATCCTTGTGCACTGCTACTACGGCTTCACCGCCACCGGCGGACCCGCTGGCGTCGGTGTCGCCGTCGGTCGCGCGGTGCGCGCCGCGATCGTGCTGGTGAACATCCTCGACTTCTTCCTCAGCCTGGCGATCTGGGGAACGACCACGACCGTGCGGGTGGCGGGATGAGTACGCGGGCCTGGCGGTCCACGGAGAAGACTCGGGTGCGGCTGCTGGGGATCGCGTTCTTCGTGATCGTCGGGCTGTTCCTGTGGACGACCGTCGCGATCTACAACAAGCAGTTCGTCAGAACCGTCGACGTCGATCTGGTGACCGACAGCGTGGGCAACGTGCTGAGCAAGAACGCGGACGTGAAGGTGCGCGGTGTTCCGGTCGGCGAGGTGCGGTCGAGCCGGTCCGAGGGCGGCAAGGTCACCCTGGACCTGGCCATCGATCCCGCCAAGGCGCAGCAGATTCCGGTGAACGCCACCGCGCGGCTGCTGCCGAAGACCCTGTTCGGCGAGCGCTACGTCGACCTGGTGATCCCCGAGGACCCCAGCCCGCAGCATCTGACCGACGGCGTCACCCTCTACCAGGACGCCAGCGGCAACGCCATCGAGATCAGCAAGCTGCTCGACGATCTGCTTCCGCTGCTGCAGGCGATCCCACCGCAGGACCTGGCCGCCACCCTCGGCGCGCTCTCCCAGGCGTTGTCCGGTCAGGGCTTGGCCCTCGGCGAGACTGTGGACAAGCTGGACACGATCTTCCGCGACATCAACGGCGTGCTGCCGGAACTGCGCGAGGGTCTGCGCACCTTCGCCGAGACCGCCGCGGTGTACTCCGACGCCGCGCCGCAGATCATCGACGCGCTGGACAACCTGCGCACCACCAACGCCACCATCGTGCAGCGGCGATCGGACATCGACACCCTCTACGCCACGCTCACGCCGACCTCGTCGAGTGCCGCCGACTTCTTCCTCGTCAACCGCGACAACATCATCGACGTCTCCGCCGATTCACGGCCCGCGCTGGAACTGCTCGCCATGTACTCGCCGAGCTACCCCTGCGCGCTGGCCAACTTCGCGAAGATGAAGCCGCGCATCGACGAGCTCTTCGGCATGGGCACCGACCGGCCGGGCTCCCGGGTGACGATCGAGCTCACCAACACCCGCGGCAAATACCTGCCCAACCAGGACGAGCCGCGCTGGCTGGACACCCGCGGCCCCTGGTGCCTCCCCGAGTATCCGGTGAACGTCGACCCCGGCCAGTACACCGGTGGACCGAACAACGACGGCTCCTACGCGGTGCCGAGCCGCTACCCGGGCGACCAGGACAGCGGCAAACTGCCCGTGCCGCAGTTCGGCGTCTACCCGGCCGCGCAGGTGCCGACGCTGGCGGGCTCGCCGGGGGAGCGGCAGTCGCTCGGCGCGATCTACGGTGCGGCGCAAGGGGTCTCGCCGGAGGCGGTGCCGAGCTGGGTGACCAGGATCGCGGCGCCCGCGTTCCGCGGCAGCGAGGTGACGGTCCGATGAGGGAGAAGCTTCGCGGGCTCGGCGGGCCGCTGACCAAACTGATCGTCTTCGTCGCGGTGACGCTGTTCGTTACCACGCTGCTCGGTCTCTCGATCGCCAACTACACAGGTGGCGGCACGCTGTTCAAGGCCAGGTTCACCGACGTCACCGCGCTCAACCCGGGCGACGAGGTGCGTATCGCGGGCGTGCGGGTCGGCAAGGTCACCGACATCGCGATCGTGGACAAGCGGCTGGCCGAGGTGAAATTCGAACTCACCGACCGCGATTGGCTGCCCGCCTCCACCACCGCGACCATCCGGTACCGGAACCTGGTCGGCCAGCGCTACATCGCGCTGGAGCAGGGCGCAGGCGAACAGGGCCGCAAGCTCAACGAGGGCGGCACCATCCCGCTGGAGCAGACCAGGCCCGCGCTCAACCTGACCACGCTGTTCAACGGTTTCCGTCCGCTGTTCCGCACCTTGACCGCCGAGGACGTGAACAAGCTCTCCTACGAGATCATCCAGGTCTTCCAGGGCGAGCAGGGCACCATCCGCGACCTGGTGACCAGCACAGCGAGCCTGACCAACAAGATCGCCGACAAGGACGCGGTCATCGGCGAGCTGGTGGAGAATCTGACCGCCGTGCTCGAAACGGTCAACGCGCGTGACGACCAGTTCGACCAGCTCATCGTCAACACCGAGGCGCTGGTCTCCGGCCTGGCCGCCGAACGCGACACCGTCGGCCGCTCGATCAGCTCGCTGGGCGCTCTGACCACGGCCACCACGGAGCTGCTCGTCCCGACCAGGCCGTCGCTGCAGGGCACGATCGCCGGACTGAACCAGCTCACCGGGACGCTGAACGAACGCTCCGACGAGGTGAACCAGGCGCTGGCCACACTGCCGGTGAAGATGGAAAAGCTCGGTCGGGTGGGCAGTTACGGCTCCTGGTTCCAGTTCTACCTGTGCGGTATCGACATCGTGGTCGGACCGGGCGCGGTGGACGCGCCGCAGCTCAACCTGCCCGCGAGCCTGCCGACGATCAACCAGCCGCTGTACACCAACGCCGCGCCGCGCTGCCACGGGAAGGCCCGCTGATGGACGATCGCATCCTCCTCGGCAAGCGCAGCCCGGTCTTCCTCGGCGTGCTCGGCCTTGCCATGGTCGTGCTTGTGACGATGTCGGCGTTCGCGCTGGACCGGCTGCCGATCATCGGCGCGGGCACCAGGTACACCGCCGAGTTCTCCGAGGCCGCGGGACTGAAGAAGGGCAACGAGGTCCGCATCGCTGGCGTGAAGGTCGGCTCGGTCGCCGATGTTCGTCTGGCGGGCGACCGGGTGGTCGTCGAGTTCCGCACCAAGGACGCCTGGATCGGCAACGAGACCACCGCGTCCATCCAGATCAAGACGCTGCTCGGCCAGAAGTACCTCGCACTCGATCCGCGCGGCTCCCGCCCGGCCGACCCGGAGAAGCCGATCCCGTTGTCGCGCACCGTATCTCCCTACGACGTGATCGACGCGTTCTCGGACGCGGCGGCCAATATCGAGGAGATCGACACCGAACAGCTGGCCACCAGCATGCGGGTGCTCGCCGAGGCGTTCGAGACGACGCCGCCGGAGATCCGCGGTTCCATCGACGGCGTCGCGCGGCTGTCGGAGACGCTGGCCAAGCGCGACGAGGAACTGAAGCGGTTGTTCAAGGCGACGCGCCGGACCACCGAGGTGCTCGCCGACCGCAACGCCGAGTTCGAGCGGCTGCTCGCTTCCGGCGGTCAGCTGCTCGCCGAGCTGAACATCCGCCAGCAGGCCATTCACCAGCTGCTGGTCGGCGCCAAGTCGGTGTCGGCCGAGCTGAGCGCGCTTGTCGCGGACAACTCCGAGCAGATCGGTCCGGCGCTGACCAACCTGGCCGCCGCGATCGAGATGCTCAACGACAACCAGCAGAACATCTCCAAGACGCTGGAGCTGGCGGCGCCCTTCTACGGCCTGTACGCCAACGTGCTCGGCACCGGCCGGTGGTTCGACGCGGTGATCGTCAACCTGCTGCCGCCCGCACTGCCGGAGATCCCCGGTTACCGGGACCCGGTCCGCGACATGGGAGGTAACTGACGTGGCCGCGAGCTGGCGCAGCGATCCGCTCACCGCGTTCCGTGAGTCGGGGCGGGGCACCAAGATCGGCATCGTCCTCGGCGTCGTCCTTGCGCTGATCGCCGGGTGGGTGCTGTGGTGGGGCTACGACCGGCTGACCACCACCAGGATCACCGCCTACTTCGACAGCTCGGTCGGCATCTACGAGGGCTCCGACGTGCGCATCCTCGGCGTTCCGGTGGGTCGGGTCGAGTCGGTGGAGCCGATGGGCGACCAGGTGAAGGTCGTGCTGGGCGTCGACCGCGGTTACGACGTGCCCGCCGACGCGCAGGCCGCGCAGATCACGCCGTCGGTCGTCGCGGACCGCTACATCCAGCTGACGCCGGTCTACCGCGGCGGGCCGAAAATGGGTCGCACCGCGACGATTCCGCGGGAACGCACGGTCACCCCGGTCGAGGTCGACGAGCTCTACCGGAGCATCGCCGAACTCAGCGACGCGCTCGGCCCGGACGGCGCCAACAGAGAGGGCGCGGTGAACGAGCTGGTGCGCACCTCGGCGGCCAACCTGGCGGGCAACGGCGAGGCGCTGGCCAACAGCATCAGCCAGCTCTCCGGAGCGGTGCGCTACCTGTCCGAGGCGCGCGGCGACATCTTCGAGACCGTGAAGCACCTGCAGAACTTCGTGAGCATGCTGGCGCGCAACGATCAGCAGGTGCGCGAATTCAACGCGCAGCTGGCCGATCTCGCCGGCTTCCTGGCCGACGAGCGGCAGAACCTCGGCGAAGCGCTGCACCTGCTCTCGATCGCGCTCGGCGACGTCGCCCGGTTCATCGACGACAACCGCGCGCTGGTCGCGGAGAACGCCGCCGCGCTGACCACGCTCACCAAGACGCTTGCCGACCAGCGTGACGACCTGGCCGCCGCGCTCCCGGTGATTCCGCTCGCGCTCAGCAACCTGATCAACATCCACAACGCCGAGTCCGGCACCCTCGACATGCGCGCCAATTTCACCGATCTGCAGGATCCGTTCGGCACGGTCTGCCGGATGCTCGACCTGTCGAAGCTGATGCCGGGCGATCCGCGCTTCGAGGCGCTCGGCCGTCAGATGCGTCCGCTGCTGGACCACTGCAAGGAGATCACCGACCAGATCACCGCGGGCGTCAAGACGCCGACGCTGATCCTGCCGTTCGGCATCCTCTCCGGGGAGAACCAGCAGCGCGACCCGGTGCCCGGCACGGTGCCTGGCACGCCGTCGAACCAGTTGCCGCCGTCCGAGCAGGGAGGTGAGCGATGAGAACGACCATCGCCCGCGGGCTGAGCGCGGGAGCGCTCGCGGTCTCGGCCGCGCTGATCAGCGCGTGCGCTGCCGACGGCATCTATAGCGTGCCGTTGCCCGGCGGCGCCGACGTCGGCCCGCATCCCATCCACATCGACATCCACTTCGACGACGTGCTCGACCTGGTGCCGCAGTCCGCGGTGAAGGTCGAGGGCGTGCCGGTGGGCCGGGTCGAGGACATCGTGCTCGCGGGGGACGGCTGGACCGCCAGCGTCCGCGCGCTGATCGACTCCTCGGTCGACCTGCCCGCCAATGCCAGGGCCGAGGTCAGGCAGTCGAATCTGCTCGGCGAGAAGTTCATCGAGCTCTCGCCGCCCGTCGCGGACCCGGATCCGGCGCGGCTGACCGACGGCGCGGTGATCCCGATCGAGCACACCCGCCACGCCACCGAGATCGAGCAGGTGCTCGGCGCAATGTCGCTGCTGCTCAACGGCGGCGGCGTCGCGCAGCTGCAACCGATCGTCAGCGAGCTGAACAAGACCTTCGGCGGCCGCGAGGACCGGGTTCGTTCGCTGCTCGAGCAGGCCAACACCCTGATCGGCGGGCTGAACGAACAGGTGGACGACATCACGCGGGCCATCGACGGTCTCGCCACGCTCAGCAGCCGGGTCAGCACCCAGACCGAGGCGATCGGCAAGATTCTGGACGAGCTGCCCGAGGGCATCCGGATTCTGGAAGAGCAACGGCCCGAATTGATTTCGCTGCTCGCCCAGCTGGACCGGTTGGGGCAGGCGGGCTTCGACGTCATCGACACCGCCAAGGACGACCTGATCCGCGATCTGAACTCGCTGCGCCCGACGCTGCAGGAACTCGGCCGCTCGGCGCCGGACCTGGTGACCGCGTTTCCGCTGATTCCGACCTACCCGTTCCCCGATTCCTCGCTGGAGGGCACCTTCGGCGGCCAGGTCAACACCTGGCTCTCGGTGGACCAGCAGATCGGCGTCACGCTGAGCAATCTCGGCGTCGGCAAACCGGATCCGGTGTACATCCCGCCGCCCTACGGCCCGCCGGTCAACGTGGACCCGTCCAACCCGTACTACGGCGGCAACGGTCCGCGCCCCGGCTGGCCGACGGTGTCGCTGATACCGCTGCCGCCGACCATGGCGCCGCTGCCCGCCCCTGGCGTGCCCATGCCGAACCCACTCGGCCCGCTGCTCGAACAGCTGGGCGTGACGCCGCCCGGCGGCGCCGAGGCAGGGGGTGCGCCGCGATGACCCGGCTCGTTCGCAATCAGCTGGTCGTCTTCCTGGTGATCGCCGTGATCGGCGTGATCTTCGTGGGCGCCAAGTACATCCGGCTCGATCACATGCTCGGCTTCGGCCACTACGAGGTGCGCGTCGACGCCGAGCAGACCGGCGGCATCTACAAGGGCGCCGAGGTGACCTATCGCGGCGTCCCGGTCGGCCGGGTCGGCGACTTGGCGCTGACCGACGAGGGCGTCAGCATGACGCTGGTCATCGACTCGGACTCGCCGCGGATCCCGGCCTCGGCCGAGGCCGTGGTGGCCAACCGGTCGGCCATCGGCGAGCAGTACGTCGATCTGCGGCCGGACAGCGACAGCGCTCCGTACCTGAAGGAGGGCTCGGTGATCAGCGGTGCGCGGACGCCGATTCCGGTGGAACAGCTGGTCTCCAGCGTCGACCACTTCACGAGGACGGTGGATCTGGAGGCGTTGAACACCACCGTCACCGAGCTCGGCAAGGCCTTCGACGGCAAGGGCGACGACCTCCAGGTCCTCCTGCAGACGCTCAACGAGTTCACCACCACGTTCCACGAGACGCTGCCCGAGACGATCCAGCTGATCCGCGACGGCAGGGTGGTGTTCGGCACCCAGGCCGAGCAGGCCGACGCCATCCGGCGCTTCAGCGACGGACTCGATCGGCTCACCGCGCAGCTACGCGCCAGCGACCCCGCGATACGCAGGCTGATCGGCACCGGCGCCGACGCGGGCGAACAGGTCGGCGCCCTGCTCGACGAGAGCGGCGGCGCGCTCACCGAGGACCTGGCCAACCTACGCGTGCTGATGCAGGGCATCTCGCCCAAGTTCTACGCGCTGCGTCCGCTGCTGCAGATGCTGCCGCAGCTGTCCCTCGGCGCGTCGGCGACCGCGCCAGGCGACGGGACCAGCCACTTCGGCCTGGTGCTGGAGACCAACAACCCGCCGGCCTGCACTGTCGGCTACGAGGGCACCCAGCGCATTCTCGAGCAGATGAAGGCGGAGAACCCCGACTTCGACGACACCCGCGACGAGTTCCCGTTCAACGCGGAGGCGAAATGCCTTGTGCCGTTCGGCAATCCGACCGCGGTCCGGGGCGGCGAGCGGGCCGAGCTCGCCGATCCGAGCATCGTGCAGCCGTGGGACGACAACCCGAAGGTCGACCCGGAGAAGCTGAACCTGAACCCGATCGCCGTGCAGCTCGCCACCCTCATGGGAGTCACGCCGAAGCGGTGACCAGTAAGGATGACGTTATGGTGCTGAGTCGTGACCACTGACCTGTCCAAGGAATCGGCGTCCGAGTCCGTGGCGGACCGCCCGGCCGCCGCCGAACCCGCGGCCGGTTCGGGCCGCCCGCCGCTCGCGGTGACCGCGCTCGCGCTCGGTGCGCTCGCCGTCGCACTCGTCGCGGCGCTGTGGTTCGGCGGAGGCTGGGTGCGCGCGGCGTTCTTCACCGACGGTCCGCGCGCCGACGCGCGCGATTCCGCGCTGGACGCCGCGCGCCAGGCCGCGCTCAACATGACCTCGATGAACCTCGACGACGTGCCAGGCTCGCTCGCGCTGGCCAGATCCTCGATGACCGGACCGATCCTGGTGTCGGCGGAGAAGAATCGGCAGCAGTCCGAGCAGATGGCCACCCAGGCGGGCGTCGCCATGAAGTCCAAGGTGCTCGGGGCCGCGCTCACCTCGCTGAACAGCGAACGGGACGAGGCAACGGCGCTGGTGGTGCTCCAGGTGACGGAGTCGAAGCCGGACAAGTCGGTCTCCGATTACCGCTACACGTGGAGCCTCGACATGACCAAGGACGGCGAGGTCTGGAAGGCCGAGCAGGTCGCTTCCCTCACCCAACCGGTGCTGCTGGAAGGGCCGGGCCCCGCCGGGCTCGGCCAACCGGGGCCGCAGCTGCCCGCCGCGCCCGCACCGACCGAGGGCGCGCCCGCGCAGGAGGGACCGCGATGAACACCCGCCGCCCGGTCAACCGCGTCACGCCGAAACGGCGCACCGCCCAGCCCGCCGCGCGTCCGACGCGCAGGCCCAAGGTCACCTCGGCGCGTCCGATCGCGTCGCGCGACGTCCCGACCAGGGAAAAGCAGTCCACCGCCGCCGAGCGTCGGCCGCGCCGGTTCACACCCCCTCGCCTTCGGTCCGCGCGTTCGTGGGCGCCCGTCGCCGCCGCACTCGTCGCGGCCGTGCTGCTTGCCGGATTCGCCGTCGTCGCCGCGCAACGTCCCGGCGTCCCCGACGAGAACCAGGCCTTCCTCGACACCAGCGCGACCGAGGAGGTGCGCGCCGCCGCCGACCACGCGCTGCGCACGATCTACGGCTACGACATCGAACACATCGACGACTACGAAGCCGCGGTGCGCCAAGTCGTCACCGGCGAGATGCTGGCCGATCTCGACGAGTTCGCCGCCACCACGATCGACGCCATCCGGCAGGCCAGGACCAGCGCCGATGCGAAGGCCGACCCGATCGGCGTGACGATGCTCACCGAGGATCGCGCCGAACTGCTGGTGAATCTCGTGGTGAGCGCGACCAAGGACGGCGTCGCCCAGCAGAGCGTGGCGGGTCCGGTGGTTCTGCGGATGCAGAAGGTGGACGGTCGCTGGCTGGCCGGCGGCATCGTCGACCAGTGATCTTGGTCCGAGCGACCGTATTCCGGCGGGGGCAGGTCGGGCCGGGCACTTGACGAGTTTCGCCCGACCCGTCACGCTATTCACAACAGCGGCAGCTGTCACAAGTGGTTTCAGCCGCCCCGTGGCCCTCGACGCAGCCAGCGATCCGGGTGCCGGGCATCGCCCGCGCGGGGTCGGCCGACCGGCCGCTTGCCTACGACGCAGCGCGCGTCCGGCCCATGGCCCAGGGGTGGCCAAGGCCACGGCGCGCCAGCGGCGTAGAGGATCACACGGGTGGTACTTTGACACCTCCGTGTCTATGAGTGTAGGTTTGGACTTTGCGCTGGCTGCCTCCTGTCCATACCTCGATTCGCACACGTAAGTTTCGCCTTCCGGTGTTACTTCCGTTGTTGCCTGTTCGGGTTTCGTTCGGGTTGTGACCAGCGGAATTCGTAGCAGAAGCAAGCGACGGTCGCGGACCACCACGCGACGCGCGTGAGGTGCTGGAAGGACGCATCTTGGCAGTCTCCACCCAGACCAAGGCAGTTGCCGGTATCCCTGGAGCCCCCAAGCGGGTCTCCTTCGCGAAGATCCGTGAACCCTTGGAAGTGCCGGGTCTTCTCGATCTACAAACGGAATCGTTCTCCTGGTTGGTCGGTTCGTCGGAATGGCGCGAGCGCGCGGCCGCTCGCGGCGACGTCGGCCTTGTCGGTGGACTCGAGGAGGTGCTCGAGGAGCTGTCGCCGATCGAGGACTTCTCCGGCTCCATGTCCCTGTCCTTCTCGGATCCGCGCTTCGAAGAGGTCAAGGCCTCGATCGACGAGTGCAAAGAAAAGGACATGACCTACGCGGCGCCGTTGTTCGTCACCGCGGAGTTCATCAACAACAACACCGGCGAGATCAAGAGCCAGACGGTCTTCATGGGTGATTTCCCGATGATGACCGACAAGGGCACGTTCATCATCAACGGCACCGAGCGTGTCGTCGTCTCGCAGCTGGTCCGCTCCCCGGGCGTCTACTTCGATCACTCGATCGACAAGGGCACCGAGAAGGACCTGCACAGCGTGCGCGTCATCCCGTCGCGCGGCGCGTGGCTGGAGTTCGACGTCGACAAGCGCGACACCGTCGGCGTGCGCATCGACCGCAAGCGTCGTCAGCCGGTCACCGTGCTGCTCAAGGCGCTCGGCTGGACCACCGAGGAGATCGTCGAGCGCTTCGGCTTCTCCGAGATCATGATGTCCACCCTCGAGAAGGACAACACCGCCGGTCAGGACGAGGCGCTGCTGGACATCTACCGCAAGCTGCGTCCGGGCGAGCCGCCGACCAAGGAGTCCGCGCAGACCCTGCTGGAGAACCTGTTCTTCAAGGAGAAGCGCTACGATCTGGCGCGCGTCGGTCGCTACAAGATCAACAAGAAGCTGGGCATCCACCTCAACGAGCCGGTCATCGGTTCGGTGCTGACGAAGGAAGACATCGTCACCACCATCGAGTACCTCGTTCGCCTGCACGCGGGCGACAAGGTCATGACCGCCCCCGGCGGCGAAGAGGTGCCGGTCGAGGTGGACGACATCGACCACTTCGGCAACCGTCGCCTGCGCACCGTCGGCGAGCTGATCCAGAACCAGATCCGGGTCGGCCTCTCCCGCATGGAGCGCGTCGTCCGCGAGCGGATGACCACCCAGGACGTCGAGGCCATCACGCCGCAGACCCTGATCAACATCCGTCCGGTCGTCGCCGCGATCAAGGAGTTCTTCGGAACCTCCCAGCTGTCGCAGTTCATGGACCAGAACAACCCGCTGTCGGGTCTGACCCACAAGCGTCGTCTCTCGGCGCTCGGCCCGGGTGGTCTGTCCCGTGAGCGCGCCGGCCTGGAAGTTCGAGACGTCCACCCGTCGCACTACGGCCGCATGTGCCCGATCGAGACCCCGGAAGGCCCGAACATCGGCCTGATCGGCTCGCTGTCGGTGTACGCGCGGGTCAACCCGTTCGGCTTCATCGAGACGCCGTACCGCAAGGTCGTCGACGGCAAGGTCACCGACGAGGTCAAGTACCTCACCGCCGACGAGGAGGACCGCGAGGTCCGCGCCCAGGCGAACTCGCCGGTCGACGCCGACGGCAACTTCCTCGAGGAGCGGGTGCTCGCGCGCCGCGGCAACGAGGAGATGGAGTTCGTCGCCCCGACCGAGGTGACCTACATGGACGTCTCGCCGCGCCAGATGGTGTCGGTCGCGACCGCCATGATCCCGTTCCTCGAGCACGACGACGCCAACCGTGCCCTCATGGGCGCGAACATGCAGCGTCAGGCCGTGCCGCTGATCCGTTCCGAGGCCCCGATCGTCGGCACCGGCATGGAGCTGCGCGCCGCCGTCGACGCCGGTGACGTCGTGGTGAACGAGAAGTCCGGTGTGGTCGAGGAAGTCTCCGCCGACTACGTCACGGTCATGGCCGACGACGGCACCCGCAAGAGCTACCGCATGCGGAAGTTCAACCGCTCCAACCAGGGCACCTGCTCCAACCAGCGGCCCATCGTCGACGAGGGCCAGCGGGTGGAGAAGGGCCAGGTCCTGGCCGACGGCCCGTGCACCGAGAACGGTGAGATGGCGCTCGGCAAGAACCTGCTCGTGGCGATCATGCCGTGGGAAGGCCACAACTACGAGGACGCGATCATCCTGTCGCAGCGCCTCGTGGAAGAGGACGTTCTCACCTCGATCCACATCGAGGAGCACGAGATCGACGCCCGCGACACCAAGCTGGGCGCCGAGGAGATCACCAGGGACATCCCGAACGTCTCCGACGAGGTGCTCGCCGACCTGGACGAGCGCGGCATCGTGCGCATCGGCGCCGAGGTCCGTGACGGCGACATCCTGGTCGGCAAGGTCACCCCGAAGGGCGAGACCGAGCTGACCCCCGAGGAGCGGCTGCTCCGCGCGATCTTCGGTGAGAAGGCGCGCGAGGTCCGCGACACCTCGCTGAAGGTGCCGCACGGTGAGTCCGGCAAGGTCATCGGCATCCGGGTGTTCTCCCGCGACGACGAGGACGACCTGCCTCCCGGCGTCAACGAGCTGGTTCGGGTCTACGTGGCGCAGAAGCGCAAGATCCAGGACGGCGACAAGCTCGCAGGCCGCCACGGCAACAAGGGTGTCATCGGCAAGATCCTGCCGACCGAGGACATGCCGTTCCTTCCGGACGGCACCCCGGTCGACATCATCCTCAACACCCACGGTGTGCCGCGTCGTATGAACATCGGCCAGATCCTGGAAACGCATCTGGGCTGGATCGGCAAGGCAGGCTGGCAGGTCGAGGGCAACCCCGACTGGGCAAAGAGCCTGCCGGAGGAGATGCTCGGCGCGCCCGCCGACTCGAACATCGCCACCCCGGTGTTCGACGGCGCCCGCGAGGAGGAGCTGACCGGTCTGCTGTCCTCGACCCTGCCGAACCGCGACGGCGAGCGCATGGTCGACGACAACGGCAAGGCCACCCTGTTCGACGGCCGCTCCGGCGAGCCGTTCCCGTACCCGGTGGCTGTCGGATACATGTACATCCTGAAGCTGCACCACCTGGTCGACGACAAGATCCACGCGCGTTCGACCGGCCCGTACTCGATGATCACCCAGCAGCCGCTCGGTGGTAAGGCGCAGTTCGGTGGTCAGCGCTTCGGTGAGATGGAGTGCTGGGCCATGCAGGCCTACGGTGCGGCTTACACGCTGCAGGAACTGCTCACCATCAAGTCCGACGACGTCGTGGGCCGCGTGAAGGTCTACGAGGCGATCGTGAAGGGCGAGAACATTCCGGAGCCGGGCATTCCGGAGTCGTTCAAGGTGCTCCTCAAGGAACTCCAGTCGCTGTGCCTCAACGTCGAGGTGCTGTCTTCGGACGGCGCCGCGATCGAGCTGCGCGAAGGCGAGGACGAGGACCTGGAGCGCGCTGCTGCGAACCTGGGCATCAACCTGTCCAGGAACGAAGCGGCCACCGTCGACGATTTGGCGAACTAGGCGGTCGGGCGCGGATGTATTCGGTCACCGACGACGTCCGCGCCCATCGCGAACAACCAACTAGTGAACTTTTGCTCGAATTCGACCCGCACAGGGGAAAGGAAGTTACGTGCTAGACGTCAACTTCTTCGATGAACTCCGGATCGGCCTTGCCACCGCCGAAGACATCCGCCAGTGGTCCTACGGCGAGGTGAAGAAGCCGGAGACCATCAACTACCGCACGCTGAAGCCGGAGAAGGACGGCCTCTTCTGCGAGAAGATCTTCGGTCCCACCAGGGACTGGGAGTGCTACTGCGGTAAGTACAAGCGTGTCCGCTTCAAGGGCATCATCTGTGAGCGCTGTGGCGTCGAGGTCACCCGCGCCAAGGTGCGCCGTGAGCGGATGGGCCACATCGAGCTGGCCGCGCCGGTCACCCACATCTGGTACTTCAAGGGCGTGCCGTCGCGCCTCGGTTACCTGCTGGACCTGGCGCCGAAGGATCTGGAAAAGATCATCTACTTCGCCGCGTACGTCATCGTCGGCGTCGACGAGGAGCTGCGTCACAACGAGCTCTCCACGCTCGAAGCCGAGATGGAGGTCGAGAAGAAGGCCGTCGCCGATCAGCGCGACGCCGACCTCGAGGCCCGCGCGCAGAAGCTGGAAGCCGACCTGGCCGAGCTGGAGGCGGAGGGCGCCAAGTCCGATGTGCGCCGCAAGGTCAAGGACGGCGGCGAGCGCGAGATGCGCCAGCTCCGCGACCGTGCCCAGCGCGAGCTGGACCGGCTCGAGGAGATCTGGAACACCTTCACCAAGCTGGCCCCCAAGCAGCTCATCGTGGACGAGGTGCTCTACCGCGAGCTGACCGACCGCTACGGCGAGTACTTCACCGGCGCCATGGGTGCGGAGTCCATCCAGAAGCTGATGGAGAACTTCGACATCGAGGCCGAGGCCGAGAACCTGCGCGAGACCATTCGCACCGGCAAGGGCCAGAAGAAGCTGCGCGCGCTCAAGCGGCTCAAGGTCGTCGCGGCCTTCCAGGCCAACGGCAACTCGCCGATGGGCATGGTGCTCGACGCCGTTCCGGTGATCCCGCCGGAGCTGCGCCCGATGGTTCAGCTCGACGGTGGCCGCTTCGCCACCTCCGACCTGAACGACCTGTACCGTCGCGTGATCAACCGCAACAACCGCCTCAAGCGACTGATCGACCTCGGCGCGCCCGAGATCATCGTCAACAACGAGAAGCGGATGCTGCAGGAGTCCGTCGACGCCCTGTTCGACAACGGCCGCCGCGGCCGTCCGGTCACCGGACCGGGCAACCGTCCGCTCAAGTCGCTGTCCGATCTGCTCAAGGGCAAGCAGGGCCGCTTCCGGCAGAACCTGCTCGGTAAGCGCGTCGACTACTCGGGCCGTTCGGTCATCGTCGTCGGTCCGCAGCTGAAGCTGCACCAGTGCGGTCTGCCGAAGCTGATGGCGCTGGAGCTGTTCAAGCCGTTCGTGATGAAGCGCCTGGTCGACCTGAACCACGCGCAGAACATCAAGTCCGCCAAGCGGATGGTTGAGCGGCAGCGGCCGCAGGTGTGGGACGTCCTCGAAGAGGTCATCGCCGAACACCCCGTGCTGCTGAACCGTGCGCCCACCCTGCACCGCCTCGGCATCCAGGCCTTCGAGCCGCAGCTGGTGGAAGGCAAGGCCATCCAGCTGCACCCGCTGGTCTGTGAGGCGTTCAACGCCGACTTCGACGGTGACCAGATGGCCGTGCACCTTCCGCTGTCGGCGGAGGCGCAGGCCGAGGCCCGCATCCTGATGCTGTCCTCGAACAACATCCTGTCGCCCGCGTCGGGTCGTCCGCTCGCCATGCCGCGTCTCGACATGGTGACCGGCCTGTACTACCTGACCCGTCAGGTCGACGGCGCCAAGGGCGAGTACAAGCCCGCGTCGAACGGCGCGCCGGAGTTCGGCGTGTACTCCTCGCCCGCCGAGGCGCAGATGGCGGTCGACCGCGGCGAGCTGACCGTGCGCTCCCTGATCAAGGTGCGGCTCACCACCCAGCGTCCGCCGAAGGACGTCGAGGCGGAGCTGTTCCCGGAGGGCTGGCAGCGTGGCGACGCGTGGACCACCGAGACCACGCTGGGCCGGGTGCTGTTCAACGAGCTGCTGCCCGCGGACTACCCGTTCATCAACGAGCAGATGCCGAAGAAGCGGCAGGCGACGATCATCAACGATCTCGCCGAGCGCTACCCGATGATCGTGGTCGCGCAGACCGTCGACAAGCTCAAGGACGCGGGCTTCTACTGGGCCACGCGTTCGGGTGTCACCGTCTCCATGTCGGACGTTCTCGTTCCGCCGGAGAAGGCCGAGATCATGGAGCGCTACGAGGCGCAGTCGGATCAGATCGAGAAGAAGTACCAGCGTGGTGCGCTCGATCACCAGGAGCGCAACAACGCCCTGGTCAAGATCTGGCAGGAGGCGACCGAGGAGGTCGGTAAGGCGCTGCGCGCGCACTACCCGGCCGACAACCCGATCATCACGATCGTCGACTCGGGCGCGACGGGTAACTTCACCCAGACCCGTACCCTCGCCGGTATGAAGGGCCTGGTGACGAACCCGAAGGGTGAGTTCATCCCGCGGCCGATCAAGTCCTCCTTCCGTGAGGGCCTGACGGTTCTGGAGTACTTCATCAACACCCACGGCGCTCGTAAGGGTCTGGCCGACACCGCGCTTCGTACCGCCGACTCGGGTTACCTGACCCGTCGTCTGGTGGACGTCTCGCAGGACGTCATCGTGCGCGAGCACGACTGTGGCACCGAGCGCGGCATCGTCGTGCCGATCGCCGAGAAGCAGCTCGACGGCACCATCATCCGCGACGCGCACGTGGAGACCTCCGCGTACGCTCGCACGCTCGCCGCCGACGCGCTGGACGCGTCCGGCAACGTCGTGGTGAACAAGGGCGCCGACCTGGGCGACCCGGCCATCGAGGCGCTGCTCGACGCGGGTATCACCGAGGTGAAGGTCCGCTCCGTGCTGACCTGCACCACCGGCACCGGCGTCTGCGCGACCTGCTACGGCCGCTCGATGGCGACCGGCAAGCTGGTCGACATCGGCGAGGCCGTCGGCATCGTGGCCGCGCAGTCCATCGGTGAGCCCGGTACCCAGCTGACCATGCGTACCTTCCACCAGGGTGGTGTCGCGGGTGACGACATCACCGGTGGTCTGCCGCGTGTTCAGGAGCTCTTCGAGGCTCGCGTGCCGAAGGGCAAGGCGCCGATCGCCGAGGTCTCGGGTCGCGTGCGGCTCGAGGACGACGACCGCTTCTACAAGATCACCATCATCCCGGACGACGGTGGTGAAGAGGTTGTCTACGACAAGCTCTCGAAGCGTCAGCGTCTGCGCGTGTTCAAGCACGACGACGGCACCGAGCGTCTGCTCTCCGACGGTGACCACGTCGAGGTCGGCCAGCAGCTGCTGGAAGGCGCGGCGGATCCGCACGAGGTGCTGCGCGTGATGGGCCCCCGTCAGGTGCAGATCCACCTGGTCCACGAGGTCCAGGAGGTCTACCGCTCGCAGGGTGTGTCGATCCACGACAAGCACATCGAGGTCATCGTGCGCCAGATGCTGCGTCGCGTGACGATCATCGATTCCGGCGCAACGGAGTTCCTGCCCGGTTCGCTCACCGAGCGTTCCGAGTTCGAGTCCTCCAACCGTCGCGTGGTCTCCGAGGGCGGCGAGCCCGCCTCGGGTCGCCCGGTGCTGATGGGTATCACCAAGGCGTCGCTGGCCACCGACTCGTGGCTGTCGGCGGCGTCCTTCCAGGAGACCACCCGAGTCCTGACGGACGCGGCGATCAACTGCCGCTCCGACAAGCTCATCGGCCTCAAGGAGAACGTGATCATCGGCAAGCTGATCCCGGCCGGTACCGGCATCAACCGCTACCGCAACATCCAGGTGCAGCCGACCGAAGAGGCTCGTGCCGCGGCGTACGCGGTGCCGTCCTACGACGACACCTACTACAGCCCGGACAGCTTCGGCACCACCACCGGTGCCGCGGTCCCGCTGGACGACTACGGTTTCAGCGACTACCGGTAATCGGTAGGCGCCGATAAGCCTTCGGCCCCCGCTCCTTCCCGGAGCGGGGGCCGTTCGCGTTTCGGGCGATGCTGCGTCGCGGAGTTCGCTGGCGCGGCTTCGAAATCACGCCGACCTGCGTGGAGGGTATCCTTGGGCGCATGAGCGTGGCGTACGACCACTACCCGGAGCTGCATCGGCTGATCGAGCAGCTGCCGCCCGAGTCTGCTCGTGAGGCGCGCGCCGTCCTGCTGCGTCTGGTCAAGGGTGGTGCGTCTGATCGTTTGGCCGCGCTGCCGTCATTCGATGGACCGGAAGACCTCAGCGAACGAATGGATGCCGAACTGTACGAGGCACCATGACGCTGATCATCGACGCGAACGTCCTGGTCGCGGTGATGAACCGCAAGGACCGGCGCCACGCAGAGATGCGTGCATTCCTGAACAGCCGCACGGACGACTTCCTCGTGACCCCGTACGTGGTAGCCGAGGTGACTTATCTCCTCCAGAAGTACGCAGGCGCTCACGCCGAGATCCAGTTCATGGACGCGGTCAGCAATGGCGTTTTTCGGGAAGAGTTCAACCCTGACGACACTCCGCGGATCATCGACTTGATGAAGCAATTCGCCGACTTTCCCCTTGGCGCTGCCGCCGCGTCTCTGATTGCGGTGGCCGAGCGGCTAGGTGTTCACGACATCGCTACTGCTGACCAGCACTTCCGTGGAGTCAGAACGGCTGGGCTGGATTATCTGAACGTGGTGCCCTGATCCTCACGAATCACGCTTGTGCATAGAGAGTTTCGAGGTCGATCAGGAGCGGCTTCTCCGTGGAGGTGCGCAGGCCTTCATCGAAACCCGCGCCGCTGTAGCACGCGAGGACCGTGTCGGAGACGTCGTATCCCTTGCCGGACAGCAGCTCTCGTGCACGGATAAGGCGGTCCAGATGTCCCGTCGTCATCGTGCGGTCCCATTTCACCTCGCCGAGCGACAGAATGCGGCGGCGGCGTCCGGGCTCTTCGGGCGCGAGGACCGCGACGTCGATCTGGATCTGGCTTCGTCGATCCGGGTCCTTGACCACCGCGCCGGCGACATGTCCCGGCAATTCACCGAAGACCTCGGGACCAACTGACATTGCCCAATCCCGGCATATCGTCTCGAAATGAGGTCCGACGACCTGGGAAAGGAAGGTGGCCTGCGAACTTCGCCATGCCGCAGCCTGATTGCCTCGTTCCAAGGGCGTCCAGTGACGTCGCATGATCGCTTCGTAGAACACGATCAGTGGCTCGGCGATCCGGAAGACCGGTTTGCCCTTCTGAAAGGGGTCCGCCTCGCGAACGATCAGTTGGGAGTCTTCCAATACCGAAAGCGGATGCGCCATATCGGTGGAGCTGCGGCCGATCGCGCCTGCGATGCCGCCGCGCGTCGTATTTCCGGTGGCTATGGCAGCCAGCACCGCGTGATACAAAGCCACATCGCGGATCTCGGTTTCCTCGGCGAGGAGATAGCGAGCCTCACGGAACAGCGGAACCTGCGGGTTCAGAACCGTACGCAAAACCCACGAATCGAAATCCTCGAGCGATTCGGGTGCATCTCCGGCCACGAAGTCGCGACGGTAGGCCGGAGTGCCGCCAACGATCGAATGGACAAGTACGGCTAGTCGAGGGTCCTCGATTCCCCAAAAGGCGGCCGCCTGTCGATAGCCGAGCGGTTTGACGACCAACTCCAAACTCGCTCGTCCGCGCAGGGGTGCACTGCCGGACAGCAGGCCGCCCATCACCGACACCGCCGACCCGCACAACAGGATCCGTGAACCAGCGACCCGGGCGGGGCCGCGCGGGTCCAGGGCCCACTGGAGTAACGAAGGCAACGAGGGCGTGGCTTTGGTCAGATACGGAAACTCATCGATGACGATCAGGTCGTCGCCGACGACAGCGAACAACCGCTCGAGCGCTTCTTCCCAATTGCGGAAGACGTAGCGCCCCCCACCCGCGTATCGCGCGACGGCCCGGCCGAAGCGCTCCAAGGCCTCGATCTCGGTCGCCTCGGTCGCAGTGAAGAAGAAGCCGCCCACGACCTCGGAGAGCGCGTCGAGCAGGAAGGTCTTGCCCTGCCGTCGACGACCGCTGACGATGCCCAATCGCACGTCCGAGCTGGGCGAGGTGGCGAAGCGTAGCAATCCCTCCCACTCGCGGTCGCGATCGAACACCCTCTCGGGTTTCCGCATTGTGGCCATGCTTATAACTATACTTCTTATAACTACGCTTATACGGATCTTGGGGTGGGGTCTGCGGGGCATGTATCGGTGGTGTGTGATTTTCGATGTTGCGACTGAAAGACGGTGGCGCAGTTAAGATGTGGCACGGCTTGGCGCTGGTTCGGTGTCGGGGCGGCCCGGACGGCTGAGTGTGCGTAAGGGGGCGCGTTCGTGGGCGGCAGTGCGTTGGGGTGGGGTTCGTTGCGGCGGGGGACCGTGCGTGGGCGGGCTCGGGCGGCGGGGGCGCTGGTGAGTTTGGTTGTGTCGGTGGCGTTGTGCGTTGGGGCGGCCGCGGTGTGGGAGGTGGAGCGGCGGGAGGAGCAGCCCGGCTCGGGGCCCGCGACGTCGGTGATCGGGCCGCCGCCGCAAGGGATGCCCGCCGCGTTGCCGAGGGAGGTGCCGCGGCGGCCCGCGGTGCTGTTGGTGCGCGACGGTGTGCCCGGTCCGGTGGTCGGGCCGACGTACGGGCCCGGCATGCGGCTCACGCCGATGCGCGGTCTGCGCGGGATGCCGTTCGATTTCGACGTTCCGGAGACCTGGGGCTGCATCGGCGGCAGCAAGCGATTGCGGGCCGATGTGGTGTGGACCTGCGCCGACGAGCGCGGCGGGAGCCGGGCGGGCGGCTGGATCGGCGTGCAGTCCTGCCGCGCACCTTGCCGCGACACGGAGCAGACCGGTTTCCGTACCGAACTCATCGGACCGGAACCACGCTGGCGCGCAACGGATCCCGCGACCGCCTTCACGGAATCCCCGGCCGACATCGACGGTGAGCCTCGGGTACGAGTCGCCATGACGTACGCCTTCGCCGCCGACACCGGCGGCCCCGTCGACACCCTCGCCTTCGCCAGGCTGACGGGCCCACCCGCGACGCTGGATACCCTGCTCAGCCTGGTCAACGAAATCCGGCTGCGTGCAGGTGGGTGAGTGCTCGTCCGGTGAACGGCGGAGATCTGCGTTGGCCGAACGGGATCCACTCGCGCGCCGCTGGGGGCCGGTCGCGCGGCGGTCCGCATGCGTTGGTGGGCGGAATCCGGCTGCTGGATGCCTGCTCGCCGAGACGAACCGCCGCCGCTTCTTCGAAAAGCGCGGCCTCCGATTCGCGTATGCGGCCTCCGATTCGCGTATGCGGCGTGGCGGCCGTCGGCACTTCGACCGCGAAGCCCTGCGCGGGCATCGACGGTCGGGGACGCGCGCCTACGGAACCGCGGTGAACAGCTCGTAACTGTGTCCATCCGGGGCGAGCACGTACACCCCGCGACCGCCTGCCAGCCGGTTGATCCTGCGATCCCAGCCCCGCTCCGGTCCGGACCCGTACCGCACGTCGGGCCATCGCTGAAGTCGCGACAGCACCGCGTCGAACCGCTCGTCGTCGACCAGAAAACCGAAGTGCTGCGGCGTGACCGCGCCGCGGTCGTCGAAATCGAACGTGAGATCGGCGTTGAGGCGCACCGGCAGGAAGGGCCCGGTCGGCGCGCCCACCGTCAAGCCCATGAGTTCGGCGAAGAACGTAGTCGCTGCGGCTTTGTCGGCGGCACGGACGATCGTGTGGTTCAGAACAATGGACACCGCAACCTCCACAGTTGAATGCGATTCGCATACATATTACATGCGTATCGCATGTAACTGGCGTCGTGCGACTACCCTGAACCTCATGAACAGGACCACCACCCCGGACACCGCGATCGATGGCGGACCCGCACTGTTCCAGGTGGTCCGGTTCTGGTCCCGGCGGTGGATCAACCGCAGCTCGGCGCGGCTGCCAGAGGAACTGCGGAACGTGCAGCACATCCAGGTCGTGGAGGCGGTGGCGACGGCGACCGAGCGGGACGGCGAACCCACCGTCACCGCCGTCGCGCACCAGCTCGGCCTCGATCAGTCCGGCGCCAGTCGCATGGTGCGCGACGCGACCGCGGCGGGGTTTCTCGCCCGGTCGGAATCCGAAGTCGACCGCCGCCGCACCGCGCTGCGCCTCACGGCTCGCGGCGAACGCCTGCTCGCCGATGCCCGCGACTGGCAGCGGAACGTCTTCGCCGAGCTCACCGCCGACTGGTCCGCCGACGATCGCCGCCGCTTCGCCGGCTACCTCCAGCGCCTCAGCGCGGAACTGCGCGACTGAGTCCGCGTTGTTAGATCACACCCAATTGCCTTGACGCTCTTCTGAAGCCGCCCGTCGGCCGGTAAGTTGTCGGCGGACAAACCGGACAATGTGAACCGGACGGCGCGACAGGAAGCACAGGATGAGGATCAGCAGAATCACCGCGACGGCGTTGCTGGCACTGGCGGCCACCGGTCTCTCGTCGGGCGTCGTGCACGCCGAGCCCGCGGACCCGCTCGCGCAGACCGCACCGGCCGCGGCGGCGCTGAACCTCAGCGGCGCGTTCCACGAGATCGACTACCGCGTCGCAGTGGCCGAGGACCGCCGTTCCACCGTGACCACGCTGGAGGAAGGCACCTTCGGCCTCGTCAACGACGACCGCATCGTCACCATCGCCGACCGGGCAGGCCAGATCGTCGCCGCCCTACCGATGACCCTGCACATCGAGGGTCACCGCGTCGATCTCACCCCGATCGTGGACGAGGCAGGCACCCGACTGACCCTCGCGCCCGCCGCGATGTCGGAAACGCCGGTGCGCGAGATCAGTTCGCAGGAGCGCTTCTTCGCCGAGGCGGAGAAGGCCATGCCGCAGATCCTCGCGGGCGCCGCCATCGGCGCGGGCATCGGCTTCCTTGTCGGATTCCCGCTTGGTCTGTTCGTTCTCGACTTCATCACGGTCCCGATCACCACCGTCGTCGGCGGCGTGATCGGCGCGTTCGCGGGGCTGTACCAGGCGGGCGGTCAGCCTGCCATCGACGCGGCTCAGGCGTACCTCACCGGCCAGCCCTGACCCACCCCTTCGTTCGGGGCGCAGGGGTGAGCTTCTGCGTCCCGATGACCCGCGTACGTTTGGTCGACGCCGGGCGGAGTCTGTCGACAGCCTGCGCACGGCCGGAGCGAAGGCGGAGGTTTCGCCTAGCCGACGCAGCCGGACGGGGTCTGTCGATAGCCCGCGCACGGCCGCGGCGACGGCCGGGGTACGCCCAGTCGATGCTGCCGGGCGGAGTCTGTCGACAGCCTGCGCATGGCCGGAGCGAAGGCGGAGGTTTCGCCTAGCCGACGCGGCCGGACGGGGTCTGTCGATAGCCCGCGCACGGCCGCAGCGAAGGCGGAGGTGCGCCTACTTCCTTCTCGGCCGGATGACAGCGGTGAATCTCGCTGCGGCAACCGGCTTTCCGGCGCCGTCGGCAATCTCGACCGGCACCTCGAGCTCCACCGCGACGCGCCCCGCGATGTCCGAGCGAAGGCGCTCTAGGGTGTCCGCGTCGAATTCCGAGGTGGCGTGGAAGGGGCCCGCCGAGCCCTTGGCTCGCGCCAGATACTCGATGCGGCCGTCGCGGGCGACGATGAACGTCTCGCCCATCAGGTCCACGATGCCCGAGACGGCGGCGCCCATCGCGGCCGTCTCGGCCAGGCCGAACAGCACGGCCGCGTGCAGATCGCCGTTGTGGTTGAGGTGTTCGGCGCGCGGGGCGATGGCGACGACATTGCGTCCCGCGTCGAACTCGACGCCCTCGATGCCGGCGTACTGGATGAACCCCAGCTTCTGGAACCCGGCCATCACCAGGTCACCCATGGTCGCGCTGTCCATCCGAACTCCCACCGGGTCGCGGCAATTGAAACGTGTTCCAGTTTTACCCGACCCTCGCCGGGCTTGTCCACTTCGGGCGGGCGTTCGCGGAGACGTCGATCGGATTCGCGCGCGGGTATTGACTCGCGACCACGGGCTCGCAATACTGAACCTGATGGTTCAGTATGACTTCCTCGACGCCTCGTTCGGGGCGCTGGCGGACCCCACCCGGCGTGGGATCCTCGAGTGCCTCGGCCGCGGGCCCGCGACCGTCAGCGAACTGGCCGAGCGTTTCGAGATGACCCTCACCGGCATCAAGAAGCACATCCGGCTGCTGGAGGACGCGGGCATGATCGTCACGGAGAAGCGGGGCCGGGTCAGGTATTGCCGACTCGGCGAGAACGTCTTCGACCGCGAAGTGGCGTGGCTGCAGGGTTATCGGCGGATGGTGGAAGCCCGGATGGACCGTCTCGGTGAATTCCTCGAACGAACGGAGCCAGACCAATGAGCACGACAACCCGCGACGCCGACATCACCACTCCCGTCGATCGGGAGATCCACGTCGAGCGGATTTTCGACGCCCCGCTCGACCGGGTGTGGGACGCCTACAGTCGGATCGAGCAACTGGTCCAGTGGTGGGCGCGTGGCAATCGAATGGACGTGGAGCGCTGGGAATTCCGCAAGGGCGGCCACTACCGCTTCGTGGAGAACTCCGAGGACGGTTCGCACGGCTTCGAGGGGCGGTTCCGCGAGATCACCCCGAAGGAGCGGATCGTGCAGTCCTTCGAGTGGGACGGCATGCCCGCGCACGTCGCCATCGACGCCACCACATTCATCGATCTCGGCGACGGCCGCACCAAGGTCGTCACCGTCAGCCAGTTCCACACGCCGGAAGAGCGCGACGGCATGCTGCAGTCGGGCATGTCCGATGGACTCAACGCCAGCTACCGGAAGCTGGACGAACTGCTCGCCAAGTCGGCCTGAGCCGGATCGCCCGCGGGCGGGGTCGAGCTGCTTGTCGACTCCGCCCGGCGGATCCGCCGATCGCCCAGAGCGCCGGGCGATCTCGTCTGGCGCGAGCCGCCGAGTCCACGGATGCGGTGCCGGACTGGCCCGGAAAGCTCCGGGGCGGAACGTGATTCAGGAACGATCCACGCCGACGCGCCGCTTGCGCGGCTTCAGGTGCAACGCGGGCATCGGCGGCGCGGGGATGCGCTGCTCGGGCGAGTGACCGGCGATATCGGCGAATCGCTCGACCCGGCGGTTCTCCCAGTCCTCGCGCGCGGCCACGATCTCGTCGTGACTGCGCCCCACGAAGTTCCACCACATCACCAGTTCCTCGCCGAACGGCTCGCCGCCGATCAGCGCGAAGTGCGCACCGGTGCCGCTGACCAGCCGCAGCTCGGTGCGGTCGGAACCGAGGTAGAGCAGCGGACCCGGCTTGACCTCCGTGTCGGCGGCGGTCACCTCGCCCTCGATCACCAGCAGGGCGTGCTCGAAGGCCGGGTCGAGCGGAACGGTGATCTCGGCGCCGGGATCGATCCGCACGTCGGCGCCGACGGTCGGGGTATAGGCGATGGCGGGCGAGGTCAGGCCGGCGAACGAGCCGATCAGCACGATGGCGCGCACGCCGTCGGCCTCGTAGACCGGCAGGTCCCGATGCTGTTCGAAGTGCGGGTCGATGCCGGTGCGATGGCCGGGCAGCGCGATCCACAGCTGCAGGCCGTGGCCCGCGGGGGCGTCGGGGACGCTGTACTCCGAATGCGCGATGCCGCGGCCGGAGGTCATCAGGTTGAGCTGACCTGGATTGATCTCGACATCGGAGCCCACCGAGTCCCGATGCCGGATGCGGCCCTCGAACGGCCAGGTCACCGTCTGCAGACCGATGTGCGGGTGCGGTTCGATGTCGGGTGGTGCGTCGGTCTTGGTGACCGTCGGCGAGCCGAAATGATCGAGGAAACACCACGCGCCGACCGTCGGCAGATCCCGTTGCGGGAGCACGCGTTCCACGAAAACGCCGCGCACGCCGCCAAGCGGCACCTCCCGCGCGGGGTAGAGCTCGGCCACCGGACCCGGGCCCGGCGCCGGTTCACACACCGACTCCGCCGGATGCGGATCGAGATCGCTCACTGCTGCCCGCTCTTGGCGGTCATGTGCTTTTCGTACTCGGGGTGCTTCTCGATGTAGGCCTTGATGAACGGGCAGTGCGCGGTGATGGTCCGGCCGCGCGCGACCACGTCGTCGAGCGCTTCCTTGGCGAGCTTGCTGCCGAGGCCCTTGCCCTCGAAGGCCTTGTCGATCTCGGTGTGCACGAAGTCGCTGTCGTTGCCGCGTTCGACGTATTCGGTGAAGCCCGCGAGCTCGCCGCCGTAGTAGATCTCGTAGCGGTTCTGCTCCGCATTGCGCGCGACCTTGGTCTCCGCGAGATCGGTCATGGTTGCCTCCTCCTTGTGCGCCCGAACCGGGTGCTGGCTCATGATCGACACGCGGTTGAACGCGCCGATCGTGGTGGCCACCCAGACGATTACCGACATCTGGTCGTCCGACAAATGCTCTCGTGCCAAAGCGTACTCACGCTCGAGTGTCGCTTCATCCGGCAGAACGGCCGTGACCTCGGCGAGGGCGAGCGCGGCTCGGTCCAGTGCCGAGTACGGTCCGCCGCGCCGCCAGCCGGGCAGCACCGCGATCTCCTGCTCGGTGGCGCCCGCCCGCAGCGCCGCCCGGTGATGGACGTCCAGGCAGTGCGTGCAGCCGTTGAGCTGGGAAACCCGCATGTTGACCAGCTCGACGAGCCTGCGGTCGAGCCCGGCCGCCGCGGCCGCGGCCCTGACCTCTTTCGCCGTGGCGAGCAGGGCGCGGTAGGCGACGGGTGTTTGCTTGTCGACCCACACCCGGTTGTCGAGGTTCATGGTGTCGAATCGTAGCCGCATTTGGTTGACATGTCACCCTCAAGTGATCGATCGACGCCCTTTGCCCGACCGGGCGAGGATCGTGTCCTACTCCCGTCCGGCGGAAGTGAAAGACATATCCGCGTAACGGTTTCCGGCCACCTGCGCCGCGATCGGCTCGAGCGTCGCGAGCTCGTCGGCGGACAAGGTGAGCGCGGCGGCGGCCACGTTCTCGACCAGGCGCTTGCGGCTGCGGGTGCCGGGAATCGGAACCACCGGCAGACCGTGCGCGGCCGCCCTGCTGTGCACCCAGGCCAGCGCGACCTGCGCGGGCGTGACACCGCGCGCCTCGGCGACGGCGCGTACCGGGGTAAGCAGTTCGGCGTTGCGCGCCGCGTTGTCGCCGGTGAAGCGCGGCATCGCCCTGCGGAAGTCGTTCGTGTCGGCCAATTCGCCCGCCGCCTTGAACGATCCGGTGAGGAAGCCGCGGCCGAGCGGCGAATACGGGACGAAGGCGACACCGAGTTCCGCCGCGGCGGGCACCGCGGTGTTCTCCACGTCCCTGGAGAACAGCGACCACTCCGACTGCACCGCGGCGATCGGGTGCACCGCGTGCGCCGCGCGCAGTTCCGCGCCGGTCACCTCGGAGAGGCCGAGCGCGCGCACCTTGCCCGCCGCGACGAGCTCTGCGAGGACGCCGACCGTATCCTCGATCGGCACCCGCACATCGCGGCGGTGCATGTAGTAGAGGTCGATGGTCTCGATGCCGAGCCTGCGCAGGCTCGCGTCGACGGCGGCGCGGATGTACTCGGGGGAGTTGTCGATGCCGCGATAGGTGGGGTCGTCGGCCTTGCGGACGATGCCGAACTTGGTGGCGAGCACCACCCGATCGCGATTGGCCCGCACGAAATCGGCGAGGAATTCCTCGTTGTGCCCGGAGCCGTAGATATCGGCCGTGTCGAACAGGGTGACACCGAGTTCCAGCGCCCGATCCAGGGTGGCCCGCGACTCGGTGAGGTCGGACGCGCCGTAGAACTCGCTCATTCCCACGCAGCCAAGGCCCTGCGTCCCGACCTCGATGCCGCTCGCGCCGAGCGCGGTGGTGGGGAGCGTTTCGGTGATGGTCATGTCTTGATCCCTTCGCTGTCGTCCGTGGTGCTCGCGGCCGGCCGGACGGCGGATTTGCCCTCGTAGATGGCGATCTTGTAGTCCAGCACGGCCACGGTCCGTTGCAGTTCGGCGATCTTGGCGACTACTTCGGCGCGCGTCTCACGGAACATCGCGAGCCGCTCGGGGAAGGTGGAATCACCAGCGCGCACCAGCTCCGCGTAGCGGAGCATGTCGGCGACCGACATGCCGGTCGTGCGCAGCTTGCCGATCAGGTCGAGCCACTCCAGGTCCCGATCGCTGAACCGGCGCTTGCCCGTGTGGTCGCGGCCGATGTAATCCATCAACCCGATCCGCTCGTACCAGCGCAACGTGTCGCGGCTCAGACCCGACCGTTCGGCCGCCTCGCCGATCGAGTACCTCGGCCGTTCCCGCTCGCTGTCCCCGACGCTACGCGCCGTTGCCGTCACGACTCCGCCTCGCCGACGCTCGGCTGCGTCGTGCCCGTTGGCGGACTGTGCCTATGGTTCACTCGCTGACGCTCGCTCACGACTGCGCCTCGCTGCCGCTCGGCTCCGTCGTGCGCGATGGCGCGCTGTGTCGATGGTTCACTCGCTGACGCTGGCTCACTGAACTCGCCCCTCTCGTCGAACACGGACGACGCTAATCACCTGGAGTGCACTCCAAGCAACACCGATTCTGCCGACCGTGCGCGGCGTGCGGCACGACGTGGGGAAAGGCGCGGGTCAGTTGTACTTCGGCAGTTCCTGGACGGCCCACTTGTTGCCGTCGGGATCGCTGAAGAAGGTGAACAGGCCCCAGCCCATGTCCTGCACGGGTGTGGCGTCCACGCCCGCCTCGATCAGCTGCTGATAGGCCTTCTCGGCGCTGGCGACCACCATCTGCATGCCCTCGACACTGCCGGGGGCTGCCTCGGTGATGCCGCGCCCGATGCAGATCGAACAGCCCGAACCGGGCGGTGTCAGCTGCACGAAGCGGATGTCCTCGCTCGGCGAGTGGTCGTGGTCGGCGTTGAAGCCGATGCGGGTGTAGAAGTCCTTGGCCCGGTCGACGTCGGTGACGGGAATCGCGACGAGTTCGATTTTCCAATCCATCGGGTCAGCATCCCACCGCCCACCGACATATCGGCCGATATCGGCGGTACCGAGTCGGCGGGCCGAAACGGGCTTACTCTGGTGGCATGCCTGGAAAGGAAATCGACCGGATCCGGGCCCGCTCGGCCTGGGCCACGGTCAAGGAGAGTCCCGTGATCACCGCGATCGCAGTGGCGCCGTTCGTCGTCGCGCTGGGCGTCGTCTGGTGGCTGACAAACGGATTCGTGGCGTTCCTGCTGCTGATCCTGCTCGGCGTCGGCGTCGTGGTGGGCGGCAAACTGCTGAAATGACCGGCGGCAGCCGACGCCGGGGTAGCTCAGCGGGGAATGTGGAAGCGCACGAGTTCGCCGGTGCCCGCGTCGATGTCGGACCACGGACGGTCGAATTCGAGCACGGCGAGCGCCGACGTCGGGAACTTCCTGCTCAGCTCGACAGCCTGATTCGAATTGCGATTGGCCGCGAGTTCCCATGCGGTCCACGGCATTCCGGGTGCGTGGCCGATCAGCAGCAGGGTCTCGACGTCGTCGTCGCTGAGCTGGATCAGTTCGATGAGGGTCCGCGGCGACGCTTCGTAGATGCCGCGTTCGTAGACGACAGGGGCGGTGATGCCGGTGGCGGCCAGTGTTTCGCGGGTCCGTACGGCGGTCGAGCAGCGCACCGCGTCGATCGGCGGCTGGGTCTCGCGCAGCCAGTCGCCCGCAAGCCCGGCCTCCCGCTGTCCGCGCGGCGCGAGCGGGCGCTCGTGATCGCCGACGCCGTCCGGGTAACTGGACTTGCCGTGCCGCATCAGGATCAGGGTCCGAACCATGGCAATACCGTAAGCCTCCGCCTGTGACCGGGGTGTGATAGGCACGTAGGCAGTCCGAAGAGAGGCGTACGCCACTCTCGAGGCACACTGAAAGCGGCGTCACATATCGCTATCCGCTCGCTGTGACACCGCGGCCCACCGCAACCCAGGGTGGCACCAGCCCACGTACATTTTCGAGGATCTGCACAATATGGCCTACGTAATCACGCAGCGTTGTTGCAACGACGCCAGCTGCGTCTCCGAGTGCCCGGTCGACTGCATTCGTCCCACGCCGGACCAGCCGGAGTTCGCGACGACCGAAATGCTCTACATCGACCCGGACACCTGCATCGACTGCGGCGCCTGTGTGGACGCGTGCCCGGTCGAGGCCATCTTCCCCGAGGACGATCTGGCGGCCTCGCTCGCGCGGTTCCGCGACATCAATGCGGCCTACTTCGAACGGCACCCGCTCGAATCCAACTTCGACCCGATCGTGCCGCCGCAGCGCCCGCCGAAGGAACTCGGCACCCTGCGCGTCGCCATCGTCGGCGCCGGGCCCGCGGCCTGCTACGCCGCCGACGAACTGTTGCGCCGCTGCGATGCCGAGGTCGAGATGTTCGACCGGCTGCCGACGCCGTGGGGTCTGGTGCGCGCGGGCGTCGCCCCCGACCACCCGGGAACCAAGACGGTCTCGGGCATGTTCGAGTCCGCGTTCCGCCGCGAGACCCTGCAGTACTACCTGAATGTCGAGGTTGGCACACACATCTCGCACGAGGAGCTGCTCGGGCACCACCACGCGGTGATCTACGCGGTCGGCGCGGCCAGCGATCGCCACATGAACATTCCCGGTGAGGACCTGCCCGGCAGCCACTCGGCGACCGAGTTCGTCGCCTGGTACAACGGCCACCCCGACTACGCCGACCGGCAGTTCGACCTGTCCGGCGAGCGCGCCGTGATCGTCGGCAACGGCAACGTCGCGCTGGACGTGGCGCGCGTGCTCACCGTCGACCCCGACGAACTCGCCAAGACCGACATCGCCGACCACGCGCTGGATGCCCTGCGCGGCAGCAATATCCGCGAGGTCGTCGTGCTCGGCAGGCGCGGCCCGCTGCAAGCGGCCTACACCTCGCCGGAGTTCCTGGCGCTCGCCCACCTGAAGGGCGTCGACGTGATCGTCGACGAGGCCGAGCTCGAGCTCGACCCGGCCAGCCAGGCGCTGCTGGACGACCCGGAGGTCGAGCCGTCCTTGCAGCTGAAGTACACCCTGGCGAAGGAGTATGCCGCCGGTCGCCGCGACCCCGCCAACAAGCGGATCGTCTTCCGCTACCTGGCTTCGCCGACCGCGGTCACCGGCGCCGAGCGCGTCGACGGCATCGAATTCGTGCGCAACGAACTGGTCGAGGAAGGTGGCCAGCTGGTCGCCCGCGCGACCGACCGGACCGATCGGCTGGACGCCTCGCTGGTGCTGCGCTCCATCGGCTACCGCGGCGAGCCCGTCGCGGGACTGCCGTTCGACGAGCGCCGCGCAGTAGTGCCGAACGAGCACGGCCGGGTGCTGGGTGAGGACGGCGTCCCGCTGCCCGGCGTGTACGTCAGCGGCTGGATCAAGCGCGGTCCGCGCGGGGTCATCGGCTCGAACCGCGTCGACTCCGAGGAGACCGTCGAGCAGCTCGTCGCCGACTTCATCTCGGGCAAACTCGCTGCGCCGCAGGGTGATCGGGGCGCGCTGAAGGCGCTGATCGCGCAGCGGCAGGCCGATCTCGTCGACCGCGCCGGTTGGAAGTCCATCGATCAGGCGGAGAAGGCGGCGGGCAAGGCCGCTGGCCGTCCGCGCGTCAAGTTCACCACCCGCGAGGACCTGCTCAAGGCGGCGCGGGGCTGAGTGCCGAGGCCGTCGGGCGGGTCCGCGTGGTCTGCCCGGCGGTCGGATCGTCGGGCGTACGGGTTCGGCCGGAGGGCGTTCAGCGCGTCAGCCGGGCAGCGGCATGATGCGCACGACGGTCGTGGTCGTCCCGCCGACCACGAACCACAGCCGCAGCACCGGCCGCCCGTTGCGGTCGCCCGGTTCGTAGCGGCTGCGCACGCTGATGTGCTGGCGCGCGAGCACCGGGGCGACGTACTCGATCACCGCGCGGTGCGGACCCGCGACCAGCTTCGGATAGTCCACGAGGAACTGCTCGACGGCCTGCCAGTAGCAGGCGTTGTTCACGTGGTTGTACTGGTCGATGTCGGTGGCCCGCACCGGAAAAGGTAGGTCGGTGTCCGATTCCGGGGGAGTCGAGTCGGTCAGGTACGGCCGCCACCGCAGCCGGTGCTCGCTCGCGGTCCTGGCCAGGTAGGAAAGGCCCTCGTCGCTGATCCGGGTCGGCCGGTTGGTCGACTCGTTGATATTGATCCAGAAGCCCTCTGTCTCGATCAGCCCGCCGTTGTCGCTGGTGATCCGCACCCGCATGTTCGTCCACCTGGTCGACATGCTCGAACACCAGCGCAGCAGGTGCACCTGGTCCGGCCAGACGATCGGGCGGATGACGTCGATGACCGTGCGGCGAACGATCCAGCTCGGATCAGACCGGTGCAGGAACGTGTGATGCAACTGTTCCCAGGCGATATCCTGCAGGTATCTGGCGACGGCGTCGAACCTCAATCGGTCGTACGGATCCACATCGCCAGCCCGTACCGGCCACGCCGAGGCATAGCCCATGCCCTCCTGGGTCAGCGGGGCGAGTGGCTGATCGAGTGACACTTGTGCTCCTCGCGCTGCACGTTGTGCCGCGTCTTCTTGCGGTGCTGTTGTGAGACGACTTTACGGGGCGTACGTCACACCCTCGCGTCGAGCCGCCTGTACTCACTGGTATACGAACCCCCGCACCACACCCCGAATCGTCCACGGACCGGGCGGCCCGGTGAAATGCCCGAGCCGCGAAACCGCGGGTGATCAGTAGCCGACGTACCCCTCTCCCCGGCTCATCGCCGCGATACCTGGAACATTGCTGAGCGATCCGTAGCGCTCGATGGCGTAGCGCGTTCCGGCGATGATGTTGTCGACCGGGTTCCAGATGTCGTCGTGGCCGGGCAGCTTGTAGGAGTTGAACGTCGGGTCGATGGTCTGCATGATGCCCTTCGACGGAATGCCCGCCGCGGCGTTGCTGTCCCAGAGGTTGATCGCGTGCGGGTTTCCGCCGGATTCCTTGTCGATGATCATCGAGATGATCGCGGCGTCGCTGTCGCTGATGTCGTATCCCTTGGCGCGCAGCGCCTGGATCGCCTCTTGGATCCACTTGGCCTTGTCCCCGGTCGGCATTGGGCCGGTCGGGGCGCTCGAACTCGGCCCACCCGAGTACGAGGAATCGGAAGGTGAGCCGGAGTAGCTGTTGTTGCCGCCGGACATCACGTAGTTCGGCTTGCTCGGGGATTGCGTGGTGGGTGGGGTTGTGGCGGCCGGGGTAGTGGTGGTCGATGGGGGTGGGATGAGGTTGGGGTCGGCGAGGCCGTCGAGGGCCGACTGGAGTTTGGTGATCGCGGTGTCGACCTTGCGCTGTGCTTCGGTGGCCACGTTCTCGGCGGTTTGCAGCGCGGTGGTGATCTGGGTTTCCCAGTTCGCGGCGTCGGCGCGGATGCGAAGGCGCAGGTCGTCGGCGGCTTGGCCGGTGAGGTCGCGGAGCAGCTCCTCGGTGCGCGCGGTGGCGTCGACGGTGCCGTTGTCGTTCACGGTGAACCCGGTGATCAGACCCATGCCCGCGGCCGGGACCGGACCCGCGCTCGCCGCCTGGTCGCGCAGCCGCAGCACGTTGGATTTGGCTTCGTTCAGGTTGCCGACCTCGGCCTCGAAGGCGGTGGCGAGCTCGAGCAGGGCGGCGCTCACCGCGCCGGACCGGCTCTTCTCGGTGTCCATCCGCTGGTTGGCGGCGTCGGCGGCCGCGCCGGACCACACCCTGTCGGTGCCGAGCCGTGCGGTGTCGTCGGATCCCTTGCGCACCGCGGCGTCGAGTTGCTCGGAGAGCTTGCGGGCGTTCGCCCCCGCGGTGCCGATCTGGTCGGGCTGCCATGCGGAGACGTTCGCGATGGTGAGCGTCATGGCAGCTCGAGTGCGATGGTGCGGAGGCGGGCCGCGAAATCGTTCTCGGCGACTTCGTAGGCGCCTGCCGCGGTGCGGGTGCTCTGGGCGACCTTCTCCAGCCGGTCGGCGATGCGCTGCAGGCACTGGTTGGTCAGGTCGGTCGCGCGGCCCGCGGAGTTACCGAAGGGGGTGCCTCGCAGGGCGGAGACGGCCGGATTGAACCCGTTGCCGATGTTGAGCCCGCGAATCAGCCCCGCCTCGGCGCCCAAATTGTTCGCGAACGTCTGTAGCGCTTGCGGATTCACCTGCAACTGTGCGGCAGGCTGTGCGCCGTCGACCATGGAAAAGCCCCCTTCTCCCCGACCTGAAAGTCGCGCCCAGCTTAGCGTTATGTTGGTCACGGTGTCATCGACGACGACCGATGTCGTCGAATCGGACAGAGAGGTCGGCACATGCGCGCAGCCCAGGTCAGCAAGCTGGAAGGACCGGAAGCGGTCGAGGTCGTCGAGATTCCCGAGCCCGCTTCGTATCCGGGCGGTGTGGTGATCGACGTGCACGCCGCGGGTGTCGCGTTTCCCGATGTGCTGATGACGCGCGGGCTGTACCAGATGAAGCCGGAGCTGCCGTTCGTCGTGGGCGGCGAGGTCGCGGGCGTGGTGCGCGAAGCGCCCGCCGACGCGCATGTCGCGGCCGGTGACCGGGTTGTCGCGCTGACGCTGCTGGGCAACGCCATGGCCGAGGTCGCGGTCGCGCCCGCGCAGATGGTGTTCAAGCTGCCGGACAACATCTCCCTGGAGGCAGGCGCCGGCATCCTGTTCAACGATCTGACGGTGCACTTCTGCCTGCGCAACCGCGGCAGGCTCGCCGAGGGCGAGACGGTGCTCGTGCACGGCGCCGCAGGCGGCATCGGCACCTCGACGCTGCGGATGGCCGCGGCGCTTGGCGCGGGCCGGGTGATCGCGGTGGTGAGCACGCCGGAGAAGGCCGAGGTGGCCAAGGCCAACGGCGCCACCGACGTGGTGCTCACCGACGGCTGGCTCGCCGCGGTGAAGGAGCTGACCGGCGGCCGGGGCGTCGACATCGTGCTCGACCCGGTGGGCGGCGACCGCTTCACCGACAGCATCCGCTCGCTGGCCTCGGCCGGTCGGCTGCTCGTCGTCGGCTTCACCGCGGGGGAGATCCCGACGGTGAAGGTGAACCGCCTGCTGCTCAAGAACGTCGAGGTGACGGGCGCGGCGTGGGGCGAGTGGGTCATGACGCACCCGGGCTACCTGGCCGAACAGTGGGCCGAGGTGGAGCCGCTGCTGGCCTCCGGCAAAATCGCGCCGCCGCAGCCGGTGCTCTACCCGCTGGACCGGGCCGCCGAAGCCGTCGCCTCGCTGGACAACCGCACCGCGACCGGCAAAGTCGTCGTCACCCTGCGCTGATCGCTGCCACCGCGTCATGACGCTTTCCCACCGGGTGTTGAACCGGACCTTGTTGCAGCGCCAGCACCTGCTGGAGCGATCGTCGCTGACGGTGGCGCGGATGTGCGATCACCTGGTCGGCCTGCAGGCGCAGGACGTGCCGCCGCCGTTCGTCGGATTGTGGAGCCGCCTGGCGGATTTCGATCCCGAGGTGGTCTCGGCGGGGCTGGAGGACCGTTCGCTGGTCCGAATCACGTTGATGCGCGGCACCATTCACCTGGTGACGCCGCCGGACGCGCTGCGCATCGCGCCGCACATCCAGCCGGAGTTGGAGAAGGTCCCGTTCCGCAAGGGCTTCAACTTCGGCGCGATGGTCGGCCTCGACCCGGACGAAGTGCGGGCCCGCGGCGAGGAAGCGCTCGGCGACGAGCCGACGCCCGCCGCAGAGCTGCGGGCCCGCGCCGCCGCGTGCTATCCGGACCGCGATCCCGGCGCGGTGGTGCAGACCTGGCTGTATCAGTTGCCGGTCTTGCAGACGCCGCCGCGCGGAAAGTGGAAGGACAGCAGCCGTCCGGTGTGGTCGCGGGTGGAGCCGTGGCTCGGCGCGCCGCTGGACCCGGACTATCCGCTCGCGGAGCTGCTCGTCCGGTATCTGCGCGCGTTCGGCCCGGCGACGACCATGGACATGCAGACCTGGTCCAAGCTGACCGGATTGAAGAAGGCCGTCGACGCGCTCGGCGACCGGCTGCGCACCTACACCGACGAGCGTGGCCGCACCCTCTACGACCTCGCCGACGCCGAACTGGCCGACCCGGACCTGCCCGCGCCGGTCCGGCTGCTCGGTTGGTACGACAATGCCGTTCTCTCGCACCAGGATCGGAGCAGGATCGTGCCGAACGGTGCGACGCCGACCCTGCGCGCGTACGCGACGGCGGTGGCTCCGGTGCTGGTCGACGGCTTCGTCGCGGGTGTGTACAAAATCTTCCCGCAGTCCGGGGTCGCGCGGCTGCGGATCAGCCCGAGCCGCGCGTTGTCGTCCGCCGAGCGCGCCGAGGTGGAGGCGGAAGCGCTTGCGCTGCTTGCCTTTCTGGAGGACGACAAGCGGCCGAGTGTGGAGATTCTCGAGGTCGGCGCGGACCTGCGGCCGTGAGTCAGCGCTCGTGGGAGTCGCGGTAGGCGGGGGCCTTGCTGCTTCCGGTCGGCGTCAGCGTGCGCAGCAGCGGCAGCGTCCGGCGCGGCACCACCGTGGACAGCACGATGACGCTGTGCGACCGGTCCACCGAACTGGTCCGGTCGATGCTGAGCAGTACCGCTTGCAGCCCGGCGTGCGAGTCGGCGCCGATGCGGCACAGCACATCACCCGATCCGGTCGTCGCGTACGCCTCGAGCACGCCGGGGATGGCGTCGAGTTCGGCGGCGACGGTGTCGAGCGCGCCCTGGGCGATCTCCAGCGTGACGAAGGCCTGCACGTCGAAACCCGCTGCGGTGACGTCGATCTGCGGGTCGTAGGAGGCGATCACGCCCGCCTCCTCCATGCGCCCGATGCGCGACTGCACCGTCGCCCGCGCCACCCGGGTGCGCCGGGAGAGCTCCAGGATTCCGGCCTTCTGGTGCTCGTGCATCGCGGTCAGAATGGCGAGGTCGAGCTCGTCCAGCTTCGCCGGGGTGCGTGACATGGCGACCTCCTGTGGGGGCGCGGGCGGGGGCAGCGTGGTGTCCCGTGAGTACTATTCAAATTGTCCAGCATCTCGCGGGCTTTGCTAGCCGAATCCGCCACTGTGTCTACAGAAAATCGGAGCGGTTGCCTACCGGTCGGCGGCGGATATTTGCTTGATCCATGACCATCGAACTGCCGACCGACGGCGAGTTGCGCGGGCTCGTCGGACTCGTCGACCACGACGACAGCGTCGACCCCTTCCCGGTCATCGGCTGGGACGCGCTGGTCTGGGTGGTCGGCAACGCGACGCAGACCGCGCACTTCCTGGAATCGGCCTTCGGTATGCGGCTCGAGGCGTACTCCGGACCCGAGACCGGCAACCGCGACCACAAGGCGTTCGTGCTGCGCAGCGGCGCGGCGCGGTTCGTCGTCACCGGCGCGGTCCACCCGGACAGCCCACTGATCGCCCATCACCAGCGGCACGGCGACGGCGTCGTCGACATCGCGCTCGAGGTGCCCGACGTGGACCGCTGCATCGAGTGGGCCCGCACGCACGGCGCGACGGTCCTGGTCGAACCGCACGACGAGAGCGACGAGAACGGCACCATCCGCACCGCGGCGCTGGCCACCTACGGGGAGACCAGGCACACCCTCGTCGACCGTTCCAACTACTACGGTCCGTACCGACCGGGCTATGTGGCGCGGCGCTCCGGCTACCAGCCGCCAGAAGGCGCGCCGAACCGGCTGTTCCAGGCCATCGACCACGTCGTCGGCAACGTGGAACTCGGCATGATGGACCGCTGGGTCGAGTTCTACCGCCGCGTCATGGGTTTCACGAACATGGCCGAGTTCGTCGGCGACGACATCGCCACCGAGTACTCGGCGCTGATGAGCAAGGTCGTCGCGAACGGAAACCACCGGGTGAAGTTCCCGCTGAACGAGCCCGCCGTCGGCAAGAAGCGCTCCCAGATCGACGAGTACCTGGACTTCTATCGCGGGCCGGGCGTCCAGCACATCGCACTGGCCACCAGCGACATCCTGACCTGCGTCGACCACCTGCGCCGGGCGGGCGTCGAATTCCTCGAGACTCCCGACACCTACTACGAGGACCCGGAACTGCGCGCCCGCATCGGACGGGTGCGCGTGCCGGTCGCCGAACTGCAGCGCCGCGGCATCCTCGTCGACCGCGACGAGGACGGCTACCTGCTCCAGATCTTCACCAAGCCGCTGGCCGACCGCCCCACCGTCTTCTTCGAACTGATCGAGCGCCACGGCTCCCTAGGCTTCGGCAAGGGCAACTTCAAGGCCCTGTTCCAGGCGATCGAACGCGAGCAGGCCGCCCGCGGGAATCTTTGACCAGGAGGCCGCGCCCGCCGAACAAGTAGAGTTCGAATCATGCGGATCGCGTCGGCGCTCATCACTTGTCTCGCCCTGACATTGACGCTGTCGGCGTGCGGTTCGGACGATGATTCCGGGTCGTCGAACACCCCGCTTCGCCCGCCGCCGAAGGTCGCGACGCTCGGTCCGTTCGTCGGCGAATGCGGGCACGTCACCGACGACGAGGTGCGCGAGATCGCGGGGCTCGGCCAAATCTCGACCGTGTTCAAGAACTCGGTCGGCTGCAACTACCAGTCGGCCGGATTGGCTTCGCCCAGCGTCACCTTCGCGTCCTACCGTGGCAGCCCGATCGACCGGGAGAAGGCATGGGTGGCGAGCGTCGGCCGGGAGCCGGACAAGATCGAGGTGGGCGGCAAGCCGGGATTCCAGGCGCTGGATCCCAGTGGCACGGTCTGCGATCTGGCCGTGCAACTCGACGACGACTTCTTCGAATGGTCGATGTCGTACGGGGCGTTCGCACCCGCGGGGAATCCGTGCGAGAAGACGCGCAAGCTGGCCGAACTCACCGTGCAGCGGCTGAAGTGAGGGGACGGGCATGAGTGCACATTCGAAGACGCGCAACGCGGTGCTCGCCGCGACGGCCGCCGCGCTGGCGCTCACGATGACGGGCTGCGGCAAGACCATCGAGGGCGAGGCGTTCCCGGCCGGCGGCAGTCAGCAGATCAACACGAATTTCGACAAGCTGCTGCGCGAATGCGAGGTGGTGGAGCCAACCAAGATCGGCAAGGCGGTCGGCGACGCGCGGTTCGTGCAGGGCTCGTTCAACGGCGCGGTGTGCATGTGGGACGTCGAGGACGCGCCCGGCGGGCGGGCCATGGTCACCCTCAACTGGTACGAGATCGGCTCGCTGAACAACGAGAAGGCGACCAACGACAAGCTCGGCTACCTCTCGGAGAACACCACCGTCCAGAGCAGTCGCGCGTTGCAGACCCGCCGCCCCAATGACCCCGATTCGTGCGGCGTCAGCGCGAGCGCGGCCGACAGCGGCGTGGTCGGTTGGTGGATCAACTACCGTGCGGGTTCGACGCATCCCGATCCGTGCGCGGCGGCCAAGCAACTGGTGGAGCTGACACTGAATCTGGCCAGGTAAACGCGCCCACGCCGGACCCCGCTTTGACCCTTCGCGAAGCCCGCGAGTATCGTGGATCGCTGTGCCCGGAAGCATACGGGCAAGTTCGTGCGTTCGACGTAGGCCAGCGAAAGCGGCCGACCTCCCCGGCGTGCCCGGAATCAGGGTCCTGTCTCACGCACGACACGCCCGACCTCGGGACGCGAGAAACGTGGTTGGACGTGCGAGTGAAGACTCGATGAATACAAGACATAAGTTCCAGACACCGCGTTAGACAACAAGGAAAGCCGGTCTATGCCAACCATCAACCAGCTGGTCCGCAAGGGTCGCCGTGACAAGGTCGCCAAGACCAAGACCGCGGCCCTCAAGGGGAGCCCGCAGCGTCGTGGCGTGTGCACCCGCGTGTACACCACGACCCCGAAGAAGCCGAACTCCGCGCTGCGTAAGGTCGCGCGTGTTCGCCTGACCAGCGCGGTCGAGGTCACGGCTTACATCCCCGGCGAAGGCCACAACCTCCAGGAGCACTCGATGGTGCTCGTCCGTGGCGGTCGTGTGAAGGACCTCCCCGGTGTCCGCTACAAGATCATCCGTGGCTCGCTGGACACCCAGGGTGTGAAGAACCGCAAGCAGGCCCGCAGCCGCTACGGCGCCAAGAAGGAGAAGAGCTGATATGCCGCGCAAGGGCCCCGCTCCCAAGCGTCCGTTGATCAACGACCCGGTCTACGGGTCGCCGCTGGTCACCCAGCTGGTCAACAAGATCCTGCTGGACGGCAAGAAGTCCACCGCCGAGCGCATCGTCTACGGCGCGCTCGAGCAGGCGCGCGAGAAGACCGGCACCGACCCGGTCGTCACCCTGAAGCGCGCGCTGGACAACGTCAAGCCGTCGCTCGAGGTGAAGCCCCGCCGCGTCGGTGGCGCCACCTACCAGGTTCCGGTCGAGGTTCGTCCCGGCCGTGCCAACACCCTTGCGCTGCGCTGGCTGGTCAACTTCGCCCGCGCGCGTCGCGAGAAGACCATGGTCGAGCGTCTGGCCAACGAGCTGCTCGACGCCAGCAACGGCCTTGGCGCTTCGGTGAAGCGTCGCGAGGACACCCACAAGATGGCCGAGTCGAACCGGGCGTTCGCGCACTACCGCTGGTGATTGTCGGCCGGCCCGTCGCTCCGTGTCGGCGCCGGAAGGCTCACAGTCGAGAGGCGGCACTTCGGTGCCCCTCCCGGCGTTGACATAGTGATGACCCGACAGGGTCTGGAACCCGAAGATCCCAACTAGCTACGAGCGGGGAAGATTTCCGTGGCACAGGACGTGCTCACCGACCTGAACAAGGTCCGAAACATCGGCATCATGGCGCACATCGATGCCGGTAAGACCACCACTACCGAACGCATCCTCTTCTACACCGGCATCACCTACAAGATCGGTGAGGTCCACGATGGCGCGGCCACCATGGACTGGATGGAGCAGGAGCAGGAGCGTGGTATCACCATCACCTCCGCGGCTACCACGTGTTTCTGGAAAGACAACCAGATCAACATCATCGACACCCCCGGGCACGTCGACTTCACCGTCGAGGTGGAGCGTTCGCTGCGCGTGCTCGACGGCGCCGTCGCGGTGTTCGACGGCAAGGAAGGCGTCGAGCCGCAGTCCGAGCAGGTGTGGCGTCAGGCCGACAAGTACGACGTGCCGCGGATCTGCTTCGTCAACAAGATGGACAAGCTCGGTGCGGACTTCTACTTCACCGTGCGCACCATCAAGGAGCGCCTCGGCGCCAAGCCGCTCGTCATCCAGCTGCCGATCGGCGCGGAGGACACCTTCGAGGGCATCGTCGACCTGGTCGAGAACAACGCCAAGGTGTGGCGCGGTGAGACCAAGCTCGGTGAGCAGTACGAGGTCACCGAGATCCCGGCCGAGCTGAAGGAGCAGGCCGAGCAGTACCGCCAGGAGCTGCTCGAGACCGTCGCCGAGTCGGACGAGGCGCTGCTGGAGAAGTTCTTCGGCGGCGAGGAGCTCACGGTCGAGGAGATCAAGGGCGCCATCCGCAAGATGACGGTGAACTCCGAGCTCTACCCGGTGCTCTGCGGTTCCGCGTTCAAGAACAAGGGCGTGCAGCCCATGCTCGACGCGGTCATCGACTACCTGCCCTCGCCGCTGGACGTGGAGGCCACCACCGGCCACGTGCCCGGCAAGGAAGAGGAGCTGCTGACCCGCAAGCCGAGCGCCGACGAGCCGTTCGCGGCGCTGGCGTTCAAGATCGCGGTGCACCCCTTCTTCGGCAAGCTGACCTACGTCCGCGTGTACTCCGGCAAGGTCGACTCCGGCGCCCAGGTCATCAACTCGACCAAGGGCAAGAAGGAGCGTCTCGGCAAGCTGTTCCAGATGCACTCCAACAAGGAGAACCCGGTCGGTGCGGCCTCCGCGGGCCACATCTACGCGGTCATCGGCCTCAAGGACACCACCACCGGTGACACCCTGTGCGATCCGCAGAACCAGATCGTGCTGGAGTCCATGACCTTCCCGGACCCGGTCATCGAGGTCTCCATCGAGCCCAAGACCAAGTCCGACCAGGAGAAGCTGGGCACCGCGATCCAGCGTCTCTCGGAAGAGGACCCGACCTTCTCGGTCAAGCTGGACGCCGAGACCGGCCAGACCGTCATCGGCGGTATGGGCGAGCTCCACCTCGACATCCTCGTCGACCGCATGAAGCGCGAGTTCAAGGTCGAGGCGAACGTCGGCAAGCCGCAGGTCGCCTACCGCGAGACCATCACCAAGACGGTCGAGAAGCTCGAATTCACCCACAAGAAGCAGACCGGTGGTTCCGGTCAGTTCGCGAAGGTGATCATCGCCCTCGAGCCGTTCGTCGGCGAGGACGGCGCGCACTACGAGTTCGAGAACAAGGTCACCGGTGGCCGCGTGCCGAGGGAGTACATCCCTTCGGTCGACGCCGGTGCCCAGGACGCCATGCAGTACGGTGTGCTCGCTGGCTACCCGCTGGTCAACCTGAAGGTCACCCTGCTCGACGGTGCCTACCACGACGTCGACTCGTCGGAAATGGCATTCAAGATCGCAGGCGCGCAGGCCCTGAAGGAAGCGGCCCGTAAGGCCGGTCCGGTGATCCTCGAGCCGATGATGGCTGTCGAGGTCACCACGCCCGAGGATTACATGGGCGACGTGATCGGCGACCTGAACTCCCGCCGTGGCCAGATCCAGGCCATGGAGGAACGCAGTGGTGCCCGTGTCGTCAAGGCGCTGGTTCCGCTCTCGGAGATGTTCGGTTACATCGGTGACCTGCGGTCGAAGACCCAGGGCCGGGCGAACTACTCCATGGTGTTCGATTCGTACGCGGAGGTTCCGGCCAACGTGTCGAAGGAGATCATCGCCAAGGCGACCGGCGAGTAAATCGTTTGGGGCCAAGTGGCACACTTGGCCCCAGCCGGGCGTCAGTACTACCAGATCCCCGCATCCGCGGGGATGACCCACGCACTGCTGCAAATGCACGCACCAACAAGTCCAGGAGGACCCAAAAGTGGCGAAGGCGAAGTTCGAGCGGACGAAGCCGCACGTCAACATCGGCACCATCGGTCACGTCGACCACGGCAAGACCACGCTCACCGCGGCGATCACCAAGGTGCTGGCTGACAAGTACCCGAATCTGAACGAGAGCTTCGCGTTCGATCAGATCGACAAGGCGCCTGAGGAGAAGGCTCGTGGTATCACGATCAACATCTCCCACGTCGAGTACCAGACCGAGAAGCGCCACTACGCGCACGTCGACGCTCCTGGTCACGCTGACTACATCAAGAACATGATCACCGGTGCGGCCCAGATGGACGGCGCCATCCTCGTGGTCGCCGCCACCGACGGCCCGATGCCGCAGACCCGTGAGCACGTGCTGCTCGCCCGTCAGGTCGGCGTGCCCTACATCCTGGTCGCGCTGAACAAGTCGGACATGGTCGACGACGAGGAGATCCTCGAGCTCGTCGAGATGGAGGTCCGCGAGCTGCTGGCCGCCCAGGAGTTCGACGAGGACGCGCCGGTCGTGCGTGTCTCCGGTCTGAAGGCGCTCGAGGGCGACCCGAAGTGGACCCAGTCCGTGCTGGATCTGATGGACGCCGTCGACGAGTCGATCCCGGACCCGGTCCGTGAGACCGACAAGCCGTTCCTGATGCCGGTCGAGGACGTGTTCACCATCACCGGTCGTGGCACCGTCGTCACCGGTCGCGTCGAGCGTGGCGTGATCAACGTGAACGAGGAAGTCGAGATCGTCGGCATCCGTCCGGAGAAGACCAAGACCACGGTCACCGGTATCGAGATGTTCCGCAAGCTGCTCGACCAGGGCCAGGCGGGCGACAACGTCGGTCTGCTGGTTCGTGGTATCAAGCGCGAGGATGTCGAGCGCGGCCAGGTCATCGTGAAGCCGGGCACCACCACCCCGCACACCGATTTCGAGGGCCAGGCGTACATCCTGTCGAAGGACGAGGGCGGCCGCCACACCCCGTTCTTCAACAACTACCGCCCGCAGTTCTACTTCCGCACCACCGACGTGACCGGCGTCGTGACCCTCCCCGAGGGCACCGAGATGGTCATGCCGGGCGACAACACCGAGATGAGCGTCAAGCTCATCCAGCCGGTCGCCATGGAAGAGGGCCTGCGCTTCGCGATCCGCGAGGGTGGCCGCACCGTCGGCGCCGGCCGCGTCACCAAGATCATCAAGTGATTCCCTGAATCACCGATCTCCCAACGGCGCCGCTCCACCAGGAGCGGCGCCGTTCGGCGTTTCGGGGGTCCGCTCGGCTTCCGCCCGCATTGGCGCGGGCGCTGGCCAGTGAGGGGCACGATGCCGTCGATGTGGTCCAGCTGATCGAGGCGGGCGAGAAGGTCATCGAGGTTCGCTGATCGCCTGCCGAGGGGAGTAATTCGGTGGACGGTGGGGTGGGTGGGGCGGTAGATATGGGGCATGGTTACTTCGGGTCCGCGAGCGCGGGGGTAGATCGGCGGCGTGTCTTCGGCGCCGGTCGGCGTCGCGCGACACGATGCTCGTGCCGTCACCGGAGCGCACCAACTAGGCGAGCGTCGACTATTTCGACGGAACCAGTTGGGGGATCCCATGACTCGCGGGACGCCTGCCGATCTCGGCCGGGTACGCAATATCGGCATCATGGCGCACATCGATGCCGGAAAGACCACCACCACCGAACGAATCCTGTTCTACACCGGCGTCACTCACAAGATCGGTGAGGTGCACGACGGCAACGCGGCGATGGACCGCATGGTGCAGGAGCAGGAGCACGGCATCACGATCGCCGCTGCGGCAACGACCTGTTTCTGGAAACAGCACCGCGTCAACATCCTCGACACGCCCGGCCACGTCGACTTCACCGTCGAGGTGGAGCGTTCGCTGCGCGTGCTCGACGGCGCCGTAGCGGTTTTCGACGCCAAAGAGGGTGTCGAGCCGCAGTCCGAGCAGGTGTGGCGGCAGGCCGACAAGTACGACGTGCCGCGGATCTGCTTCGTCAACAAGATGGACAAGCTCGGTGCGGATTTCGACTTCACCGTGCGCACCATCGCGGAGCGTCTCGGCGTGCGGCCGCTCGTCGTGCAACTGCCGATCGGCGCGGAGGACACCTTCACCGGCGTCGTCGACCTGGTGGAGCAGAAAGCGCTTGTGTGGCAAAGCGATACGGATCTCGGCGCGCGCTACGCCGTCGCCGACATCCCGGCCGAGCTGCGCGAGCGGGCCGAGCACGAACGCGAGCGACTGCTCGAAACCCTCGCCGACACCGACGAGGAACTGCTCGAGCAGTATCTCGCGGGCGCGCCGACGATCGCGCAGATCAAGGCCGCCATCCGGCGGTGCACGATCGCCTCGCGGCTCCATCCGGTGCTGTGCGGTTCGGCGTTCCGGAACAAGGGCGTGCAGCCGATGCTCGACGCGATCGTCGACTATCTGCCCTCGCCCCTGGACGCGGGCGGCGTCGACGGCCACCTGCCCGGCGACGAGGACACGATCGTGCACCGCGACCCCCGGGTGGACGCGCCGTTCGCGGCGCTGGCCTTCAAGGTCGCGGCGCACCCGTACTTCGGCAAGCTCACCTACCTGCGGGTGTATTCGGGCCGCGCCGAAACCGGTGCCGCCGTGCTCAATTCGACGAAGGGAGGGAAGGAGCGGCTGGGCAAGCTGTTCCAGATGCATTCGAACATCGAGCGTCCGATCGCGGCCGCGTCGGCCGGTGACATCTGCGCGGTGATCGGCCTGAAGGACACCGCGACCGGCGACACCCTGTGCGACCCGCACGACCAGATCGTGCTGGAGTCGATGACGTTCCCCGATCCGGTGCTCCAGGTCTCGATCGAGCCGCGAACCAGGTCCGATCAGGAGAAGCTGAGCGAGGCGATCCAGCGCTTGGCGGACGAGGATCCGACGTTCTCGGTGCGGGTCGATGCCGAGACCGGGCAGACCGTCATCGGCGGCATGGGCGAGCTGCACCTGGAGATCCTGCTCGACCGGATGCGGCGCGAGTTCGGCGTCGCGGCGAACATCGGCGCGCCGCGGGTGGCCTACCGCGAGACCGTCACCGCCGCGGTGGACCGGTTCGAGTACACCCACCGCAAACAGGTGGGCGGACGCGGCCAGTTCGCGAAGGTGGTGCTCGCGGTGGAGCCCTTCGCCGCCGACGACGGCGCGAGCTACGAATTCGAGAGCCGGGTGACCGGCGGCCGGGTGCCGAAGGAGTACCTGCCCGCGGTGGACGCCGGTGCGCAGGACGCACTGCGCAGCGGTGTGCTGGCCGGGTATCCGGTGTTCGGCGTGCGTGTGGTGCTGCTCGACGGTGCCGCGCACGCGCAGGATTCGTCCGAGCTCGCGTTCCGGACCGCGGCCGCTCAGGCGGTGCGGGAGGCGGTGGTGCGGGCAAGGCCTGCGCTGCTCGAGCCGGTCATGGCGGTCGAGGTCGTCACCCCGGAGGAGTACCTCGGCGAGGTCATCGGTGATCTGAACGCGCGGCGCGGCCGGATCCAGACCGTGGCGCAGCGCGGCGGCGCGCGGGTGGTGCGGGCGCTGGCTCCGCTGACGGAGATGTTCGGCTACATCGGTGACCTGCGGTCGCGGACGCAGGGCCGAGGGAACTACGCCATGGTGCTGGATTCCTACGCCGAGGTGCCCGCCGCGCTCGCGCACGCGATCATCGCGGGCCGGTGACCTGGACGGCGCCGTTCCCCATGGGGAGCGGCGCCGTTCGCGTGTCGTAAGGGCGTGTCGCAACGACGGATTCGGTTCGTGCGATGCATCGGCTGTCGGCCCGGGCGGGTCGGGGAGAGGATGCGGTAACCGATGAGCAACGACCTATGCGCCGAGTGCGGACGGCGCGGAATCCCGATTCTCTACGGCATGCCCGCGCCTTCTGCCCGCGCTCTGGCGGCGGCCGGATTGATATCGCTCGGCGGTTGCGTCGTCGTAGCGGGCAACCCGGACTGGAGTTGTCGGGCCTGTGGGCATCTGTGGAGCGATCCGGAGGGGGCCGCACGAGCGCTGAAACTGATCTTCCAGCGGCTTCTAGACCCCGCAGACCGGACAGAGGCTCGTTAGGGGCGGTTGCGCATCGCGGCGAGCGGTGTCCCGAGGGCAGCTCGGTACCCGAGGTCGAGCCGACAGGGTTTCGACGCGAGGCCCACCTTCGACGATTTGTCGGAGCCTGCCGATACGGTCGACATGTCGAGCCGTCGCCGTCATCGGAGGGAAACATGAGCAGGTCCGCGCACACCGATCTCGATATCGTCGAGGGTGCGCTCGAGCACGGAATGCCTTATCTCGCCATGGGTTCCGGCCGTCCGCTGGTGTTCCTGCGGTGGTTCACTCCCAACCACGCCAACCCGACCGGGTGGATGCGTGAGTCCGAGATCAAGACTCTGACGCCGCTGGCCAGGCACTTTCGCGTGTACGCGGTGAACAGGGCGCCCGGCATGGCGGCGGGAACCACGATGTCCGAGATCGCCGCCCAGCACGCCGAGGCGCTGCGCGCCGAATTCGACACGCCCGTGGACGTTCTCGGCATCTCCTCCGGCGGGTCGCTCGCGCTGCAATTGGCCGCCGACCATCCGGATGTCGTGCGCAGGCTCGTCATCGGCGCCTCGGGCTATCGACTGGAGGACGCGGCGCGCGCCGCGCAGCTGAACTACGCCGAAGCGGCGGCCGAGGGCCGCAGAGCGCTGCACCACATGATTCCCGCGCCGTCCGGTTTCACCGACCGCCTCATGAAGGGCGCGATGTGGCTGCTCGATCCGTTCGCACGCCCGGCGAACCCGTCCGACACCCTCGCCTTCGTCCGCGCCGAGGACGCCTTCGACGTCTCCGACCGCCTCGGCGAAATCACCGCCCCCACCCTCGTCATCGGCGGCGAACGCGACGAGTTCTACTCCACCGCCACCTTCCGCCGCACCGCCGACGGCATCCCCGACTCCCGCCTCCACATCTACCCCGCCGCCTCCCACATGGGCACCGTCAAACACCCCCGCTTCGCCCCCGACGTAATCGAATTCCTCACCGACCACGAGGATTAGGGCCATTCAGCGGCACCAAACGTGTCGACTCCGCAGGTGCCTCAGGGCAGGAGCTTGAAGCCCGGCGTGTGCCTCGGTGTCACGGCGTGAAAGTGGCGATGATCCAGCGTGGCGATCTCGACCGCATCGAGGCGCTCGGCGACGGCTGTGACCGAGGCGTCCGCCACGCCGAGCGGAAAGCCACGGTACTGCGTCATCAATTCGGCCATCCGGTCCAGGTCGGCATCGGTGATGTCGACCTGTGTCAGGTCGCCCGCCGCGATCGCTTCGACGAGATTGATCTCGGCCGCCGCGCCGACGTACTTGCAGACCAGGTAGCAGGCCTCGGTGACGACATAAGGCGTCAGCAGCAACTCGTCGGTTCGTCCGGTGAAGAGTTCGGCGCAGCGCTGGTGGTCGTTGTCGTGGCGGTTGAGGTAGGCGACGAGTGGCCCGGTGTCAACGATCAGCATCGGATTCGCCGATTTCGTCGCGCAGGACGTCCTTGGCGCGCGCGCCGAGGTCTGTCGACGGACCGTCGAATGTTCGGAGGACCGAGAACCGCTCGGAACGGGGCTGGACCAGTCGCAGCACGTGGCGACGCACCTCGTCGGCCTGGCTGGGATTCAGCTGGTCGATGAGCGCGTGGAGCTCGGAATAGTCGCGCGCGGCGGTCACGATTTCCATGCTACGACAGCCGCCACGCCGATCGGCGTCAGCCGAGTTGGGTCATGCCTGCGGCGACGACCTGGGCGACGTTGAGGATTTCGTCGGTGGTGGGGAGGGGGATGCCGTCGAGGGCGTGTAGGCGGTCGGTGCTTGCGATGGCGAACATGGCCGAGACCCAGGCGGCGGCGCAGGCGCGCAGGGTGCCGGGGCGGACGGGGGCTGGTGCGCTGGCCTGGAGGACGCGGGCGGTCACGTCGAGGAGCTGGTCGCGCAGGTGGCGGAGTTGGCGGCGCACGTCGGGATGGGTGTCGGCCTCGCGCCACATGATCACCCGCAGCACCGAGGAGTGGTGGTCGCGCAGGTTCAGCGCGGCGTCGAGGTTGACCAGGCTGGTGGCCGGATCGCCGGGGGCGACGACGGCGCCGATGTCGTCGATCGGCTGCGTGGGCATGCGCTCGGCCATGAGCGCGGACAGGATCGAATCCTTGGTCGGGAAGTAGTAGAAGACAAGGCCTTTGGGGACGCCGGCGCCCGCGGCGATGGCCGCCGTCGCGGTGGCGTCGAATCCCTGTGCCGCGAAGAGATTCTCGGCGGCGTCCAGGATGAGTTGCCGGGCGTCGCCGTCGATCTTGGCGCTGCGGCGGCGCCCGGTCCGGGCGGGATCGTCCGGTCGCCGGACCAGGTGGCGACCGGGTTTGGGCATCTGCATCAGTGGTGCGTCCTCGTTGCCGTCCGGCCGAAGACCGGTTCGCGGTTCAGGATTCGCACGTCACGCATCAGAGGTGCGGAGCGACTCCGCCGCTCGTCGTCCGGTGCATGCGCGCCGTGACCGCGGGCAGCGCAGCGATCGCGACGACAACCGTGACCACGCCGACGACCCATGAGGTCCAGGATGCACCGCGGAACTCGGTGTAGTCCATCGCCCATGGCGCGATGAACAGCAGTGCGCCGAACAGCGCCATCGCGTAGTCGGCCATAGCCATGGCCGGTCGGGCCATCTGGGCCAGGCCGGTGAGGGCGATCAGGACGCCGAGGACGATCATCGTCCACATTGCCCTGTCGTTCGTGTCCACCCAGATGGGGGACAGCGCGGTGAAGGCGCCGAGGATGACGGCAAGCAGGTCCTGCGCGCGACTCTCGGTGAACATGGTGTGCCTCCTAGGGCTCGAATTATGTTCTGACCTCGGTATAGTCCTGATTGACCGCCCGATCAATATCGGTACGGACACGATTGCGTGGCGATCCCCAGCCCCCTTCGAGAGTGACCGCCGACACATCCGAACTGAACCAAGCAGACGCTAGGGTGAGGGTCGTACCGACGGATGAAGGGATTGCCGCATGACCGCGCCGATCGTGATCGTGGGGGCCGGACTCGCCGGGCTGCGCACCGCCGAGGAACTGCGCCGCGCCGGATACGCCGGCGAGCTGGTCCTGGTCGGCGACGAGTCGCGATTGCCCTACGACCGCCCGCCGCTGTCCAAGCAATTCGTCCGCGGCGAGACCGACGACACCACGCTGCGCCCCGCGGAATTCTTCGAGGAGAAGCGGATCGAGCTGCGCCTGAACGCCACGGCGACCGCCGTGGACACCGCGGCGCGGCGGATCACCCTGGCCGACGGCAGCACCATCGACTACGACCAGCTCGTCATCGCGACGGGTCTGCGTCCGCGCCGCCTGCCCGGCCTGCCCGAACTGACGGGCGTGCACGTGCTGCGCGGGCACGCGGACGCGGCCGCGCTGCGCGACGAATTGCGCGGCGCCACAAGGGCGCTCGTGGTCGGAGCGGGCTTCATCGGCTGCGAGCTCGCGGCCAGTTTCCGCGCGAGCGGCGTCGAGGTGACGCTGATCGAACCGCAACCGACGCCGCTGGCCTCCGTCCTCGGCGAGCGGGTCGGCGAGCTGGTCGCGCGCATGCACCGCGCCGAAGGCGTCGACCTGCGCTGCCACACCGGACTGGACACCTTCCTCGCCGACGCCGCGGGCCGGGTGCGCGGCGCGGTGTTGTCCGACGGCACCGAGCTGCTCGCTGACCTGGTCGTGATCGGTGTCGGCTCGCGACCGGTGACCGAATGGCTGACCGATTCCGGGATCGCGCTCGCCGAACCCGCCGACGGTGGCGGCGTGCTCGCCGACGAGGTCGGCCGGACCTCCGCGGATCGGGTGTGGGCCGTTGGCGATGTCGCCGCGTGGCGGCACGAGACGGGCGAGCGCAAGCGGGTCGAGCACTGGACCAACGCGGGCGAACAAGCCAAACTGCTGGCCTGCGCGCTGCTCGGCGCCGAGCCGCCGAGCGCGGCGCGGGTTCCGTACTTCTGGAGCGACCAGTACGACGTGAAGATCCAGGCCCTCGGCACCCCGAGCGCCGCCGACGAGGTCACCGTCGTCACCGACAACGGCCGCAAGTTCCTCGCCTACTACACCAAGAACGGCGTCCTCACCGGCGTCGTCGGGGCGGGGATGACGGGCCAGGTCATGAAGGCCCGCGCCAAGATCGCCGCGGCGGCGCCGGTCGCCGACCTGCTCGCGTCCACCTGAGACGGTTCGGCCGGGGGATGCGCCTGTAATACGGTGGTCGATGTGATCGTCGCGCTCATCGACTCGGGGCTGGGTTTGCTGCCCACGGCCGCTTGGCTGCGCAAGCTGCGGCCGGACGTGGACCTGCTGCTGCAACTCGATCCGGACGGCGCTCCCTGGGGCCCGAAGCCGGAGCGGTGGACCGTCGATCGCGTGGTGAGCGCGGCACGCACGTCGGTCGAGTCGGGCGCCGAAGTGATCGTGCTGCCCTGCAATACGGCCAGCGTCACCGCGCTGGAACACGTGCGCGCCGACGTCGGCCCCGGCATCCCGGTGATCGGCACCGTGCCCGCCATCAAGCCCGCGGCCGCGGCCTGTCGTTCGGTCGCGGTCTGGGCCACCGCGGCGACCACCGCGAGCAAGTACCAGGCCGACCTCATCGCGGAGTTCGGCGGCGACGCCAAGGTGGTCGGGGTGGCCTGCCACGGCCTCGCCGACGCCATCGACCGAGGCGATCTCGTGGCGGCCCGCGATTCCATCACCCGTGCCGCCGAGCAGACCCCCGACGACGTGGAGGGCGTCGTCCTCGGCTGCACGCACTACCCGCTGGTCATCGACGCCATCGTGGCGGCGCTGCCGGTCGGTGTTCGCCTGTTCGACAGCGCGCAAGCCGTTGCCGCGCAAACCATTCGGCGGATGGACGCGCTCGGCAGGCCGACCACCGGCAACGGCGTCGTGCGCGTCCTGAACAGCGGCCGCCCCGGCACACTCCCCGCCAGCGCCGCGGCCTTCGAATCCGGTCGCATTCTGGGCGCCCAGCCCTGACCATCGGCACTGGGACCCCCGACCGAGGGTGTCCCCGACCCGGTCGGACGGACTGAAAGTCACCTTCGATCCGAGGGACTCCCGCGACTGGAGGTGGCATCTGGTCGGACCGGTCGGCTGAATGTCACCTTCGGTCGTCTGCCGCTCGGCGGGTGTTGAATGGTGTGCGTTGCGCCGAGTCGAGGAATCGGAGGGCTGTTCATGATCGAAACCGCGCCGACCGCGGCGGATGTGCGGCAGGCGCTCGCCGAGGTCGCCGACCCCGCCGATGCGATCCATCTCCAGCGCTTCTTCAAGACCGGCCCCGGTGAGTACGGCGAGGGCGACGTGTTCATCGGGGTGCGCGTCCCGACGACCCGCGCGGTCGCCAAACGCTTTGCCGCACTGGACCTCACCGAGATCGACGACCTGCTCGACAGCGCCGTGCACGAGGAGCGCCTCGCAGGTCTGGTCATCCTGAACGCCCGTTTCGCGAAGGCGGCCAAGCCGCGCACGCTCGACGTGGCGGGACAGGAGAAGATGGTGCGGCTGTACCTGGACGCGGTGCGCCGCGGCCGGGTGAACAACTGGGACCTCGTCGACGTGTCCGCCGAGAACGTCCTCGGCCCGTGGTTGCTGGACCGGCCGCGGGATCTGCTCTTCGAACTGGCCGCCGCGGATTCGCTGTGGGAGCGCCGCGTCGCCCTGCTGACCACCTTCGCCTTCATCAAGGCGGGCGATCCGAGCACGACCTTCCAGCTCTGCGAACAACTCCTGACCGACCGCCGCGACCTCATTCAGAAGGCGGTCGGCTGGATGCTCCGCGAGGTCGGCAAGCGCATCGACCGTGCACTGCTGACCGGTTTCCTGGACGAGCACGCACCCCGAATGGGCCGCACCGCGCTCGGCTACGCCACCGAACACCTCGAAGCATCCGAGCGCAGCGCCTACCGAGCTGCGCGCTGACCGCCTAGCCGTCTGCGCCGCCCGGCGACCGGACCGCACCGAGCGCCGCGCGGCCCGGAGATCGCACGGCCCTCAGCACCCGACAACTAGCGGCCGGGGGAGCGCATGGTGCCGACCACTCGGCCGCTGGGTCGAGTGCGTGGCGCGAAGATCGCATCGCGCAGGGGCTCGCGTCGCTCGACCACGCGCACCCACGCTTCGCTCAGAACTGGATGCGCAAGCGATCCGTGACCGGCCGCGCCTGGCAACCGAGGATGTACCCGTTCTCGATGTCCTCGGGGTCGAGGATCTCGGCGTTCTCCATCTCGACCTTGCCCTCCAGCACCGTGCAGGCGCAGGACCCGCACTCGCCCTCCTGGCAGGAGTAGGGCACGTCGAGCCCCTTGGCGAGCATGATGTCGACCAGCGTCTGCTTGCGCGGCCAGCTCAGCTCGTGCACCTCGCCGTCGAGTTCCACCTCGACGGTCGCCGCGTCGGCGGCCTCCTCGTCGCTCACCTCGACCGGCGCCTGGTCGGCGAACGGGTCTCCGGCGAGGGAATTGAACACCTCGGCGTGCGTGCGCGAGCGCGGAACGCCGAGGTTGCCGAGCGCGTCGTGCACCCGGTCCATGAACGGCTTCGGCCCGCACATGAACGCCTCGTAGCCGGTGTAGGGCGCGACCAGGGTGGCGAGCGTGTCGGCGGTCGGCAGGCCGAGCAGCGGCTCGAGCCAGTGGATCACGGTGAGCCGCTGCGGGTGCTTCTCGACGAGCTCGCGCAGTTCGCCCGCGAAGATCACGGTGTCCGCGTCGCGGTTGGCGTAGACGAGCACGATCTTGCCGTTGCCGCGGGCCAGCGCGGACTTCAGGATCGACATGACCGGCGTGATGCCGCTGCCCGCGCCGAACAGCAGCAGATCCTCGTCGAGGTTCTTCGGTGTGAAGACGCCGGAGGGCGGCAGCACCTCGAGCTGATCGCCCGCTTTCACGTTGTCGCACACCCAGTTCGAGCCGTAGCCGCCGTCGGTGCGCTTCACGGTGACCTTGGGCTGGTCGTCGGTGTGTGGCGAACTGGCCAGCGAGTAGCAGCGGGCCACCGAGCCGGTCAGGTCGCTGGGGATGCGCAGCGTGAGGAACTGGCCCGGCTTGTACTGGAACTTCTCGCGCAACTCGTCGGGGACGTCGAAGACCAGCGAATTGGTGTCGGCCGTCTCGGTGATGACCGCGGCAACCCGCAGCACGACCGAGCGTGAGCCGTGGGGAACTTCGACGGTTGTCATGACGTCCTCTCGAATCCGGCACCGTCGGCGGCAGCTGGTCCGGCGGCCACCGACAAAACTAGAACGTGTTTCAGTTTCATCGTACGTCGCGGTCCGGCTGGTGGACAAGCTGGGCCTCTAGACCGGCGATCAGCACCTCCATGCCGAAGTCGTAGGCGTACTTGCCGCGCAGGTCGGATATGTACTTCGTGGCCCGCTCCACCGACTCCGGCAGCGCGACTTCCGACAGCGGGGCACGGTCGCGCGGGTTCACCCGGCTGCGGCCGAACAGGTAGGTGTGGATCGTCGCGTAGGCGGCGAGCACGTTGCGGTCGGAGAACCCCGCCTCGAACAGGATCTCCATGATGGCGGCGATCAGGTCGAGCTGTTTGCCCAGCATCTGCTCGATGAGCACATCGCCGAGTCCGGGGTGCTTGCGCAGTTTCTCATCGATCTGATCGATGAGTTCGCGCAGGCGCTGCTGCCAGGGCCCGGATTCCGGCGGTGGCTTGCGCACTCCGGTGAGCGCGGCGCTGGCGACGAGGTCGAGCAGCTCGCGCTTGTCGGCCACGTAGTAGTACGGCGCCATGGGGGAGACGCCGAGTTCGCGGGAAAGTCGCCGCATGGACAGCTTTTCCACGCCATCCGCGCGAACCACGCGCAGCGCGGCCTCGACGATCTCGGACTCCGACAGTGTGTTTCCGCCCCCGCTCGCCTGCATTCGACCGACTCCCATGCCACCTCTACTGCCGCGGGCATGTGCCGCCCGTCACGTTCTGTTCAGCTGCGCTACACCCGAAGTCTAGAGTGCGGCGCTGCCGACCGGTGGGGGTGCGGCCGGTGCCCGCGCGACCGGCGGTTGCGGCGCACTGGTGCGGCGACGGGGAAGGGTGGGTCCCATCGATTGGAACGTGTTTCACTTTTGCGGGGCTTGTCGCTATGGTGTGACAGGGACTACACAGGTGGTCGCGTTCCGTCGTCAACTCGGAGGTTCTCATGCCGCATCAGTTCATCGCACCGAGCGACACCGACGAAGCGGAGCTCGTCGAGGAGAGCCTCATCGAAGAGGTGTCCATCGACGGCATGTGCGGCGTCTACTGACGGGGCGACCGGCATGCTCGATCTCGATGCCCGATGGCAACTCCATCCGAGGGTGGCGCTGCGGCCCGAACCCTTCGGCGCGCTGCTCTACCACTTCGGCACACGCAAGCTCTCGTTCCTGAAGAGTCCGCGCGTCGTCGAGATCGTGCGGTCGCTGCCGGAGCACGCGTCGGCACGTTCGGCCCTGCGCGCGGCAGGTGTGGCCGACGAAGGCGCCGCGCCGTACGTGCGGGCGCTCGCGCAACTCGCCGAAGGTGACATGATCATCGGCGCGCCGGTGCATTCGGCCGGCGCCGCGGGAGCCAAGCCCGCGCTGGCGCAGGCCGTCCGGCCGGATGCGGGGGTGGTCCCGCGGTCGGGCGGCGCTGCATCGTCGAGCGCCGCGTCCGCCGGTGCCGCGTCTCGAGCCGATCGGGCGGTGCGGCTCGTCGATCGTTTCGAGAGCGGCCTCGCCGCGCCGATCTGCCTCACCTGGGAACTCACCTACGCCTGCAATCTGTCCTGCGTGCACTGTCTTTCGTCGTCCGGGCGTCGCGATCCGCGCGAGCTGAGCACCGAGCAGTGCAAGGCGCTGATCGACGAGTTCGAGCGCATGCAGGTGTTCTACGTCAACATCGGCGGCGGCGAACCCACTGTGCGCCCGGACTTCTGGGAGCTGGTCGACTACGCGACCGCGCACAACGTGGGAGTCAAGTTCTCCACCAACGGTGTTCGCATCACGCCGGATGTCGCGGCCCGGCTGGCCGCGAGCGACTATGTGGACGTGCAGATCTCGCTGGACGGCGCGGACGCGGCGGTCAACGACGCGGTGCGCGGACCCGGCTCCTACGACATGGCTATCCGGGCGCTGGAGAACCTGTCCGCCGCCGGTTTCAAGGATGCGAAGCTCTCCGTCGTGGCGACCAGGCACAACATCGGCCAGCTCGACGAGTTCCGCGCGATCGCCGAAAAGTACGGCGCGACATTGCGTCTCACCCGCCTGCGGCCCTCCGGTCGCGGCGCGGACGTGTGGGACGAGCTGCATCCCACGCCGGACCAGCAGCGGGTGCTCTACGACTGGCTGTTGCGCAACGGCGAGGGCGTGCTGACGGGCGACTCGTTCTTCCACCTCTCGGCCTTCGGGCAGGCGCTGCCCGGTCTGAACATGTGCGGCGCGGGCCGCGTGGTCTGCCTCGTCGACCCGGTGGGCGACGTGTACGCCTGCCCGTTCGCCATCCACGACCGCTTCCTGGCCGGAAACGTGGTGTCCGACGGCGGTTTTCGCGCCGTGTGGCAGACCTCGGAGCTGTTCTCCGAGCTGCGCGCGCCGAGCGGCGGCGGCGCCTGCTCGGGATGCGCGCACTACGACGCCTGCCGCGGCGGCTGCATGGCGGCGAAGTTCTTCACCGGACTGCCCGCCGACGGACCGGACCCCGAGTGCGTGCAGGGCTACGGCGAGGCCGCGCTTGCCGACACCGGACGGACCATTCCCCGCTCCACGGTGGACCACTCGCGCCGGGCGGCGCCGCGCCGAGGCACGGCACGCAAGGCGGGGCCGATCCCGCTCACCCTCTCGGCCCGGCGTCCGTCGCGCGCCTGTGACGAGAGTCCCCTGGCATGATCACCCGCCGGTTGCCAGCCGTGCGCTGCCAGCCGGCGAGCGCAGCGGATCGAGGGTCGGTCGATGAATAGCCGACGTGTTGCTGCACAGCGCGATCGACGTGCCCGCAACTTCACCGCAACACGCCGCGGTGCGGGTGGCGCACGGTCACGGGCCTATTCGCGCGGAATTCGATCCTTTTTTCGGGACCGATGATGCCCGCGCGCGAATCTCCGCCTAGCATGCCAGGAATGCGCCATGATCGACTGCCCGACGGCTTCGGGGTACGGATCGATCCACGGGTACGCGCATACTCCGGGGGACGCATCCTGATCGGGGGCTCACCCGCCAGGTTGCTACGACTTGCCCCGGAGGCCGCCGAGATGATCGGCGACGGGTACCTCGAGGTCACCGACCCCAAGTCGGCGGTTGTTGCCAGACGGCTGCTCGATTCCGGAGTCGCCAACCCGCGGCCGCAACTGCTGCCTTCGCCCGACGACGTGACCGTCATCGTGCCGCTGCACAACAACGCCGACGGCCTTGCCCGGCTGTTGGCTGCGCTGCGCGGCCACAACGTGATCGTCGTGGACGACGGCTCCGACCAACCGGTGCGGATTCCCGAATCGCGGGGCACCCGCTGCCGGGTCACCGTGCTGCGCCACGACCGGCGGCAGGGGCCCGCGGCGGCCCGCAATGCCGGGCTGCGGGCGGCGACAAGCGAATTCGTCGCGTTCCTCGACTCCGACGTGGTGCCGCGCAGCGGCTGGCTCGAGGTGATGCTCGGGCACTTCAGCGATCCCGAGGTCGCGCTCGTCGCACCGCGCATCGTGGCGCTCGATCCGGAGTCCAACGCGCTGGCCCGCTACGAGCACACCCGCTCCTCGCTCGACCTGGGCAGGCGGGAAGCGGCCGTGCAGTCCCGCGGCCTTGTCTCGTACGTGCCGAGCGCCGCGCTGCTGGTGCGGCGGCAGGCGCTGCTCGCCGAGGGCGGCTTCGACGAGACCATGCGGGTCGCCGAGGACGTGGACCTGTGCTGGCGGCTGGAGCGGGCGGGCTGGCGGCTGCGCTACGAGCCGGCCGCGCACGTGGCGCACGATCACCGCGTCTCGTTCCCGTCCTGGTTCGGGCGAAAGCTGTTCTACGGCACCGGCGCGGCGCCGCTCGGCGAGCGGCACGGCAACGGCATGGTCTCACCGCTGTCGGTGCCGTCCTGGACGGTGCTCGCCGCGGTGCTGTTCGGGACGATGACGAAGTGGGGCCTGCTCGGCGGCATCGTCACCCTGGCGACCGCGCTCGCGCGGCTGCGCCGGGTGTTCACCGCGCTGGACAACCCGACGCGCATCGCGGCCATCTACCTCGCCCGCGGGTTCTTCGCGGGGCTGTGGCGGCTGGCGTCGGCGATGTGCAGGCACTACTGGCCGGTGACCGTGCTCGCGATGCTGGTGTCCCGGCGTATCCGGCGGATCGCGGTGACCATGGCGGTGGCCGACGGCCTCGCCGACTGGTTCACCCACCGCGACGCGGGCGGGCTCGATCCGTTCCGCTACCTGGCCTACAAGCGCCTCGACGACATCGCCTACGGCACCGGGCTCTGGCTCGGCGCCTTCCGGGCGCGCAGCGTCGAGTCGCTCAAACCCACGGCGCCGTCGCGGTGAAATCCACCGCGCCACCGCGCTGATCGTTGTTTGCCGGGCCGACGGCCCGCCCGTCGGATGAGCTGGTTCCTATGGTCGACACCCTGATCGTCGGTGGCGGCACCGCGGGCTGCGTGCTCGCGGCAAGGCTGAGCGAACAGCCGGACCACACCGTGCGCCTGCTGGAGGCGGGCCCGGTGTGGTCGGCCGCGGCCGACATGCCCGCGGCGCTGCGCGATGCGACGCGGCTGCCGATCGGGCCGGAGTCGCGGTGGCTGTGGCGGTATTCCGCGACGCTGGCGGCGAGCTCGGACGACGCTCGCGCCGTCGAGGGAAACCTGGTGCGCGGGCGGGCGCTCGGCGGCTCGAGCACGATCAACGGCAGCTATTTCGTGCGCGCGCCCGCAGCCGATTTCGCGGCGTGGAGCGCGACGCTCGGCGGGGCGGCGGAATGGTCCTTCGAGTCCGTGCTGCCCGCCTATCGCAAGCTGGAGGACGACCGCGACTACGGCGACCGACCCGGCCACGGTCGCGGCGGCCCGATCCCGGTGCGTCGCACGGCCGTTCCGACGCCGGTGAGCCGCGAGTTCGCCGCGGCGGCGCGCGCCGCGGGCTTCGCCGAGGTGCCCGATTTGAACGCGCTGCCGGGGACGGGTCCCGCCGAAGGCGTCGGCCCGGTGCCGTGCAATGTCGACGGCGGTGCGCGGGTCGGCACCGCGTCGGCCTATCTGCTGCCCGCGCTCGGCCGTCCGAATCTGTCGGTGCGGGGCGGAGTTGTGGTCTCGCGCATCCTTTTCCGCGACAGCAGCGCGGTCGGCGTCGAGTACAAGCACGGCGAGACCACCGGCACGACGACGGCCGATCGGATCGTGCTGTGCGCGGGTGCGGTGGAGTCGGCGGCGTTGCTGCTGCGGTCCGGGATCGGGCCGCCGGACCAGCTCCGGGCGCTCGGCTTACCGGTCGTCGCTGCATCGCCTGTCGGCGCCCGGTTCGACGATCATCCCGAGATCGGTCTCGAATACCAGCTCGACGTTCCGACGCCCGCCGCGGTGCCGCTGGAGTACGTGCTGAGTCTCGACGACATCGAAATCCGGCCTTACACAGTCCCGTTCGCCGGTGACCGGCACCGCATGGGCGTCGCGCTGATGCGTCCCGAGTCCGCTGGCGTGTTGCGATTGCGCGGCCCCGATCCGCTCGCCCCGCTCCGGATCGAGCACCGCTACCTCGCGGGTTCGGTCGATCGTGCGCGGTTGCGGGAGGCCGTCGCGCTGGCCGCGGATGTGCTGCGACGAATACCGGGTGCGTACCCGTGTCACCCGCCGCCGGAGGGCGGCGACGACGCCTGGCTTCGCGCGAATCTTTCCACCTCGCAACATCTCTCGGGAACCTGCCGGATGGGCGGCGAGCGGGACGAGCACGCGGTGGTCGACGCACGATGCGCGGTGCGCGGGGTGAGCGGCTTGTCAGTGGTGGATCTGTCCGTGGTTCCGGTGCCGCTGAGTCGAGGACCGCAGGCCACGGCGGTGATGCTCGCCGAACACGCTGCGGGCTGGCTCACATCGTGAAGTGAAAGACGAATGGGTCACAAAATGAGGAGGTCCGTCCCGGGTGTGAGCTGGCGGACAAACCGAAATAACCGCCCTTACCCCTGAATACGCGCCGGTACAGTTTGTGGCGGAAAGAAAGGCAAATGGTCAGCAATCTTGCAGGTGGGCGGTCCCCACGGCACGGCGTCGAACCCGGCACGCAACTCGGCGCTTTGGAAGCCTATGCCGCACAAGCACACGGATATCTTAGCGCGGGCGGCGAACAGCTGTCGCAGCTAGCCGGTCTGCTGCGTCCGCTCGTGCTGGAATCCTGGCTGCGCAGCCTGCGTAGCGGCGTCGATCCGATGGACGTGCTCAGCGAGCGCGGCCTGCGCGGCGCCGATCTGCAACGCTACCGCGACGCCCATCCAATGGCCGCCCTGATGCCGCTCGTCGACAAATTGCTCGTCGAGGACGCGGCCCGCACCTGCTTGATCGTTTTGATCGCCGACCAATTCGGCCGAGTCCTTTGGGTGCACGGCAAACCCGAGCAAGTCGCCGCCGCCGCCGAAATCGGTTTGCGCGCGGGCGACGATCTGAGTGAGCGCCGGGTCGGCACCAATGCCGTCGGCTTGGTGGTCCGCACCGGCCGCGCCGCCTGGATCCACGGTCCCGAGCACTTCCTGCACCGCATGCACCAGATCACCGGCGCCGCAGCGCCCGTGCACGATCCGGACGGCAGGCTGGTCGGTGTCCTGGTGATAGCCGGGGGTGTGCGGGTGGCGAAGCCGGAGATCCTGGCGCTGGTCAAGGCGACGGCCACCGCGGCGGAGATGGACCTCCTGCTCAGCGCGATGCGCTCGGGCAGGCACGGCGGGCCGGGACGGGACCGGCCCGAACCCGCGGCGCCCGCCGAGTCGCGCGGGCTCGGACTCGACGTGCTCGGTCTCGGCCAGCCGCAGTTGACCATCGCGGGCGACCGAGTTCCGTTGTCGCAGCGGCACGCCGAGATCCTGCTGCTGCTGGCCGAACATCCGGAAGGGCTCGGCGCGGACCACCTCGCGCTGCTGCTGGACGACACCGACCTGGACAACGGAACGATCCGCGCCGCCATGTCCCGGCTGCGCTCGGTGGTCGGACCGACCGTATTCGGCTCGCGCCCATACAAGTTGCGCGTTCATGTCGCAACCGATGTGGAGGCGCTGCGGGCCGCGCTGGATTCCGGTGATGTCGATTCCGCATTACGTCTCTACGCCGGTCCGGTGCTGCCGCGTTCCACCGCTCCGGGAATTATCGATATTCGTGACGAACTGCGCGTCCGGTTGCGCACCGCGGTTCTCGGTTCGCGCGAGGCCTCGGTGTTGCGGCGGTGGACCGCGGGCGCGGAGGGCCGCGACGACGCCGCGGCATGGGCCGCGTACCGGTCGGTAGTAGATCGCGATTCTCCGCTGTATGCGCAGATCGAGGCCAAGATTCGGGTGCTCGATCGCCGCCTCGGCGCCGATGCAACGCGGATGCAACGTTCCGGCTCATAGTCTGCACATCCGAAAGTGCGCTAGCTCACACAGCGACCTTGATTGTGGTCGCGCGCACAAATCTGCTCGGAGTTAACTGTCTTCCGAGATTGAGATGGACAAGCGTCCAGATTTTTTTAGCTGAACTTGTTCCTTTTTATTTCCCGACCGCCTAATGTTCGCAATGCGCGGTGACATCCGTGTGATGTAGGAAACACCACCGGGGGCGTGGACCGACCCCCCGGCAGCGGAGTTGGAGGAACGATCAAGAGTTAGGCCCGGTGGCTCTCCGGCCGCCGATCTCGTCTCACCAATTGTTGGATCTCGCGGGGTGACGCCGTCACCGTCCGCGCTCTCGCCGAATCGCCTTACGGCGGCACCATGCCGCTCTATTCGTGCTGCCCAAAAGCGCTCGGCCAGCTGTTGTTTCGCTAACGAGGAGGCTCTGGTGCACGGTACGGAGTTGGGTGGGTTCAGCGCGCGGCCGAACGGGAACGCGGCGAGCCATACACCGTCCCCCACACCGTTTTCGCTAGCTCCCGCGCAGCTCGGCCTCTGGTACGCGCAGCTGCTCGAGCCCGAGATCCCGATCAATGTCGCGCAATACGTCGACGTCCATGGCGAGCTGGACGCCGCTCTGCTGCAAGAGGTTTCGCGCGAAGCGGCACTCGACTACGGGTCGACGCTGGTGCGGCTCGGCGAGGAAGGCGGCACGCCGTACCAGTGCGTCGATCCCGATTTGTCCATCGAGGTCCCGCTGATCGACTTCCGCTCGCACGCCGATCCGATCGCCGCCGCGACGGAGTGGATGCGCGCCGACGCCAGCGCACCGGTGGACCTGGTGCGCGACCGGCTGTTCGCAGGCGCGGTGCTGCGAGTCGCCGACCGGCGCTACTTCTGGTACCTGCGCGCCCACCACATCGTGCTGGACGGCTACGGCGCGCTGACCAACACCATGCGGGTCGCCGAGCGCTACACCGCGCGGGTCCTGGGCGCCGAGCCGGAAGCGATCCGGCCGGGCAGCCTGGAGGCGCTGGTCGAGGGCGAGATCGCCTACCGAGAGAGCGGGCGCTACCAGACCGACCGCGCGCACTGGGCCGAACGGGTTGCCGGGTTGGACGGCGTGACCAGCCTGGACCCGCGCACCGCGCCGCGTGCGGCGAGCAACCTGATCGTCGGACGCGGACTGCCCGACGAGTTGGTCGAACGAATGAACGCGGTTGCCGAGAGCCAGGATTCGACGATCGCGGTCGTACTGCTCGCGGCCTTCGCCGGTTACCTCGGCCGCCTGACCGACCGCGACGACGTGGTGCTGAGTCTGCCGGTCACCGCGCGCACCACCGCCGCGATGCGGCGCTCGGCGGGCATGCTCTCCAATATCGTGCCGCTGCGGATGACGTTGGGCGCCGCCACCTGGGGCGACCTGCTGCGCGCCACCCGCGTGGAGGTCGCCGGGGCGCTGCGGCACCAGCGGTACCGGCACGAGGACATCCGCCGCGACGCCGAACACGACGGCCGCCCGGCCCGGCGCGCGCTGTTCGGGCCGCTGGCCAACATCATGCTGTTCCGCAGCGACCTCACGCTCGGCACCACGACCGGCCGGTACCACGTGCTCTCGACCGGGCCGGTGGAGGATCTGAGCCTGAACGTCTACTACGGCGAACGCGACCGCGTGCACGTCGACTTCGAGGCGAACCCGAACCTCTACGCGGCCGACGATCTGGCTCGCCACCACGCCCGCTTCCTCCAGTACCTGGAGCGCTTGGTGGCCACGGACCTGGACACGCCGCTTGCCGCGATCGACGTGACGACCGAGCTGGAAGTCGAGGTGAGCACACGGCTTTGGAACGCCACCGGCTGCGACGTCGACGCGTTGCTCGCCGCCGACGCCCCCGGGGCGCATTCCCCCGCGACTCTGGTGTCGATGTTCGAGGCGCAGGTCGCCCGCACTCCGGACGCGGTCGCGCTTCGTTTCGCGGGCGTGCCGGAAGGCACCGTGACCTACCGTGAGTTGGCCGCCCGGGTGAACCGGCTGGCCAGGTATCTCATCGAGCGCGGTGTCGGGCCGGAAAGCCTGGTCGCGCTGCACCTGCGCCGGTCGCCGGAGCTCGTCGTCGCGATGTACGCGGTGCTCGCCGCTGGCGCGGCCTATGTGCCGCTCGACCCGGATCATCCGGCCGAGCGAACCGCGCACATCCTTGCCACCGCGCGTCCCGTCTGCGTCCTCGGCGCCGAGGATCTGGAGCTCGACGCGCCGACGGTGCGGCTGGATCGCCTGGACCTCGCCGGGTACCAGGAGGGCCCGGTGTGGGAGCGCGAACGGATCGCGGCGCTGCGAAAGGACCACCCCGCTTATGTGATCTTCACCTCTGGTTCCACCGGCAAGCCCAAAGGCGTCCTGGTGACCCACGGCGCCATCGTGAACCGGCTGGTGTGGATGCAGGAGACCTACCGGCTGACACCCGCCGACGTGGTGTTGCAGAAGACCCCCGCGACCTTCGACGTGTCGGTGTGGGAGTTCTTCTGGCCCTTGCAGATCGGCGCCGAACTGGTGCTCGCACAGCCCGACGGACACCGGGACCCGGCCTACCTGCGTGAAGTCATCGCCGAATACCGCGTCAGCGTCGCACATTTCGTGCCGCCGATGCTGGAAGCCTTTCTGGCGCACCAGGACATCGCGCGCGAGACGACCCTGCGCGCGGTGTTCGCGTCCGGCGAGGCTTTGCCCGCGTCGCTGGCCCAGCGACTGCGGGTGCTGACGGGAGCCCGACTGCACAACCTGTACGGTCCCACCGAAGCCGCGGTGGACGTCACCTTTCACGAGGTGACCGATACCGATACCCTCTCGGTGCCGATCGGCGCGCCGGTGTTCAACACCCGGCTCTATGTGCTCGACTCGCGGCTGCGGCCGGTTCCGGTCGGGGCTCCGGGTGAGCTGTATCTGTCGGGGGTACAGCTCGCCCGGGGTTACGTGGCCAGGCCCGGCCTGACGGCCGAACGTTTCCTCGCAGACCCGTTCGCCGGTCCGGACGGCCCCGCCGCGCCGGGCGACCGGATGTACCGCACCGGCGATCTGGTGCGCTGGAACACCAACGGCGAGCTGGAATACCTCGGCCGCACCGACTTCCAGGTGAAGCTGCGCGGCCTGCGAATCGAGCTCGGTGAGATCGAGGCGGTGCTCGGCACGGTCGACTCGGTGGTGCGCGCCGTCGTCGTGGTGCGCGACGACGCGGGCGCAGGCGAGCAGCTGGTCGCCTACGCGGTCGAATCCGAGCCCGGCACCGTGCGTCCCGAGCAACTGCGCGCCGCGGCGGCCGCGGCCCTGCCCGGCTACATGGTGCCCGCGGCCTACGTGGTGCTCGATGCCCTGCCGGTCAACGCCTCGGGCAAATTGGATCGCGGCGCGTTGCCCGCGCCGCTGCGCAGCACCGGCGAGTACCGCGCACCGGTCACGCCGGTCGAGCAGGCGGTCGCCCGCGTGTTCGGCGAGGTGCTCGGCCGCGAATCGGTCGGCCGCGACGACGACTTCTTCGCACTCGGCGGCAACAGCCTGGTGGCCACGCAGGTGGCCGCCCGGCTTGCCGCCGACTTGGGCTGCCCGCTCGGGGTTCGCGACTTGTTCACCGCCACCACGGTGACCGAACTCGCCGAACTGATCGAGCGGGCGGGCGGAACCGGCGGCGCGTCCGCGCCCCGCCTGCTGCGGGTGGTGCCGCGGCCGCCGCTGGTTCCGCTTTCTCTCGCGCAGCAGCGGATCTGGTTCCTGAACCGATTCGAACGCTCCGCCGACTACAACATGCCGTTCGTGGTGCGGCTGCGCGGCGACGTGGACGTCACCGCGCTGCGGCTGGCTGTGTCCGACGTGGTGGCGCGGCACGAGGTGCTGCGCACGGTGTTCCCCGCGGTGCTCGACGACTCCGGCGTTCCGGCCGAGCAGATCGTGCTGCCCGCCGACGAGGTCGAGGTGTTCGCGACGGCCGAGCCGATCGGCGCGGACGAACTGGACACGGAACTCGCCGGATTCGCCGCCACCGGATTCGACCTGGAGCGGGAGATCCCGCTGCGCGCCCGGCTGTTCGCCGTGGACGCCGACGGGTACGCGCTGGCGCTCGTGTTGCATCACATTGCCGCGGACGGACTTTCGCTGCGCGTGCTGGCCCGCGACGTGGCGACGGCGTACCGGGCCCGCCGGACGGGCGCCGCTCCGGACTGGGCGCCGCTCCCGGTGCAGTACGCCGACTACGGTCTGTGGCAGCGGGAGTCGCTCGGAGCGGCGTCGGACCCGGACGCGCCGCTGGCCCGTCAGCTGGCCTACTGGACCGAGGCGCTGGCCGACGCCCCAGATCTGCTGGAGTTGCCAACCGACCGGCCGCGTCCCGCGATCGCCACCGGACGCGGCGCGGTGTACCGCTTCGAGGTGCCCGCCGCGGTCGCCGAGCGCGTCACCGCGACCGCGCGCGCCAACGGCCTCTCCGAATTCATGGTGCTGCACGCCGCGCTCGCGGTACTGCTCGCCCGGGTGTCGGGGAGTGCGGACATCGTGATCGGCACTCCCGTGGCTGGACGCGGCGAACGCGAACTCGACGACCTGATCGGCATGTTCGTCAACACGCTCGTGCTGCGGACCAGGGTCGACGTCGCGGCGAGCGGCGCCGAGTTGCTCGCCGAAGCGCGCTCGGTCGACCTCGCCGCATTCGGCCACGCGCAGGTTCCGTTCGAGCAACTGGTCGAGGCGCTGAACCCGCCGCGCTCCCAAGCCAGGCATCCGCTCTTCCAAGTGCTGCTCTCCGTCGACAATGCCGCCGACATCGAGTTCGCGCTCCCCGGAATGTCGGTGCGCACCGGTACCCTGGACACCGGGGTGACCAAGTTCGATCTCCAGCTCACGGTCACCGCAGGCTTCGCCGGTGCCGGACTCGGGGAAGGTTCGGCACCGGCGGGGGTTCCGGCCGAATTCACTTACGCCACAGACCTGTTCGACGAGGCTACCGTCGCGGACTTCGCGCGGTGGTATCTGCGGGTGTTGGCAGCGCTGACCAGTAGTCCGGAGACCGCGGTCGGTGATCTGCCGCTGCTGGACACCGCCGAATTGCGGTGGGCGATCGAGCTGGGTACGGCCGTGGAACCGGGTTCGGCGGTCCCGGTCTCCGCGTTCGCGGCGCTCACCGCGGGGGAAACCGTGCTCGCGGCCTTCGAAGCGCAGGTCGGCCACACTCCCGCCGCCGTCGCGGTGATCGACGGCGAGTGCACCCTCACTTACGCGGAATTCGCGGCCAGGGTGCATCGGTTGGCCCGACACCTCATCGACGCCGGTGTCGGCCCGGAGACGCTGGTCGTGCTGGGCATGCGGCGTAGTGCCGACTTCGTGATCGCCGCCTACGCGGTGCTGACGGCGGGCGGCGGGTACGTCCCGGTCGATCCGGAGCAACCGGCGGCGCGGATCGCCCACGTGCTGGCCGCCGCCCGTCCGGCGTGCGTGCTGACCCGATCCGCCGACGGTTGGGCGTCCGACGCTGTCCCGGTCATCGAGGTGGACGCGCTCGACCTGACGGCATACGCGGACTCTCCGGTGCTCGACGGTGAACGCAGGCGACCGCTGCGCGCCGCCAACACCGCCTACGTGATCTTCACCTCCGGCTCCACCGGACGCCCGAAAGGCGTTGCGGTGCAGCATGGCTCGATGGCGAACCAGATCCGCTGGATCGTGGGCGAATACGGCGTCGGCCCCGCCGATGTCGTGCTGTTCAAGACACCGGCGACCTTCGACGTCTCGGTCTGGGAGCTGTTCGCGCCGTTGACGAGCGGCGCCCGGCTGGTGGTCGCGGCGCACGACGGGCACCGCGACAGCGCCTACCTCGCGTCGACCATCGCCGCGCACGGCGTCACGATGACCTCCTTCGTCCCCTCGATGCTCACGGTGTTCGCATCCGCCGCGCCCGCCGCCTCCCTCGCTTCCCTGCGTACCGTCCTGGTCGCGGGCGAGGCGATGACCGGCGAGGCCGCGTCGGCCTTCGCTGCCGTCAGTCACGCCGAACTACACAACCTCTACGGCCCAACGGAATTCACCGTCCACGCCACGCACGCGCCGGTGACCGCGGCGGCGGGGCCGACCCCGATCGGGCGGCCGGTGCGCGCCAGTCAGGTGCTGGTGTTGGACGGTCGGCTGCGGCCGGTGCCGGAAACCGTTGTCGGCGAGCTGTATCTGTCGGGGGTACAGGTCGCGCGCGGTTACCACGGCCGCGCCGAGCTCAGCGCCGAACGGTTCGTCGCCAATCCGTACGGATCCGCGGGCGCGCGGATGTACCGCACCGGCGATCTGGTGCGGCGCAACCGGAACGGGCAGCTGGAGTATCTGGGGCGCAGCGACTTCCAGGTGAAGCTGCGCGGTCAGCGCATCGAACTCGGCGAGATCGAGGCCGCACTGCTCGCCGCCGCGGATGTGCGGGCCGCCGCGGTGCGGATCTTCGCCCATCCGGCCGGTGAGCTGCTGGTGGCGTACGTGGTGACCGACCTCCCGGAGGACGAGGTGGCCGCGGCGTTGACGAGCAGGCTGCGCGCGACGCTGCCGTCCTACATGGTGCCGACCGCTTACGTTGCGCTGACGGCCATGCCGCTGACCCCCTCGGGCAAGCTGGATCGCAAGGCGCTGCCCGATCCGGTATTGGCGGCCAGAGAATTCCGCGCTCCAGTCACTTCGGCCGAACGCGCGGTGGCCGAGGTGTTCGCCGAAGTGCTCGAACTCGATCGCGTCGGCCTGGACGACGACTTCTTCGCCGTTGGCGGAAACTCGTTGGTAGCCACTCGAATCGCGGCGCGGCTCGCCGCACGCGCCGAAGTCGACGTGCCGGTCCGGCTGCTCTTCGAACACCCCACCGTGGCCGCACTGGCCGCCGCGCTCGCCGACGCGCGTGCCGCGCGAACCCGTCATCCGTTGGTCGCCGTCGAGCGCCCCGATCTCGTGCCGCTCTCCTACGCGCAGCAGCGCATGTGGTTCCTGAATCAGTTCGACGCGGCGTCCACCGCGAACGATCTGATCGCCGCGGTGCGCCTGACCGGCCCGCTGGACCGGGCGGCGCTGGCCGCCGCCGTCGGCGATGTCGTCGCCAGGCACGAGGCGTTGCGGACCAGGTACCCGGCCGTCGACGGCATCGCTCGGCAAGAGGTGCTGCCCGCCGAGCGCGGCCCCGTCTTGGCGATCGACGAGGAAGCCGGTGACCTGCTCGAACGGGTACATGCTCTGGCCGCAACGCCTTTCGTGGTGACCCAAGCGCCGCCCGTGCGGCTGACGCTGTTGCGGCGCTCCGATGACGAGCACGTGCTCGTCGTCGCCATGCACCACATCGCAGCCGACGGCTGGTCCATCGCGCCCTTCACCCGAGACCTGTTGAGCGCCTACGCCGCTCGCCGCGACGGCGTCGCGCCGGAGTGGTCGCCCCTCCCGGTGCAGTACGCCGACTACACGCTGTGGCAGCGCCGAACCCTTGGCTCGGCGGACGATCCCGGCTCGCTGCTGGCCGAGCAGCTGCGCTTCTGGTCCGCCGAACTGGCCGACCTGCCGGATCTCCTCGCCCTGCCCGCCGACCGGCCGCGCCCCGCCGCCGCTTCTGGGCGCGGCGCTCGGCACACCTTCCGCATCTCCGCCGCGACCCACTGCCGCCTGCGCGAGATCGCCGAGTCCGCCAACGCCTCGCTGTTCATGGTGCTGCACGCGGCCTTCGCCGCGACGCTGGCGAAGCTGTCCGGTCAGCGCGACATCGCGATCGGCACGCCGGTCGCCGGCCGCGGCGAGCAGGCGCTCGACGAGCTGGTCGGCATGTTCGTCAACACCCTGGTGTTGCGCGCCGACGTGCGTCCCGAGGCCACCTTCGCCGAGCTGGTCGCGGCCGTGCGCGACGGCGACCTGCGCGCGTTCGCCAACGCCGACGTGCCGTTCGAGCGGCTGGTCGAGGCGCTCGACCCCGAGCGGTCGGCGGCCAGGCACCCGCTGTTCCAGGTGATGCTGGACTTCCAGAACGCCGCGAGCGCCCCCGTCGAGCTGGCGGGCCTGCGCGTCGACCGGCTCGACATCGCCACGCACACGGCGAAATTCGACCTCCAGCTCACCCTCGCCGAGACGGCCGACGGCCTCGACGCCGCTTTCGAGTACGCGACCGACCTTTTCGACGCCGAGACCGTCGCCTCGTTCGCGGTCCGGTGGCAGCGCGTGCTCGACGCGGTCTGTGCCGACCCCGGGGTGCTCGTCGGCGATATCGACACGTTGTCGGCCGCCGAACGCACCCGGCTGCTCGGTACGTGGAACGCCACCGCGCGCGCCCTCGATCCGTCCGCGACGCTGGTGTCGCTGTTCGAGGCGCAGGTGCGGCGCACGCCGGACGCGGTCGCGGTGAGCTTCGATGGGGAGACGCCGGTCCTTCCGTCACCCGGCCACCACGCGGCGTCGAGTCGCTACGCCGCGCAGGCCAACGTGTTGCCGGACAACGACCCGGCATTGAGCCGCTACGCGGCGCTCGCCCACCCGTCGCCCGACCACCAACCCTCACCGAGTCGCTCCGCGACGCTGACATATGCCGAGTTCGCGGGCAAGGTCAACCGCCTGGCTCGGCTGCTGGTATCCATCGGTGTCGGCCCCGAGACCACCGTCGCGATCGGCATGCGCCGCTCGCTGGACATGGTCGTCGCCATGTACGCCGTGCTGACCGCGGGCGGCGCCTACGTCCCGGTGGACCCGGATCATCCGGCCGAGCGCATCCAGCACGTGCTGCGCGGGGCGCGGCCGGTGTGTGTGCTCAGCCGCACGGACGACGGACTGGATCTCACGTCGTCCGAGGGCGGTTCGCGGGAATGGGCGGTGCTGGACGTCGACCAGTTCGACTTCACCGACTATTCCGACGCCCCGCTGACCGACGCCGACCGGCTCGGCGCGCTCGTCCCGGCCAACGCGGCCTACGTCTTGTTCACCTCGGGGTCGACCGGCGAGCCCAAGGGCGTCGCGGTGTCGCACGCGGCGATCGTCAACCGGCTGCTGTGGATGCAAGCCGAGTACGAACTCACGGCCGAGGACGTCGTCCTCCAGAAGACGCCCGCGACATTCGATGTCTCGGTGTGGGAGTTCTTCTGGCCGTTGCAGATCGGCGCCAGATTGGCGGTGTCGCGCCCGGACGGCCATCGCGATCCGCGCTACCTTGCCGAGCTCATCCGCCGGGAGCGGGTGTCGGTGGCGCACTTCGTGCCGTCGATGCTCGCGGTGTTCGTCGCGGAACCCGAAGTGGCGCGGTGTGATTCGCTGCGGATGGTGTTCGCCTCCGGCGAGGCGCTGCCGCCGGGACCCGCGCAGCGGCTGCGTACGCTGACCGGCGCCCGGCTGCACAACCTGTACGGGCCGACCGAGGCGGCCGTGGACGTCACCTATCACGAGGTGGTCGACGCGGACACCGACAGCGTGCCGATCGGCGTACCCGTCGCCAATACCCGTGTCTACGTGCTGGATTCGCGACTGCGTCCCGTCCCGGTCGGCGTGCCGGGCGAGCTGTACCTCGCGGGCGCGCAGATGGCGCGCGGCTACGTGCGGCGGCCCGATCTTACGGCGGATCGGTTCGTGGCCAACCCGTTCGCGTGCGCCGAGCGCATGTACCGCACCGGCGATCTCGTCAGATGGGTGCCCGCATCGCGAGACGATTCGATGGGCGGCCGGGCGACGGGTCAGCATGAGCACGGGGAGCTGGAGTACCTGGGCCGCACCGATTTCCAGGTCAAACTGCGCGGGCTCCGTATCGAGCTCGGCGAGATCGAGGCCGCGCTCACCGCGCTGCCGGAGATCGATCAAGCCGTGGTCGTGGTGCGCGACGAAATCCAGCTCGTCGCCTACCTGATCAGCCCGTCCGTCATCGACGCGGACACCATCAAAGCCGCACTGGCGCAGCGCGTTCCGGGCTACATGATCCCCTCGGCCTTCGTTCCGATGGACGATTTCCCGCTCAACGCCTCCGGCAAGCTCGACCGCAAGGCGCTGCCCGCGCCGGTGTTCGAGGCGTCGGCCTTTCGCGCGCCGGAGACACCCGCGCAGCAGATCGTCGCGCGCGTCTTCGCCGATGTGCTCGGTGCACCGCGCGTCGGTCTCGACGACGACTTCTTCGCGCTCGGCGGCAATTCGCTCACCGCGACCAGGGTGGTCGCCAGGCTCGGCGCCGCGCTGGACACCCAGCTGCCGGTCCGGCTGCTCTTCGACGCGCCCACCGTGCTGACCCTCGCGACGCGAGCCGAAGCGCTGCGCGGCCGCGGCGGGCGTCCGGCGCTCACCGCGCGGCCGCGGCCGGAGCGGTTGCCGCTCTCGCCCGCGCAGCAACGGATCTGGTTCCTGAACCGATTCCTCGCCGACGCCGACGGACCGGGTGACGCGGTGAGCAACATCCCGGTCGCGCTCCGGCTCGGCGGTGCCCTCGATGTCGAGGCGCTCATCGCGGCGCTCGGCGATGTCGTCGAACGGCACGAGGCGCTGCGCACCGTCTACCCGGCCGGGCCGGACGGCGCGGAACAGGTGATCCTGCCGCGCCGGACGCCCGTGCTGCGCCGCGAGGCGGTGGCGGAGTCGGCGCTGACCGAACGCCTCGCCGCGTGCGCCGCAGTCGCTTTCGATCTGACCGAAGAGACACCGCTGCGCGCCCACCTGTTCGCGCTGACCGGGACCGAAACGGCCGAACACGTGCTGCTGCTCGTGCTGCACCACATCTCGGCCGACGGATTCTCGCTCGGCCCGCTGGCCACCGATCTGATGACCGCCTATGCCGCCCGCCGCGACGGCGAGGTGCCGGGGTGGGCTCCGCTGCCCGTGCAGTACGCCGACTACACCCTGTGGCAGGCCGGAATCCTCGGCGACGCCGACGATCCCGAGTCGCGCGCGCACCGCCAGCTGGAGTTCTGGCGGCGCGTCCTCGACGACCTGCCCGATCAGCTGGAGTTGCCCGCCGACCGCAAACGTCCGGCCGTGTCCACCCACCGCGGCGCGACGCACCGGCTGCGCATCGACTCCGACCTGCACAGCGAACTGCGCGAGCTGGCACGCAAGCGGGAGACGACGCTGTTCAGCACCGTGCACGCGGCGCTCGCGGTGCTGCTCGCCCGGCTGTCGGGCAGCGCGGACATCGCCATCGGCACCCCGGTCGCCGGGCGAGGCGAGGCCGAACTCGACGGCTTGGTCGGCATGTTCGTCAACACCCTGGTGCTGCGCAGCCGCATCGATCCGCGCGCGCGGTTCGAGACCGTCCTGGACGAGGTCAGGTCGCACGACCTGGAGGCGCTCGCGCACGCCGACTTGCCCTTCGAGCGGCTGGTCGAGCTGGTCGCCCCGAATCGGGCACGCAACCGCCACCCGCTGTTCCAGGTGGCGCTCACCATGCAGAACTTCACGGTGCCCGCGCTCGAGCTCGCCGGGCTTCGGGTGCGTCCGGTCGAGCTGGACGCGGTCGCGGCCGAGTTCGACCTCCAGTTCACCGTGCTCGCCGCCGACGACACGGACGGCCGCGCCGATGGCATCGACATCGAGATCACCTACGCCACCGACCTTTTCGAGCCGGACACGGTCGCGGTGCTGGCCCGCCGGTTTACCCAGGTGCTCGCCGCGGTCGCCGCCGACGCGACGGTGGTGGTCGGCGACATCCAGCTGCTCTCCGCGGAGGAGCAGCGGCGGGCGCTGGTCGAATGGGCGAGCACCGGAACCGATCTGGCGGCGGCCGACGAGACGCTGGTGGACCGCTTCCGCCGCGCCGCTGCGCTCGATCCGGCGGCCGTCGCCGTGCGTGCGGGCGAGGACACGCTGACCTACGGTGAGCTGTCCGCCAAGGCGAACCGGCTGGCCCGGCGGCTGATCGCCGCGGGTGTGGGTCCGGAAAGCCTGGTGGCGGTGGCACTTCCGCGTTCGGCCGAGCTGGTCGTCGCGCTGCTGGCCGTCCTGGAGGCGGGCGGCGCCTACCTGCCGATCGATCCCGACTACCCGGCCGACCGCATCGAGTACATGATCGACGACGCGCGCCCGATCTGCGCCGTCGGCTCCACGACGACGGGCCTGCCGCGCGACTGGTTCGGCGGCCCGGTGCTGGACGTGGACGCGGACCTCGAGTCGGTGAGCGCCGAGCCGCTGACCGACGCCGACCGCCGCGCGCCACTGCACCCGGCGCAGACCGCCTACGTCATCTACACCTCCGGGTCCACCGGCCGCCCCAAGGGTGTCGTCGTCCCGCACCGCAATGTGTTGCGGCTGCTGGACAACACCCGGCGCCACTTCGAGTTCGGGCCTTCGGACGTGTGGACGATGTTCCACTCCTATGCCTTCGACTTCTCGGTGTGGGAGCTGTGGGGGGCGCTGCTGTACGGCGGCGAACTCGTGGTGGTGGATTACTTCACCTCGCGGTCGCCGGAACAGTTCCGCCGCCTGCTCGTCGAGCGCAAGGTGACGGTGCTGAACCAGACACCGTCGGCCTTCTACCAGCTCATCGCCGCCGACGCCGCCGCCGAGCCCGCCGAATTCGCCTTGCGCCACGTCGTTTTCGGCGGTGAGGCGTTGGAGCCGCAGCGGCTCGCCGGCTGGTTCGCGCGGTATCCCGACAGGCCGCGCCTGGTGAACATGTACGGCATCACCGAGACCACGGTGCACGTGTCGTACCGTCCGATCGAGCCGGGCGCAGGCTCGGCGAGCGTCATCGGCGGCGCGATTCCCGGCCTCGCGGTGCGGGTGCTCGACGCGCGGCTGCGGCCGGTTCCGGTGGGTGTCCCCGGCGAGATCTACGTCTCCGGCGGCCAGCTGGCCCGCGGCTACCTCGGCAGGCCCGCGCTCACCGCGAGCCGCTTCGTCGCCGACCCCTACGCCGCGGACGGCTCGCTCGCCTACCGCTCTGGCGACCTGGCGCGCTGGACGGCCGACGGCGACCTGGAATACCTCGGCCGCGCCGACCAGCAGGTGAACCTGCGCGGCTTCCGCATCGAGCTGGGCGAGATCGAGGCGGCCGTGCTGGACACCGGAGCGGTCCGCGAGGCCGCGGTGGTGGTGCGCACCGATCTGGTGGACGAGGCGCGCATCGTCGCCTACGTCGTCGCCGACGGCTCGGTGGACGCGGCCGCGCTGCGGGGAGAGCTGGCGCGGACGCTGCCCGAGCACATGGTGCCCGCCGCGATCGTCACGCTGGAGCGAATCCCGTTGACGGTCAACGGGAAACTCGATCGCGCGGCGCTGCCCGCGCCGGTCTTCGCGTCGACCACCTACCGCAAGCCGGTGACGGTCGTCGAGGAGATCGTCGCCGGTGTGTACGCCGACGTGCTCGGTCTGACCGCCGAAGCGCGCCGGGTCGGCGCCGACGACGACTTCTTCGCCCTGGGTGGCAGCTCCCTGCTCGCCGCGAAGGCCGCAGCCCGCATCGGCGCCGCGCTGGGCAGGCCGGTCGGCGTGCGCGCGCTGTTCGAGGCGCCGCGGGTCGCCGAACTCGCCGCGACCGTCACCGCGGGCGAGGCCGGAACCGCGCGGCCGCCGCTGGTGGCCAGTGCGCGACCGGAGACGCTGCCGCTCTCGCCCGCGCAGCGGCGGATGTGGTTCCTGAACCGCTTCGACGGCGCGTCCGTCGCCTACAACATCCCGCTGGCACTGCGGCTGACCGGCGACGTGGACGTACCCGCGCTCCAATCGGCGCTGGCCGATGTCATCGGCAGACACGAATCGCTGCGCACCACCTATCCCGAGCTGGACGGCGTCCCGTCGCAGCGCATTCTCTCTGCGGCGCAAGCGGTTCCGGCGCTGTATCCCGTCGATGTCGCCGAAGCCGACCTGCCGCAGCGCGTTCGGGAGTTGGCGAGCACCGCTTTCGACGTCACCGCCGAGATCCCCGTGCGCATGCGGATGTTCCGCGTCGGCCCTGGCGATTTCGTGCTTGCGGGCGTGCTGCACCACATCGCCGCCGACGGATCCTCGATCGCGCCGTTCGTGCGCGATCTGATGACGGCCTACACCGCCCGCCTCGACGACCGCGCGCCGTCTTGGTCGCCGCTGGCGGTGCAGTACGCCGACTACGCGCTCTGGCAGCGGGAACTGCTCGGCGCGGAGGACGATCCGGACTCCCGCGCCGCCGAGCAGATCGCCTACTGGACCGAGGCGCTGGCCGGACTGCCCGATCAGCTCGCGCTGCCCACCGACCATCCGCGCCCGGCGCGGCAGAGTCTGCGCGGTGCGAAGACGACCCGGCCGGTGCCGCCGCGGCTGCACGAGCAGCTGATCGGCCTCGGCCGCGCGCACGGTGCGACGCTGTTCATGGTCGTGCACGCCGCGTTCGCCGCGCTGCTCGCCCGGTTGTCCGGCACCGGCGACATCGCCGTCGGCACCCCGATCGCCGGGCGTGGCGAGGCCGAACTGGACGACGTGATCGGCATGTTCGTCAACACCCTGGTGCTGCGCACCCGCGTCGAGGGCGCACAGACCTTCGCCGAGCTGCTCGGGCACGCCCGCGCCGCCGACATCGCCGCTTTCTCGCACGCCGACGTCCCGTTCGAGCGGCTGGTCGAGGTGCTCGAGCCGAACCGCTCCACCGCGCGGCATCCGCTGTTCCAGGTCGGGTACTCGTTCCAGAATCACGAGCGCGGCGAACTGCGGCTGCCCGGCCTCACCGTGTGCGAGCTCGAATTCGACAACGGCGTTGCGCAATTCGATCTGCACCTGTTCGCCGTCGACCGCTACGCCGCCGACGGCACGCCGGAGGGCATCGAGCTGACGCTCGGCTACGCGACCGATCTGTTCGAGTCCGGCACCGCCGAGCGGGTGATCAGCCGACTGGTGGATGTACTGGAATCCGTTGTCGCACAGCCCGACATGCTGGTCGGTGACCTGGATCTGCTCGGTGACGAGCGTGTGCGTGTGCTGGGGGAGTGGAACGCCACGGCCCATCCGGTCGAGCCGGTGACACTCGCCGACTTGGTGGACCGGCAGGCGGCGCGGACGCCGAACGCTCCGGCGCTGATCGATGCTGATTCTGGAAAGTCGTTGAGCTTCGCGGAGTTCGATGCCCGGGTCAACCGGCTGGCGCGGGCGTTGATCGGTCACGGGGTCGGCCCGGAGCGCACCGTGGTGCTGGCCATGCGCCGGTCCGTCGAGCTGGTGATCGCCATGTACGCGGTGGTGCGAGCCGGTGGCGCCTACGTGCCGGTCGATCCGGATCATCCGGCCGATCGCATCGCTTACATCGTCGACACCGCCGCTCCGGTCTGCGCGCTCACCACGGTGGTCGACGGCATGCCGATCGAGACTCCGGTGCGCGTGCTCGAGGTGGACTGGCTCGAGGCGGCGCACCGGTCGGCGGCGCCGATCACGGACGGCGAGCGGATTCGGCCGCTGCGCCCGGAGCACCCGGCCTACGTCGTCTTCACCTCCGGCTCGACCGGGCGGCCGAAGGGCGTCACCGTCCCGCACGCGGCGATCGTCAACCAGTTGAGTTGGCTGCGTGCGCGTTTCGCGCTCGGCCCGGCCGACCGCACCCTGCTGAAGACACCCGCGACCTTCGACCTCTCGGTGTGGGAGTTCTGGTCACCGCTGGTCACCGGCGGCGCGCTGGTGGTGACCCGACCCGGCGACGAGCGTGACCCGGACCGGCTGCGCGCGCTGATGGCGCGGCACGGCGTGACGGTGCTGTACGCGGTGCCGTCCCTGGTCGGCATGCTGCTCGCCGCGGCACCGGACGACCCGCTGCCCGCCGGGTTGCGGCAGGTACTCGCCATCGGCGAGGCGCTGCCGCCCGCGACCGCGGCCGAGTTCCTCGATCGGGCGGCAGGCGCGCGGCTGTACAACCTCTACGGACCGACCGAGGCGGCGGTCTCGATCACCGCGCACGAGGTGGTCGCTCGGCCCAGCCGTGCGGTGCCGATCGGCGCGCCCGCCTGGAACAGCCGGGTGTACGTGCTGGACGGCAGGCTCCAGCCGGTCCCGGTCGGTGTCGCGGGCGAATTGTATTTGGCGGGCGCGCAATTGGCACGCGGCTACCAGAGCAGGCCCGGACTGACGGCGGACCGCTTCGTGGCCGACCCGTTCGCGGGCGGGGCGTCGCGAATGTACCGCACCGGCGATATCGTCCGGTGGCGCGCCGACGGCGAGCTCGAATACCTCGAACGGGCCGATTTCCAGGTCAAGATCGGCGGCTTCCGCATCGAGCTCGGCGAGGTCGAGACGGCGCTGCTGCGCCTGCCCGAGGTACGGGCCACGGTGGCCGTCGCCAGGGCGGACGAGCGGGCGGGTGCGCGGCTGGTCGCGTACGTCGTACTGGGAACCGGGCATGCCGTATCCGCCGCGGACCTGCGGGCGACGCTCGCGACGCAGCTGCCGACGTACATGGTGCCCGCCGCCATCGTCGTGCTGGATACCTTGCCGCTCAACGTCAATGGCAAGGTCGATCGGGCGAAGCTGCCCGAGCCGGTGGTCGCCGACGCGACCTTCCGCGCACCGGCCACCGACCTGGAGCGACTTGTCGCCGCCACCTTCGCCGAGGTCATCGACGGCGCGCACGACCCCGAGACGAGCCGGGTCGGCGCCGACACCGACTTCTTCGCCCTCGGCGGCAATTCCCTGCTGGCGACGCGGCTGGCGGCCAGGCTCGGTGCCGGACTCGGGGTGCGGGTGCCGGTCGCCGCGGTGTTCGAGGAGCCGACGGTGGCCGGGCTCGCCCTGCGGCTCGCCGATCTGGACGACGCCGAGGCACGACCCGCTCTCGTGCGGCGCGACCTCACCCGCCCGGCTCGGCTCGCTCCGGCGCAGCAGCGCATGTGGGTGGTGAACCGGCTCGCGCCGGACTCGGCCGCGTACAACATCCCCGCGGCCATCCGGCTCATCGGCGCACTGAACCACGACGCGCTGACAGCGGCCGCGCGGGACGTCCTTGCGCGGCACGAGGCGCTGCGCACCCGCTATCCGGACCTACCGGAAGGTCCGGTGCAGGACGTGTTGGACGCCGCCGCGGTGGCTTTCGATCTGACGCCGATTCCCGTGCCGCCCAACGAGGTCGACACCCGCATCGCCGAATTCGTCGCCGTCGGGTTCGACGTGACCGCCGCACCTCCGGTCCGTGCCGCACTGTTCACACCGGCCGCCGACGAACACGTCCTCGTCGTGGTGCTGCACCACATCTGCGCGGACGGCTACTCCATCGCACCGCTGACCAGGGATCTGGTTCGCGCCTACGTCGATCGCGCGGCGGGCCGTGCGCCCGGCTGGGCCCCGCTCGAGATCCAGTACGGCGACTACAGCGAATGGCAACACGCCATGCTCGGCGCCGCGGACGATCCCGATTCGCTGCACGCACGGCAACTCGATTACTGGACAACGGAATTGGCGGGCGCGCCCGAAGTCTTGGGGCTGCCGACCGATCGCCCACGCCCGGCGCACCGCGATATGCGTGGCGCGGCTGTCGATTTCGAGATCGATGCCGAGCTGACCGCGAAACTCGAGCTGATCGCGCGCGAGCACGGCACCACGCTGTTCACCCTGATGCACAGCGCACTCGCGGTGCTGCTCGCCAAGCTGTCCGGCGCTTCCGACATCACCATCGGCGCACCGGTGGCCGGGCGCGGCGCGGCCGAACTCGACGACCTGATCGGCATGTTCGTCAACACCGTCGCGCTGCGCACCGAGATCGACCCGCGCTCCGGCTTCGCCGATCTATTGCGTCAGGCCAGGGATCGCGACTTGGCCGCGCTCTCGCACGCGGACGTGCCCTTCGATCAGGTGGTCGAAGCCATGGGCCGCACCAGATCCAGTGCCTACACGCCGCTGTTCCAGGTGATGTTCACCTTCCAGAACATGCCACCCGGCCGCGTCGAACTGCCTGGCCTCGCGGTCGAAGTCCTCGACCCCGCGCCCGACGAGGCGAAGTTCGACCTACAGCTCACCGGTATCGAGCGCTTCGACAGCGCTGGCGCGCGATCCGGGCTCGCGCTCCGATTCGGTTACTCGACGGACATTTTCGACGGCTCGACCGTCGAGCGCTACGCCGAACGGTTGCTGCTGGTGCTCACCGCCGTGGCGGCGGACCCGACCGTCGCGATCCGCGCCATCGACATCCGCACCGACGGAGAGCAGCGCCCCTCGGCAGCGCCGACGGCAACGATCGCCGATCTGCCCGATCTGATCGCCTCCGCCGCCGCTGTCGCCCCTGACGCGCTCGCCTTCGGTCATGGCGAGCACCGGGTGTCCTACGCCGATCTCGCCGCGAAGCTGGCCACCGTCGCCAAGGCCATGGGCGCGGCGGCGACGCCGGAAGTCCTCATCAACGTCTCGCTCGCCGGGCTGGTGCCCGGCGTGCTCGCGGCGCTCGGCGGCGATGGCCTCGCCGCCGCGCTGCACCGCCTCCTCGCCGAGGCTCAGGCCGTGGTCTCCGAAAGGAATTAGCTGATGTCTCACGCAGAATCGGTCGCATCCAGCGGGCTCGGCAACCGCAACCACCCCCGACATGCCATGCTGCGCCGGGCATACGGCGTCGAGGACCTACCCGGCCTCATCGAGACCGTGGCCGACCTGGCGCCCGACCGGATCGCGCTGCGGCACGGCGACACCGTGATCGCCTACGCGGCGCTGGCCGCCGATATCGCCGCACTCGGCGCGGCCATGGGTGGTGGTCTGAGCCCGGACGCCCTTGTCTCCGTGGTGATCTCCGGCCAACTGCCCGAGCTGCTCGAGTCCGGCGACGGAGCCCTCGGCGCGGTCCTGGACCAACTGCTCGACGACGCGCTGCTGATCGCCGCCGACGTGCTGCCGACCGCCTTCACCCCCGTCGAGACGCTGGTCAGCGAATTCGAAGAGCAGGTGCGGCGCACCCCCGACGCCGTCGCGCTGCAATACGGCGACGCCACCCTCACCTACGCCGAGTTCGACGCGCGCGCCACCGCGCTGGCACGGCGGCTGCACGAGCTCGGTGTCGGACCGGACGCCCTGGTCGGGCTGGCCGTGCGGCGCTCGTTCGAACTGCTCGTCGGCATGTACGCGATCCTGAAGGCGGGCGGCGCGTACGTGCCGATCGACCCGGAGCATCCGGCCGAGCGCATCGCCTATGTGCTCCAGACCGCGGCGCCGATTCTGGTGCTCACCACTACCGCCGACCAGCCGGAGTCGCTGGCCGACAGCCGGGTGCTGCGCATCGATGAATTCGAGGCCGCCCTCCGCGCAGCGGGTAGACAGCACGGCGCAGCGGGTAGACAGCACGGCGCAGCGGGTAGACAGCACGGCGCAGCGGGTAGACAGC
>NZ_OBEG01000002.1:853027-939264 GCF_900215415.1 Nocardia amikacinitolerans | reverse complement strand
GCGCAGCGGGTAGACAGCACGGCGCAGCGGGTAGACAGCACGGCGCAGCGGGTAGACAGCACGGCGCAGCGGGTAGACAGCCCGGCGCAGCGGGCGGGCAGATCGGCACAGCGGGTGGACAGCTCGGTGCCGCCGGTCGACCCGACGGCGAGATCCTGCCGCTGCCCGCGGCCGACAACACCGCCTACGTCATCTTCACCTCCGGCTCGACCGGCCGCCCGAAAGGCGTCGCGGTCTCGCACCGTTCGATCCTGGCGAACCTGCGGTGGCGCCAGCGCCTGTACCGGCTGCGCGAAGACGATGTGGTGTTGCAGAAGACGCCGTTCACCTTCGACGTGTCGGTGTGGGAGTTCTTCTGGCCCTTGCAGATCGGCGCTCGACTGGTGATCGCCGAACCCGACGGACACCGCGATCCGGCCTACCTGGCCCGCGCGATCGCCGAATACGGCGTCACCGTCGCGCATTTCGTGCCGTCGATGCTCGCGGTGTTCGTCGCCGAACCCGAGATCGAGACCGCCGTGGACAGCCTGCGCCTGGTGTTCGCCTCCGGCGAGGCGCTACCAGCGGCCACTGCGGCCGCCTTCCGCGACGTCAGCGGCGCGACCCTGCACAACCTGTACGGGCCGACCGAGGCCGCGGTGGACGTGACCGCGCACGAGGTGACCGCCGCCGACACCGCGAGCGTGCCGATCGGCGTCCCCGCCGACGACACCGAACTGCTCGTGCTCGACGACAACCTGCGCCCGGTCCCGGCGGGCGTGGTCGGTGAGCTCTACCTTTCCGGCGTCCAGCTGGCCCGCGGCTACGTCGCCCGCCCCAGCCTCACCGCGGACCGGTTCGTGGCGAATCCTGAGGGCGCGCCGGGCGAGCGGATGTATCGGACCGGCGATCTGGTTCGCTGGACGCCGGGGGTGGATGGCGGGCCGTCCGAGCTGGAATACCTGGGCCGCATCGACTTTCAAGTCAAGCTGCGCGGGCTGCGCATCGAACTCGGTGAGGTCGAGGCCGGTCTGCTGCGCGACGAGCAGGTGGCCCAGGCCGCGGTGGTGCTGCACCGGCACGCGGGCGGCGATCACCTGGTCGGCTACGTGGTCGCGGCGGGCGGCGTCGTCGACACCGCGGCCGTCTTGGAAACCGCGCGTGCGCACCTGCCGGAATACATGGTGCCCGCGCTGGTGCAGGTGCTCGACGAGATGCCCGTCAACGCGAACGGCAAGCTGGATCGGCGCGCGCTGCCCGAACCCGACTTCGGCGCCGCCGCAGTCGAATACCGCGAACCGGCCACCGAGGCCGAGCGCCTGGTCGCGGAGATCTTCGCCGACCTGGTCGCCGCGCAGCGGGTCGGCGCGGACGACGACTTCTTCGCGCTGGGCGGCAACTCCCTGCTTGCGACGCGGGCGATCGCCAGGGTGTCGGCCGCGCTCGGCGTCGCGATCGACGTCAGGGACTTCTTCGATCGGCCCACGGTGGCGGCGGTTGCCGCGCTGTCGGGTTCCTCGGCACCGCGTCCGGCGCTGGCCGCGGGTCCGCGTCCGGCGCACATCCCGCTCTCGCCCGCGCAGCGGCGCATGTGGTTCCTCAACCGGCTCGGCGCGGATTCGAGTTCGGACCGCACCGCGCACAACGCCGCCGTGGACAACATTCCCGTCGCGCTGCGCATGCGGGGCGCGCTGGACGTCTCCGCGCTCTCGGCCGCGATCACCGATCTGGTCGCGCGCCACGAGATCCTGCGCACCGTCTACCCGCAGACCGAGGCGGGTCCGGCACAGGTGGTGCGGTCGGTGCACGCCGTCTTCGATCTGACGCCTTCGGAGATTCCCGCGGAGCGACTCGCGGACGCGGTGCGGGCCGTGGCGAGCCAGGGCTTCGACGTCGCCGAGGAGATCCCGGTGCGGGTGCGCCTGCTGCGTAGCGGGCCACGGGACCACACGCTGGTGCTGGTGGTGCACCACATCGCCGCCGACGGTGTCTCGATGGGTCCGCTGATGCGCGACCTGGTCACCGCCTACACCGCGCGCCGCGCGGGTACCGCCCCGGGTTGGTCGCCGCTCGCGGTGCAGTACGCGGACTACGCGCTGTGGCAGCGCGCGGTGCTCGGCGCCGAGGACGACCCGGACTCGGCGGCGGCGCGTCAGTTGAGTTTCTGGCGAAGCGAATTGGCCGAGCTCCCAGCGCAATTGGACCTGCCGTCGGATCGCCCGCGCCTCGCCGTCGCGTCCTACCGCGGCGCCACCCACGAATTCGCGCTCGACGCCGACCTGCGCGCCGCCGTGGAACGGCTCGCCGCGCGCTGCGGCGCTACCCCGTTCATGGTGCTGCACGCCGCGTTGGCCGCGCTGCTCGCCCGGCTCTCCGGCACCTCCGACATCGCCGTCGGCACTCCGGTCGCTGGTCGCGGCGAGCTCGCGCTCGACGACCTGGTCGGCATGTTCGTCAACACCCTCGTGCTGCGGACCGAGGTGTCGGCCGCCGCTAGCTTCACCGAGCTGGTCGGGCACGCGCGCGAACGCTATCTGCGCGCCTTCGCCCACAGCGACATTCCGTTCGAGCAGGTGGTCGAGGCGGTGAACCCGGCGCGCTCGCGGGGCAGGCATCCGCTGTTCCAGGTCGCGCTGTTCATGCAGAACATGGCGCCGGTCGCGCTGGCCATGCCCGAGCTCGACACGGAGCTGGTGGATTTCGAATCCGGGTTCGCCAAGTTCGATCTCCAGCTCACGCTGTCCCAGCCCGTCGCCGTCGACGGCTACCGCGCCGAATTCACCTATTCCACCGACCTGTTCGACGCCGCGACGGTGCGCGAGTTCGCCGCGAAGTTCCTCCGCCTGCTGCGCGCCGCGGTCACCACGCCGGACGCACCGGTCGGCGATATCGAACTGCTCGACGCGGGCGAGTTCGACTACGTGACCGCGAGCTGGAACGCCAGCGGCCACCGGGTCACCGACCGCTTCCTGCACGAGGGCTTCGACAACCAGGTCCGCCGCACCCCGGGCGCGGTCGCCCTCGTCGCGGACGGTGGCGCCGAAGTCACCTACACCGAGCTCTCCGACCGCGCGAACCGGTTGGCACGGCTGCTGATCGCCACGGGCATCGGTCCGGAATCGCTTGTGGTGCTGGCTATGCCGCGCTCGATCGACCTCGTGGTCGCGATGTACGCGGTTCTGCGCGCGGGCGGCGCGTACGTGCCGGTGGACCCGGCGCACCCCGCCGAACGCATCGGCCACATCATCGACACGGCCGCGCCGCACACCATCCTGACTACACGCGCCGCCGGTTTCACACCGCCCGAGACGGTGCCGTCGACCGTCCTCGTGCACCATCTCGACGAACTGGACCTCGCCGAATACCCGGCCGCCAAGATCGCCGACGCGCAACGGACTTCGCCGCTGCATCCCGAGCACCCGGCCTACGTCATCTTCACCTCGGGCTCCACCGGGCGGCCCAAGGGCGTGTCGATCAGCCACCGCGCCATCGCCAACCAGCTGGCCTGGATGCACGACGAATACCGGCTCCGAGCGGACGACGTGTACTTGCAGAAGACCGCGACGACGTTCGACGTCTCGCTGTGGGGCTACTTCCTGCCGTTGCGTGCGGGCGCAACCCTCGTGCTCGCCGCTCCGGACGGCCATCGCGACCCTCGCTACATCGCGGAAACCATTGCTCGCCACCGTGTCACGCTCACCGACTTCGTGCCGTCGATGCTCGCCGTGTTCGCGGCGCACGCCGAGGCCGACGAATTGCGCTCGCTGCGTGACGTCTTCGTCATCGGCGAGGCGCTGCCGCCGGAGACCGTCGCGGCCTTCCACACGGTGTGTGACGCCGGACTGCACAACCTGTACGGCCCCACCGAAGCGGCCGTGTCCATCACCTACCGCGAGGTCACCACCGACGACACACCCCTGGTGCCGATCGGCGAGCCGGAATGGAATTCCCAGGTCTACGTGCTGGATTCGCGACTGCGACCGGCGCCGATCGGGGTACCCGGCGAGTTGTACCTGGCGGGCGAGCAGCTGGCCCGCGGCTATCACGGCCGCACCGACCTGACCGCGGACCGCTTCGTGGCCAACCCTTTCGGCGGCAACGGCGAACGCATGTACCGCACCGGCGATCTGGTGAAATGGAGCCGGGACGGCGAGCTCGTCTACCTCGGCCGCGTGGATTTCCAGGTGAAGTTCCGCGGCCAGCGCATCGAGCTAGCCGAGATCGAGACCGCGCTGCTCGCCGCGCCCGAGGTCGGTCAGGCCGCCGTGCGGTTGGTCGACGCCGAGAGCGGCGACTATCTGGCCGGGTACGTCGTCGCGGCGCCCGGCGCGGAACTGGACTTGGACGCGCTGAAGTCCGGTCTCGGCCGGGTGCTTCCCGCGTACATGGTGCCGACCGCGCTGGTCGCGCTGCCCGAATTCCCACTGAACACCAGCGGCAAGCTCGATCGTGCCGCACTGCCGCTCCCGGCGTTGCAGGCCAGTCGTTTTCGCCCGCCCGTCGACGCGACGCAGCGGCTCGTCGCGTCCGTGTTCGCCGAGGTGCTGCGAGTCGATCGCGCCGGACTGGACGACGACTTCTTCGCGCTCGGCGGCAGCTCGCTGGACGCCACGCAAGTCACCGCGCGCACCGGCGAGGTGCTCGGCGCCCGCGTGCCGGTGCGCGTCCTCTTCGAAGCCTCGACGGTCGAGGCCTTCGCCGCGGCCGTGGCCGAGCTGGCCGAGGCGGGCATGCCCCGGCCGCCCCTGGCGCGGCGCGAGCGGCCGGAGCGTATCCCGCTGTCGCCCGCCCAGCAGCGGTTGTGGTTCCTCAATCGCTTGGAGAGCCAGGACGATTCGCCCGGCGTCTACAACTTGCCGGTGGTGCTGCGGCTGACCGGCAGGCTCGACGTACGCGCGCTGGAGCGCGCCGTGCTGGACGTACTGGCCAGGCACGAATCTCTGCGGACCAGCTATCCGGAGAGCGAGGACGGCCCTTACCAGTCGATCATCGACGCCGACGACATCGGCCTGAGCCTGAATCCGGTGCCGGTCGAGCGCGCCGAGCTGGCCCACACCGTCGCGGCCATCGCGGGCGGCGGCTTCGACGTCACCACCGAGCTGCCCGCGCGCGTCGCGTTGCTCGCCCTCGACCGGGCGGACGACGCGCGCGGCGTGCCCGCCGACGAATACGCGCTGGTGTTCGTCGTCCACCACGTCGCGGCCGACGCCCTCTCGATGACGCCGCTCGTCACCGATCTGATCCGCGCCTACCGCGCCCGGTTGATCGGACACCGGCCCGACTGGGCCGAATTACCGGTCCAGTACGCCGATTACAGCCTGTGGCAGCGCGAGCTGCTCGGCTCGCCGGAACGCCCCGGCGATCTGGCGCACCGGCAGCTGCGATTCTGGCGCGACGCCCTCGATGGCCTGCCCGCCGAGCTGCCGCTGCCCACCGATCGTCCGCGTCCGACACGGCCGAGCCGACGCGGCGCGGCCGTCGATTTCACGATCGATGCCGAGGTGGCCGCCGGGCTGCGTGCGCTGGCCGCGCGGTCGGGCGCGACGCTGTTCATGGTGCTGCACGCCGCCTTCGCGGCCACGCTGGCGCGTTCGAGCGGCGCCGACGACATCGTGGTCGGCTCGCCCATCGGCGGGCGCGGAGAACGCGCGCTCGACGACCTGATCGGCATGTTCGTCAACACCCTTGCGCTGCGCACAAGGGTCGCCTGGGACACCGCCTTCGAGGACTTCCTCGCCGAGGTGCGCGATGCGGATCTCGCCGCGTTCGCCAATGCCGAGCTGCCGTTCGAGCAGCTGGTCGACGCGATGGACGTCGATCGAAGCACCGGTGCGCATCCGCTGTTCCAGGTGCTGCTCAGCTTCGGCGCGGCCCCGCGCGCGCTGCCGGCCGTCGAGATCCCGTCGCTGACCGTGGAGCCGATCGACATCCCTGACGACGGCGCGAAATTCGACCTGCACCTGGTGCTCGCGGAACGTCCGGACGGTCTGGGCGGCAGCCTGCGCTACGCCACGGATCTGTTCGACGCCGCGACGGTCGCGGCGTTCGTCGCCAGGCTGCGCCGGATGCTCGTCGCGGTGGCCGCCGATGCCACGGCGCGCGTCGGCGAGATCGAACTGATCGACGCCGAAGAGCGCGCACTCGTGCTCGACCGGTTCAACGAAACGGAACATCCGGTCGACGAAACGGCCACGCTCCCCGCGCTTTTCGCCGCGCAAGTCGCGCGCACCCCCGATCGCCCAGCCCTCACCTTCGACGGTGAAACGCAGGCCCACCCGTCGCCCGGCCACCACCCCTCACCGAGTCGCTCCGCGACGCTCACTTATAGCGAGCTTTCCGCGCGGGTCAACCGGCTGGCGCGCTGGCTGATCGCGCAGGGCGTCGGCCCGGATTCGCTGGTTGCGCTCGGCATGCGGCGCAGCATCGACTTGGTGGTCGGCATGTACGCGATCACCGCGGCGGGCGGCGGTTACGTGCCGCTCGACCCGGACCATCCGGCCGAGCGCACGGAACACATTCTCGCCACCGCGATTCCGGTCGCGGTGCTGACCTCCGGCGCGGATCTGGACCTCGCCGCGGCGCAGGTCCGCATCGACCGGCTGGACCTGTCCGGCTACTCCGACGCGCCGATCACCGACGCCGAACGTCGCGGGGCGCTGCGCGCCGACAACACCGCGTACGTCATCTTCACCTCCGGTTCGACGGGCACACCCAAGGGTGTCGCGGTGAGCCACGGCGCGATCGTGAACCGGTTGCGCTGGATGCAGTCGGCGTACGTGGCGCTGGACGGCGACGACGTGCTGTTGCAGAAGACGCCGGTCGCCTTCGACGTGTCGGTGCCGGAGTTCTTCTGGCCGTTGCAGGTCGGCGCGCGACTGGTGCTTGCCCGCCCCGACGGCCACCGCGACCCCGCCTACCTTGCCGAGCTGATCCGGCGCGAGGGCGTCACCGCGGCGCACTTCGTGCCGTCCATGCTCGCGGCGTTCGTCGCCGAGGAACCCGAGGTGCCCAGCCTGCGGCACGTCTTCTGCTCGGGTGAGGCGCTGCCCGCCGCCACCGCGCAGCGGATGCGCGCGCTGACCTCGGCGCGGGTGCACAACATGTACGGGCCCACCGAGACCGCGGTCGAAGTGTCGGCGCACGAGGTGACCGATGCGGACACCGGCGTGCTGCCGATGGGTGGACCGGTCTGGAACACCCGGATGTACGTCCTCGACGCGCGCCTGCGGCCGGTTCCGATCGGTGTGCCCGGCGAGCTGTATCTGGCCGGTGCGCAGCTGGCCCGTGGCTATCTCGGCCGTGCCGATCTCACCGGAGATCGCTTCGTGGCCAACCCCTTCGGCGAACCCGGCGAGCGGATGTATCGCACCGGCGACCTGGTGCGCTGGACGGCGGCGGGGGAGGTCCAGTTCCTCGGCCGCACCGATTTCCAGGTGAAGGTGCGCGGCCTGCGCATCGAACTCGGCGAGATCGAAACGGCGCTGCTCGCGGCTCCCGGGGTGGCCCAAGCCGCCGTGCTGGTGCGCGACGACCACGGCACCGGCGATCAGCTGGTGGCGTACCTGGTGCCCGACACCGCGCTCGATCTCGACCTGGTTCACGCGGAGATCGCCCGTCGACTACCGGCCTACATGGCGCCAGCGGAATTCGTCGTGCTGGACGCCTTCCCGGTGAACGCCTCCGGCAAACTGGATCGCCAGGCGCTGCCCGCGCCCGCGCCGCGGACCGTCGAATTCCGCGCCGTCAGCGGCCCTGCGGAAGCTCTTGTCGCCGAGACCTTTCGCGCGCTGCTCGACGCCGAGCGGGTCGGCGCGGACGACGACTTCTTCGCACTCGGCGGCAACTCGCTCATCGCGACCCAGCTCGCCGCGCGGCTATCCAAGGCGACCGGAACGCAGGTGCCCGTGCGCGCCGTGTTCGACGCGCCCACGGTGCGCGAGCTGGCGAAGCACCTGAGGTTCGACGGCCCCGCCGCGCCGGTGACGCTGCCGCCGCTGCTCGCTCGGGAGCGCGGCGAGTCCGTTCCGCTCTCGATCGCGCAGCAGCGCATGTGGTTCCTGAACCGATTCGACAGTGCCGGAGGCGGTTACAACATCCCGTTCGCGCTGCGGCTGACCGGCGCGCTGAACGTGTCCGCGCTGGACGCGGCCGTCGCCGATGTGATCGGCAGGCACGAGACGCTGCGCACCCTCTACCCGGAGCACGACGGCGCGGCCACCCAGCTGGTGCTGCCCGCTGGTACCCGGCTGGTCGACCTCGCGCCCCAGGAAGTGCGCGCGGCCGAGCTCCCCGCTCTGATCGCCGCTGCGGCCGACACCGGGTTCGACGTGACTTCCGAAGTGCCGCTGCGTGTTCGGCTGCTCCGGCTGGCGGACGGTGGCGCCAAGGAGGAACACGTGCTGCTGTTCGTCGTGCATCACATCGCGGCCGACGGCTGGTCCTTCGCGCCGCTGACTCGCGATCTGGCCGCCGCCTACGTCGCGCGCTGCGCGGGGTCCGCGCCCGCCTGGCGTCCGCTGCCCGTCCAGTACGCCGATTTCGCGCTGTGGCAGCGGGACGCGCTGGGTGACGCGCAGGACCCGATGTCGGTGCTGGCCGGGCAGCTGCGCTACTGGACGCACCGCCTCGCGGGTCTGCCCGAGGTGCTCGCGCTGCCTTCGGACCGTCCGCGCCCCGCGGTGGCCTCGAATCGCGGCGGCGCGGTGACCGGACGGCTCGACGCCGCGCTGCATCGCGACATCCAGGAGCTGGCCGCCGAATACCGGGTCACCCCGTTCATGGTGCTGCACGCCGCGCTGGCCGCGTTGCTGAGCAGGCTGGCCGCCACCGGCGACATCGTCGTCGGCGCGCCGGTGGCCGGACGCGGCGACGAGGGGCTGGACGAGCTCGTCGGCATGTTCGTCAACACCCTCGTGCTGCGCACCGAGGTCCGCGCCGAAGCCACCCTCGCCGAGCTGCTCGCCGAAGTCCGCTCCGCCGACCTCGCCGCCTTCGAGCACGCGGCCGTGCCGTTCGAACAGCTCGTCGACACGCTGAATCCCGTGCGTTCGCAGGCGCATTCGCCGCTCTACCAGGTAGCGCTGACGCTCCAGAACCAGACCAAGCCCGACTTCCGTTTGCAGCGCCTCGCCATCGGCGCGCTCGACATCGGTCCGGCCCCGATCCAGCTGGACCTGGACTGGACACTGACCGACCGCTACGACGCGGACGGAGAACCCGACGGCATCGACGTGCACCTGCACTACGCGCTGGACCTGTTCGACGAGCGCACGGTCACCGGTTTCCTCGCCGGGTTCGAGCGGGTGCTGCGCGCGATGGCGCGCGACACCAGGACCGCGGTCGGCGATGTGGAACTGATGTCGGTCGCCGAGCGCGGGATGCTGCTCTCCGACCGGAACGCGACGGCGCACTCACTGCCCGCCGAGTCCCTCGACGACCTGCTCACGGTGCGCGCCGCCGCCGACGCGGACGCCCGCGCGGTGACCTTCGAGGGCGAGTCCCTGACCTACGGCGAGCTAGCCGTGCGGGTGAACCGGCTCGCCAGGCATCTGATCGCCGAGGGCGTCGGCCCGGAAACCATCGTCGGGCTGGCCGCGCTGCGTTCGCTGGACATGCTCGTGGCGTTGTTCGCGATCGTGCGCGCGGGCGGCGCGTACCTGCCGCTCGACCCGGCACATCCGACCGACCGATTGGCGCAGGTGATCGAAAGTGCCGATCCCGCACTGGTCGTGGTCGTCGGCGGTGCGGAGCTTCCGCCGCTCAACGCTCGCGTGCTTCGTCCAGCCGAGCTGGACCTGTCTGGCTACTCGGCCGAGCCCGTCACCGACGCCGAGCGCCGCACCGCGCTGCGCCAGGACAACACCGCGTACGTGCTGTTCACCTCGGGCTCCACCGGACGGCCCAAGGGCGTCGCGGTCACCCACCGCGCCATCATGAACCAGCTGCGCTGGCTCGAGCACCGCTACGGGGTGACCGCGGCCGACCGCATCCTCCAGCGCGCGCCGCTGACCTTCGACGTCTCGGTGTGGGAGTGCTTCCTGCCCGTCGCGGTCGGCGCGCCGCTGGTGATCGCCAAGCCCGGCGGCCACCTGGACCTGGCCTACTTCGCCGGGCTGCTGCGCGAGCACGGCATCACCATCGCCGAATACGTGCCCTCGGTGCTCGCCGCGCTCATCGGCGAGGGCATGGGCGACGCGCTGCGTTCGTTCCGGCACCTGCACTGCGGCGGCGAGGCGCTGACACCCGATCTGCTCGCCGCGATCCGCGCCAGCTTCGACGGCGCGGTGCACAATGCCTACGGCCCGACCGAAGCGGCGATCTCGGCGGTCTATCACGAATTCACCGACGACGAAGTGGCTTCCGGCCGCGATGTGGCGATCGGGCGTCCGTGCTGGAACACCCGCGTCTACGTGCTCGACGCGCGGCTGCGGCCGGTGCCGACCGGTGTGCCCGGCGAGCTGTACCTTGCGGGTGATCAGCTGGCGCGCGGCTACCACGGCCGCTCCGGGCTGACCGCCGAGCGGTTCGTCGCCGACCCGTTCGGGGTGCCGGGCGCGGTGATGTATCGGACCGGTGATCTGGTCCGCTGGAACCGCTCGGGTGATCTGATCTATCTGGGCCGCAACGATTTCCAGATCAAGCTGCGCGGACAGCGGATCGAGCTCGGCGAGATCGAATCGGCGCTGACCGGTGTACCCGGCGTGACCAACGCGGCCGTGCTGGTCGCGAAGGACAGCTCCGGCTACGAATGTCTGGTCGGCTATGTCAGCGGGGAGGTCGCGGCCGGCGCCGTTCTGGACGCCGTGCGCGAGCGGCTGCCCGGGTACATGGTGCCCGCCCACCTGGTGGTGCTGGACGAGATGCCGCTCACCACGGTCGGCAAGCTGGATCGCGCGGCGCTGCCGAAGGTCGAGGTCACTGGCGGCACGGTCGCCTACCGCGCGCCGAAGGAGGGCGCGGAAGCGGTGCTCGCGGCCCTGGTCGCCGACCTGCTCGGTTCGGCGCGTATCGGCGCGGACGACGACTTCTTCGCGCGCGGCGGGAATTCGCTGCTCGCCATGCGGTTGGTCGCCCGAGCCAACGCGGCGTTGGGCTGTGCTCTCACGGTGCGCGAGGTGTTCGAGGCGCCGACGGTTTCGGAACTCGCGGTGCGCGTGCGTCATTCGGCCGAGCGGGACGAGTCACGTCCGGCTCTGACGGCGGGTCCTCGGCCCGAGCGGATTCCCTTGTCGCTTGCGCAGACTCGGATGTGGCTGCTCAACCGGCTCGATCCGGAATCGGCGGTCTACAACATCCCGATCACCATTCGGCTGACCGGTGCGTTGGATACCGTGGCGCTGGCCGCCGCGCTCGGCGACGTGATCGCGCGGCACGAGTCGCTGCGGACGATCTTCCCGTCCGATGGTGACGGCCCTTTCCAGTCGGTGCGCGCGGAAGTGCCCGCGCTGGAATTGGCTCCGGTGGCGGTTTCCGAGGCGGAACTTCCCGAATCCGTCGCGGTCTTCGCGGCGTTGCCGTTCGATCTGCGCGGCCAAGTGCCCGTGCGCGCCAAACTCATCCGCGCCGCGTCGGATGACCACGTGCTGGTCGTCGTCGTGCACCACATCGCGGCCGACGGCGTGTCCACCGCGCCACTGGCCCGCGACCTCATGGTGGCCTACACGGCGCGCAGTGCCGGCGCCGCGCCGCAGTGGCGACCGCTCCCGGTGCAGTACGCCGACTTCACGCTGTGGCAGCACGAGGTACTCGGCGCGGCTTCCGATCCGGAATCGGTGCTTGCCAAGCAGATCGCGCACTGGCGCGCCGGGCTGGCCGACCTGGCGCCGGTACTCGAGCTGCCCACCGACCGCCCGCGTCCGCCGGTCGCCACCGGGCGTGGCGCCACGGTGGAATTCGCTGTCACCGCCGAGCTGACCGCGTCGATCGCGGAACTCGCCCGGCGACACGGTGTTTCCTCGTTCATGGTGGTGCACGCCGCCTTCGCCACCTTGCTCGGCAGGTTGGCGAGGACCGAGGACGTCGCGATCGGCACCCCTGTCGCGGGACGCGCCGAACAGGCGCTGGACGACCTGGTCGGCATGTTCGTCAACACCCTCGTGCTGCGCACCGAGGTGCGCGCCGGCACGTCCTTCGCCGATCTGCTGCGGCAGGTTCGCGAGGTCGACGTGCGCGCCTTCGCCCATGCCGATCTGCCGTTCGAGCGTCTCGTCGAGGAGATCAACCCCGTTCGTTCGCAATCGCATTCGCCGATCGTGCAGACGCTGCTGACCTTCGAGCACCGCGACGACACGGTGCTGGAGCTGCCGGGGCTCGAGGTGTCGGCCTACCCGCTCGACAATCGCGTCGCGCAATTCGATCTGGCCTTGGAGCTGGTCGAACATCACCAGGGTTCGGGCACGGCGCTGCGCGCGCTGCTGCGCTACGCGACCGACCTGTTCGATCGCGCGACGGTCCAGTCTTTCGCGGCGCGGTTCGTCAGGATTTTGGAGACGGTGGTGGCCGATCCGGCTCTCCGAGTCGGCGATATCGAACTGCTGGACGGGGCCGAGCGCTCGCTCGTGCTCGAGCGGTGGAACGACACCGCGCACCCGGTCGCGGCCAGCCCGCACACCTTGATCTCGCTGTTCGAGGAGCAGGTCGCGCGCACACCCGAGGCCGTCGCCATGACTTTCGAGGGAACCAGCCTCGAGTACGGCGAGTTCGCCGCTCGCGTGCGCCGGTTGGCGCGTTGGTTGGTCACCCAGGGCGTCGGCCCGGATTCCTGTGTGGCACTTGGCATGCGGCGTTCGCTCGACCTGATCGTCGGGATGTATGCGGTGACGGCGGCGGGCGGCGCGTACGTGCCGATCGATCCCGATCATCCGGCCGACCGCATCGAATACGTGCTGGCCACGGCACGTCCGGTGTGCGTTCTGACCTCCGGGATGGATCTGGAAGTCGGCGCGGCGCGGCAGGTTCGGATGGATCGCTTGGACCTGTCCGCCTTCGCCGACGATCCGCTCACAGACGCCGACCGGATCGGCGAGCTCACGCCGGGCCACCCCGCGTACGTCATCTTCACCTCCGGCTCCACCGGCCGCCCCAAGGGCGTCGCGGTGTCGCACGCCGCCATCGTCAACCGGCTGGTCTGGATGCAGGATCGCTACGGGCTGCGCCCCGACGACGCGGTATTGCAGAAGACGCCCGCGACTTTCGACGTGTCGGTGTGGGAGTTCTTTTGGCCGTTGCAGATCGGCGCGCGTTTGGTCGTCGCGCGCCATGACGGTCACCGCGATCCCGCGTATCTGGCCCGGCTCATCGCGGCCAAGCGCGTGACCACCGTGCATTTCGTGCCCTCGCTGCTCGCGGTGTTCCTCAACGAGCCGCTGGCCCGCGAGCGCGCCGCGCTGCGCCGGGTCTTCGCGTCCGGCGAGGCGCTGCCCGCCGCCGTCGCCCAGCGGGCGCGCCGCGTTCTCGGAGTCAGGGTGCACAACCTCTACGGCCCGACGGAGGCCGCCGTGGACGTGACCTATCACGAGGTCACGGACGCGGACACGGACTCGGTGCCGATCGGCAGGCCGGTGTTCAACACCCGCCTGCTGGTGCTGGACGCGCGGCTGCGGCCGGTGCCCGTCGGCGTGCCTGGCGAGCTGTATCTGGCGGGCGGGCAGCTGGCGATCGGCTATGTGGCGCGGCCCGAGCTGACGGCGGATCGCTTCGTGGCCAATCCTTTCGGCGCGGTTGGCGAACGTATGTACCGCACCGGCGATCTGGTGGTCTGGACACCGACCGGCGAACTGGAGTACCTGGGCCGCACCGACTTCCAGGTGAAGCTACGCGGTCTGCGTATCGAGCTCGGCGAGATCGAAGCCGCACTCACCGCCGTGGCCGGTGTCGACCAGGCGGTGGTGGTCGTTCGCGGCGGGCAGGTGTCCGGCGGCGACCAGCTTGTCGCGTATCTGCTTGGCACGTCGATCGATATCGGTGCCGTGCGAGCGCGAGTGGCCGCCGAATTGCCCGGTTATATGGTGCCTTCCGCGTTCGTGGTGCTCGACGAGTTCCCGCTCAACTCCTCCGGCAAGCTGGACCGCAAGGCGTTGCCCGCGCCCGTCGTCGAGTCGGCGGTCTTCCGCGCACCGGAAACCGACGCCGAGCGAACCGTCGCGGCACTGTTCGGCGAACTACTGGGGGTCGAACGGGTCGGCGCGGACGACGACTTCTTCGCGCTCGGCGGCAACTCGCTGATCGCCACCCAGCTGGCCGCGCGGCTCGGCGCCGAGCTGAACACCGACATCCCGGTGCGGACGCTGTTCGACGCGCCGACCGTCGCGGCACTCGCCGAGCGGGCGGTCGAGGGCACGGGAGCGGTTCGCCGTCCCGCCCTCACCGTGGGACCGCGTCCCGAAACGATCCCGCTCTCGCCCGCTCAGCAGCGCATGTGGTTCCTGAACCGCTTCGATCCCGCGGAGACCGTCAACAACATCCCGGTCGCCATCCGCTTCGTCGGCGAGCTGGACACCGCGGCGCTGACCGCCGCGATCGCCGACGTGATCGCCAGGCACGAGACGCTGCGCACGGTCTACCCGGACCGCGACGGCGTCGGCCACCAGCGGATCCTCGACGCCGCCGCGCCGTCGATCACCGAGCTGGACGCCGCCGACCCGGCCGCTGCCCTCGTCGGCTTCGTCGCCACGCCGTTCGACGTGACCGCCGAGGTGCCGCTGCGGATCGGGCTGGCCGAGCTCTCGGAGCACGAGCACCTGCTCGCCCTCGTCGTGCACCACATCGCCGCCGACGGCTTCTCGATGGGACCGCTGGCCCGCGATCTCGCCGCCGCCTACGCCGCGCGCGTCACCGGTGTGGAGCCGGACTGGACGCCACTGCCGGTGCAGTACGCCGACTACGCGCTGTGGCAGCGCGAATTGCTCGGCGCCGAGGACGATCCGGAGTCGACCGCCGCACGTCAGCTGGACTACTGGCGGAGTGCGCTGCGCGGTCTGCCCGCCCAACTGGACCTGCCCGCCGACCGCCCACGCCCGGCCGTCGCCTCGCACGCCGCCGCGAGCGCAACCCTGCTGCTGGACCCGGCGCTGCGTGCCGGTATCACCACGCTGGCCGCCCGGCACGACGCGACGCCGTTCATGGTGGTGCACGCCGCGCTCGCGGTGCTGCTCGCCCGGCTCTCCGGCACAGCGGACATCGCCGTCGGCGCGCCGATCGCCGGTCGCGGCGAACGTCGGCTGGACGACCTGGTCGGCATGTTCGTCAACACGCTGGTACTGCGCACCGAGGTGCCCGGCGCTGACTCCTTCGCCGCCGTGCTGCGGCGGGTGCGCGAGGGCGACCTGGACGCGTTCGCCAACGCCGAGGTGCCGTTCGAACGGCTGGTGGAAGTCATCGACCCGCCGCGCTCACAGGCGCGGCACCCGCTGTTCCAGGTCGCGCTGTTCTTCCAGAACCTTTCGCCGATCGAGGTGCGGTTGCCAGGGGTGACCGTTGCCGAGTACGAGTTCGACTACGAGACAACCCGATTCGATCTGCAACTCACCGTCTCCGACGACGCGGTGCGTTTCACCTACGCCACCGATCTGTTCGACGCCGCTACCGTCCACACCATGGGCGAGCGATTCCTGCGGCTGCTGACGGCGGTGATCGAAGACCCGGATCTGCCGGTCGGCGACATCGACCTGTTCGGCGCCGGCGAGTTGCGCAGGGTGGTCACCGAATGGAACGACTCCGCGCACACCGCGTTCGTGGCGGAGATGCTGCTCGACGAGTTCGAGGCGCAGGCCGCGGCCACGCCGAACGATCCCGCGCTGGTGTACGTCCCCGACGGCGGCGCGGCCGCCACGGTGCTCACCTACGGCGAACTGGATCAGCGCGCCAACCGGCTGGCGCGGCATCTCATCGAGGCGGGCGTCGGTCCGGAATCGCTGGTGGCCATGACCATTCGGCGGTCCATCGACCTGGTGCTCGCCATGTACGCCGTGCTCAAGGCGGGCGGCGCGTACGTGCCGATCGATCCCGACCACCCCGCGCAGCGCATCGCTCACATCCTCGACACCGCGGGGCCCGCCGCGCTGCTCACCACCGAACGCGACCGTGCCGAATTCGGCTACACCGGACGCGTCGTCTGCGTGGACACCGTCGCGCTGGACGGCTACGCCGACGATCCGATCGCGACGGAGGAGCGCGGCGCGCCGATCCACCCGGGGAACCCGGCGTACGTGATCTTCACGTCCGGCTCGACGGGAAAGCCCAAGGGCGTCAGCGTGTCTCACGCGGCGATCGTCAATCAGATGACCTGGATGCAGTCGGAGTATCGGCTGCGCGCCGACGACGTGTACCTACAGAAGACCGCGACAACCTTCGACGTCTCACTGTGGGGGTACTTCCTGCCACTGCGCGTCGGCGCGACCGTAGTGCTCGCTACGCCAGACGGGCACCGCGATCCGGGCTATCTCGCCGAGGTGATCGGTCGCTACGGCGTCACCGTCACCGATTTCGTGCCGTCGATGCTGAGCGTCTTCGCCGGACACGTGCACAGCACCGGGCAGCGGCTGAACACGCTGCGCACCGTGTTCGTGATCGGTGAGGCACTGCCCGCCGAGACCGTGCGCGCGTTCGGTGCGGTGAGCGAGGCGCGGCTGCACAACCTGTACGGACCCACCGAGGCGGCGGTGAGTATCACCTACCGTGATGTGACGGGCGAGACCGAGCGCACCGTGATGCCGATCGGCAACCCCGAGTGGAACAGCCGTGTCTACGTGCTGGATTCGCGGCTGCGGCCGACCCTGCCCGGAGTGGCGGGCGAGCTCTACCTGGCGGGGACTCAGCTCGCCCGCGGCTACCACGGCCGACCCGACTTGACCGCGGATCGGTTCGTGGCCAACCCCTTCGGTGGCCCTGGCGAACGCATGTACCGCACCGGCGACCTCGTGTGCTGGGACACCGGCGGCGACGCCGCCGAACTGGTGTACTTGGGCCGCACCGACTTCCAGGTGAAGTTCCGCGGCCAGCGCATCGAACTCGGGGAGATCGAAGCCGTGCTGGCCGGAGTGCCAGGCGTGTCCCAAGCCGCGGCGCTGGTGGTCGGCGAGCACCTGGTCGGCTACGTCGTGCCGACGCCGGAGAACACCGCCGATCTCCAAGACGCGCTGCGCGCCGCGGCGCGGGCGACGCTGCCGTCCTACATGCTGCCCTCGGCCTTCGTGGTGCTGGACGCCTTCCCGCTCAACGCCTCCGGCAAGCTGGATCGAAAAGCGTTGCCGGAACCCGTGTTCGATCGCCGCGCCTACACCGCTCCGGTCACCCCGGCCGAACGTCTGGTGGCCGCCGCCTTCGAGGACGTGCTCGGTTGCGGACCGGTCGGCGTCGAGGACAGCTTCTTCGATCTGGGCGGGAACTCGCTCAGCGCGACCAGGGTGCTGGCCAGGCTCGGCGAAAGGCTGGGCAGGCGCGTGCCCGTGCGGCTGCTGTTCGAGGCGCCGACGGTCTCCGCGCTTGCGGCGGGAATCATCGCCGAGGCGGGCGATTCGGTCGTTCCGCTGATCGCTGGTCCGCGTCCCGAGCCGGTGCCGTTGGCGCCCGTCCAGCGCGGCATGTGGTTCCTCAACCGGCTCGATCCGTCGTCGGCCGCGCACAACATCCCGGTCGCGATGCGGATCCGCGGTGAACTGGACGAAGTGGCGCTCGGCGCGGCGTTCGCCGACGTGGTGGCGCGGCACGAGGTGCTGCGGACGATCTACCCCGCGGCGGCCGACGGCACGGCGCACCAGGTGATCCTGCCCGTGGCGTCCGCGCCCGTGCGGCTGGACGTCGAAGCGATCGATGCGAGCGGCGTCGAGGATCGGATCGCCGAATTCCTCGCCGCCGGTTTCGATGTGACGAACGAGGTTCCGGTGCGCGCGGTGTTGCTGCGCGAGAGTTCGACAAGCCGGGTGCTCGTCGCGGTGCTGCACCACATCGCCGCAGACGGATACTCGATGCGCCCGCTGCTGCGAGATCTGCTCTCCGCCTACCTGTCTCGCGTGCTGGGAGCCGCACCGGCGTGGCCGGGGCTCGCCGCGCAGTACGCGGACTACGCGATCTGGCAGACCGCGGCGGTCGAAAATGCGGCTGCCGAGGACCTTTCGTTCTGGCGCGAGGCGCTGCGCGAACTGCCCGAGGATCTGGCCCTGCCCACCGACCGCCCCCGCCCGCCCGTCGCGAGCAAGCGCGGCGGCAACGCGCGGGCCCGGATCGGCGGCGGCGTCGGCGCGCGGGTGCACGAGCTCGCCCGCGCACAGCACGCGACGCCGTTCATGGTGGTGCACGCGGCACTGTCGGTGCTGCTGGCCAGGCTCTCCGGTTCCGACGACATCGCGATCGGCACACCCGTCGCTGGTCGCGGCGCGGCGGCGCTCGACGACTTGGTCGGCATGTTCGTGAACACGCTGGTGCTGCGCACCCGGCCGCGTCCCGAACAGTCCTTCACCGAACTCCTCGCCGAGACGCGGGCCGCCGATCTGGCAGCGTTCGCACACGCGACCGTTCCGTTCGAGCGGGTGGTCGACGAGCTCGGTGTGGCTACGACGCAGGCGCGGCATCCGCTGTTCACGGTCGCACTGAGCTACCTGAACACCGGGGACGACACCTTCGCCGTGCCGGGGCTCGAGCTCTCGGCGGTCGAATTCGACGAACCCGTGGCGCGTTTCGACCTCCAGTTCACCGTGGCCGCGGACCTCGACGCCGACGGACACTTCACCGTCGAACTGAACTACGCGACCGATCTGTTCGACGCGGACACCGCCGAAGGGCTGCTGCGCCGGTTCGGCCGGGTCCTCGGCACGCTCACCGCCGCGCCGGAACACCCGATCGGCGCGGCCGAACTGCTCGCGCCCGCCGAACGCGCCGAACTGCTCGCCAGGCGCGGCGCCGAGGCGGTGCCGCAGCGGACGCTGGACGAGATGATGGCGGCGGCCGTCGCCATGAACCCGGACGGTGTCGCCGTGGTCTGCGGTGACCGCGAGCTGACCTACCGCGAGCTGGACGAGCAGTCCGCGCGGCTGGCCAGGCTGCTCGTCGGGTACGGCATCGGCGCGGAGGACGTCGTCGCGATCGCCATCCCGCGTTCGGCCGAGGCGCTGCTCGCGGTGTGGTCGGTGGCCAAGAGCGGCGCCGCGTTCGTGCCGGTCGATCCGACCTACCCGGCCGAACGGATCGCACATATGCTCACCGACTCCGGCGCGGCCTTCGGCCTCACGATCGACGCGGTCCACGCCGCGCTGCCCGGCGCTGTCGAATGGCTGGCGCTGGACGCACCCGCCACCGTGGCGCGGATGCGGCAGACCAGCGCGACGCCGCTCGGCGCGGACGAGCTGGTGCGTCCGGTGTGGGTGGACCACGCGGCGTGGATGATCTACACCTCGGGCTCGACGGGTGTGCCGAAGGGCGTCCTGGCGACGCACGCGGGAATCGCGGGAATCGCTCGCGCGCAACGGGATCGGTACTCGGTGACCGCCGACGCGCGCGTGCTCGCCGTGTCCTCGCCCAGCTTCGACGCCTCCATGCTGGAACTGCTGATGGCGCTGTCGGCGGGCGCGACCATGGTCGTCGCACCGGCGAGCGTCTACGGCGGGGCCGAGCTGACCGCGCTGATCCGCGATCGGCGGGTGACCCACGCGTTCCTCACCCCGGCGGTCCTGCAAACCCTCGATCCGGCGCAACTGCCGGAGCTGCGGCAGTTGACCGTCGGCGGCGAGGCCTACGGCCCGGATGTGGTGCGGCGCTGGGGCGTCGGACGGTCGATGTACAACACCTACGGCCCCACCGAGACCACCGTCATCACCACGATCAGCGCGCGGATGCGACCGGGCGATCCGCTCGACATGGGCGCGCCGATCCACGGGATGTCCGCGCTCGTGCTCGACGACCGGTTGCGGCCGGTGCCCGTTGGCGTCGCGGGCGAGCTGTACCTGCGCGGTCCCGGCTTGGCGCGCGGATACCATGCGCGGGCGGGACTTTCGGCGAGCCGGTTCGTCGCGGACCCCTACGGTCCCGAGGGCGGACGGATCTATCGCACCGGCGACCTGGTCAGATGGGTGCCCGCATCGCGAAGCGATTCGATGAGGGGCGGTGGCCGGGCGACGGGTGGGCCGGCGTCCGGCGCGCTCCAGCACCTCGGGCGCACCGACCACCAGGTGAAGGTGCGTGGTCTTCGTATCGAGCTCGGTGAGATCGACGCGGTGCTCGCCGCGCACGAGTCCGTCGACTACGCGGTGACCGTCGGGCACACCGATGCCAATGGTGTGGTCGCGTTGGTTTCCTATGTGGTTGCCGCACCGGGTCATACGGTCGACACCGCGGAACTGACCGCTTTCGCGGGTCGTTCGCTGGCCGCCTACATGGTGCCCGCCGCCATCGTGGTCCTCGATGCGCTGCCCTTGACGCCGGTCGGGAAACTGGATCGGAAGGCGCTGCCGGAACCGGAATTCCGCACTGCCGCGTTCCGTGCGCCGGTGACCGCGGTCCAGCGGAAGGTCGCCGCGACCGTCGCCGCCGTGCTCGAGATCGACGAGGCCGGTCTGGACGACGACTTCTTCGCACTCGGCGGAAACTCGCTCACCGCAACGCAACTCGCCGCCCGGCTGGGTGCGGCGCTCGGCGTCACCGTCGGCGTGCGCACCGTGTTCGAGCACTCGACAGTCGAGGCCCTGGCCGCCGAGCTGGGCAGCGGAGACGCTTCGCCCGCCCGCCCCGCCCTGATCGCGCGCAGGGGGGACGAGCCGGTTCCGCTGTCGCTGGCGCAGCAGCGCATGTGGTTCCTCAACCGGCTGGACCGCCAGTCCACCGCCTACAACATCCCGCTCGCGGTGCGGCTGACCGGCGCGCTCGATGTGGTCGCGTTGAACGCCGCCATCACCGACGTGGTGGCCAGGCACGAGGTGCTGCGCACGGTCTATCCGCAGCGGACGGCCGGGCCCGTGCAGGTGGTGCTACCGGTCGAAAACGCGGGCGCGCCGGTGCTCGCACCGGTCGCGGTGCCGATCGACGATCTGCCCATCGCGGTGGCGGATTTCGTCGGCGCGGGATTCGACGTGACCGACGCGGTGCCGTTGCGCGCCAGGCTCTTCCGTCCGATCACGGAGAATGGCTCGGCGGCAACGGAACACGTGCTGGTCGTGGTGATTCATCACATCGCGGCCGACGGTTCGTCGCTCGTTCCGCTGGCCCGAGACGTGATGCTCGCCTACGCCGCGCGCAGGCGGGGACGCGCACCGGAATGGGCGCCGCTGCCGGTGCAGTACGCCGACTACAGCCTGTGGCAGCGGGAACTGCTGGGCTCGGAGGACGATCCCGAATCGCTGGTGGCGCAGCAACTCCGGTTCTGGACCGAGGCGCTCGACGAGCTGCCCGCGCAGCTGCCGCTGCCGACGGATCGGGCGCGGCCCGCGATCGTGTCCACTCGCGGCAGGCACGTCGATTTCGCGGTCGACACCGAAACCCACGCGGCTCTTGTCGAATTGGGTCGCGCGTCGGGCGCGACGCTGTTCATGGTGGTGCACGCCGCCTTCGCCGCCCTGCTCGCGCGACTGTCCGGCACCGGCGACATCGCGGTCGGCACACCCGTTGCGGGTCGCGGCGCGGCCGAACTCGACGACGTGGTCGGCATGTTCGTCAACACCCTGGTACTGCGCACCCGGGTGGACGCGGGCGACGGATTCAGCGCGCTGCTCGAACGGGTGCGCTCCGCCGATCTCGCGGCGTTCGCGCACGCCGACGTCCCGTTCGAGCGGTTGGTCGAGGTGCTCAATCCCGAGCGCTCCACCGCGCGGCACCCGCTGTTCCAGGTCGGGTTCTCGTTCCACAACCAGGCCGAGGCCGACTTCACCCTGGACGGGCTGACCGCGACCGCGGTCGACTTCGACTCCGAGGTCTCGCAATTCGACCTGCACCTGGTGGTCACCGACCGCTACGACGCGCAGGGCGCGCCCGCCGGACTCGCCGCGACGATCACCTACGCCACGGCGCTGTTCGACGAGGCGACCGTCGCGGGCTTCGCGGGCCGGTTGCAGCGGCTGTTGAAGGCCGTGTGCGCCGCGCCGCGGCTGCCGGTCGGCGACTTGCCGATGCTGGACGACGCCGAGACCGAACGCATGCTCCTCGCATGGAACGCCGCCGACCGGGAGTTCGCTCCGGACACGCTGGTCACCGCGTTCGAGGCGCAGGTGGCGCGCACGCCCGACGCGATCGCCGTCGTCGACGACGCGCACACCCTGACCTACGCCGAGTTCGCCGCGCGGGTGAACCGGCTGGCCCGGGTGCTGATCGGCCGGGGCGTCGGCCCGGAATCGCTGGTGGCGCTGGCGATTCCGCGCGGCGTCGACCTGCTCGTCGCGATGTACGCGGTGGTGACGGCGGGCGGCGCCTACGTCCCGCTCGACCCGGCGCATCCGCTCGATCGGACCACCGGCGTACTCGCCGCGGCGAACCCCGAGCTGGTGCTCACCTCGGCGCGCAAGCCGATGCTGCCCGCCGAGGTGTCCGACCACGAGGTGCTGTTCGACGTCACGACGGTCCCCGATTCCGTCGACGCCGCGCCGGTCCGCGACGCCGAACGGGTGCGGGCGTTGTCGCCGTGGCACACCGCGTACGTCATCTTCACCTCCGGCTCGACCGGTGTCCCGAAGGGCGTCGCGGTCCCGCACCGCGCCGTCACGCACCAGCTGGACTGGATGCAGTCGGAGTACGGCCTCGGCGCCGACGACGCCACCCTGCTGGTGACCTCGGCCGCCTTCGACCTCTCGGTCTGGGAATTCTGGTGGGCGCTGCGCACCGGGGCGCGGGTGGTGCTCGCGCCGACGGGCGCACAGCGTGACCCAGAAGGGGTACTCGACCTCGTCCGTCGAGCCTCGGTCACCACGATGACGCTCGTGCCGTCGCTGCTCGCCATGCTTGCCGAGGTTTCCGGCGCGCGCCGACTGCCCCGCTCGCTGCGCAGGTTGTTGGTGATCGGTGAGGCGTTGCCCGCCGCGACACTCGCGAAGGTCGGTGCGCTCACCGACGCGCGCGTCGACAACCTGTACGGGCCGACGGAAGCGGCGGTCTCGGTGACTCGGTACCGGGCTGTCGTCGGTTCGGCGGTCCCGACCGGCAGCGTGCCGATCGGTACGCCCGAGGCGGGCACTCAGGTCTACGTCCTCGATGACCGGCTGCACCCGGTCCCCGCGGGTGTCACCGGCGAGCTGTACCTGGGCGGCGCGCAGCTGGCTCGCGGGTATCACGGCAGGCCGGACCTGAGCGCGGAACGCTTCGTGGCCAACCCCTTCGGCGCGCCGGGCAGCAGGCTGTACCGCACCGGCGACATGGTGCGCTGGAACCCCGACGGGAATCTCTGCTACGTCGAACGGCGCGACTTCCAGGTCAAGGTGCGCGGATACCGCATCGAACTGGCCGAGATCGAGCACGCGATGCGCGCGAGGCCGGAGGTCGCGGAAGCCGTCGTTGTCGCGCACCGAGCGGATGGTGAGAACGCCATGCTGGTCGGTTATTTCACGACGGCGGCGCCGGTCGACACTCCGCAGCCGCATACCGCATCGCGTGTTGAGGGACCGGGCGCGAGGTTGGGCACCGGGTGGCCGCAGGCAGGGTTGGGCTCGGAGGTACCACGCGCTGGTTCGCACGCCGATGGGCCGCATGCGGGGTTGGGCGCCGAGGGGCAGCGAGCCGGGCTGGACATCGACGGGCAACGTGCCGGGTTGGGCGCGGAGGCACCACGCGCTGGGCTGCACGCCGATCAGCCACGCGCCGGGTCGGGCGTTGACGGGCCGCGCGCCACATCGGGCATCGAGGGGCCGCGTGCCGGGTTGGGTATCGACGGGTCGCATGCCTCGTCGGACACCGACGCGCTGCGGGCAGCGCTCGCCGGGGTCCTGCCCAGCTACATGGTGCCCGCCGCGCTCGTTCGACTGGACACACTGCCGCTCAACGCCAACGGCAAGGTCGATCGGGCTGCGTTGCCACGGCCCGAACTGGCGGCGCGCGAGTTCCGCGCTCCGGCGACGGAGCTGGAACAGGCCGTGTGCGCCGTCTTCGCCGAGGTGCTCGATGCGGACCGAATCGGCTTGGACGACAACTTCTTCGAGCGCGGCGGCAACTCGCTGATCGCCACCCGCCTGGCCACCCGGCTGAGCGCGGAGCTCGGCGAAACGGTCCCGGTCGTCTGGTTGTTCTCCGCGCCGACGCCCGCCGGGCTCGTCACCCAGCTCGAGCTGACCAGGTCCGGCCGGGGCCGGGTGGACGCGGCGGCGGCCTTCGACGTGCTGCTGCCGCTGCGCCAGGGCGGTGGCAAGGCGCCGTTGTTCTGCCTGCACCCCGTCAGCGGCGTCGCCTGGTCGTTCGCCGGTCTGGCCGCGCACATCGACCCTGAGCGGCCCATCTACGGCCTGCAATCCCCGGTGCTGAATTCAGCGGAACCGCTACCGGATTCGATCGAGGCCTGGGCCAGGCGCTACGTCGCGGAGATCCGCGCCGTGCAGCCGGAGGGTCCGTACCACCTGCTCGGCTGGTCGCTCGGCGGCGTTCTCGCCCACGCCGTCGCGATCCAGTTGCAGGACGAGGGACAGCACGTCGCGACGCTGGCCATGATGGACAGCCCGCGCACGGAAGCCGTGGCCGAGACCACCGTGCCGCTCGCCGACCTGCTCGGCGGACTGCTCGGCGAAAAGGCCGCCGAAGCCGACACCGAACTCGGCCTCGCCGAACTCGCCGAGCGCATCGCCGACCTGCCGGAACCGTTCGCCTCCTTCGGCGCCGAACGACTCGGCCGGGTGCTGGACGCGGGAGCCCGCTCCCTCGAACTCCTCACCCGCTACCGCCCCCGCCGCTACAAGGGCAACCTCGTGTATTTCACCGCCGCCCTGGACGATCCGACCGGCGCGACCGGCGCCGCCGGCTGGTCCGACGCCGTGGACGGCACCGTACACAACCACGCCGTCACCGCCACCCACTGGCGGATGACCTCCGAATCCGCCCTCGCCCGCATCGGCCACGTGCTGACCACGGCCTTGGCCGACACCGACCGCGCATGAACCCGTCCCACCCGCACGAAAGGTGAACTATGACAAACCCGTTCGACGACGATGACGCCCAGTTCTACGTCCTCACCAACGCCGAAGGCGAACACTCCCTCTGGCCGATCTTCGCCGCCATCCCCACCGGCTGGACCATCGCCTACGGCGCCGCCCCCCGCAGCACATGCCTGGAGTACGTCGAAACCCACTGGACCGACATGCGCCCGAACTCCCTGATCGCCGCCATGACCCCGAAGACCAACTGAAGGTGCGGCGCGCCGGTTCGCCATCCCCAAGTGCGCAGCGCGTCAGCACGCGCACGGCAGGAGCGAGGGCACAGGCAGGCCCCGGCGACCGGCGCGCCTCTCGGCCCCAACGCGTTTCATCGTGCGCAGGGCGCGAGAGCTCCGGCGATCCGCCGGCGTGGCCGAACCCGCTACACGTCCATCCGCTGGGTGTCGATGACCTCCCGTGCTCGCTGCCGCCACTCGCTCACCGCGCGACCGCTGCCGTTCAGCAGGGCCGAGTCGAATCGCTTGGCGCGCTTGGTGACCGTCAGCCCGACGTAGGTGTGCGCGTCGGTGATGGCGGCGGTGGCGACCGCGCAGGCCTCGTCCACTTCGCCGGAAGCCAGCAGTGCGGTCGCGTGTTCGAAACGCACCAGCGCGGGCTCCATCGTCTCCTGCGGGTCGTACCGCGAGATGGCTTCGGCTGCGGCGGTGGCCGTCTCGTCGGGCTTGCCGAGCCTGGCGTATCCGATGGCGCGATAGAAGGCGAGCTTCTCCGGTCGGAACGAGAAGATGCCGATCGGCAGCTCCTCGGACCCCACGCTGTCCAGCGCCCGCGCGGATTTGTCTATGCAGTGGGCGAATTGGTGTTCGTCACCGAGATCGGCGTGCGCGCGCGCCGCCATGCCCCACAACCAGGCGGCGGCCGCGCCGGTCGCCGGGTCCTGCGCGAGACGTGGATCGAGCAGGCGCAGCACTTCCCTCGGTTTGTCGCTGTAGGTGGGCAGGTAGGCAAGACCGGCGAGCGCGATGTCCTCCGAGTAGCGGTCGCCGATGTCCTGTGCGGCGTGGATGGCGGTGGCGTACCACAGCCGCGCCTGGCCGAAATGCCCCTCGTTGAACAAGATCTCACCGACCACGTTGGCCAGCCGTCCTGCTGTGCGGACCAGCCTGATCTGGTGGTGGGTGGCCTGGCGCTCACCGAGACAGGCGCGCACCGTGCGGAATTGGTCGAGCGTGCCTTGCAGCAGCTCGTGCGGCGGTACCTGGACGACATGCTTGCCCAGCGCCGCGGTGGATTCTTCCAGGAAACCGAGCCTGCGCTCGCTCATCGACCCGGCGTCCAGGGTCGCGAGCATCCGCTCCGGTTCGCTTGCCAAGAGTTCGGCAGCGTGTCCCGCCAGACCTGCGCCGATGCAGGCCAGCATTTCCCGCCTTCTCACGTCGTCATCCTCGACTTCCTCGTCGAGCCCGATCGGCGTCGACCGAACCTCCGGTCCGGCCGGCGCTTTGTCCCTACCGAGCTTGATTGTCCGATCGAGCGCCGCGCTCGCATCGTCGGTGTGGCCTGCCGCTTCGCGACCCGCCTTGATCGCACGCTCGAATCGCGTGACGACGACTGAATCGGCCTCGGACAGCACTCGATCGAGGAGTCGCCTGCTTGCGGCGTGCATCCGGGTTGTCCGGCCGTTCTCCCACAAGACCACGGTGCGCGGGGTAACGCCCACCAAACGTGCGAACTCGTAACGACTTCGCTTCATCGCCGTGCGAAGGGCAAGCACGTCCTCGCCCGTCCAGTCGACCTCAACCATAGGACCCGCTTCCTCGCATCAGGCCGATTCACTCGAAAATTACTCGCATTTATCGCATTCCGGACTGTTATGTACCCAATCGCAACGCGCAGTCTGTATTCGCACCCGGCGCCGGGGTTGTGCCCAGACCCTGTGGGGGCGCCCGCTCTCCGGAATCCGGCGCACGGTCCCGACGCGGTCATGATCCAGCCGCCTCGAGCGCGATTCCGCCGGCGCCCCCGGCGCCGGGTGCACTGAACTCCGCGGAGGTGGACGATGAACGTACCGCATTCGGACTTGCGCGAACTGTGGCTTGTCCAAAGTCGTGACTGCGCAACGGAACCGCAGGTCCTGGACTACGACAAGGCGAGGTTCATCCTCTCCGTGCACGCAGGCCACGGCAGTGGCTGCCGCCAGTACCTAGCCGCCTCCGCCTACTGCTTCCGGCGCGCCGCAGACAAGTGATCCGATGTACTCGACGCTGTCCATCCTGACCGCGTGCGGTCTGGTCGTCTCCCTCATCGGCATCATCGGAACCTGCGTCGGCGACACCCGATCCGCCACCGGACACCGCGCTCCCACAACACCTTTCACTGTCTCCGAAGCGCACCGCGCAATGCAGCTGCACCGCGGTTGCCGAGCAGATGCTTGCCCTCGCAAAGGAGCCGCCTTCCGCACTTTGGTCGCGGCAGGTCGCATTGTCCCCGACACCCGCGCCGACGGTTATTCGACATAGCTCTCGAAAGGTCTGCGCGGCAACCGAAGCCAGCAGTTCTAGTGCGGGTAAGACGCTAGACCGCGCGGCTCGGAGAAAGTCGCGCGCCCGGAGATCCGTTGCGCGAATGAATCAAAAGCCGTTCGAATCTCCGCAGTGCGAATTGATTTCGGTATCGGTGTCGTACTGGGCGAGGATCCGTCCAAATGGTCGACGGTCACCGTAAAAGTGTCGCTCGGCAGCCCAGTCCGGTAGTGCGCCAGGCTCATTGCGTCCTTGAACCTCGGCGCAGCCGCAACCGGCTCCGTAGCCGCAGAGCAGCCTGGAACCGCTCGGCGGTACACCGCAATGGCCAGCCTGACACGCCGCCACCCACGTCCGTAGTCGAGCATCCAGAGCGCGCCATCGACGCCAGCGCGTCTGCCTGTCACCCCCGCAACCACCATTTCTCTCCCGTCGATAGAGAAATGTATTCGACGGTAGTCATATGGTCGCTAGTTGATCGGCGGATTCACGTGGTCGATGCAACAGCTGATTCGGTGAGTATGTCATTGAGGATGTGGGCGGGGGTGCGGAAGCCGTGGCGTTTGCGGGGTCGGGTGTTGAGCTGGGCGGCGACGTAGTCGAGGTAGTCGGCGGGGAAGATCGATAGGTCGGTGCCTTTGGGGAAGTATTGGCGCAGAAGGCCGTTGGTGTTTTCGTTGGTGCCGCGCTGCCAGGGCGAGTGCGGGTCGCAGAAGTAGATGTCCAGGCCGGTGGCCATGGCGATGCGGGCGTGCTGGGCCATCTCGCTGCCTTGGTCCCAGGTCAGGGTGCGGCGCAGGAACCCCGGCAGGGTGCTCATCGTGGCGACAGCGGCATCGGCGACCGATTCGGCGGTGTGATCGGTAGGTAGGTGCAGCAGCATGAGGAATCCGGAGCGGCGTTCGACCAGGGTGCCGATCGCCGAGGCATTGTCTTTGCCGAGGATCAGATCACCTTCCCAATGCCCGGGCACGGCGCGGTCTTCGGCCTCGGCGGGACGTTCGCTGATGTTGACCATGCCGGGGATCCGTCGGCGGCTGCGTCGTTCGAGGCTGCGGTTCGGTTTGCGCATGGCCCGCCCGGTGCGCAGGCACGAGACCAACTCACGGCGCAGCCCACCACGTCCTTGCAGGTAGAGTGCCTGATAGATCGCTTCGTGGGACACCTGCATCTCCGGGCGGTCGCGGTGTTCAAGGCGTAGGGCGCCGCTGATCTGGGCGGGGCTGTGCTTGGCGTTCAACCGATCCTGAACAGTTTCGCGCAACGCGTCGTTGAGGGCCAGTTTGCGTGGTTTGGGGCGACGCGCCCGCGTCTCGGACCGGGCCTGGGCCAGACTCGCTCGATACGGCGGTCTGGCCTCCCACCCGCCCCTGCGGGCGCCGAACCGGTGGGTGCTGCGGTAACGGCCGCGTCCGCCTCCGTTGTTGGCGATCTCGCGCATGATCGTCGACGGGTGGCGACCCAACCGCCGCGCGATCGACCGGATCGTTTCTTCGGCCGCGACGCCCACCGTGATTTCCTCTCGCTCCGAAAGCGTCAACCGCGACCGCGGGCCGCGGGTCTTCGGCTCGCCCAGTGCACGTTTCACCCCGCCAGCATCACGGAACCATCGCATCCCACTGGTCGCCGACGCGCCGACCGCCAACCCCGCGGCCGACGCAGACACACCACTACCAACAACCAAATCCCAAAACGAACGAGTCACCGCATTCAACGGCGGCAGGGCCATCGCAACACTCCACGGGGCTTGAGGGTGAGTGTTGCATCCACCCCCTGAACCCAAGATCTTCCAACGCCACCATATGACTCCCGTCGATCGCACGTAGTTGTCCGGCTCGAGGAGCGCAGTCGCATGCCGTTCGGGAGGCTCGACGAGCCCGACACGTCGTGGTACGTGTCCACCCGCTGGTCCAACTTGGTCTGATGGGCCGCGGGCGGTCAGCCACCGACTCCTCTGCCATGGACTGGGCAGCTTCGTCGCGCCCGACGTCAGTGCCGAGAGGTGAACTCCGGCGATCTCGTCGCGTCGGTCGTCAGCAGCGACGCGGTGGGCTGCGGCGATCCTGTCGCGTCGGCCGTCGCCAGCCCCGCGTGGACACCGGCGGCATATGCCGCAAGCGAAGGAGCGGTGGAGCCGGGCTGTGTCGCCGCTCTGGCGGTTGGAGCGGGGCCACTGGAACCGGGCCAATTCGGCGCGTAGGTGGTCCTGCGGGCTGAGGGGAAGATCGGGGTGGTCCCGGATGTGCGGGGCGCTGGAGGTGCCTACCGTCGAGGTATGCGTTTCGTACCGATCGTTGTGGCTGTTTCCGCGGTGGCCTTGCTGACCGCCGGGTGTGCGGCGGACAGCGCGACGGAGTCGGCCGGGGTATCGGATGCTCGGCTCAGCGCTGTGCAGGAGGACATCGACCGGGCGGTCGGGGCGGGGGTTGTCGGGGCGATCGCGACGGTGACCGAGAACGGCGAGACGGTGGTCCGCACGGCGGGGGTGGCCGACCTGAGCACCGGAGCGCCGATCCCGACGCAACCCGCGCAGCGGACTCGCGTCGGCAGCATCACCAAGACGTTCACCAGCGCGCTCGTGCTGCAACTGGTCGCGGAGGGGAAGGTGCGCCTCGATGAACCGATCGACACCTACCTGCCCGGTCTGCTGCGCGGTGACGGCATCGATGGGCGCGCGATCACGGTCCGGCAGATCCTGCGCCACCAGAGCGGCCTGCCGGACTTCGCGGACGACCCGCGCGTCGACGAATACCGCGCGGGACTCGAGAACCGCACGATGACGCCCGCCGACGGCATCGCGATGGTCAACAGCGGGCGGGCGGTGTTCGCGCCGGGCGAGCGGTACGAATACAGCAATGCGAATTACTTCGTCGCGGGGCTCCTGATCGAGCGGGTGACGGGGGCCCCGTACGCGGAGGAGTTGGAGCGGCGCATCCTGAAACCGCTGGGCCTCGCCGACACCTACCTGCCCGGTCCTGGCGAACGCGACATCCGCGGCCCGCACCCCGCGGGTTACGCGACCCTGGACGGCGTCGTCACCGACGTGTCCCGCATCGAGCCGTCGATCCCGTGGGCGTCGGGCGCGCTGGTCTCCTCGGGCACTGACCTGAACCGCTTCTACGGCGCGCTGCTGGCGGGCCGGGTGCTCGCCGCGGCGGAACTCGAGCAGATGCGCGACGGCGTGCCGATGGACCCGGAGTCGGGGATGGTCTACGGCCTCGGTCTCGGTTCCGTCCGATTACCCTGCGGCGCGGAGTACTTCGGCCACAGCGGCGGAATCCACGGCTACTACACGGTATCCGGCGCGACCGTCGACGGGCGCGCGATCACCGTAGCCCTCACGAAGGCGCCCGAGACCGAGCCCGACCTCATCGGCATGCTCGAACACGCGCTCTGCCCGTGAGCCTCGGCGCCCCACGAGACTCCACGACTTCAGCAGATGAGACCCAGCGCCGCTGAACCACTCACAGCGCTCATCGCAGCCCGAGCAGTTCACCCTGCGCACAGTCCAGCGCCAGCTGGAATCCCGAGGAAACCACGGCCACCATGGCGAGCGTGCACACGCCGGGCAGTACCGGCGAAACCACCTCGAAACGCGAAAACCACCGCACCCGAGTCCCTTCGGGCACGGACCGGAACGCCATGAACCCTTCGTCGTGCCGCAGCGGCGGCGTCGACCTGGTGATCCGATACCGCAGCAAGGTCGGCGGCCGATACTCGACGATCTCCTCCGTCAGACGCAGCAGCGGCGTGACCACCACCCGCACCGCACCGCGACCGTGGCAGTGCACATCACCGGGACGAATCAGCGTGACGCGCCGAACCACCGGCACCCGACGGTAATTCGTCGCGTCGGTGAGCCAGTCGAAGACGTCGGTGATCGGCGCTCGAATGGTCCGCTCGATGTCGACGGTGTGCATGCCCAGCCCTCAGACGAGGTTCTTTTCCTTGCGCATCCGGCGACGCAGATCGACCATCAGCGCGTGGCTGCCGCCGTGCCGCAGGAATCGCGGGATGAACCGGTTGACGAAGCCGACGAACACGAACAGGTGCTCGAAGCGGCGCTGATCGGCTGCGGTCCACTCCAAGCGCATCTGCTCGCGGAAGTACGGCGCGAGGAATCCGATGGTCAAGAACTTCAACAGATTTCGGAACGGCAGGCGCAGGTACCAGTGGATCATGCGCAGGTCCAGCAGGTCGTCGACGTAGGCGCGCACATAGTCGTCGAGTACGGCCTGCCGGCAGGCCTGGTTCCAGTAGACGTCGAACTCGGCGCGCGTCTTTGGCCACATGTCCTCGGTGACCTGAAGCGTGGTGCCCAGCGTCGAGGACGAGGCGTAGAAGGCTTCGGCCTGCTCGTCGCTCATCTTGCCTTGCAGCAGCTGGTAGGTGTCCTCGAAGCCGATGTAAAGGCATGCGGCGACCCACAATTGGAGGTTGCGGTCGAAGGCGTTGTACTTCACCGGTGCGCCCGGCTCGGACCGCACGTGGCGATGCACCGAGTCGACCGCCTTGCGGTAGGCCGCGCGCTCTTCGTCGGTGCCGAGGATCGCCACCGCCAGGTACTGGGTGGTGGTGCGGGCGCGCTTCCACGGATGCTTCATCAGCGCACCGGATTCCACCTTGCTCTCCGCGACGCCGTAACCAACACCGGGCCTTGCCATTTGCATCGCCACGTTGGCCGCCGCGCCCGCGAACGACCAGAAGTCCAGCGCGTCGGACAGTTTGATCGGCCGCTTGGTGAACGGGCGGTGCGCGGAGCTGATGGGGATGCGCGTCTGCTCCTTGGTCAGTGGCGCCGGTTCGTTCTGGTACGAGGGGTGGGCGACCGCGGTCATCGGAGTCCTTCCGTCGTCTTCCTCGGGTGTGATCACCCATCCGTCGATTATGTTACCGATCATTCTGCATGACAAGGCCGCGTCGTGTTCGGAGTTTGCCCAGTTTCTCGGGGGTATGAGCCGTTGGAAGTGTGGTCGGGTTCTGATCAAAAATATCCGCGGAGGCCTTCCGCTCCGCAGTGAATCGTGCGTAACATACGGGACCATGCCGGACCGGATCTCAGCGGTCGGGTACGCCGCGACGTCGCGATCTTCTTCGGTGTGCGCGGGTGACCTCGATCGAGTGCGGCCGGTGCAGGAAAGGATGCGACGTACATGCTCAAGAGGCTGGATCGAATATTCAGCTACGAGATGAAGGTCTCCGAGTTCCTCGGGACGCTCATCATCCTCGGAATCCCGTACGGGCTGATCGGAGTCGTCTGGACGCTGACCCACACGAGTCATCTGCGCGAGATGCACGGCATCGACGTGGTGATCTCGTTCCTCGGATCGATCGTGTGCTGGCCGGTGCTCACCTTCTCGAATGTGTGCATGACCTGATGATGATCTTGGTGTGGCTCATCGACATCTTGGTGATCGGCGTCAAGATCCTCGGTGGGCGGATGAAAGTGAATCCGATTCTGCGCTACGGGCTTTGGCTCACTGTGCTGAGCGCCCTCGCCGCGGGCGTCGCCGCCGTCGGCTACGGACTGGTGGAGCTACAGCACTTCCTCAGCGAACCGGCGTGAGCGGGTGTACCTGCTCGGGGCGTGGTTCTCTGCGTGAGTGCCTGCCAACGGATAAGGCCGGGTTGCCCGTGCGCCGTCTACGCATATGGGCACCTGCCATCCAGGGGTGCGCTGACCGGACGTGACGTGGATGGTGTCCGGAACGGATGTGATTGTCTGGTCACTTCTCCAGCGTCGAGCGTCTGATATGGGCGCGGAAGTACGGCGATCACCTGGACTTCTTCGCAGGTGAAACTGCCACTCGGTAGTCGAAGCCAGCTCGTCCCATGGGGAAGCATCCCATCGGAAATATTGAGAATTTCTATTCACATGTGACTTGTGTCGCCCGCCATCACTGTGCAACACTTCACACGCTCCGCGCCCTCGAGGGGGTCACCGTTACCGGTCGGCGAAGTGAGCGAAATCAGGCCGAGAAAGGACTCGGGCAGCGTGACAACCATCGAACGACCTCCGGGTCGGATCGAACCCGGGGACTCTCCGGAGCGCACCGACCTGGAGCAGACCGTCGAGGATCTGAAGGGTCTGTGGCGGCGTCATCCGCAGCGGTCGCTGGAAACACTGGGCAGGCAGGTGATGCTCGGGCGTGACGCGGTGATCGAACTGTTCCGTGCGATCGTCGCCCGGCGCTTCCCGTACCACGAGTTCATCCGGCAGTGCGCCTTCATGTCGAGCGTGTCCGCCGCGCCGACGGTGTTCGTCGCGATACCGATCGCCGTCGTCGTCTCGATTCAGGTCGGGGCGCTGGTCAATCAGGTCGGCGCGACGACGTTCATCGGCGCGGTCGCCGGCCTCGGCATCATCCGGCAGGGTGCGCCGCTGGTCACCTCGCTGATGATCGCGGGCGCCGTCGGCTCGGCGATCTGCGCGGACCTCGGCTCACGCACCATCCGCGAGGAGATCGACGCCATGATGGTGATGGGCGTCGATCCGGTGCGCAGGCTGGTCGCGCCGCGCCTGGTGGCGGCGGTGCTGGTCAGCATGCTGCTGTGCGGGTTCATCGTGTTCGTCGGCTTCGCGACGGCCTACATGTTCAACGTGTACGCCCAATCCGGCACGCCCGGTTCGTTCATCGGCTCGTTCGCGTCCTTCGCGGTGGCCAACGATCTCATCGTCGCGCTGGTGAAAGCGGCCATCTTCGGCGCGCTCACCGCGATCATCGCCTGCGACATCGGGCTGCACGCCAAGGGCGGCCCCGGCGGCGTCGCGAATGCGGTGAACTCCGCGGTCGTCACCTCGGCGCTGATGCTCTTCGCCACCAACATCATCCTCACCCAGCTGTACAACACGCTGTTCCCGACGAAGGTGATCTGAGGTGGGCACGAAGTACACCCCGCCCGCCCTGAAACCGTTCCGGGCCGTCGGTACCGCGGTCGCCGTCCCGTACCGGGCCAACCAGCGACTCGGCCACCAAGCCATCACATTCTTCCAGGCGCTCGCGGCGATTCCGTTCGTGCTCAAGCACTATCGCAAGGAAGTGCTGCGGCTGACCGCCGATGTCGGGTGGGGCAACGGTTCGCTCGTCGTCGGCGGCGGCACGGTGGGCGTGGTGATCATCTTGTGCGCGTTCGGCGGCATCACCGTCGGCATGGAGTCGTTCACCGCGCTCAACCTGCTCACGATGGGCCCGCTGACCGGCGCGATCTCGGGATTCGCCACCACGCGCGAGCTCGCTCCGATCCTGGCGACGCTCGCCTTCGCCATCCAGGCAGGTTGCCGGTTCACCGCGCAACTCGGCGCGATGCGGATCTCCGAGGAGATCGACGCGCTGGAATCCATTGCCATCCGGCCGCTTCCATATCTGGTGAGCACCAGGATGATCGCGTCCACGCTGACCATCGTCCCGCTCTACACCGTCGGCCTTGCCATGGCGTACCTGGCGACCAAGCTCTCGGTGCTCTTCCTCGGCGGCACCTCGGCGGGCACCTACGACCACTACTTCTTCCAATTCCTCATCGGGACCGATGTCTTCTTCTCGCTGCTCAAAGTCGTCGTCTTCGTGCTGCTCGCGTCGTTCATCCAGTGCTACTACGGCTACGTCGCCTCGGGTGGGCCGGAGGGCGTCGGCGTCGCGGCCGGTCAGGCCATCAAGATGGTGATCGTCGTGATGGTCTTCGCGAATCTGTTCATGACACTGGCCATCTGGGGCATCGACCCCGGCTTCCGGATCTCGGGATAGGGGCCGCGCATGCTTCTCGATCCCAGTGGCCGCGGGCCGAGCGCCCGCCAGCTCTCCCTGGCCGGCCTGGCCATGCTGACCGCCACCGCGATACTGCTCGGCCTGCTCATGCTGCGCTACAACGGCTTCTTCGAGGACAAGGTCCGCGTCACCGCCGAACTGACCAGCACCGGCGACGGCCTGCCCGCGCGCGCCGACGTGAAGTTCCGCGGCATGGTGGTCGGCACGGTCGCGGCCGTCGAGGTGGTCGCCAAGGGCGAACAGCAGCGCGCCGAGATCCACCTGAAACCCGCCGTCGCGCCGACGATTCCGGCCGGAGTCACCGCCAGGGTGGTACCCAACAACCTGTTCGGCGTCACCGCGATCGAACTCGTCGACAACGGCTCGGCGGGCGCGAAACTCACTGCCGGAGCCGTGATCCCGGAGGACACCAGCACCGCGACGATGCAATTGCAGACCACGCTCACCGTGCTGCGCGACGTGCTCGACAACATCCAGCCCGAGAAGCTCGGCCGGGTGCTCGCGACCCTCGCAGCCGCACTCGATCCCGCCGCGCGCGTGCCGGGTTCGACGATCGAGCGGCTCGACCGCTGGGTCACCGAAGTGCGTGCGATCCCCGGCGTCGGCGAGCTGCTCGGCGATCTCGGCCGTGCCACAACGGAGCTCAGCAAGTCGGCGCCCGACTTGGTCGGCGTGCTCGCCGAATCGGTGACGGCGGCCCGAACGCTCACCGAGCGTCGCGACAACCTCGTAGCCTTGCTGGCCAACGCGAGCAGCACCATCGACTCGGTCAATTCCTTGTTCGCCCGAAACCCGGATGCGGCAAAGGATCTGGTCCCCGGCTTGGACGAGCTGTTCGGCAGCTTGGCCCAGGACCCGCAGGCCATCCCGGACACCGCGCGCAACCTCAACGCGTCGCTGGCGAAGCTGGCCACCGTGTTCCACTTCGGCCCGAGCCGCCAGATGGTGTGGAAGATGGACGTCAGCTTCACGCCGTTCCAGCAGTACACTGCCGCGGACTGCCCGACCTACGGCTATCTCACCGGCCCGCGGTGCGGCGGCCCGACGGTGCCGGAAGTCGCACCGGAGCAGGAGTATCCGGCACAGTTGCAGCCGCGCTGGCTCGACGCGGCGGGTCCGCAGCCAACGCTCGCCCTCCCGGGAGTCGAAGGGGTCCCTGCGCTTCCTGGCCTTCCCGCCATTCCCGGCCTGGCCATTCCCGGTCTCCCCGCGATTCCCGGAATCACCGTGCCAGCCACGGGCACACCGGCGGCGCGGCCGATCGCGGGCGGCCGAGGGCACGCCGGAGTCGCGGCGATCGTCGGCGGCCAACCCACCGCCGCGCAGCTCCTGCTGCTTACGCCGCTGCTGGCCGGCGGGTCGGTGACCGTGTACGACACTTCACGCACCGAAGGGGGCAACTAAATGAAATCCAGAAAAGCCCTCGCGGGCTTCGGCTTCTTCGCCGTGCTGGCCATCACGCTGACCTACACCATCTGGTCTACCTTGCAACGCTCGGTGCCCGGTGACACGCACACATACTCGGCGACCTTCTCCGACGTAATGGGCGTGCGTGTCGGTGACGACGTCCGGATGGCGGGCGTGCGGGTCGGCCGCGTCGACCGGATCGACTTCGACGACGACTACAAGGCGGTCATCGATTTCCGCATCCAGGACCGCCAGCGGCTGACCACGTCGACCAAAGCGCTTGTGCGATACCAGAATCTGATCGGGCAGCGCTACATCGCGCTCGTCCCCGGCGAGGATGAGGGCGATCCGCTGCCGCCCGGCGGCCACATCACGCTGGCGAACACCGAACCGTCCTTCGACGTCTCGGCGCTGCTCTCCGGTTTCGAGCCGCTGTTCAGCGTGCTGCAACCCGATCAGGTGAACTCGCTGTCGGAGACGCTGATTCAGGCGCTACAGGGCGATGGCGTCTCGCTGAGCGCGCTGATCACCCAGGCCGCAGACCTGGCGGGCACCTTCGGCCAGCGCGACCGCATCCTCGGCGAGGTGATCACCAACCTGAGCAGCGTGATCGCCGGATTGGCCAACCGCTCAGCGGAATTGGAGACGCTCATCGCCCAGTCCAGGGCGCTCGTCGAGGCGCTCTACGCCGAAGGCGAGTCGCTGAAGCAGTCGGTCGATCTGGTGGCGAAGTCCACCGACTCGCTGGTCTCGCTCATCGCCCAGGTCCAGCCCGACCTGGCCGGGGCGCAGAACGACGCCACCACCGGCATCGCCATGCTGCTGCTCAACGGCGCCGCGCTGGACAAGGCCGCGGTGCAGTTCCCGACCCTGCTCAACGCGCTGGCCCGCTTCACCAGCTACGGCGCGTACGGCAACGCCTACATCTGCCGCCTGGACGTCTCGCTGTGGGGCGTGCTGCTCCCACCGGGCCTGGTCTCGCAGGTCGGCGGCGAATCCCAATCGGAGGTGTGTCGATGATGGCGCGGATTCGATTGCCGAGGTATTCGACGAACCGCTACCTCTGGCTCGGCGTGCTCGCCGCTGGCTTCGTCGCGCTGCTGCTGGTCGGATCCAGCGTAGTGTCCGAGGCGCGGCTGTCGGACAAGACGATCAAGGCCGAGTTCGCCCAGGCGGCGGGACTGCGGCCGGGCGCGACGGTCGACGTGTCTGGCATCGAGGTCGGTCAGGTCCGCGCGGTGCGGCTGGACGGCGACAAGGTGGTCGTCGATCTGCGCGTGCGCCGCGATCTGCGACTCGGCTCGAACGCGCGGGCCGCGATCAAGATGTCGACCATCCTCGGCAGGCTGCACATCGAGCTCACACCGGGCGACGGAAAGGGATTGCCGGACAATATCATCCGGCTGGCGAACACCTCGGTTCCGTACAACCTCGGCAAGGTCATCCAGGACCCGCAGTACAAGTCGTCCTTCGAGCGGATCGAGCGGATCGATCCGGACAAGCTGCGTCAGGCGCTGGACGTGTTCGACCAGCAGATGGGCGACTCGCCGCAGCTGACCGTCGCGGCGCTGGACAGCATCGGCGCGCTGGCCAAGGTGATCAACGACCGCCGCGACGAGGTCGACCTGCTGCTGAAGAGCATGGACGAGGTCTCGCAGCTGGTCGCGGACAACCAGAACAGCGTGCTGTTGCTGCTCACCCGTGGTGAGGCGATCGGCAACGCGGTCGCGCTGCGCCAGGACCTGCTGCGCCAGCTGCTCGACAACGTCGCGGCGCTGTCGGCGCTGCTCCAGGAGATGGGCATCGAGAACAACGACCAGCTCGGGCCGCTCATCCAGAACCTGAACACGATGACCGAGGGGCTGGAGAAGAACAGGGAGAACCTGGACCGGCTGTACGAGATCATGCCGGTGGCCATGCGGCAGTTCAACAACGCGCTCGGCAACGGGCCGTACGGCGAGGTCTGGGCGCCATGGGTTTTCCCGGACAACTGGCTGTGTTTCGCGCAAGCGGTACCGGGGTGCAACTGATGACTATTCGTGGAGTACTGAAACTGACCGCCCTCTGCGTGGTCGCGGCGGTGAGCAGCGGCTGTTCGCTGCTGCCCGAGAGTGTGAGTTCGCTACCCGACCGATATCTCGGCGAACAACTGCGGATCAGCGCGGATTTCGAGAACGTGGCGGGTCTGTACGCGGGCAACGAGGTGGCCGTTCTCGGTGTTCCGGTGGGCCGGGTCGACACCGTCACCGCGCGCGGCAGCTACGTCGAGGTCACCATGTCCATCGACAAGGACGTCGAGGTGCCCGCCGACGCCATCGCCGCGCTGGTCTCCCCGCAGCTGATCACCAACCGGCACGTCGAGCTGGCACCGGCCTACACCGGCGGCCCGACCCTCGCCGACGGAGCGCACATCCCGTTGGCGCGCACCAGGACTCCGGTCGAACTGGACCGGATCCTGGAGAATTTCGACCAGCTCGGCGCGGCGCTGAAAGGCGACAACGAGAACGGGCCGATGGCAAGCCGGGTGCTGTTCCCGCTGCTCGACGGCAACGGCGACCGATTGCGTGAGACGCTCGACGCGCTCTCCGCCGCCTTCGAGGTGACTCTCGCCAACAAGGACCAGATCGCCAACACCATCGTCAAATTGAACGAGATCACCCAGGTGATCGCGTCCAACGACCAGACGGTGCGCGACTTCAGCGGCAGGCTCACCGAATTGGTGCGTTTGATGGGTGAGCAGTCGCCCGGCCTGCACGCGGTGCTGACCCAGCTCAACGATTTCGTGAACAACACCTCGACGGTGGTCGGACAGAACCGAGACCAGTTGGCAGGCGCGCTCACCCGTTTCGTAGCGATCACCGAACAGATGCGCGCGAACTCGCGCCAGCTCACCGAGATCGTCGACGTCACACCGCTGTTCTTCGAGAACATCACCAACGCGATGAGCCGCGAGCATCAGGCCGTCCGACTGCACGGCCTGCTCGACAAAGCCGTGCTGGACGGCGAGGCGCTCGCACTGTTCTGCGAGCGAATTCAGCTGCGGCTGGACGGCTGTCGCACCGGAAAGATCCAAGACATGGGACCGGATTTCGGTCTCACCGCCGCACTGCTGGGGATCGCGAAATGAGGACGAAGGCGGCCTTGCGCCGCACCATCGCGGCCGGGCTCGTCGCCGCTAGCATCGGCGCCGCGACCGGCTGCGCGGTGACCGTGGACAACGTGCCGCTGCCCAAGCCGGGCATCGGCGCACCCGGCTACAAGATTCACGCCGCCTTCCGCGACGCGCTCAATCTGCCGGATCGCGCGCACGTCAAGATCGGCGGCACCGACATCGGCGTGGTGACCGCGATCAGCACCACCAACTTCGTCGCCGACGTGGAAATGGAGATCCGCGAGGACATCCGGCTGCCGCGCGGCACCACCGCGGAACTGCGGCAGGCCACCCCGCTCGGCGACATCTTCGTCGCCATGACCCTGCCCGCCGCGCAGGACAGCACGGAGATGCTGCGCCCGGGCGACACCATCGGCACCGAGCACACCTCCGCGGGCGCGTCGGTGGAGCAGTTGATGGTCTCGATCTCCATGCTGCTCAACGGCGGCGGGCTGAATCAGGCCGCCAAGATCACCGCCGAGATGAACTCCATGTTCGCGGGGCGAGCGCCGCAGTTGTCGCACCTGCTCATCGAATTGAGCAGCGCCATCGACGCGTTGAACCGGCGCACCGCCGACATCGACAGCGTGCTCTCCGGCGTCAACCTGTTGACCGGCGAATTGGCCGCGCGCAAAGCGGAACTCGGCGAGGCGGCCGACACCTTCCCTGCGCTGCTCGCACTGTTCGCCGAGAACAACAGGGACATCTCCGCATTGATCGGCAAGGTGTCGGTGACCATGTCCGCGCTCGGCGATTTCACCGAGACGACCGGGCCGGAGTTCGTCGGCCTCTTCGACAGCATTCAACGGCTGATGTCCGGATTCACCCAGATGGGCGACGAATTGGGACAGGCGCTGGAACGCTTCGATCAGATGTATCCGTCGGTCATGGCGTCGTTCGACGGGCCGAATCTGTCGGTGGCGGCGACGGTTTCGTATCTCAGCCTGGGCGCGCTGACCGATCCCAGTGGTAGCCGTCCGCCGGAACTCGGTGACGTGCCCGCCTTCATCGGCAGCCTCGCACAGGTCATCGAGAAGGTCATCGGCAGGCTCACCAGCCCGCCGCGCACGGAGGGCGGACGATGAACATCCCGCTCTGGAATTACCTGGTACGCAGGCGCATCGCCGTCGCCAACCTCGGCCTCGTATTGGTTCTCGTCGCGGGCTCGGTCTACTTGAGTTCGCAGGTGCTGCGCTTCAACCCGGTGCCGAACACGTACCTGGTCACCGTGCAGTTGCAGACCTCGGGCGGGTTGCTGGCGAACAACGACGTCACCTTCCGCGGCACCAGGATCGGACTGGTGCGCGAGATCCGGGTGGCCGACGTCGGCATCGAGGCCGTCGCCGAAATCCAGTCCTCGGCGCGCATTCCGATCGGCGGCACCGTCGCGGTCGGTCGCCTGTCCGCCGCGGGGGAGCAGTACCTGGATTTCCGGCCGGACTCCGACACCGGTCCCTTCCTCGGTGACGGCGATGTGGTGCCGGTGTCGCGGACGAAGGCGCCGGTCTCGGTGCAGTCCGTGCTGGCGAACGTGAGCGGCATGATCGGCGGGCTGAATCCGCAGCGGCTCACCGTGATCGTCGACGAGCTGGACAAGGCGTTGGCGGGCGGTCCGGATCGGCTGCGCAACATGATCTCCGGGATCAGCAGGGCCATGGCGGGTCTCGACGGCCTGCTGCCGCAGACCAGGCAGTTGATCGAGAACCTCGAGATCATCGCGGAGACGACCTCGCACGCCCAACCCGACCTGACGACCCTCACCACCGGTGCGGGCGCGCTGTTCGAACAGCTGACCGCCGCCGATCAGGAGGTCCGGCGCTTCCTCGACCTGGCGCCAGGCCAGCTGGCGACGCTGGGCGGCTTCGTGGCCGAGACCGAGGACCCCGTGACCAATCTGGTGACGAACTTCGTGGCCATCACCAAGTCGGCGAAGCTGCGCCAGCCCGCCATCGCGGCGCTGTTCCCGGCGCTGCGCATCGGCACCGAGGCGATCGGCGTCCCGGCGCACGACGGCGCGTTCCACACCCTCGTCGACCCCTGGCCGCGGCCGACCTGCGACTACGAGACGATCCCCGTCGTACCGACGCTGGCAACCACCGACACCAGGGTGCGGCTCTACAACTACTGCGTCACCAGCAATCCGGCGCTTCAGGTGCGCGGTTCGGCCAACGCACCGCGGCCAAACGTGCCCGACAACGGTTCCGGCCCGCCGCCGGGTGTGACCGGAAACGAACTGTCCCGACCCGTTCCCGGGCGATAGGAAGGAAAAGCCATGAGTGACAACGATGTCGACAAAGGCGCCGCGCCGGTGACGACGGGCGCGGCGGACACCGGTTCTGCGGAGCCGGCCGCCGCGGGTACCGAGGCGCAGGCTGCGCTGTCCACCGACAAGTCCTCCGCGGATGTGAAGGACACTGCGGTGGCGGCCACCGCCATCGCGTCCGCAGAGGCGAAAGGCGCTGCGGTGAAGTCGAGTTGGCGTGATCGTCTGCGAATCCCCCGCGGAACCAAGGGCGTGGTCGCGGCACGCGCCGCGGTAGCCGTCCTGCTGGGCGGCGCGATCGCGTCCACCGGATACTTCTTCGTGCAGAACAAGGACAACGAGGCCCTGCTCGCGGCGCACGAGGAGGCAAGGGCGGCGGCCTGCGCGTACGCGCCTGTGCTCGCGAACTACGACGCGAAGAACCTCGACGCCTACTTCACCGCGGTGCTGGACGGCGCGACCGGCGACTGGAAGAAGCAGTTCGACGACACCAGCCGCGAGCTGAAAGAGGTGCTGTCCCAGGGCGAGGTGGTCTCCAAGACCAACGACGTGCAGTGCGCGGTGAAGACCGGCGACGAGACCTCGGCCGAGGCGATCGTGGTGATCGGCCAGACCATCACCAGCGTCGGCACCCAGGGCAAGCCCGCGCCCGGCCAGCTGTCGATGGTGATGCGCATGGCCAAGGTGGACGGCAAGTGGTTGGTCAACAAGGTGAACTCGCCGCTCGTACCCGCTCCGCAGCAATAGGTTTCGGCCTAGCGGCGTTTCGGCAGTGCTGCGGGTGGTTCAACGCGGCGCCGCGGGCCTTCCGAACAGGATGACCTGCATCAGGTGGATGACCCGCGCCTGCGAGCTGGACGGATTGTCCGGTCCCAACCATTGACCGAGGTCGACGACCAAGGCGAAGGCGGCGTGCACCAGCACCCGCGACTCGGCGGCGGACAGTTCCGGGCGCACCCCGACGACGAGCTTCGCCCACTCTTCGACGTTGAGCCGCTGGATGTTTCGCAGTACCGTGCGGTCCTCCTGTGGCACGTTGCTGATCTCGGCGTAGTAGACGAAGGTCAGTTCGCGCTCGGCGAACGAGCCGGCGACGTAGAGCTCGATGAGCCTGGTGAGCGCGCGCTCCGGGTCACCGTCGGAGGCGGCGATGGCCGGACCGATGGCGGCCGAAACCCGGTCCGCCGCACGGCGAAACGCGGCCGCGAGCAGGTCGCCCTTGCTCCGGTAGAAGCGATAGACGGCCGAGGACGCGGGCAGCTCGGCGGCATTGGCGATGTCCTCGACGCTGACGTTCGGATAGCCGCGCTCGTGGAAGAGTTCGATGGCGCGCCGCAGCAGCAGCTCGTGCTTGAACCGGAGCGGGACCTCGGTGGCGCCCTCGGTGGCCGGCGCGTCGCCGACCGGCGGCAGGTCGCAGCGGACGACGTCCAAGCACGCCGTGCGCAGCAGCTTGGTCAGCGACCGTACCGGGATGGACACGTGGTGATCGGAGATGCTGCCGATGACGCTGAGCACCGCGGTGGCCAGAACGACGCTGTCCGCGTTCGCGAGTCCGGGCCGTGTCTCGGCGAGCAACGCGCCGACCACCCGATACGCCTCGATCAGCTGGTCGATCAGGATCCGGTAGTCGTCCTGCTCGAGGTAGCGGCTCTGCCACCGCAGCAGGGCCGCGCCGCGGCGGTTGGCGATCGACTTCTCGATGAAGGTATCGATGATGTGCTCGAGCCTGCGCTGCGCGTCGGCCTCGGCCAGGTCGTCCGGCAGGTGGACCGCCTCCGCGCAGAGCGCGCTCAGCCGCAGCGCCTCCTCGCGGAACAGCGCGTACTTGCTGGGGTAGTGGCGATACAGCGCGGTGGAGCTGATGTCGAGCCGGGATGCGATCTCTTCCATGCTGACGCCGTGGTAACCGAGTGCGCCGAAGGCCTCGGCGGAGGTCGCCGCGATCTGCGCCCGCCGGTTTCGCGGCCGACGACGGATCGCCCGTGCGTTCTCACCGCTCGCCGCCTCCCGGCGGGCGCCGCCTTTCTGCGCATCCATGCGGCGATGCTAACCCAAACGGATGCTCGGTAAAGCAGGCTTTCCCAGGCCGGAATCAAACTGAATGATAGATCACAAACAGGGAGTAACGGCCGCTATAACGGGCACGATTATACCGATGCGGACCAGAATGCTCGGTAACATTATCGCGGCATGGGCTCGGCTGTCGAACCCCGGTGCGGTGGTTTCAGCCCTGTGCCGGACGGCCGAACAACGCGACCTGCATCAGCAGTCGCACCCGGTCCTGCGCGGCGATCGGGTCGCTGCCGAACGCGCGGCCGAGATCGATCACCAGCGCGAAGGCCGCGTGGATCAGGAAGCGCGCCTCGGCGGGCGAGAGCTCCGGTCGCACCTCGCGTAGCAGCTTGGCCCACTCCTCGACGCTGAGCCGTTGGATATTGCGCAGGACGGTGCGCTCCTCGGCCGGAACATGTTGGAACTCGGTGAAATACACGAAGGTGAGGTCGCGCTCGGCGAAAGAACCGGAGACGTAGTACTCGATCAGCTTGGTGAGCGCGGCTTCCGGTCCGTCGGATGCGGCGACAGCGGGGCCGATCGCGTTCGAGACGCGTTCGGCCGCCCTGCGGAACGCGGCGGCGAGCAGATCGCTCTTGCCGCGGTAGAAGCGGTAGACCGCCGACGCCGCGGAAAGCCCTGCGGCGCTGGCGATCTCCTCGACGCTCACATTGGGATAGCCGCGGTCGTGGAAGAGCTCGACGGCCTTGTGTAGCAGCAGCTCGTGTTTGAACGACTCCGGGATCTCCACCGCCGCCGTGGGTTCCGCTTCCGCAGCGGCGGGCGGCAGTTCGGTGTTCGCCAGCGACCAGCAGGCCGAGTGGAGCAGGCGCGCAAGGGATTTGGCAGGCAGCGCGGCGTGGTGGTCGGCGATGCTCGTGATGGCGCTCAGCAGTGCGGCGCGGAGCACCCTGGCGTCGTCCTGGCCGAGTTCCGGGCGCAGCCCGCGCAATTCGGTGCCGAGCGCGTCCAACACGGTGGCCTGCTGCTCGGCCAGCGTCCCTTGGTCCTCCGGCTCCAGGTAGCGGCCCTCCCAGCGCACCAGCGTGACACTCGGGCGGTTCTCGATGGTGGCGCCGATCAATGCGTCCAGCACCGCGTGCAGCCGTTGCTCGGGGGAGAGTTCGGCGGCGTCGTCGGGCAGTTGGACCGACTCGGTCATCGCCCGGCCGACCCGCATGAGCTCCTCGCGGAACAGCGCGTACTTGCTCGGATAGTGCCGGTACAGCGCGGCCGAGCTGATCCCGAGCCCGGAGGCGATGTCCTCCATGCTCACGCCGTGATAGCCGAGGGCGCCGAAAGCGGCTGCGGACGCCGCGGCGATCTGCGCGCGCCGATTCTTCGGCCGCCGCTTGATCTCCCGTGGTGCCGAGTCGCCGCTGACTGCCTTTCGCGCCGTACGGCGATTGTCGACACTCATGCCGGACATCGTAACGACTTCGCGCCCGCCGTGATTTGCCCAGGTCGCGCTGCGTCGACCGGCTCGAGCGCTGGGCACGCGATCGAGCGCGGCGGCCGTTCCGTGTGGTCTCGATGCGCGGTCGCTTCGAGACCACACGGTTCGCCGTTCGGCTCGCCGCGGCGGCGAGGCGGGATGCGCCGCGCCGAACCGTTCGGAGATCGGCGATCGAACCATCCGCACTGGGGGCACCAGCAGTCTGTCTGTGTCGATAGCCGAACGGTGATAAACATACAGCAAAGTCGACCCAGGTAGATCCTAAATGCGGGTTCGAATAGTAAGTCACTACAGTGCCCTGGTCCGTTGTCGGCGGTGTTACCGTTGCGGTGGTCCGCCGCAGCGGCGGTCGTCGGGAGAAGGGGGCTGCCGTGTCGGCATGTCAAATCGCGGTGGTGTTGTATCCGGGCATGACGGCGCTCGACGCGATCGGACCGTACGAGGTGCTGCGCTTCGCGCCGGGTGCGGAAGTCCGCTTCGTCGGACACGAGATCGGACCGGTCGTCACCGACAGCGGCGCGCTCGCGCTCGGGGTGACCCACACCTTCGACGAGACGCCGGCCCCGCGGCTGGTCGTGGTCCCCGGCGGCCCGGCCGCGACCGCCGTCGCCGCGGACGAGCGGGTGCTGGAGTGGGTGCGCGCCGTGCACACCACCGCCGAATGGACCACCTCGGTGTGTACGGGCGCCCTAGTGCTCGCCGCGGCGGGCCTGCTGGATGGCCAACCCGCCACGACGCATTGGGCGGCGCAGCGCGCCCTCGGCCTGCTCGGCGCCGTGCCCCAACGCGGTGAACGGTTCGTGGTCGGCGACCGCATCGCCACGGCCGCCGGTGTCTCGGCCGGCATCGATCTCGCGCTGTGGTTGGTCGGCGAGATCTTCGGCGAGGAGCGCGCCGAGGCGATTCAGCTCGCCATCGAATACGACCCCCGACCGCCCTTCGACGCGGGCCACCCCGACAAGGTCGCGCCCGCGGTACGCCGCTCGGCGTTGATCGACCAGGTCCGGCTGCTCGGCGACCTGCGCCACAGCGAAACCCTGCTGCGCACCCTCACGGGCGCGCAGCAAGCGTTGTGGCGCAGCGCGATTCGCCGAACCCGCAGCTGACCGGCGGCCAGCCAGCTGAATGGCGACTACGACGAAGAGGAGGAGTGACCGTGGCACTCGAGGCCCAGAGCTGGAAGGACGTGCGCGCGAAGGCCGGGCTCGATCCGGCCAAGGTGCGGCAGGCTCGGCAGCGGGAACTGGATGCTCAGCGTGCCTTCCGCCGCACTCGGGTGCGCGACCTCCTCACCGGCGCGCAGCAGGCTCTATGGCGCAGTGCGATTCGCCGTATCCGCAGCTGACCGGCGCTTGGATTCAGCGCGCGGGGCGGATCTTCGCGTACCAGTCCAGCAGGTCCGGGTCGTCGACGGCGCTGCGCTCCACCACGCGGGCGGCCTCGGCGCCCTGGAACAGTTTCTTGATCGGCACCTCGAGCTTCTTGCCGGTGCGGGTGTGCGGGATGCCGGGGGCGACCAGGATCTCGTCGGGCACGTGGCGGGGCGAGACCTCGGTGCGGATGGTCGAGCTGATGCGGTCGCGCAGTTCGTCGGTCAGCTCGGCGCCGGGCGCGAGGACCACGAACAGCGGCATCCAGTACCCGCCGTCGGGCTGTTCCGCGCCGATCACCAGCGCCTCGGTGATCTCCGGCAGCCGCTCGACGGACTGGTAGATGTCCGCGCTGCCCATCCGGATGCCGTGCCGGTTCAGGGTGGAATCCGAGCGGCCGTGCACGACGATGCTGCCGTGCTCGGTGATGGTGATCCAGTCGCCGTGCCGCCAGACACCGGGGAACATGTCGAAATAGGCGTCGTGGTAACGCTTTCCGTCCGGATCGCGCCAGAAGCTCACCGGCATCGACGGCATCGGCTTGGTGATCACCAGTTCGCCGACCTCGCCGCGCACCGGCTTGCCCGCCGTGTCGAACGCGTCGAGCGCTACGCCGAGATACGGCGCCGAGAGCTCGCCCGGCCAGACCGGCACGGTGCGCACACCGCCGATGAAGGCCGAGACCACGTCGGTGCCGCCGCTGATGGAGGACACCGGAACATGCTCACCGACGTTGTCGCGCAACCACAGTGCCGAGGAGGGCGGCAGCGCAGAGCCGGTGATGCCGACCGTGCGCAGCGACGAGAGATCGTGCTCGTCGCGCGGGACGACGCCCGCCTTGATGCAGGCCAGCACGTAGCCGGGACTGGTCCCCACCACGGTCGCCCGGGTCTCGGCGGCGATGCGCCACAGCGCGTCCGGCGCGGGATAGGTCGGGCTGCCGTCGTAGCAGACGATCGTAGCGCCGACCAGCAGGCCGGCGATCTGGAAGTTCCACATCATCCAGCTCGGGCTGGTGTACCAGAAGAAGGTGTCATCCGTGCCGATATCCGATTGCAGTGCAATGGCTTTCAGGTGCTCGAGCAGCACGCCGCCGTGGCCGTGCACGATGCCCTTTGGCAGGCCCGTCGTACCGGAGGAGAAGACGATCCACAGCGGGTGGTCGAAATCCACGCTCTCGGTCTCGATGACGGCCCCGGCGTTGTCGGTGCTGACCGCCTCCGCCCACGACATGGCGTCCGGGACGTCGAGGCCGAGCCGCGAGACGACGACCGTCGTGCGCAGCGACCCGAAACCCGCTTGCAGCGCGGCGATGTCGGCGCGCTTGTCGTGCGCCTTGCCGCCGAAACGGTAGCCGTCGGCGGTGACGAGGACGGTCGGCTCCAGCTGGCCGAGGCGGTCGAGGGCGGCCTTCGGCGAGTAGTCCTGCCCGCACGCGCTCCAGATCGCGCCGAGGCTCGCGGTCGCCAGGAAGGCGATCACCGCCTCGGGGATGTTCGGCAGGTAGCCGACGACCCGGTCGCCCGGCCCGACGCCCAGCTCGCGCAGGGTGCGCGCGAAGGCGGCGGTGGCGTCGATCAGCTCGACCCAGGACACCTCGCGGGTCGGCTCGTCCTCGCCGACGGCCAGAATGGCGGGCCGGTCGGTGCGGGCCTGGCGCACGACCTGGTCGACGTAGTTGAGCTTGGTACCCGGAAACCATTGGGCCCCCGGCATCTCCGTGCTGGCCAGCACCTCGCCGTCGATCTCGCCGAGCTCGAAGTACTCCCACACCGCCCGCCAGAAGCCGGCCAGATCGTCCACCGACCACTGCCACAGCGAGTGATAGTCCGACGTGGCGACACCCGTGTGCTCGGCGACGAACCGCGCGAAATCGGTCACCTTGGCGTCAGCGATGTCCCGTTCGGTCGGCACCCACTGTGGTTGCACCGCAATACCTCCTGGCTCGTGGGGTGGATCAGTTCTGGCTGTGTGCGCGCCGCACGATTTGTTCCGCGTGCCGCAGCACCGGGGCGTCGACCATCCGGCCTTCGAAGGCGAAGACGCCGCGGTGCTTGGGTACCTCGTCGAGTACCCGCCTCGCCCAGGCGATTTCGTCGTCGGCGGGTGCGTACGCCGCCCGGATCGCCGCTACCTGGCTGGGATGGATCGCGACCTTGGCGTCGAACCCGATGGCCACCGCGTCGTCGGTCTCGTCCCGGAGGCCGTCGAGATCGCGGATGTTCAGGTACACCGAATCGAGCGCGAACTTGCCGTAAGCCTTGGCGGCGAGCAGCGCGCTGGATCGCACGTGCCGCGCCACGTCGCGGTAGCCGCCGTCGGCGTGCCTGCTCGCGGTGCCGCCCAGACCCGCGATCAGGTCCTCCGCGCCCCACATGACGCCGATCGCATTGGGCGCCGTGACCGCTTGCCCGATGGTCAGCGCGCCGAGCGGTGATTCGATGAGCGCGATCACCTCGTAGTCGGACAGCGCCGTGATCTGTTCGGCCGCCTCGGTTTTCGGCAGCATGACGCAGCGATATCCGGTCTCGGCCAAGGCGGCGAGATCGAGCGCGTGCTCGTCGGTGCCCGCCGCGTTGACCCGCACCACGGTGGTCTCCGGGTCGAGCGGGGACGCGATCAGGGCCGCGCGCGCCCCTGCCTTGTCACCGGCGGCGACGCCGTCCTCCAGATCGAGGATCACCACGTCGGCGGCCGCGGCGGCCTTCGCGAAGCGCTCGGGTCGGTCGGCGGGGCAGAACAACCAGCCCGGTCCCGCCATCTGCCACGTCATGCCTGCTCCGGAGCCATGCGCACCAGCGTCTTGCGGGTGGCGGTCGCGATGATCTCGCCGTGCTGGTTGCGCCCGGTGTGGGCGAAGGTCACGATGCCCTCGCCCGGGCGGGACTTGGACTCGCGCTTGTCGGTGACCACGGTCTCGGCGTACAGGGTGTCGCCGTGGAACACCGGGTGCGGGAAGTTGATCTCGGAGAAGCCGAGATTCGCCACGATGGTGCCCTGGGTCAGCTGGGCGACCGAGAGCCCGACCAGCGTGGACAGGGTGAACATCGAGTTCACCAGCCGCTTGTTGAACGGCGGCAGCGCGTCGCTGAACGCCGCGTCCAGGTGCAGCGCCTGGGTGTTCATGGTCAGCGTGGTGAACAGGACGTTGTCGGCCTCGGTGATGGTGCGACCGGGCCGGTGCTCGTAGACGACGCCGGTCTCGAACTCCTCGAACCACAAGCCGCGCTGGACGATTCGTCGTTCGGTCACAGGCCCAACTCCCGTCCGATCAGCATCAGCTGCACCTCCGTCGTGCCCTCGCCGATTTCCAGGATCTTGCTGTCGCGGTAATGCCTGGCCACAGCGTATTCGTTCATGAAGCCGTTGCCGCCGAAGATCTGGGTGGCGTCGCGGGCGTTGTCCATCGCGGCCTCGCTGGCCACCAGCTTGGCGATGGAGGCCTGCTTCTTGAACGGCTTGCCCGCGAGCATCAGCGCGGCGGCGTCGTAGTAGGCGGTGCGCGCGGCGTGCGCGCGGGTCTCCATGCGGGCGATCTTGAAGGCGATGGCCTGGTTGCGGCCGATGGGCTGGCCGAACGCGAGCCGTTCCTTGGCGTAGCGCACGCTCTCGTCGACGCAGCCCTGGGCCGCGCCCACCGACAGCGCGGCGATCGCGATGCGGCCCTCGTCCAGGATGCGCAGGAAGTTGGCGTAGCCGCGGCCGCGCTCGCCGAGCAGGTTCTCCTCAGGGACGCGCACGTCGGTGAAGCTCAGCGGATGGGTGTCCGAGGCGTTCCAGCCGACCTTGTTGTAGGCGGGCTCGGCGACGAAGCCGGGGGTGTCGGTCGGCACCAGGATGGTGGAGATCTCCTTCTTGCCGCCGGTCGTGCCGGTCACCGCGGTCACCGTGACGAGCTTGGTGATGTTCGTGCCGGAGTTGGTGATGAACTGCTTGCGGCCGTTGATGATCCACGTGCCGTCGTCCAGTACGGCCTTGGTGGTGGTGCCGCCCGCGTCGCTGCCCGCGTCCGGCTCGGTGAGCCCGAACGCGGCCAGCGAGCGGCCGCTGGTCAGCTGCGGCAGCCACTCCTGCTTCTGCTTCTCGTCGCCGAAGCGGTAGATCGGCATGGCGCCGAGCGAGACGCCCGCCTCCAGCGTGATGGCGACGCTCTGGTCGACCTTGCCGAGCTCTTCGAGCGCGAGGCACAGCGCGAAGTAGTCGCCGCCCATGCCGCCGTACTCCTCGGGGAAGGGCAGGCCGAACAGGCCCATATCGGCCATGCCCGAGACGACCTCGTACGGGAAGGTGTGGTTCGCGTCGTGCTCGGCGGCGACCGGGGCTACCACCTGCTGGGCGAAATCGCGGACCGTCAGGGCAAGGTCGCGGTAGTCCTCGGGCAGGGTGCCGGTGGACAGGAAGTCGGTCATGCGGAAGTTCCTTCTCGCTCAGAGGTATTCGTTTCGGCGACGATGCGGGCCAGCGGCTGGTCGAGGCGCACCTGGGCGCCCGGCTCGACCAGCACTTCGACGACGCCCGCGACCGGCGCGGTGAGCGTGTGCTCCATCTTCATCGCCTCCACCACGACGACGGGCGCACCCGCCGCCACCGTCGCGCCGGAGGCCACCGGGACGGCGATCACCGAACCCGGCATGGGACTGCGTATTTCGGCGTCGCCGACGTGTTCGCCGCCGCCTCGGACGTTGACCTCGGCGACCTCACGCAGCACCGAGACACCCGCGGGACTCGCCACCCAGAGCTGTCCGTCGTGTTCGGCCACCCGGTAGTCGCGACGGACGTCGTCCAGGGTCAGCGTCAGCACACCGCTTTCCGCGGTGTCTGCCGCGAAAGAGGCCGACAGCGTGCGGGATTCGCCGTCGCCGATCTGAACCCGAGCCGCTTCGGGGCGGCCCGTGAGGTAGACGTGCTCGGTGCGGTCGCCGCCCGCGAGCCGGATCGGGGTGGGCGCGTGGACGCCGATCCGCCAGCCGGACGGGATGTCCCACGGATCGTTCGCGTCGGCGGGCCAGCGGCGCAGCCAGTGATAGGCGGCCGCGACGACGAATTCCTCGTCGCGCACCGGTTCGGGCCGGAAGTCGCCGACCCTGCGGTCGAGCAGGCCGGTGTCGAGTCGTCCCGCCGCCACGTCCTGGTCGGCCAGCAGGAAGCGCAGGAACTCGATATTGCTGGTGACGCCGAGCAGCACGGTGTCGGCGAGCGCGCGGTCGAGCGCGCCGAGCGCGGCGGCGCGATCCGGGCCGTGCGCGATGACCTTGGACAGCATCGGGTCGTAGTCGCTGCCGACCACCGTGCCGACGCACAGACCCGAATCCACCCGCACGCCAGGGCCTTCCGGCTCCACCAGATCCAGCACCGTGCCGCCGGTGGGCAGGAACCCGCGGCCGGGATCCTCGGCGTAGACGCGCGCCTCGATGGCGTGGCCGGTGAGGCGGATCTCCTCCTGGCGCGCGCCGATCTTCTGGCCCGCGGCCACCCTGACCTGGCATTCCACCAGGTCGACGCCGGTCACCAGCTCGGTGACCGGATGCTCCACCTGGAGCCGGGTGTTCATCTCCATGAAGAAGAACTCGTCCGGCCGGTCGGCGGAGACGATGAACTCGACGGTGCCCGCGCCGACGTAGTTCACGCTGCGCGCGGTGTTGCAGGCGGCGGCGCCGATGCGCGCCCTTGTCTCCGCGTCTAGCAGCGGGGACGGGGCTTCCTCGATCACCTTCTGGTGCCTGCGCTGCAAGCTGCATTCGCGTTCGCCGAGGTGCAGGACGTTGCCGTACTGGTCGGCGAGGATCTGCACCTCGATATGGCGCGGCCTGGTGACGAACCGCTCCAGGAACAGGGTGTCGTCGCCGAACGCCGCGCCCGCTTCGCGCCGCGCGCTGACCAGCGCGTCGGGCAGCAGCGCAGGATCCTCGACCAGGCGCATGCCCTTGCCTCCGCCGCCCGCCGACGGCTTGACCAGCACCGGGTAGCCGATCTCGGCGGCCGCGGCGATCAGCTCGTCGTCGGTGAGTCCGGGCTTGGCGATGCCGGGGACAACGGGGACGTCGAAGGCCGCGACGGTGTTCTTGGCGGCGATCTTGTCGCCCATGATCTCGATGGCGCGGGCGGGCGGACCGAGGAAGACGATGCCCGCCTCGGCCAGTGCGGCGGCGAAAGCGGCGTTCTCCGAGAGGAATCCGTAGCCCGGGTGCACGGCCTGCGCGCCAGTGCGCACGGCGGCGGCCACGACTTTCGCTATGTCCAGGTAACTTTCGCGCGCGGGGGCCGGGCCGAGCCGCACGGCAGTGTCGGCCTCGACGACGTGCCTGGCACCGGCGTCCGCGTCGCTGTAGACGGCGACCGAGCGAATGCCCATGGCGCGCAGGGTGCGGATGACGCGCACCGCGATCTCGCCGCGATTGGCGACGAGCACGGTGTCGAAACCGACGGGGTGGGACTTGTTCAGCATCGCGATCACATCCGGAAGACGCCGTAGGAAACCGGTTCGAGCGGCGCCTGGGCGCAAACCGAAAGGGCAAGGCCGAGAATGGTTCTGGTGTCGGCGGGGTCGATGACGCCGTCGTCCCAGAGGCGGGCCGTCGAATAGTACGGATTGCCCTGGTGCTCGTACTGGTCGCGGATCGGCGCCTTGAACGCCTCCTGATCCTCCTCCGACCAGGGCTGCCCGCTGCTGTCCAGCTGATCGCCGCGCACGGTGGCAAGCACCGAGGCGGCCTGCTCGCCGCCCATCACCGAGATCCGCGCGTTCGGCCACATCCACAGGAAGCGCGGCGAATACGCGCGTCCGCACATCGAGTAGTTGCCCGCGCCGTAAGAGCCGCCGATGACGACGGTCAGCTTCGGCACCCGCGCGCAGGCCACCGCGGTCACCATCTTGGCGCCGTGCTTGGCGATGCCGCCCGCCTCGTAGTCGCGCCCGACCATGAAGCCGGTGATGTTCTGCAGGAACAGCAGCGGGATCTCGCGCTTGTCGCACAGCTCGATGAAATGCGCGCCCTTCATGGCGGATTCGCTGAACAGCACACCATTGTTGGCGACGATGCCCACCGGGTGGCCGTGGATACGCGCGAAGCCGGTGACGAGTGTCTTGCCGTATTCGGCCTTGAATTCGTGGAATCCGCTCTCGCCGTCGCCACCGTCGACGATGCGGTGGATGACCTCGCGCACGTCGTAAGGGGTGCGCAAGTCGACAGGCACCACGTCGTACAGCTCGGACTCCGGAAGGGCGGGCGGCCTGGAAGCCGTGATCTCCCAAGGGCTTTGCGGTCGCGGTCCGAGGGTGGCCACGATGCGACGCACGATGCGCAGCGCGTCCTGATCGTCCTCGGCCAAGTGGTCGGTGACGCCCGAGGTGCGTGAGTGCAGCGCGCCGCCGCCCAGTTCCTCGGCCGTGACCACCTCGCCGGTGGCCGCCTTCACCAGCGGCGGGCCGCCGAGGAAGATCGTGCCCTGGTCGCGCACGATCACCGCTTCGTCGCTCATCGCCGGCACGTACGCGCCACCCGCGGTGCAGGACCCGAGCACGGCCGCGATCTGCGCGATGCCCTTGGCGCTCATGGTGGCCTGGTTGTAGAAGATGCGGCCGAAGTGCTCGCGGTCCGGGAACACCTCGTCCTGGTGCGGCAGGAACGCACCGCCCGAGTCGACCAGGTACAGGCAGGGCAGCCGGTTCTGTAGCGCCACCTCCTGCGCCCGCAGGTGCTTCTTCACCGAGAGCGGGTAGTAGGTGCCGCCCTTCACCGTGGCGTCGTTGGCCACGATCACGCACTCGCGTCCCGACACCCGCCCGATCCCGGCGATCACGCCCGCGCCGGGACATTCGTCGCCGTACATCCCGTTCGCCGCGAGCGGGGAGAGCTCGAGGAACGGGCTGCCCGGATCGAGCAGCTGATCCACCCGCTGCCTTGGCAGTAGCTTGCCGCGCGCGATATGCCGCTCCCGCGCCTTGGCTGGCCCGCCGAGCGCGGCCGCCGCCAGCCGTGCGCGCAGGTCGCTGGTGAGCGCCTCGTGCGCCGCGCGGTTGCCGACCTCTTGGGTAACCGTCATCACGTCCGCCGTCCAGTTAGTCGCCGATAACTGGAATTCAGGTTAATATCGATTAACCGAGTTGTCCAGATCGGGTGAAAGGAGCGGGTGTGACCGGCACGGAAGCTGTGGCACTCACCCGCCGCGAGCAGCTGAAAGCGGAGCGGCGCAAGCAACTGCTCGAGGCGGGGGCGCGGCTCATCGCGGACCGGGGCTTCCTCGGCGTGCGGCTCGACGACCTCGGCGCGGCCGTCGGCATCAGCGGCCCTGCGGTGTACCGGCACTTCCCGAACAAGGAGGCGCTGCTCGTCGAACTGCTGGTCGGGGTCAGCCAGCGGCTGCTGGCGGGCGGCCGGGCCGTCGTGGTCGCCGCGAACTCTGCCGAGGCGGCGCTGGAAGGTCTGGTCGACTTCCACCTCGACTTCGCGTTCGGCGAGCCCGAGCTCATCCGTATCCAGGACCGGGACCTGGACAACGTGCCCGCCGGACCCCGGCGCGAGCTGCGGCGCACCCAGCGCCAGTACGTCGAGGTCTGGGTGGATGTGCTGCGCAAACTGCATCCTCGCCTGCCCGAGGACGGCGCGCGGGTGCAGGCGCACGCCGCGTTCGGCCTGCTCAACTCGACCCCGCACAGCGCGCCGCCCGCGACCGCGAGCAAGGCGCGGCCGATCCTGCGCGAGATGGCGCTGTCGGCGCTGAACCGAGCAGGCTGATCCCGCGCGGACCGACCGCCTCATCGAGCGCTCCACCCACCGTCCATGGTGTAGGACGCGCCGGTGACCATGCCCGCGTGCGGGCCGGTGAGCCAGCCGACCAGGGCCGCGACCTCGTCGGGTTCGACGAGACGTTTGATGGCGCTCTCGGTGAGCATGATCTTCTCGATCACCTGCTGTTCCGGGATGCCGTGCGTTCTGGCCTGATCGGCGATCTGCTTGTCCACCAACGGTGTTCGCACGTATCCCGGGTCGACGCAGTTACTCGTCACGCCGTGTGGGCCGCCCTCCAGCGCGGTGACCTTGGACAGCCCTTCCAGCCCGTGTTTCGCCGTCACGTAGGCGGCCTTGTACGCCGAGGCGCGCAGCCCGTGCACCGACGAGATGTTGACGATTCGCCCGAATCCGTTGCGGTACATGTGCGGAAGCGCCGCGCGGATGAGCAGGAACGGCGCTTCGACCATCAGGGTGAGGATGTCGCGGAACTGTGCGGGCGGGAAGTCCTCGATCGGGTGAATGCGTTGAACTCCGGCGTTGTTCACCAGCACGTCCACCTCGAGGCGCAGGTCTTCGAGCGCGGCGACATCGAGAAGGTCGACCTGCCAAGGCTTTCCGCCGATCTCGTTGGCCAGCTTCTGAGCGCCGTCGCCGTCGATGTCGGCTACGGTGACTTCCGCGCCGCGAGCGGCGAGTTCCCGCGCACAGGCCGCGCCGATGCCGCTCGCACCGCCGGTGACCAGCGCGCGTCGTCCGAGTAGGTCGGTCATCGAGCGGTCACCTCGGCGTCGGCCCGATCGACCGCCTGGAGGTCGAGACCGCTTGTCTCCCTGGCGAAGAGCACGGCCACCGCCGTGACGGCCGCGGCGCCCGCCAGGTACCAGGCGATCGGCACCGAGGAGCCGAAGCTGTCGAGCAGCCGGACCGCGATGATCGGCGCGAGCGAACCGGCCACGATGGAGGTCACCTGATAGCCGAGGGACACACCGGAATACCGCATCCGGGTGGGGAACATCTCCGCCATGATCGCGGGCTGGGCCGCGTACATCAGCGCGTGGAAGACCAACCCGACGATGATCGCCGACATGATGACCACGTGGTTTCCGCTGTCCATCATCGGAAAGGCGAAGAAGCCCCAGGTGCCCGCGGTGAGCGCGCCGACGAAATACACCGGCCGCCTGCCGAACCGGTCGGACAGGTGCCCGGCCAGCGGGATCGCCGCGAAGTGCACCGCGTGCGCCGCCAGCAGCCACCACAGGATGGTCTTGGTGTCCGCGCCGACGTGCACCTTCAGGTACGTGATGGAGAAGGTGACCACCAGGTAGTACATGATGTTCTCGCCGAAGCGCAGACCCATCGCGGTGAAAACGCCTCGGGGATAACGCTTCAGCACCTCGACCACGCTGAACGAGGTCGCCTTGACCTGTTCGGCCTCGCGCTGCGCCTCCAGGAAGATCGGCGCGTCGGTGACCTTGGTGCGGATGTAGTAGCCGACCAGGACAACCACCGCCGACAGCCAGAACGCGACCCGCCAGCCCCAGGACAGGAACGCGGCGTCCGACAGCGTCGAGGTCAGCGCGAGCAGCACGACCGTGGCCAGCAGATTGCCCGCGGGCACGCCCGCCTGCGGCCAGCTCGCCCAGAAACCACGACTGCGGTTGGGGCTGTGTTCGGCGACGAGCAGCACCGCGCCGCCCCATTCACCGCCCACCGCGAAACCCTGGATGAAGCGCAGCGTCACCAACAGCGCGGGCGCCCAGTAGCCGATCTGCGCGAAGGTCGGCAGGCAGCCCATCAGGAACGTCGCGCTGCCGACCAGCAGCAGACTGAATTGCAGCAGCTTCTTGCGGCCGTAGCGGTCGCCGAAGTGTCCGAAGACGATGCCGCCGAGCGGTCGCGCGGCGAAGCCGACCGCGTAGGTGACGAACGCGGCGAGGATCGCGTCCAGGTCGCTGGTCCCCTTGGCGAAGAACACCTTGCTGAACACCAGCGTCGCGGCCGTGCCGTAGAGGAAGAACTCGTACCATTCGACGACCGTGCCCGCCATCGAAGCGGAGACCACCCGCCGTAGGCCGGCCGGTGTGGGACTGGGGTCGCTGTCCGTCGCGATTTCGCGCACGCTCATCGAACTCTCCTTCATGACCTGGGCCGCATCACCCCTCATCTGTGATGCGGCCCACACAACATGGCTGAAACGAGTATTCGTGCAGATCTGTGTCGGTCGCAATGCCCAGATGTGCACGACCAATCTGCAAAGATGCAGACATGAGTCCGGCTTCCCCCGGATTCGGCCGCCGTCCCAGCGCCGATGACCTGCTGGTGTTGCTCGCGGTGGGCCGATCCGGTCGCTTCGTATCCGCCGCCGACGAGCTCGGCATCAACCACACCACCATCTCCCGCCGCATCGCCGCGCTCGAGGCAACCCTCGGCGGGCGCGTCCTCACCCGGGTGACCGGCGGCTGGGAACTCACCGACCTCGGCCGCGACGCGCTGGCCGCCGCCGAGGCCGTCGAATCGGCGGTCAAGTCGCTCGCCGCGGACCCGGCCGGTAACCGGACGCTCGAAGGAGTCGTGCGCATCTCGGCCACCGACGGATTCAGCGCCTACCTCGCGGCGCCCGCGGTGGCGCAGGTGCAGCGCAGGCACCCGAAGATCGCGGTCGAGATCGTGACCGCCACCCGCCGCGCCTCCCAGCAGCGCTCGGGGTTGGACATCGAGGTCGTCGTCGGCGAGCCACAAGTCCACCGCGCCAAAGCCATTCGGCTCGCCGACTATCGGCTGGGGCTCTACGGCTCGCGACAATACCTGCGCGAGAACGGCATTCCCTCCGGAATCGAGGACCTCGCGCGGTATCCGCTGGTCTACTTCATCGATTCGATGCTCCAAGTCGACGATCTCGACTTGGCGTCGAGCTTCGCGCCTGCGATGCGCGAATCCATCTCGTCCACCAACGTTTTCGTGCACGTGGAGGCGACGCGGGCCGCGGCGGGATTGGGTCTCCTTCCGTGCTTCATGGCCGATCGGCACGACGATCTGGTGCGGGTTCTGCGTGAGGAGGTTTCGGTGCAGTTGGCGTACTGGTTGGTGACGCGGACGGAGACGTTGCGGCGGCCGGAGGTGGCGGCGGTGGTGGACGCGATTCGCGAGCGGGTGTGGGAGCAGAAGGGGATGTTGCTGGGGGAGGATGGGTAGCTGCGCCCGTTAGGGTGTGCGCATGACCTCACTGTCGGATCCCAAGGTGCGCGAATTCCTCAACCACGGCACGCGGACGGGCAAGGTCGCTTTCGTTGCGGCCGACGGGCGTCCGATCGTCACGCCGGTGTGGTTCCTCGTCGAAGGCGAGGAGATCGTGTTCAACACCGGGAAGAACACCGCCAAGGGCAAGGCGTTCACGCGCGACGGCCGGGTCGCGCTGTGCGTCGATCTGGAGGAGCCGCCGTACGCGTCGGTCCAGATTCAGGGTGTTGTCACGATGTCCGAGGATCCTGACGAACTGCTGCGCACTGCGACGGCGCTCGGTGGTCGGTATATGGGTGAGGAGCGCGCCGAGGAGTTCGGGAAGCGCAACGGAGTTCCCGGGGAGCTCGTCGTTCGACTGCGGCCGACCAAGGTGATCGCCAACTTCGACGCCACCGCCTGATCGGGGGCGACGATTCGGCGCCTCGACCTTCGAGGGGAGTCGCGCGCTGTACCAAGGCCGCCCGCTATCCCGTGCGGCAGGCACGTTGCTCGGTTCGGCCGCCTTTCCGCTCGGCTTGTTCGAGGGCCGTCGAGTCGCCCATTCGTCCGATCGTCGTGCTGCTCGCTAGAGGCGGGCATCATGGACCGCTCGGACTTCCGCCCTCCGGGATCCCAGACGCCGAACGTCGCAAGACGGCCGAACAGCTCGCCTCCACATAGGAGCACCTTCAGTGCGCGGACTCCCAGCGGTCTCGATCCGCCGCGGCACCGAGACCGGCTCGGCGGGCCTGTCCTTTGGGGCGGCGGCGATGATCACCATCTGCTCGGGGCTTGCGGCGGGCTCGGCGAGGGCGGTTCTGCGGCCGAGTTCGGCGAATACATCATCGAGCAGCACTCCGACCACGTGCGGGGCTTGGGGCGACTGCGTCCAACGTTGCCCATTTAGACTCACCCGCATGACCGTGCACTTCATCGGAGCCGGGCCGGGCGCGGCGGACCTGCTCACCGTGCGAGCGGTCACCCTCCTGCGCACCTCCCCGGTCTGCCTCTACGCTGGCACCTACCTGGACCCCGAGGTGCTGGCGCACTGCGCGCCCGACACCGAACTGATCGACACCCAGCATCTCGACATCGACCAGATCACCGCCCACCTCGTACGCGCCCACGAGTCCGGCCGCGACGTCGCCCGCCTCTGTTCCGGCGACCCGTCCCTCTACTCCGCCCTCACCGAACAGACCCGCCGCCTCGACGCCCACGGCATTCCCTGGGACGTCACCCCTGGCGTCCCCGCCTACGCCGCCGCGGCCGCCTTGCTCGGTACCGAACTCACCGTCCCCGAACTCGTGCAGTCGGTCGTCCTCACCCGCACCCAAGCCCGCTCCACCGCCATGCCGGAATCCGAGGCACTGGCCAACTTCGCCCACACCGGCGCGACCCTCGTCCTGCACCTTGCCATCACCCGCATCCGAACCCTGGCCGCCGAACTGGTCGCCGACTACGGAGCCGACTGCCCCGTCGCGGTCGTGTACCGGGCCAGCCAGCCCGAACAACTGATCCTGCGCGGCACGCTCACCGACATCGCCGACCAGGTCGAAGGGGCCGACCTACGGCAGGCGGCCGTCATCCTCGTCGGCCGCGCTCTGGCACCCATGTTGTCCTGCGCCGACTCGCACCTCTACGATCCGGCCCGCGATCGTCACTCGGTCCAAGCGGACGGACCAGGTCGCCACTGACCAGCGCCTCGCGGGTAGGACCGACGCAGCCCGCGCCAGTATGGGGTTGCCACACAACTTTCGTACGCCTCACATAGCCACCGCCTATGTGAGGCGTTCAAAACCTCTGTGGTGACGTCGGCGACGCGGCGCAGAGGCACATCCTGGTTGCCGCAGGTTCAGAAGTAGGACAGCACCTCGGCATCGAACTCGTCGCTGTCCGGCACTTCGGTCGGCGGCCGATAGCCCGAATCCCGCACGTGGAACAGGAACTCCTCCGGAAAGTTGAATCGGTAGGTCGCCAAGTAGTGGATCGAATCCACCCGCCAAATCCACCGCCCATCCGAGATCAACGACGGCCCACCCGGGATCACCGTACTGTCGTCCAACAGATCGGTGACATCCTCCAGCACATCGAAAACCGGTGGGGCAGAACGCATGTACTCCAGGATCGCCTGCCGATCCGTCAGCGGCTGCGTCGCCTGAGCCTCCCGCAGCGACGGCAACCCCTCCTTCGGACTCCGATACATCTCCCGGTAGATCCCGACGGTGTTCAGGATGGGCATACGTCCCCCTTGTGTGCTGGTTTCGGTTCGCGGAGCCGACGCGGCGGTCCTGCGGCGTGAGGCTACCGACCTCGGAATTCCTGGTTCGGTGGGCTACCGAGCGATATATTCTGCCCACTCGGGGAGAGTCTCTCCTCGCTCGGAGATTCGATCCAGTGTCCGTCGGGCCTGATCGATCTTCGGGCGCATCGCATAGATCCATCCAGTGACACTGCCCCACTCTTCTCGGGCCGTCTGATTCTCGATCAACCATCGCACGGGCGGATCATCGAGTTGTAGGTCGGCACCGTCGATGATGTGATAGTCGGACCCCGGAAAGGCTGTGAGTACGAGCAAGTTTTCCGGATTCTGCAGGTCGTGGTCTATTTGACGGAGGGCGTTGAGGACCTGCTGTTTGGTATCGGCGCCAACCGCCTCTACTCCGAATTCGTAGCCATCGAGCCAGAGTCCATGTCGGATGCCGATCAGTTCGAGAATCCTTCGAACTGCGGCCGGAACCTGTGGGACACTTTGTCGTTCGGCAAAGTCGTCTATCTGGGTGTCGGTAGCCCCGGACACTGAGGTGCGCAGCAGTCCATCGGCGAATACTTCTGCAAAAATGTCGTCGATCCGTTGCCGTGGATCGTCGGATGGTCCGGTTCGCCCGGTCCGCGGTTCTATGAAATCTGCCCAAAAAGGCCGGCTGCGGTTGCCCTCTTCATATATTTCCAACTTTTCGCGATAGTTCTCGATGATCGGCTCCATGTCCTCGAGCCAAGCCGAAGTGCTGTTCCATCGTCGTGTCGAAACCTTCTCGACAACTTCCCAGACCGGCGGGTCATCTGCCTCGAGATCGGCGCCATCGATCAGGTGGTATGCGTACGCTTGGTGTGCCGTCAGAACCAGCGCGCCGTCTGGATTGCGTATATCGTGCTGCAGCCCATCCAGGGAAGCGACCGCATGTTCCTTCGTCGCAGCAGCGATCCCGCTCCGTGTACCGAATTCTGTACCGATGAACCACAGACCCGGTACGGCTCCGATCCACAGGAGGATCTCGCGGACTGCGGCGGGGATGGTGGAGACGCCCTGTTCAGCCGCATAACGATCGATGTCGTCCTCTGTTGCGCCGACCATGGAGTCTCGGCGCAACCCGTTCTGGATGACGCTCTCGAAGATCGAACGGATCCGCTCTGGTGCTCGCTCGTGGGCCGTCCTATTCAATGATTTGTACGCCGAGTTTCCGCAGGAGTTTACGACAGGCTTCGCATGGCGGAATCGTCTGTCCATGATTGGGATTATCCGGTTCGCGAATTGCTCGGGACGTGATGACAGCGCCTTCGAAGTGTGGAATGGCCTGATCCAGAGTAGTGCTCGCTCCGTCTGATCTTTCTGCATCCAGTCTCCATAACTGATCGGATACAAGTGCTGCCTCGGCGCACCGGCCACTGAAACGCGATTGCTCCCCTGGAGGTAGTGAGTGGATGAAGTCCGATATGGCGGGATGAAGATTCGCCTGTCCCGGTCCGATCAGACTCGTGTGGCTCAGGATCTTTCCGTCGATCAGTAGGGAGGAGGCGACCGCAGGAAACTCATCGGGCATCTAGTCGTTCCCCTCTTGGATGTAGAAGTCTTCGGCATCTGGTTCCTGGATCGTCCCCATGAACCGGCTCAGCATGTCCATGACATTCTCACCCATATAATAGGCGCCTGTGTGATGGAGCTGGAAGTATCGATCGCTCTCGTCTGCCAGGAGAATCCCATACTCGGACGCCTCATAGCCGACGGGGAACAATCTGAAACCCAGGTTCTGTGCTAATTTGTTGATTTGTTCGGCGTCACCTTTGTATCGGGCGGTTGGATCGAATATCAGGGCGCAACCATCGGTGCGAGGATGATTGATCCGAAGTAGACCGAAGTTATGTATGGTTCGTATTGCGGGCTCGATCGGTACCAGTGGAAAACCTTGTTCTATAGAATCCTCCACCCGTATTTTTATCAGATAGTCCGCCTCCGTGCCGATATCGCGTTCCGGGAACCATCCGCTTTCACCGAGCCGGTCCAAGACCTCTTGCTCGGTCGCCTTTTCTGGCATGTCGCAGTTTTCCTTTCGTATGGTTCACGGGTGCGGGGTAATACCAAGACTGGGGAGGATTTTACTGCAGGTCCGGCAAGGGGGTATGGGGTCGCCATCGCGGACCAAAACCTCCCCTTCCTTGCTGATGACATCGCCGATCTGTCTGGTATGCATGACCCCGCCTTCCAGTGCGTTCCTCGCATCTTCGACGGTTTTTATGGTGGTCCCGGTGGGATCGACTCGGCGCAATCGGTCACTGATCAGAGAGATTTCAGCACATTTTCCATGGCCTAGTCCTACCTTTTCTCCCTCGGCCGCCACTTCGTCCCGAGCTGCATCGAGTATCTGCCCCAGAACTGGGTGAGTTTCCGGAAACTTTTGGTTGTGCATCTTCACGGTACTCGTATGTGAGGTCAGCACATCGTCATGGAGGAAAGTGCCGGCGCAGCCGCTATCCCGTCGATGTTGGCCGCGGGGAACATTTTCCCCCGGGCCGGCCTTTGGGGCGGACTGGGCTTCATCGGCGAGAGTGGCCGATTCCTGCTGTAGCAACTCGAGCTGCTCTTCGCGCGTCAAGCCCGACACGTCCAGCGCAGGTCGCCGGTAGTGCTTCATGACGCCTGCGCTTTGGCCATGCCAACTGGGCTGTGGATCGAGTGGGGTACCCGGAGCAGATGGCGGCTGCTGATCGTCGCCCATGTAGTCGACGGGTTCGTCGGGGGCAGGTGGGGTGGAGGGGGTGGTTGGGGTGTGGGTTGTGGGGGCGGGGGTGTGGCCTTCGGGGGCGGTTGGGTGGTGGGTGGTCCAGGTGCCGTTGTTGCGGATGTGGGCGGGGGAGTTGGGTTTGTTGGGGGTGCCTACGGCGTCGGAAGGGGTGTGGACGGGGGCGCCGAGTTCGTTGGCTATGTGGCGGGCCAGGGCGGGGTTGTTGGCGGTGTTGCAGGCGATGAGGCGGATGGGGGTGCCGGGTTTGTAGTTGGGGTTGCTGCGGATGGCGTCGACGATTTGGTCGGGGGTGAGGTTGTTGAGGGGGGTGCCGTTTTGGTCGGCGTGGAAGATGACGTCGAAGTCGCCTTCGTTGCGGAGGTTGTTTTGGACTCGGCGGGTGGCGGGGTCGTCGCCGAGGGCGGTGCTGGTGGGGGTGTGAGTGACCGGTGGGGTGGTGGAGTCCGGGGGCGTGGGGTTGTCCGGTGTGGTTGTGTTCGTGGGGGATTGAGGGTTGCTCGGGGTGTTGGTGAGCGGTGTTGTCTGGTGGTCTGTGGGGTTGGTTTGCGCAGGCCCAGGGGTGGTTGGGGGAGTTTGTGATTGGGGTGGGGTGGGTGTGGGGTCGGTGGGGAAGCCCGCTGGGGTGGTGGCCCAGGGGTTGGAGTTGGGGTTGTATTCGTGCTGTTGGAACCGGCTTTGCCATTCCTCGAAGCTGCGTCGGTTCGGGTTCTGCGTTTTGTCTTGGGGCGCAGGGTTTTTGGTGTGGTAGCCCGGATCTGGCTGAGTGGGGCGGGGCTCCGGCCGGGTTGGCTGATCGGAGAATGGCTGCCGTGGTTCGGGGCGGGTCGGCTGGTTCGGGGTGGGAGTGCGGTGCTCCGGCCGGACGGACGCGCGGTCGTCGGGGCGGCCGGGTGCAGGAATTCGGTTATCCGGGCGTTTCTGGTCGCCGGGTGTGGTGGGCCGGTTGTCGACGCTGTTAGACGGGTCGCCGGTAGCAGGCGGCGGTGCGGTCGCCGGGGCGGATTGTGCTGTCCTGCTACTGGATTGGGCATCCCCGGAGAACGGGCTTTGCGCTGTGGGGGACGTCGCCGGTGTGGTCGTCGGGTCGTTGGCCGACGGGGAGTTCAGAACTCGAACGTCCCGGTCTCCGGCCAGGCTCCCGTCTGGCTGCGGGCTTGAGCCCAGCCCGCGGCCTCCCGGCAAGTCACGTGGATCGCCTCGGTGTTCGTGTAGTAGTGGTGATTGCGCTTGTTGATCGTCAGTTGATGGTCGATCGGCGGCTGGGACGGCCGGGTCAGCGACTCCGCCTGTACTCGGTACTCGATCTCGGCCGCTGTCTCCCAGTTCCGTTCGAGATGGACCCGCCAGGTCGGCGGGTACACCTGAATGCCCGGTATCGGTTGTCCCGCCTGTATCGCCGCCTCGTACTCCTGGCCGATCAGCCTCGGGGGAAGGCTCCGATGTTCTGTCACCACTCCGGTCTGTTTGTTGACCACGTAATTCCCCAGGCCCAGTCCCTGGCCGCTCTCGATCTCCTCCTGGTTCAGGACCGGTCGGCATACCCAACCGTGTTCGGTCTCCAGAATCCGGAACTCCCGATTCGGACCGAGGATCACCGCCAGGTACTCCAGCACTTGGGTTTTGGTTCGGAACCGATCCGGCATTGTTTCCTACTCCTTGATCAGGGGGTATCGGAATGGACCAGAGGCCGCATGAATCGTCGACCATCCAGTCGGGCGGCGTGTTGGAGGTCGACCCGGATTGCGGATCCCACCACACCGGCCCGGATGCGCCGGGCGGGTAGACGATGACCGTTGCGTGGGACCCGTCGACGACCGGGTTGCCTTTGTCGTCGTACTTGGGTTTGTCATTGGCGTCTCGAGCGTGCCATTCGTTGACGACGAGTGCTGACGAACCGGGGCCGAGGGAAGCGATCAAATTGTGCAACTCGGCGAACTGAGCCGACATCGGCTTGTTGCCTGCGGAGTGGTCGACCCACGGGTGGTTCAGCCACGCACCCGCGCGTTCGATTCCGCCGCGCTCGCCGCTTCGCGTGTCGAGACTGCCGTCGGGTAGTCGGTCAGCGTGTCGCGGCGCTGATACCTGCGGGTCGCCATAGAACGACGACAGCGCGGAGAGCGAACAGTCGAGGCAGTTGTTGCTGCGGCCCGGAACAAGCGGTCCGCCGTCGTTGACCAGTCGCCCGTACGGATGGGTGCGCGGGTCCGCGCCGACGGTGAACTCGTTGCCGTTGCGGAGTGAGTCTTCGACATCCCGCTGGTAGGCGGGGTTTTCGACGGGGGAGAGTCGACGCGGTCCTTCGATTCGTGTATCCGACGGATTGTCGAAACGGGTGTCGGTGTTGGCGGCGGCGATGTCGTTGCTGAGTTGGCGGAGGTCGTCGGGGGTGAAGCTGGGGTCGCCGTTGGCGGGGGCCGGCATCAGGCCGAGGTGCATGCGGAGGTTGTCGGCGAGGGTGGTGGGGGTGTCGCCTGGGGACCAGTTGTCGCGGCCCTCGCCAATGGGGGTGGCGTTGATGTCGAGGTGGGCGTTCGTGGGGTCGTCGGTGAAGACGACGTCGACGAGGACGCGGTCGCCGCTGAGCAGGCTCGGGGCCGAATTGAAGGCAGCGTCGGTGGCGTGCTCGGTGTTGGCTTGGAGGCGGCGGAGGTCGTCGGGGGAGATGCCCGCGGTGGGGGAGACGTGGACGCGGATCGTCAGGATCGAGACGTACTCGCCCGATGGGAGCCGGTGCCGGCGGACTTCGTAATCGGGTCTGCCGAGGCCCGCGTGGATGCCACGTGCTTGGACGGAAGTTGTTCCGCCCACAGGGGTTTGGGTGCGATAGAACTCGCGGGCCGAGCGGGCCTGGTCGATCTGACGCTGTTGCGGGGACGTCGGGTTTTGCGGTCGGTTCGGGGGGCCCGGTTGCGTGTTGGGGTTCTGTGCGGTCCGAACGGGGCCGGGGGGCTGCTGATTGGTGCGGGGGTCTGCGTTTTGGGGCGTGGTGTGGGGAGGCTGGGGTGCGGGCCGGTGGGGTGTGTTGCGTGGGTCGGCGTTCTGTGGGGTGGTGCGTTGTGGCTGTGGTCCCGGGCGGTGCGGTGCGTGGCGCAGGTCGACGTTCTGTGGAGTCGTGCGGTGTGGTGGTGGTGCGGGGTGGTGTGGGGTGTTGCGCGGGTCGGCGTTATGTGGCGTGGTGCGGGGAGGCTGGGGTGCTGGCCGGTCCGGTGTGTTGTGCGGGTTGGCGTACCGGGGAGTCGTGCGGGGAGGCTGCGGACCGGGGCGGTGGGGTGTGTTGTGTGGGTTGGGGTTCTGCGGGGTCGCGCGGGTGTGCGGCTGACCGTGTTGCGGGGGAGATGATTCCGGTGCGCGGACGTTGGGGAGGGGTGTCTGTGGGCGGCCCGGATCAGCAGGCGTGCTTGTCGGTGTCGTCGCGTTGGGCTGCGGCTGGACCGGGTAGGCGCTGTTGCCGGGATGTGTTGGGGTGTTGGAGGTCTGGTCGGTCGACGTGGTGTTGGTCGTGGTGTCCGTGCCGCTCGAGTTGTTCTGGAGTTGCTCGCGTTCGGCGCGGATTTCGGCTTCGGTGGGCTGGTAGCGGCCGATGTGCGGGTTGTATTGGCCCGCGTAGAACGGGTCGCGGGGGATGGGGCGGCCGTCGTTGTAGTGGGCGATGTATTTGTGAGTCGTGGGGTCGAAGCCGGGGCGGTTGGCGGGGCCAAGCGGGTTCGGTTTCTGTTGCGGGGGAGTCGAATTCGTGGGGGCTTCGGTGGACGGACGGGGCTGTGTCGGGTGGCCGGGGTCGGCCTGACGGTTGGGGATGTCCGGGCGCGCAGTGGTTGCGGGCTGGGTGTTTGTGGGCGTGTCCGGGCGCGGAGGCTGGGCGTCGGTGGGTGTGCTCGGTGCGGCCTGAGCAGTGCTGTTCGGGGTGGTTCCGGGCTGGCCGGTCGTCGGCGTGCCCGCCGGTGTGGACGCGGGCGCTTCGGTGCGCTGGCTCGGTGCGGACCGATCCGCGGCGTTCGGGGTGGTTCCGGTCGGATGGGCGGCGTTCGTGGGGGTTGCCGGAGTGCCGGGGGTTCGCGTGTCTGCCGGAGATGTGTTGGGGGACGCGGGGTTTGGTGAGGTGCCGGGGCGTTGGGTCGGCTGGCTTTGCGGGTTGGTGTTCAGGGTGGGCGCCGCCGGTTGGTTCGAGGTGGTTCCGGGTTGGGCGGTGGTCGGCGTGCTCGGCGCGGTGGCGGCGGGTGTGCTGTCGCCCGGACGTGGGGTTTCGATGGGAGTGGACGCTGGGAACGCGGGTGCCGGTGGGGTGGCGGTCGCCGTTGCGGAGGCGGTGCTGGTGTCCGTAGATACGGGGCTGGGCGGATTCGGCGTGGTCGGGCTCATTGGGGTGGGCTCGGTGGGGTTCGGCGTGGTGGGTGCGGAGGGGGCGGGGGTGCCGGTGGTCGTTGGCGCAGGGGTGGTCGGAGCACTCGAAGTGGGAGCGCCGGTGGTGCCCGGAGGAGTGGCAGTCGTGTTGTCCGGGTTCGATGCGGTCGGGGTGGACGGTGTCGTTGCGGGGTTCGACGGCGTCGTGGCTACTGAAGTCGACGGTGTAGACGGACCGCCGTTCGCTGGAGTCGACGGTGTAGACGGGGTGCGGTCGTCTGTCGTGCGGGACGGTTCTTGGGGAGGAGTCGTTCCTGGAACACCTGAGGTCGGGGTGGTGGGGTTGCTCGGTGCGGACGGCGTGGTCGGTTGGGTGGGGACCGAACCGGCCGGAGTGCTCGAGGTGGGGTTGTTCTCCCGGCCGGACTGGTCGGAGGTGTCCGGAGCGGGGTGTTGCGTGGATGGGTCGCTGCCGGTCGAGGGATCGGTTGTCGTGCCCGTGGGGCTTGGGGTGGTCGGTGGCGAATTGGGGTGCTGAGGCTGGGTCGGGTTGGTGCTCGACGGCTGGTCCGGCTGAGTGTCCTGGCCGGGCGGGGTCGACTGGCCCGTTGGCGGCTGCGCGGGATTGCCCGACTGTCCCGACGGCTGCGCCTGCTGGCCGGAGGGTTGGTCTGCGGGTAGGGACGGCTGGCCGGCCGACGGGGTCTGCTGGCCGGTCGGCTGCTCCGACTGTTGGCCGGAAGGCGCGGTGGGCTGCTCCGACGGCTGCGTCTGCTGACTCGAAGGCCGACTCGTCTGGTCCGACGGCTGGCTCTGTTGCCCCGACGGCTGGCTCTGTTGCCCCGACGGCTGGCTCTGTTGCCCCGACGGCTGGCTCGACTGATCTGACGACTGCGGCTGGCCGGAGGACTGTGGCTGTTGCTCGGTCGACCGGTTCTCTGGCTGCGTCTGTTGGCCTGCGGGTTGGTCCGACGACTGCGTCTGTTGGCCCGACGGCTGACTCGGTTGATCCGGCGGTGCCGGTTGGCCGGACGGCTGCGTGGACTGGTCCGGCGACGGGTTCTGTTGACCGGTCGGCTGGGTCGGTTGCTCTGACGGCTGGTTCTGCTGGCCCGTCGATGGCTGGGTTGGCTGATCAGACGACTGTGACTGCTGCCCGGATGGCTGACTCGGTTGATCCGGCGGTGCCGGTTGGCCGGACGGCTGCGTGGACTGGTCCGGCGACGGGTTCTGTTGACCGGTCGGCTGGGTCGGTTGCTCCGACGGCTGGTTCTGCTGGCCCGCCGATGGCTGACTCGACTGATCAGACGACTGCGACTGCTGCCCCGACGGCTGAGTCGACTGCTGCTGCGAGGGCTGCGACTGCTGATTCCCCGGGGGCTGGGCCTGCTGACCAGTGTCGTTCTGTGTCCCCGACGGCTGCGTCCGCCCCGGATCCTGCTGATTCTGCCCCGGACCGTCCTGCTGACCCTCATCCTGACTCTGCCCAGGCTCCCCATCCCCGGACCCATCACCATCCTGGCCCTGATCCCCGGAACCCTCCGCACCCCCACGATCCCCCGCCGACTCGATCCCCGACTGCACACCCCCCGCCAACGACGAAGTCAACGTCTCCGTCGTCAACACCTCCCCCAAATCGAACGGCTTGTCGTTCAACGCCGCATCCGTCGCCGCCGCCGCGACCTCCCCCGCCAACCCCGTCAACGTCTCCTTCCCCGCCTCCTTCAACCCCTCCGAAAGCGGACTCCCACCCCGCCCCGGACCACCCGACCCACCCAACAACCCCTCCGTCGCCCCCGCCACCCCCGCGGTCAACAACGTCTTGCCCGACTCGACCCACTCCTCCTTCGACAACGGATCCCGCCGATCCGCCGCCACCTGCGCCAACTTCAACCCCACATCCAGGAAGGCCTCCTCCAACACCGCCTCCCACGCCCCACGCAACGCCGCCCGCCCCGCCGCCTTCGCCGCCGCCTTCGAGATGATCCGCTTCACCAACTGCTTGATCGCCACCCGGATCGCCACCTGCGTCGCCGCCCGCGCCGCCGCACCCGCCGCCGCCCCCGCCGGCGCACCCACCCCCGTCGCCATCGCCGCCAACGCCGCAGCCATCTCCACCGCGAAAATCACCAACGACGCGATGATCACCAACTTGGTGTGCTCGATATCAGCAGCACCATCCCCGATCTGATCAGCCAACGTCTCCACGTGCTTGATCAGCCCATCGAACGCCCCCGCACCCCCACCCAACTTCTCCCAATGCGACGTCAACGCCGCCCCGGTCTCACCATCCAACGCCGAGATCGCGGCCTTCACCACATGCGTCGCCTCGGAATCCAACCCCCGCAACGTCTCCGCCAAACCCGACCACGCCGACTCCACCCGACGCATCGCGGTCTCATCACCCTCGGGCCAATCCCCAGCCCCCACAACATATTTCGCAGCCCACTGCAACGGCTCCGGAATCTCGATGCCCACGCCCGACCCCTCCGCTACTCCGCCCCAACCGTGCTGGGCATAGAACATACCGACAACCCACTAGACGTTGCCGAGCTCGCATCGGTTCCACCCACACCCACGAAAAGTGGACGCCGGACGTGTCCGTGCGGGTGGCGAAGCTGAAGCGGACTGGGCGGCATGGTATGTCCAGATCGCGCCTGGGAAGACCCTCCGGCGGATCGGGTCTCGGCGTGGGAGCATCATGGACCGACCTAGCCCGGTCCGACGCAGTGAGCGACATCGCTGTGAGAACCGCTACACCGGATTCAGCAAACTCCACCCGAACGCCCTGCCAGCGGTGATGTTCCGACGCTATGGATCTTGGTTGGTCGGTGCGGGTAGGCGCGGGTAGATTGTTCCGGTGATCTGCGAGAAACGTCCCGGCTCGGCCGGTCGGTGGGTAGTGGGCGCGGTCGGCCCCATGTAACAAGATCGGCCCACTGGACAGATAGTGCCAGTGAACTTTTTTGCCTGATTGAGTATGAGAACTGAACCCGGGGAACGCAGGCGCCACGCTGTGAAAGGTGTGCGCCCTGTCCGGGTGTCGTCGGGGAGCGCTTGCGTGGTGTTCCGGAAGCGAGGTTACGGTTGGACCGGCTGGATTTCGGCGGGAACGGCGAAGCTGGTGGCGAATTCTTCCCGCTGTCGCCCGCACAGCTGGGCATCTGGTATGCCCAGCACGTCGATCCGCAGGTGCCGATCAACATCGCGCAGTATGTCGACCTGCGCGGTGACCTCGACGTCGCCGCGCTGGAGCAGGCCAGCCGCGAGGCCGCGCTGGAGCTGGGTTCCGGCTTCCTGAAGGTCGTCGAGCGCGACGGTCAGCCGTTCCAGACCGTCGACCCGACGCAGGACTCCACGCTCGAATACGTCGACCTGCGCGACGCCGACGACCCGGAGGTCGCGGCCGCCGAGTGGATGCGCGCCGAGTACAGCCGTCCCCTCAACATCGTCGGCGATCGTCTGGTCCGCGCCGCCGCCCTGCGGCTGGAAGATGCCCGCTGGTTCTGGTACTCGCGCGCGCACCACATCGCCCTCGACGGCTTTGGCGCGATGACCTTCGTCACCAGGATCGCCGAGCGGTACACGGCCCTGGTGAACGGCGTCGAGCCTGCCCCGGCCAAGAACGCCGACCTGAAGTCGCTCTACGAGTCGGAGATCGCCTACCGCGACAGCTCCCGTTTCCAGTCGGACCGCGAGCACTGGGCCGAGCGGGTCGCGGGTCTGGAGGAGGGCTCCAGCCTGGCCGGTCGCTCCGCACCGCCCGCGCCGGTCAACGGGGTCTCCAGCGCCGCGCTCTCGCCGGAGCAGGACGCGCTGCTCGCCGAGGCCGTCGCCAAGCACGACAACTCGCCCGCGGGCCTGCTCATCGCCGGTTTCGCGACCTACCTCGCCCAGCTGACCGGCGCCGAGGACGTGATCCTCAGCCTGCCGGTGACCGCGCGCACCACCGCGACCATGCGCCGTTCCGGCGGCGTGGTCTCCAACATCGTGCCGCTGCGCCTGCGGGTCGGGCACGACACGACCGTCGCCGAGCTGCTGAAGTCGGTGCAGGTCGAGGTGTCCGGCGCGCTGCGGCACCAGCGCTACCGGCACGAGGACATCCGCCGCGATTCGGCGGGCGACGGCGTGGTCACCACGGAGTTCTTCGGCCCGTGGGTGAACGTCATGCTGTTCACCAGCGAGATGGCGCTCGGCCCGATGGCAGGCCAGATGCACGTGCTGTCCACCGGCAGCATCGATGACCTGGGCGTCAATTTCTATCAGTCGGGCACCCGCTCGCACATCGACTTCGAGACCAACCCGAACCTCTACACCGCCGACGAGGCCCGCGCCCACCACGGCCGGTTCCTGGAGTTCTTCGACCGGTTCCTGGCCGCCGACGCCCAGGCGCGGGTGTGGGAGCTGCCGGTCACCACCGAAGCCGAGCGGGAAACCACGCTGGTGGAGTGGAACGACGCCGAACAGGACGTTCCCGAGACCACCTTGGCGGCGTTGCTCGACGCCCAGATCCCGCTGACCCCGGACAACATCGCCCTCGATTTCGAGGGCGAAACGCTGACCTACGCCGAGTTCGGCGCGCGGGTCAACCGGCTGGCGCGGTTCCTCATCGCCGACGGCGTCGGCCCGGAGTCGCTGGTCGCGCTGGGTATGCGACGTTCGCTGGAGCTGGTCATCGGCATGCACGCGGTGCTCAAGGCCGGTGGCGCGTACGTGCCGATCGATCCGGACCATCCGGCCGATCGCACCGCCTACATCCTCGAATCCGCCGATCCGGTGTGCGTGCTGACGCTCTCGCACGACGAGCTGGAACTGCCGGAGTCGGTGCGGCGAGTCGAGATCGACACCCTGGACGTGTCGCGGTTCTCCGACGCCCCGGTCACCGACGTCGACCGGCTCGCGCCGCTGCGCCCGGCCAACACCGCCTATGTCATCTACACCTCCGGTTCCACGGGTCGCCCGAAGGGCGTGGCGGTCACCCACCACGCCATCGTCAACCAGCAGCTGTGGATGCTCGACGAGTACCGGCTCACCGCCGACGACGTCTACTTGCAGAAGACGGCGACCACCTTCGACGTGTCGCTGTGGGGCTACTTCCTGCCGCTGATGGTCGGCGCGAAGCTCGTCGTCGCCGCACCGGACGGTCATCGCGATCCGCTGTATGTGGCGCAGATGATCCAGCGCCACGGTGTGACGGTCACCGACTTCGTGCCCTCGATGCTGACGGTGTTCGTCGCGCACGCCACCGCCGAGCAGTGCGCGACGCTGCGCGCGGTGTTCGTGATCGGCGAGGCGCTGCCGCCGGAGACCGCCGCGGGCTTCCGCGCGATCACCTCCGCGGGCCTGCACAACCTGTACGGACCCACCGAGGCCGCGGTCTCGGTGACCTACTGGGAGGCCACCGCCGCCGACACGGTGACGGTGCCGATCGGTATCCCGGAGTGGAATGTCGAAGTCTACGTGCTGGATTCGCGGCTGCGTCCGGCCGCGATCGGCGCCCCGGGTGAGCTGTACCTGGGTGGACGCCAGCTGGCTCGCGGTTACCGCGGCCGCCCGGATCTGACCTCGGATCGCTTCGTCGCCAACCCGTTCGGCACGAACGGCGAGCGCATGTACCGCACCGGTGACCTGGTGCGCTGGAGTCCCGCGGGCACGTTGGAGTACATCGGTCGTACCGATTTCCAGGTCAAGTTCCGCGGTCAGCGGATCGAGCTGGGTGAGATCGAGACCGTGACGCTGGCGCACCCGGCGGTGAGTCAGTCCGCGGTGCTCGTGGTCGACACCGCGACCGGTCAGCAGCTGGTGGCGTATGTGGTTCCCGCGCCGGGTCATTCGATCGATCCTGCGGAGCTGACGCGTTTCGCCTCCGAGCAGTTGCCCAGCTACATGGTCCCCGCGTCGGTCATGGTGTTGGAGGCGTTCCCGCTCAACACCTCCGGCAAGCTGGATCGAAAGGCGTTGCCGGAGCCGGTGTTCGCCGCGGACGCGGGCTATCGCGCGCCGCGCACGCAGGCCGAGCACATCGTGGCAGGCATCTTCGCCGATGTGCTGAGCCAGCAGCAGATCGGTATCGACGACAACTTCTTCGATCTGGGTGGCAACTCGCTGGTCGCGACCCAGGTGGTATCGCGGATCGGTGCGGCGTTCGGCATCCAGCTCGGGGTGCGGGCGCTGTTCGAGACGCCGACGGTGGCCGGTATCGCCGCGCGCGCGGAGACCGCAGGCCCGGGTGAGGGTGCGCGTCCGCCGCTGGTGGCGCAGCAGCTGCCCGCCCGTGTGCCATTGTCGTTGGCGCAGCAGCGAATGTGGTTCATCAACCAGTTCGATCCGACCGCGCCGACCTACAACCTGCCGTTCGTGGTGCGGTTGCGTGGCCATGTCGACATTCCGGCACTGAAGGCCGCCCTCAACGACGTGATGGCGCGGCAGGAATCGCTGCGCACGGTGTTCCCGGAGTCCGGCGACGGCGGCTATCAGCAGGTCGTGCCGGACGACGAGATCAACTTGGCGATCTCGGTGCAGGCCATCGACGAGTCCGAGTTGTCCGGTGTGCTCACCGAATTCGCCAGCGCGGGCTTCGATGTGGCGCGTGAACTGCCGATTCGGGTGCGGATCTACCAGGTCACCGGCGGGTCGACCAACGGAACACCCGATCACGCCGTCGCTTTCGTTGTGCATCACATCGCGGCCGACGGCTTCTCCTTCGGCCCGCTCTCGCGGGACGTGGCCACCGCGTACCTGGCGCGGGCCGCCGGTGAGGCGCCCGCCTGGTCGCCGCTGCCGGTGCAGTACCAGGACTACAGCATCTGGCAGCGCGAACTGCTCGGCTCCGAAGCCGATCCGGGTTCGATGGCCGCACGCGAGATCGCCTACTGGCGACGCCAGCTCGGCGGCCTGCCCGACCAGCTGGACCTGCCCACCGACCGGCCGCGTCCGCCGGTGCAGAGCTTCCGCGGCAGCACGGTGCGCTTCGACATCGACGCCGAATTGCACACCGCGCTCGCGGGTTTGGCGCGCGCGCAGGGCGTCAGCCTCTTCATGGTCGTGCACGCCTCGCTCGCGGTGCTGCTCGGTCGCCTGTCGGGCACCAGCGACATCGCCATCGGCACCCCGATCGCGGGCCGCGGCGAGCAGGCGCTCGACGACCTGATCGGCATGTTCGTCAACACGTTGGTGCTGCGCTCCGACGTGGACAGCGGTGCGTCGTTCGCCGACTTCCTCGCGCGCACAAGGGAAACCGACCTCGCGGCGTTCGCCTACGCCGACGTGCCGTTCGAGCGGCTCGTCGAGGTGCTCAACCCGACCCGCTCGCAGGCGCGGCACCCGCTGTTCCAGGTGATGCTCTCCTTCCAGGAGATGGCGCACGGCGCGCTCGAGCTACCGGGGCTTTCGGTGACCGCCACCGAGCTCGAGGTCGACATCGCCAAGTTCGACCTGCAGTGGACCATCACCGAGGAGCGCAGCGGCAACGGTGAGCCCGAGGGCATGACGGCGGCGGTGCAGTTCGCCACCGACATGTTCGACCCCGAGACGGTGACCTCGTTCACCGAGCGCTTCGTGCGCATCCTGCGCAGCGTCGTCGCCGACCCCGCGGTCGTGGTCGGTGACATCGACGTGCTGGCCGCCGACGAGCGGCTCGCCGTCTCGCGCGACTGGGTGTCCTCCGGCACTGACGGTGGCGCCGGCCGTTTCGCCGACCCCGAAACCACGTTGGTCGCGCTGTTCGATCAGGCGGTCGCCGCCTACCCCGAGCACGTCGCCGCGCGGTTCGGCGCGGAGTCGCTGACCTACGCCGAGCTGGACAAGCGCGCGAATGTGTTGGCGCGCAGGCTGATCGCCGACGGCGCTGGCCCCGAGTCGCTGGTCGCGGTGATCCTGCCGCGTTCGATCGAACTCGTCGTCGCGCTGCTCGCCGTGGTGAAGACCGGCGCCGGTTACGTGCCGGTGGACCCGACCTACCCGGCCGACCGTATCGCCTACGTGCTGTCGGATTCGCGTCCGGCCAGCGTCGTCATCGACTCCTCGGTGGACGTGGCCGTCCCGGACGAGCTGCCCACCGTGGTGCTGGACGAATTCGCCACCGCCGCACACGGTTTCGCCGATACGCCGATCACCGACGCGGACCGCTCCGCGCCGCTGAATCCCGACAACGTCGCCTACGTGATCTACACGTCGGGTTCGACGGGTCGTCCGAAGGGTGTGGCGGTCGCGCATCGGAATGTGGTGCGGCTGTTCGCGAATACCGATCGTGATTTCGGTTTCGGTCCGGATGATGTGTGGACGTTGTTCCACTCGTACGCGTTCGACTTCTCGGTGTGGGAACTGTGGGGTCCGCTGCTGTTCGGCGGCACGGTGGTCGTGGTCGACTACTTCACCTCGCGTTCCCCTGAGCAGTTCCTGGAACTGTTGCGAGACGAGCGCGTGACCGTGCTGAACCAGACGCCGTCGGCGTTCTACCAGCTCGCCGAGGCCGATCGCGCCGCGGGACCCGCCGCGCCGCCGCTGTCGCTGCGCTACGTGGTGTTCGGCGGTGAGGCCCTCGAGCTGCGTCGTCTATCGGATTGGGTTGCCCGCCATGGCGATTCCGCGCCGGTGCTGGTCAACATGTACGGCATCACCGAGACCACGGTGCACGTGTCGTACCGCGCGCTGGACGCGGCGACCATCGAGGCTGCCTCCGGCAGCATCGTCGGCCGCGCCATCTCCGGTCTGAGCGTCTACGTCCTCGACAACCGGCTCCAGCCGGTCCCGGTCGGCGTGGTCGGCGAAATGTACGTCGCCGGACCGCAACTCGCGCGCGGTTACCTCGGCCGCCCCGACCTCACCACGACCCGCTTCGTCGCCAACCCCCTCGCCGACGCCGACAGCGCGGGCTCGCGCCTGTACCGCTCCGGCGACCTCGCGCGTTGGAACCGCTTCGGCGAGCTCGAGTACCTGGGCCGCGCCGATGATCAGGTCAAGGTGCGCGGTTTCCGCATCGAGCTCGGCGAGATCGAAGCCGCCATCCTGGAACAGCCGGGCATCGCCCAGGCCGCGGTCATCGTGCGCGAGGACCAGCCCGGCGGCCAGCGCATCGTCGCCTACGTCGTCGCCGAGCCCGGTATCGAGCTCGACCTCGACGACGTCCGCCGCGCCGCCTCCGACCGGCTGCCCGCCTACATGGTGCCCTCGGCGTTCATGGCGCTCGACGCGATCCCGCTGACCGTCAACGGCAAGCTGGACCGCCGCGCGCTGCCCGCGCCGGTGTTCGAGGTGCGCGAATTCCGCGCTCCCGCAACGCCGATCGAGGAGATCGTCGCCCAGGTCTTCGCCGACGTGCTCGATCTGCCCCGGGTCGGCGTCGACGACGACTTCTTCGACCTCGGCGGAAACTCGCTGATCGCCACCCAGGTCGCCTCGCGCGTGGGTATCGCGCTGGACACCCGCGTCCCGGTGCGCATGCTGTTCGAGGCGCCCACCGTCGCCGCGCTCGCCGCCCGCGTGGAATCGCAGGCAGGCGACGGCGCGCGCAAGGCACTGGTCGCGCGCGAGCGGCCCGAAGAGGTGCCGCTGTCGCTCGCCCAGCAGCGCATGTGGTTCCTGAACCGCTTCGACACGTCCTCGGCGGTCAACAACATCCCGGTCGCCATCCGGCTCTCCGGTGAGCTGGACGTGGCCGCGCTGCAGGTCGCGGTCATCGACGTGATCGACAGGCACGAGTCGCTGCGCACCGTCTTCCCGGAGACCGGGAACGGCCCGGTACAGGTGGTCCTCGACGCGGCCCAGATCGTGCCGGACCTCACCCCGTACCGGGTGACCGAGGAGACCCTGCTCGAGCACCTGATCGACCTGGCAACCATGGCCTTCGACGTGACGAGCGAAGTCCCGCTGCACGCACGGCTTTTCGAGATCAGCGAGACCGAGTACGTGCTCGGCATGGTGGTGCACCACATCTCCGCCGACGGCTGGTCGATGGGTCCGCTGTCGCGCGACGTCATCGTCGCGTACGCGGCGCGCACCACATGGGAGGCGCCGACCTGGGCCGAATTGCCCGTCCAGTACGCCGATTACGCGCTCTGGCAGCGCGAGATCCTCGGTTCCGAGGACGACCCGAGTTCGCTGATCTCCAGCCAGATCAGCTACTGGACACGCGAACTCGCCGACTTGCCCGACGAGCTGGTGCTGCCGTCCGATCATCCGCGTCCCGCGGTCGCCTCCTACCAGGGCGGCACCTACGCGTTCGTGATCTCCGGCGAAACCCAGCGCGCCCTTGTCGAATTGGGCCGCCGCTACAACGCCTCGCTGTTCATGGTCATGCACAGCGCCCTCGCGGTGCTGCTCGCGCGGGCCAGCGGCACCTCCGACATCGCCATCGGCACGCCCGTCGCGGGCCGCGGTGAGGCCGCGCTCGACGACCTGATCGGCATGTTCGTCAACACCCTCGTGCTGCGCACCGAGGTGGACGGCGCGGGCACCTTCGCCGAGCTGCTCGACCGGGCAAGGGAAACCGACCTACAGGCGTTCGCGCATTCCGACGTGCCGTTCGAGCGGCTGGTCGAGGTGCTCAACCCCGCCCGCTCGCAGGCGCGGCACCCGCTGTTCCAGGTGATGCTGGCCTTCCAGAACACCAAGCAGGCCACCCTGCAGCTGCCCGGCCTCTCGGTCAACGGCATCGACTACGACGCCCGCCTCGCCAAGTTCGACCTGCAGCTGACCCTGCAGGAGACCCAGGACGAGCTGGGCGAGGCCGCAGGCATGTCGGCCGAATTCTCCTACGCCCTCGACCTTTTCGACGAGCCGACGGTGGCCGCCTTCGCGCGCCGCCTCGACCGCATCCTCGCGGCCGTCATCGCCGACCCGGACGTGCCGATCGGTGACATCGATCTGCTCGCGCCCGAGGAACACGCGCAGGTTCTCGTCGACTGGAACGACACCGACCGCGCGGTGCCCGCTGAGACGCTTGTCTCGCTGTTCGACGCGCAGGCGGCGGCAACCCCGGACGCCATGGCGCTGGTCTACGAGGACGAGCAGCTCACCTATCGCGAGCTCCAGGAGCGCGCCAACCGCATCGCCAGGGAACTGATCGCCTCCGGCGTCGGCCCGGAATCGCTGGTGGCGCTTGCCATGCGGCGTTCGACGGAGCTGGTCGTCGCCATGTACGCGGTGCTCCAGACGGGCGCGGCCTACGTGCCGCTCGACCCCGATCAGCCCGCCGACCGCATCGGCCACATCCTCGACACCGCGCGGCCAAGCCTGCTGCTGACCACTCGCCGCGACGGGTTCGTCTCCGAAGGCGCGGTCGCCGCGCGGTACGTCGAGGACCTGCCCACCTCCGCGCAGACCTCCGGAGCCCCGATCACCGACGCCGAGCGGGTGCGTCCGCTGCGGCCGGGCAACACCGCCTACGTCATCTTCACCTCCGGTTCGACCGGTCGGCCGAAGGGTGTGGCGGTCAGCCACGCCGCGATCGTGAACCGTCTGCTGTGGATGCAGCACGAGTACCCGATCGGCGCCGACGACGCCGTGCTACAGAAGACCCCCGCCACCTTCGACGTGTCGGTGTGGGAGTTCTTCTGGCCCTTGCAGACCGGCGCGCGCCTGGTCGTCGCGAAGCCGGACGGCCACCGCGATCCGGTGTACCTCGCGCAGATCATCGCCGAACAGGGCATCACCACGGCGCATTTCGTGCCGTCGATGCTTTCGGTGTTCGTCTCCACGCTTGGCAACGAGAACGGCGACGCCGCGAACGTGCCCGCCCCGCGCCTGCGTCAGGTGTTCGCCTCGGGTGAGGCGTTGCCCGCGCCGACCGCGCAGCGTCTGCGTGAGTTGACCGGTGCGCGCCTGCACAACCTGTACGGCCCGACCGAGGCCGCGGTCGATGTCACCTACCACGAGGTCGTTGACGCCGACGTGGTGTCGGTGCCGATCGGCCGTCCGGTGTGGAACACCAAGGTGTTCGTGCTGGATTCGCGTCTGCACCCGGTCGCGCCGGGTGTCGCGGGTGAGCTGTATCTGGCGGGCGATCAGCTGGCGTTGGGCTACCTGGGCCGCAGCGACCTGACTTCCGATCGCTTCGTCGCCAACCCTTACGGTGCCGCTAGCTCGCGTATGTACCGCACGGGTGACCTCGTCGCCTGGACCAAGCATGGCGAGCTGGAGTACTTGGGCCGCACCGACTTCCAGGTGAAGTTGCGCGGTCTGCGTATCGAGCTGGGCGAGATCGAGGCGGCGCTGCTCGCGCAGCCGGGTGTCGCGCAGTCGGTGGTCGTGGTGCGCACGGATCCGCACGCCGGTGATCAGCTGGTGGGTTACGTTGTCGCCGAACCGGATTCCGTCGTCGACAGCACCGCGGTCAAGGCGGGCTTGGCCTCGACGCTGCCCGGGTACATGGTGCCGGCGGCGCTGGTCGTGCTCGACGCGTTCCCGCTCAACGCCAGCGGCAAGCTGGACCGCAAGGCGCTGCCCGCGCCGGTCTTCGAGGCCAAGAGCTTCCGCGCGCCGTCCACCCCGATCGAGGAGATCGTCGCGGACATCTTCGCCGACCTGCTCGGCGTCGACCGGGTCGGCGTGGACGACGACTTCTTCGAGCTCGGCGGCAACTCGCTGGTCGCGACCCAGGTCGCGGCCCGGCTGAGCAAGGCGCTGGACGCCGAGGTCGGCGTGCGCACGCTGTTCGAGGCGCCGACGGTCGCGGCGCTGGCCGCCCGCGTCGAATCGCACGCGGGCACCGGTGTGCGCCAAGCGCTCAGCGCGCGCACCCGTCCCGAGCACCCGCCGCTTTCCCTTGCGCAGCAGCGGATGTGGTTCCTCAACCGCTTCGATCTCGGCACCGAGCCGGGCGCGGCGGCGGGCACCTACAACATCCCGGCCGCCGTCCGGCTGCGCGGTCTGCTGGATCTGAGCGCGCTGCGCGGCGCGCTCGGCGACGTGATCGCGCGGCACGAGTCGCTGCGCACCGTGTTCCCGTCGCACGAGGGCGTCCCGTACCAGCGGGTGCTTCCGTCCATCCGGGCCATCCCGGAGCTGGACCTCGTCGAGGTCGACGAGACCGAGATGTACGGCGCGCTCTACGAATTCGTCAACCGCGGCTTCGACGTCACCGCCGAGCCGCCGGTGCGGCTTCGCATCTACGAACTGGGCGAACGCGATTACGTGCTCGCGGTCGTCGTGCACCACATCGCCGCCGACGGCTTCTCCATGCGGCCGCTGGTGCGCGACCTGATGACCGCCTACGTGGCGCGCACCTCGAACTCCGAGCCCGGCTGGCCGCCGCTGGCCGTCCAGTACGTCGATTTCGCGCTCTGGCAGCGCGAAACCCTCGGCGACGAGGACGATCCCACCTCGCTCATCTCCGAGCAGCTCGACTACTGGCGTACGGCGCTCGCCGACCTGCCCGACGAACTGCGCCTGCCGGGCAAGCCGCGCCCGACCGTCGCCTCGTATCAGGCGGGCACGCACCGCTTCCGGGTGCCCGGAGAGCTGATCGACGAGCTGAACCGGGTCGCGCACGGGCACGGCACCACGCTGTTCATGGTGGTGCACAGCGCCTTCGCGACGCTGCTCGCGCGCCTTTCCGGCGCCGACGACATCGCGATCGGCATCCCGGTGGCCGGCCGCGGCGAGCAGGCGCTCGACGACCTCGTCGGCATGTTCGTCAACACCCTGGTGCTGCGCACCCAGATCGACACCGCAGCCTCGTTCGCCGACCTGCTCGCCCAGGTCCGCGAGCGCGACCTGCAGGCGTTCGCGCACGCGGACGTGCCGTTCGAGCGGCTGGTCGAGGTGCTCAACCCGGCCCGTTCGCAGGCGCGGCACCCGCTGTTCCAGGTGATGCTCTCGTTCCAGAACATGGGCCGCACGTCGCTGGAGCTGCCCGGCCTGACCGTGTCCGAACTGGGCATCGATCAGCCGACGGCCAAGTTCGACATGCAGCTCACGCTGAGCGAGGTGCCGGACGGCGAGTCCGAGATGGACGCCGAACTCGTCTACGCCACCGACCTTTTCGACGCCGCCTTCGCCGACACCTTCGGCGCCCGCTTCCTGCGCGTGCTGCGCGGGATCGCCGCTGCGCCGTCCACCGTGATCGGCGACATCGAACTGCTCGACGACGCCGAGCGCGCGCTGGTGCTGCGGCAGTGGAACGACACCGAATTCGCGGTGGACGCGGCGCTGGCCTCGCCGGTGGGCGACGACGCGGCGACGCTGGTCGCGCTGTTCGAGGCGCAGGTCGCGCGCACGCCGGACGCGACGGCGCTGACCTTCGAGGGGACGAGTCTGTCCTACGCCGAGTTCGCGAGCCGGGTGCACCGCCTGGCGCGCTGGCTCAAGCAGAACGGCGTCGGCCCGGAATCGTATGTGGCCCTTGGCATGCGCCGTTCGCTCGACCTGCTTGTCGGCATGTACGCGGTGTCCGCGGCCGGTGGCGCGTACGTGCCGCTGGACCCGGACAACCCGACCGAGCGCATCGAGCACATCCTCGACACCGCCCGCCCCGTCTGCGTGCTGACCTCCGGCTCGGACCTCGGCGTCGCGCTCGCGCGCCAGGTGCGCATCGATGAGCTGGACCTGTCGGCCTACTCCGACGAGCCGCTCACCGACGCGGACCGGCACCGCCCGCTGCGCACCGGCAACACCGCGTACGTGATCTTCACGTCGGGTTCCACCGGTCGCCCGAAGGGTGTCGCTGTCTCGCACGCCGCGATCATCAACCGCCTGGTGTGGGGCCACGCGCAGTACGGCTTGGCCGCCGACGACGTGGTGTTGCAGAAGACCCCGGCCACCTTCGACGTGTCGGTGTGGGAGTTCTTCTGGCCCTTGCAGGTCGGTGCCCGCTTGGTGATCGCCAAGCCGGACGGCCACCGCGACCCGGCCTACCTCGCCCAGCTGATCATCGACGAGCAGATCACCACGGCGCACTTCGTGCCGTCGATGATGTCGCTGTTCGTCGTCGAGCCGCGCGCGGCCGAATGCACCGGCCTGCGCAACGTTTTCGCCTCCGGTGAAGGCCTGCCCGCGGTCACCGCGCAGCGCCTTCGCGAGCTGACCGGCGCGCGCCTGCACAACCTGTACGGCCCCACCGAGGCCGGTGTCGAGGTGACCTTCCACGAGGTGACCGACGCCGACACCGTCACGGTGCCGATCGGCGCCCCGGTGTTCAACACCCAGGTGTACGTGCTGGATTCGCGCCTGCGGCCGGTCCCGGTCGGCGTGCCCGGTGAGCTGTACCTGGCCGGCGCGCAGCTGGCCTACGGCTACGTCACCCGTCCGGATCTGACCACCGAGCGCTTCGTCGCCGACCCGTTCCACGACGGTGTGCGCATGTACCGCACCGGCGACCTGGTGGCCTGGACCCCCGCCGGTGAGCTGGAGTACTTGGGCCGCACCGACTTCCAGGTGAAGCTGCGCGGTCTGCGCATCGAGCTCGGCGAGATCGAGGGCGCGCTGACCGCGCTGGACGAGGTCTCGCAGTCGGTCGTCGTGGTGCGCACCGACGAGCGCACCGGCGACCAGCTGGTCGCCTACCTCATCGCCAAGCCGGGCACGGCCATCGACATCGAGCGCGTCAAGTCCGCGCTCGCCACGCAGCTGCCCGCCTACATGGTGCCCGCGGCCTTCGTGGTGCTCGACGCGTTCCCGCTGAACACCTCGGGCAAGCTGGACCGCAAGGCGCTGCCGGAGCCGACGTTCGAGGCCAAGGTCTTCCAGGCGCCGGTCACCCCGGTGCAGCAGATCGTGGCCAGCGCGTTCGCCGACGTGCTCGGCATCGAACGCGTCGGCCTGGACGACGACTTCTTCGCGCTCGGCGGCAACTCGCTGGTCGCCACCCAGGTGGCGGCCAGGCTCGGCGAGGCGCTGGACACCCAGATCCCGCTGCGCACGCTGTTCGAGGCCTCCACCGTCGCCGCGCTGGCCGCCAAGGTGGAATCGGCCACCGGTACCGGCGCGAAGGCGCCGCTGGTCGCACAGGCACGGCCGGAGCTGGTTCCGCTCTCGCTCGCCCAGCAGCGGATGTGGTTCCTCAACCGCTTCGACAACCGCACCGCGGTGAACAACATCCCGGTCGCCATCCGGTTGACCGGCAGGCTCGACGCCGTCGCGCTGCAAGCCGCGATCCGCGACGTGATCGCCCGCCACGAGGCGCTGCGCACCATCTACCCGGAGGTGGAGGGCGAGGGCTATCAGCGCGTCCTGTCCGCCGACGAGGTGGGCTTCGACCTGAACACGGAGTGGGTGCCGAGCACCGAACTGCCCTCTCGCATCGTCGAACTCGCGAGCGTGCACTTCGACGTGACCAGCGAGATCCCGTTCCGCGCCGACCTGCTCACGATCGACGAGCGCAGCAACGTCGTTGTGCTCGTCATGCACCACATCAGTGCCGACGGCTTCTCGCTGCGTCCGCTGCTGCGCGACGTGGTGGTGGCCTACACCGAGCGCGCAGGCGGGGAAGCGCCCGGCTGGGCGCCGCTCGAGGTGCAGTACGCCGACTACGCGCTGTGGCAGCGCGAGGTCCTCGGTTCCGAGGACGACGCGGAGTCGGTGGCGGCCAAGCAGATCGCCTACTGGACCGAACAACTGCGCGACCTGCCCGATCAGATCGAATTGCCCGCGGATCGGCCGCGGCCGGAGATCGCGTCGAACGCCGGTGGGCTGCACGCGTTCTCGGTGGACGCCGAGCTGCACCGCGCGCTCGAGGACGTGGCGCGCGCGCACGGCGTGACGTTGTTCATGGTTGTCCACGCCGCCTTGGCGACGTGGGCGGCACGGTTGTCCAACAGCACCGATATCGCGATCGGCACGCCGATCGCGGGTCGTGGCGAGCGCGCGCTGGACGATCTGGTCGGCATGTTCGTCAACACGCTGGTGCTGCGCAACGAGATCGATCTGGGCGGGAAGTTCAGCGATCTGCTCGAGCAGGTGCGGCGTACGGATCTCGCGGCGTTCGCCAACGCCGACGTGCCGTTCGAGCGGCTGGTCGATGTGCTGAGCCCGGCGCGTTCGCAGGCGCACCATCCGCTGTTCCAGGTGGCGTTGACCTTCGAGGCGGCCTCGGCTGCCGACATGGGTACCGTCGCGCTGCCCGGCTTGGATCTGGATGTCGTCGAGTTCGACGCGGGCACCGCGAAATTCGACGTGCAGCTGACCGTTGGCGAGGCCCGCGACGGTGGGCTGGCGATGTCGTGGAACTACGCGAGCGAGTTGTTCGATCCGGAGACGGTCGCCTCGTTCGCCGATCGTCTGGTGCGCATCCTGCGCGGTGTGGCCGAGGACCCGTCGGTGGTCGTCGGTGACATCGATCTGCTGGGTGAGGCCGAGCGGCTGGACGTTTCGCAGCGTTGGGTGTCCGCGGGCGCTGATGCCGGTGTCGGCCGGTTCGCCGAGCCCGGCGTCACGCTGGTCGAGTTGTTCGATCAGATGGTCGCCGCGCATCCGCATCGGGTCGCCGCGCGGTTCGGCGCGGACTCGTTGAGCTACGCCGAGCTGGACAAGCGCGCGAATGTGTTGGCGCGCAGGCTCATCGCCGACGGGGCGGGTCCGGAGTCGCTGGTCGCGGTGATCCTGCCGCGCTCGTTGGATCTGGTCGTCGCGCTGCTCGCGGTGGTGAAGACCGGTGCGGGTTACGTGCCGGTGGACCCGACCTATCCGGCCGACCGTATCGCGTACGTGCTGTCGGATTCGCGTCCGACCAGCGTCGTCCTCGACTCCACGGTCGAGGTCGAGATCCCGGCGGGCCTGCCCTCGGTGGTGCTCGACGGGTTCGCGGTGGAAACCGGCAATGTGGTCGACGCCGACGACGCGCCGATCACCGACGCCGATCGCCGCGCCGCGCTGACACCGGACCATGTCGCCTACGTGATCTACACGTCGGGTTCGACGGGTCGTCCGAAGGGTGTGGCGGTCGCGCATCGGAATGTGGTGCGGCTGTTCGCGAATACCGA
>NZ_OBEG01000002.1:0-852992 GCF_900215415.1 Nocardia amikacinitolerans | reverse complement strand
GTGGACGTTGTTCCACTCGTACGCGTTCGACTTCTCGGTGTGGGAACTGTGGGGTCCGCTGCTGTTCGGCGGCACCCTCGTCGTGGTCGACTACTACACCTCGCGTTCGCCCGAGCAGTTCCTTGAGCTGCTGCGCGACGAGCGCGTGACGGTGCTCAACCAAACCCCGTCGGCCTTCTACCAATTGGCCGAAGCCGACCGCAACGCCGCCGCGGACTCCGCGCCGCTGTCGCTGCGCTACGTGGTGTTCGGTGGTGAGGCGCTGGAGCTGCGTCGTCTCTCGGATTGGGTTGCCCGCCACGGTGACAGCGCTCCGGTGCTGGTGAACATGTACGGCATCACCGAGACCACGGTGCACGTGTCCTTCCGTGCCCTCGATGCCGCGACGATCGAAGCCGCCTCCGGCAGCATCGTCGGCCGCGCGATCGCGGGCCTGAAGGTTTACGTTCTCGACAACCGGCTGCGCCCCGTGCCGGTCGGTGTCGCGGGCGAAATGTATGTCGCAGGACCGCAGTTGGCGCGCGGTTACCTCGGTCGCCCCGACCTGACGGCCGCCCGCTTCGTCGCCAACCCGCTGGCTACTCCGGGCGATCAGGGTTCGCGCCTGTACCGCTCCGGTGACCTCGCGCGTTGGAACCGCTTCGGCGAGCTCGAGTACTTGGGTCGCGCCGACGACCAGGTCAAGGTGCGCGGTTTCCGCATCGAGCTCGGTGAGATCGAGGCCGCGGTGCTCGCGCAGCCGGGCATCGCCCAGGCCGCGGTCATCGTGCGCGAGGACCAGCCGGGAGATCAGCGCATCGTCGCCTACGTCGTCGCCGAACCCGATGTGGTTCCCGACCTGGACGTGGTGCGTTCCGGCGCCGCTGAGCGGCTGCCCGCCTACATGGTGCCCGCGGCCATGGTGCGCTTGGAATGGATCCCGCTGACCGTCAACGGCAAGCTGGACCGCCGCGCGCTGCCCGCGCCCGCCGCCAAGGCCAGGGCGTTCCGCGCCCCGGTGACGCCGGTGCAGGAGACGGTCGCCGCGGTGTTCGCCGAGGTGCTGGACCTGCCCCGGGTCGGCGTCGACGACGACTTCTTCGACCTCGGCGGCAACTCGCTCATCGCGACCAGGGTGGTGTCCAGGATCGGCGCCGCGCTCGGCACCTCGGTGCCGGTGCGCACGCTGTTCGAGGCGTCCACCGTGGAAGCCCTTGCCGCACGGGTGGAATCGCACACCGGTGGCGACGGACGTGCACCGCTTGTCGCGCGCAAGCGCGCCGCCGACGAACTGGTGCCGCTGTCCTACGCGCAGCAGCGTATGTGGTTCCTCAACAAGTACGACACCTCCTCGGCCGCCTACAACCTGCCGATCGCGATCCGGATGTCCGGGGCGCTCGACATCGAGGCGCTGCGGCTCGCGGTGGCCGACGTGGTGCGCAGGCACGAATCGCTGCGCACCCGCTACCCCGAGCACGGCGGCACGCCGGTGCAGGTGATCGTCCCCGCCGAGGAGATCGCGCTCGATCTGCACCCGGTCGCGGTGCCGCGGGCCGAGCTGCTCGCCGCGGTGACCGAGTTCGTCACCGCGGGATTCGATGTGGCCGAACAGGTTCCGCTGCGCACCAGGCTGTACGCCGCGGGACCGGACGAGCATGTGCTCGTCGTCGTCGTGCACCACATCGCCGCCGACGGCTTCTCCATGGGTCCGTTGACCCGCGACGTCATGCTGGCCTACACGGCGCGCACCCAGGACAGCGCGCCCGGCTGGTCGCCGCTCGCGGTGCAGTACGCCGACTTCGCGGTCTGGCAGCGCGAGGTCCTCGGTTCCGAGGACGACGCGGATTCGCTGCTGGCCCGCCAGGTTTCGTACTGGCAGCGCACCCTCGACGGCGTGCCGGACGAGCTGGCGCTGCCGACCGATCGGCCGCGTCCGGCGATCGCCTCGCACCGCGGCGCGACGCTGCACCACCAGCTGCCCGGTGAGCTGATCGCTTCGCTCGACGAGATCGCTCGCGCCAGCGGCGCTTCGCTGTTCATGGTCATGCACAGCGCGCTCGCCGTGCTGCTCGCGCGCCTGTCCGGCGGCGACGACATCGCGGTCGGTACCCCGATCGCCGGCCGTGGCGAGCAGGCGCTCGACGACCTCGTCGGCATGTTCGTCAACACGCTGGTGCTGCGGACCGGCATCGACAACGGCGAATCGTTCACCGAACTGCTCGCCCGCGTCCGCAAGACCGACCTGGACGCCTACGGCAACGCCGACGTGCCGTTCGAGCGCCTGGTGGAGCTGCTCGCGCCGGAGCGTTCGCAGTCGCGCAACCCGCTGTTCCAGGTGATGCTGGCCTTCCAGAACCTGGAGCGGACCGCGCTGGAACTGCCGGGCCTCTCGGTCTCCGCGCTCGATCTCGAAGAGAACGTCGCGCGCTTCGACCTCCAGTTCACGCTGTCGGAGAACGACGCGGTGGCGGGCAACGGCGTCGCGGGCATGACGCTCGCGCTGACCTACGCCACCGAGCTGTTCGACGAGTCGACCGCGCGGGAGATCGTGGACCGCTGGGTGCGCGTGCTCACCGCCGTCGCGGCCGATCCGGCCGTCACGGTCGGCGCCGTCGACGTGCTCGACGCGGCCGAGCTGGCCGATCTCGTCGCGCGCACCGGCGCACCCGCGGTGCCGCCGCGCACGCTGCCCGAGCTGCTGGCCGAGGCCGCCGCGCACAACCCGGACGCGCCTGCTGTGGTGTTCCAGGGGACAAGTCTGGCCCACCCGTCGCCCGACCACCACCCCTCATCGAGTCGCTACGCGACGCTGTCGTATGCCGAGCTGGATGAACGCTCGAACCGCTTGGCCCGCTTGCTGATCGCCGAAGGCATCGGCGCGGAAGACCTCGTCGCGGTCGGCGTGCCCCGCTCGGCGGATTCGGTGTTCGCCGCGTGGGCTGTGTCCAAGACCGGCGCCGCGTTCGTGCCGGTGGACCCGAACTACCCGGCCGAGCGCATCGCGCACATGGTCACCGATTCCGGTTCGCCCCTTGGCATCACGGTCACCGCGGTGCGCGATGGCCTGCCCGAGTCGGCGCGCTGGCTGGTGCTCGAGGACCTCGCGCTCGACGGTTTCGACGGCGCTCCGATCACCGACGCCGACCGGGTCCGCCCGGTGCGTCCGGAGCACCCGGCCTACGTCATCTACACCTCCGGTTCCACCGGTGTGCCCAAGGGCGTCGTGGTGACGCACGCGGGTCTCGCCAACTTCAGCGCCGAGCAGATCGAGCGCTACGGCCTCGACTCCGATTCGCGCGCACTGCATTTCGCCTCGCCCAGCTTCGACGCCTCGATCCTCGAGCTGTTGCTCGCGGTGGGCGCGGGCGGCGCGCTGGTCGTGGTGCCGCCCGGCGTGTACGGCGGCGAGGAGCTGTCCGAGCTGATCCGCGGCGAGCGGGTCACGCACGCGTTCATCACCCCGGCCGCGCTGGCCACCTTCGACCCGAGCGGCCTGGACACGCTGCGCGTGCTGGTCGCCGGCGGCGAGGCGTGCCCGCCTGAACTGGTCGCGAAGTGGGCCGTGCCGCTCGGCGAGAGCGGCGCGCCGCGCGCGTTCCACAACGGCTACGGCCCGACCGAGACCACCATCATGACCAACATCAGCGATCCGCTGGTGGTCGGCGAGACGGTGACCATCGGCGGACCGATCCGCGGCATGCGGTCGCTGATCCTGGACGCCCAGCTCAGGCCCGTTCCGGTGGGTGTCGCGGGTGAGCTGTATCTGTCGGGCGTCCAGCTGGCGCGCGGCTACCACGCCCGCCCCGGCCTGACGGCCGAGCGGTTCGTGGCCAACCCGTACGTCGACGGCGAGCGCATGTACCGCACCGGTGACGTGGTCCGTTGGACCCGCACCGGTGAAGTCGAATACGTCGGCCGCTCCGACTTCCAGGTGAAGGTCCGCGGTTTCCGCATCGAGCTCGGCGAGATCGACGCCGCCCTCGCGGCGCACGAGACCGTCGACTTCGCGGTCACCGTCGGCCACAAGAATGCCGCTGGCGCGGTGTCGCTGGTGTCGTATGTGGTTGCCGCGCAAGGACATTCCATCGACATCGCGGCCCTCACCGCGCACGTCGAGGACCGGCTGCCCGCCTACATGGTGCCCTCGTCGATCATGGTGATCGACCGGGTGCCGCTGACCCCGGTCGGCAAGCTGGACCGCAAGGCGCTGCCGGAGCCGGTGTTCGCGACCGAGGTGGTGTTCCGCGCCGCCCGCACGCCGGTCGAGCAGATCATCGCCGAGGTGTTCGCCGAGGTGCTCGGCGTGCAGCGGGTCGGCGTCGACGACTCGTTCTTCGCGCTCGGCGGCGACAGCATCGTCTCGATCCAGTTGGTCTCGCGGGCCAAGGCGCGCGGCGTGGTGTTCACGCCGCGGCACGTCTTCGAGCAGAAGACGGTCGCGGGCCTTGCTTCGGTCGCCGAGACCGCCGACGCTTCGGCGCCCGCCGTCGCCGCGCTCGCCGAACTGCCCGGCGGCGGTGTCGGTGACATGCCGCTCACCCCGGTGGTGCGGTTCATGGCCGAGCGCCCCGGCTCCTTCGGCCGGTTCAACCAGACCCTCGCGCTCGAGCTGCCGCTCGGCATCGACCGCGCGGGCATCGCGACGACCGTCGGCGCGGTGATCGACCGGCACGACATGCTGCGCGCGCGGCTGTCCCGCGAGGGCGACGACTGGGTGGTGCGGACCGCCGAGCCCGGCGCCGTCGACGTGGACGCGTTGATCGAGCGCGTCGAGTTCCCGGCCGCCGCCACCGACGCCGAACTGCTCGACATCGCCACCGCCGCACTGGATTCCGCGCTGGACCGGCTCGACCCGGCGGCCGGTGTCGTGGTGCGGTTCGTGTGGCTCGATCCCGCGGAAGGCGGCCGGATGGGCCGCCTGATCGTGGTCGCTCATCACTTGGTGGTCGACGGCGTCTCCTGGCGCATCCTGGTGCCGGACTTCGTCGCGGCATGGGGCCAGCTCACCGCCGGGCAGCGGCCCGAGCTGGTGGCTCCGACAACGTCGATGCGGGCTTGGGCGCACGCGCTGGAGCGCGAGGCCGAAAGTGCTTCGCGGGTCGGCGAACTCGCCTACTGGCGGGCGGTGACCGACACCCCGGATCCGCTGCTGACCGCGCGTCCGATGGATCCCGCGGTCGACGTCTCTGGCGCGATCGAGAAGGTCCAGGTCGAGGTCTCCGCCGAGACCACCAAGGCGCTGCTCACCACGGTGCCCGCGCTGTTCCACGGCGGCGTGAACGACGGCCTGCTCACCGCGCTCGCGCTGGCGACCGCGAAGTGGCGTGCCGTCCGCGCGGGCGCGCGCACCGACGACGCGCTGCTGATCCGCCTGGAAGGCCACGGCCGCGAGGAAGACGTCGTCCCCGGCGCCGACCTGTCCCGCACCGTCGGCTGGTTCACCGCCATCTTCCCGGTGCGGCTGGACCTGACCGGCGTCGACGTGGACGCCGCGCTCGCGGGCGGTCCCGCGCTGTCCAAGGCCGTGAAGGCGGTCAAGGAGCAGCTGCTCGCGGTGCCGGACAAGGGCATCGGCTACGGCCTGCTGCGCTACCTCAACCGGCGCACCGCCGCGGAGCTGCCCGCGCAGCTGCCCGGCCAGGTCAGCTTCAACTACCTGGGCCGCGTCTCCGACAGCGACGTGCCCGAGCAACTGCGTGGCTTCGGCTGGACCCCCGCGCCGGAACTCGGCGCGCTCGGCGGCGCCTACGACGCCGATATGCCCGCGATGGCGCCGCTTGACGTCAACGCGATCGTGGTCGGCGACAAGCTGACCGCGAACATCGGCTACCCGTCGACGCTGCTCGACGCCGCCGAGGTGCGCGAGTTCGCCGAGCTGTGGACCACCGCGCTGGACGCCGTTGCCCGGCACGCGAATTCGACAGGAGCGGGCGGGCACACCCCGTCCGACTTCGCCCTGGTGCGCGCGAGCCAGCGCGACATCGAGGGCTGGGAACGGCGCTTCCCGGCGCTGGCCGACGTCTGGCCGCTCTCGGCGCTGCAAGCGGGTCTGCTCTTCCACGCCCGCCTCGCGGCCAGCTCGGTGGACGTCTACACCGCGCAGGCGGTGCTCACCCTCACCGGCCGGGTCGACGCGGCCCGGCTGCGGGCGGCCGCGCAGGCGTTGGTGGACCGCTACGAGAACCTGCGCACCGCGTTCGTCAGCGACACCGACGGCAACCCCGTGCAGGTGGTGCTCGACAGCGTGCGCGTCGCGTGGGCCGAGCACGACCGGACCGAGACCGGTTCGGCCGCCGATCTGATCGAGGCCGACCGCATGCGGCGGTTCGACCTCACCGCGCCGCCGCTGATTCGCTTCACGCTGATCCAGGTGGCGCCCGACCGCTGGCAGTTCGTGGTGTCCAATCACCACATCCTGCTCGACGGCTGGTCGATGCCGCTGCTGATGCGCGACCTGATCGTGCTCTACGCGGTGCACGCCGACGCCAGCGCGCTGCCCGCGGTGCGCTCCTACCGGCACTTCCTGGAATGGACCGCGCGTCAAGACCATTCGGCCTCGCTGGCCGCGTGGACCACCGCGCTGCGCGGGGTGAGCGAGCCGACCCTGCTCGCGCGTCCCGACGCGGGTCGCGAGATCACCGCGCTCTCCGGTGAGTACCTGTTCGACCTCGACGAGGCGGCGACCGCGCGTCTGACCGCGCTGGCCAGCTCGCTCGGCGTCACGCCGAACACGGTGCTCCAGGTGGCGTGGGGCATCCTGGTCGGCCGCATGACCGGAACCGAGGACGTGCTGTTCGGCACCACGGTCTCCGGCCGCCCGGCCCAGCTGCCCGGTGTGGAATCCATGGTGGGTCTGTTCATCAACACCGTTCCGGTGCGGGTGCGCTTCGATCCCGCGGAGTCCGCGCGCGACCTGCTGACCCGCACCCAGGGCGAGCAGGCCGACCTGCTCGACCACCACTACATCGGCCTGGCCGACATCCAGTCCGCCGCGGGCGTCGGTGGCCTGTTCGACACCCTCGTGGTGTTCGAGTCCTATCCGGTGGACGCCGACGGTCTGCGCGCCCAGGCCGCCGACATCGACGGCATGGCCGTGGCCGACCTGGAGGCCGCCGACGCGACGCACTACCCGCTGACGCTGATCGCCCAGCTGGATTCGCGCCTGCGCATCCGCGCGGGTTATCTGCGCGACCTCTTCGATGAGCCGACCGTACGCCGCATCGCCGACCGCCTGGTCCGCGTGCTCGCGGCCATCACCGCCGATCCCGCTGTGCCCGTTGGCGATATCGAGCTGCTCGACACCGCCGAGCGCGAGCTCGTGGTGTCCGGCTGGAACGAGACCGCGCACGAGGTCGACGCGGCGGCGACGCTGGTGTCGAAGTTCGAAGCGCAGCTGGCGAAGACGCCCAACGCGACCGCTCTCACCTTCGAGGGGACGAGTCTTACGTACGACGAGTTCGCGGGACGGGTCTACCGCCTGGCGCGCTGGCTCATCGAACGCGGCGTCGGCCCGGAGTCCTCGGTGGCGCTCGGCATGCGGCGCTCGATCGACCTGGTCGTCGGCATGTACGCCGTCACCGTCGCGGGCGGCGCGTACGTGCCGCTGGACCCGGACCACCCGGCCGAGCGCACGGAATACATTCTGGCCACGGCCGATCCGGTGTGTGTGCTGACCTCGGGCAGCGACCTGGAGATCGACACCGCGCAGGTGCGCATCGATCTGCTCGACCTGTCCGGCGTGTCCGAGGCGCCGGTGACCGACGCCGATCGCCGCGCCCCGCTGTGTCCGTCGAACACCGCGTACGTGATCTTCACGTCCGGCTCGACCGGGCGCCCGAAGGGTGTCGCGGTCTCGCACGCGGCGATCGTCAACCGTCTGGTGTGGATGCAGTCCGAGTACGGGCTCACCGAGTCCGACGCGGTCTTGCAGAAGACGCCTGCCACCTTCGACGTGTCGGTGTGGGAGTTCTTCTGGCCCTTGCAGATCGGCGCGCGGTTGGTCGTCGCCCGCCCCGACGGCCACCGTGATCCGGCCTACCTGGCCGAGGTCATCGCGACCGAGCGGGTCACCGTCACCCACTTCGTGCCGTCCATGCTCGCGGTGTTCGTTGCCGACGCGGCCGCGGCCCGCTGCGACACGCTGCGCATGGTGTTCGCCTCCGGTGAGGCGCTGCCGCCCAAGCCCGCGCACCGCCTGCGCGAGCTGACCGGCGCGCAACTGCACAACCTGTACGGCCCGACCGAGGCCGCGGTCGACGTCACCTATCACCGGGTGACCGAGGCCGACACCGACACCGTGCCGATCGGCGCCCCGGTGTTCAACACCCAGGTGTACGTGCTGGATTCGCGGCTGCGGCCCTCCCCGGTGGGTGTCGCGGGTGAGCTCTACCTCGCGGGCACCCAGCTGGCGCGCGGCTATGTGGCGCGTCCGGACCTGACCGCGGATCGCTTCGTGGCCAACCCGTTCGCCGACGGACAGCGCATGTACCGCACCGGCGACTTGGTGGCCTGGACCGCCGATGGCGAGCTGGAGTACTTGGGCCGCACCGACTTCCAGGTGAAGCTGCGCGGTCTGCGCATCGAGCTGGGCGAGATCGAGCAGGCGCTCACCGCGCTGGACGAGATCGCGCAGTCGGTGGTCGTGGTGCGCGGCGATCAGCGCACCGGCGATCAGCTGGTGGCCTACGTCGTTGCCGCATCGAACGCGCGCGTCGACGGCGACGTGGTGCGCGAGGACCTCGGCAGGCAGCTGCCCGCCTACATGGTGCCCGCGCTGGTCGTTGTGCTCGACGAGTTCCCGCTCAACGCGTCCGGCAAGCTGGACCGCAAGGCGCTGCCGGCGCCGGTGTTCGAGGCCGCGGTGTTCCGCGCGCCGACCACGCCGGTGGAGGAGATCGTCGCGCGCACCTTCGCCGACGTGCTCGGCCTGGACCGGGTCGGCCTGGACGACGACTTCTTCGCACTCGGCGGCAACTCGCTCAGCGCCACCCAGGTGGCGGCGCGGCTGTCCGCGGCGCTGGAGACCGAACTCGGCGTGCGCGAGCTGTTCGAGGCCTCCACCGTGGCGGCGCTCGCGGCTCGCACCGAGTCGAAGGCGGGCGCGGGCGCGCGGGCGGCGCTGGTCGCGCAGCGGCGGCCCGAGCGGCTGCCGCTCTCGCTGGCCCAGCAGCGCATGTGGTTCCTCAACCGGTTCAACATGGGCGGCGGAGCCCAACACGCCGCGGCGGCCGCGGCCGACAACATTCCGGCCGCGGTGCGGCTGTCCGGTCTGCTCGACCGGCAGGCGCTCCAGGTCGCCGTCGCCGACGTGCTGGCCCGGCACGAGTCGCTGCGCACCTACTACCCCGAGATCGGTGGCGTCGGCTACCAGCAGATCGTGCCGACCGCGCAGGTGATCCCGGATCTCTCGCCGATCGACATCACCGAAGCCGAACTGCCGCAGCGCCTTTCCGAGGTCGTGCTGACCGCCTTCGACGTCACCGCCGAGGTGCCGTTCCGTGCCAGCCTGTTCGAGATCAGCCCCACCGAGCACGTGCTCGCGCTGGTGGTGCACCACATCTCGGCCGACGGGTTCTCCATGGGCCCGCTGACCAGGGACGTGATGATCGCCTACAGCGCGCGCGTGGACGGCGACGAGCCCGCCTGGCGTCCGCTCGAGGTGCAGTACGCCGACTACGCGCTGTGGCAGCGCGCGGTGCTCGGCGCCGAGGACGACCCGGACTCGCTGATCTCCGGTCAGATCGAGTTCTGGAAGAACGAATTGGCCGGGCTGGTCGAGCAATTGGATCTGCCCGCCGATCGCCCGCGGCCCGCGACCGCCTCCAACCGCGGCGACACGGTGGCCTTCACCGTGGACCCCGAGGTGCACGCGGCCCTGCGCGCGCTGGCGCAGCAGCACAATTCGACGCTGTTCATGGTTGTGCACGCCGCGCTCGCGGTGCTGCTCGCGCGCCTGTCCAGCACGTCGGACATCGCCATCGGCACCCCGATCGCGGGCCGCGGTGAGCGCGCGCTCGACGATCTGATCGGCATGTTCGTCAACACCCTCGTGCTGCGCACCGAGATCGAGCCCGGCGTCGCGTTCGAGGAACTGCTGCGCACCGTGCGGCGGGTCGACGTGGACGCCTTCGGTCACGCCGACGTGCCGTTCGAGCGCCTCGTCGAGGTGCTGGACCCGGTGCGTTCGCCGGGCAGGCACCCGCTGTTCCAGGTCGCGCTGACCTTCCAGAACACCGCGCCGACCGCGCTGGAACTGCCCGGCCTGACGGTGTCTGGCGTGGACATGGCGGTGCCGCTTGCCAAGTTCGACCTCCAGCTGACGCTCGAGGAGAAGCTCGGCGCGGATGGCGGACCGCAGGGGATGTCGGCCGAGTTCAGCTTCGCGACCGACCTTTTCGACGCGAGCACGGTCCGCGGGTTCGCCGATCGCCTGCTGCGCGTGCTCGGCGCGGTCTCGGCCGACGCGAGCGTCGTTGTCGGCGACATCGACCTGCTCGCCCCCGGCGAGCGCGAACTGGTGCTGCGCGAATGGAACACCGAGGGCGTCGAGGCGCCCGCGGCGACCCTGGTCGACCTGATCGGTGCGCAGGCGCGGCGTCGTCCGGACGCCACGGCGATTCGCTTCGGCGAGACCACGGTCTCCTTCGGCGAGTTCGAGCGCAGGGCCAACCGGATCGCGCGCGCGCTCATCGGACTCGGTGTCGGGCCGGAATCCAAGGTCGCCGTGGCTGTTTCGCGCACCGAGGAACTGCCGATCGCGCTGTACGCGGTGCTGCTGTCCGGCGCCGCCTACGTGCCGATCGATACCACCTACCCGGTGCAGCGGCTCGAGTTCACCCTCGCCGACGCCGCGCCGGTGTGCGTGCTGACCACCGCGGCGGACGCGGAAGCCGTTCCGGCGGGCGATATTCCGCTGCTGCTGGTCGAGCGGACCGCGGACGAGTCCGACGCGCCGGTCACCGATGCCGACCGCATCGCGCCGCTGCGCCAGGACAACCTCGCCTACGTCATCTACACCTCCGGTTCGACCGGTGTGCCCAAGGGCGTCGGCGTCTCGCACCGCAACGCGGTGGAGCTGTTCGCGAACACCCAGCCGCTGTTCGGCTTCGACGAGTCCGACGTGTGGACGCTGTTCCACTCGTTCGCCTTCGACTTCTCGGTGTGGGAACTGTGGTGCGCGCTGGCCTACGGCGGTTCGGTGGTCGTGGTCGACTACCTGACCTCGCGTTCGCCGGAGCTGTTCCGCGAGTTGCTTGTTCGCGACCGAGTCACCGTGCTGAACCAGACGCCGTCGGCGTTCTACCAGCTGGTGGAGGCCGACCGTGCGGCGAGCGCCGCCGACGACAACGGCGAATTCGCGCTGCGCCACGCGATCTTCGGCGGTGAGGCGCTCGATCTGCGGCAGCTGCGCCGCTGGTACGAGCGCCATCCGGCGGACGCGCCGCGCCTGGTGAACATGTACGGCATCACCGAGACCACGGTGCACGTGTCGTTCCTCGCACTGGACGACCACGACGTCGACAACCCGGCCAGCGTCATCGGCCGCGCCCTGCCCGGCCTGAGCGCCTTCGTGCTCGACAACCGGCTGGCCCCCGCGCCGGTCGGCGTCGCTGGCGAGATCTACGTGACCGGCGCGCAGCTGGCGCGCGGCTACCTCGGCAGGCCCGGCCTCGCCGCGACCCGCTTCGTGGCGAACCCCTTCGGGGAGCCCGGTTCCCGGATGTACCGCTCGGGTGACGTCGGCCGCTGGTTCGGCACCGGCGACTCGGCCAACCTGGAGTACGCGGGCCGCAGCGACCAGCAGGTGCAGCTGCGCGGCTTCCGCATCGAGCTCGGCGAGATCGAGTCGGCGCTGGTGCGGTGCGACGGCGTGCGCCAGGCGGTGGTCATGGTCCGCGCCGACGAGCACGCGGGCGACCGCCTCGTCGGTTACGTGGTGCCCGAGACCGGCACCGCGGTCGACCCGGTCGCGCTGCGCGAGGCGGTCGCGGAGTTCCTGACCGCGTACATGGTCCCGGACGCCATCGTTGTGCTCGACACCCTGCCGCTCACCCCGAACGGCAAGCTGGATCGGCGCGCGCTGCCGGAGCCGGAGTTCGTCAGCACCGCGGCCTTCCGCGCGCCGAGCACGCCGATCGAGCAGGCCGTCGCGACGGTGTTCGCCGAGCTGCTCGGCGTCGAGGAAGTCGGTCTGGACGACGACTTCTTCGCGCTCGGCGGCAACTCGCTGCTGGCCACCCGCGTCGTCGCGCGGATCAACGAGGCGGTCGACGCCGACCTGGCCGTGCGCGAGCTGTTCGAGGCGCCCACGGTGGCCGCGCTCGCCGCGCGCGCCGCGGCGAAGGCGGGCAGCGGACGCAGGCGCGAACTGGTCGCGGGCCCGCGGCCGGAGCGTATTCCGCTGTCGCTCGCGCAGCAGCGAATGTGGTTCCTCAACCGCTTCGACAACCAGACCGCGGTCAACAACATCCCGCTCGCGGTGCGGCTCACCGGCGCGTTGGACACCGACGCGCTGCGCAGGGCGGTCGCCGACGTGGTCGACCGGCACGAGGTGCTGCGCACTGTGTACCCGGAGACCGCAGACGGTCAGGGCGTGCAGGTCGTGCTGCCCGCGGGCCAGGAGAACCTGGACCTGACCCCGATCGTGGTGTCGGAGACCGAGATTCAGGAGCGCATCGGCGAGCTGGTGCTCACCGGATTCGACGTCACCGCCGCCGTGCCGGTGCGCGCCGCGCTGTTCCGTATCGCCGGTTCGATGGACGGCTCCCAGCCGGACACCCACGTGCTTGTCTTCGTGGTGCACCACGTCTCGGGTGACGGCTGGTCGGTCGGCCCGCTGGCCCGCGACGTCATGGTCGCCTACGCGGCGCGTTCGCGCGGCGAGGCGCCGGGCTGGGCGCCGCTGCCGGTGCAGTACGCCGACTACGCGCTGTGGCAGCGCGAGACGCTCGGCTCCGAGGACGATCCGGACTCGCTGATCGCGGCGCAGGTCGCGTACTGGTCGCAGAACCTCGCGGGTCTGCCCGACCAGCTGGACCTGCCGTCGGACCGCAAGCGTCCGGCCGTCGCGTCCAACCGCGGCGGGGTCTACGAGTTCGAGCTCTCCGCCGAACTCGCGCAGGCCGCCGAGGCGCTGGCGCGCGAGCACGGCGCGAGCTTGTTCATGGTGGTGCACGCGGCGTTCGCTGCGCTGCTGGGACGGCTGTCCGGCAGCGACGACATCGCCATCGGCACCGTGGTCGCCGGCCGCGGCGAGGCCGTGCTCGACGACGCCATCGGCATGTTCGTCAACACGCTCGTGCTGCGCAGCGCCGTCGACCCGGCCCAGCCGTTCGCCGAATTCCTCACGCGGACAAGGGAAACCGACCTCGCCGCGTTCGGCCACGCGGACCTGCCCTTCGAGCGGCTCGTCGAGCTGCTTAACCCGGCGCGTTCGCAGGCGCGGCACCCGCTGTTCCAGGTGATGCTCTCGTTCCAGAACACCGGCGAGACCACCTTCGAGCTGCCCGGCCTCGAGGTCTCTGGCGTGCCGCTGGACGTGGTGACCGCGAAGTTCGATCTGCACCTGAACTTCACCGGCACCGCCGCCGAGGGCATGAAGGCCGAGATCGCCTACGCCACCGACATGTTCGACGGCACAACGGTGGCCTCGTTCGCCGAGCGCCTGGTGCGGATGCTGGACGCCGTGGTCGCGGACCCGGCCGTGGTGCTCGGCGACGTCGACCTGCTCGACGCGAGCGAGCGCGCCACCGTGGTGCGGACCTGGAACGACACGGCGCACCGGGTCGACAGGGACGCGACCCTGGTGTCGATGTTCGAGGCGCAGGCGGCGCGGACGCCGGACGCGATCGCGCTGACGTTCGAGGGGACGAGTCTGTCCTACGCCGAATTCGCTTCTCGCGTGCACCGTTTGGCGCGGCACCTGATCGCCTCGGGTGTCGGACCGGACACGCTGGTCGCGCTCGGCATGCGCCGCTCGCTGGACCTGGTCGTCGGCATGTACGCGGTGAGCGTCGCGGGCGGTGCGTACGTGCCGCTGGATCCGGATCACCCGGCCGAGCGCACCCACTACGTGCTCGACCTCGCCGCTCCGGTGTGCGTGCTGACCACCTCGCGGGACGGCTTCGACTCCGGCTCGGTCACCGCGCTGGAGATCGACACGCTCGATGTGTCTGCCTACGACGACGCCCCGGTGTCGGACGCCGAGCGGCGCGCGCCGCTGCGTCCGTCGAACACCGCGTACGTGATCTTCACGTCCGGCTCGACGGGTCGTCCGAAGGGTGTCGGCGTCGCGCACGACGCGATCGTCAACCGCCTGGTGTGGATGCAGTCCGAGTACGGGCTCGACGGCACCGACGTGGTGTTGCAGAAGACCCCGGCGACGTTCGACGTGTCGGTGTGGGAGTTCTTCTGGCCCTTGCAGATCGGCGCGCGCCTGGTGGTCGCCAAGCCGGACGGCCACCGCGATCCCGGCTACCTGGTCGAGGTGATCAAGCGCGAGCGGGTCACCACGGCGCACTTCGTGCCGTCGATGATGTCGGTGTTCGTCGCCGAGGAGCGCGCGGACGAATGCACCAGCCTGCGCAACGTCTTCGCCTCCGGCGAGGCGCTCCCCGCGGTGACGGCGCAGCGTCTCCAGGAGCTGACCGGCGCACGCCTGCACAACCTGTACGGCCCGACCGAGGCCGCGGTCGACGTGACCTATCACGAGGTCACCGAGGACGATGTGGTGTCGGTGCCGATCGGCGCACCGGTGTTCAACACCCAGGTGTACGTGCTGGATTCGCGCCTGCACCCGGTGCCGGTCGGTGTCGCGGGTGAGCTGTACCTGGCCGGTGTCCAGCTGGCGCGCGGTTACGTGGCGCGGCCGGACCTGACCTCGGATCGGTTCGTGGCCAACCCCTTTGCCGCGGGCGAGCGGATGTACCGCACCGGTGACCTGGTCACCTGGACGAAGAAGGGCGAGCTGGAGTACCTGGGCCGCACCGACTTCCAGGTGAAGCTGCGCGGTCTGCGCATCGAGCTCGGCGAGATCGAGGCCGCGCTCACCGCGCTGGACGCGATCGCCCAGGCGGTCGTGGTGGTGCGCTCGGACGAGCGGCTCGGCGATCAGCTGGTCGGCTACGTCATCGCGGCGGCCGGTCAGGCGATCGATGTCGAGTCCGTGCGGACCCAGCTGGGCGGCGAGTTGCCCGCCTACATGGTGCCCTCGGCGTTCGTGGTGCTCGACGAGTTCCCGCTCAACGCCTCCGGCAAGCTGGATCGCAAGGCGCTGCCCGCGCCGGTGTTCGAGGTCAAGGCCTTCCGCGCCCCCTCGACGCCGATCGAGGAGATCGTCGCCAACACCTTCGGCGACGTGCTCGGCGTGACCCGCGTCGGCCTGGACGACGACTTCTTCGAGCTGGGCGGCAACTCGCTGGTCGCCACCCAGGTGACCGCGCGCCTCGGCGCGGCGCTGGACACCCAGCTCGCGGTGCGCGACCTGTTCGAGGCGTCGACAGTCGCCGCGCTGGCGATCCGGGTGGAGCGCATCGCGGGCTCAGGCCGGTCGCGTCCGGAACTGACCGCCGCTGAACGGCCGGAGCGGATTCCGCTCTCGCCCGCGCAGGCGCGGTACTGGTTCCTCAACCAGTTCGACACGGCCACTTCGGCGGTGGACAACATCCCGCTTGCCGTCCGGCTCTCCGGCGCGCTCGACGTGCGGGCGCTCGAGCAGGCGATCGGCGACGTGTTCGCCCGCCACGAGGTGCTGCGCACCATCTACCCGAGCTCGGCGGACGGTCCGCACCAGGTGATCCTGCCCGCGAACCCGCCGCAGCTGGATCCGGTTCAGATCGACGAGTCCGAGTTGATCGGGCGGGTCATCGCGTTCGCCATGACCACCTTCGACGTCACCACCGAGGTGCCGCTCGCGGTCGCGCTGTTCCGAATCTCCGAGCAGGAGCACGTGATCGCGTTCGTCGTGCACCACGTGTCGGCGGACGGCGCGTCGATGGGTCCGCTGGCTCGCGACCTGATGGCGGCCTACGTGGCCAGGGTCGCGGGCGACGCACCGCAGTGGACGCCGCTGCCGGTGCAGTACGCCGACTACGCGCTGTGGCAGCGCGCGGTGCTCGGCTCCGAGGACGATCCGGAGTCGGTGGCCGCACGCCAGGTCGCCTACTGGAAGCAGGCGCTGGCCGGGCTGCCCGATCAGCTGGAGCTGCCCGCGGACCGGCCGCGCCCGCCCGCGCAGTCGTTCCACGGCAAGGCGCTGCGCTTCGAGCTCTCGCCGCAGCGGCACGCCGAGCTGGCGGAATTGGCGCGCGCCAACAACGCCTCGCTGTTCATGGTCGTGCACGCGGCGCTCGCGGTGCTGCTCGCGCGGCTCTCCGGCACCGAGGACATCGCGGTCGGCACGCCGATCGCGGGTCGCGGTGAGCGCGAACTCGACGACCTGATCGGCATGTTCGTCAACACGCTGGTGTTCCGCACCGGCGTGCGACCGGGCGACCGGTTCGCCGACCTGCTCGCCGACGTGCGCGAACGCGACCTGGAGGCGTTCGCCAACGCCGACGTTCCGTTCGAGCGCCTCGTCGAGGTGCTGAACCCGGAGCGCTCCACCGCGCGCAACCCGCTGTTCCAGATCGGTCTGTCCTTCCAGAACCTGGCCGAGACCACGTTGACGCTGCCCGGGCTCCAGGTGAGCGCGGTCAACTTCAACTCGCAGCTGGCCAAGACCGACCTGCACGTGACGCTCTACGACCGGTACGCCGACGACGGCACCCCGGCCGAGATCATCACCGAATTCGGTTACGCCACCGACCTGTTCGACGAGGCCACCGTTCAGGGCTTCGCGGACCGGTTCGTGCGGGTGCTCGACGCGGTGATCGCCGACGTGACGGTCCCGGTCGGCGAGATCGACCTGCTCGCCGACGCGGAAACCGAACGGATCCTGAGCAAGTGGAACGACACCGCGCGTCCCGTCGACACCGACGCCACGCTGGTGTCGCTGCTCGACGCCGCGGTGGCCGAGGCCGCGCCGGGCACCGTCGCGCTGGTCGCCGACACGGCGTCCGGCGAGCGGACCCAGCTGACCTACGCCGAGCTGGACGCTCGGGTGAACCGGTTGGCGCGGTACCTGATCGGTCGTGGTGTCGGTCCGGAGGATCGGGTGGCGTTGGCCATTCGCCGTTCGGCGGATTTGGTGATCGCGATGTACGCGGTGGCCAAGGCCGGTGCGGCGTACGTGCCGATCGATCCGGATCAGCCGGTGGATCGTGTCGACTACATCCTCGGCACGGCCGCGCCGGTGTGCGTGCTGACCACGGCGCGGGACGCGTTCGAGACCGAGGCGGCGCAGACCGTCGCGATCGACGAGCTGGATCTGTCCGGCTACTCGGACGCGCCGATCGCGGCTGGTGAGCGCAATGGTGTTCTGGTTGCGGCGAATACGGCGTATGTGATCTTCACGTCGGGTTCGACGGGGCAGCCCAAGGGTGTCGCGGTGCCGCACGCGGCGATCGTGAACCAGTTGCTGTGGAAGTCGGACGAGTTCGGTCTCGACAGTGAGAACGTGGTGCTGCTCAAGACGGCGGCGACGTTCGACCTGTCGGTGTGGGAGTTCTGGTCGGCGGCGGTCAGTGGTGGTCGTTTGGTGATCGCCACGGCCGACGGGCATCGCGACCCGGCGTACCTGAACGAGCTGATGCGTTCGACGGGTGTGACCACGTTGCATGTGGTTCCGTCGATGCTGGACGCGCTGCTCACCGAATCCGAAGGCCGCATGCCGCATTCGCTGCGGCGCATCCTCGCCATCGGTGAGGCGCTGCCCGCGGTGACCGCGCAGAAGTTCCGGCGCGGCAACGCGGCCGGGCTGTTCAACCTGTACGGTCCGACCGAGGCGGCGGTGTCGATCACCAACCACGCCGTGACCGATGCCGACGAGCACTCGGTCTCCATCGGCGCGCCGGAGTGGAACAGCCAGGTGTACGTGCTGGATTCGCGCCTGCGTCCGGTTCCGGTCGGCGTCTCCGGCGAGTTGTACTTGGCCGGTGCGCAATTGGCGCGCGGCTACTTCGCACGCCCGGATCTGTCCGCGGAACGGTTCGTCGCGAACCCCTTCGGCGAGCCGGGCGCGCGGATGTACCGCACCGGTGACCTGGTCGCCTGGAACGCCGACGGCGAGTTGGAATACCGGGGCCGCACCGACTTCCAGGTCAAGATCCGCGGTTTCCGCATCGAGCTCGGCGAGATCGAGGCCGCGCTGCTGCGGCAGGACGCGATCGCCGCCGCGGCGGTGCTCGCGCACAACGATCCCGGTCTCGGCGATCGGCTCGTCGCCTACGTCGTGCCGTCGGCGGCCGGAATCGACCCGGAGACCGGCGAACTGGACAAGCGCAAGCTCCAGTCCGCGCTCGCGGCGGAGCTGCCGTCCTACATGGTGCCGAGCGCCTTCATGGCGCTGGACGCCTTGCCGCTCAACGCGAACGGCAAGCTGGACCGCAACGCGCTGCCGCAGCCGACCTTCGAGAAGGCGGCGTTCCGCGCGCCGGTGACTCCGGCCGAGCAGATCGTGGCCGGCGTGTTCGCCGACGTGCTCGACGTCGAGCTCATCGGCGCCGACGACGACTTCTTCGCGCTCGGCGGCAACAGCATCCTGTCGATCCAGCTGGTCTCGCGGGCGAAGGCGCTCGGCGTCGAGTTCAGCGTGCGCGACGTGTTCGATCAGCGCAGTGTCGCCGCGCTGGCGGCCATCGCCACCGCGACGCAGGCCGAGCGGGAGCAGCCCGCCGAACTGCCCGGCGGCGGTGTCGGCGAGATGCCGCTGCCGCCCGCCGTCGCCGCGGCGCTGGCCGGCGGTGCGCCGTTCCAGCGGTACGCGCAGTCCGCGCTGCTGCCGCTGCCCACCGCGCTCGACTGGTACACGCTGCTCGACGCGCTCGAGGCCCTGTTCGACCGGCACGACGCGCTGCGCACGAAGCTGCGCGCCGACGGCGACGGCTGGGTGTTCGAGGCCGTCGACCGCGTCGAGGTGGAGTCGCTGGTCAGCGAGGTCCGCGTCGAGAAGGGCGCCGACCTGGCCGACCTGCTCGCGGCCGAGCGCACCGCCGCGGTCGATCGACTCGATCCGGCCGACGGTGTGATGGCGCAGTTCGTGCTGTTCACCTTCGCCGACAACCGTCCCGACGAATTGCTGGTCGTGGCACACCGTTTCGCGATGGACGCGCGGTCGTGGCGGATTCTGCTCGGCGAGCTGACCACCGCGACCGAGCAGCTCGGCGTCGACGCGCCGCTCGAGCTGCCCGCCGTCGGCACCACGCTGCGGCGCTGGGCGCACAGCGTGGCCAACGACGAGGCCACCGCGCACGAGTCGGAACTGCCGTTCTGGCAGGAGATCTCGGCGACCACCGAGCCGCAGCTCGGCGCGCGGGCGCTCGATCCCGCGACCGACACCGCGGCCACCGTGGACCGGGTGCGGGTCACCGTGCCCGCCGAGGTCACCGAGGCGGTGCTGAGCACGGTGCCCGCCCGCTACCACGGCGCGGCGGCCGACGGCCTGTTCGCGGCCTTGGCCATGGCGTTGGTGCGCTGGCGCGGCGAACAGCACGGCACCGCCGCGCTGATCCGTCGCGCGGGCGACGGCCGCGCCGCACGGGCCGCCCGAGGCACCGAGCTGGCGCGCACGCTCGGCTGGTTCGACCTCACCCATCCGGTCCGGATCGACCTCGACGGCGCCGACCTCGACGACGCGTTCGCGGGCGGAAACGCCTTGGGCCGCATCGTGAAATCGGTCAAGGAGCAGCTGCTCGCCGTGCCCGATCATGGCCGCGGCCACGGTCTGCTCGGACTGGCCGATGCCGCGCAGGTCGGCTTCCGCTACCTGGGCGAGCTGCCCGCCGAGATCGTGACCGTCGCCGACGACCACCGGCCCGCCGACGCGGCGCTCGACGTCGAGGCGATGGTGCTCGACGGTGAACTCGTCGCGTCGTTCGCCTTCCCGACCGGCCTGCTCACGGCCGAGCGAGTCGGCGAACTCGGCGAGCTCTGGGTGTCCGCGCTGACCGCGCTGGCCACGCACGTGCGTCGACCGAGTGCGGGCGGCCACACGCCGTCCGACATGCCGCTGGTGAAGGTCGGCCAGGCCGATATCGAGCTGTGGGAGCGGACCTACCCCGGCCTCACCGAGGTCTGGCCGCTCACGCCGCTGCAGTCCGGTCTGCTCTTCCACGCGCAGATGACCACGACCACCGTGGACGTCTACAACATGCAGGCAGTCATCGAGCTCACCGGCGAGGTGGACGCCGAGCGGCTGCACGCCTCGGCGCAGGCGCTGCTCGACCGCTACCCGAACCTGCGCACCGCGTTCGTCACCGACGCGGCGGGCCAGTCCGTGCAGATCGCCATGGACCGGGTCGAGGTGCCTTGGCGCACAGTCGATCTCACCGGGCTGCCGGAGGACGAGCGGGACGCGGAACTGCGCAAGCGGCTTGCCGAGGACTTGGCGCAGCGGTTCGACATGGCCGTGCCGCCGCTGGTGCGCTACGGCCTGTACCGCACCGCCGCCGACCACTGGCACCTCGTCATCAGCACCCACCACGTGCTGTTGGACGGCTGGTCGATGCCGCTGCTGATGCAGGACCTGCTTGTGCTGTACGCGCTGCGCGGCGACGCCTCGGCGCTGCCGGAGGTCGCGTCCTACCGGACGTTCCTGGAGTGGCTGGCGGGCCGCGACCTGAACGCTTCGCTGCGGACCTGGGCTCGCGCGTTCGACGGTCTCGACGATCCGACCGAGCTCGCCCCGCAGGCGCGTTCGGCCGAGGACTACCGGACCGGCAAGCTGGTCACCCACATCGACGCCGACCGCACCCGCAGGCTCACCAAGCACTGCGCGGAACTCGGCATCACGGTGAACACCTTGGTGTCGGCGGCTTGGGGCATCCTGCTCGGCAGGCTCACCGGCCGCTCGGACGTGGCCTTCGGTGCCACGGTGTCGGGCAGGCCCGCTGAGCTGCCCGGCGTCGAATCGATGGTCGGCCTGTTCATCAACACGCTGCCCGTCCGGGTGCGCATCGATGATCGCGCCACCATCGAGGAGCAGCTGCGGCAGTTGCAGCGCGAGCAGGCGGATCTGCTGGATCACCACTACGTCGGCCTCGCCGACATCCAGCGGGCCGCCGGTGCCGGATCGCAGTTCGACACGCTGTACGTGTTCGAGTCGTACCCGATCGACCGCGAGGCGATCGCGGCGGCGAGCTCGATCGACGGCATGTCGGTGACCGGGGTGGACGTCAGCAACACGACGCACTACCCGCTGTCGCTGAAGGTGGCGGCCGAGTCGATCCTGGAGATCAGCTTCGAGTACCTGCTCAGCCGGTTCACCGCCGAGGAGGTGCAGACGCTGTCCACCCGGTTGGTGCGGGTGCTGGAGTCGCTGCTCGGCGACCCGTCCGGGCTGGTCGGTGACATCGACATCCTGGACAGCGAGGAACGGGCCCGGCTGCTCGCCGAGTCGCACGTCGCCACGGCGGCCGTGGCGCCGGAGTCGGCGAACCGGGTCGGCGCGCGGACCGTGGCCAAGGTGCTCGCCGAGGTCGTCGAGGCGGATCCGCAGGCGCCCGCGCTGCTCGCCGACGGCGACGAGATCGCCTACCACGTGCTGGATCGGCGTTCCTCGCAGCTGGCTCGGGTGCTGATCGCGCGTGGCGCCGGTCCGGGCGACGTCGTCGCGGTGGCGCTGCCGCGCGGTGTCGACGCGGTGGTCGCCGGCTGGGCCGTGCAGAAGGCGGGCGCAGCATGCCTGTTCGCCTCGGGTCTGAGCGCGGACGAGATCGCCACGGCCGGAGCCGGTTTCGGTATCGGTGCCGCGCCGGACGGCGCGGGCGCGGTGAACTGGCTTGTTCCGAGCGATCCGCAGGTCCAGACGGAACTGGCCGCGGCCGCGGGGCACCCGGTGTCTTACGCCGATCGGGTCCGCCCGCTCGGCGAGGAGCACCCGGCCTTCGTGGAGCTGGTCGGCGGCGCGCCGGTCACGCTGAGCCAGACCGATGCGCTCGACCTCGGCGAGCGAGTCCGCGACGAGAACAACATCGACTACGAGTCGACCACGTTCACCACCGCCGCCGCGGGCCGCGCCGCCCTCTGGGAGTTCGTCGCCACGGCCACCGCGGGCGCACTCTCCGTGCTCCCCACGGCCGACGACCTCGCCGACGACCTCGCCGACGGCGAAGTCACCCACTGGTTCGTCACGCCGGGCGAACCCACCGACGCCGCCGACGAGGAAATCCGAATCATCGTCGCGGAGTAGGTTGTTCGACCACGACGGCCGCCACGGACTTCCGTGGCGGCCGTCGTTTCGACCGTGCCGAGGCGGGCATTCCGAACTATTGGCGCTTCGAGCTCAACGCCTTCAAAGGGCAACTGCCGGGTGAGTCGTTGCCGGTGGCATTCGTCCACTCCCTCGGCGGTGACCGCGCCTACGAGCCGACACATCGGATCGCCGCCGGTGAGAAGGTCACCGTGCGAACACCTTTCGCGTTCACCCTCGATCCCGCCGCGCTCTTGCCGTGAATCCGATCGCACGGAAGGCGGTGCGGTCGAGCACGACAGCTCCTGGATCGAGTGGGTCCGGTTTGGGCAGCCCGTTATGAGCGCCGCGTGGCACGGGCGGGCCCGATCCCGCCCGTGCCGTCGACCGGGCTACACGCCGGGAATTCAGGCGCAGCTGTAGGCGGAGCCGCAGCGCAGGAGGCGCAGGATCGGGTCGAGGACGGCGCTACCCGACGACACGCCGCCGGGGGCTGGCTCGCCGGGCGCGATCACCGGGGTGGGGGTGAGCGGCTCGGCGAGCGCCGGACCGGCGGTGAGAACTGCGCCGAATGCCAGCGCGGCGACGCCCGCGCCGAGCAGCTTGGTGAACGACATGGTGAATCCTTTGTTCAATTCTGTGGTTACTGTTGCGGCTCGCAGTCTCGCATATTCGACCGATCGGTCGCAATAGATCTGTTGCGCGTAAAGTGCTGCGTGCCAAGGAATTCGAACCCGAAGTGGTGTTCGACGGTGTACGGTATCTCGGCAGGCGGCGCTGCTACGAGAGGACAGCGCTCGCGGGGCCACGAACCGAGCCGAAGCCCGCCGCCGGGGTTCGTCGGCGGCGGCCGTCGAGGCGGTCATGCGGGGATGGCGTGTTCCTCGGCGAAGACCTTGCAGCAGACGGGGGCGCAGAAGGCGTAGTCGATGCCGTCGTGGGTGAGGGTGAAATCAGCGGTGGCCAGTTCGACCGTCATCCCGCAGACCGGGTCGATGACGAAACCGTCCGGTGCTCGGCGAGTTTCGCCGGAGTTGCGGTACTCATCGGTCATCAGTTTGGTGATCTCGGTGGTGGTGAGGGTGCGGCCGAGGGCGGCGAGGCCGTGTTCGCGCAGGCCGACGATCTGGACGACGCAGTGCGGTTCGCGGGTGAGGCGTTCCGGGTCGGGCTCGGTCGCCGCGATCGCGTCGGTGATCATCGGCACGACGTGCTCGGCGAAATGCGGATTGTTGCTCCACGCGCCGGGGACCGTGAGGCGGACGAGGTAGCGCGGTGCGGCGGGGCCGCCGGTGGCCCACACTTCCGGCTCGCGAACGAGCACGTGGGTGAGTTCGCGTGCCTTGTTCAGTACCGCGTCCGGCGCGCTGTCCTCGGTGGTCAGCGCGTGCAGGATACGTTCGGCGAGCGCCTGTTTGCGCTCGACATCGAGAACGCCTGCGGAGACGAACAATTCGATGGTCATCATGAGCGTGTTCCCTTCTCGGCGAAGTTCGGAATGGTGAGCAGGACGATCAGCACGAAGGCCAGCAGCGCGCAGCCCGTGCGGGCGAAATGGAATGCCTCCCAACGGTCGAGCATCTCGGCGTAGTCGGCGGGCGGTCCCTCGACCGCCCAGCGCTTGATGTGCTGGTTGATGGGCACATTGCCGAAGCGGGTGGTCACGAAGGACGAGAAGGCCAGCGCCGCAGCGGCTCCGGCGGTCCATCGCTGCCTGCTGGAAGCGCGCACGGCGAGTACGGCACAGCTCAGGATCGTCAGCCCCATCAGCGACTGCATGACGAATCCGTTGACCTGCATCAGCGCGGTGTGGAAGGTGAAGCGGACGTCGAGCGGTACCTCGCGAAAGGCGTAGAGCACGTTGACCGCTCCGTAACCGAACGCGCCCGCGAGCAGTCCGCCGGACAGCAGCGCGCACGCCCTTGCGAGTCCGGGCCGCGGAAACGGGACCGGATCTCGCTGTGCGGCGCCCGGCGCGCGCGGCCGGGTAAGTGGGCTCATCGAAGCTGCCCGGCGGGCACCAGAGCCAGCAGTTCGTCCACCGACCACTGGTCGTAGACGTGCGCCCCGTGCTTGGACGCGAGCACGCGACCATCGGGTGCGATGAGGAAATCCGCGGGCAGGCCGAGCGGACCGCCGTCGGGCCGGGCCGGGGGAGCGGGACGGTCGCGGCGCAGCGCGGCGCGCAGGTCCTGCGCGACGGCGCGGACGATGGCGGGCCAGCCGCGCGGATCGAGCAGAGCGCGCGGCGACGACTCGACGCCGAACTCGCGATACAGCACCCGATCCGGGTCGGCGATCACGTCGAGCGGCAGTTCGTCGGTGTACTTGCGCAGTTCGTCCGCATGCGAGTGGAAGACGATCACCTCGCGGATGTTCGCGGCGGTGATCTCGTGATGACGCACGACGATCGACCGCAGGTGCATGTTGCACACGGGACAGCCCGCGAAGCGGCGGAATTGCAGGTGGACGAGGCAATCGGGATCCGGGACCGGCACCTCGACGCCGGTGACGGTTCGCAAGGTGCGGGGGGCGACGGAAGTCGGCAATGACATGGTCTCTCCTTCGTAGGTGTACGACGTACGCCTACGTCCAGTATGCGCGTACCTTGTACGCTGTCAACCCATGCCACGTCCTCGTTCGCTGACCACCGACGATCTCGGGACCGCCGCGCTCGCCGTCATCGATCGCGACGGGCTCGACGGACTGACCATGCGGGCGATCGCGAAGGAACTGCGCATCGCCACCATGGGCCTGTACCGCTATGTCGCCGACCGGGATCAACTGGAGGTGCTGGTGGTTGATCGGGTGCTGAGCGCCATGGAAACCGCGCCACCGGAGGGGTCGGACTGGCGAGCCAAGGTCACCGTCCTGCTCACTCGGATGCGCGCCGCGGTCGCGAACCACCCCGCCACGGTCCCGCTGATCCTGCGGCACCGGCAGTCCTCGGCTGCCTCGCTGCACTGGATGGAGGCCATGCTCACCGTGCTCACCGACGCGGGCTTCACCGGCTCGGAGCGGGTGATCGCGCAGCGCACGGTGGTCGGCTTCCTGCTCGGCTTCCTGCAGAACGAGCACTACGCCTCGATCGCGGGACCGGGCACCGCGACCATCGCAGCGCTGTCCACCGAGGACTTCCCGCTGCTGGTGCAGACCGCGAGCCAGGCCCGGACGATGTCCATCGACGACGAGTTCCACGGCGGCGTCGAGATCGTGCTGCGCGGCTTGTCGCCGCGCTGAATCGCACTGCCGCCGTTGGCATCACCCGAAGATCGCCGCGAGGTCGACGGCCTCGGCCATCGCCCGCGCACCCGCGTCGTTGAGGTGCATGCCGTCACCGCTGTCGAACTCGGGCCGAATGTAGTCCGGTCGCTCGGGATCGGCGACGGCGCGGTCCACGTCGAACACCGAGTCGAAAATGTCCGTCCCGCGCAGCCATTCGTTCACCTCGCGCCGGGTGTCCAGAGTCTCGAAGACGGTCGGGCCTTCGTAGACGCAGCCCGCGTACGGCCCGATGGTGCCGACGTGGATGGACAGCCCGGCGTCGTGCGCGCGGCGGGCCAGTTCGGTGAAGCCCTCGATGAGTTCCGTTGCGGTGGCGGGTGGCTGATCGCCGAGACCGCCGAGGATCAGATCGTTGATACCGAAGTGGACGATGACGTGGCGCGCGCCGGGGACGTCGCGGGCGTCGCGCTCGAACCGATCCATGCCGCGCTGCCCGATCTCATCGGTGAGCAACCGGTTTCCGCCGATGCCTTGGTTCACCACCCAGCCGCGTGACACGCGCTCGTTGAGCACGTCCACCGAACGGCGATTGGCGCCGATCGTGCTGCCGAAGCCCTCGAACCACGAATCGCCGAACGCCACGGCGATTTCGGTCTCGGCGGGTGCGAGGACATCGACGCCGCTCACGAAGAATCGCGCGGGAATCACTTGCGCCTCGGGCACTTCGGTGGCCGCGGTGTGGTCACCGGCGGCGACGTAGGCGATTTCGGTGGGCATGTGCGAAAAGGTCGCGAGCCCTGTCGGTTCGGGCAGGTAGAGGCTCAGCAGCAGGTCGTCGTCCGCCTCGACCGTGAGGTCGATCGGATCGCTGATCAGTTCGCCGCCCGCGGGCACGGTCACCCGCTCCGCGCCGTCGAAGCGCAGTGCGCGGTCGGTCTCCGGGACGATCTGATCGGCGTTCTTGCGCAGCGCGACCCTGGCCGCCCCGACGACGAGCGGCGTCCGCCCGTAGCGGTTGGTCAGGTGAACACGGATCTGCTCGCCGCCGCCCGCGAGGTGCAGCACTTGGCGCAGGGTCTGATCGGCGAACTCGTGCGGTTCGGTGAGCTTGATCCGCTCGTAGGGGCTGATGACGGCCGAGCGGAAGCCAGCGATCCAGTGGGTGGTTTGCGGCGACATGAGAACTCCCAGGTATTTGACAAGCGGAATATTGCGTAGACATATACCTACTCCGATGTATTCCTCATGTCAACTATCCGCGAGTCAATGAGGTGCGGTAGGTTTCCAGTCATGGGCCAGCCAGATCTCTTCGACGACCCCCGCCTGACCGCTATGGGCCTGTTCTACGAGGCATACGACGGCCTGGTCGCCAAGATGGAGCCGACCTGGAAGGCGCACGGCGTCTCGGGCTTGGACATGAACGCCTTGCTGCGGTTGAGTCGTTCCCCGGGGCGTCGCCTGCGCATGACGGACCTCGCGACGCAGACCTCGCTGTCGACCAGCGGCGTCACCCGCCTGGTCGATCGTCTGTCCGCGGGCGGATTGGTCGAGCGCGTCCTCGACCCGACCGACCGCCGCAGCGCCCACGCGGTGCTGACCGACGCCGGAGCGCGCCGCCTCGAACAGGTGCTACCGGACTACCTCGACACGATCCAGCGCTGGTTCACCGGACTCCTCACACCCGACCAACTCGACGCCCTGACCACCGCCTTACGAATCATCCGCGACGCCACCAACCCAGCCGCCACCGCCCGCACCGACTGAATGTCATCTTGATCGCGTTCGACCGACTGAAGGTCACACTCAGTGAATCCGTGGATTGCCCCCGGTGGTGGTCAGCAGGCGCTCGAGGCCGTCGAGGATCAGGTCGAGGCCGAACTCGAAATCCGCTGCGCCGTCGTGTGTGCCGTCGATGACGAGGCGGGTGAGGGCGTTCATGTGGGGGTGGGTCGATTCCGGGATGAGCGGGAGGAAATGGGTTGCCGCTGCGATGTATTCGGACGGGTCGAGGGGAAAGGTCGACTCGCGCAGGGTGAATCCGTAGATGTGTGCGTCCATGGCGTTCCAGGCTCGGTCCGCCTGCTGGTAGGTGAAGCCCGCGGCGCGTAGGCAGCCGAGGGTGGCGTCGATGTAGCGCAGCATCGCCGGTCCGACGTTCACGCGTGAGCCGATGAGTCCGGTCGCCCAGGGATGGCGGCGCAGTACCTCGTGCGCGGAGACGGCGCGGGTGCGCAGCGCTGCCTTCCAGTCGCCGCCGATCTCCGGCACCGCCATCTCGGCGACCACCAGGTCCGCGATGCCGTCGAGCAGGTCGTCCTTGTTCGCGACGTGGTTGTACAGCGACATCGCCTCGACGCCGAGGGCTTGGGCCAGCTTGCGCATCGACAGCGCGTCGAGCCCCTGCTCGTCGGCCATGTCGACGGCGGTGCGCAGCACGCGCTCGCGGGTGAGCCGGGCGCGGTCGGCGGGCTTGGGCATGAGCACTCCTTGACGGACTTACGCCGTAAGCGTAGCGTTCGAGCCAGCACACTTACGGTGTAAGTAGAGGTGGTGTCCGCAATGTCGGAGTCGTCCAGTCCCCGCGCGACGATGTCGAAGCCAGAACGACACGTGATGACCGCGGTCGTCGCGCCGCGCTACGGTTCCAGCGACGTCCTGCGCGTCGAGGAGGTGCCGAGGCCGGCGCCCGCCGCGCACGAGGTGCTGGTCCGGGTGCGGGCCGCCGCGGTCGCCTCCGGTGACGTGCACCTGCTCACCGGCAGGCCCTACCTGATCCGGCTGATGGGTTTCGGTGTGCGCAAACCGAAGGATCCGGTGATCGGGCACGACCTGGCGGGCGAGGTCGTCGCGGTCGGGTCCGCGGTCACGTCGTTCCGGTCCGGTGATCTCGTTTATGGCGCAACGGGTTTCGGTGCCTTCGCCGAGTACGCCTGCGTCGACGAGGCGACGCTCGCGCCGAAGCCCGCCGGTCTCGGTTTCGAACAGGCTGCCGCCCTGCCGGATTCGGGCATGACCGCGTTGCAGGGCCTGCGCGATGTCGGCGGGTTGCGCGCCGGGCAGTCGGTGCTGATCAACGGCGCGTCCGGCGGTGTGGGCAGTTTCGCCGTGCAGATCGCCAAGGCGATGGGCGCACGCGTGACGGCGGTGTGCAGCACGCGCCACGTCGAGTTCGTGCGCGAGCTCGGCGCCGATCGGGTAATCGACTACACCAGAGCGGATTTCGTCGAAGACGGCGAACGCTACGACGTCCTGCTCGATCTCGCGGGCAACCGCCGCCTCTCCGACTACCGCAAGGTGCTCGCGCCCGAGGGCGTCTTCGTGTCGTCGGCCGGAGCCCCGGGCGGTGACTGGTTCGGTCCGATGCTGTGGATCGGAAAGGTGGTGGTGGCAAACCTTTTCGTCCGCCAGACCTTGCGTCCGCTGCTGATGAAGCCGCGGCGCGCCGACCTCGACTACCTCAGCGAGCTCGTCGAGAACGGCAAGCTGCGCCCGGCGATCGAGCGTTCGTATCCGCTCCGTGAGGCTCCGGCCGCGATCGCACACGTCGCCGAGGGCCACGCCCAGGGTAAGACGGTGCTGATCGTCGGCCAGGCGAACGCTTCCGAACCCGCGTGAGACTCCCGCAGCGCTCCATCGAGCGCCAGCGGCAACGGCCGGGCAGGTTTTCGGGTCTCGGGCGACAAGCCGACCCGCTCGCCATCACCGTCGCGAAGGTCCCTCGGCTCGCGATGCCGGGCGTCGCCGGGGAATCGAAGCCCCGCCCGAAGCCGGCGCGGCGGATCAAGAGACAGCGTCACTGAAGCGCTCGGCCAGGACACGGACGCGCTCGACGAGCTCGGGCGGTTCGTGCACCCGGAACGGGAAGTCGAAAAGGGCGACGTAGATGGCGAGTTCATCGAGCGAATTCGAACCCGTTCGCAGCAGGCAACTTTCGGTATCGAGCGGTTCGATGACGCCCACCGTCGGCGCGATGCGGTCGGCGGCTAATTCGGCGGGAACCAGCAGGGTGATGCGGGCGGCGTAGCGGTAGGGCGAGGTCGTCACCCCGCGCGTGAGGTAGCCGGAGAGGTCCATGTCGGGCGCCTCGCGCGGTGTGAACTTCGGGCCGGTGGGGATGCGCGGGTGCATTCGGTCGACGCGGTAGGTGCGCCAGTCGCCGCGGTCGACGTCCCAGGCGATGAGGTACCAGCGGCGGCCGGTGTGGGCGAGCCGGTGTGGTTCTACGGTGCGTAAAGCGGTGGAGCCCTGGTGGTTTCGGTAATCGAAGCGCAGGCGGTGCTGGTCGCGGATGGCGGCGGCGACGGCGGTGAGCACGTCCGGGTCGACGGTCGCGCCCGCCGCGGGAACGGTGACCGTCACCGAGTGCAGCAGTTGCACGCGGTGCCGCAACCGCGAAGGAAGCACCTGTTCGAGCTTGGTGAGCGCGCGCAGCGAGCTGTCCTCGATACCGGCGACGCTCCCGCCCGCCGCGGTGCGCAGACCGATCGCGACGGCCACCGCCTCGTCGTCGTCCAACAGGAGCGGCGGCAGCTCCGCACCCGCCCCGAGCCGATAGCCCGCGACCCCCGCGCTGGCCTGCACCGGATAGCCGAGCGAGCGCAGCTTGTCGATGTCGCGGCGGACGGTACGCACGTCCACCTCGAGACGCTCGGCCAATTCGGCTCCGGTCCAGTCGCGCGGCGTTTGCAGCAGCGAGAGCAGGCGTAGCAGGCGGGCGGAAGCTTCCAACATGCCGAAAAGTCTGCCGGAAACCTAGGGCCGAAGCTGTCCTAGGTGGCGCATATCGTCGTTCTCATGACCTTCGAGATCACCGAATTCCGCATCGACATCCCGCAGCAGCAACTCGATGACCTGCACCGACGGCTCGACGCGGTGCGCTGGCCCGAACCGCTGCCCGGCGACGACTGGGACACCGGCGTGCCCACCGCGTGGCTGCGCTCGCTGGTCGAGTACTGGCGCACCGGCTACGACTGGCGCGCCGCCGAGCGCGAGCTCAACGCGCATCCGCAGTTCCGCACCGAGATCGACGGGCAGAACATCCACTTCCTGCACGTCCGCTCGCCCGAGCCGAACGCGCTCCCGCTGCTGCTCACGCACGGCTGGCCCGGCTCGGTGGTCGAATTCCTCGATCTGATCGGACCGTTGACCGACCCGAGGGCACACGACGGTGATCCGGCGGACGCGTTCCACGTCGTCGTTCCCGCGCTGCCGGGATTCGGATTCTCCGGTCCGGTGCGCGAATCCGGTTGGAGCATCGAACGTATCGCCAGGGCGTGGGCGGAATTGATGCGGCGGCTCGGCTACGACCGCTACGGCGTGCAGGGCGGCGACATCGGCGCGGCGGTCAGTCCCGAGGTCGGACGGGTCGCGCCGGACCGGGTGCTCGGAGTGCACACCAACGGCGGGGTGGGCGGGTTCCCCAGCCTGCCGCTGTCGGAGGAGGAACTCGCCGAGCTGACCGACCTGGAGCGCGACCGGATCCGCCGGATCGAGGCGTTCATGAACGAGGAATTCGGCTACATCGCGATCCAGTCCACCCGCCCGCAGGCGCTCGCGTACGGGCTCACCGATTCGCCGGTCGGCCAATTGGCTTGGATCATGGACAAATTCCGCGAGTGGACGCACCCGCGCGCCGTGGAGCCGGACAAGATCATCGACCGGGATCGCCTGCTGACCAACGCGATGCTGTACTGGCTCACCGGCACCGCGGGGTCCGCCGCGTACGTGGGCTACGCACAGGGCGCGCCTTGGGGACCGCCGAAGGCGAACTCCGGTGTGCCGACCGGTGTCATCGTGTTCGCCCACGACGTCGCCATCCGTCGCTACGACGAGCAGGAGAACACCATCACCCGCTGGACCGACGTGGACCGCGGCGGACATTTCGCCGCGCTGGAGGAACCTGAACTCCTCACCGACGACGTCCGCGCGTTCTTCCGCGACCTGCGCTGAAAGTCGGGTCGTCCGCGGCCTTGTCCGGCAGGCCGCCGCCGGACGAGGCGTTCTCCGTCTTCGCTGCGGCCATGCGCGGTAGATCGGCGAAACTTGCGTCCCGCAGCGGTGATTCAGCGCACACTCGGAAGGGTACGACCGCGGTGAGCAGGAGCGATCACCATGACCGAACCGTTGCGGATGACGCAGGAACATCGAGAGGCCTTCTGGCGGCGCTGCGGCTGGTCACCCGAGCAATCCGAGGCCCAGCGCCGCGAGATCGAGCAGCGCTGGGGCGACGAGTGGATCGACATGGCGGAGCTGCTCGGCTGGTAGCCGATTCAATCGGCGCCGAGCTCGCCCGCCAGCCGCCACGAGTCGCGCTCGGCGGCAAAGGCTTCCGCCTGTGTCGCGCGGAATCCGTCTATTACGGTGGCGTTGTCGGCGAGGAACGTGCGATAGTCCGCGAGCCGGAACTCGCCGTCCTCGGCGCGCACCTCCACCTTGCCCGCGGCGAAATCGGCTCGCATGTCGAGCAATTCCTCCGCGCTCACCGGATACCAGCTGATTCGATCGAAATAGCGCAGCAGCCAGGGCGTCTCGGTGGCGGCGTGGTTCCACACCTGGGTGGTGCGGCCGACGAATTGATAGCCGCCCGGCCCTTCCATGCCGTAGATACACAGGTAGGCCCCGCCGATACCGACCGCGTTCTCCGGCGTCCAGGTGCGGGCCGGGTTGTACTTGGTGGTCACCAGGCGGTGGCGGGGATCGATCGGCGTGGCCACCGGTGCGCCGAGGTACACATCGCCGAGACCGAGCACCAGGTACTCCGCCCCGAACACGGTGTCGTAGACGTCCTCGACCGTGGCCAGTCCGTTCATCCGCCGGATGAATTCGATGTTCCACGGGCACCACGGCGCGTCGGCGCGCACACCGTGCATGTAGCGGGTGATCGCCTCCCTGGTCGAGGGGTCGTCCCAGGAGAGCGGCAGGTGCACCGTGCGGCTCGGCACCACCAGCTCCGCGACGGCGGGCAGCTCCCGTTCGGCCTCGGCGAGCAGATCCAACAGCTTCGGCACCGGCAGGACATGCGGATCGACGCGAATCTGCAAGGACCGCACGCCGGGGGTCAGCTCCACCACCCCGTGCGGGTTCGTCGCAAGCAGGTGCTGGTGCAGCGCGTGCACCCGGGCGCGCAGGCCGAGATCCAGTGTCATCGCGCCGTATTCGACGAGGACACCGTCGTCGCCCGCGCGGCGATACGTCACCCCGGTCTCGTCGTCCGCCTCGGCGCGGCGCAGCACGCCGTCGTCGCCGTCGCCGCCGGGGGAGAGCACCGAAGGCCACGAGGCCCGTCTGCCGGGACCCAGATCGCGCAGCGACGCGGCGTGTTCGCTGCGCACCGGCACGAAACGAACGGCGTCGCCGGGGCAGAGCTGACCCAGCTTCCACCGATCGGCCGCGACCACCGTGACCGGGCAGACGAAGCCGCCGAGACTCGGTCCGTCGGGTCCGAGCAGGATCGGCGTATCACCGGTGAAGTCCAGTGCGCCAACGGAATACGGTGTGTCGTGGATGTTGGACGGGTGCAGACCCGCTTCGCCGCCATCGGTGCGTGCCCACTCCGGCTTGGGGCCGATGAGCCGCACGCCGGTGCGATCGGAGTTGAAGTGCACTTCGTAGTCGGTGCCGATGATGGTGTCGAAGTCGGCGCGCGTGAAGAACTCCGGTGCGCCGTGCGGTCCCTCCGTGACGGCGAGTTCCCAGCGTTTGGCCAGCACCGGTCGGTCGTCGGCCGGGACAGCGGTGGCAAGGGGCGTGTGAGATACGCCAAGGGGCAGTACTTCTCCCTCGCGCAGGGCAGCGCCCGAGCTTCCGCCGAATCGCCCGAGAGTGAAAGTGGCGGCGCTGCCGAGATATTCGGGCAGCGCGATGCCGCCCGAGATCAGCACGTAGCTCCGCATGCCCGGCCCGCGAATCGCACCGACCTCCAGCACACCGCCCGCGGGAACCCGCACCGTCCGCCACTGTTCGACCGGTGCGCCGTTCACTGTCACCCCCGCGGGCGCGCCCGTCACGCATACCCACGTGGCGGTGGCGAATCGCAGCGCGGGACCGCCGAGCGTGCATTCCAATCCCGCCGCACCCTCGGGATTACCGAGCACCCGGTTGCCCAGCCGAAAGGAGAGGTCGTCCATCGGCCCGGACGGCGGAACGCCGACGTGCCAGTATCCGACGCGGCCCGGCCAATCCTGCACGGTGACAAGCGTTCCCGGCCGCAACACTTCGACGCGCGCGCCCACGGCTTCTTCGATCTCGGCTTCCGGCGCACGAGCCTCGACGACGGTCATCGCGTGACCACCATGCGCACGGGGGTCGGATCGAAACCGTTGCAGGGATTGTTGATCTGCGGGCAGTTGGACACCAGCACGAGCGTGTCGACCTCGGCACGGAGGGTGACCTTCTTGCCGGGGGCGGACAACCCGTCCACGATGCCGAGCGTGCCGTCCGGCTCGACCGGGACGTTCATGAACCAGTTGATGTTCGAGACGAGATCCCGTTTGCCGAGACCCCACTTCATCGCCTCGGTGAGAAAGTTCTCCACGCAGGCGTGCTGGTGTCGGGTGTGGTGCCCGTAGCGCAGGGTGTTGGATTCCTGTGAGCACGCGCCCGCGATGGTGTCGTGATTGCCGACCTCGTCGGCGAGCACCGTCATCAGGGCGGTGCCCGCGTCGGTCAACAGCACGCTGCCGGTGGTCAGGAAGATGTTGCGCTGGGCGACGACGGTGGCCTGGGCGCTGTAGCGGTCGGCGTGGTCGGCGGCGGAGTAGAGGAGGCAGTCGACCGCCTGATTGCCGTGCAGGTCGATGATCTCCCACTGATCGCCCGCCCGGACGATGGTCGACCACGGCGCGCAGGCGGGCACGGTCTCGTCGAGCACGATGGCGCGGGACAGGGTCGAGGTCATGCCGTCGCCTCCAGGGTCATGGCCGTCCAGGCCGCTTCGGTGTTCTGCACGGCCCGCAGGTATTCCGGGTCGCTGTTGTGGGTCGCGGTCAAGTCCTCGGGAGCGGACCAGGCGACGACATCGAGATCCGTAGTGGCGCGCTCGTCGAGCGGATGCGCGGCATTGGCAACCAGCAGCACCGCGGGCAGGTGGACGAGCAGGTCCACCGACGATCCGGCGGCCGCGCTGCCGGTGGCGACCAGCGCGCCGTCGGCGGCCACCCGGACGCCGCGGAAGAACGAGACGCTCGGCGCGATATCGCGCGCCGTCAGGCCCTGCTTGGCTCCCGCGAGGCGCAACAGCCCGCGGGCCTCGGGAGAGGGCCCGCAGAGCGTGTCGTGGTGTCCGGAGTCGTCGGCCAGCACGGTGGCCAGCACCCGGCCTTGATCGGTGAGCAGCGGGTGGCCCGTCGAAAGATACGCCTGCCAGGGCACTTTCACGGTGTCGGCCACGTTCAGCCGCTCCCACGGCGCATCGGCGCGCAGCAGGAGCACGTGGGCGCAGGCGGAGCCGGCCGAGTCGCTCAGCCGGACGCGGGTGCCGCGACCCAGAACGACATTGGCGTAACCGCTCGGCGGAATGCGTTGCGACCAAGTGATCTTGGCGGACGGCACGTCGGAGGGGAGGTTCGGGGCCGCGAGAGTCGCGGCCGCGGCTTGGGCGCGAGCGTGCGAGCGCGCGGCCTCGGTGGACGCGGTGCCCGTGGGGGAGTCGGTCATGGTGTTCCCTTTTCGAGTGATCCGTGCGCGGCGGCAGGCAGAACCGCCGCGCACGGCATGGATGCGGTCAGGCCGGTTGGACGGCGGGTTCGCCGCTCGTCTCGGCGCGCGGAGCGGCGACGACGAACCGGTGCACGATCGCGCCGACAGCCGCCACGGTGAGCACGAACAGCGGTGCGGCCCAAAGCATCCACCAGCCGCCGCCGTGTGGCGTGTACACCTCGGCGCGCGGCCAGGCCAGATTGATCGCCATGGCGATGCCCCACACCACGGCGAGCGCGTTGACCGGAAGGCCGAAGCGGCCCAAGCTGAACAGCGATGCGTCGGTGGCCTCCGCCGTGCGCCCCCAACCCTTCAGCCGGCGGATGAGCAGCGGAACGGTGACCAGCAGATACGCCACGTACAGCGAGACGATGCAGACGCTGGCGAAGGTGGCGAAGATCGCCGCATTGCCGAGATTGACCACCAGCAGGCCGATGCCGAGCAGACCGATCACTACCGCGGGCAGCACAGGCGTGCCGTACCGAGGATGCACCGCGGCGAGCCTGGCGGCGAAGGGCAGTTTGCCGTCGCGGGCCATGGAGAACATCAGCCGCGAGCCGGCCGTCTGAATCGCCAAGGTGCACACCATGATCGCGATGGCGACGCAACCGAGCAGGACCTTGCCCGCCGGGCTGTCCAGCTTCGCGGTGAGCACGTAGGCGAGCCCCTCGGTGGCCAGCGCGCCGTCGGTGAGGCTCGGGGCCGCCATCAGCGCGCCGAGCAGCATGAGCCCGCCGCCGAGCGCGGACACCGACAGCGCGGTCAGGATGGTGCGCGGCGCGACTCTGCGCGGGTTCTTCGTCTCCTCGGAAAGCTCACCGGCGGAATCGAATCCGACCATCACGTAGGCGGCCATCAGACCGGAGACGAGGAACGCGGCCCAGTACGGTCCCGGCGCGGCCTGATCGGTCTGCAACACGACACCGGGTCCGCGCTCGGCGTTCACGAAGAACAGGCCGATGATCGCGGCGATGCCGACGATCTCGATGGTGACGCCGATGGAGTTGATCCTCGCCATCAGGTCGATGCCGATGACATTGATCGTCGTGGTGACGACGAGCAGGATGCTGCCGAGCAGCACCGCGTTGGTCGCGCCAGAGGCGGAGGTGAGCGCGGTGTCCTCGCCGACGATCTGGAATCCGCTCCATATCGTCGGCAGCACAACTTGCAGGGCGATGGCGGCCGCGGCGGCGGTGACGATCTGCGCGATGACCATCATCCAGCCCGCGAACCAGCCGACGAGTTCGCCGCCGAGCCGCCGCGACCACTGATAGATGCAGCCGGAGAGCGGGTAGCGGGCGGCCAGTTCGGCGAAGTTCAGCGCGACGAGGAACTGCCCGGCGAAGACGATCGGCCAAGTCCAGAAGAAGGCGGCGCCGCCGAACGAATAGCCGAAGCCGAAGAACTGGAAGATCGTGGTGAGGATCGAGACGAACGAGAAGCCCGCCGCGAACGAGGCGTAGCGGCCCAGTTTGCGGTGCAGCACCGGCCGATAGCCGAAACTGGCGAGGTCTGCGCTGTCGACGTTGGCGTCGGAGGATGGGGGCGGAGCGACTGTTGTGGCCATGGGCGGGTTCCTTCGGCGTGCGGCCAATACCTATCGCATGACAGTTTTGCGCTCGGGATCGCGATTTCGGTGTCCGCCGTGTATCGCTTGCGGCAACGCCGGTAACTTCTGCGTTGCCTGAGTTTCTGTCAAGTGACAGAAACCTCTCCGTTGCGTGACGGCCGCGGCAGCCCGACCTTCGGCGTCGGTAGCCAGTGCGAGAATGGGCACGTGGCAAACCCAGGTCCCGGCCGTCCCCGTCTGGAACAGCGACCCCGCCGCGGCCATACGCCGCGCGCCGAGATCCTGGACGCGGCAGGCGAATTGTTCACCACCAAGGGCTACGCCAATACGTCCACGAGGGCGGTGGCCGACGCGGTCGGAATCCGTCAGGCCTCGCTGTACCACCATTTCGCCGCCAAGGACGACATCCTCGACGCGCTGCTCACCGAAACCATCGCCACCCCATTGGAACTCGCCGAGCGGCTGCGCGCCGAGGCGGAACCCGCGCCGACCCGGCTCTACGCGCTGGCCTGGTACGACGTGCGCCAGCTCTGCGCGGCGCGCTGGAATCTCGGTGCCCTGTACCTGCTTCCCGAGCTGCGCACCAAGCGCTTCGCGGCGTTCCGCCTTCGTCGCGACGAATTGCGCGGGCACTACGAGACATTGGCCGAGGCGGTGATCGAAGGCGCGGGCGCGGCGGGAATTCCCGGCGCGGAGGTTCTGCCGTTCCGGCTCGTGGAGACGGTGATCAGCATCCGGTCCGACGAGGGCAGCGCGCCCGCCTACGCCGAGCAGACCATTCCGGACGCCGCGCTGCGCATGCTCGGCTGGACCGGAGACCTGGAGGAGGCGCGCGCCGACGCGGCCGTTCTGTTGGAACGGCTCGCCGAGAGCTGAGGCGGGCGGGTCAGCCCTTGCCGCGACCCGCCTTGAAACCGAAGTCCCAGTTGTACATTCGCGCGATCTCCATGACACCCGCGCCGGGCCTGCCCGCGGGCGGGCGGATGAAGGTGCCCTCGCGGCGGACCACCAGTTCGCCGTTGATGTTCTCGATGTGCGCGAGCACCGCGTCACGCGAGTCGTCCATGCAGCCGTCGAGCGTCATCTCGATCGGCGGGCAGTTCAACGGATACAGCGTCGCGGTGGCCTGGACGCCGCGGAAATCGTTGGCGCCCTCGTAGATCGAGGTGAACACCAAAATCCGGCGGAACTGCGCGGTGAAATCCAGGTTGATGTCCAGGTTCTCGCCGGTTGCGCTGCCGCCCGTGCGGTCGTCCTGGTCCAGCCGGATGAACGGCGGGCGGTCCAGCGCGCCGAACGAGCGGTCGAGTGCGCGCACCGAACCGATGCGTCCGTCGGCCAGCTCGAAGAAGCAGCTGAGGTCCAGATCCAGCCCGCCGCCGCCGCGCCGCCTGCCGAACAGGCCGCCGCCGCGGTGGGATTGACTGGTCCAGTTCAGGTTCACCCGCATGGTGCCGCCGGTCGCGCCCTGCTTGGTGAGCGAGACCGAGGGCGCTTCCTTGGTGAGCGAGATCTTGCTCATGTTCACCGGCGCGCCACCGCCTTGCGGGGGCGGCGGGGGCGCGTACTGCTGCTGCGGAGGGGGCGGCGCGTACTGCGGCTGGGGTGGCGGGGGTGCGTACTGCTGCTGCGCGAATTGCGTTGGCGGCGGCGCGTATTGCTGCGGGGGCGGCGGTGCGTACTGCTGTTGCGGCGGAGCGTACGGCTGCTGCTGCGGCGGAGCGTACTGCTGCGGCGGCGCGAACTGCTGGGTCGGCGCGGGCGGCGGGGTCTGCTGGGCGGGCTGCTGTGCCGCTGGCGCCGGATCGTCGTCGACGGAGATGCCGAAATCGGTCGCGAGCCCCGCCAATCCGGAGTCGTAGCCCTGACCCACCGCGCGGAACTTCCACGCGCCCTGGCGGCGATACAGCTCGCCGAGCACGAACGCGGTCTCGGTGGTGGCGCCGGTGCTGTCGAAGCGCGCCACCTCGGCGCCGGTCGCGGCATCCAGCACCCGCACGTAGAGGCCCTGGAACTGGCCGAAGGTGCCGCCGTCGGCGGATGCCGCGATGACGACGGTCTCGACCTGGGGTTCGACCTGCGCCAGCTGCACCGACAGCACGTCGAGGACCGTCGGGCCCTGCTGTTTGCCCTCGTGCCGGACCGCGCCCGACGGGTGCAGCGGCTGGTTGTAGAAAACGAAGTCGTTGTCGGAGCGGACCTTACCGCCGACCAGCAACAGGGCCGAAGCATCCGCGTCCGGGGTTCCGGGACCCGACTGCCACCCCAGCTCGATGCGGACCGCGGACATCGGCACCGCAACATTGGCGCCCTTCATCATCGACACAGCAGTCAACGTATACGACGCGGGTGGTGCTCGTCATCCGTGTTCGGCGCCACGGCGGGGATCGATTCGTGCGCGCACGGTTCAGCGCGTGGGCGGGGCGATGTTCCAGTGCGCGTTCAGCGCGCCCGCGATCTCCGGCAGCACCGTCACCGGAACCCGCTTGTGGCGCAACATCTCCCGGATCTGCTTGACCTGGTCGCGTTTGCGCAGGTCGTAGGCGCCGGAAACCGGCCGGACCACCGGCGGGATGGACAACAGCACCAGTTCGCCGTGCCGCTCGTCGCCGCCCGACAGATCGAGCGCCAGCGACCAGCGCGCCCGCTCGTCCAGCGTGAAGCGGCCCGCGACCACCCGGTCCCAGTCGATGCTCGACTCCGCCCACGGCGTGCGGCGATAGATCGCGTCTTCGGTGAGCACGATCGCGTCGCGACCGAAGAGCGCGACCAGGAGCGCGATGCCCGCGACCGCGCCCGCGAGCAGGCCGGTGAACACCCGGTTCAGCCCGAATCCGGTGACGATCGCCGCGCACACGAGAACGGTCACCGCGATGCCGAGCATGCCGTAGAGCATCGCTCGCCGAGTCGGGACCACACCCGCGCGCACCATCGTCATACCGTCGCACCTCCTCGCAACTACGGGCTCACCGTACCCGCCCGCCGGCGGCCGGTGCCCGCGCCTTGCCACACAGGTATCACACGGTTCACACAGCCGGTGCCTATGTGGACCGTGTGGAACTTCTGTGGCAGCAGCCCGAAGGTGGTTGGTGGTGGGGATTTAGGCGCGTAGGGCGACTGCTGCTTCGGCGGTGTGGACCAGGAATTGCAGGCTCTGTTGGAAGTAGAGCCGCACGGAGTCGGCGTCGTGCGAGAGGTAGCCGATGGAGAGGTCCTGGCCGAGGCTGAGGTCGAAGTCGCCGCCGCGGGTGGTCAGCACGAACGCGCCGTCGATGGCCGGGGCCCAGATGATCTCGCCCTCCGGGATCAGGCGTTCGATGTGGGTGCGGATCATGTGGCCGTGGTCGGAGGTCTCGCTCACCGCGGTGTACAGGTCGGCGCTCAGCAGCACCGAGTACGGTCCGTCGACACCGGCCAGGCGCAGCGCGCTCAGCGCCTGGGCGACGGCCTCCGGGACCAGGCGCGGGTCCTCGGGCACCTGGATCGGCTCGTTCGACGAGCTCGCGCGGATACCGGTGATGCTCGCACCGGCGTAGCCCTCGAAGATGGCGCGGTCCTCGGCGAACGCGATGCGGCGCGCGGCCTCCTTCACCGGATCCAGATCGGTGTCCTTGGCGCCGCGCTCCACGTTGTCGAGTTCCTCGCGGGAGAGCGTGAACGGCACCCGCAGCTCGACCAGCGGCGCGACGACGCGCTGGCGCGCCTGCACGCCCTCGTCCGGCGCGGCGATCGGGGTGGTGCGGCCGAGGCCGACGGCGGAGTAGTCGGTGCCGTGCGGGCCGGACACGTCGACCACCCGGCGACCGGCGATGTGCCGCTTGAAGGTGCGGGTCGCCTCTTCCTCGATCGCCGTCCATGCCTCGGAGGTGATCGGCGCGAGTTCGCGATGGAGGTTGTTCACGGAATGCTCCTTTTCAACGTGCCGATACCGAGTGAGCCGTCGCCCGCCACTGCGGACATACCAACGTCGTTGCGCGGCAAAGATTCCTCGCCCGTCTCCGGTGGTGGCGGAAGCTCGTCGAAGAAGTCCAGCGGCGGCGCGAAGAACAGCGTGCCGGTGACCGCGACCGAGAAATCCAGAATCCGGTCGTAGGCCGCCTCTTCGGTGCCCTCGAACATCCGCGAGAGCATGGTCTCGGTGACGCTCGGGGTGGCCGCGTACGCGATGTAGTAGGTGCCGAACTGGCCCTCGCGCACGCTGCCGAACGGCATGTTGGCGCGCACGATCTGTCGTTCGGTGCCGTCCGCGTCGACCAGGGTGTTCACCGCGACGTGCGAATCGGCGGGCTTGTCCTCGTCGGAGAGCTCGAAATCGTCCAGCTTGGTGCGGCCGATGATCTTCTCCTGCTGCTCGACCGTCAGCGCGCGCCATTCGTCGAGCGGATGCAGATACTTCTGCACGACAACGTAACTGCCACCGGCGAATTCGGGATCCTCGTCGCCGACCAGCGCGGCGCCGATCGCGGCCGAACCCTCCGGATTCTCGGTGCCGTCCACGAAGCCGAGCAGATCGCGCTGCTCGAAATAACGGAAGCCGACGGTCTCGTCGACGATGGTCGCCGCGCCCGCGAGCCGGTCGCCGATCACCATCGCCAGCTCGAAGCATGCGTCGTGCACCTCGGACCTGATGTGGAACAGCAGGTCGCCCGGCGTCGACGGCGCCCGGTGGTGTTCGCCGACGAACTCGCGCAGCGGATGCAGCTCGGCGGGGCGCGGCCCGGCGAACAGGCGGTCCCACGCGTCCGAGCCGATCGAGGTCACACAGCTCAATCCGGCGCCGGGCAATCGGAAACCGACCGAACGGCGCAAACCGGGCATATCGGCGAGCAGATCGCGCACCGTCGCCTCGCCACCCTCGTCGATGGTGGCGACGAGGAAGATCGCGGCCGGCGTGAGCGGTTCGAGGATCGGCTGCGGCTCACCCATGATCAACAGAGTAATGGTGCCGTCCGACCAGGCCTGTCGAGACCCGGGCCGGATGGCGCTCGCTCATTTCGCGACGGTCAGGAGGAACGCGACGTCGTCGACCGCTTTCACGCTGTGCCGCGCCTTCGGGACGACGAGCAGGTCGCCCGCGGAGCCCTTCCATTCGTTGGCGCCGCTGATCAAGGTGAGGGTGCCGGTGAGCACCAGCAGGGTGGCGTCGCCCGCGTTGTCGTGTTCGGCGAGGCTCTGGCCCGCGGTGAGTCCGACGACGGTCTGGCGCAGCGTATGGGCGTGACCGCCGTAGATGGTCTGCGAGCTGCGCCCGCTGGTGGCAGTTGCGGCCAATTTCAATTGCTGGCGAGCGACCGCGGTCAGGGATTTCTTGTCCATGAGACTGCCTTTCGCGTCACATCCGCCGGTGCAGGGCTGGTGTCACCGGCTCTGGGCGCTCGGGCGGACGATGGTCCGCACCGCCGCTTAACTGGAGTATGCCCGACAGGGGCCGCCCGCGTGCCGGGTTTGCCCGGCCTGCCCCGTAGGCGGCGTGTTGCGGCGGGCGACTGCGGTCAGTCGGCGGTGCGGCGCAGATACCGGCGGATGCGGAAGCGAAGGCCGGTCGTGGACGTGCGCCATTCCTCCGGCTCGTCGGCGTGCCATTCGGGACCGATGGTGGGCGCGTGCGCGTCGCCCTGGACGCTGATCTCCACTTCGGTCACCAGCAGCTCGGTCGCGAAATCCATGGCGGCGCGGTAGATTTCGCCGCCACCCGCGATCCACACCGGATCCGGCGCCGAGAGCTCGAGCGCCTCGGTCAGCGAGCCCGCGCGTTCGGCGCCCGGCGCGGACCAGTGCGGCTGCCTGGTCACCACGATGTTGCGTCGCCCGGCCAGCGGGCGGAACTTGGTCGGCAGCGAATCCCAGGTGCGCCTGCCCATGATCACCGGGTGGCCCCAGGTCGCGGTGCGGAAGTTGGCCATGTCCTCGGGGACGCGCCAGGGGATGGTGTTCTCGAAGCCGATCACGCCGTCGGGAGTCTGGGCCCAGATCAGGCCGATGGTGCGGGTGCGCATCGCCGTACTCACACCGCCACCGGCGCCTTGATGGCCGGATGATGTTGGTAGTCGACCACTTCGACGTCCTCATAGGCGTAATCGAACAGGCTCGCCGCGCGGCGCAAGCGCAGCCGCGGGAACGGATACGGCTCGCGGCGCAGCTGCTCGGTGACCTGCTCGACGTGGTTGTCGTAGATGTGGCAGTCGCCGCCGGTCCAGATGAAGTCGCCGGGTTCGAGCCCGGTCTGCTGGGCAACCATGTGGGTGAGCAGCGCGTAGCTGGCGATGTTGAACGGCACGCCGAGGAACAGGTCCGCGCTGCGCTGGTACAGCTGGCAGGACAGCTTCCCGTCGGCGACGTAGAACTGGAAGAACGCGTGGCAGGGCGCCAGCGCCATCTTGTCCAGCTCGGCGACGTTCCACGCGGAGACGATGATGCGGCGCGAATCCGGGTCGGTGCGCAAGGTGTCGAGCACCTGGCCGATCTGGTCGATGTGCGCGCCGTCGGGTGTCGGCCAGGAGCGCCACTGCACGCCGTAGACGGGACCGAGCTCGCCATGCGGATCGGCCCACTCGTCCCAGATCGTCACGCCGTGTTCGCGCAGCCAGCCGACGTTCGAGTCGCCGCGCAGGAACCACAGCAGTTCGTACACGATCGACTTGAGGTGCACCTTCTTCGTGGTGATCAGCGGGAAGCCCGCCCCGAGGTCGTAGCGCAGCTGATGGCCGAACACGCTGCGGGTGCCGGTGCCGGTGCGATCCGCCTTCGCGGTCCCGGTCGCCAACACCAGGCGGAGCAAATCCTCGTACTGCGTATCCGTCGCCACGGTTGGCAAGCTTACTTGTCCGTACTTGCGCGCCCGACCGCCTGTAGCGGGTCCGCCGACGCCGCGCGCCGTGCTCTCGACAAGGCGACCAAAGGTCACCTGTCGGCTGTCGGCCCCACCAAGGGTCACCTTTTGTCGGGTTCCGTGGGCGGGTGTGCGGACTGCCGATGGGCGACTGAAGGTCACCGTTGGGGTGTGGGGGCCGCTGAAGGTCACCTTTGGTCGGGGTCTGTGGGCGCGGGCGTGGGGTGCTGGCAAGCTTTCGGGCATGCGCAAGCTCTTCGTGATCGGCATCGGTGCGGGTGACCCGGACCAGGTGACGGTGCAGGCGATCAAGGCCATGCGGCAGGTCGACACGTTCTTCGTGATCGCCAAGGGCGTCGAGAAACAGGAGCTGCTCGACGTGCGGACCGCGATCCTTGCCGAGCACGTCGAGCGGCCGTACCGGGTCGTGGAGATCACCGATCCGCCGCGCGATCGCGATCCGGCCGATTACCGCGGCGTCGTCGCGGACTGGCACGAGCGAAGGGCCACGCTGCTCGCGGAGGCCTTCGCGGCGGAGGACGGTGTCGGCGGGATTCTGGTGTGGGGTGATCCGTCGCTCTACGACAGCACCCTGCGCATGGTGGAGCTGGTGCTGGACAGCGGGCGGACCACCTTCGACTACGAGGTGATCCCCGGCGTGACCAGTGCGCAGGCGCTGGCCGCGCGGCACCGCATGGTGCTGCACCGCATCGGCGAACCGGTGCACGTCACCACCGGACGACGCCTGCGCGAGGAGGGGCTCGGCCCCGGCTCGACGCTGGTTATGCTCGACGGTGAGTGCTCTTTCACCGAGCTGCCCGGCGACGACGTGCACATCTGGTGGGGCGCCTACCTCGGCATGCCGGACGAGGCGCTCGTCGCGGGACCGCTGCGCGCGGTGCAGGACGAGATCCTGGCGCGGCGGGCCGCGCTGCGCGAGCAGAAGGGCTGGATCATGGACATCTACCTGTTGCGTCGCGGCTGATCGATCGACCGGGGGCTGTCGGTGGTCTTCAGTACCCTGGACCCGTGCCCGAGCTACCGGAAGTGGAGGCGTTGGCGCAGTTCCTGCGGGAACACGCGGTCGGCGCGGTGGTGGGGCGTGTCGACGTGGCCGCGTTGAGCGCGGTCAAGACGTTCGACCCGCCCGTGACGGCGCTGTCCGGACGGGACGTGACGGGCGCGGGCCGCTGGGGCAAGTTCCTCGGCATGGACTGCTCGGGACTCTGGCTGATCACCCACCTGTCCCGTGGCGGGTGGCTGCGCTGGATCGACGAGCCGAGCCCGACCCCGCCGAAACCGGGCGGCAAGAGTCCCTTGGCGCTGCGGGTGCATTTCTTCACGACCGAGGGCGCGACGCCCGCGTTCGATCTGACCGAGGCGGGAACCAAGAAGCGGCTCGCGGTCTACGCCGTCGAGGATCCGAAGATGGTGCCCGGCATCGCGCGGCTCGGGCCGGACGCGCTCGAGGTCACCGAGCCGCAGTTCGACGAGATCCTGCACGGCACCTCGCAGCGGATCAAGACGGCCATCGTCGACCAGTCGCTGCTGGCCGGTATCGGCAACGCCTACTCCGACGAGATCCTGCACACCGCCAAGGTCTCGCCGTTCGCGAACACCAAGACCCTCTCCGCCGAGAAGACCGCGCAACTGTACGAGGCGATGCGCTCCGTGCTCACCGACGCGGTCCAGCGCTCGGTCGGCCAGGCCGCGGCGCGGCTCAAGGGCGAGAAGCGCTCGGGCATGCGGGTGCACGCGCGCACCGGGCAGCCGTGCCCGGTCTGCGGCGACACCGTCCGCGAGGTCTCCTACGCCGAACGGTCCTTTCAGTACTGCGCGACCTGCCAGACCGGCGGCAAGGTGCTCGCCGACCGCAGGATGTCGCGGTTGCTGAAGTGAACCGTCAGGTCAGGGTGGGAACGCGAATACCCTGCCAGGCCAGACGTTTCGCGCGATCCGGGTCGTGCTCGAGCCGGGTGGGAGCGTCGATGATCAGCGTGGCCCGGCTGTCCTCGGTGTAGGCGGGCCAGGACGGCAGCGGTTTGCCGGTGCGCGCGAAGGAAGTCCAGTTGTCCTGGAACTGTTCGGTCACCGCGAGCAGGCCGCGGCGTCCGCCCGCCGCGGTGAAGGCGCGCCCGATCGGGCTGTCGGCCACGCCGAAGACCGGGATCAGTTCGGTCGCGTGGGTGGCGCCGATTCCGGCGAGTTGCAGTGCGCGCGGGGCGAAGTCGTAGCGGTAGGCGTAGGTCGGCGCGTGGCGGCTGTGCCCCTCCATCACCGTCACCGACGGACGCCAGAACACGTAGTCACCGCCCATCCGCACGGCGACACGCGGCTGCGGATACCCGGGATAGGCGGCGGCGACGCGGGCCTCGACTCCCTCCCCGGCGCGGGCGAACAGCGCGTGCAGGCGGGTGGGATTGGTGGGCAGGTGATCGGCGAAGCGGGCGAACAGCGTGCCCTCCTCCCGATTGGTGCCGATGATCAGCGGCACCCGATGGGCGGTGCCGTCGGTGATCGCTTCGATGGGGGACTTCGGCAGGAAATCCCCGTCGACCACCGGGCAGATCGCGAAAAGCCCTGGCCGCTCCCGCAGCACCGCGCCGCTGGTCCGGTCGACGGCCCTGCGGATGTCGTTGGCGGGCGCCTCGGTGAGGGCACGGGCGACGTCGCCGGGATCGGCGCCGAGCGCTTCGACGCAGCGGCGGGCGAACACCTGCGCGTCCTCGGCGTTCAAAGCCCAATCGGCGGGTGGACTTTGGGCGATGCCGCGATGGAAGAGTCCGCGCGCGGCGGGGGTGGCGAGCAGCGCGAGCACGGCGTGCGCGCCAGCGGATTCACCGAAGATGGTGACGTTGTCGGGATCGCCGCCGAACTCGGCGATGTTGCGCTGCACCCATTCGAGCGCGGCGACCTGATCGCGCAGACCGAGGTTCGAATCGAAGGGGCGTTGCGGCGTGCCGAAGGCGCTGAAGTCGACGTAGCCGAACGCGCCGAGCCGGTAGTTCAGCGAAACGACGACCGCGTCGCCGTGCAGGGCGAGCCGCGCTCCGGAATACAGCGTCAGCGCCGAGGTGCCGATCAGGTAGCCGCCGCCGTGGATGAACACCAGCACCGGTCGCGGGCCCGAGGACGGCGCGGCGGGCGCGGTGACGTTCAGCGTCAGGGAGTCCTCGCTGGTCGGCTGGTACGCCCTCGGCCCGATGCGAGCACCCGCCCGATGCTGCATGGAGGCGTTGCCGAACTCGGTGGCGATGCGCACCCCGGACCAGGGCCGCACCGGTTGCGGAGCGCGAAATCGCAGGTCTCCCACCGGCGGTGCCGCGTACGGCACCGAGCGCCAGCGCAGCACGCGGCGGCCCCTGCGACCGCGGACGACACCGTCGGCGGTCTGCACATCGATCGTTGCCACCATTGATCGATGGTAACTGGATCAGGTTCTAGTTGGGCGAGAGCTAGGAGCGGCGGGCCTCCAGCAGGCGCAGCCAGATCTCGCTGACCGTCGGATACGCGGGGACCGCGTGCCAGAGGGTGTCGAGCGGGATCTTGCCGACGACGGCGATGGTGGCGGCGTGCAGCAGCTCGCCGACCTCGGGTCCGACGAACGTCGCGCCGAGCAGGGTGTCGGAGGCGGTGTCGATGACGATCTTGGCTCGGCCGGAATAGTTTTCGCGGGCCAGCGTCGAGCCTGCGACCGCGATGTCGATCTCCACGCTGTCGACGTCGTAGCCCGCGCGCCGGGCCGCGGCCTCGGTCAGGCCGACCGCGGCGACCTCGGGATCGGTGAACACCACCTGCGGGACCTGCTCGTGGTCGGCGGTCGCTGCGTAGCGCGCTCCGGCGAGCGGGCGGCCCTCGGCACGCGCGGCGATCACGTCGCCGCAGACCCTGGCTTGGTACTTGCCCATATGTGTCAGTGCCGCACGGTGATTCACGTCGCCCACCGCGTACAGCCACTGGCCGGGCACGTCGCGCGCGGAGAGGTGGTCGTCCACCTCGACGTAGCCGTCCGTCAGTCCGACGGACGAGAGCCCGAGTTCCGCGGTCGCGGGTCCGCGACCGGCCGCGACCACGATCTCGTCGGCCTCGATCGTTTCGGAATGGGCGCCGCGCGTCCGCACGGTGACGGGGCCGCCGTGAATCCGGCCCTCGCCGGTGTCCTTCGGTTCCGAGCGCGTGACGCGCTCCGGTTCGGTCTCGAACAGCACCCGGACGCCGGAAGCGGCCAGTGCGTCGGCGACCCGCTGCCCGGCGAACGGCTCGGTATTGGTGAGCAGCGCCTTACCCCGCACCAGCAGGGTGACCTCGCTGCCGAGCGCGGCGAGCCAGGTCGCCGCTTCGCAAGCCACCACGCCGCCGCCGATCAGCACCACGCGCTGCGGGATCTCGTGCAGATTGGTCGCGTCGCGCGAGGTCCAAGGGAGGGCGTCGCGCAGGCCGGGCACGTCGGGGACGCGGGCTCGGGATCCGCTCGCAAGCACCACCGCGTGCCTGGCGCGCAGCGTGCGGCCGTCGACCTCGACCAATCGCTCTCCGGCGAGACGCCCAGCGCCGCGGATCACCTCGATGCGGCTGCTCTCGGCCCACTCGACCTGGCCGGAGTCGTCGTGGTCGTGCACGATCCTGTCGCGGCGAGCGAGCACCGCCTCGGCGTCCAAACCGTTCGCATCGATGCCAGGTACCGCGCGGGCGGCGGCGAGCAGGTGCCCGGGGCGCAGCAGCGCCTTGCTCGGCATACAGGCCCAATAGGAACATTCGCCGCCGAGCAGTTCGCGCTCCACGATGGCGGCGGTGCGGTCGCTGTCCGCGATGGCGTAGGCGGCCGCGTTCTCTCCGGCGGGCCCACCGCCGATCACGATGACGTCGTATTCGGCGGACGGCTCGGAACTCACTGCAGATAACCCTCGACCTGGCGCGGCGAGCTCACCTGCGCCTCGTCCGGGGAGGCGCCCGCGTCGATCCTGGCCCTGCGCTGCCGCAGCAGGTCCCAGCACTGGTCGAGCATGACCTCCAGTTCGGCAAGGCGCTGCCGTTCGGTCACCGGGTCCACCTCGCCGGAGGTCGCCTTCGAGCGCAGTTCGTGCTCGTCGTCGACCAGTTGCTTGATGCGTTCCAGGATGTCCTGTTCGGTCATGAGTCACCACTTCGATACTCGGAGGTATACGGCAGGACGTGCAGCGACCGGGTTGCGGTCATGGACCATGCTACGACCGGGTCCGGTGTGCGCGGAGAGGTCCGGGACGGGCCGGATCAGAGGAGTCGGTGGGCGAGCTGGTCGTTCGTGGGCCACGGATCGTTCGCGTTCGAGCTGAGTCCGTCTGGGGATCCGGGTGGGGCGTGCCGACGGAGAGGTCGCTGATCTGCGCGTGCCGGCTGGGCTGGTGATCAGCAGCCCGCCGGGCGCGGCCGCGTTTCGGCCAGGCAGTCGGCGGCGATCGGCACGGCCGTGCGCAGGTCACGCGAGCTCGGCGCCGCGTAGCCGATGGCGATGCCGAAGGTGCTCGGCGGCGCGGAGTGGGTGCCGGGCTGGGAGCGGAGATGGTGCCGTGCCAGGCCGTCGACGACGACGCCGCGCGCCTCGGCCGCGGCGACCGCGCGTCGTTCGGCCTCCGCGTTCGGCAGCGGCACGACGACGTGCGAACCCGCGTCGTCGCCGACGACGGTCAGTCCGCGGCGGCGCAGTTCGGTGACGACCAGCTCCCGGCGCGGCGGGAGCGCGCGCCGCAGCCTGCGCAGGTGCCTGGCCAGGTCGCCGTGCGCGGCGAGTTCGACGAGGACGCGCTGGCCCGCCGGACTCGGCGAGGTACCGGTGCGATCGCGATGCGCGAGCACCGCCGCGGTGATCCAGGGTGCCGCGACCAGCCAGCCGACGCCGAGGACCGGTGACAGGATCTTGCTCGTGGTGCCGAGATGCACTACCACATCGGGCGCCATCGCGGCGAGCAGCGGGAGCGGTGCGGTGTCGTAACGCAATTCGCCGTCGTAGTCGTCTTCGATGACGAATATTCCCGCGCGCCGGGCGAATTCGACGAGCTGGACACGACGAGACGCGGGCATTCGCGCACCGAGCGGGAACTGGTGTGCCGGTGTGCAATACACCGCCTTGATATCGGTCGGAAGATCGTCGACGCGCAGACCCTCGGCGTCCACCGGCACCGGAAGCACCCGGATGCCCGCGGCCAGAAAGGCGCCCGCCGCGCGCTGATAACCGGGGTCCTCCATGGCGACGGCGTCACCGGGGCGCAGCAGTGCGGACGCGAGTTCGCCCACCGCGGAACTGGTTCCGGCCGTGGCGAGTACGACTGTGTCGCTGCCCGCGCTCAGTCCGCGGTGGCGGAGCAGGTGTTCGGAGACGGCCGCGCGGTATTCCGGTTCCCCCGACCGGTCCTTGCGCACGATCGGCGGCTGGTCGGAGGCGGCACGCCAGGCGCGGCGCCATGCCGTTCGGTCGATGGCCTCGACGCAGGGCGCGCCGGGGCCGAGGTCGTAACCGGGGCCTTCGGCGTCGGTGCCGACGGTGACCCGGTGGTGTGCGGGCGCGGCGGCCGGGGCCGTGGTGAGGTAGGTGCCCGATCCGCGCTTGCCCGCGATCCAGCCTTCGGCGTGCAGTTGGTCGTAGGCCGCGGCGATCACCGTCCGGCTCACGCCGAGTCGTTGCGCCAATGCCCGCGAGGACGGCAGGCGGTCCGAGGTCCGCAGCAGGCCCGAGGTCGCCGCGGCGCGCAGACCGTCGGCGACCTGCACCGACAGCGGTTCGGGTGCGTCGCGATCGAGCGCGAGCGGTAGTTCGTCGAGCATCCTGGCACCTCGGATTGGACTGTGGGAATCAGGCTGAATTGGCTATTTCAGAATGCCACTTGGCGGTGGACGCTGTCCTCATGACCAACTCGCTCAGCGCCCGCCCGCCCCTCTCTCCCACTCCGCGCAGCACGCTGACCCGGTCGAAGGAACGCGGCCGCAGCGACCGCGCCGAACTCGACGCCGTACTCGACGCCGGTCTGATCTGCCACCTCGGCGTCGTTCTCGGCGGCAGCCCCGTGGTGCTGCCGACCGCCTACGGCCGCGACGGCGACACCCTCTACCTGCACGGATCGACCGGCTCGGGCAGTATGCGCGCCGCGCTGACCTCCGACATCTCCGTCGCGGTCACGCACGTCGACGGCATCGTCTACGCCCGCTCCGCGATGCACTTCTCGATGAACTACCGCTCGGCGGTGGTGCACGGGAAGGCGCGCGAACTGACCGATCCCGACGAGCGCGTGCACGCCCTGCGGGTGATCGTCGAGCACGCGGCTCCCGGTGCGTGGGACCGGGTGCGTCCGCCGAACAAGAAGGAACTCGCCGCGACCATGGTGCTGGCGCTCGACCTCACCGAGGCGTCGGTCAAAGTCCGGGAGGGCGGACCGAAGGACGATCCCGAAGACGCGGACAGCCCGACCTGGGCCGGTGTGCTGCCGCTGCGTCAGGTGTGGGACGCGCCGATCGATTCGCCGGACCTGGCGGCGGGGATCGGTGTGCCGTCCGATGTGCTGGAGCGGACTGCGACGGGGGTTTCGTTGGTGCGCTGAGTGATTGAGAGCGCTCCGCGCGGTCGCGGTTCGGCGTGTGTTGTCGTATGGCCGGGGAGTGGCTGGCCTACCGCAGGTTCGGCGTGGGGCTGACGGTCGCGCCGGACCCGCTTCGACCCCCGGCGGCAACTCGGCGCCGGGCACTCACGTGAGCGGGCGGCGGTGCTATCCCGGTAGGCCGCTCACCACGGTGACCCGGTGAGCCCGAGGCGGGCAGCCTCCTCGACGGTGAGTTCGCTTAGGACCGTTGCGGATTCGATGGCGGGGTCGAGACCGATCAACGAGAGGAGGTAGTCGTCGCCGGTGCGGCACAGGTAGCCGGACAGGCGGGTGCGGGGGAGTCGGGACGCGGTGAGACCCGGATGGATGGCCCGGGCGGCGACACCGATGCAGGGGTGCGCACCGATCGTGCGCAGCGAATCGGGGAGCGTTCCGATGTTGGAGCACAAGATATCTCGTTCGCCAGCGCCCTTGGACAGTGCGTAGGCCCAGCGGTCGGGGATCACTTGCAGCAGTTCCTCGGGCATGCCGCCGGGACTGGACATCCGGTGTTCGTAGGCGGTGCGGGCCTTGGCGCGCAGCGTCGCCGGGGTGTCGGAGCGATCGACGACGATCTCGGTCATCGCGAGGTCGTTGTCCACTCGGGGTTCGTCGCGGGTGTCGACAGGGAGGCTCGCTCCGATGGTCGGTCCGGAAAAACCGGTGGCCCACAGCAGGTTCGCGATCAAATGGATGAACAAGCTGTTCGCGGTGCCGCCGTGCTTCTCCGCCACGCTGTCCCACTCGGCCGCACCGAACCGCACCACCGCACTGTGTACGCGCGGTTCGTTCCCGCCCACCCGCACCGGCGCGCTGGATACGGGCTGTTCCGGAATGCCGTGGCGCAGCGCCCGAACCGTGCCGCCCACGACGATCGACCACTGGCGAACCGCGTCCGCCCAATCGGACTCGCAAGCGTTGTCTGTGCCGACCGTGTCGGCGGCGAGCCGTGCCGAGTCGGCCCTGTCGGCGTCGCGATCGAGCGCAGTCGAATCGCCAGGGACGTGGGCGGTCTCGGCCCGACCGGTGACCGCCGACTCGACGCGAGCATCGGCTGCCGCCTCCACGACAACCCCGGGCACCGCGGAGTCCGCCGCAGTTCTTTCGGTCCGAGCCGCTTCCGCTGTCTCGGGCTGAGCGGCAACCCCCCGCAGCGCGACATCGACCGCGTACACCAACCCCCGCGCATCGGCCAGAGCATGCGAACAGGTCAGCACCACAACGGTTCCGCCGTCGGCGAGCGGAGCGGCCGCGAGGCGCCAGCCCGGTCCGAACTCCGGGTCGAGATCGCCACCGAGGCCGTCCGCCCACGGCAGTAACTCGGAGTCCCGAAGCGGCACCTCGGCGAACAGCAGGGGATGGGCCCGGGTGTTCATCCGCCAGCCACGGCGAGCACCTGGCACACGAGGACGAACCACCCTGCGCCCCAACGACCCCGAACGCAGTACATCGTGAATCCGTTGCAGCAAAGCCGGTTCGACACGATCAGGTGTCCGCCACAGCCCCTGGAGGGCGATGGGGGTGCCGAGCCCGCGGTGGGTGCGCAGGAAGATCTCGTCGACGACGCCGAGGCGGTCCATTTTCAGCCGGCGGCCCCGTGTCGTCCCGCGCCCGCCGCGAACCGCTGGGCGCCGGCGAGCGCGCCGTCGGCCAGGGCGGCGAGTCCGTGCCGGAATTCGTTGCGGATGGCCGCGTCCTCGTCCATGCCGTCCTGCTCGAGCAGCGACATCCGGTCCGAACGCAGACAGGTCTGCGGCAGGACGGCGAGCTCGGCCGCGAGTTCCTCGGCGGCGTTGCGCGCCTCGCCGGTCGGCACGACGCGGTTGACCAGGCCCATCTGAAGCGCCTCAGGCGCGCTGACGGCGCGGCCGGTCAGCACCAGGTCCATGGCGCGGCTGGTGCCGATGATCCTGGGCAGCCGCACCGTGCCGCCGTCGATGAGCGGCACGCCCCAGCGGCGACAGAAGACGCCGAAAGTGCTGTCCTGCTCGGCGACTCGCAGATCGCACCACAGCGCCAGCTCGAGCCCGCCCGCCACGGCGTAGCCGGAGATCGCGGCGATCACGGGCTTGGACAGGGTCATCCTGGTCGGGCCCATCGGGCCGTCGCCGTCCTCGTCCGCGCGGTTCGACCGTTCGGTGCCGAGCGCCTTCAGGTCGGCTCCCGCGCAGAAGGTGCCGCCCTCGCCCCAGAACACCGCGACCGCGGCGGTGGGATCGGCGTCGAACTCGCGGAAGGCGTCGGCAAGCGCGCGGGCGGTCGGGCCGTCCACCGCGTTGCGCGCCTGCGGCCGGTGCAGGATCACCGTCGTCACCGGCCCGTTCTTCTCGACTCGAACGCTCACCGACGCCCCCTCCGGATTGCCGCCCGCCACGCTGCGGGAACGGTGCTGTGTGGATGGATCACGTCTCGACCATACGACGGTCCGACCCTTGTGTGAAGAAGTGAATCCATGATTCACTTCTTTAGTGGCGTACCGCAGGACCCCTGCCGTCCAGGCCCGCCTGGACGCCCAAGAGCAGCTGATCGTGCAGGCCGCGACCAAGGTTCTCTCCGAGGCCGGATTCGCGGGCCTGTCGATGGCGGCGGTCGCGAACCGGGCCGGCGTGGCGACCGGAACCGTGTACAAGCACTTCGACGGCAAGGCGAACCTGGTGACCGCGGTCTTCCGCACTGTCGTCGCCAGGGAGGTCGCCGCCGTCACCGAGGCCGCTCGAACCGGCAGCGCGGTGGAGCGGGTGACCGCGGCCGTGGAGACCTTCGCCGGGCGCGCCATGAAGAACCCCAAGCTCGCCTACGTGCTGCTGGTCGAGCCGGTCGACACCGTGGTCGACGCCGAGCGCCTGCGTTTCCGCCGCGCCTTCGCTGAGGCCTTCGAATCCGCGGTGGCCGACGGTGTCGCGGCCGGTGAACTGCCCGCGCAGGACCCGCGCACCAGCGCCGCCGCGCTTGTCGGCGCCATCGGCGAGGTGCTCGTCGGCCCGCTCGCCGCCGCGCCGCACGCCGAATCCGTTGTCCCCCAACTCGTCACCTTCGCCATCCGCGCCCTCGGCGTGCCGGTGCGCGCCGAGAGATCAGGAGTGTCCGATGCAGACTCATGAGGTCTTCAACCAGGTCCCGAACATCGTGCCCTTCGACGCCGCGCGCAACCCGGCGCTGCTGGAGGGCCTGCACCGCGAGGGCGCGGGCTGGGCCGAGGACGAGGTGCGCGAACTCGGCAGGCTCGCGGGCGATTTCGCGGCGCAGGAGTGGGGCAGGCTGGCCAACGAGTACCCGCCGGTGCTGCACACCCACGACCGCTACGGCCACCGGGTCGACGAGGTCGAATTCCACCCGCACTGGCACGATCTCATGACGGTGGCGGTCCAGCACGGCCTGCACGGCTCACCGTGGACCGACGACCGGCCCGGCGCGCACACCGCCCGCGCCGCCAAGTTCTACACCTGGGGCGTCGCCGACGCGGGGCACATGTGCCCCATCTCGATGACCTACGCGATCGTGCCCGCGCTCCGGCACAACACCGAGCTCGCCGCCAAGTACGAACCGCTACTCGCCTCGCGCACTTACGATTTCGGTCTGCGCGAACCGTCGACCAAGGCCGGTCTGATCGCGGGCATGTCGATGACGGAGAAGCAGGGCGGCTCCGATGTGCGGGCCAACACCACCACCGCGACCCCGCAGCCGGACGGCAGCTACCGCATCGTCGGGCACAAGTGGTTCACCTCCGCGCCGATGTCGGACATGTTCCTGACGCTGGCCCAGGCGCCCGCCGGTCTGTCCTGCTTCCTGCTGCCCCGGGTGCTGCCGGACGGCACGCGCAATCCCATTCGCATCCAACGGCTCAAGGACAAGCTGGGCAACAAGTCCAACGCCTCCTCGGAGATCGAATACGAGAACGCCACCGGCTGGCTGGTCGGCGCGGAAGGCGCCGGCGTCAAGACCATCATCGAGATGGTGAACATGACCCGCCTGGACTGCGTGATCGGCTCCGCGACCAACATGCGGGCAGGCGTCGTCTACGCGGTGCACCACGCCAGGCACCGAGAAGCGTTCGGCGCCAAGCTGATCGACCAGCCCGCCATGCGCAATGTGCTCGCCGATCTGGTGATCGAGTCCGACGCCGCGACCACCGTCATGATGCGCCTCGCCGGGGCCACGGACCGGTCGAGTACCGATCCCGCCGAGTCCGCACTGCGCCGCATCGCGCTCGCGGTCACCAAGTACTGGGTGTGCAAGCGCGCTCCGTCGCATTCCGCGGAGGCGCTGGAATGCTTGGGCGGCAACGGATATGCCGAGGAGTCGGGGATGCCGCGGCTCTATCGCGAGGCGCCGCTGATGTCGATCTGGGAGGGCTCTGGCAACGTGGCCGCGCTGGACGCGTTGCGCGCCATGGGCCGTCAGCCGGAGACCGTCGAGGCCTACTTCAACGAGATCTCGCTGGCCAAGGGCGCGAACCCGCGGCTGGACGACGTGATCGCCAAGGTCGGCAAGGAACTGGCCGACCTCAGCGACATCGAATACCGTGCCCGCCGCGTCGTGGAACTGATGGCGCTGGTTCTCCAGGGCGCGCAGCTGGTCCGCCACGGCCACCCCGCGGTCGCCGACGCCTTCTGCGCCACCCGGCTCGGCGACGACTGGGGCATCGCCTTCGGCACCCTGCCGACCGGCGTGGACACCGGCGCCATCATCGAACGCGCCTTCGTCGCGTGACGGGCGCTCGGTAGTGCCCGCCGAGCGCGAGATGCCGCCGCACCGGCTGGCGCGCCGGGTGCTGGACCGCTTGGCCGAGCACCCGGAGCGGCGGTACGTGCTCGGCATCGCCGGGCCGCCCGGAGCGGGGAAGTCCACGCTCTCGGTGCTCCTACGCGACGCCTTCGATATGGAAGTGGGTGGCTCGGCGGCCCAGGTGGTGGCGCCGTCGGGTGGCTCGGTGGCTCGGGTGGTGGCGCCGTCGGGTGGCTCGGTGGCTCGGGTGGTGGCGCCGTCGGGTGGCTCGGTGGCTCGGGTGGCGCCGGTGGGCGGTTCGGCGGCCCAGGTGGCACCGGTGGGCGGTTCGGCGGCCGGGATCGCACCGGTGGCTGGCTCCGCGGCGGAGATCGCGCCGATGGACGGCTACCACCTGTCCAACGCGCGGCTCCGCGCGACGGGCGACCTGGCCCGCAAGGGCGAACCCGACACCTTCGACGTCGCGGGTTTCGTCGCGAACCTGCGCCGTCTGCGCAAGACCCCACGCGGGACGCCGGTGCCGTGGCCGACGTTCGACCGGGAGCTCGACGAGCCGACGCCCGCGGGCGTGGTCTTCGCCGACCAGCTCGTCGCCATCACCGAGGGCAACTACCTACTGCTCGGCGCCGACGGCTGGTCCGCGGTCCGCCAGGAACTCGACGAGTGCTGGTACCTCGACGCGGACCGCCACGTGCTGGCACAGCGCCTGCTGGAACGGCACCTGCGCGGCGGGAAGTCGGCCGAAGCGGCCCGGATCAAGGTGATGGACAGCGACCTGCGCAACGCAGACCTCGTGCACGCGACACGCGAGCGCGCGGACCTCGTGTTGCGCGAGCGGGACGGGCATTACTTCGTCGTAAGTTGAGCGAGCTCGATCCGATCGCCCGGTCCGGCACCGATGCCGGTGTATCCGAAGCTCCGGCTGCCGCTACCGAACGGCTCGACGCCCGACGAGACGGAATCGACTCGCGTCCGGCGTCCCCTTCGGCAAAGTCCCGCGAATCGCCCGGCGTGGATGCGGCGTCGACCATCCCACCGAGCCGATCATGGACCCATGACGGACTCGCGCCGGTTTTCGGGAGCCATCCACGTGCTGCGCAACGTCGCCGCGCTGGTGTGCGCGCTCCTGTTCTTCTACGGCGTCCCGATGGAGTGGGACCTGAGCGACGACTGGTCGGGCCAGTGGCTCGGCCTCGCTGCTTTCCTCGCCGGAGTCGGCGGGCTCATCTGGCTGGCCACCCGCCGGGTGCGTCGCTACCTGCGCGAGCCGCGCGCGACGGGCGGCCGCGTCGACGGTCTACTCCTGATGTTGTGCGTGGTCGTGATGTTCTTCGCGATCTATTACTACCGCCTCGCCGTCCAGTACCCCGGCGAGTTCGAGGGCTTGGTGACCCGCACCGACGCGCTCTACTACACCATCGTCACGCTGGGCACGGTCGGCTACGGCGATATCCACGCGATCGGTCAGACCGCGCGCATCGCGACGATGGTGCAAATCGTCTTCGACCTCGTGGTCATCGGCAGCCTGCTGGCCATCGTCAGCTCGGGTGTCACTCACCGGCTCGAGACAGCCGCGCGCCACGCCCAAGTCGCCGAGCCGGAGAAGGCCCCGCCGCGCGAGCACGGCACGGATGACACGCGAAATCCCCGGCCGCAGAACCCGACCGGGGATCATTGAGCGCCCTCAGCGGTTGGCGCGATACCAGCGGATGAGCGCGTCGGTGGACGAATCATCTTGCGGCGCGGGATCTTCGGCGGCGGTGAGCAGCGGAGCGAGGGCCAAAGCCTGCTGCTTGCCGAGTTCGACACCCCACTGGTCGAAGCTGTCGATGCCCCAGATGCTGCCCTCGACGAAGACCTGGTGTTCGTAGAGCGCGATGAGCTGGCCGACCACCGAGGGCGTCAGCTGCGGTGCGAGGATGGTGGTGCTCGGGCGGTTGCCCGGCATCACCTTGTGCGGCACCACCTCCGGGTCGGCGCCCTCCGCGGCGATCTCCTCGGCGGTCTTGCCGAACGCGAGCACCTTGGTCTGGGCGAACAGGTTGCTCATCAGGATGTCGTGCATGCTGCCCCTGCCGTCGCGGGTCGCCAGATCGTCGGTGGGACGGGCGAATCCGATGAAGTCGGCGGGGATGAGGCGGGTGCCCTGGTGCAGCAGCTGATAGAAGGCGTGCTGGCCGTTGGTGCCCGGCTCGCCCCAGAAGATCTCGCCGGTGGACGTGGTGACCGGTGTGCCGTCGGCGTGCACCGACTTCCCGTTCGATTCCATGGTGAGCTGCTGCAAATAGGCGGGGAAACGCGCCAGATCGTTCGAATAGGGCAGCACCGCACGGGATTCCGCGCCGAAGAAATTCGAGTACCAGACGCCGAGCAGGCCGAGCAGCACCGGCGCGTTCGCCTCCAATGGTGCGTTCGCGAAATGCACGTCGACGGTGTGCATTCCGGCCAGGAATTCCGCGAAACGCTCCTTGCCGATGGTGGCCATCACCGAAAGGCCGATCGCCGAATCCACCGAATAGCGGCCGCCGACCCAGTCCCAGAAGCCGAACATATTGTTGGTGTCGATGCCGAATTCGGCGACCCGCTCGGCATTGGTGGACACCGCGACGAAATGCTTGGCGACCGCGTCCTCGCCGAGCGCGGCCACCAGCCAGCGGCGCGCGGCGGTGGCGTTGGTCAGGGTCTCCAGCGTCGAAAAAGTCTTGGAAGCAACGATGAAAAGCGTGGTTGCCGGATCGAGGCCGGTGAGCTCGGCGACCAGGTCGGCGGGATCGACGTTGGAGACGAAGCGGGCGCCGATGCCCGCGTCGGCGTAGTGCCGCAGCGCTTGGTGCACCATCACCGGACCGAGGTCCGAGCCGCCGATGCCGATGTTCACCACCGTCTCGATCCGCTCGCCGGTGGCGCCGCGCCACTCGCCCGAGCGCAGCGCGTCGGTGAATTCCCCCATCCGCCGCAGCACTTCGTGCACCTCGGCGCCCGCGTCGGCGCCGTCGATGGTCATCGACTCGCCCTCGGGCAGCCGCAGGGCGACGTGGCCGACGGCGCGGTCCTCGGAGGTGTTGATGTGCGCGCCCGCGAACATGGCGTCGCGTCGCTCGGCCACCCCCGCCTCGTGCGCCAATTCGACGAGTAGCTGCAAGGTTTCCCGGGTGACCCGGTGCTTGCTGTAGTCGATGTGCAGGTCGCCCACCTGGACGGTCAGCTCACGGCCGCGCTCGGGGTCGTCCGCGAAGATCTCTCGTAGGTGTCGCTCGGACACGGCGCCGTAGTGATCGTGCAGTTTCCGCCATGCCGCCGATGCGGTGATGTCGCTGCTCACGTCCGCCGAGGGTACTCACCGTGCCGCGCCGGCGCACGGCTGAGGCGGGCATTCCGGGTCGCGTCGGCGCCGCACGGCTGGTCGCCTCCGGCGCCCCGCGTGAATTCGCCGGTTCGAGTCCAGCACGGCCCGAGCGGACCGGGCTTACGCTGGCGACATGGTGTCCGAACGCGAACTACTCCAATCCGTACCGACGCAGCTGTGGATCGGCGGGCCCGTCGACGCCGAGGGTGGCGCCACCTTCCCGGTGCACAATCCCGCGAACGGGGAGGTGTTGATCCAGGTCGCCGACGCGAGCCCAGCGGACGCGATGCGCGCGCTCGACGCCGCGGTCGCCGTGCAGGCCGAATGGGCGGCTACCCCGGCAAGGGAGCGCGGCGAGATCCTGCGCGCGGTGTTCGAGCAGATCACGGCGCGAGCCGAGGAATTCGCGCTGCTGATGACCCTGGAAATGGGCAAGGCGCTGCCGGAGAGCCGCAACGAGGTGCGCTACGGCGCCGAGTTCTTCCGATGGTTCAGCGAGGAGGCGGTGCGCGTGCACGGGCGCTACCTGCACGCGCCGTCGGGCACCGGCCGGATCATGGTGCACAAGCAACCGGTCGGTCCCTGTCTCGCCATCACGCCGTGGAACTTCCCGCTGGCCATGGGCACCCGCAAGATCGGTCCCGCGTTGGCCGCGGGCTGCACCATGATCGTCAAGCCCGCGTCGGAGACGCCGCTGACGATGCTGCTGCTCGCGAAGCTGTGCCACGAGGCCGGACTGCCCGACGGAGTGCTCTCGGTCATCACCACCAGCCGTTCCAGCGCCGTGACCGGCCCGCTGCTCAAGGATTCGCGACTGCGCAAGCTCACCTTCACCGGGTCCACCGAGGTGGGCAAGAAGCTGGTGGAACAGTCCGCGCACGGCCTGCTGCGCACCTCGATGGAACTCGGCGGCAACGCGCCCTTCGTGGTGTTCGACGACGCCGACATCGACGCGGCGGTGCAGGGCGCGATGCTGGCGAAACTGCGCAACGGCGGCGAGGCGTGCACCGCAGCCAACCGGTTCCACGTGCAGAACGGCGTGCTCGAGGAGTTCACCGCCAAATTCGCCGAGGCGATGACGAACTCGGTCACCATGGGGCCGGGCACCGATCCCGAGACGACCCTCGGGCCGCTGATCAACGAGGACCAGCTGACCACCGTCGGCGAGCTCGTCGACGACGCGGTCGCCGCGGGCGCGCGAGTTCGCCTCGGCGGCAAGGCTCCCGGCGGACCCGGCTGGTTCTACCCGGCCACCATTCTCAGCGACGTGCCGCCGCAGGCCAGGATTCTGCGCGAGGAGGTGTTCGGTCCGGTCGCGCCGATCGTCGGCTTCGAGACCGAGGACGAGGGCATCGCCGCCGCCAACGACACCGAATTCGGCTTGGTCGCCTACGTCTACACCAAAACGTTGGACCGCGCGCTGCGGGTGGCCGAGGGCTTGGAATCGGGCATGGTCGGCGTCAACCGTGGCGTCATCTCGGATCCGGCCGCGCCGTTCGGCGGCGTGAAGGCCTCCGGTTTCGGCCGCGAGGGCGGCACCGAGGGCATCGAGGAGTACCTGTCGACGAAGTACATCGCGCTGATCTAGAGATCTGGGAACGCGTGCCATGAAACGCGAGAACCGCCCCGGGGTTTCGACACCCGGGGCGGTTTTTGGATGCGGTGTCTCGCGATCACCGCAAGGTTCGCGTGCCGCTCGACGCGGCAGGAGAACGACGGCTCAGTGGCCGAGGCGGCCGCGCCCCAGGCGCAGCAGCAGCATGGCGAGAGTGTGCCCCTCCTGGCCGAGTTCGCTGAAGCGCTCGAGCACCTTCATCTCGCGGCTGTGCACCAGTCGCGGGCCACCGGAGGCCATCCGAGTCCGTCCGATCAGCCGGGAGATCTCACTGCGTCGCTTGATGGCGGCGAGGATCTCGGCATCGAGCTGGTCGATCTCCTTGCGGAGCTTGTCGATCTCCGCCTCGGACTGCGGCAGCGCCGCGTCGGACCCGGTGGTCGTGGCAGAAGTGCTCATCATTCATCTCCTCGTGTCAGAACGTGGATCGGCTACTGCGCGCGGCGCGTTACCGTCCGGTTCTTTCACCGTGAAACAGACCTGAGGGGCTTCATAGTCCCCCCAGAAGCGTGTGGTCGGCTACAAGGCTCCGCGAGACCGATATCCGGCGGGTAACCGAATCGGGTGCATCGCGGCAACGCTGACCATGGGGTCAGTCTGCCACGCGGCCGAACCGATGCAAAACGTCTGATTTTGTGAATCTGCTGAGAACGAGTCGCACAGATTTGCAGGGTCGCGCGCCGCGATGTGTTCACTGAATGTTAGCCGGTGATCGTCGCGCGGCCGGGACCGCACCCGGGGGCTTCGCCTGTGTCGGTGGCCGCCGGTAGCGTGGATGGGCAATGGATATCACGGTGGCTCCTCAGACGCAGGCCGGTCGGAACCGGCATCAGGACGTGAACCCCGCTCCGCAGCCCGAGGCCCACGCGGGCGGCCGGGCGGCGGGGCCTTCCGGCGCGCCCGGGGTTGGGGAGTCGCCGCAGTCATCGGGGGAGCTATCCGCCTCGGCGGAGCAGGCTCCGCCGCTCTCTTTGGCGGAACAAGCACAGCGGCGCGCCGACGAGCAGGCCGAGCGGCGCGCCGAGCGGGACAGGCAACGCGCCGAGGAAGCCGAGCGGCTGCTCGACGGGCTCAATCCGCAGCAGCGGGCCGCGGTCGTGCACACCGGTTCGCCGCTGCTCATCGTCGCGGGCGCGGGCTCGGGCAAGACGGCCGTGCTGACCCGCCGCATCGCCTATCTGCTCGCCGCTCGCGGCGTGACGCCGGGCCAGATCCTGGCGATCACCTTCACCAACAAGGCTGCCGCCGAGATGCGGGAGCGGGTGATCGGCCTGGTCGGGCCGCGCGCGAACAACATGTGGGTATCCACGTTCCATTCCAGTTGTGTGCGGATCCTGCGCATGCAGGCGGCGCTGCTGCCCGGCTTGAATTCCAATTTCTCGATCTACGACGCCGATGATTCCCGGCGGTTGCTGACGATGATCAGCCGCGACTTCGACATCGATACGAAGAAATACTCCGCGCGGCTCTTGGCGACCGCCATCTCGAATCTGAAGAACGAGTTGATCGGGCCGGAGCAGGCGACCGCGGACGCCGAATCCGACGACACCGAACTGCCCGGTCTGGTGGCCCGTGTCTACACCGAATACCAGCGGCGACTGCGCGCGGCCAACGCGCTGGACTTCGACGACCTGATCGGCGAGACGGTCGCGCTGTTGCAGAACCACCCGCAGGTCGCGGAGTACTACCGCCGCCGCTTCCGGCACGTGCTCGTCGACGAGTACCAGGACACCAACCACGCGCAGTACGTGCTGGTGCGGGAACTGGTCGGCCATCACACCGGCGAGGCGGAGCCCGACGAGGACGCCGCGCCGCCGAGCGAACTGTGCGTCGTCGGCGACGCCGACCAATCCATCTACGCCTTCCGCGGCGCGACCATTCGCAACATCGAGGAGTTCGAGCGCGATTTCCCGGACGCGGAGACCATTCTGCTGGAGCAGAACTACCGCTCCACCCAGCACATTCTGTCGGCGGCGAACGCGGTCATCTCGCGCAACGAGAACCGGCGCGACAAGCGACTGTGGACCGACTCCGGCGAGGGCGACCTGATCGTCGGCTACGTGGCCGACAACGAGCACGACGAGGCCTCGTTCGTCGCACGGGAAATCGACCGGCTCGTCGACCAGGGCGACGCCAACTACAGCGATGTCGCGGTGTTCTACCGCACCAACAACAACTCCCGTGCGCTGGAAGAGATCTTCATCCGGATGGGTCTGCCGTACAAGGTGGTCGGCGGCGTCCGGTTCTACGAGCGCAAGGAAGTTCGCGACATCGTCGCCTACCTGCGCGTGCTGGAGAACCCCGACGACGCGGTGAGCTTGCGCCGCATCCTGAACACCCCGCGCCGTGGCATCGGCGACCGCGCCGAGGCGTGCGTCGCGGTGCACGCCGAACAGCGCGACATCGGTTTCGCCGCGGCACTGCGCGATGCCGCCGACGGCAAGGTCGCGCTGCTGAACACCCGTGCGCAGCGGGCGATCGCCGGGTTCCTCGATCTGCTCGAGGAGATCAGGGCGGCCGGTGTCCAGGCCGACGCGGACTTCCCGGACGTGGGCAATGTGGTGGAGGCGGTGCTCGATCGCACCGGGTACCGCGCCGAGCTGGAAGCGTCCGACGATCCGCAGGACGGCGCACGGCTGGACAACCTGAACGAGTTGGTCAGCGTGGCGCGCGAGTTCAGCTCCGAGGCGTACAACAACGCGGTCGCGGCTCGCGAGGAGGGCCTCGTGCCCGAACTCGGCGAGGGCGAACCGGATCCGGGCTCGCTCGCGGCGTTCTTGGAGCGCGTCTCGCTGGTCGCCGATACCGACCAGATCCCGGACGAAGGGTCAGGCGTCGTCACGATGATGACGCTGCACACGGCCAAGGGCCTGGAGTTCCCGGTGGTCTTCGTGACCGGCTGGGAGGACGGGCAGTTCCCGCACATGCGCGCGCTCGGCGATCCCACCGAACTCGCCGAGGAACGCCGTCTCGCGTACGTCGGCATCACCCGAGCCCGGCAACGGCTCTACCTGACCCGCGCGGTGGTCCGCTCCGGCTGGGGTCAGCCGGTGTCCAACCCGGAGTCGCGCTTCCTCCAGGAGATCCCGGGCCACCTCATGGACTGGCGGCGACTGGAACCGTCTCCCGCCTCCCGCGGGATCCGCAGGCGCGGTGACGACGACGGACTGGAACGCGATTGGACCCGCGGCGACGGCTGGTCCGAGCGACCTGGCGTGCGACCCGACCGCGGCCCGCGCCGCCCGGCGCCCGGCGGAGCGACCCGCAACAACACCAATCTGGTGCTTGCGGTCGGAGACCGGGTCAGCGACGACAAGTACGGCTTGGGCCGAGTGATCGCCGCGGAAGGCTTCGGCCCGCTGGCGACGGTGACGATCGACTTCGGCACGGCGGGCAAGATCCGGTTGATTCCGCAGTACAGCCGGACGTTGGTGAAGCTCTGAGCGTGCCGGTGCCGGTCTGCCACGCTGGGCCGCGGAGGTAGGCGGGTAGCGCTGTGGGCGCTGTTCGTCGATGGCTGTGCCGGGGCTGAGGGGTGGTCGTGGTGCTGTTCGTCGATGGCTGTGCCGGGCCCAGGGGGAGGTCGGTGGGCGCCGCGGGACCGAGTCTGTCGGTAGCTGTGCCGGGTCGAGCCGGGGTGAGGTGGGCCGTGGTTGCTGTGTCGGTGAAGTCTGGTGGTGTTGGCTCGCGGAGCTGATCCGGTGGCGAGGCAGGCGGCTGGGGCACAGTCTCTCGATAGCGGCGCGCGTGCGGCGAACCAAAGGCCGCGGTGAGTGTCGGCCAGAGTCTCATGGCGACTACGGGCATGGCCGAAGTGACAGTCGGAGGTACCTTTTGCCCCTGCCGACCTCGCGGCGAACCCGGTAGCGTCCGGCGGATGGAGACCGTCGCGCAACATCTGGTGTGGTTCCTGCCCATGCTGTGGCTCGGCATGGTGCTGGCCATCTCGTTCCTCGAAGCGCCGCTGAAGTTCCGTGCGCCGGGGGTGACCCTGCCGCTTGGGCTGGGTATCGGGCGGATCGTGTTCCGCGCGTTGAACATCGCGGAAGCCGTGCTCGCGGTGCTGCTGGCGCTGAGTGCAGTGGTGCTCGGACCGGGCGCGGGGACGTGGGTGTGGTTGGGAATCGCGGTCGGGGTTCTGGCCGTGCAGATTCTGGTGGTTCGGCCGCCTTTGACTCGCAGGTCCGATCGGGTGCTCGCGGGGGAGGAGTTGCCGCGATCGCATGCGCATTACTGGTACATCGGGCTGGAGGTCGTGAAGGTGGTCGCGTTGGTGGGCTTGGCGGTGGTCGCGGCGCCGTAGGGTTCGGAACGGCTGTGGTTGCGTTTCGGATTGGTCGTGTGGGGTGTCTTGTCGCGTTGTCTAGGGAGCTTCCACCATTTGGCTACCGTCGATAGAGAAATGGATCCGACGGTAGTCGAATGGTGGTTAGTTGATCTTGGTTAGCCGCCATTTGACTACCGTTGATTTTGGGTATGGGGGTGGTCAGTGCGGCAGCAGGGATTTCAGTGCGTCATCCAAGCGGGGGTAGCGGAATTGAAAGCCGGCCGGTTTCAATACAGCTGATGTGGCGTGCCTGCCCGTCAAGCCCAATGCCGCATCCGATCGCAACAGCACAGCGCCGAGCTTCAGCACCAACTCCGGTGTCGGGGGCGCGGGAGGGCGATGCAGATGGCGTCGAAGCGATGCCATCAGCTCTCGGTTTCGCACCGGAAAATCGGTGGCCGCCACCAGGATTCCGTCCGGCAGGGTGACCGAGGGGTCCAGTCCGAGCGCGGCGCGGACGATGGCCAACCAGTCCTCGATGTGAATCCAGCTGAACCACTGGTCGCCCGATCCGACTCGGCCTCCGAGGCCCGCCTTGGTCAACTGGCAGAGCCGCCGCAGCGCGGGCGCGTCCGGGTCGAGCACGATGGACGTGCGGAGGATGGTGTGGTGCGTGGTGTTCGCACCGGCGAACGCGCGCTCCCACGGTTCCGCCACCCCGGTCATCTGCGGCAGGCCGATCGGCAGCGGAGTCGTTTCGTCGCAACGGGTTTCGCCCGCGTCCGACCAGATAGCGGTGGTGCTGGCCTGTACCCAGTAATCGACCGGCGCGGGCAACGCGGCGGCTGCCACCACCAATGCGCTGGTGGGATCGACTCGGCTGCTGCGCAATTCGGCGATATTGCGTTCGGTGGGTCGGCAGTCCACCAGCTTGCCCGCCAGGTTGACGATCGCGGTCGGCCCCGGATTGCGCAGTGCCGCAACCCATTCCCCGACCGACTTGCCGTCCCACTCGACCTGGTCGAACGGCAGCGCGGGATCGCGGCGGCGGGTCAGAATGGTGACCCGTTGGCCGCGGCAGGCGAGGTCGGCCGCGAGCTGCCTGCCGAGCGCGCCGGTGCCGCCCGCGATCACAACCGTCAGAGCGTCGGGTTCGGGGGCGAGACCGGCCCGCCGGGCCAGCCGGGCGAAGCAGACGCGGAGGTCGGCCTCCAGCAGACGGGCGACAACGGTCCGCGCCGCGGCGGCGGATGGTCCGGAGAAGGACAGTTCCTGGGTGAGGTTCGTACCACCGTCGACAGGAGTCAGCCGCCAGGTCAACCGCATCCGCCCCGCCGGTTCCGGCTGCTCGATGGTCAGTTCGCGTCCGGGACGCAGCGCGGTGATCGAGAACGGCGGCGCTGTGCGACCGTGCAGCGCTCCGACGAAACGTCCGCGCGGCACGTAGTCACCGGCCACCCCGACATCGACGGGACCGTGCAGTCGCACCGAGGCAACGGCCGGGTGCCATTCGGGCCAGCGTGCGGGATCACCGACCACCTGCCACACGAGTTCCGGTGGTAGCGCCAGGAATTGGGTGTACGTCGTTGTACGAGCCATGATCCGACGCTAGAACGCGGACAACGGCACGGGAAGCGTGCCGTTGCTCACTCGTCAGTCGCGCCGGGGGCCGAGGCCGATGCCGCGGGTCGCCAGCCAGGGCAGCGGGTCGACCTTGTCGACGCCGTTGAGCCAGACTTCGAAGTGCACGTGCGGGCCGGTGGAGAAACCGCGGTTGCCCATGGTGGCGATCTGGTCGCCCGCCATCACGCGCTCACCCTGCGAGACCGTCGCGGTGTCGATGTGGCCGTAGATGGTGACGGTGCCGTCGTCGTGCAGCAGCCGCACCCACATGCCGAAGCCCGCGGCCGGTCCCGCCTCGATGACGGTGCCGTCGGCGACCGCGTAGATGGGGGTGCCGATCGGGCCCGCGACATCGATGCCGAGGTGCTGGACGCCCCAGCGGGCGCCGAAACCGGAAGTGAAGTTGCCCGCGGCGAAGCGCGCGAACAGCGGGCGCAGCTTCGCGGCCTCCGCGGCGGCGAGATCCTCCGCGTACTTGCGGCCCTTCTCCAGGATGTCGTTGAACTGACCGAGATTCGCCGGGGTCGAGACGTTCAGCACCTGCGGCGAGTCGGGGGAGGAGTTCGGGTCGGCCATGCTGACCGACTGGGCGGCGATCTCGTGGATCTGTCCCGCGGCCTCGTAGTCGATGGTGTGCGACGGCTGCTCGGGCGAGGCCATCGCGGCCTGTCCCGCGGCGACGACGGCGCCCGCCGCTACCGCGACGACCGCGGCGCGACCCTTGAGCGCGGTGGGCGGCGCGGGCATCCGGTGCGCGCCACCGCGTCTGCTCGGATCTCTGGCCGGGATGACGGTCGGCGTAGCGGAGCCTGCGGTCGGCTCCTCCTCTGCGCCCCAAGCGTTTTCGGAAGACCAGCTGTTCTCGGAAGACCAGGACTGCTCGGCCGACCAGTCGTCCTCGGAAGCTTCGGTCCAGGCGTCACCGCCCTCGGTCCATCCGTTGTTCGCTTCGGCGCCCCAGGAGTTGTCGCCCTGCTGTGCCCAATTCTCGCCCTGCTGCGTCCAGCCGGCTCCGGGCTGTGCGGTCCACGCGCTGTCGGCGGTCCATCCGTTGTCGGCCTGCGGCATCCAGGCCTCGTCCGCGTCCGGCGACCAGGAGTCGTTGGCGGCCCACGCGCCGCCGTCGGACCACGAATCCTGCTCGGCCCATTCGGTATTCGCGGACCACGCGGACGTGTTCACGTCGTGGTGCGCACCTTCGGCGGCGTAACCGGACGCACCCGCGGCGCCGGCGTAACCGGTCGCGCCCGCGGCGCCGGCGTAACCGGTCGCGCCCGCGGCGCCGGCGTAACCGGTCGCGCCCGCGGCGCTGGCATAGCGGCTGTTGGACGACGGAAAGCCGCGTCGGTCGTGATCGCCGTGGGCGAAGGGTTCGTCGTCGTCGCGATAACGATGTCCCGAGCGAGAGCGATTGCCGGGAGCGAGGGTGGAGCGATGATTCATCGGCGGTGCCACATCGTGGAGCGGGAGATGGTCACGGTGCCGAGAAACCGGCAGGAGGTCGACGTCGAAGGCTGGTCCGCGGAGCGGCTCACCACCCGCGAAGCACTGTGCTGCATCAAGGCTTGCCGTCCTCCTGGATCCTTGGAACAACGGGGTCGTGACCTAGTTGTGACTTCGACCGCAATAACGGTAACGAAACGATTGCGGGGTCCGCAAGCGTTGCGGACGATCTGTCCAAACATGTGAGATTGATCACCGTAACAGCACGGAATAACTCACTATTTCCGGGGCACTCGAGTGAGGTTGAACGACGACGATTTGTAGTAGATCGCCGTCCGTTCCCGGTGGGAGCGGCTCTACCTGGCAAACCCCCAACAAACTACTCGCCAGTAGCCTTGGCCAGCGGTTTTCCCGGCCGAGCGCGACGCCCGTGACCTGCGCCACTTAGGATGAACGTGGCCGATTGGCCCTCCATGTGACTGGTTAGAGTCCGACCCGACCCGCTTCCGACGTCGGGCCGCCAACAAAGACGTTGTCATCACAACGCAGACGAGACGGTGAGTACATGGATCTCTTCGAATATCAGGCGAAGGAGCTCTTCGTTAAGCACGGAGTGCCTTCGTCCGAGGGCCGCGTCACGGACACGGCCGAGGACGCCCGCGCCATCGCGGAGGAAATCGGCAAGCCGGTGATGATCAAGGCCCAGGTCAAGGCCGGTGGCCGCGGTAAGGCGGGTGGCGTCAAGTACGCCGCCACCCCGGAGGACGCGTTCACGCACGCGCAGAACATCATCGGCCTGGACATCAAGGGCCACGTCACCAAGAAGATCCTGGTCGCCGAGGCCAAGGACATCGCGGAGGAGTACTACATCTCCTTCCTGCTCGACCGCTCCAACCGGACCTACCTGGCCATGTGCTCGGTCGAAGGCGGCATGGAGATCGAAGAGGTCGCCGCGACCAAGCCCGAGCGCCTCGCCAAGGTCCCCGTCGACGCCGTCAAGGGTGTCGACCTCGCGTTCGCGCGTTCGATCGCCGAGCAGGGCCACCTGCCCGCCGACGTGCTGGACGCCGCGGCGGTGACCATTCAGAAGCTTTGGGAGGTGTTCATCAAGGAGGACGCCACCCTGGTCGAGGTCAACCCGCTGGTGCGCACCCCGCAGGACGAGATCCTCGCCTTGGACGGCAAGGTCACCCTGGACGAGAACGCCGAGTTCCGTCAGCCCGGCCACGAGGCGTTCGCGGACAAGGACGCGACCGACCCGCTGGAGCTGAAGGCCAAGGAGAACGACCTCAACTACGTCAAGCTCGACGGTGAGGTCGGCATCATCGGCAACGGCGCGGGTCTTGTCATGTCGACCCTCGACGTCGTCGCCTACGCGGGCGAGAACCACGGCGGCGTCAAGCCCGCCAACTTCCTCGACATCGGTGGCGGCGCCTCGGCCGAGGTGATGGCGGCCGGGCTCGACGTCATCCTGGGCGACGCGCAGGTGAAGAGCGTGTTCGTGAACGTCTTCGGCGGCATCACCGCCTGTGACGCGGTCGCGAACGGCATCGTGAAAGCGCTGGAGATCCTCGGTTCCGAGGCGAACAAGCCGCTGGTCGTGCGTCTGGACGGCAACAAGGTCGAGGAGGGCCGCAAGATCCTCGTCGACGCCGCGCACCCGCTGATCACGCTGGCGCAGACAATGGACGAAGGCGCCGACAAGGCCGCCGAACTGGCAGCGGCCAAGTAAGGAAACCGGAAATGTCTATCTTCCTGAACAAGGACTCGAAGGTCATCGTCCAGGGCATCACCGGCGGCGAGGGCACCAAGCACACCGCACTGATGCTCAAGGCGGGCACCCAGGTCGTCGGCGGTGTGAACGCGCGCAAGGCGGGTACCACCGTCGCGCACACCGACAAGGACGGCAACGCGGTCGAGCTGCCGGTGTTCGGCACCGTCGCGGAGGCCATGAAGGCGACCGGCGCGGACGTCTCCATCGCGTTCGTCCCGCCGAAGTTCTCCAAGGACGCCATCATCGAGGCCATCGACGCGGAGATCCCGCTGCTCGTGGTCATCACCGAGGGCATCCCGGTGCAGGACACCGCCTACGCGTGGGCCTACAACGTGGAGAAGGGCAACAAGACCCGGATCATCGGCCCGAACTGCCCCGGCATCATCACCCCCGGTGAGTCGCTGGTCGGCATCACCCCGGCCAACATCACCGGCAAGGGCCCGGTCGGCCTGGTCTCCAAGTCCGGCACCCTGACCTACCAGATGATGTACGAGCTGCGCGATTTCGGCTTCTCGACCGCCATCGGCATCGGCGGCGACCCGGTCATCGGCACCACCCACATCGACGCTATCGAGGCGTTCGAGAAGGACCCGGAGACCAAGCTGATCGTCATGATCGGTGAGATCGGCGGCGACGCCGAGGAGCGGGCCGCGGCCTACATCAAGGCCAACGTCACCAAGCCGGTGGTCGGCTACGTCGCGGGCTTCACCGCCCCCGAGGGCAAGACCATGGGCCACGCGGGCGCGATCGTCTCCGGCTCGGCGGGCACCGCCCAGGCGAAGAAGGACGCGCTCGAGGCCGCGGGCGTGAAGGTCGGCAAGACCCCGTCCGAGACCGCCGCCCTGGCGCGCGAGATCCTCGAGAAGGCCAGCATCAGCGCCTGATTCGGATCGAAATCGTTACGAGGGCCGCCTTTCCCGAGGAAGGCGGCCCTCGTCGTCGGTTCGTTCGGTCGTCCGCCCAGTTGTTCTAAGGGTGACCCGAACGGGCGAGTGCAGTAGCGTCAAGAGAGATCCAGCCGAACAACGACTCGACGTAGGAGACGACGACATGTCATACCCGACCGGGGGCTCCGGGTACAACACACCCGCGACGCCCTCCGCACCATCCAGCCTCGGCCAGACCACTGGTGGTGCCAGCACAGGTGCGAGCGCTTCCGGTTCCGATGCCAAGGGGCTGCCGTTCTTCCTGGTGGTCGGTGTCGCCGCGCTCGGCGTGATCAACTTCCTGCTCGGATTCCTGCCGTTCTCGGTCGAGGAGATCGAGCGTTCCGGCGCCACCATCACCGGCGACAGCTACAGCGGTTTCACGCTGTTCGGCGCGCCGGGCGCCCTCGGACTGCTGCTGCTCGGCGGTCTGCTCGCCGGATTCTCGTTGCTGCCCAAGCAGAATTGGAAGGGCGCTGCCGCCGCCGCCTCGGCCGCGGGCTTCCTCGCCCTGCTGTTCCAGACCATCTCGCTACCGGACCAGCTCTCCGCCGAGTTCGGCGCGTGGGTGCTGATCTTCCTCGCGCTGGTGCAGACCGGCGTCGCGGTCGCCGCGGTGCTTTTCGAGGCGGGCATCATCAAGGCGCCCGCGCCCAAGCCCGCGTCCGCGCAGGGCGCGCAGGGTGGTTTCGGCGGCCAGGCCCAGGGCGGCTACGGCCAGCAGCAGTTCGGTCAGTACGGCCAGCAGAGCCAGCCGAGCCAGCCTGTCTACGGTCAGCAGCCGGGCCAGACCTACGGCCAGGCGGGTTACGGCACCGGTCCGCAGTACCAGTCGCAGCAGCAGCCGTACGGCCAGAGCCAGCCGAGCCAGCCGACCTACGGTCAGCAGCAGCCCGGCCAGTCCTACGGCCAGCAGTCCTACGGTCAGCAGCCGGGTTACGGTGCGCCGCAGCAGGGTTCGCCGTACGGCGCCGCGCCCGCACAGCAGCAGCAGCCGCGTCCGGACGAGAGCGCGACGCAGCACTTCGGCGGCGGCGCGCAGCCCGGCCAGCAGCAGTACGGTGCGCCCGGCTACGGCCAGGCCCAGCCGAGTCAGCCGTTCGGCGGCGAGAAGCAGTCCGACCCGGCGAGCGACGCAACCCAGGCGTTCCGTCCGTCGGACGACAACAACAAGTAAGAGACGCAGGTACCGCGAGCACCTACCCGGACCGGGTGGGTGCTCGCGGCGCGCCTGACCCGCTCACCTCGGGAAAGGTGTCACGCTGAAGTGCCATGAACTCGTCACGGAACTCTCTCGTCCGCAGGGCCGGTGGGGAATCCGACACATCGGAATCGCCGATGCGTAGCGATCATCCGTCCGAAGCCGACGAATCCGGGTTCCTGTCCCTCACCCCGGAACGCGCCAGGGTCCTGCTGCTCGTCGCGGCCCGCCCGGCGACCTTCGCGCTCAGCGCGATCGTGGTGCTCGTGCTGGTCACGTTGCTCGCCGCGGACAGCGGACTGGCCGGCGCCTCGGGCGCCATCGCGGCGAGCTGGCTTGCGGTGCACCAGGTTCCGTTGGTGATCGGAAAGACCACGCTCGGCCTGCTTCCGCTGCTGCCGACCGCGCTGCTGCTCGGCGCGGCGGGGCGGGAGTGCTATCACGCGGTGGCGCCGAACAGTTCGCGCACCGACCTCGGTTGGGTGGTGGGTGCCGCGCTCGGCGGACCGCTGATGCTCACCGCGGTCTGCCTGGCCGTCGCGGAGGACGCCTCCGCGGTCGTCGCGCTACAGCCGCCGAACAGCCTCGCCGCCTTCGGCTGGGTCCTCTTCCTGCACCTCGTCGCGGCAGCCGCCGCTATTGCGCTGCGAATGCGACGCCGGATCTTCGACCTCGTCCGCGCCCCCGAATGGGTGATCGCGGGCATCTACGGCGCGGGCCGCACGGTGCTTCGCCTGCTCGGCTGCGCCGCGGCGGTCACCCTGGTCTCGTTCCTCGCGCACTGGGGCGCCATCGGCGAAACCTACCGCTCCGCCGGAAACGCATGGGGCTTCATCGGTCTGACGCTGCTTTCGCTGGCCTACGTGCCGAATGTCGTGCTCGGCACGCTCGGCGTCCTGATGGGCGCGAGCGCGAATTTCGGTCAGGCCTCGATCGGCCTGTTCGCCGTGGTCGGCGGACCGGTTCCGGCGGTGCCGGTGATGGCGGCGGTGCCGACCGGACCGGCGGCGGCCTGGTGGGCGGTGTTGCTGGTGATCCCCGCGGCGGTCGGCGCGCTCGGCGGTGTGGACGCCGCACGCACCTCCGGCGACCGCCCCACCGCGCCGTGGGCGACCCTGACTTCCGCCGGTATGGCGACGTTGTCGCTCGTGCTGCTCGGCGGGCTGGCGGGCGGCGAACTCGGCTCCTTCGGGCGGGTCGGACTGGAGCTGCCGATCTTCGCCCTGGTGAGCTTCGTGTGGCTGGCCGCGGCGGGCTACGTCGGCCTCGTCGGCGCCAGGTACTTCATCGCTCCGGTCGGCGCGGTGCTGCCCGGCTACGACGACGACCACGACGCGGACTACTACGACACCGACGCGGACTACTACTACGACGACTCGGACGACTACGAATCCGACCGCAGGCACGGCTACGCGGACGACGATTACGCCGACGACTACCACGACGGCTACCAGGACGACGAGTACTACGACGACTACGACTCGGACGACGAGGACGATCGGTACCACCACGACGACTCGCACGACGAGGACGATCGGTACCACCACGACGACTCGCACGACGAGGACGACCCGCACTACACCGACTCCCACTACATCGACGACCCGGACGAAGCACTCGATGGCGAACTCGTCGACGAGCCGCCCACTCTCACCACCGCCCCCCGCCAAGCCGCACCGGACATCGTCGACGCCGAGATCATCGAGCCCGACGCGGACCCACACCCCGACAGCAGGCGCTAGCGGCAGACCCCGCCAACGACCACAGCACGGCCGCGCCAACGGCCGCGCCGATTTCGAGTCAGCCCTACCACCAGACCCACCGGCCCCGGCGCATCGCGCTCGCCCGACCATCCCGACCGAATGTGACCTTCACCGGCCGTCACCAGCTGGCGGTCACCTTCGGTCGAGATGGTCGCGGCGGACTGAATGTGCCCCTCACCGGCCGACACCAGCTGGAGGTCACCTTCGGTCGAGATGGTCGCAGCCGACTGGATGTCACCTTCACCGGCCGATATCGGCTAGAGGTCGCCTTGGGTCGGGATGGTCGCGGTGGACTGGATGTCACGTTCGGTGGGTGAGGGCGGCTGGAGGTCACCTTCGGTTGGGGTGGTCGCGACCGGTGGGAAGTCGCGAACAGGCCACCGACTAGGCTTTACTCCGGCGGCGCCCCGATCCGGCCGCCGTTCCGACCGACACGCAGGAGTAGAGCGCTGACGTCTCCGCATGCCCAGTGGGTGCCCGCCGCGGCGCCCGCCACCGTAGTCGTGCTCGCCTCGGGCACCGGGTCGCTGCTGCGCGCGCTCCTCGACGCGGCGAGCGCCGCCGACTATCCGGCGAAGATCGTCGCGGTCGGCGTCGATCGTGTCTGCGCCGCCACCGAACACGCCGAGGCCGCGGGCGTTCCGCATTTCCGGGTGGCGCTGAAGGACTTTCCCGACCGCATGGCATGGGACGCCGCGCTGACCGAGGCGGTGGCCGCCCACGAACCGGACCTGGTCGTCTCGGCCGGGTTCATGAAGATCCTCGGTCCCGCGTTCATGAACCGCTTCGGCGGGCGGATCATCAACACCCACCCCGCGCTGCTGCCGTCGTTTCCCGGTGCGCACGGTGTGCGCGACGCGCTCGCGTACGGGGTGCGGGTCACCGGCTCGACGGTGCACCTGGTCGACTCGGGCGTCGACACCGGACCGATCCTCGCGCAGGAGGCGGTGCTGGTGCTGCCCGACGACGACGAGGAAACCCTGCACGAGCGGATCAAGGTTGTCGAGCGACGGTTGCTGGCGGAGGTTGTCGCCGCCGTCGCGACGCGAGGCATTGTCTCCGACGGACGAAAGGCAGTAATTCCAGATGAGCGGGTGCGCCAGTGAGTGAGCGTAAGGCGATCAGCAGGGCGCTGGTGAGCGTCTACGACAAGACGGGGCTCATCGAGCTCGCGACCGGTCTGCACGCCGCGGGCATCGAGCTGGTCTCCACCGGTTCGACGGCGGGCAAGATCGCCGACGCGGGCATCCCGGTGACCAAGGTCGAGGAACTGACCGGGTTCCCGGAGACGCTGGACGGCCGGGTCAAGACCCTGCACCCGCGGGTACACGCGGGCATCCTCGCCGACACGCGCAAGCAGGAGCACGTCGACCAGCTGGCCGAACTCGGCGTCGAGGCGTTCCAGCTCGTGGTGGTGAACCTCTACCCGTTCACCCAGACGGTGGCCAGTGGCGCGAGCCAGGACGAATGCGTCGAGCAGATCGACATCGGCGGCCCGTCCATGGTGCGCGCGGCCGCGAAGAACCACCCGTCGGTCGCCGTGGTCGTCGACAGCGGCGACTACGACGACGTGCTCGCCGCGGTGAAGTCCGGCGGCTTCACCCTCGCGCAGCGGACGGCGTTGGCCGCAAAGGCCTTCCAGCACACCGCGAGCTACGACGTCGCGGTGGCGAGCTGGATGACCAGCGTGCTGGCCCCCGGTGTGGCCGAGGAGCCCGCGAGCACGCCGTTCCCCGGCTGGATCGGCGGCAGCTGGGAGCGCGCCGCGGTGCTGCGCTACGGCGAGAACCCGCACCAGGCGGCGGCGCTGTACACCAACAACGACGGTACGGTCGGGCTGGCGCAGGCGGAGCAGTTGCACGGCAAGGAGATGTCGTACAACAACTACACCGATGCCGACGCCGCCTGGCGTGCCGCCTACGACCACGAGGCGCCCGCCGTGGCGATCATCAAGCACGCCAACCCGTGCGGCATCGCGATCGGCGCCGACATCGCCGAGGCGCACCGCAAGGCGCACGCTTGCGACCCGGTGAGCGCCTTCGGTGGTGTGATCGCGGCCAACCGCGAGGTCACCGTCGAGATGGCCGAGCAGGTCGCCGACATCTTCACCGAGGTCATCGTGGCCCCGTCCTACGCGGACGGCGCCGTCGAGGTGTTGCAGCGCAAGAAGAACGTGCGCATCCTGGTCGCCGAGCCGCCGCAGCGGGCGGGCGCCGAGCTGCGTCCGATCAGTGGCGGCGCGCTGTTGCAGCAGCGCGACATCCTCGACGCCGAGGGCGACGACTCGGCCAACTGGACCCTCGCCACCGGCGAGCCCGCGGACGAGCAGACCCTCGCCGATCTCGAATTTGCTTGGCGCGCCTGCCGCGCGGTGAAGTCCAACGCCATCCTGCTCGCCCACGACGGCGCGTCGGTCGGCGTCGGCATGGGACAGGTCAACCGGGTGGACGCGGTGCAGCTCGCGGTGCAGCGCGCGGGCGACCGGGCCAAGGGTTCGGTGGCCGCCTCCGACGCGTTCTTCCCGTTCCCGGACGGACCGCAGCAGCTGATCCAGGCCGGTATCCGCGCCATCGTGCAGCCGGGTGGTTCGGTCCGTGACCAGGAGACCATCGACCTGGCCCGCGAGGCAGGAGTGACGCTCTACCTCACCGGGTCTCGCCACTTCGCGCACTGATCCGAGCGAACGCGGAGAGCGATTCCGAAAGGGATCCGCTCTCCGCGTTTTTCGTGCACGGACTTGGGTATGTAGCAATCGATGTTTCGGGGCCGCAAGGCTTTTCGGTAACCAGACTGGTCGTCTGGATCTCATTATCCGGTATGGAATCCCCGGGACAGTATTTCCATGGTGCAGAATGTACGCATGCGTATCGTGGTCGCCGGGACATCGGGGTTCCTCGGCAAGTATCTGGTCTCCAAGCTGAACGACGAGGGCCACGATGTGGTCCGCCTGGTGCGCCGGGAAGCCGTGCGACCGGACGAAATCAGCTGGGACCCTTACGGTTCCCACTTCGACAGCGGCATCGTGGCTGGTGCCGGCGCGGTGATCAACCTGTGCGGCGCGACCGTCGCGGGCAAGCGTTGGTCGCCCGCGTACAAGGAGGAGATGCGCGACAGCCGCATCGTGCCGTCCAGGGTGCTGTCCCGCGCTGTCGCCGAGACCGGCGTCCCCGTCCTGCTCAACGCGTCGGCCGCCGGCTGGTACGGCGACAGCGGCGACCAGGACGTCGACGAATTCGCCCCGCACGGAACGGATTTCCTGGGCACCATGTGCCGGGACTGGGAAGCGGCGACCGAGGCCGCGTCCGCCGCCGGTGTCCGGGTGGTGCTGCTGCGCACCGCGAACGTGCTCTCCGCCGACTCGATGCTGGTCGAGGGGCTCCGCCCGCTGTTCCGGCTCGGGCTCGGCGGCAAGTTCGGCACCGGCCGCCAGTACCTGCCGTACATCACGCTGCACGACTGGCTTGCCGCGGTGGACTGGCTGTTGACCTTCTCGGTCTCCGGCCCGGTGAACCTGTCCGCACCGGAGACCGTCACCAACGCCGAGTTCACCTCCGCCTTCGCCGCGGCGATGAACCGGCGCGCCAGGCTGACGCTGCCAGGCGCGGTGCTGAAGCTGATCGGCGGCGAAGGCGGCGCCGAGCTGCTCAAGGGGCACAAGATGGTGCCGAAGGCTCTGGTGGGCAACGGTTTCGAGTTCACGCACGGCACGCTGGATCAGGCCATGAAGTACACCTTCGCCATGCACTGAGCTTGCGCCGGGCGGCGGTGGTTTCGGCCAGGCGCTTTCCGTTCGGCCGTGTCGCCCGAGCACCGTCGGGCGGGTCGGCCGTTCGCGTCCGGCGGCGCCGAGCCGATTGGGCCGAGGGTGATGGTTCGGCCGAGCGCGCTCCGTTCGGCCGAATCGCAGAGCAGTGGCGGGCGAGTCGTCCCTCGCTGTCAGGCGGCGCTGAGCACCGTCCGGTCGCCCAGCGGCGCCTTCAGCGGAATCTCCATGGTGCCGAACACCGCGATCATCACGCACATCCGGCCGACCGCGTCGGCGCGGGTGCCGCCGCGCAATTCCACCGTGACCGTCTTGTCGGTCTCGGTGGTCACCGCGTCCACGCCGTAGCACTCCGGCGCGCCGGTCTGGAAATTGACGGCGATCTTGTCGTCGGCGACGCGCGCCCACGAGGAGAACGGGATGGGGTGCGCGCCGACGATCGTCGGATCGGCCGTGAACGGCTGGCCTTGCGGCTGCGCGACCTCGCTCGGCGTCGGCGGCGCGGACGTGGTGGCACCGGGCGTGGTGTTCTGTTGTGCGCCTTCGTCGTTCGAGCTACCGCACCCCGCGACGGCGAGGCCGAGCAGCAGGGTTGCGAGGGCGAGACTCGTGCGGCGGCGATTCATGGCGACCACCCTAGTTGGCGCGGTCGGCCGAAGTTCGCAGGCAGTCCGCGAAAGTGCGCGACGAAAAACGAACGAATCCCGCGTCTTCCGGCTCACGGACGCGTCCTTCGTGCAAAGTTCCGGCCGCGTGGGTTGCGATCGACGCTCCGGTGAACATTCCTGGAACCCCGCGCGTACTGCCTTCGCCGCCGGGCGCTCGACTGTAGATTCGGTCCCGATGCGCGCCACCAGCATACGGCCCGCATCGATGTCGAATGCTCCACACAGTTGATCTTCGAAAGGAAAAACGTGGGCGACACGCTGCGCGTAGGCGAAGAACTTGCACTCGGCCAATCCCTGAGCTGCGGTGCTTACACCCTCACTCTGCAATCGGACGGCAACCTCGTCCTGTCGGAGCCGGATGGGAACGTCGTCTGGGCGACTCAGACTCACGATCAGGGTGTGGAGCGGGCGACGCTACAGCAGGACGGCAACTTCGTGCTCTACAAGGGCGAGGGCGCCGCCTGGTCGACCGAGACCAACGGCAAGGACGCCGACCGCCTCGTCGTGCAGGCCGACCGCAATGTGGTGCTGTACGGCGCCGACGGCAGCGCGCTGTGGGCGTCGGACACCCACACCGACACCCCGCTGCCCGCGCCGGAGCAGCCCGCCGCGGCACCGGCCGAGGAGCAGGCCGAGGAGCAAGTCGCGGAGCAGGCGCCACCACCGCCCGCGCCCGAACCCCGCACCTACACCGTGGAACCGGGCGACACCCTGTGGGCGGTCGCCGAGCGCTTCTACGGTGACGGCAACCGCTACCAGGAAATCGCCGACGCCAGCGGCATTCCGAATCCCGACGCGATCGAACCCGGTCAGGTGCTGACGATTCCGTAGTCGGCACATCGTCTGCGCCGCGAAAAGCAACGTGGGACCCCGGGACTTGCGCTCGGGGTCCCACGTCTTTCGCCTGAGTGGTCTGAGTGCGCTTGCGCGCTCGTGGCTTTCGCCGGTGGTCAGTATCGCATGGCGTAGGAGACCTTGCGCCACAGCGACTTCTTGCGCTGGGCTTCCTTGAACCGGTCGTCCTCTTCCAGCACCTCGGTCGCGGCGGACACCCGGCGCTTCGCCTCGGCGATCGCCTCGTCGACCGGCATCACGGTCTCCAGGTCGAACAGCTCGATGATCCGCGAAACCCGTTCGTGCACAGTGCCGCCCACCACTTCGTAGGGCAGCCCGATGTCCTTCACCACTTGCAGCAGCGTGTCGTCGGAGAGCTTGCGGAACGGTTCGGACACCGGCCGGTGGCCGTCGGTCTTCATCGGAAACTCCACCGGCAGGTGCACATAGGCGTCGTAGAGCCGGGCGGCCCGCTCCTTGACGACGTCGCCGATGATGTCGGTGTACTCCCGCAGCGGCGCCTTGCGCCCGATGCCCGCGGCGGCCTTCACGGTGCGCAGCAGCAGACCGGCGCCGGGGTTGATGCCGACCGCCATGCGCGCGGTGCCGTACACCCATTCGTGCACCACGGAACCATCGGAAATGAAAGAGCCGCCGCCGGATTCGTTGTGCACCCGCTCCTCGAAGCGGCGCAGCCCGAGTTGCAGCAGCTCGATGGAGTTGAGCTCCATCACCGTCTTGCCGGGGGCGAGATCGATCAGCAGCTCACGGGAGGTGAGCGCGTGCGTGCGCGGAATGCCGGTGGCGATCGAGAGCGTCTCGGTCGTCGTGCTCTTGCCGACGCCGTAGGTGCCGGAGATGGCCAACTTCAGGCTGTCGCGGCGCTGTCCGCCGACTAGATACACGGGATCCTTCTCCGATCGCTCAGTGGTCGTCACGCAGCACTTCCCAGCCGCGCGCCGCCGCGACCCGCTCCAGCGCGGGGTCGACCGGGACGACGGCAGGGTGGCCGACGGTCTCCAGCACCGGCACGTCGCTGAGGTGGTCGCCGAAGCCGAAATCGCCCGCCAGGTCGTGCTCGGGATACCTGGCCGCGAACGCCTCCACCTCGGCGCGCTTGGCCGCGCCGATGAGGGACTTGCGCACCGCGCCGGTGTACACGCCGTCGCGTTCTTCCAGTTCGGTGCACAGCACGCCCGCGCAGCCGAGTTCGATCTCGATCGGTCGCAGGCAGGCGCGGAAGGAGCCGGAGACCAGCACCGTCTCCACGCCCTGCGCGCGCAACTCGCCGAGCCGCCGCACGAGGGGCTCGCGGTAGAGCCCCTCGGTGCGGACGCGGTCGTGCCAGGTGCGAGCGTTGTCCTCGACCTCGCGGACCGGGATGTCGGCCCAGAGCAGGTAGTAGCTCCGGTTCAACGTCTCCCGGTCCGCTCCGGTCTCGGCCAGGCGTTGCATCCGCTTCTGGTGCATGGCCAGCACCTCTGCGCGCCCGGTGCCTTCGAAGAAGTACTTGGCGAAATGCTGCAGTGTGCTGATCCGCAGCAGCGTGTGGTCCACATCGGTGAACGCGAAGCGCGGCCTGGTCGCCAGCACGGTCAGGCCACCGGTGCCGGCTGGGTGTCGGCGTCCTCGGTCGGCACGCCGGGGGTGGCGAGCGCGTCCTCGTCCAGATCGCGGCTGCGCAGCGTCAGGAACGCGATCGCGCCGGAGACGGCCGCGAGCACGGCCGCCAGCACCATGGCGTTCTCCAAGCCGCTGACGAACGCTGCTTCCGCTGCCGCGCGAACCGATTCGGCGACCGACTCGGGCACCTCGGCCGCGACGACGGCGGGACCGCCCGCGGCGACCGCGTCGCCCGCCTCGGCGGCCTGGTCACCGAAGACCGTGCGCGCCGCCTCGGATTCGGTGAACGAGCTGCCCACCCGGTTCTGGAAGAACGCGCCGACCGCGGCGATGCCGATGGCCAGACCGGCCTGCTGGAAGGTCTCGTTCACGCCGGAGGCCATGCCCGCCTTGTCCGGGCTGGTGACCGCGATGGAGAACGCGGCGCGCGGCGGGTTGAACACACCCATGCCCAGACCGATCAGCACCATGCCGGGGATCAGCGCGGTCCACGACGAACCCGGCTCCACCATCAGCACCGCGATCAGGCCCGCGGCGATGAGCAGCTGCGAGGCGCCGACCAGGATCGACGGCGGCAGCTTGGCGACCATGCTGCCCGCGATGGCGGCGGCGACGAACAGCAGCAGCGTCAGCGGGAGGAAGCGCACGCCGCTGGCGAAGGCGGAGTAGCCGAGCAGGTTCTGCACGTAGGAGATGAGCAGGAACAGCGCGGGCATCACCGAGAGCGCGCACAGCGCGGTCACCACGGACAGGCCGTTGAAGGTGCGGTTGCGGAACAGCGACAGGTCGAACATCGCGTGGCTCGGTCGGGAGATCTGCAACCAGGTGAACACGGCGAGCAGCACGACCGCCAGCGCGAAGCAGCCGATGATCCGGCCGCTGGTCCAGCCGTCCTGCTCGCCCCGCATGAAGCCGAGCACCAGGAAGAACAGACCGGCGGAGAAGGTCACCATGCCCAGCCAGTCCACGGGCGGCGGTGTGTCGCTGCGGGATTCACGCATCTTCAGGTAGCCGACGGCGAGTGCGGCGATGGTGACCGGCACGTTGATCAGGAAGATCCAGCGCCAGCCCGCGGTTTCGGTGAGCGCGCCGCCGATCAGCGGGCCGAACGCGATCGCCAGACCCGCGACGCCGCCGAACACACCGAACGCCATGCCGCGGTCCTTGCCGCGGAACTCGTGCCCGAGCAGCGCAGGGCCGACCGCGAACAGGATCGCGCCGCCGAGGCCCTGCACCAGGCGGGCGACGATCAGCACGAAGTCGTTCGGCGCGAGGCCGCAGGCGAGCGAGGAGAGCACGAAGATCACCAGGCCCGCGTCGAAGACCTTCTTGCGGCCGATGCGGTCGGCGAGCGAGCCCGCGGCGAGCAGCACCGCGGCGAGGCCGAGGGCGTAGGCGTCGAGAATCCACTGCAGAGCCGAGAACGTGGAATCGAAGGCTTCGCGGATATCGGGTAGCGCCACGTTGACGACCGTGAGGTCGAGCATCAGCATGAAGGTGGCGAGCGCGACCACGACAAGGGTCCAGATCGCGCTGTCCGATCGCTGTGGTTCCTTGGTTAATGCGCCTGCGGATGCCATGGGAATTCCCCTCCGGGTGGTGTGCGGCGACGGCTGTTGGTTATGCGGCATGCAACGCTGCGGAGACCGCGTCGGGCACCGGCATCAGCTGCGGCAGCTGATACATGCCGGCCACCCGGGTGACGATTTCTTCGATGGACCCCCCGATCACCAGATAGGGGACGGTCCCTTCGTGCAGGGTGTCGAGCAGTAGTCGGTCGATCGTGGTGCGGTATCGGTCATCGCCTTCGGTGGCCGATTCCCGGTCCATCCGAAGATGGACGAACCCGTCGTAGGTGACATTGGCCCGCCGGGTCACGATTCCGCCGTGCGCCAGCAGGTACCGCTTCTCGAAGATGCGATAGGGCAGATCGCGCGGGTTCCACATCCAGTGCCTGAGCCTGCGGGTTCGCCGCAGCGCCTCGGCCGCCACCCATTCCTGGAGCACCGAACCGTCGGAAACGAAACCCGAGGTCAGCCGGGCTTCGGAATCCACGCGCTGTTCGAAGCCGCGTACCGCGGCGTCGACCGTCGGAGCGAGCCTCCGGTCGGCGCCCGGAGCGGCGAGGTGGGTGGATATGGCCGCGTAGTCCAGGCCGGTGGCCAGCGCGAGAGCGGTGCAAACGGTGGTCTTACCCGTTCGCGGTGCGCCGGTCACGGCCAGTCGTAGCGCGGGTGCATCCTTCATCGGGCGTCCTTGTATAGCGGGTGCCCGCATTTTCGCGTATCCCCTTGTCGCCAAGTGGAATACGCGAACGCGAAATGCGGTCTCACCGGGTTCATCGAAAATCTAGTAATCAAGTGATAACTTGTCAACATGAGGGCCAGACTGAGCGCGGCCGAGCGTCGCGAGATGATTCTCGAGGCCGCTGGGCGAGCGTTCTCGCGCGGCGGCTACGCGGGCACGAGCACCGACGTCGTCGCGTTGGAGGCCGGAGTCTCGCAGCCGTACGTGGTGCGGATGTTCGGCACCAAGGCCGACCTCTTCCAGGAGGTCTTCGACCGGGCGGTGCGGTCCCTGCTCGCCGCGTTCGCCGCCGAACTGGATGATCCGGAGGTCGCCGCGTCGCCCGAGGTGTGGAAACGCCTCGGCGGGGTCTACAACAGCCTGGTCGAGGACCGGGACGTGCTTGTGGTCTTGTTGCAGGGCTTCAGCGCGGCCGCCGGTCATCCGCAGATCGCCGCCGCCGCACGGCGTTTCGTCTCCGCGCTGTACACCCTGCTCGTCGAACGCACCGGCTGCGACCCCGAGCGCGCACGGGAATTCATCGCCAACGGCATGCTGCTCAACGCGCTGCTGGCGATGAACGCCACCGAACACGCCGACGACCCCGCACTGGCCGCGCTCGCGGAATGCGCGCTCGGCCAGGACTGCGGGTTCGACGCTCCGGAATCGGAGTAACGCGACGCCGGACTGAATTCCGTTGTCCGACATCCTCAGTCGGGCAACTGGTGGGCGAGCAGGCAGAACCCGGTGACGCCCTGGAACTCCTTGATCAGTAGATCGGCGCTGCGCCAGCGCTGGCCGCCGCGGTCGATGGTCGAGGTGCGCCGGATCTCCACCGTGCCGTCGAACGGCTCGGCCGAGGGACGACGCGGGCCCTCGGTGACGAACTCGAGCTTGCGCATCCACAGGGTGTTGCTGTTGCGCCGGTCCAGTCCGTCCATCTGGTACAGCAGGATCTGGGAGAGCTGCGCCGCGCCGACGATGGCATCGATCGGCGAAACCGAATCCCAGTACGCCGATTCCGCGCCGACGTAGCCGCCCTCGACCCCGGGGTTGACCCGCTGCCTGCTGTTGATGCGGGTGGCGGTCTCGTCGACGGTCAGGTCGGCGGCGGTCAGGGTGTGGTCCTTGACGCCGTTGAGGTAGTAGTGCGGCGCCGGACCGTAGATGTCGCTGAGCTGGGCGATGTGGTCGGTGCCAGGCACGTCCAGCGCGCCCGAACCGACCGGGTGCACCATGGTCAGCGTGCCGGTCAGGTTGCCGACGCGGAACTTGAACGCGGTCTCGATCTCGTCGGCGTCTTCCACGGCGGTGGTGGTGGTGATCTCGGCCTCGACCGGGATGTTGTCGAGGTCCTCGTGCGGGGCGGCGCCGGCCCGCACGGCCGCCTGGCGCACCCACATGCGGGACGATTCGGCAGGGCCGAGGTCTCGGGAGTGGGTGATGGCGGCGTCGCACAGCGAGGCGGCGAGCATGATCGTGTCGACGCTGCTGACGTGCGGCACCAGCTCGCGGTGCTTCTTGGTCGACCAAGCGGCCGGGTAGCTCAGCCGCGCCACACCGGAGTGCTTGGCGCCGAGCTGGGTGGAGCGACGGATCTGCAGGTTGGCCAGCTCGGGGCTGACTTTTTTGTAACCCTCACCGAAGTATCGATCGGACCGGGGTCCGAGGGGCTCGTCGTAGCTGGAAAAAGAAACGGTCATGGCAGAGCAACTTTCGAAGAGCGATCGAGAAATTCGGTTTCAGGCAACCTGGGGCAGGTCGAAAACCTGTCCCGCATACGAAAGACCGGCGCCGAAAGAAACTTGCAGAGCAAGTTGTCCCGGCTTCGCCCGGCCCGAAGACACCAGGTCATCGATCGCCAGCGGAAGGGCGGCGGCGGAAGTGTTTCCGGTCCGTCGGACGTCGTCTGCGATCACTACCGATTCGTCCAGCCAGCCGAGTTTGCGAGCAACCCCGTCGATGATTCGCAAATTCGCCTGATGCGGGATGAATACCTCTACGTCGGCGAGGGTGATACCGCCGGCCTGTGCTATTTCGGAAACGATCCTGGGCACCTCGCCGGTCGCCCAGCGAAATACTTCGGTGCCCTCCATGTGCAAAGTCGGAGGGGCCGTCGTGGTCGGCGCGCTGCGCAATTCCTCCCAGGTGGGTTCCTGGCGGATCAGGTTGGCTCGCGTGCCGTCGCTCCCCCATACGGTGCGCCTGATGTGGCCGGATTCCGTGCGGCCGACGAGCGCGGCGCCCGCGCCGTCGCCGAAGATCGGTCCCACCGAACGGTCATCGCGGTCGATGACGTTGTTGAACTTCTCCGACCCGATGACGAGAATGTTGTCGGCTTGGCCGACGTTGATGAGCGCGGCCGCTTGTCCGATGCCGTGCGCGTAGCCGGAGCAGCCCGCGGAAATATCGAAAGCCGCCGGTCCGCCGCAGCCGAGTTCGGCGGCGACGATGGCGGCGGCGGCCGGAGTGTTGTTGAGATGTGTCGAGGTCGCGAGCATGACGACATCGATCTGTCGAGCGGACATCTTGGCGGCATCGAGCGCTTTCTGTGCGGCCGATGCGGCCATCGAAATTACTGTTTCGTGATTTCCGGCGAATCTACGTTCGGTAATTCCGGTCCGCGTGGATATCCACTCTTCATCGACACCCAATTCGGGGGCCAGATCGGAATTGGAAACGATTCGATCGGGCCGGTATGATCCGATCATCAAAACTCCGGCTTGTAAAGCCGTCATACTTCCCACCCCCGAGAGGTGAATCAACAATTCTGTATGAATCAATGTATCACCCGGCCTGAATTTCGGAGTGAGATCACATTGCTATAACACCTGTATAACAGCATGTTGTGACGAAGGTCACGTTTTTTCATAGACTGTTGACATCGCTCGATTACCGGTCGGTCACAAGGCGGCCCGCAATCGATCGCCGATTATTAACTACCGATCGGTAATCGGGTGATGCGCACCTGGGGAAATCGGCGCTGTTGTTTGCATCGGACGAGTTCGGGCCGGTCGCGCCGATTCGCTCGATCGATAGCTGTGGATTGTCCACCGTCCGGGCTCGGGACCGGCGACCGGCGGATACGACGACGGCGGGGGTTCGGGTGCGTCACGCACCCGAACCCCCGCCGTCGAGATCGAGAAGTTCGCGCTACCGGCTGGTGAACGGCAGCAGGGCCATCTCGCGGGCGTTCTTCACCGCGACGGCGACCTGACGCTGCTGCTGCGGGGTGAGCCCGGTGACGCGCCTGCTGCGAATCTTGCCGCGGTCGGAGATGAACGTGCGCAGCAAGTTCACGTCCTTGTAGTCCACCGTCTCGATCCCCGCGGCGATCAGCGGGTTCTTCTTGGGGCGGCGGGCCTGTTCCGCGCGGACCTTCTTCGACGGTGCTCGCTTGACTGCCATATCAGGGATTCCTTCTACGGGATCGGTGGTTCTTACCAGCTCGATTTGTGCACACCGGGCAGCTCTCCCCGGTGGGCCATCTCGCGCACACGCACACGGGAGAGACCGAACTTCCGGAGGTGACCCCGCGGACGTCCGTCCGCGGCGTCCCGGTTGCGCAATCGTACCGGACTGGCATCCCGCGGCAGGCGCTGCAGGGCGGCCTGCGCGGCGTCCCGGTCGGCGTCCGAGGTGGCCGGCTTGCGGATGATTTCCTTCAGCTCGGCGCGGCGAGCCGCGTAGCGGGCGACGACGGCCTTGCGCTGCTCGTTGCGCGCGATCTTCGACTTCTTCGCCACGTCAGCGCTCCTCGCGGAAGTCGACGTGCTTGCGCACCACTGGGTCGTACTTCTTCAGCACCATGCGGTCCGGGTCGTTGCGCCGATTCTTGCGGGTGACGTAGGTGTAGCCGGTGCCCGCGGTGGACTTCAGCTTGACGATCGGGCGGATGTCGGTGGACTTCGATGCCATGGGAGCTCCTAGATCTTCTCGCCGCGAGCGCGGAGGCGAGCGACGACCGCCTCGATTCCGTCACGATCGATGGTCTTGATGCCCTTGGTCGAGACGTTCAGCGTGATGCGGCGGTCCTCGCCGGGCAGGTAGTAGGTCTTGCGCTGGATGTTGGGGTTCCAGCGGCGGCTGGTCCGCTTGTGCGAGTGCGACACGGACTTGCCGAATCCCGGCTTGCGGCCGGTGACCTGGCAGTGGGCCGACATGTGGACTCCTAAAGTAGATGACAATCATTTTCGACAACGGCTGTTCGGCACTGTACCGTTGCTCCACAGCAAACGAAAATCGTTATCGAAAGGGGTTCCGGTGGTTGTGCCTGATCCCGCCCTGCTCCCGCCCGAGCCCGATCGACGGACGCCGGTCGTGCTTGTCGCCGGTCTGCCGGGACGCGCGGCGGCGGGCGTCGAGTGTGTCGCCGACGCGCTGCTTGGTGGCGACGGCGTCGTCGTCGTGCGCCATGAGCTGAGCGAACTGCGCGAGGGCGTCGTGCGCCGCACGGTGCGCACCGCGACGGACACCAGGATCACCGTGCTCGAGCTGGCGCACGGCTGCGTCTCCTGCACGTTGCGCGCCGACCTGCTACCGCTGCTGTGCACGTTGGCCGCGCGAGAATCGGTGCGGCGCATCGTCCTCGCGCTCGATCCGGCCTTCGAGGCCGAGGCGGTGTGCCAGGCCATCGCTGATGTCGTGGTGACCGGCGTCGTCGGCCGGGTGGACGGCCCCGCCGCGCGCGACGTGCGCGTCGAGGCGGTGCTCACCTGCCTGGACAGCCAGGAGTGGCTGAGCGACGCCACCGGCGACGAAACCCTCGCCGAGCGCGGGCTCGCCGCCGCGGACGACGACCGCACCGTCGCGCAGGTCGCCGTCGGCCAGGTCGATTTCGCCGACGCGGTGCTGGCCATCGGCCCCGCGCTCGACGCCGTGGAGCAAGCCAGGCTCGGCGCGGTGCTGACCCGTCTGGTGCCGGAGGCACCCGTCGCCTGGATCGACGACCTCGACGCCGTCGCCGCCGCCGACATCGAAGCCCTGCTGGCGCGGATTCCGGCGGGATCGCGGCGCGGCCGGATCTTCGACGCGCACGCGCCGCTGTTGCGCGGGCAGCCGCCGCTGGTCGCCGAATACGGCGTCGGCCTGATCGAATTCGCCGCGAGCAGGCCATTCCACCCCGGCAGGCTCCACGACGCGCTGGACGTGCTCCTGGACGGCGTGGTCACCGCGCGCGGCAGGCTCTGGCTTGCCACTCAGCCCGACGAGGTGGTGTGGCTGGAGTCCGCGGGCGGCGGGCTGCGCGTCGGCGGCGCGGGACGCTGGCTCGCCGCGATGAGCGAAGACGAACTGGCACAGGCGGATCCGAGTCGGCGGGCGCTCGCCGCGCTGCGCTGGGACGACCGCTTCGGCGATCGGGACGTCTCGCTGGTGATCCTCGCGCACGACGCCGATCCGGCCGAGATCCGCCGTGCCCTGCACTGGGCGCTGGTCGAGGACGACGAACTGCGACTCGTCGAGCGCGCGCCCGAACGGGTCGCGCTGTGGGACGACCCGTTCGGCGAATGGCACGCCGACCCGTGCGACGACGCGGGCGAACTGGTCGACGAGGTCGCGGAGCCGAAAAGTTCGAGAGGAGAAGGAAAGTGAAGACAGGTATCCACCCGGACTACCACCCGGTGGTGTTCGAGGACTCGAGCACCGGCAAGCGGTTCCTGACCAGGTCCACCGCCACCAGCGCGCGGACCGTCGAGTGGGAGGACGGCAATACTTACCCGCTGCTGGTGGTCGACGTGACCGCCGACTCGCACCCGTTCTGGACCGGTGCGCACCGCGTGCTGGACACCCAGGGCCGGGTCGAGAGGTTCGAGCGCAAGTACGGCAGGCGCGTGCGCGCCGGAGCGGAGGCCTGAGATGGCGGTGCCCAAGCGGAGGATGTCGCGGTCCAACACCCGCAGCCGTCGCGCCCAGTGGAAGGCGACCCCGCCCGCGCTGGTGCCGGTGACCGTCGGGGGAGTGGTGCACCAGGTGCCACGCCGCCTGGTGCAGGCCGTGCGCCGAGGACTGATCGACCTGGATCGCCTCTGACGGCCGAAGGCGAGGAACGCGTCGGGCCCGGCGGTGTGCTCCGCCGGGCCCGATGCGTTGTCCTGCCGCGTGGAACTCAGCCCTGCTTGTCGGCCAGGTCGGCGAGCGCGGCGGCCAGGCGGAAGTACTTGTTGTTGCCCAGGTCGGCGATGGTCTTGATCTTCAGAGCTTCCAGCGCCTTGTCGTGCTCCGCGGTCAGGCCCGCGAGCGCCGACGGCGGCGCGGCCAGGATCTCCGCGAGCGACTTGTTCTCGTACGCCTTGTCGAGCGTCTTGTCGAGGACCACATTGACGGCCATGCGAACTCCTTCGGGACGATCGTGATCTGCCGCGATCGGACGAACGCCCGAACGCGTCGTACCTCGCGACAATAACCCGCCCCATGGCCGCCCGTATGCCGAACGCGCCGGGCGATTCGGTGCCCGCGGGATGGGGCGGCGGACCGGACGGTTCGTTGCGATCGTGGTGCTGCGGCAATCGACTGGCTACCGATGTGGTCTGCATCACATGCGGCTATTCCTGAATTATGGCGTGCGACAAGGTAACTGAGCGATGAAATGCATACCCAAAGTTTGTTTTTAGGGGTCTTAAAAGTCTCCGCGCAGTGATGATTTCGTGCTCACACGCCGGTACCCTCATCCGAGAGGGCGGGTTCTTCCGGTTCTCGGAAGAACCCGCTCATCGCCAAGCTTCGGCATTCTCCCGTAAACCGCTCTCGCGAACGATGTTTCGCGCGCCTACGGCTTACCGTTTCGCGATTCGGACTCCGCCTGCGAATGTCCCGGCAATCCGGGCAAATCCGGCAGCAGGGATTCCAGTCGCGCGAGCTGAGCGCCGATCAACTCCGCGGGCCCCTCGATCAAGGAGAGCGGCCACGGCCAGCGGTGCCCCTCCAGCTCCCGTACCTGCTCGATCAGGTCGGCGGTGGTGGCCTCCAGTTCGCTGATCTCCGTGCGCAGTTCGCCGATCTGGGCGCGCAGTGCCGCGGTGTCGCCCTCCAGCGCGTCGATGCGTCGCAGTGCCGCGGCCAACCCGTCCACCAGCGTGAGGTGCCGTCCGTCGGCGTCCGTGCCCAGCTGCGGCCAACCCGCGAGACCGGGGCCGCGCAACTGGGTCTGTATGTCGCGCAGCACCGCGTCCTGCTCCGGCGTCATGTCCGGTTCCTCCTGTCCGAAATCCCACTGGCCGAAATCCGCGGTCTCGGCCACGTTCACGTCGCAAAGCACGCCGTTGACCCGGATCTGGCGCAGCGTCGGATGAATGTTGCGGCGGGTCTCCACATTCCCGCCCGACCACGCGTCGGTCTGCCACGCCCAGGCCGCGCTGCCCGCGTCCAACGCCCGGCTCACCGACCAATACCCGCCGTAGATACCGACATTCGCGGCGCCGAGCACGGTGGCCGCGCCGTCCAGGTACGCGTTGATCGGCACCTGGTCCTGCGGGGTGGCGTCGAAATCCGCCGAGAAGTAGATGGGCCGGTCGGGACGGCCGCCGCAGCGCAGTACCTGCGCGAGGCCGGCGCGCGCGTCAACGATGCCCGCGTTGTAGCCGTCCAGCATGCGGGCGGCGGTGGTCTCCCAGTTGGAGACGATCGAAATGCCATGCGCCCGAAGGTCGTCGGCCTCCGCCGGAGTGAGCAGCTTGCCGGGCAGACTCGGACCGCCCGGCGTCAGATACCGCACAACGAAATCGAAACCCGCCGCGCGAATCGCGGCGCCGCCCGGACGTCCACCGGCGTAGTCCAGGCCGAACCGCATGTCTCCCACTGTAAGACGTAGACGGTGCGGTTCGCCGGGGTTCAGCGTGAGAACTCGGGCCGCCGCACCGGCGCGGGCGGCGTCGAGGGTGTGCGCCGGTCGGGTGCGACGAGCACCGCGGTGATCGGCACGGCCAGCGAGAGCATGCCGATGACGAACATCGGCACCAGGAAGGAGAACAGGTCTTCACCGGTCGGGAGCGCCGAGCGCGGATCGATCCGCAGCTCCAGCCCGGCCATCCGCAGGTAGTGCATGCCGACGACGGCGCACCCGAACAGCGCCGAGGCGCCGATGACGGCGGGCGTCGGCCAGGAGCGCAGCACGAACCACAGTGTGCCGAGCGAGATCACGACGCCGAGCAGGCCGGAGACGATCACCTGCCACAGTCCGAACTCGATGTCGCCGCGCACCTGCACGGCACTCATCCCCAGGGCGAGCATCAGGCTCAGTCCGAGGCCCATCAGCACGCCCGCGGCGAGCAGGCGGGGCAGTTGCAGCGTCCGGCCGAGCGCTATCAGTCCACCGAAGACCGAAAGCACCGCGAGCACCGCCGCTCCCGTGAGCCGGGCGACGTCGTAGCGGATCAGCGTGTCGCTCGCGGGCGTGACGCCGAGCATCGAGACGAAAATCGCCAGCCAGGTACCGATTCCGCCGATGGAGACCGCGGCCGAAGCCAGCCAGACCAGCCGGAATTTGGACGTCACCGACTTGGTCGACTGGCGGATGCAGATCAGGCCGATCAGCGCGCCCGCCATCGCCACCAGGATCGACAGGCCGAGGACCCAATAACCCATGGAGAAGTAGGACAAGACAGCGAACCTCACACCTGTCCGACGGGCTGCTCGTGCTGCTGCGCCGCGAGCCGCTGGATCGCGTATTCGGTTACCGCGGCCAGGGATTGGCGCACTTCCATCGCGTTGCGCGCGTCGATGTCGACGATCGGAACCCCGGACCGCACCGATAGCGCCTCACGCAGCTCGGCCACCGGGAACCGCGGTGCGTCCGGAAAACGGTTGACCGCCACCAGGAACGGCAGTCCGCGCGCCTCGAAGAAGTCGACGGCGGCGAAGCTGTCCTCGATGCGGCGGGTGTCCACCAGCACCACCGCGCCGATCGCGCCGCGGATCAGGTCGTCCCACATGAACCAGAACCGGCGCTGGCCCGGCGTGCCGAACAGGTACAGCGTCAGGTTGCCGGGCAGCACGATGCGGCCGAAATCCATGGCGACCGTTGTGGTCTCCTTGCCCGGCGTCGCGGCCAGGTCGTCGATGCCGTCGGAGAAGCCGGTCACCATGGCTTCGGTGCGCAGCGGGACGATCTCCGATACCGCGCCGACGAAGGTGGTCTTGCCCGCGCCGAAGCCGCCTGCGACAACGATTTTCGTCGAAGCGGTTCGATTGTCCATGGGTGCCGAGCCGTACGGCTGGGTGTTATAGGGCGCGGAGTCCACGCAAAGTCCTCTCCATCAGGGACCGGCGCTCGTCGTAGCTCGCCTGGTCACTCAGGGTCGAATGCACGCGCAGCGTCCCGGCGACGACGAGATCGCCGATCACGACCCGGACCAGGCCGAGCGGCCGCTGTAGCTGAGCCGAGATCTCGGCGACCGACAAGCGCGCGGTGCCGAGCCGCACGATATCGGTACGGATATCGCCGACCGGCCATTCGAAATGGGCAGTGTAGGAGATGGTCTCGATGACCGCCTCCAGGGGAAGGTCGACCGCGGGTTCCGTACGCCCCGAGGTCAGGGCGTAGGGACGAACGCGGGTGGGTGGTATGCCCGGCCCCCCGCCGGATGGGGTAGACATCGCACTCTCTACACGGCCGTCCGGGCGGTGGCCTGAACCACCGAACCGACCCGATCGACGAGCAGCGCCATCTCATAGCCGATCCGGCCGATGTCGTGCGTCTTGTTGGCGAGCACCGCGAGGTGCGAGCCGTTGCCGACCGTCATCACCAGCAGGTAGCCGCGTTGCATGTCGACGATCGACTGCATCACCTTGCCGCCGTTGAACAGCTGGGCCGCGCCGCTGGACAGGCTCGCCAGACCCGCGGTGACCGCCGCGAGCTGCTCGGCGCGATCGGCGGGCAGGTGCGGGCTGGTCGCCTGCAGCAGGCCGTCGGCCGACACCAGTACCGCGTGGGTGACACCCGGCACGTCCCGAGTGAAACGGGTGACCAGCCAGTTCAGGTTCTCGTCCGTGGTGTTGCCTGGTTTGTCGGTCATGCAAGCCCTCCGTCGTTGTACTGGGCGTCGGCCCGCCCGCTGCGGACCCCGCTGAGATGCCTGGTCAAGCTGTTGCGGATCTCATCAGGATTCCGCGTGTTGGATTCGTTGGTCGGCGCCAAACCGCCGGGGACCAGCTGCGCGCCCGGCTGCCGAATGGGCAGGCCGCCGGAGGTGCGGCCGGAGGTGGTCGGGTTGCTCGCCTCCGCGGCGGCCGCCCAGCCGACATCGGCGGGGGACGACCAGGAGTCGCCGTCGTTCTCGGATCCGGCGGAGGCGGGTTCGACCAGCCACTCCGACACCATGCGCTGGTAGATCGGCGTCGGGGATTCCGGGTTCACCGGACGCAACCCGGTGACCGTTGCCTGGGTGGCGTTCGCGACGGCCTCGGGCTCGGGCACCTCGTAGGTGGCCGTCTCGGCCCAGACGTCGACCTGAGCGGGCTCGGCGGGCTGGGACACCGGCGAGGGCAGCGCGCGAGGCTCCACCGCGCGCGGCGCGCCGTTCTCGTTGCGCGTCCGAATCGGCATCGGGCCGCCACGGCCGGGATCGGTGGTCTCGACATCGATCACGCCGGTGGAGCGATCGGCCGGGGTGGCCACCCGGATCGCCGGGCGCCGCTGCGGCAGCCCGGTGCTGCTCATCTCGAACGAGGAAGTGTGCTCGGGCAGCGCCAGACTCGGCACCGGGACCAGCATGCGCGGCGGCGCGACCGTGGGTTCGGGCGCGTTCTCCTGCGGCTGCGGCGCGGTGAGCTGCGGCGCCTTGTCGCTGATCGGCACCGGCGACACCAGGGTGCCGGGCAGGTGCACGCTCGCGGTGATGCCTGGCTGCTGCGCCATCGCCGAGGTGCGGCGCAGGTTGACCGTGATGTTGTGCCGCTTGGCGAGTCGGCCGACCACGAAAAGACCCATGCGACGCGCGGTTTCGACGGTGACCTCACCACCGGAGGCGAGGTGCTCGTTGACCGTCTGCAAGTCCTCTGCGGACATGCCGAGACCGCGGTCGATGATCTCGATCAGGTAGCCGCCGTCCACCGCGCGGGCCACCGAGACCGCCACCGGAGTGGTCGGCGGCGAGTAGCGCAGCGCGTTGTCGATGAGCTCGGCGAGCAGGTGCTCGACGTCGACGGCGGGCTCACCGGGCACGATGCCGTCGGGCGCGCTGCCGATCTCGACGCGCTGGTAGTCCTCGACCTGGGAGACCGCGCTCCACAGCATGTCCGAGAGCGGAACGGGAGGCAGGTGACCGCGGCGAAGCGCGGTGCCCGCGAGCACCAGCAGGTTGTCGCCGTTACGGCGCATGCGGGTGGCGAGGTGGTCGAGGCGGAACAGGCTCTGCAGGCGCTCGGAGTCGTCCTCGTCGTGCTCGAGTTCCTCGATCAGCGTCAGCTGCTGCTCGACGAGCGACTGGCTACGGCGCGAAAGGGTCTCGAACATGCTGCCGATCTGCAGGCGCAGACGGGCCTGCTCGGCGGCGAGGTGGAGCGCGGCGTTGTGGATGTCGTCGACGGCGCGGGCCAGCTGGCCGATCTCCTCGGTGGTGTGCACGTCGACTCGGGTGGGCTCCGGCGTCGCGTTGCCGGAACGCACGACCTCGAGCTCGTTGGGCAGGTCGACGTGCGCGACCTGGAGCGCGCCGTGGCGCAGGCGGCGAATCGGCACGACGAGCGAGCGGGCGACCGCGAGCGCGAGGGCGAGACCGGCGAGCAGCGTCGCGACCACGATCGCGATATCGCGCAACACGATGCCGCGGACTTCGGCGGTCCGGTCGGCCAGTCGCGCGTCGATGGTGTCGACCAGGTTCAGCGTGGTCTGGTCGTAGGCGGTGGCACTGGTGCGCAGCGAGTCGATGACCGGCTGGCTGCCCGCTGGGTCGCCGAGATTCTGGCTGAACGCGCCGAGACGGACGTTGACCGCGTCGATCAGCACGCTGGCGTTGAGCGCCGAAGACGGCTGCAGCTGGGCGAACTGGCTCAGCAACACCAGCTCACCACCCGCGGTGATCAAGACCGTCGGGCGCACCGCCGGGTTGCGGTCCGCGCCAGGCGAACCGATCAGCAGGTACTGCTGGGTGTGCAACCTGCGCGCGTTGGTGGTCACACCGAGCTGCAGGAAGTAGCGCTGGATGGTGATCTCCTCCAGCGAGGTCGAGCGCGCGATCGCGTTACCGATGCGGGCGGCGACCTCGTCGGCCTGCTGGCCGATCGCCACCGGCGAGCTGTTGCGCAGGCCGTTGCGCATCGCGCGGCCCGCGGTCAGCGCCGCGTCGAGTTCGTTGGTGACGTCCGTCGGCGCGCCCGTGGAGCGCAGGGCCGTCTGAAGATCGGCGGCCGCCTGATCGAACCGGCCCGCGATGCGGTCCAGGTCGGCGTCGCTCGTCTGGTTCTCCCAGGTCGTCGCCGTGGTGACGGCGAGTTGTTCGGTGGCCGAGGCGAAACCGAGCATCGGCCGGATGATCCTGGCCTGGTCGGTCGCCGCGTCGAGGTCGCCGATCGTGTTCAACTCGTCGTTGATTCGCAAAACCGCGAACGTCGAGGCGAGCACCACCGGCAGCAGTAGCACGATCCCGACCTTGCGGGTGACGGACCAGTTCGACAGCCTGAATTGCCGGGAACGCGGTGCTGCATCCATCCGCTTCCGTCGCCTCCACTCCGCGCGGGTTCCCCGGATGGCTAGTGGCTGTTTCACATAAGTATGGGACCAACCCGCTGAGAACCAACTCGAGGTCTTGTTTTTACCGCTGGGAACATACCGTGCTGAGTGTGTAACGGCAATCTGGGGGACTCCGCGCGGAAATTCTCTAATATGGCTACGCAGAACAAGTTTCGGTCCCATAGCGAGACTCGCGGCGACCGAAATCCGCGCACGCCGGTGAAAGCCCCTGGTCATCGGTGGTGCCCCGCCGCGCCATCCGACCGACCCAGTTCGCGGCGTGTCGGCATGCCCTCTCAGTCGACTCTCAGTCGGTGCGGTCAAACTGGTGGCATGCGCATTCTGGTAGTCGACGACGATCGCGCCGTCCGTGAATCGCTGCGCCGGTCGCTGACCTTCAACGGCTACTCGGTCGATCTCGCGGTGGATGGCGTGGACGCCTTGGAGAAAGCAACCGTCCAACGTCCTGACGCACTCGTGCTGGACGTGATGATGCCGAGATTGGACGGGCTCGAAGTTTGCCGACGGCTGCGCAGCACCGGAGACGATCTTCCGATTCTGGTTTTGACGGCCCGCGATTCGGTTTCCGAAAGGGTTGCCGGACTGGATGCCGGAGCCGACGATTATCTGCCGAAACCATTCGCGCTCGAGGAATTGCTGGCCCGGCTGCGCGCTCTGCTACGCCGCCGCGCGCCCGAACAGGGCGATACCTCCGAGGCGATGCTGTTCGCTGATCTGTCGCTGGACCCGGTGACCCGCGAGGTCTCCCGCGGCTCCCGCTCGATCAGCCTCACCCGCACCGAGTTCTCGCTGCTGGAAATGCTCATGGCCAACCCGCGCCGGGTGCTCACCCGCAGCCGCATCCTCGAAGAGGTGTGGGGCTACGACTTCCCGACCTCCGGCAACGCGCTCGAGGTCTACATCGGCTACCTGCGCCGCAAGACCGAGGCCGAGGGCGAGCCGCGGCTCATCCACACCGTGCGCGGCGTCGGCTACGTCCTGCGCGAAACACCACCCTAGGCCGCGCGACAATGGCACGAAGCGTTCCACGCCGTCCCGTCATCGCCACCCTTGGCCAGCCCGACTCGACCGAGATGCGGCCGCCGATGCCGCTGACCCGCTCGGTCTCGCTGCGCTGGCGGGTCACCCTGCTCGCCGCGTCGGTGGTGGCCATCGCGGTCGCCTTCACCTCCATCGCCGCCTACGCGATGGTGGCGCGCGCCCTCTACGCCGACGTCGATTCGCAGTTGCGGGCGCGCGCCTCGACGATGATCGACAACAACTTCGAGAGCTTGGGGTTTCAGTCGATCATCCTGGCGGGGTTGTTCTCCAACGACGTCGGTGTCGCGCTGATCTTCGCCGACCACAAGCCCTATATGCCGCCGCAGCAGACGATTCCGCCGGTGGGAGAGCAGGAGTTCGCCGTCGCCGACGGCAAGCTGAACTCCTCGCTGCGCACGGTGAGCAATCAGCGCGTGCTCGCGGTGCGCACGAACTCCGGTGCGACGCTGGTCATCTCACAGCGGCTGGAGCCGACCCGCGAGGTACTCGACCGGCTTGCCTGGCTGCTGTTCGTGGTCGGCGGCTGCGGCGTCGTGCTCGCCGCCGCGGCGGGTACCGCGGTGGGCCGCACGGGCCTCAGACCCATCGCCAGACTGACGGCCGCGACCGAGCGCGTCGCGCGCACCGACGACCTCACGCCCATCCCGGTCACCGGCGACGACGAATTGGCGCGGCTCACCGACAGTTTCAACACGATGCTGCGCGCGCTCGCCGAATCACGCGACCGCCAGCGGCGTCTGGTCGCCGACGCCGGGCACGAGCTGCGCACGCCGCTGACCTCGTTGCGCACCAACATGGAGCTGCTCATCGCGTCGAGCAGGCCGGGCGCGCCCGCCATCCCCGAGGAGGACATGGCCGAGTTGCGCCAGGACGTGATGGCCCAGATCGAGGAGCTGTCCACCCTCGTCGGCGACCTGGTCGACCTGGCACGCGAGGACGCGCCGGAGACCGTCTACGACCGGATCGATCTCGGCGAGGTGACCGAGCGGGCGCTGGAGCGCGCCAGGCGCCGCCGCGGCGCCATCGAGTTCGTCGCCGAGCTGCGGCCGTGGTTCGTCTACGGCCACGAGGCGGGGCTGGAGCGGGCCGTGCTCAACGTGCTGGACAACGCGGCCAAGTGGAGTCCGGCGGGCGCCCAGGTGCTTGTCACCATGCGCGAGGCAGGACGCGGTCTGCTGGAACTCGCGGTGGACGACGCGGGCCCCGGCATCCCCTCGGACGAACGGGAGCTGGTGTTCGAGCGGTTCTACCGGACCACCGCCTCCCGTTCGATGCCCGGCTCGGGACTCGGGCTCGCCATCGTCAAGCAGGTGGTGACCAAGCACGGCGGCACGATAACGATCGACACATCGGACCGCGGCGGCGCGCTGATCCGTATCGTGTTACCTGGTGAGGGTGACGGCCCCGCGTCAGCCCAGCAGATCTCGGAGAACTGAAAGCACGGTCTCAGTCGGCTCTAAGCCGTCGTCGGCACGCTGGTCGGCAGACGTGAGGAGAAGCGAGAAGCCATGACGGAGGATTTCCAGAACCGCAACGTGGAGCCGGGGAAGGCGGACGCCTCCGGTCCCCGGCCGACCGAGCAGTTCCCCGCGACGGGTCATACCGAGCACTCGGCATGGGCCGCGCCCGGCGCTGCACACCATCAGGCGCAGCAGCCCCCGATGCAGCACTATCCGACCCAGCCGTTCCCCGGCCCGGAATCGGGATTCGGCGCTCCCGGCTCGCCGCCGCCTCCGCACCCGGGCGCGGCCTTCGGCGCGCCACCGCCGAAGCGTCCGTTCCGCGCCGGTCTTGTGGCGGGCGCCGTGGCACTGGCGCTGGTCAGCGGTGGCATCGGCGGTGCGGTCGGCACACTGGCCACCCGATCCGACGACGGCAGGGCCCAGGTGACCAACGCGCTGGACGCGCCGAAGCCCAATGTCAGCAACGCGTCCAACGCGCCAGCGGGTTCGACCCAGGCGGTGGCGCAGAAGGTGCTGCCGAGCGTCGTGATGATCAAGGTGGCGAGCAACCGCGCGCAGGGCGAGGGCTCCGGCGTCGTGCTCTCCTCCGACGGCCTGATCCTGACCAACAATCACGTGGCCTCGGGCGGTGGCGCGGGCGCGAAGATGGAGGTCATGTTCTCCGACGGGAGCAGCGCGCCCGCCACGTTGGTCGGCGCCGACCCGGTCTCGGACCTGGCGGTGATCAAGGTGCAGGGCAAGAGCGGTCTGACGCCGATCGAACTGGGCACCTCGTCGAATCTCCAGGTCGGCCAGCCCGTGATCGCCATCGGCTCGCCACTCGGCCTGGCGGGCACCGTCACCACCGGCATCGTGTCCGCGCTGAACCGGCCGGTGTCGACCAGCGGCGAAGGCGGCCAGAACCCCAACGCCCCGCAGCCGGTGATCGACGCGATCCAGACCGACGCCGCCATCAACCCGGGCAACTCGGGCGGTGCGCTGGTGGACGCGAGCGGCAAGCTGATCGGCATCAACACCGCCATCGCCAGCCTCGGCGTCGGTGAGCTCGGCGGCCAGCAGAGCGGTTCGATCGGTCTAGGCTTCGCCATCCCGGTGGACCAGGCCCGCAGGGTCGCCGACGAACTGATCAAGAAGGGTCATGCCACCTACGCCCAGATCGGCATCAAGCTGCGCCCGCAGGACAGCGTCGCGCTGGTGCTGGAGGCGACCCCGGACGGCCCTGCCGCCAAGGCGGGCATCCCGGCCGGCGCAATCATCACCAAGCTCGACGATCGGCCCATCGATTCCGGCGAAGCGCTCATCGCCGCCGTCCGTTCGCACCAACCGGGAGACAAGGTGAAGGTCACCTATACCGACGAACAAGGCAACAGTCCCAAGACCGTCGAGGTCACCCTCACCGCCGCACCCGCGGACGGTGGCAGGTGAGGCGGCTCGGTGACGCGGAATTGTCCAGCGCCGCCGCCGGGTTGCTCGGCACAGGCGCTACGGTGAGCACCATGGAAATCGATGCTCCTGTGGCGGGGCGTGCACTGGTGGTGGTCGTCGACGATCGAACGGCGCATGGAGGTGTTGACTCGCTCGGGCCGCTGGTCACCGAGCTGCTCACCGAGGCGGGTTTCCTCGTGGACGCGTCCGTGTCGGTGCAGGCCGACGAGGTGGAGATCCGCAATGCGCTGAACACGGCCGTGATCGGCGGCGTCGACCTGGTCATCTCGGTCGGCGGCACCGGAATGTCGCCGCGCGACGTGACGCCGGAGGCGACCTCGCAGGTGCTGGACCGGGAACTGCCCGGTATCAGCGAGGCGCTGCGTTCCTCCGGCCGGGTCGCGGGCTCCCTGGACGCGGGCCTCTCGCGCGGTCTCGCCGGCATCTCGGGCAGCACCCTGGTCGTGAACCTGCCCGGCACCCGTTCCGCCATCCGCGACGGTATGGCAACCCTCTCGCCGCTCGCCAGCAAAGTGATCGGCGAACTGTCCGGATTGGCCGAATAATTCCGGCCGCCGACTCTTCCGACGTCCCTCGCCCCGCCGCACGCCGGGCGAGGGACGCCGCGCGTCTGGCGCGGATCTTCGGCGACACCCTGCCGGACACCACCCGCGACGAACGCGGTGACGACCCGGACGACCGCCGCTCCGGCGACGACTGGTTGCGCTCCCAGGTGCCCCCGCACCACGGTTGAGCTAATTCCTACTATTCAAGTACGTACTTTGGGGTGATATGGCTCCGTTATCTCCTCACCGTTTTCTTTAACGGACTGTGATCTGCGCCATCTATTACGGCCCTGTCTCGTAAACGGTCGATGGCCTCATTGCGACTCGAACGGGCCGGTTCCGCGAATGCGCGACATTCCCGCCTGCATTTATGCACGTCAAGCGATATTGGCATGTCCGCACCTGTGATCTACATCACTATCATCTTTACAATTCTTTGCGTTGCCAGGCAGTTACCGACCGTTTAATCTTCGCCACGAGCCACCCAAACGAAGGTCCCCACGGGTCCGGATACGGCACGTACGTTCGTCGATCCGGCGGAACCAGGCTCGGTTCCGTTGCCAGTGAGGGCGTTGCGCCGAAATAACAGCCGGTTACATATCGGCAACAAAGGGGCGACAAACTGAGCTGGGCCTGAGAGACCACTGTCCAGCCTCGATGGTCGAGGTTGACTGTTTGAACCTGATGAGGGGAAGTATGAGCGAGAACCGCACCAACGGTCTGCGTCGCGGTGCCCGCGTCGCGGGCGTCGGCGCCGCCGCGGCCGTTGCCATGGGCATGCTGTCGACCGGTGCTGCCAATGCCGACACCTTCGTGCCGTTGCCGGACGGTCAGAAGGTCGGTCATGGCGTGACGATCACCCGCACGGGTGAGCGCGCCCTGATTTCGCCGTCCCTTGCCGCCAACGGCGCCGGTCGCGTCGTCTGGGTCTCGGGCAACGCCACCGCCGATGTGACCGTCACCCCCGAGGGTGAGGTCGGCCCGAACAACGGCCCCGCGGGCGGCCCGGGTAGCAACAACTCCTCGACGCACGGCGCTTCCCAGCTGAGCACCGGCTACATCGTCGGTTGCCAGGTCAGCATCGCGGACGACGCCATCTCCGCGGGTGTGTCCGGTGGCGTGAACCTCGACGGCTTCAGCATGGGCGGCTCCATCGGCCTCAACCTCGGCCCTGGCGAAGTGAAGTTCGTGCAGATCGACTACAAGGACATCCTGAAGCCGGGTGTGTACTCGGTCGAGTACCAGGACGCCGAGATCGAGATCCAGGGCTGCGCGGGCTACGCCCAGGCGCGCGCCTACACCGTGGTCGAGATCATCGGTGACCACTACTCGAAGACCACCCTCTACGGAGCGCCGTTCAGCATCGGCTGACGTCTGTCGAGTCCCCAGCGGCGGGCGCGGGCAGGAAGCGGTCGCACGAAGTGACCGCGACGTGCCAGGGGCCGCCGTCGATCGAACACGAAAAATCTTCTCGCTCAAGCGATTCAACCCTCGAGGGGTACAACGAAATGTTCAACCGTAAGAACGTGGCGCGGATGGCCGGTGTCGGTGCCGCCGCCACCATTGCCATGGGCCTGTTCTCCACCGGCGCCGCCAACGCCGACACCTTCGTTCCGCTGCCGGGCGGCGAGATCGTCAAGCACCTGTCCGACGGCACCGTGGTGACCGTTCGTCTGGTCGGCGAGTCCGCCCTCATCAGCCCGTCCATGGGTTCCACCCCGGTGCACCGCAACGCGTGGGTCTCCGGTTCGGCTCAGGTCGAGCTGTCCGGCACCGGCGCGGAAGCCGGCGGCAAGATCTTCCCGGGCTACACCGTCGGCTGCCAGGTGAACATCGCGGGCGGCGGCGCCGAGGGCGGCGTCGAGGCCGGTAGCGACTGGCAGGGTGAGAGCCCGAGCATCGGCGCGAGCAGCGGCGGCAACCTGTCGCTCGGCCCGGGCCAGGCGACCTCGTTCTACATCCTCGACATCGAGGAGGCCGACGACTTCGGCAACGAGGCGCACAAGAAGCGCAACAAGTTCAAGGGCAGCAACGGCTCGGTCACCTGGGCCGACTCCACCATCGGCCTGTCGGGCTGCGGTGGCTACGCCCAGGCCCGCGCCTTCGTCAGCGTGGAGGTCGAGACCGACAACGTCGTCACCTGGGTGACGCTGTGGGGTCAGCCCTTCAGCCTCGGCTGACGCACACCGTCCGGGCACCGGCCACGCGCCGCTACCCGGCGGAATTCGTCCGGCTGCGCTCTATCGAGCCGCAGGACCGGAGACTCGAACGAACGGGCCCGTCGCTTCGGTGACGGGCCCGTTCTCGTGCCCGCTGCCTCGGCTCGGCGCATGACCAGACGTGGAACGCCGTGTGACGTACCGGTGAACGCCGGGTGTTTGCGCGCGTTAGGCTGGAACTGTCGTTCGGAGGGGACAAACCGGACGACCGACGGAAGCGGGCTTCCCGGGGTCCGCTCCAGGGCCCGCTTCCTGTTCGGTGCGGTATGCGTGTCCCTCATGCGGCCCTCGTTGTGCGGATCGAGGAGCCGCCCAGAATTCCGTTTCGCAATAGCTCTTCGATATCACCGGCGAAACTCTCCTTTGTCTGCGCGGCGGGCATTGCCGCCACGGAGTACGGCGCCATCGCGAAAGTCGTGCATTCCATCAGCGGGGACGACGAAATCGATCTGAACATATGTTGCCTGTCGGCAATCATGTAGGAACCGAGACCGACTTCATCGGTTCCGCTGAAAACGGCGAGCGCGGATTGGTGATTCCATTGGTGAACACGGTGATGCTCGCGACGAACGCGGTGCTGATTGCTGTCATAACAGCCAGGTAGGTGACGTTTCCGTGGTAAACGAAATCCTTCGACACCTCGAGCATTGCCGATCCCTCCTCTTCGGCGAAGCTGCGGGTCGCGCTCGGAGAAATCCGTGCGCCGGGCCTCGGGAGATGCCGATCGACCGAATCGGTTAATTCCCGGCGAACATATTCTGGTCACGAGTTGCGGCGAGCCGGGCGGTCAATGGAAGACCACCGTCAGCGCGGTGTGCAGCGAAGCGGCGGCGACCACCGCGGCATGTTCGGCATCCATCGCGACCAACACCACCCGGTCCGCCGCGCCCCGTCGTTCGCCGGGCTCGGAAACCAAGACCACGGCGGCATCGCCTGCCAGCGTCCTGGCCGGTCGCGCGCCGAGCCCCTGCTGCTCGTCGCCACCGATCACGTCGACACGGTCGCCCGGCCGCAGGATGTCCGCCACCGCCGTGTCCGCCAGCCGGATCGGGACTATGCGCGCGTCACGTGCGCCCGCCGCCACCTCTGCCAAGCGTGGACCGATCACCCGCAGATCGGTGAACACCTCACCGGCCCGCATCGCGCCTGTCGAGGTGGCGCCGAGCAGCGTCGCGGGATCGCGCACCGCGCCGACTGGGAGGGCGCCGGATTCGCGCGGCACTGTTTTCAGATCTCCCGATTCGAGCACCTTGCCGGGCGGTAGATCACGCCCGGCGACGACGACGTCCGTCCGCGTCGCGCTCGGATTACCACGGGCGAAGAGAACGACGGCCAGGAGCGTCAGTGCCGCCGCGAAGACGCGGCGGGCGAGCAGTCCATCGAGCCAGGGCGGCCGGTTCCACAGGGCGAAGCGCAGCGGGCTGCCGCGACCGAGATCGGCGAGTGCGCGAGTCATGGCCGGATCCTATGGCCAGGATCACACCGCGCCGGTCACCGAAAGGGCGACCTGTTGATCGGCGAGAGGCTGTGGATAACCGGGAAATCAGCTGGCGACGGCCGTGCTGGTGGTCGCGCTCGAGCTGCTCGACGAGCTCGACTCCGAACCCGACGAACTGGAGCCGCTGTCGGACTTCGCGGGCTCGCTCGCGGTGGACGCGCCGCCGCGGCTGTCGGTGCGGTAGAAACCACTGCCCTTGAACACGATGCCGACCGAGTTGAACAGCTTGCGCAGCTTCCCGGAGCAGTTTTCGCAGACCGTCAGTGCGTCGTCGGTGAAGGACTGCACGATGTCGAAGCGGTTGTCACACTGGGTGCACGCGTATGAATAAGTTGGCACAGGATCCTCCGCAGGGTTCGTCGACTAGCACTCTACAGGCGACAGTGCCAACGCCGCCAATCGGTCGTTCATTCCGCGACCCGATCGCCGCCGAGTTGCCGCAATCCGCCGTACGGCGTGAGGACCCAGCCCATCCGCAGGTCGTGCGGTTCTTCCGGCAGTCGGTCCACGAACTCGTCGTCGCGCACCACCGCGACCAACCGGGCGTCCGGCCGCGCGGCGCCGAGCGTGCGGTCGTAATGCCCCGCCCCGCGCCCGAGCCGGACACCGCGCCGGTCCACCGCGAGCGCGGGAATCAGGATCAGCTCCGCAAGCGCGACGGCCTCGACGCCGAGCGCGGGTCCGCTCGGCTCGCGCAGCCCGTACCTGGCCCGGCGCAGGTCGGCGGGACCCGTGTACTCGGCCCAGTTCAACGCTTCCGCATCGCCGGTGAGCGGCAGAAGGACGCGCGCCCCGGTCTCCCGAAGCGCTTCCAGTTGGGCCATCGACCCCGGCTCGTCGCGCACCGGCACGTACGCGCACACCCATTCCGAGACCAGCGGTGTCTCGAACTTGCCGATCGCTTCGGCAAGCGCCAGCGCCTCGCGCTCGCGCTCGGCCACGGGCACCGCAGCCCGCCGGGCGAGAATTTCGCCACGCCATGCATGTTTGTCACGCTCGCCGGGCATCTCCATGGGGATCACCATAAGCTCACCGGGTGCCAGGTCGCCGCGACGGCGGTCGGGCGGTGTGATGGATGGATAGGGTATGCGTATGACAGCACAGGCAGGACAGTCCGCGGATGGTGCGCCGACGTCGTGTTTCCGCACGGCAGTCGTGCCAGCGGCCGGGCTCGGGACCCGCTTCCTGCCCGCGACCAAGACGGTGCCCAAAGAGTTGCTGCCGGTGGTGGACACTCCTGGTATCGAACTGGTCGCGAGCGAGGCCGCCGACTCCGGCGCTAACCGTCTCGTGATCGTGACCTCGCCGGGCAAGGACGGCGTCGTCGCCCACTTCGTCGAGGACCTGGTGCTGGAGAGCACCCTCGCCGAGCGCGGCAAGTTCCAGTTGCTGGAGAAGGTGCGCAAGGCGCCCGCCCTGCTGGACGTCACCTCGGTGGTGCAGGAGGAGCCCCTCGGCCTCGGTCACGCGGTGGCGCAGGCCGAGCAGGCGCTCGACGACGACGAGGACGCGATCGCGGTCCTGCTTCCTGACGACCTGGTGCTGCCGTGCGGTGTGCTCGACGTGATGAGCCGCGTCCGCCGCAAGCGCGGCGGCAGCGTGCTGTGCGCCATCGATGTGCCGAAGGACCAGGTCAGCGCCTACGGCGTCTTCGACGTCGCGCCGGTGCCCGACGCGACAAACCCGAACGTGTTGCGGGTCAACGGAATGGTGGAGAAGCCCGCGCTTGCCGACGCGCCGTCGACCTTCGCGGCCGCGGGCCGATACCTGTTGGACCGGGCCATCTTCGACGCACTGCGGCGTATCGAGCCGGGCGCCGGTGGTGAGCTGCAACTCACCGACGCCATCGCGCTGCTGATCGACGAGGGACACCCGGTTCACGTCGTCGTGCACCGTGGGTCGCGCCACGATTTGGGCAACCCGGGCGGTTATCTTCGTGCTGCGGTCGATTTCGCTTTGGAACGAGAGGAATACGGCCCTGCCCTGCGGGAGTGGCTGCAGCACCGGCTCGGTCCGGACTGGGATCCGCAGCTGACGACGGACGACTGAGCGAAAGCTCGGCTTTCGTCGGCAGTGGACCGTCGGGTACGAATGATGGTTCACCGAACGCGGTTGCGTCCGAAGCGCGTGCGGCGGAATCGGTTCGATGTGCGGAGTAGATCAGGAAGGGCTGGATGCGCTCGGTTGAGGATCAGCAGATCAAGGTGACCGCGGCGGCGGTCGCGCCCCGGCCGGTCCGGGTCGCGATCTCCGAGGCCCAGGGCCTGCTGTGCGCCGAGGACGTGGTCACCGAGCGTCCGTTGCCCGGTTTCGACCAGGCGGCCATCGACGGTTACGCGGTGCGCAGCGTCGACGTGGCCGCCGCCGGATCCGACATCCGCAACGAGGACGGCGAACTGGTCGATCTGACGTTGCCGGTGGTCGGCGAGGTGGTCGCTGGTTCCCGGCAGCCGATCCGGTTGCAGCCGCGCCAGACGGTGCGGGTCGACACCGGCGCTCCGCTGCCGACGCTCGCCGACGCCGTGCTGCCGCTGGACTTCACCGACGGCGGCAGGGCCAGGATCAAGGTCTACGAGCCGGTCCGCTCCGGTGATTACGTGCGGCGCATCGGCGACGACGTGCAGCCGGGCGATGTCGCGGTGCGCGCGGGCACCATCATCGGTCCCGCGCAGGTGGGTCTGCTCGCCGCGGTGGGCCAGGACAAGGTGCTCGTGCATCCGCGGCCGCGGCTGTCGGTGATCTCGGTCGGCGGCGAGCTGATCGATATCGATCGCACGCCGGGCCCCGGCCAGGTCTACGACGTCAACTCCTATGCGCTGGCCGCGGCCGCCAGGGACGCGGGCGCGGACGTGAATCGCGTCGGCATCGTCAGCGCGGACCCGCGGCGGCTGCGCGACGTCGTCGAGGGGCAGCTGGTGCGTTCGGAGGTCGTCGTCATCGCGGGCGCGGTGGGCGGCTGGGCCTCCGAGCAGGTGCGCGAGGCGTTGGAGGGGCTCGGCGAACTCGAAATCGCCCGTGTCGCCATGCATCCCGGTTCGGTGCAGGGTTTCGGCAGGCTGGGGCGCGACGAGGTGCCGACCTTCCTGCTGCCGTCGAATCCCGTTGGCGCGCTTGTGGTTTTCGAGGTGATGGTGCGTCCGTTGATCCGGATCGCGCTCGGCCGCAGGCATCCCATGCGCCGCATCATCCGGGCCAGAACCATCACACCCATCAGTTCGATGGTCGGGCGCAAAGGTTTTCTGCGCGCTCAGCTCATGCGCGACGAATCCACCGGCGACTACCTGGTGCAGCCGCTCGGCGGCGGCGCCGGTTCCTCACATCTGCTGGCCACCATGGCCGAGGCGAACAGCCTGATCATCGTCGACCCGGAGGACACCGAGGTCAGGACCGGTGACGAGGTGCAAGTCGCGTTCCTCTCGCAGCGCGGCTGAAGCGTGGAGTCGATGAACGTCTTCCGGGTCACCCAGCATCCGGGGTGGCCCGCGCGTCTCGGTCCGGTGCGCGTCGCCGCGGGACAGGTCACGCTGCGGCCGGTGCGGTTGCGCGACGCGGCGGCGTGGAGCCGAATCAGGTTGCGCGACCGCGAGCATCTGGAGCCGTGGGAGCCGACCGGCCGGGGCGCTTGGGAGGCGCGCAACCACGCGTCGAACTGGCCCTCGCTGTGGTCGAGCCTGAAGGCCGAGGCAAGACGCGGCGCGATGATCCCGCTCGTGATCGAGGTCGACGGCGCTTTCAGCGGCCAGTTGACCGTCGGCAACATCGTGCGCGGGGCGCTGCGTTCGGCGTGGATCGGCTACTGGGTGGCCAAGGATCTCAGCGGACATGGCGTGGCGACCGCCGCGCTCGCGCTCGGACTCGACCACTGCTTCGGGCCGGTCGGCCTGCACCGAGTCGAGGCGACCGTGCGCCCGGAAAACCTTGCCAGCCAGGCGGTTCTGCGCAATGTGGGCTTCCGTGAGGAAGGCCTGCTTCGCCGCTATCTCGACGTGGACGGCGCCTGGCGCGACCATCTGCTCGTCGGCCTGACGGTGGAGGAAGTCACCGGAACCGTGCTGGATCGGCTGGTGCGAGAGGGGCGAGTCATCCTGCCCTGAGGACCGCGATTCGTTGCGAGACGTTTGCCATCGGGCAGTCCAAGGGAAATCCAGTCGATCGATATGAGACGGGCGGGACGATACCGGCGTGACACGTCAACTCCCGCGAGGCACGCGGGCGGATGGGCAATCTTGTGACAGATGTGGCGGATGTGCACGGCGCGCCTGCCGTAATCGCGAGGCGGGCCGAATTAACCTACGGACGTCGGGGCTGCGTCTTGCGGCACCGGCAGGGAGCCTGAGCGGCGTCTTCGGACCGAGGGCCGCGTCCGAGCGCGTGAGCGGTAGCGAACGCACGGCGCGGTACGTCATCCGGGCGCGGGCCGAACGGACGAACAGGTGGGGACGGAGGTGATGACCTGATGCCGAACTCGATTCTGTGGATCGGGCTCGTCGTGCTCTGGGTCTTCGTCCTGTTCCCGATCTTGGCCGACCGGCACCCCAGGATCCGGCAGACCACCGACGCGGCACTGGCGACCCGTGTATTGCACCGCGGCGGCTCCAAGCGGCGCATGAAGAAGGGGCCGGCGGCCGGGCACGACAGCGACCCGGACTATCGGCCGACCCGAGTGCAGAGAAAGCGTTTCCACAGCGATGATGCGGAGGACCGGATGAGCGCACCGGCCGACGAGCAAGTCACCGAAGTCGACGAGGACAACGAAGCGCGGGACGACATCCCGGCGCTCGAGGCGGGCCCCGCGGCGTCCGCCGTCCATTCCGGCAACGCCGATGACGAACCCGCCGAGGCGGATTCGGGCGACACGGACGACGATGCCGTGACGAGCGAGGCCGACCGTGCGGCGGATCCCGAGTCGGATCTCGACTCGGATCTCGATTCGGACGAGAACGACACCGAGACGGCCCGAACGCCTGCGGACGCGGACGCCGCGGCCGATGATGACGACGTGGCCGATGACGACGAAGAGGCCGCGGCGTACTACGAACCGACCACGGCGCGTATCCCGCCCGCCCGCTCCGGCGCACCCGCGCGCGTCCCGGACCCCGACTACCAAACCGACTCGGACGAACCGGAATTCGTCCCGACCCGGCGCGGCCGTGGCGGCTTCGACCCGGAAGCCGACGCGATGGCCCGCGCCGCCCGCTACACCTTCCGGCAGCGCGCCGTCCTCGGCCTGCTGCTGACCGGCATCCTCTGCGGTGCGCTGGCGATCGTCGTCAGCCCGCTGCTGTGGTGGGCCTGCGGACTGTCCGCTCTCGTTCTCGGCACCTACCTGGCGTACCTGCGCAGGCAGGTCCGCATGGAAGAGGAGATCCGCCGCCGCCGCGCCGCCCGCCTCCGCGGCCGCGACGCCGACGAGGACCAGCACCGCGCCGACGACACCGAGACCCGCCGCGGCATGGACCGCGAGACCGCCCGCGCCCTGCGCCGCCGCTCCGTCCTTCTCGACGCCGTCGACGAAGACCCGATGTTCGAACACCTCGACACCTTCGACCCCGCCACCGCCCGCGCCCTCCGCGGCCGCACCAGCGGCGACATGCGCCGGGCAGTAGGCGAATAACCGCAGCTCAGGCAGGCGATTCGGTATCTCGCCGCATCGCCTGCTACAGTGGCACAGCGCGGTTCCCCCGGGAACCGCACGGGGCTATAGCGCAGTTGGTAGCGCGTCTCGTTCGCATCGAGAAGGTCAGGGGTTCGATTCCCCTTAGCTCCACCAACGAAGGCGAGTGCTCGCGCAGAGCGCTCGCCTTTTTGGTTGGTTCCGCGTGTTTTGTGGGGGCGGAGCCCCCACACCCCCACCCGGCGGGGCTTCGCCCCCCGGACCCCCCTCCCAGGTAAACCTGTCCGGGAAGGTTTGCGTTCGCTTGTTGGGCGGAGACTGCCTACGGCTGCCGCCTGTGCAGCGCCTGCTGGTCGGCGATCGCCGTCTGGCCCTCTTCGTCGGCGGGCGTCGTTTGGACACCTTCCTCCAGCTGCATGCGCTGCTGCAGGGTTGCCCTTGCTTGCCGGACTGAATGACAGGCCTCCGTCTACCGCCGCGGGTATGGCTCCCGCCACCGAGTGCGCTCCCCGGCCCCACGGCCCGCCCGGCAGGTGTCCGTCCCCCTGGACGGCCTCACCGGTGCGTCTGCTCCAAAGCTCGCCGAAACACGACGCGCTAGGGCGGCCGCCCCTTGGCCCAGGATCGCTAGTTTCGCCTACCCGATACCTCGCTTTGCCTCCTGGACCTATCCCAGGTGCTCGGTGGGGGTTCATCGCCGATTCCGCGCGCGCCACGCACTCGTCGCCATTCGTGGCCGGCTTTGTCTGGGTTCAAGCCGAGTGCGCGTATGCCTTCAGCGTTTCCCTGGTCTCGGTTGCTACTCGGGAGTCCGGAAAGTGCTTGGCAAGTAGCGCTTCCAGTTGCTTCAAACGCTTTCTGACCCAAGAGAAGTGGGCGGAGATCGGTGTCTCCAAGACCGGGGATACGGCGGAGATACTTCCGTCCAGATCGCCCAGCCGCGCACTTGCCGACGCGAGATAGATCTGACTCAGCATCTCGTCGCCCGGCGAGCGTTGCACCTGCCAAGCTGCGATGGCATCGTTCGACGCCTGCACCGACTTCCTCAGAATCTTCGCCTCATCGGACCACATCAACGAAAATCCGTGGTAATAGATCTGTTTCGCTGGGCTGAAGCTGAAGAGTCCCGGCACTTCATCCGGGCCGCACGCATCACGCGCCCGGTCGGCTTGACCTAGCAGTTCCAGAGCGCTACCCGAATCACCCAGATTGGCAACCGAGGCCGCCAGTCCACATAGCAAGCGGGGTTCGGCGGTCCCGGTCGAGCGGCCGACGTAACGCAGCCCATCGGTTGCGGCGTCCCGAGCCAGCTCGAAGTCCTTTGTGAATCGGAACGCGAGCGCCTGGGTCCCCCGTGCCCAAGCTCTCAGCTGATCATGGTCAGCACGGTCTCCGAGTTCGAACGCGGCCTCAGCGTGCACGCGCGCCGTGTCGGCCTGACCGAGATCCAACGTCAGATAGGCCAATACACCGCATACCCGACCAAGACCCACGTAGAGATCGCGAATTTCCTCGGGACGGTACGCACCTGCTCGGATCCGACGTGTCAGTTCAGACCGTAGATCCAGCGCATACGACAGAGTCTCCTCGTACGGCTCGAACCGTGCCCCTTTGGCGACGTGCACGATCTGATCGTTGATCTCGTCTAGCGCAACGCCATCCGAGGCGACCAACAGAGCCTGCGAGTCCCGGCGCGCCTGGTCGAGCATCCGCATCGTGTCTGCCGCACGCGCGTACTCGCGTTGGTCTGCGTCCCATGCCGCGACCAATACCCCGCTACCGTTCAAAGCTAGGTCGGTCCGTTCGGCCCAGCCTCTATCTCGGGGCCAGCGTCGTCCAGCCTCGATATTGCACAACCAGGAGTAGTCGCAGTACAGAAGCACGGCGAGTTCGCGCAGGCTGAGCCGCTGCCGCAGCCGCAACTGCTTCAGTGTTCGTCCAGTGCGCTGAGGATTCATCCCTGGCAATCGTGCCACCGTCGAGCCCACTCGGCCTACGCCCCCTGTTTTCAGTGTCGCTCGTGTGATCTGGAAAACAGCGTAGTTGTTCCGAATCTTCCCCGGGCCCAGAAAGCTTGTGGTCAGCCCCGCCGTCGGGTTGATGCGGTGCCCCTCATCGGTCCCCGGCGGCGGGTGCTCTTCAAGCGTTCAGCGAACAGGGAGGGTGTTCTCAATGGGACTGTCCGATGACGTGGGTTTGCACGACCCAGCCCCACCACCGACTGCACCGAACACCGTAGCCACGTCCTCGGCCGGAACCGACAACCCGCGATCCCGCGTGGCCTACTACCGCGCAGTCTGCAATCTGCCCGCCGTTCTCGACCCCGATACCGGCCGAATCAGTTTCACCGCGGGCATGGTGTGGGCCATCGCGATGCCCTCGGACCTTGGACAGTCGGTCAAGATCCACTTGGAGGGTAAGAAGCAGGGCGGCGGGCCGATCGTGACCCATCCCCGATCCCACACCTGGGTCTTCCTCGTGCGCTCCGACATCCCCGCAACGATGGTCGCGGCCGAGGCAGCGCTGTTCCGCCACCGCCGAATCATGGTGCTGGGAAACGGCGATCAGGTGGCGTTGCCGTCGCCGACCGATCAGGGCTCGGAGTATCGCGGATGGATCACCGCCGCGCACTCGGTATTCCGACCTTCCGGCCGCGCGGTGCTGTATGCGGTGCACGCCTGCATAGCCCCGACACACCAGCCTCGATGAGCAGCGCCGCCGCGTCGCCGCTGCCCGGTGAACCGGATGTGCACTTATCGGTATTCCTGCACGGAGTACGCATGGACTTCGCCGCCTGCCTGACCGCTGCGTTGGTGTTCGTCGCCGAGCACCGAGACCGGCACTACCTCGACGCGGTCACCGTCGACACCAACGCGGCCGGGCACCCCCGCCTTCCCAATGAGCGGCTCTACCTCGAGCCCTGATCGACTCAACTACGTCGTTGGAGTTCTATTATGCCCCAACCACTTTCGCCCTCGCGTTTGCGCTGGCACCGCGACGACTTCAGCCGCGCCCAAGTCGCCGCACTCGCTGCATTGCACCAGGCAGGTCGAGCCTGCTCGGCACGGGATCTGGCAGGCGATTGCCGTATCGGCCCGATCACCCTGACCCTCCAATGGCTGATCACCAGGGGTTATGTCCGCTCCGAAGTCGCCCACACTCCGGGCGTTGAGCGGCCCCAACCGCTCAACGAGCTGACCGACGAGGGCCGTGAGATCCGCCAGCGCCTCACCACCCACACACCCGCGGCCCGTCCGCTGCAAGGCCCCGAACCGAGGAAGTGACAGCGCTTGCCCATCAACGCCATCGGCCTGCTCAACCGCAGCGTCAGCGACTCCTGGTTACGAGACGAGCGAGTGATCATCGACCTCAGCCACGCGCGGGGGTATCGGCTGGCGCACACGGTGACCATCGACGCCGACACCTACATGCCAACCACGTTGATCGTGTGGACCGCACACCAGCACACCGCGACCGTCGTCGTCGCTCCCAGTGTCGAGCACTTCCCCAGTGCCAGCATCCAAAACGCGGTCGCTCTGGCCTGTGTCCTGGTGACACCCGCACGCACCATTCCCCCGCTGGAAGCCCACACACCATGAAACTCGCCTACGACAGTGCCAAGGGCCGGGGTGGTCGGCTCGTGTTGCGCCGCGTCGCAGGGTTGCCGCCCCTACCCTGTGTACGGCGCTTCGTGGAGCCTGGAGTTTGCGGCGCTGGCATGTTCGGACGGAGAGGGGTGGTCATGGCCGAGGTGTCCGGCGAGTTCGACGAGGAGGAGTTCCAGCAGTTCGTCAAGGATCAGCGGGACCCGCGTTGGGTGGCGTGGCTGGACAGCGTCGATGACCAGTTGGATCGCTTCCTGAGTCAGACACTCCCCCTCTCTTCCGGCGCCCCTTCTGGCGATCTGCATTCGGCGGCGGCCTTGTATTTCGCCGAAGAGGCTGCTAGAGCAATTCCCGGACCGCGAGGCGGTACGCGCGCCGGAGAATCGCGCGGTGGCCGAACGCTTCGAAGTGTTCCTAGGTGAGGTGTTCCGCCGCAGCTTCGACGGGGCCTGGACCAACCTCCCTTATCACGACGAGACGGGTATGGGCTTCTGCCCGGTTGTTCGGTTCCCGTTCACCAACCTCGACATACACGTGCGGGCTTTCCTCGAAGCTGCGGCAGAGGAGCGCACGGGGGCCGAGTGGCTATCGGTGTGGGCGCGCGCGGACAAAATACGAGCCGCATATAGCAGGCCCTGGCGCCCTCGGGCTGACTCCGGAAGTCACCCACGTGCTCAACCTCAGCGGCCCCCCAACCAATGCCCGACCGCGACCGCACTAACCATCACACCTGCCGACCGCGCTCGACGCGAGCGCAACGAACGCGAAGCCCGCGAACGCGACGAACGCGCACGCCACGAACGCATACACGGCCGCAACCCCGGCGCACCTGACCTCTAGGCCAAGCGACTGAGCGACGACCAACCGCGCCGGATTCGGCCACCACCTCACTGGTTCCCTGGGTCCCAGGGCTGGGCCGTTCCGGCGCGTCGCGACAGGCATGGCAACCAATGGTCTGATTCGCGGAATGTGTTGTGCCGCAGGCTTGAAGGCTCTGTTGGGAGCGAGTGAGAGAAGTTGGGAACCCCCGGGAATCAGTAGGAAAAAGAAGGAAGAGATAACCGGTAACCCAACAGATCAGAACTTGCCGAATTTCTCTCTACAGAGTCAAGAGCGGCGCGCTACGCGCGCCGCCCAGGGTCGCCCCTCCCTCCGCTCCGCTTCGGTCGGCGCACCCTAGCCCAGCACCAGGAGGAGGGCCATGCGCCTATCCAACGGGATGCAGTTAGGCCGTCTAGTGCCTTGTCCGGGAAGGTTGATGCGGTAATCGCCGGGGTGGCGGGTTGAACCGGAGGCCTTGACCGGCGATGCTGCCGGTGGAGGTGATGCCGGTGGCTCGCAAGCCGGATGTGTTCGGCAGAGCGGTGACTCCGGAGGAGGGTCGCAAGCTGGCCCAGATCGCCCGGCGTAGCAAGGTGCCGGTGCGGAGCGGCGGGCGGTGGTGGTGATGGCCTCGGCCCAGCATCAACCGGTCGGGGCGATCGCGAAGTTGATGCAGGTCTCGGAAGCTTATGTGCGGCAAGTGATTCACGACTTCAACGCGCATGGATTCGAGGCGCTGGACCCAAAATGGAGCGGGGGCAGGCCGACGAAGACCACGTGGTCGGCGAGGCTGTGCATCCGCACCGTGGACTCGGCCCATCTCATCCGAAGGTCATTGACCAGCTTGTCGTCGCCGTCAAGCCGGTGCAGCGCCTCGGTGAGCTCCTGGCCGTGGGTGTCCATTGTCTCGTCGAGCTTGCGCTTCATCGCTTCCCAGGTCTCGTGCAGTTGCTTGGCCTTGTCCGCGTCCATGACCTCATCCTGCCCGGTCGCGCCCACCTGCTCACCCTCGAATCAGCGGCTTTCGCCATCCAGCTCTATTCGTGGCCCACATTCAACTCCGCAAGCACCCGCTCATAACTCTCTATATAAAACATGGAGGAATTTTCTTTAGGGTTTCCAAACAATGGCAGGAGATCAGCTAAGGCATCACGCTCGGCCGCGCTGACCAAAATTTGATCTTTCACCAGAGTGGCGCAAAGGTTATCGATCAACAACGTCCACTCGCCGACCTCACTGAAAGTCCGGTACTGAGCTAGCGCTTCGGGCCGAAGGCGGTCCGAGAACCGTTCTAGAAGTTCCCGGGAATCGTTGTTCAGCTTGGCTAATTTAGCCTTCTGCTCCGGAGTGAACTGTCGCCTTTTGCGTCGAGTGCTGGGCCTATCATCAGAATCCATCAGTGTCACCTAAGTTCTATTTGATCGGGTTGCCATTTGCGTCGTTCTTATACACGCCCGGACCACTGACCGGATAGCCCGTGATGATGTTGCCCGACGTGTCGACGACGACCTCTATGACAACACCATCCCGCGTACCAGTGACCAACCAAGTTCCGTGCTTCTGAAGAACAGGAACCTGATCGGGATTCTTAGCAACATCTTGAATGCTATTGATAATGTGGTCGTCCGTCCAAGTCTTATTGTCCGGGAATTCGGTCTTACCTGGTATGCCTGTCCCAGGCGCATGCCCTCCGCTGTTAACGTCGTCGCTCCCGTCTCCGTCGAGGATATGAATCTTCCTGAGCTCGGTGATAGAGATACTGCTCGGAACAGGCCCCGTAACCTTACTCCATTGGGAGCCAAGGCCGTTGGTCGGGTTCGCTGCGCTGGTCTTCCTCTTGAGCTCTTTGATACGTTGAAGATTGGTACGTGCAGGTCCGAGGTCTCGGGTCTTCTTGACGCCCGACGCAATACCCTTCGTATTGGTCCATTCGATGACGATCCCGCCGATACCTTCAGCCAGCTTCTTGGCCCTGTCACCGGTCAATGCTGCAGCAGCGTCCGGTCTGCCTAGCAAAGTCAGCCCGACGGCTCCCACTTCACATACGATCGTTACGCCGGCATCCTTCGCGGCATCTTCTAGCGCCTTGGTGATCCTATCCCGAAGGTCTATCAATGCGGCACGGTGGTCACCGCACGAACTGGCGAGTTCACCGCACGCATGTTGCAAATCAACGGCAGCGTTGTGGAGTTGCTTCAAGTCCTCCAGAACTGCGGTGATATCGTCGGACTTCTGGCCGTCGAACGTGCCGGGTAACTTTTGCAGCTTGGCGATATTGGTAACGATCACCTCGTCGGTGGCCATCGTTTCCCATATTCTGCGTGCCAGGTCGAGCCGATCGGTATTGCCATCTGGGACCGAAACCCCGAGCTGTTCAATCAACCCGATTGCAAGTTTGTCGACCAATCCTTGCCCAGGACCACCCGCTGAAGGGGGTGAAGTCTTCGCGACACCTTTGAGTAACGGGAGCGCTTTCGGAGGGTCATCGTTATTTGGGTTGTTGTCGGCCAGGGCGTGAACATAACCCAGGTTGGTGACAATGTCACTGTAATTCGCCAACGCGGTAACTAAATCAGCAGCGAGGTTGGTTAATTCACTGGCCCGGTCATCGTATGATCGAGACCAGTCTTTGGCCGCAGCGAAGCTGCCACCCATCGTCTCGCATTCGATCAGGCCTCCCATCGCAAGGGTGAAAAAAGCATCAAACGCGCCTGCGGCATTAATGCAATCAGTGCCAGCGTCGTAAAACGTTTTCGGAGTAACTACAACTTCTTTATCGCTCGGTGCCACGAATTTTTACCGTAACCCCAACGTCCGCAAGTTCTTTTCCACCGCATCGATATAGCTTGTACGCGCATCCGCGGAGGCATCACGCATTGCCGCAATCCCCTCAGCGACCTTACCGGCAGCGGTCATCCACTGGGTAAACGCTTCGCTCTGCGCGGTAGCGGCTTCCCCCGACCATGTCTGATGCAGCGCGGCCATGCGCTGCTGCAGACCCTGTAACGATTCGGTAAGGAATCCCGAGAATCCCTGCATCCGGGCCGTAATCTGTTCCAGCTCATCAAGATTAACCCTATAGCCGTCCATCGGCTTGCCCCCTCGATAATTCACGAATCACGCGTAGCGTCACCATGTTCCGGCGATCAGGGAAGATCCAACGAACTGGTCCGCAGCGCGTTATTCGAATCAGTTTCGACATAGGCAGCGCTGGTCACACCCAACGTTTTCGCCATCGTCGCCAGTGACGCAAGCACTTTCAGTGCCCCCTGCTTAGTCTCATCCCACCCCTCGCGATACGACTGCGCCCGCCCGCCCTGCCATGACTCCAATAGCCGATCCACGTCCGCATCCACCGAATGCAAACCGCTCACCAACGTCTCTGACACTGCTTGAACGAACTTCCCCGCGTCGGAAACCTCGGTCGGGACTACCCAGAGCTCTGGACCGCCGTCACCGGCCGTCGTGGACATGGACGAACCCCCTATCGTGGATAGCGACTCAACGGACAATATATGACCGCCGTTGACCTCGACCAATCATGCTAGCGCCTTGCGATCCTCCAGGATGGCGAAAGGTGTTCTGACCTACGGTAATTCGACTCTTAAGTGTTGAGTTCTCAAGGTTCTGAAGCACCTACGGAACCGGAGTCTCAGCTGCGGGCCGGATCTCCGCGCCCGTGTGAACTCGCCTATCCTCGCCGCTGCGAGGTTCGGCACGGACCCTCCGTTGGCGCTGACCCGGTCCGGCGAGGTGTCGCGGTGCCTGTCTGCAACTCCACCGCCGGGCCGGTCGCTGGGCAAGCGGATGGCCAGCCAGCCGACGGATCGGTGCAGTTGGAGCTCTTGACGGTCATCGACGAGGGCGCGCCGGCAATTGCTCGCGCGCTAGTGCCTCGTCAAGCAACCTTCGGTAGGTAATCCGGCTGCCGGATCTTCGACCCGACGGCGAAGTCTCGGACGGGTCCGGCGTGCTGGTTGCGCCAGCGGATGTAGTCGCCGATCGCGTCGTCTTGTTCGCCGTGGCTGCGGTGGTCGGTGCCGTTGAGCGCGAAGTACCGCAGCGCGGCGAACTCGCACTCGATGCGGTTCAACCACGACGAATACGTTGGCAGGAACACCAACTCGATCGCGTTGTCCGCGCACCAATCGCGGACCTCACGGCGCTTGTGAACCGAGTAGTTGTCGCAGATCAGATACAGTTTCTCGCCCGGCGAACGCGCGCGAAGGGTTTTGAGGAAGGCCAGGAACTCCGTCCAGCGTTTCCGGTCCCGGATGCGGTAGTACAACTGACCGGTGGCCAAATCGAGAGCGCCGAACATGTGCCGCACGCCCTGGGTGCGATGGTAGGTGGCGCGCAACCGTTTCGGCTTGCGGCGAGTGAACCAGCCGCGGCCGGGACGCGGTTGCAGGTTCAAGGGCCCGAACTCGTCCACGCAGAGCACGCGCCCGTCGGCGGGCGGGTTGTCATAGAGATCGAGCACGCGGGCCATCTTCTCGGTGAATTCCGGGTCGTTGCTGGCCTTCCAGGTCTTGGTGGCCTGCCACGACACCCCGCAGGCTTTGAGGATCTGCCGCAGCGTCTCTTTGCTGATGTCAGCGATCCCGTTGGCCCGCAGCACATCCCGCAGTTTGGACAGACTCCACGTCGCAAACGGCCACCCCAGGTCACGGGGGCAGCACCGGGCGATCTGACAGATCCGATCACGCGTCGCTTGATCGGTCTTCGTCGGCCTGCCCTCGCTCCATTTTGGGTCCAGCGCCTCGAATCCATGCGCGTTGAAGTCGTGAATCACTTGCCGCACATAAGCTTCCGAGACCTGCATCAACTTCGCGATCGCCCCGACCGGTTGATGCTGGGCCGAGGCCATCACCACCACCGCCCGCCGCATCCGCACCGGCACCTTGCTACGCCGGGCGATCTGGGCCAGCTTGCGACCCTCCTCCGGAGTCACCGCTCTGCCGAACACATCCGGCTTGCGAGCCACCGGCATCACCTCCACCGGCAGCATCGCCGGTCAAGGCCTCCGGTTCAACCCGCCACCCCGGCGATTACCGCATCAACCTTCCCGGACAAGGCACTAGCTACTCGCTGTAGTCCAGCGGAATCTGATTCGATTGGCCGACAGTGAAATACCGCGCTGTCCTCGGCGACACCAACTGCGGCCGGTACCTCCTCGAAGGCATCTTAAAGAGGAAGGGCCGCAGTGGCGGGACGATCGTGTTCCGCACCGGCCGACAGCTGTGACCGGATGCGGCTGTGACTGCTGGCAGGACCTACGCGACGACGGTGGCGAGGCCGAGGTGGTGTTCGATGTCGGTGGGGGAGCCGGTGTAGTGGAGGGTGCGCAGGCCTAGGTGGGCGGCGGCTTGGCAGTTGTCGGGGCGGTCGTCGATGAAGAGAACGCGGCTGGGGTCGGGGATTCCGATGGCGGCGAGGGCGTTTCGGTAGGTGTCCGGGTGGGGTTTGTTCTTGCCGAGGCGGGCGGAGTAGAGGGCGTTGGTCATCAGGGGGCGCCAGTTGGAGGCGTCGAGGGCATCGCTTACCGGGTGGGGTGCGTTGGAGAGCAGCACCATGGGGAGGTTCGCGCGTCGGGCCTGGTGGAGGAGGGTGACGACGCGGTCGTCGGTGGAGGTCCACATTGCGGTGTCGACGGTGCGTAGTCGGGTGAGCAGTTCCGGGTCCGGGCGGTGGCCGAGTACGGCGGTCCAGAAGTCGGCGTCGTCGGATTCGCCGGAGTCGTAGGGTTCGCGGGCGCTCCAGAAAGCATTTTGGAAGTGGCCGAGCTGGTCTGCGGGCCAGCCGGCGAGTTCGGCGAGGCCGGTCCACATGGGGACGGTGGGTTGCAGGCCGATGACGCCGTTGTAGTCGAAGATGACCGCGTCGAGTTCCGCGGGCTGGTGAGATAGTGCGGTTACCACCGGTTCTCCAGGGCTCGATGAGACAGGACAGCCACGCCCGCGGCGAGCAGGGCGGGCAGCATGAGGGCGATGGGTAGGGACGTCACAGTTGCGAGGGCGCCGATCAGCGCCGGGCCCGCGAGCAGACCGAGGTAGCCGGCGACGGCCACGGTGGCGACCGCGCGCGGACCACCCGTTCCCGCTGCGCTGAAAAGGGAAGGAATCGTGACGGACAGGCCGAGACCGAAAGCGGCCCAGCCTGCCAAGGCGAAGGGCACGTCGCTCACCGCCAGACCCGCGACGAGTCCGATCGAGGCCAGAAACGCGCCCGTGCGAACAACTTTCGGTGCGCCGAAGCGTGCGATGAGGCGATCGCCGACGAGACGTCCGGCCGCCATGGCCGCGCTGTATCCGGCATATGCCGCGGCGCTGATGGCGGGGGACGCGTGCAGCCCGCTGAGGTGCACTGCCGACCAATCGGCGGCAGCTCCTTCGCCGAGCAGACACGCGGCGGCCAGCAATCCCAACAGCCAGAGCCGGGACCGGGAGAGTTCCGACAAGCGCTCCGGCGCAGCGGTTTCCAGTGGAAGATTCGCGGCCGGAGATCCGATGCAGCGGGTGGCCGGCGCCGCCGCGACCGTCGCCACGATCGCCACGCCCGCGGTGACGCCGAAGACGTACGTGTGCGAATCGTGCGCGGTGACGGCGGCGAGCACGGCCCCACCGAGCGCGCCGAGACTATAGGCCGCATGGAGGCCCGACATGATCGGGCGACCGTATGCCTGCTGGCAGCGAACCGCCGCGCCGTTCGCCGCGACGTCCAGCACGCCGTGCGCGGCACCGAAGAGCAGCGCCGCGGCGGCGAGCGTGATCGGAGTTCGGCAGATGCCGAGCAACGCGAGGCTTACGGCGAGACCCAGTGCGCCGCAGGTCAACAGCTGGGGAAGCCGGGCGGGTTCGGCGAGCCGACCACCTACCTGGAGGCCGGCGACCATGCCGACCGCGGCAGCCAGCAGCACCGCGGCAAGCCCGGCGGTGTCCAGCCCGGCGGACTCCTGAATCGCCGGAATCCTCGTCCCCCAGACGGCCATCACCACGCCGAGTCCGGCGAAGTATCCCGTCAACAAACCACGACTCCGCACTACGGCGTCGGGTATATCTCGCGCACGTTCCAAAGCCGGCGCGATGGTGCGTGTCATGAAGGCTCCATCGATGCGCCGCCCACTCCGCCGTCGCGAACGACAGCGAAATCGGCTGCGGGTGAGTGGGTTTGACGATTTCCGCCTCTTGTCGACAAGAGAGGCGCGCGAACTGTGATTCGGAGGAACGTTCCGCGGGTCAAAGTTTGAACGTCGCGCGGCGTTGCGCGAACAAGCCGAAACCTACCAAGGGGTACGGGAAGCTACCACCCGGAGCGGGCCTCGGTGATCGGCTCCACACCGTGCCGCGCGGAAGTATCAGTGACCATGCGATTCGCGTGTGCTCGTTCCGGCGACGTTCTGACAGCGATTCCGCGGCAACCCCGGCGCGTGCCCGGGATGCCGACGCCGCGCTCGTCGTCGCGGTTGTCTGCGTCAAGGATCCGTCAATGGATCTCGTCGCCGGCGCGTGTTGGTTTGGACCGGAGACCGGCTTCGATGCGCAGAGCGTCGAGATTGCCTGCTGTTCAACGGATGTCAGGGTCCCGCAAAATCGGCGGCTGGGTTCTTTTCGCCGTCGTCCGAGCGGTGCCATCCTCTGAATCCGTTTCATCGGTGGAAGGGGCATGTGTGGCAACGAAAGTCGGGATCACGCCGGACCAGTTGCGTCGCGCGGCTGGGGCCATGGGGGATCTGCGTGATCGGGTGAACGGCATTCTCACCACCCTGGAAACGTCTTTGGATTCCCGAGGGGCGGCGTGGGGCGGGGACGGCTACGGCAGTACTTTCGCCGATGGTCCGGAGGGGTATCTGGCGGCGCGCAAGAATCTCACCGAGGGGATCGGTAACACGGCCAAGACGTTGGATTCGTATTCCGACGGGCAGTACAAGGCGGCGAAGCTGCTCGCACGCACGGACATCCGCTCGGCCGACGATATTCGGTAGCGCGTGTCCATCACCATCCCCGGCGAGCTGCAATGGCTCGGCTGGATCGCCGGCTCGGACTGGCCGGACGGCGACGAAGACAAGATGTGGGAGATCGCCGACGACTGGCGCAAGGCCGCCGCCGACATCCGCGACCTCCTTCCGGATCTGGAAGCGGCCAGGAAAGCGACCATCGCGGCCTACCCGTGGGGCGACGGCGTCGAAGCGATCACCACTGCCTTGGACAAACTCGACCACGGCCCGGAGTCGCTGGAGCACTTGGCCGAAGTTCTGGACCTGGTGGCGGAAGCCGCGGACGCGCTCGCCACCGAGATCCAGTACACGAAGATACTCATCATCAGCTCTCTGGCGATGCTCGCGTTCGAAATCGCTGCGGCGTGGCTCTTTCCGCCGACGGCGCCTGCGGTCCAGGCGGCGGCAATCGCGGCGACGCGCGTGGCGGTGCGGGTTCTCGGACAGCGGGCCGTCAGCGCGATCGCGCAATTCACGGCGAAGACGGGCATTGCGGCGGTCACCAAATTCCTGGCGAAGCATGTCGCCTTCAGCACGGTCCTCGGCGCGGGACAGGACGCGGCGATTCAGGCGTATCAGGTCGGGGCGGGCACTCGCGACAAGATGGACTGGAAGCGCGTCGGCACCACCGCCTATTCCGCTGGCGTCGCGGGTGCGTTCGGTGGGCCTGCCGGTGGGTGGCTGGCCAAAGGTGCCGCGAAAGTTCCCTTGCCCGGCGGACGTTGGGGCGACGCGTTCAAGGGCGCGGTCGTCGGTGCGGGCGCGGGCGTGGTCGGTGCCGCGGCCGCGCAGGGGGTCGGCAATCTGTTCAACGGGGGGAGCTTGAATCCGCTCGACTGGGGTGATCCGCTCTGGCTCACCAGTGGGGCGGCCTTCGGTGTGGCTACCGGCGGTAGCAAGGGATTTCGCCATTCGGGGGCCGGTCGTGGTCCCGGCGTAGGTCGGTTCCGCGCTGCGGATCCGGCGCGGTTCGGTACTGCGGGCGACGGGAGCGCGGGTTTTCAGACACCTCGGAACGCGGGGGATACCGGTTCGGCGGGAACCTCCGGTGACCGTGCTTCGTCCGTGCGCGCGAGTCAGCCGAATGCTGTTGTGCCCGAAAGTAATCCTTCTAGAGGCGATTCAGGCAGCGAGATTCACGGCGCCGGGGCGAGGGATACGGGTGCTGGTAGTCGCGGTGCGGATCCGTCACAGGTCGGTGGACGCGGGGTGGTTTCGGGAATACGTGGTGGGGATTCGTCGCCGGGTGAGCACGGTGCTGATTCCGGTGTGGGCGCTCGTGGTGGGGATTCGTCGCTGGTGGGCGTGGGTGAGCGTGGTGGTGCTGATTCCGGTGTGGGCGTTCGCGGTGCGGATCCGGCGCATGTCGGCTCGGGCGAGAGCGGAGTCCGTGGCGAGGGTTCGTCTACCAGCGGTACTGGTGAGCGTGGCGGTGTCTCGCCCGAGGTCGGTGCTGGCGAGCGTGGTGCTGTCTTGTCCGAGGTCGGTGCTGGCGAGCGTGGTGCTGTCTTGTCCGAGAGTGGAACGGGCGAGCGTGGTGGTGCGCCGTCCGAGAGCGGTGCCGGCGAACGTGGTGGTGACTCATCGAACGCAGAGCGCGGTGGTGAGCCCGCACACGGCCGAACTCCTGGCGAGGCTTCGGCTCCGGAAACCACAGCTGCGGACAGCGGAAGCGATCTTCGCTCCGGCGGAATGGAGGGGGCCGCGAGTCAGGAGGGCGGTCGTCCGCGATCCGGTGCCGACGACTCGAGAATTGGTCTGACGACCGCGAACTCCGAGGACGGGGTAACCAACGGCGGCCGGGACTCCGTGGCCGGCAGCCCGCCGCAGGAATCCGGTACGTCTGTCTCCGAGGCCGGACGAGACCGAGGCGTTGCGGGCGTTGCGCCGAATCACGGTGCACGCGGGGCGGAAGGGTCCGCGTCGGTGTCGACCGCGCGTCCGTCGCCCGAGTCGACGGGTCCGCAGCGCACTACCGCATCCGTTCCAAGCGCCGGAGACGGCAGTCATCCGCGCCCCGCATCCGGCGTGGACGGACGCGCCGCGTCCGAGATGCGGAACGAGACTCGACCACAGTCCGCCGGTGCCGCGAAGGCTCCCGATTCGTCCGCGCCGCGCGCCGGAAGCGGCGAAACTCGCTCACCCGCACCGGAATCCCGCGCGAGCACACCAGCAGCCCGTACCTCGAGCCTCACCAACGGCTCACCGGTGGAGGCATCGGCGACGGGCAGGGATGCCGTTGCCGAGTCCTCCACATCGGAACCAGGCAGGTCCCGTCCGGAAAACGCAGCACCCGATACCTCGCAACCGAAGGCAGGCAGCGAGTCGAGGGACGTGGGCGAACCGACCGCTGAGCCGGTGCGGCCAGTCGAGGAACGGAACCCGTCCGCGGACGGATTCGACTCGGTCCGAGACAGATTGCGCCTGCTTGACGTCGATCCGGAAGGTATGAGTCCTGAGCGGATGCGACAGGCGGGCGAGGACGCGTCGGTCCAGAAGGTCGACGAGTTCGCGGAGAAGACCGCGGCGCTCGAGGCAGCGGGCCTGCGGCCCGACGAGTTCGTCGCCGAGCGCCGGAACCTGCAACGCCAGATCGACGAGTTCATCGCTCTACGAGCTGAATTGCGAGCGGACTTCGAGCGCTTGGCGCCCACCGCGGAACCGAACATCGTCGGCGATCCGAGATCGGAGGCGGAGCAGGGGCCAAAACCGCAGCCTGGCAATCCGATTGCTGAGAGCAGCCAGTCATCCGATCCTGAACCCACACCGCAACCTGCCCCGACGCCCTCACCCCAGCACACAACCGAGACCCCACCGACGACCGATGGCGGAAAGTCGTCGGGCGAACAGACCCGTCAGGGCGACGACTCGTTGCAGGGGGAGCAGGGGCCCATCCCAGCACCAGGCTCCGACGGGCCGCCCGACACGACGTCGAAGATTCCATACACCCCAAGGTATTTCGGCGTACCTCCGGTACCGAAGTACGACGCGGCGGCTCCTCCCGCCGACTCCGTCTGGGAGCCCGAGCAGGAGCCACGACCCAAGCCGGATCCCGACCCCAAGCCGGACCCGGACCCCAAGCCCGAGCCCAAGCCGGACCCCGACCCTGAACCAGAGCCCGAGCCTGAACCTGAGCCGGAACCCGAGCCCGAGCCCGAACCTGAGCCTGAGCCCGAACCAGAGCCGGAACCTGAGCCCGAACCTGAGCCGGAACCTGAGCCGGAACCTGAGCCGGAACCTGAGCCGGAACCTGAGCCCGAACCGGAGCCGGAGCCTGAGCCCGAGCCGGAGCCGGAACCTGAGCCGGAACCGGAGCCGGAACCGGAGCCGGAACCGGAGCCGGAACCTGAGCCGGAACCGGAGCCGGAACCTGAGCCGGAACCTGAGCCCGAGCCGGAGCCGGAACCTGAGCCCGAACCGGAACCGGAACCGGAGCCCGAGCCAGAGCCCGAGCCAGAGCCAGAGCCTGAGCCGGAACCTGAGCCCGAGCCGGAGCCTGAGCCGGAACCGGAGCCCGAGCCGGAACCGGAGCCCGAGCCCGAGCCGGAACCGGAGCCCGAGCCCGAGCCGGAGCCCGAGCCCGAACCTGAGCCAGAGCCTGAGCCTGAGCCAGAGCCAGAGCCAGAGCCGGAACCTGAACCGGAGCCCGAGCCCGAGCCCGAACCTGAGCCAGAGCCAGAGCCGGAACCGGAGCCCACACAGAAGTCCGGCAACTGGGTCGACCCCGCCTCGCCGGACTACCTAGACCTCTACTGACGCAGCGGACTTCCCTGCGAGCCTGGGTGCTGCATCAACGACTCTCCGGCGTCAACCAGAAAGCCGTTGATACAACCAGCTTCGCGATAGCAGCCGACACGGACGTCGGCTCATCTGCTGAGCAAGCACGGGCGCGGCCACCATCGACTCGGACGCGAATAGCGGCTTCCGCGAGAGAGGTTGTCGCGACCCCGCTGGAGACCAACTGCCCTCGTAACAAGGGTGCTTCGAGCAACTGATCCGTGCGAAGGCGTCGTGGAAACGGCGTCGATCGCGTCCTTACCGGCGCGGGTCGGGCAGCGAAGTCGCGCGGCGAAGACCGACACGCCCTACTCCCGATGAAACCTCTCACGCACCACATCCATTCGCGCACGGAGCTCCTCGGGGCTGATGACCCCGCGCTCCATCAACGTATGCGCGGTGACCACCGCCGATCGCGCTCGCACGGGGAAGTCGTGGTAGATCGTCTCGCCGAGTGCGTCTTCCGCGTGCCGGCGTTCGAGGTTGTCGAAAGCTCCCCTCCAGGAGAGGCATTCGCAGGTCGCCTGCATGCTCGACTCCCACGGGTCGGGTTTGCGGTCGAGTTCGGGGAGGGTGGATTCGCGGGTGGTGGCGGGGGTGAGGGTGTCGAGGAGGACGTCGTACGGCTCGTTCACCGGCGTCCCTCCCCACGCATGGCGTCCTCGGCTTGGTCGGGTGGTTTCTGGGCGGTCCAGTCGACTTGGGGGAGTGCGACGCCGATCATGGTGTCGCGGGTGACGATCGCCGCGAGTTGTTCCTCGGTCCAGCCCTCGGTGCCCTCGGGGCGCATCGGCATGACCATGAAGCGGGACTTCTGGTTCGAATCGTGGACTCGGATCTCCACCTCGGGCGGGAAGTGCAGGCCGAATTCGGCGAGCACCTCGCGCGGCCAACGGACAAGGCGGCGACGGTAATTGGGGGTGCGGTACCAGTCGGGGGACATGCCGAGGACGGGCCGCGGGTAGCACGAGCACAGGGTGCACACGATGACGTTGTGCACCTCGGGGGTGTTCTCCAGTACGTAGAAGTAGGTGTAGTCGCTCGGCGTGCCGGAACCGGTCGGGTCGCGCCAGTCGATGCCGACCTCTTTGCAGGTCTCGGTGCCGTCGGCGAGCAGGCGCGCCTTGAAGTCCGGATCCAGCCACGCCTTCGCGACGAGTTTCGATCCGCCGTGCGGGCCGACGGCCTCGGCCCATTCGGAGAACCGCCGGTGATCTTCCTGGGAGAACAGGCCCTTCTCGATGGCGAGTTCGCGGATCGCCGTTTCCAGCACCTCGAACTCGCTGATCTCCTCGCTGGCCTGGATCGGCGTGTGCGCCCCGTGGTCGTGGGTGTGACTCACTGCGAATCGTCCTCCTCTGCGGGCTCGAGCCAGCGCTCGGAGACTTCGGTCTCCAGGGTGTCGGCGTCGAAGCCGGTGTAATTCGGCCACAGATCCTTCTGGCGGAACCGCACGACGTAGAACGGCTCGACGCGGCCGTCGTCGCGTCCCCACGCCTCGTCTTCCGGGATGATCCACTCCGGCCGGTACTCGACGACGACGCCGGTGCGGCCGCGGGTGTAGCTCTGGGTGCGGGTGTGGAACATCGACGTCGCGTCGCGCACCGTCACGCGCTCACCGATGCGGTACTTGCGGGTCATGCTCGCTCCTTCAGCCGCGCGCGCACCTCGTCCAATTTCGCCGACAGCTCGTCCGGGGTGATCAGACCCTTGGTGATCAGGACCTTCGCCGCGACCGTCGCCCAGCGCGCGTAGTAGGGCAGCCCGAAGTAGAGGGTCGCGCCGAGGTCGTTCTCGGCGCGTCGGCGTTCCTCGGAGTTCCACACCCCGCGCCAGCCGAGGCATTCGCAGGTGACGTAGGTGTTCATCTCCCACGGCTCTTCGACTTTTTCCTTGTACTCCACCGGGATGTCCGGTTGCCCGCCGACGTCGTGCAGGACGTGGCGCAAGGCCTCGAACAGCTCGTTCGAGATGTCGTACGGCGAATCCAGTGGCTTGCGGAACACCGGCGCGATGTCGGCGACCCGGTGCTGAAGCTGGTCGAATCGATTCGGTGAACTCATGATGGCTCCGTCGTCGCGGCTCCGAAATCCCCGGCGAACTGCGGCGCGCGCCGCCTCGGGGAAGGTACTGGGGTGTGACTCCCATCACATAAACGGTGTCAGGTTGCCAACGATACACGGCACGTTTGCCGGACTGAAGCTGCCGCGCTACGGCTGCGCCGAGGCTGGAGCGGGATTCGGGCCGCTCAGCGCCACAAAGTGTCCGCGACCGACCCGCCGGGCTCGATGCCGGGTGGAATCGCGAAGAACGCGCTGCCGGTGTGCTGGATGAGTGGATTCAGGCGGTCGCCGTTCGCGAGAGCGCGCTGGGCCTTGACGAACTGCTCGGGTGGATTGTTCATGAAGGCGGCGAAGAGCAGACCCGCGTCGAGCTGGTTGTGCCCGCCGTGGGTGTGCTCCGGCGTGCCGGGGGCGTGGGTGTGCGGTTCCTCGGCGACGCCGCCCGCAGTGGCGATGAGGGTGCCGTAGTCGTAGTTGTAACTACGGCGCAGCATGGGGATGTTGTGCACGAGGCGGACGTGCGCTCCGGCTGGAATGGCGAGTTCCCCGCTGGCCGTGCGTGATTCGAGGTCGATCGGATCGAACTCGTGCGCGCCGTGCAGTGGTGCGCCGTCGCGACGGCGGCGGCCGATGATGCGGTCCTGCTCCGCGAGGGGAAGTTGGTCCCAGTCTGCCGTTTTCATCCGGATCTTGCGGAAGACCAGGTAGGTGCCGCCGCGCAACCAGTCCGGTTCGTCAGGGGAGTCGATCCACACGGCGCGGTCGAAATCGACGGACCCGGCTCGCGGATTGGCGGTTCCGTCCTTGTGGCCGAACATGTTTCGCGGCGTGCCGCCGTCCGCCGGTCTGGTGAGGAAGCCGTGCTGGGTCCAGCGCATGCGGCCGAGGCCGGGCATGCGTGCACGGAGGGCGCGGAACGCGTGGCTGACGACCTGGGCGTCGTCGGCGCAGATCTGAACCAGCACGTCGCCGCCGCTCCAGGCGGGATTCAGTGCGTCGCCGGGGAATTCGGGGAGCGGGTGCAGGTGACGCGGACGTCGGGACGCGAGGCCGAAGCGCTCGTCGAAGAGGGTGGGTCCGAGCCCGAAGGTGATAGTGAGCCGCGCCGGATCGAGATCGGTGGCGAAATCGGTGTGCGCGCTGAAACCCGGTGCGGTGTCCGGACTTTCCGGCACGGGGTCGCCCTTGGTCAATGCCGCGGCCGTCGCGGTCCATCCGGTCAGGAGTTCGCGGAGCACGGCTCGATCCGGCCGCGCGACGTCGACGGACAGGAACAGCGCGTGTGACTGGGCGGACGTGTCGATACCGGCTTGCCTTGGGCCGTGGAAGGGTTCGGTGCGGGAGGGGACCGTGGGGTCGGGCGCCGTCGCGCGACCGGCGACCGCGCCGACGGCGGCCGCTCCCGCCGTGACGAGGCTCGCGCCGAACAAGGCGCGACGCGAGACCCGCCCGGCAGGCGAACTGGAATTACTACCGCCTGTAGTACTTTCGCTCATGCGGCACAGCGTAGCGGGGCGCGGCCAATCCTTCAATAAGGCTGAAGGTTAGCGACTTGTTCACCCGCGCCACGCTCTGGGGTCGCGATACGCGAAACTGAAGTCGTGACCACCGAGAACGCCCGACCCGGACCGCCCGCGATCAGCGCATCCATCATCGTGCTGACGCTCGCGCGCAAGGTGGAGACCGAGCTCGGCGCCGCCCTCGCCCCGCTGGATCTCACCGTCGCCCGGCTCGGGCTGCTCGGCCATATCTCCGGCGTTCCCGGCGCGTCCTTCAGCGATCTGGCGCGGATGTCGGGCATCAGCGTCCAGAGTGTGCACACCGCGGTGAAAGCGCTGGTCGCCGCGGGGCTGGTGCGCGACCGCACGGCGCGCGCCGGGTCGGCGTCGACGATCGAGTTGACGCCCAAGGGTTCTCGGCTGTTGCGCAAGGCCGAGGGGGTGGTCGCCGAGGTGGACGATCGATTGTTCGGCGCGGAAGCCGACCCCATTCGGCGGCAGATCGGCGCGGCCATCCTCGCGGCCTTCGCCGACGGAATTCCCCCGTCGCGACAGTGACTCCACGCACATCCTTCAGCTTGCCTGAAGCTCTCCGCTAGGCTTCAGCCAACCTGAAGGATGAAGGAGTCGATCGATGAAGCATGTCTTGCTGTCGGTCCACGTGGTGGCGGCCATCGTGTTCGTCGGCGGCTCGGCGGTGGCGTCGAGCCTGTTCCCCCGGTACGCCCCGGTCGCGGCGGGCGCGCCGACGCGCGACCGGGCCGAACGCAGTGTCGCCGTCGCGAAGGCGATGCACCGGGTGACCGGCGTCTACGCGGCGCTCGGGGTGATCGTGCCCGTGGTCGGCATCGCGCTGGCCATGGTGCAGGGCCGGATGGGCGAAATCTGGATCACGCTGGCCATGGTGCTGACGGCCGTCGCGGGCGGGCTGCTCGCGGTCCAGATCCATCCGATGCAGCGCGACGCGCTCGCGGCCCCGGACGACGGTCGGCGGCTGCGCGTGCTGGGGATGCTCGCCGGGATCTACAACCTGCTGTGGGTGGTGGTCGTCGTGCTGATGATCGTCCGGCCGGGCTCCTGAGCCAGCGGGGTAGCTAGCCGAGCCAGTCGATCGCGACCCTCCTGACCTGCGGCGCTCGCCCGTCCGGCAGCCTTCGCGCCGCGCGTTGGCACTATGGCTGAGGAAGTGATCGCTACGAGGAGGTACTTGGACATGGCTCGGATTCCCACGGCGCTGCTGGCGGCCGGTGGACTCGGCGGTGGTTTCGCGCTCGCGCAGGCGACGAAGAAGCGCGAGCTCGGCGGCGTCGTTTTCGCGGCGGCGACGGCGGCCGCACTGCCCCGGTGGCGGCGGACGGTCGGCACCGGTGGGGCGGCGGCGCTGACGGGACTGTCGGTGGGTGCGCTCGGCGCCTCGCACCCGTTGGCAAAGAAGATCGGGGCGTGGCCGTCGGTGGTTGTGGTGTCTGGTGTGGTCGCCGCCGCCGCTTGGGCGACGGTGGATCGTCGGGCCTGATTCGGGTCATGGCTGTGCGGCCGGGGACCCGTTGGGGTTCTCGACAAGGTGTGGGTGCGGCACGGACCGAAACCCGCGGGGCCGCTTCGCTCACGCCACCGCGGCACGCCGGCTGACCCGGGTCGGCGCGGCTCTTCGCGGGGCGGGCCCGATCCGACGTCGAGCCCGCCCCTGACGTAATAGGTTGTGTACTAACGAAATCGACGCTAGGCGGCGGGGATCTCGGCAGGGGGCGCGACGGGCGGGGCCATCGAACCTTCCACCGCGCCGACGATCGCGCCGAGGCCCGCGCCCGCGGCGATGAACGGGAGCGACACCATGCCGACGGACAGGGTCGCGGCGAGGACGGGCATGAAGGCCAGCCCGGCCGGGGCGAAGGGGATGCCGACGACGAGACCGATGGCCGCGCCCATCACCGCGGCGACGACCGCGATCGGGCTGGAGACGGCGGCGCCGACGACCGCGCCCTGAGCGGCGGTGCCGATGACGTCGGCCGAGATCTGGTCGGACCGCGAGCGTTCCATGCCCGTGGCCTGGAGTGCGCCGGACAGGCCGTTCTGCGCGCCCATCGTCGCGCCGTTGATCTGGTCGGCCTGTTCCGGGGTGATCCAGTCGGGCCGTCCGAGTTCGACGTTGCCGATGCGGATCACGTTCGTCGGCGCCGGAGCAGGCGCGGCCTCGACGACCGGTGTGGCCGCCTCGGATTCGACGTCGACGGCCGCCTCGGGCGCGGGCTCGACCGGGTCGGCGGCGGGCGCGGGAGCGATCGCCGGGACGATCGGCAGCGGGATCGCCGCACCGAAGATGTTCGCGCCGAACGGGAATTGTTCGGCGACGGCGCCTGCCGGAGCGGCCGCGCCGGGCGGCGGCGCGTCGGCGATCGCGGGCGCGGCCGTGACAACCGCCGCCGAGATCGCGCCGACGATCAGCGTCGTCGTGCGCAGCGAGAAGGAACGGAACGGGATAACTGCCTTGTATGTGGCCATGCGGCGTCCTCATTCGAAGAAGCGGAGTTTCCTACGAATCTGATTCGGAGCCGCATCGCATTCGGATGAAAGGAATTTCACACGCCGCATCCCGCGCGGTCTGTTTCGCGTCGGACGCTGGTCAGCTCTTCGTCTCGGCCATCTCCTCGGCCACATCCGCTTCCGCGACCTGCGCTTTCGCGACGTCCGCTTCTGAGACGTCCGGCTCCGCGACCTCCGGCGCATCGTCCATCCGCCGACGTGCGCGCAGATATGCCCACTGCAACACACCGAGCCCGGCCAAACCCGCGATCGCCGTGCCGATCCCGATCTGCCAGCCCGGCGGCCGCCAATCGACGACAAGTTCGGCGTTCCGCGTGCCGGGCGGGATGTCGACGGCGAGGAAGCTGCGGGCGATGTCGAACGTGGGCAGTTCGCGGCCGTTGAGCGTGACGCGATGGCCCGGCCAGGTGAGGCGGGAGAACACGACTCGGCCTCCGGTCGCGGAACTGACCTTCGCGCGGGTGGTGATGTCGTCGTAGGAGCCGGTCGATGTCGCGGTGACGCCGGAGGTGTGCGCGATGGCGCCGTCGCGGGTGGAGGCGGGACCGCCCTGGCGCTCCAGCACCCAGATGAAGCGCTCGTGCCCGCGGTAGTCCACCCACTGCCAGCCGGGCGGTGCGGGGTGGTCGCGCGCGTCGGGGTACTGCGCGCGGTGCAGGACGACCCGATCGACCTTCATCAGATCGACGACGGGAACGCCGGTCGACGGTTCGGCGGCGAAGGCGCGGCGGAACGCGTCCGGGCAGGTACTGCCGTCCCATGCCATGCAGAGCAGTCCGGCGATTCCGGTGTGGCCGATGGGCGTGTAGGCGTTGACGTAGTCGAGTTCGAGCGCCTTGGCGTAGTTGCCGATGGCCAGCGATCCGTACGCGCCCGCGAGACCGCGGTCCTCGGGGGCGATGATCGCGCGGTCGGCGAGCTGCAAGGTGAGCCCGTCGAAATCCGGGAAGGCCGCACGCATCTCGGAGCGTTTTTCCGGGAAGTTGTACGACAGCGGGGTCAGCGGCGCGATCGCCACCTGCGTGAACGCGATCGGGAACATGGCGACCATGGTCAGCGCGCACGCCGCGACGATGCCGCGGTGGCGCGCGAGCCACACGACCGCGTAGCCGAGGGCCGCGACTACGACGGCGGCGATCAGATGCCGCAGCGCCAACAGCGGTGCCGCCGAGAACGATCGGACGAACAACAACCCGATCAGCACCCCTGCGGCGACCATCCGCCGTCGCGAGGCCGCGAAAGTTCCGTACCGGCTGAGCAATACGCAGACCAGCACCAGCAGCGCGATCGCCACCATCGGCAGCACCCGCGCGGGCCAGCGCAGCGGGCCGATCGCGCCGGGGCCCGCGGTCCACATCAGCACCGCCACCGCGAAGAACGCGATGCCGCTGAACTCCCGCGCGGAGCGGCGCGCCGCCCGCCAGTCGACGAAGGCGAGCGCGGGGATGAGGAACCAGGCGATGTAGACCATCGGCAGCGGCTGCACGTGACCCCACCACGCGGTGAACGCCGGTGTGGTGCTCGGCAGGCTGGCGTTGAGCGACTCCGACCACGGCACCGTCAGGAACGGATCGTTGTGGATCTGCGCGCTACCGCGCCAAGTGACCTGCGAGGAGAGGATTCCGGAGAAGTTCGCGATCGCCGCCGTCAGCGCCGCGCAGCCGGAAGCGAGCATCAGCCGCACGGCGGGCGCCCAGCGCTGCTGGTGCACGATCTCGCCCGCCGCGACGGCGACGATCACCAGCGCCGATTCCACCGCGGGAAACGCGTATTGGACGGTGAGCGTGAGATACAGGAAGACGAACACCGGAATCGGTCCGCTGCGCCCGCGCGCGTAGTTCACGCCCGAGGCCCAGGCGTGCACCATCCACGCGGTCGCGACGTGCGGGGTGAACCAGCTCGCCTCGTCGAAGAACAGGAACCAGCCGCTCAGCGGGAACGCCACGCCCGCGACCGCAGCCCACGGCGCGCGTGCGCCGTACGCCAGGCAGATACGGAAGACGCCGAGGCCGGCGATGATCGAGAAGACCAGCTTCACCAGCGTCGCGTAGAGGGCGAGGTCGTCCATCGAGGGGGCGATCAGGAAGACCAGCAGGTGGGCCGGATTGAGCAGCCCGGCTTCCTCGAGCGTGTAGTTGCCCGCCATCCACTCGTGCGGGATGAGGATCGGCAACCGGCCTTCCCGCAGCTGATTTCCGAGTGCCACCCACATGGGGGCGTACTGGGCCTCGGTATCGTCTGTGTAGTAGTGGCGCGGATCGGCAAGCAACACCGCCAGATAACCCGCGATCACTCCCAGTGAGGTAATCGCCCCCCACTTCAGGCCTACTCGGCGCGGTTCGATCGCCGCGATTGTGCTCACAAGGGGCGCAGCGTATTAGCACCGCAGGAACGAAGCAAGAACCGATTGGTGACATTTGTCCGATTAGTCCGTGCTGATGTCCGGTTGGATTTTGCTTCTCAGCACGTGATAAGAGGGTTGTCATGTCATGTTCACCGTCTGTCTGCCTGGCGGACACCAGAGGCCGCGGCGCGCGGGTCCGGCGCCGGTCGATGCATCGATGAGGCCGCCGGAAGGGGCGTCGCAGGCGGTCGGCTCCGGCGAGGTCGAAGACCGGCGTGGGGGTTCGGCGATCACCGCGGGTGCGGTCGGACGGCGTCCGGCTCCCGGACGGACTATCGAGCCAGGCGAAGGGCGGCGCCGCCCCGAGCGGAAGCACGCCTATCGGCACGACCTCGACGGTCTGCGCGGCGTCGCGATCGCGTTGGTGGTGGTGTTCCACATCTGGCTCGGCCGGGTCTCCGGCGGCGTGGACGTGTTCCTCGTCCTCTCCGGCTTCTTCTTCACCGGATCGCTGCTGCGCCGCGCCGAGTCGACGGGAACGGTCGCGTTCGGGGCCACAGCGCGGCGGTTGGGCAGGCGGCTGCTGCCGGGTTTGGTGCTGGTGCTGGCCGTCGTCGCGATCGGGACGGTGTTGATCCGCCCGTACACGCAGTGGACCGAGTCGGCCGCGCAGACGCTGGCTTCGCTGCTGTACTACCAGAACTGGTATCTGGCGCTGTCCTGGTCGGACTACCTGGCCGCCGACCCGTCGGTGAGTCCGCTCCAGCACCTGTGGTCGATGTCGGTGCAGGGGCAGTTCTATCTAGTCGCGCTGGCCGGAATCGCGCTGCTGGTGGCCGTCGTTCGCAAGTTCGGTCTGGCCTCCGCGCTGCGGCCGACGGTGGCGGTCGTGTTCGGTGGACTCGCCGTGGCCTCGTTCGTCTACGCCGCCCGCGGCGCGGAACTGCACCAGGGCTGGAACTACTACGACAGCCTGGCGCGCGGCTGGGAACTGCTCGCCGGTGCGCTGCTCGCCGTGCTCGCGCCGAAACTGGCTGTACCGCGAGCGCTTCGGGTGGTGCTCGCGGTGGCCGGTGCGCTCGTCGTGCTTGGCTGCGGCTGGCTGACCAACGGCGCCAACGAGTTTCCCGGACCCGCCGCCCTGATTCCGGTGGGTGCGGCCGTCGCGCTGATCCTGTCGGGCGCCGGTCTGCCGACGGCCGCTCAGCCGCTGCCGAACCGGTTGCTCGCCGCAGCGCCGATGGTCCGGCTCGGTGAACTCGCCTACGCGCTGTACCTCTGGCACTGGCCGATCCTGATCTTCGTGCTCGCCGAGCGCGGCACGCCGACGGCGGGCATCGAAGGCGGACTCGCGGTGCTCGCGGCCTCCTGCACGCTGGCGTACCTGACCCACCGCTTCGTCGAGGAGCCGCTGCGGACCGGCGCGGTCACCCGCCGCGCCGACTATCGCCGCCGTGCGGGCCGGACGGTCGCGGTGGTCGGCGCGACGCTGCTCGCGGTGGCGGTCGGCGCGCAGGTGGTGACCAGGATGCTGCCGCCGCAGCCGGTCGCGCACCTGGATCCGACGCGCTATCCCGGCGCGGAGGCGTTGGCGGCGGGCGCGGCGGTCCCGCGCGCCAAGATGCGCCCGACGGTCTTCGAGGCGCCCGCCGACGCCGCCTACCCGTCGCGGGACAAGTGCATCGCGGACTGGGACACCCGCGACGTGATCACCTGCACCTACGGCGACGCGGACGCGGAACGCACCATCGCCGTTGTCGGCAGCTCACACGCCGAGCACTGGGTTCCCGCGCTCGACGTGCTCGCCCGCGAACACGGATTCCGGATCACGGTCTATCTCAAGATGGGTTGTCCGCTGACGGTGGCGGCCGAGCCGATGTACAAGGGCGAGCCGATTCCCGATTGCCGCGACTGGTCGGCGGAGGTGATCGACCGGCTCGGCGTCGACCGGCCGCAATGGGTGTTCACCACCGGAACCCGCCCGCGCGACCGCACCGGCGACGAGACACCGACGGATTACCTCGAGGTCTGGTCCCGGCTCGCCGAGCACGGACTCAACGTGCTCGCCGTCCGCGACACGCCTTGGCTGCGCCGCGACGGCATCCGCTACCGCGCCATCGACTGCCTGGCGCAGAGCGGCGACGGCGTCAGCTGCGGCATGCGCAGGACCGACGCGCTCGACGAGGTGAATCCCGCCGCCGAGCCCGCCGCGTCCTTTCCCAACGTCTTTCCTATCGACCTGACCGACGCTCTCTGCACGCCGGAGGTCTGCCCGGTGATCGAGGGGAACATCCTCGTCTACCACGACGAGCACCACCTGACCGCCAGCTATTCGCGGTCGCTCGCGCCCGAACTCGGTCGCCGGCTGGCGCCGATCCTCGGCTGGTGGTGAGCCGGGGCCGGACGACCCGGCCCCGACCGTCACAGCGCCAGTAGCGCGCGCCTACCCAGTCGCGGATCGGCCAACGGCCGCACCGCGATTCGCATCAGCGCCAACGGATTGTCGTCGCCCGCGATGCGGTTCGCCTTGAGCGCGCCGCAGGCGGCGCACTGGTGCACGAGCAGCCACTCGCCGTCGTCGCGGGCCGAGAGGCTGACCGCGGACATCCGCCCGCCGCACGTCGACGCGCGGTCGCCGGGGATCCGGCCGTCGACGTGGCGGCTGGCCAGGCAGTGCGGGCAGTGGTTGCGGTGCGCGGTGCCCGGCGCCACGACCGACACCGCCATCCGGCAGCCGACGCAGCGGAACGCGTCGCCGGATTCGCCGCCCGGCCCGTGCAGCACATCCTTGCGGCGTTGCGCGCGAGTCGCTTTCGTCCTTCTTCGCGGCATCTCGCACCCGCCTACAGATCGCCGAAGACTTCGAGCGGGAAGGGCGGTTCCGCGAGCGGACGCACGGCCAGCCGCATCAGGACGAGCTGATTGTCGTCGCGGCACACCGGGTACAGCGACAGCTCCTGGCAGCGGGTGCAGCGGTGCACCACCGACCAGGAACCGTTGCGCTGCACCGCGATCGACAGCGGGGCCATCCTGCCGTGGCAGTCGGAAGCGCCGCCATCGACGTGATCGACGGTGTGCTGCGAGGTGAGACAGCTCGGGCAGTGGTTGCGCCTGCTGTCGTCCGGCGCGAGCGTGGCGACGACGAGGCCGCAGCGCACGCAGGTGAAGGTGCCGGTCCGTAGCGCGGGGCTCGGACCGCGGTGGGTCGAGGTATTGGGGTGGGACACCCGGATTCTCCTTACTCCTTGGCTGTGTACAGAGCAGCGGGAGCAGGCCGAGTGCGCCTCGAAAGGTCAGTGACGGTCGGTGTTACCGGCGTGGTCGATTCTCCGAGCCACGCATCGAGGCGCTCTCGGCGCGAGCCGGGTCATAGATCGACCTCCTTCCAGGCGACCGGGTTGGTCGCGATCCACCGCGCGGTTGTGCGCGGGGGGAACTGTAGTACGGCGTTCGGGGCGCGGCCAGTGATTTTCCCGCGGGACCGCGCTCGGTCGCGGCGACCTCCACTTCGGCGCTTGGAGATCGCGGCACACTGCGGGGCATGGCCGGATGCCGAGGCGTGACGGCGCGGAGGAGCCGGGTGACCGTCGGTGTCATCGCGCGTGACGGGAAGCGCCGTCCGCGGGAGCGAGGGCACCGAGGAGCCTCGGCGACCTGTCTCAGCGGGGCGTGTTTCCGAGCGCGGCTACCGCTGCGGAGATCTGGCCTGCCACATCGAGAATCAACCGGAACACGTCCTCCGGCACCGGTTTCCCGTTGCACCACAACACATTGCATTCCGTGGATGCGTACGGTCCGACGCCGAGCAGAACGGCCGCGACCGTCATCGGGTCGACCAGCTTGCCGAGATCCTCCGGGCTCCGCACCAGCGGCTGATTCGGATCCTGGACCGCGTAGGGATCCTCGTAAGGCAGCGCGGGTAGATCGGTGACCGCGGCGACCGCCCTCCGGAACAGCTCCTTGTTGTCCGGATTGCTGGTGCCGGTGAGCATTCCGGTGAGGTTGCCCGGCTCGATGCGGGTGGGCACGCCGAGGCGGACGATCACCAGGTCGCGGCTGGGCACCACGGTGAGGAACTGGCCGAGCGCTCCGGAGAACGCGTAGGTGTCGCGCGGCGAACCGACGAACACCGGATGCGAATACAACTGCGCGACAGGGACATTCACACCGCGATAGGTGTCGCCCGCGTTGAGCCACCACAGGAACCCGTAGCCGCCGTTGGCTTCGGTCGGCGTGGTGGCCTGCCGGATGTACTCGGGATCGATGAGTGTCCGTTCTTCCCAACGGCCTTCCTGCAACAGCAGCCTGCCGATCCGGCCCAGGTCCGCCGGACGCATCGCCAGGCCGCCGTTGACCGCGGTGTTTCCGCTGCGGTCGCGCAGCCAGATCCAGTTGCCGCGGTCGATGCCGATCGGTTCCATCACTTCGCGCTGGACGAAGTCCTGGAAGTCGACGCCGGTGGTGATCTCGATGATCTCCGGCAACAGCGCGAGGACATTCTGGGCGTACTGGAACGTGCTGCCTGGCTCGTATTCGACCGGCGCGGCGAGGGTTTGCCGAACCGAATCGGTTTGCAGCCCCGCGAGATCGGCGGGCCAGCTGAAGTGGATGCCGGTGGTCTGGTTGAGCACCTGGCGCACGGTGATGCCCGCGTGGGCGGCGTCGGCCTGCGGGAAGAACTTGCCGAGCGGGTCGTCGAGGCCGAAGTGGCCCATGGTCACCGCGCGTCCGACGGCCACCGACGCCACACCCTTGCTGCCGCTGGCCAGCGGCATCGGCACATTGCCCGTCGGCGTGTGATCGCCGACCAGGCAGCCGTGCCGGTAGATCTGCACCGCGTGCGACCCGGTGCGCGCGCCCAACTCCACCGCGTCGGCCACCGCCGCCGGATCCATCCCGACCTCGGCGGCGTCCCTTCGTTCCGGCGCCTGCCCCGCGGCGGGTTCGGCGCAACCGGTCTCTGGCGCGGCCACGGCGGCGGGGGACAGCAGTGCCGCCGTCACGAGCACGGCGGCGCCGAGCCAGGTCACCCAGGCGTTGCGGCGGAAGAGCATGGTGAATTTCCTTCTGCGGAGCGGTGTTTCGAGGTCAGCCGAGTGCGTCGGCACGGGCATTGCGGTGGACGCTGAAGTAGGTCGGATCCGCGGGCAGTCGCCAATCCGGTCCGGTGAACCAGCTCGCCGCGTCGGTGTCGCCGAGGGCCAGGTAGCGCAACCAGGCGATGGCGGTGCCCGCCGAGCGGTAGTGCTCGATGCCGTCCACGGGCGAGAAATGGGTGACGCCACGGGCATTGGCGATCCACGAGGGCGCGGCCATGATGTTGTACTGCCACCAGCGCACCCACGCGAAGTCCGGAACGACGAAATCGTTGTAGCCGGTGAGGAACAGCGTCGGCACGCCGATCGCCGCGCCGAGCGCGAGCGGCCCCGGTTCGATGGCGAGCACCCCGATGACACGCAGCTCGGGATCGATCAGCGTCGCGGCGGCGGGAAAGATCGTGCCTGCTTGCAGCGCTGCTTGGCCGCCCGCCGAGTGCCCGCCGAACACGGTGCGGCCCAGGTCGATCTTGCCGAACAGCGGCGAGTTCGGATCACGGTTCGCCAGCACGGCCACGGCGAGACCGAGTGCGGGCACGTAGGCCAGTGAGTTGAAGAAGTCGTAGGGCACCACCACCGCGAAGCCCTGTTCGGCGAAACGTTTGGCGAGCGCGTCGTACATTCCGGGGTTGGCGTTGATGCCGGGTGTGAAGACCAGCAGCGGCGCGCTCGGCAACTCGGCGATGTCGGCGGGGTAGTAGGTGTTCACGCCCACCGGCGACTCCAGGCCGTACGGAAAGGCTTGGGTACAGGTGGGATCCGCGGTGTTGCCGAACAGGTGCACGCCGATGTGGGCGACCATGCCGTAGATCGATTCCTGGCAGGGATTGGTCCGCACCTCGGTGGCCACGGCGTGCGGGCCGGGCTGGTTGAAGATCTCCTGCGCGGTGCGCGGGTCCTCGGCGTGCGCGGCGGCCTGGGCGGTCACCAGCGTCGCGAGCGCGATCAGCAGCGCGGCAACCGCGCGGCGCGGGCCGTTCGTCCTCGTCATCGAGGTCCCCCTGGTACTCGGGTCGATCGACCGCGCGGATCTGTGGAACCGGACGGTCTCAGATCGCGACTGTAGCGCAGGAGTGTTCCACGACACAATCGCTGTCGGGGACGGGATGGATCACGAAGAGTGGCCGGGCTCGGGCTCTCTCGGGTGTCCCGGTGCGCGGCGCTGGCGCTGTCCGCCGCGGTGGGTTTCGCTGATGGCCTCGCCGACCATGGCGCGCACCGCGTCGCGCAGGCCGTACAGCGGGTGATGGGCGGCGGGCCCGGCGCCGGGATCCTCGCGTAACTCGGTCAGCAGCGACCAGCACAGCGCGAGCATCACCAGCACGAAGGGCAGGGCGACCAGGATCGTCGCGGTCTGGAGCGCACCGAGCCCGCCGGCGACGAGCAGAACGGCGGCGACCGCGGCCATCAGGGTGCCCCAGACCACCACCAGCCAAGACGGCGGGTGCAGCGAACCTCGGCTGGTCAGCGAACCCATCACCAGTGACGCGGAATCCGCGCTCGTCACGAAATAGGTCATCACCAGAATCATCGAGACCCACGAGGTGACGACTTCGGCGGGCAGTGCTTCCAGCATGCCGAACAGCGCGGCCTCGGCGTCGGCGGCGTCGGCGGTCAGATCGACCACGCCGGCGGTGGTGGCCCGGATCGCGGTGCCGCCCATGACGCAGAACCAGACCACCGTCACCCCGCTGGGCACCAGCAGCACCCCGATCAGGAATTCGCGGATGGTGCGCCCGCGCGAGATCCTGGCGATGAAGGTGCCGACGAACGGCGCCCAGGACAGCCACCACGCCCAGTAGAAGATCGTCCAGCGGCCCATCCAGGCCGGGTCGGCGTAGGCGCCGGTGCGGGTCGCCATCGGTAGCAGGTTCGACAGGTAGTTGCCGATGCTCGCCGGGATCGTGTCCAGGATGTAGACGGTCGGTCCGAGCGTGAAGACGAACAGCACGAGCAGCGCGGCCAGCGCGATGTTCAGCGTCGAAAGCCATTTCACGCCGCGGTGCAGTCCGGAGAACGCCGAGAGGACGAAGGCGGCGCCGAGCGCGCCGATGACGATCAGCTGCACCGTCACCGAATCAGGTGTGCCGATCGTGAGATTCAGTCCTTTGGCCACCTGGAGTGCGCCGAGCCCGAGACTGGTCGCCGTGCCGAACACGGTGGCGAACACCGCGAGCAGGTCGATCACCTGCCCCTGCCACCCCGCGGCGCGGCGCGCGCCGAGCAGCGGAACGAAGGCGGCCGAGAGCCGGTTGCCGCGCCCTTTGCGAAAACTGGCGTACGCCAAGGCCAATCCGACGATGCCGTAGATCGCCCACGGCGTCAGCGTCCAGTGGAACAGCGAGAATTGCAGCGCGGCGCTCGCCGCCGCGGTGGTCTGCGGCTCGATGCCGGTGGCGGGCGGCGGCGACACGAAATGCTGGAGCGGTTCGCCGACGCCGTAGAACATCAAGCCGATGCCCATACCCGCGCTGAACATCATGGCGATCCACGCGAGGTTGCTGAACTCCGGTTCCGCGTCGTCGGCGCCGAGCCGGACGCGCCCGAAACGGCTGGCCGCGATCACCACGCAGAGCACGAGGAACAGGTCGGCGGACACCACGAACAGCCAGTCGAAGTTGCCGAGCACCCAGTGGAGCGCCGTGGCCGAAACCGATCCGAAGCTGCTCTTTCCCAGCGCCGCCCAGCCGACGACGCACGCGACGGCCGCGACGCCGATCCCGATGAGGCGCAGGTCCGGCGCGGTGGGATGTTGCGGTGTCTCGCTGTCCATCGCTTCCAACTATCGCCGGTAACGGTGGGATAGCCGGGGTGGCGCGCCGTACCCGAGTACGCTCTGGGGAGCACTTGGCTCCACGTGACGGATTTTCGTTTCCAGACGAGGGACGGGCCATGAACATCGCACTGTGGATTGTCGCCGGGTTGCTCGCGGTGGTGTACCTGGCCGCGGGGCTCGCGAAGCTCGCGCAGCCGTACGAGAAGCTCACCGCGAATCCGAGCATGGGCTGGGCGCGTGAGTTCTCGCCCGGTGCCGTCCGTCTGATCGGCGCCGCCGAACTGCTCGGCGCCGCGGGCCTGATCCTGCCCCGCGCCACCGGTATCGCCGTGATCCTCACGCCGCTGGCCGCGCTCGGCCTCGCCGCACTCCAGGTCGGCGCGATGCTGGTGCACTATCGCCGTGGCGAGACGAAGAACCTGCCGATGAACATGGTGTTACTGCTCCTCGCGCTGTTCGTCGCGATCGGTCGATTCGCCGACTGGGGCTGAACCGAAGAGCGCCTCGGCCGGTGCGAACACCGAGTCGCGCGAGGTACCCGGCCGCTCCCGCGGCGGTTAGAGTCGGTGTCGGGGCGTCTGTGGCCGTGGGGATCCGGCCGATTGCTGGGAGCGGGACAGTCAGGAGTACACGTAACCGAAGTACGTGAGGGGGAGGACGTATGTGGTTTCTTGTCGATACGGCGGAGCCGGACAAGGTGATTCGGTATCTGCCGAAGGAGGGGACGGTGCGGGCGCGTTCGCTGCACCGGGCGATACGACCGGCGGCGCTGGCCGGGGCTGCGGGCGCGGTCGTCGAGCGGGCGGTCGAGGGTGCGCGGCGGTGCGAACGAACGATGCTCGTGCGCGGCGAAACGCATCGGCTGCTGGCGATTCCGGTGCCGGGACCGGACGGCGCGGTAATGGCCGTGCTGCTGTGGGCAGGTCCGTCGCGTACCGATCCACCAGCGCCGCCGGTCGTAGACGCGTTCGTGTGGGACAGCCGCCAGTGGATGTTGCGCAACCACGGCGGCGGGGGATCGGTGCTGCCGCAAGGACATCCGCTGCTGCACGGCGCCTGGTTCCTGTCGCGAATCATCGAGTGCGAGGACCGCGATCGGCTGATGACCGCGGCGCTCGAACCGCACCCCGGCGTCGCCTGGCGGGGTCCCATGCAGGTGCGCACACCCGACGACCGCACCGCGCGGGTTTTCGGCTTCCTGCGCTATCACGACGCGGGCACGCTGCGCGGGTTGTTGCTGGCGGTGACGTCGGACCGCGCGCCGGGCCTGGTGCCAGCGACGTACCGCGACGACGCGGCCGTCACGCTGCTCGGCGGCACCACCGCGCTGATCGACGCCGAGACCATGCAGATCATCGAGTGGCTGACCCCGCCGCTCGGCGACATCGCCTGGCGGCATCACCCGGCCTCGCACGGCCTCGATCCGGACGACGGCCGCGAATTCAATTTGGCCACTACCCATCTCGTGCATCCAGACGACGTCGACGGCTACCTCGGCGCGCTGCGCGAACTCGCCGAGCAGCGCAGCGACCGAACCAGAGTGGCGGTGCGGCTGCTGACGTTGCGCCAGGACTGGCGGTCCGTCGAGCTGTACGGCGCCAGGTTGCCCAGCGGACAGCCTCGGTTTCTGATCTGCCTGATCCGGCCGCTCGAGTCGGATCCGGTGCCCCAGTAGGGAAACGGGAGGCGGTCGGGTCGATCGCCGACGGTCGGTCGGTGCTCGACCCTGCGCGGGTGCCGCAGGGGTGGCTCGGGCGTTGCTATCGGTTCGCTGTTCGGCGGCCCGAGCGCCATTCCCCAGGGCGATCGGAGGCGGCGTCGGTGCGGACAACGGCGTCGCATCCGGCGCCGTCGCGCGTCGTCTTACAGGACATCTGTCCAGTTCAGCGCACCCGACCGGCCGGACAGGCGGTAGGACATGTGATCGGTACCACCCGGATCATGTTGATAGCATGGCGTTTCTAGCCGACCGGATGCGGGCGGACCCCTGGATGCACCTCGAAAGAGTCTTTCCATGCAGTTTGAAATCGTCGAGCGGGATGAGACGTGGGTTGCCGGATTGCCGGTGCGCAGCCCGAAGCGTGCGCTCGGGAAACTGCGTGACCACGATCTGGAGGCGGCATGGGCGGCCGTGCTGCACCAGGAGCTCGGGGGGCCGCTCGCCAGCGCCTACACCGACTACACCGGCGAACTCGGCACGTACAACTCCCAGATCGTCGGATACCAGTGCGGCTCCTTCGCCGAGGTGACTCGTGGCCATCTGGTCGCCCGCCTGCCGCGCGGCAGCTACGCGAAGTTCTCTTCGGTCGGTAATTTTCCGCAGGTGATGACCGACCTCTGGACGCAGATCGCCTACGCCGAGGAACACAACCAGATCAAACGGACCTATACCGGCGATTTCGAGTGCTACCCGCACGCGTACAAGATCGATCTGTACCTGGCGGTCGATCCTCGATGAGCGAACGAAGTGAGCGAATCATGTGCCAGCGTGCGTGGCTCATGCCGGAGCTGAGCGCCAGCGAGGCGCAGGCATGAGTTATGCGATCGTCGTCCGCAACGAGGCGCTCTACGGCGGACTGGTGGTGCCGAGGGTGCGCCCGAGCTTCAAGGTCAGCAACAGCGACTTGATCGAGTTCCTGAAGGACCGGTTGCGCGATCGCGGCGCCGCCGCTCAGCCCATGTACACCGTGTATGTGCCCGATCCGGCCGGAAACTACAACGCGATGGTCTGTTACGAATACGCGGAACCGGGCGATGTTCCTGTCGGCGATCTGCTCGTGCGGGTACCGAAGGGCGTCTACGCTCGGTTCGAACCGAATGGGGACTATCACGACCCGGTAGAGGACGTGTGGGCGCAAGTCGACGACGCGACGGCGTCCGCGGAAATCACGCGGGCCTATCGGGAGGAGATCGAGGTCTGGCGCGGGCCGGACGCGGTCGAGTTGTTCATCTCCATCCTCGTGTGATAGCTGCGAGTTAACTAAATGTGAACCGACTGGTCTCTCCTTTTCAACTTAGGAATACCTTGCAGCCTTTGACCTGCATGTATTTCGGGGTACACGATCAGTTTTCGGGAGATTAACCAGACGCCTGGTGAATTCATGCCGGATGACGGATACTGCCCTAGGCAAACTCTCCCGGAGCGCTCGGGCGGCGGGTGAGTTGGTCGGCCCGGCTCGAAACCGCGCGCGGGCGCGGTAGCAACGGAGTAGGAACACCATGACTGTCGAAACAGTCGCAGTCGGCGCCTTCGGCGCGCGCGATGCCGAGGTGTTGCGGTTTCGCGACATGCATTCCGGTTATGTCTTCCATGTGGCTCCTCCGGACGCGCATCCGGATCTGTGGCGACGCTATCTGCGCGGTGCGCTGCGCGTTTACCGGCACTACGAAGTCGATCCGGCATTGGAATACGAGAAAGTTTCCGACGGGCGCTCGACGTCGTTGTTCTTCGCGGCCGTCGACCCGGCGGGCCGGGTGGTAGCCGGGCTGCGGGCGCAGGGGCCCTACCTTGTCGAGGACGAGGTGCACGGGCTCGGCGCGTGGGCAGGACGCCCCGGCGAGGCCGACCTTCGCGCGATGATCGCCGAGCGGATTCGCGAGGGCATCGTTGAGGTCAAGGCGGTTTGGGTGGCGCGCAACGGCATTGCGCACCGTGCCCAGCTCGGCGCCGCGATCTCGCGCTGTGTCGTGCACGCGGCCTGGTTGCTCGGTGCGCGATTCGGTTTCGTCACCGCCGCGGCGCACACCGCTCGCCTCTACGAATCCAGCGGCGGACGGATCGCCGAGGGAGTGCCGCCGGTGCCGTATCCGGACGATCGGTATCGCACCGTCCCGCTCTGGTGGGACACCCGCGCGTACCGCGCCAACGCCAGCAAGCTGCAAGGCTCGCTGCTCGCCCTCGAGCGCGCGGCGCTCGGCGCCTGGTTCGCGCAGGCGCGCCGCCTGTCCACCGCGGTCGACGCTCGGACGGGGGGACTGGCGCAGGCATGAACGGTGACCCTGGTCCCGCTGCGGACTATCGGCCGCTGATCCTCGACGAGACGGTGCCGGACGAAGCGTCCGTCCTCACGCAACTGCGTAAGTCACCGATGATCCGCATTCTCGACCTGCGTGACGTGCTGCACGCCGAACTACGCAAGGTGCTGAATCCGCCCGACGACCAGGGCGTTCCGGAAACGGACCGTTGGGTCTACTACCCGTGGCGGCGCACGCTGGTCGGACTGCCCGGCGAACGGACCTTCCGCGCGATCCGGCTCGACCGCAACCGCAACAAGGTGACCCGCGCCGAACAGCAGCGGCTCGCGGGCTTGGCGATCGGGGTGGTCGGGCAGAGCGTCGGACACGCCATCGCGCACACCCTCGCCATGGAGGGCTCCTGCGGGCTACTACGCCTGGCGGATTTCGACCACATCGAGTTGTCGAACCTGAATCGGGTGCCGGGCAACATCTTCGACATCGGCGTGAACAAGTCGATCGTGACCGCGCGGCGGATCGCCGAGCTCGATCCGTACCTGCCGGTGGAGGTGTACACCGCGGGGATCGACGAGCACTCGGTGGACGAGTTCCTGCGCGGGCTGTCGATCGTCGTCGAGGAATGCGACTCGCTCGACGTCAAGTTCGCGGTCCGCGAGGGCGCGCGCCGCCACCGGCTGCCGCTGCTGATGGACACCAGCGACCGCGGCCTGTTCGACGTGGAGCGCTACGACCTGGAACCGGAGCGACCGCCCTTCCACGGCCTGCTCGGCTCGACCACCGCGGCCGATCTGCGCGGGCTCTCCACCAAGGAGAAGGCGCCGCACGTGATGCGGATCCTCGATCCGAAGGAACTCTCGGCGCGGATGGCCGCGAGCCTGGTAGAGATCGACGAGACCGTCACCACCTGGCCGCAGCTCGGCGGCGACGTGCAGCTCGGCGCCGCCATCGTCGCCACGGCGGTGCGCCGGATCGGCCTCGGCTACAAGCTGTCCTCCGGCCGGACCAGGATCGACCTGGAGCGCGGACTCGACGGACTCGCCGAGCCGGAACCCGAAGACCTGGTCTGGGAGAACGAACCCGACCCCGCCGCCGCGCCGCAGGGACCCGCGTGGGTGAACGTGCTGCACTGCGCGCAGCGTGCGCCATCGGGCGGCAACACCCAGCCGTGGCGGCTGTGGATCGAGGGCGACGCGCTGCGCATCGACCTCGCCGCGAATCGGTCCTCGTCGCTCGACATCGGCTACCGCGGCAGCGCGGTGGCGATCGGCGCCGCGCTGCACAACGCGCGAGCGGCCGCCGCAGCACACGGCGTCCTCGGCGGTCATCGCTTCGTCGAGGACGACGGCTTCACCGCGCTGCTGGAGTTCGGGTCGGGCTCGGATCCGCTGTTGGCTCGCGACTACCCGGCTGCCCTTGCCCGCGACACCAATCGCAAGCTCGGCACCGGCGCGCCGCTCGGCGACGGTGTGCTTGCCGGTCTCGCCGCGGCCGCAGGCGCGGAGGGCGGCGCGGTACACGCGATCACCGGCCGCGCCGAGCTGGCCGAGGCGGCCGCGCTGATCGGCGAGTCCGACCGGATCCGCCACCTCACCCCGCGCCTGCACCAGGAGATGTACAGCGAGCTGCGCTGGCCGGGCGAGGACCTGCGCACCGGCATCGACGTGCGCGGCATGGAGCTGGCGCCGGACGAGCAGGCCAAGATGCGGATCGGCGGACGCGCCGATGTGATGGCGAGATTGCACGAGTGGTCCGGCGGTGTCGCGCTCGGCGAGTACAGCCGGGATCGGGTGCTGTCCAGCTCGGCTCTCGTCGCGGTGACTCTGCCGTGCCGACCGGGGCCGGAAGGCGCGAGTCTGGCCGATTACGCCACCGCAGGGGCGGCGTTGCAGCGCGTCTGGCTGGAGGCAGAACGTCGCGGTTTGGCCGTGCAACCGGTGTCCCCGGTGTTCCTCTACGCACGGCACCCCGACGAGCTGATCGCGATTTCCCCGGATTTCGCGGATACACTAACGTCACTTCAGGGCCGTTTCCTGGACCTGCTGGGAGTGCCTGGACATGAGATCATGGCATTGGTGCTTCGCCTGAGCTACGCGGCAGCAGCCACGGTCCGCAGCGGGCGGCTTCCAGTGCCGGGTGCGGGCGACCGCAGCTAGCACGATCGGAGACAAGGTGCCTCGGCGAACGCTCGACTCACTGGTGACGCAAGTCGCCGCCGAGTTGATGGGCGTCGACGCCACGACCATGGTGGCGGCGAGCGAACGCGTGCTCGCAAAACTGGTCGAGCATTTCGACGTCGACTTCAGCTACCTGCGCCACACCGACCGGGAACGGCGCGCCACAGTGCTCGTCGCGGAATGGCCGCACCGCGGCGAGATCCCCGACCCCGATCCGCTGAAGGTGGTGCAGTTCGAGAACGCCGACTCGGTGTTCCGTGAACTCGAGTTCGCCACTGAGCCGATCGTGGTGCGCCCCGACCACCGCTCCGCCGACTACCAGGAGACGATCCGGCGCTCCTCCGGGATTCCCCAGGTGGCCATGGCGTGTGTGCCGCTCATCTCGCGCGGCGAGTCCACCGGCGTGCTCGGTTTCATCAAACAGGGCGACCGGGACTGGAGCACCAGGGAACTCAACGTGCTCAAGGCGATCGCCGCCCTGTTCGCCCAGGTGCAAGCGCGGGTGGTGGCCGAGGAGCGGCTGCGCTACATCGCGCTGCACGACGATCTGACGGGTCTGGCGAACCGGCGCGCGCTGCTCGAGCACATGGAGGACCGACTACGGCCCGGCAATCCGGGACCGGTGGCGGCGTTCTTCCTCGATCTCGACCGGTTGAAAGCACTCAACGACTTCCTCGGCCACACCGCGGGCGACAACTTCATCCGCACGCTCTCCTCGCGCCTCAGGGAGAACCTGGACCCGAACGACATGATCGCCCGCCTCGGCGGCGACGAGTTCGTCATCGTGCCCGCCAAGCCGATGGACGCGGTCACCGCCGAGCTGGAGGCCACCAGGATCCAGCAGCTCATCGGCCGTCGGGTGACCGTCGGCGGCGAATCGGTGAGCCGGGGCGCGAGCGTCGGCGTCGCGGTGGGCGTCCCCGGCGAGACCACGGTCGCCGACGTGCTGCGCCGCGCCGACCACGCCCTGCTGTCGGCCAAATCGGGCGGCGGGAACGGCGTCGCGGTGTTCACCGACGCCATGCGCGCCCAGTTCGAACTCCAGGACGACGTGGAGCTGAACCTGCGCGGCGCGGTCTCCGACGGCTCGCTGCTGCTGCACTACCAGCCCGAGGTGGACCTGCGCACCGGTCGCATCGTCGCGCTGGAGGCGCTGGTGCGCTGGATGCATCCGACAAGGGGACTGCTGCCGCCCGGTGCGTTCGTCACCGTCGCCGAGGCGACGAATCTGGCGGGCGAGCTCGGCCGGTGGGTCATCCGCTCGGCCTGCGCGCAATTCGCCGAATGGCGCCGTCGCGGTCTGGCCGCCAACGTGGTGATGCGTATCAACGTCTCGCCGGTGCAGCTCGTCAGCCTGGACTTCGTGGAGCGAATCGAGGACATTCTGCGGCTGTTCGGAATCGACGGCAGTTCGGTCTGCCTGGAGATCACCGAGCACGTCGTCGTCCAGGATCTGGCCCGCACCCAGGTGACATTGCGCGGGCTCAAGCGGATGGGCGTGCAGATCGCCATCGACGATTTCGGCACCGGCTACAGCTCGCTGTCGCATCTGAAGGCGCTGCCGGTGGACGCGGTCAAGATCGACCGCGGTTTCGTGCAGCGGCTCGGCGCGAGCACCGACGACCTCGCCATCGTGAAGTCCATCATCGGCCTGGCCGGTTCGTTCGGGCTCGGCGTCGTCGGCGAGGGCGTGGAGACCGCGGTGGCCGCCCGCACGCTGGTCGGGCTCGGTTGCTATCGGGCGCAAGGCTTTTTGATCGCCAGGCCGATGCCCTCCGATCAGGTCGAGTCGCACCTCGCGCTCGGCCGGATTCCGTTGGACCTGGACCTGCCGCGGGCCGCGCGCGGCGTAGCGAAACACTGACCGCCGATTCCCCCGGTTCTTTCACTGCTGTTCACCGCCCGTTGAGTGCTACGGTGCCGCGGGTATCCCGTTGCGCTGCGACGATCGGCGGGTGCGCATCGTGCAGCTGGCGAACTTCTACGGTCCGCGGTCCGGTGGGCTGCGCACCGCACTGCATCATCTGGGTGCTGGCTACGTGGCGGCCGGGCACGAGGTGGTGCTGATCGTGCCGGGACCGCGCCGCAGCGAGGAGCTGCTGCCCGGCGGTGCGCTGCGGATCACCTTGCCCGCCTTGGCCATTCCATGGACGGGCGGCTACCGCGCCGCCGACCCGCGCCGGGTCGCCGACGTGCTCACCGGGCTGCGGCCCGACGTACTCGAGGTGTCGGACCGGCTCACGCTGCGTGGTTTCGGCCGCTGGGCGAGTCGCCGCGACGTGGCGAGCGTGATGATCTCGCACGAACGACTCGACCGGCTGCTCGGTCAGATCCTGCCCGGCTCGCTGGCCCGTCGGTGCGCCGACATCGCCAACCGGCACACCGCCGCCGAGTACGACATCGTGGTCTGCACAACGGAATTCGCGCGAGCGGAGTTCCTGCGGATCGGCGCGCCGAATGTCGAGCTGGTTCCGCTCGGCGTGGATCTGGACCTGTTCAGCCCGCGTCGCCGGGATCGCCGCCTGCGCGCCGACCTCGCGGCGGCCGGGCATCCACTGCTGGTGCACTGCGGGCGGCTCTCGGTCGAGAAGCGCGTCGACCGCAGCATCGAGGCGGTGGCGGAGCTGCGCAAGGCGGGCACCGAGGCGCGGCTCGTCGTCGCGGGCGACGGACCCCGCCGCGACGCGCTGGAACGGCGCGCGCGTGCGTTGCCGCCGCTGCCGAGTGGGCAGCCCGCAGTGCACTTCACCGGCTTCATCACCGATCGGGCGATGGTCGCGAAATTGCTTGCCACCGCTGATGTCTCGCTCGCGCCCGGGCCGCACGAGACCTTCGGCCTTGCCGCGCTGGAAGCGCTGGCGGCGGGCACGCCCGTGGTCGCGAGCCGCTCCTCGGCGCTCGCCGACATCGTCACCGCCGACTGCGGCGCGGTCGCCGACGACCACCCCACCGCCTTCGCCGAGGCCGTCACCGACGTGCTCGCGATGCCCGCCGTCGGCCGCCGCCGCGCCGCCCGCACCCGCGCCGAACAATTCACCTGGCCCCGTGCTGTTGCGGGCATGCTCGCCGTCCTCGGCCGCTAGCCCACCGCCCCCAACGGAACGCCGACCAAAGGTCACCATTCATCGGCCCACCGTGCTGAAGGCCACCCCCGGTCGGTTCACTGGTGCACGCAGGTCGGGTGAATGAAGGTCACATCCAGTCGCCCTGGCGGGGTGGCGGTGACCTTCAATCGGTTACGGCGCCGACCATCCTGGCCGCGGCGCTAGCCCGACCGGCGTGGACCAGGGCGGTCCCACACGGGTTTCGTACGCCTCACACAGGCGGTGCCTACGTGAGGCGTACGAACGCTGTGTGGCAGCCGAAGCCCTCGCTGCGGATCCGTGTGCCTCGTAGGGCGCGCGACCGCGGCGAAGCGTGGGAGTGCTTTGCGAGTATCAGCGCGTCCCACACAAGTTCGATACGCCTCACAGAGGCGGTGCCTATGTGAGGCGTGCGAAAGCTCTGTGGCAGCAGCAGTCCCGCGTAGGGCGTGCGGGCGGTGGGGATGTGGGAAGGGGCTGCGAGTTAGGGGCGGGCGGCGAGGACGGCGTCGTAGAGTTCGCGGCGGGAGACGTTGTTGGCGGTGGCGATGTGGGCGCAGGCGTCCTTGAGGCGCAGGCCCTGTGCCGTCAGGGCTTCGACCTCGGCGACTAGGTCGGCGGGGTCGGTGGCCTTCGGCTGGGCGCCCTCCAGGACGACGGTGATCTCGCCGCGGGCGCTGTCCACGGCCCATTCCGCGAGTTCGGCCAGCGTGCCGCGGACGATCTGTTCGTAGGTCTTGGTGAGTTCGCGGCAGACGGCGGCGCGGCGGTCGGGGCCGAGCACCTCGACGGCGTCGGCGAGGCACTCGGCCAATCGGTGCGGTGCCTCGAAGAAGACGCAGGCCCTCGGCTCCGCGCGCAAGGTGCGCAGCCATTCCTTGCGCTGCCCCGACTTTCGCGGCGGGAAGCCGTCGAAACAGAACCGCTCCACCGGCAGCGCGGAGAGGGCGAGCGCGGTGGTGACGGCCGACGGACCCGGCAGGCAGGTGACCGGAAGATCCCGTTCCACGCAGGCCGCGACCATCCGATAGCCGGGGTCGCTCACCGAGGGCATGCCCGCGTCGGTGACGAGCAGGACGGTGCGCCCCGCCTCGATCTCGCTCAGCAGCGCCGGGATGCGTGCGGTCTCGACGTGGTCGTAGAAGCTCACCACCCGCCCGGTGATCTCGACCCCGAGCGCCTTGGCGAGTGCGCGGGTGCGTCGGGTGTCCTCGGCGGCGACCACATCGGCGGACCCGAGCGCGTCGCGCAGGCGCTGGGACGCGTCCCCGATATCGCCCATCGGCGTCGCCCCGAGCACCAACCGCCCGCCCACCGTCGCCTGCTCTCCCACCGCACTCCCGTCTCGGTCCACACCGGCATCCACCGGACACCAGCAGCCTAACGGGCACGGTCGGATGCGGGCCGCCGTCAGCCTGCGCGGGGGTCGAGGTTCCCATGGGGGCCCCTGGGCCCGGCCGCACAGCGCTTCGATCGTGGAGCCCGCCGCCCCCTCACGCCCGGCCGCCACGGGAGCGGGTGCGCGATGTCGCCTGCCGTCCCTGGCCGCGGCGTTGGTGCCGGCCCGATTTCCCGGGTCTGCGATCCTCGTTCGAGTTCCGGCGCGAGAAGCGTGATTCGGAACGGAGTCCGGATCACCCATGCCGGACGCGAGAGCGGGCATCACCCCTTCGCTCCGCTATGGGTTCGGGTTCAGAGGTCGCTTTTCGTTTTGGCGATGACGTCATCAGCGCGCGCTGTTGCCGAATCGGCATCGATTTTTGCCTTGTCGGCGTCGATCATCAACTGATGGTGGGCCTTGCTGGCGCTCAGATCAGCCTGTTGACCGGCCACTGATTGATGGATGCTGTCCACGGCGTTCATCCCCGCGAGCTGGGTGGTCCATCGACTGAGTTGTTCAGGGGAGGCGTTTCGCACGTTGTCGATCATCTGCAAGGTGGAGTCGACCGAGCTCGCGGTCGGCTTTATATCCGCGGCTTCTGCGGCTTCTCGATATGTTTCGCGTGCGCTGTCCAGCCTGTTCTCGATGCTAGTCAGTTCCGGGTCGTCGGCGATCCTGTCTTTCGCGGCTTCCAGTGGATCGATGAAATCCACTTCTCCGTGGCCGAGATTTTCGACCCCCGGGGCTTGATCCCCAGAAGTCTGCTCGGTGCTGTTTCCTGCGATGAGGTCGATGGCTTCTTCGGCAAGCCATGAAAGAAGGCCCATTATGACACCCTTCCTGAATTGCGTTGGGCAGCGTCCCGCAAGAAACTCTGCAACCGGGGCTCCCACGTGCCGCCATAGGCGCCGTACATGCCCTTCCACAGTCGCGGGCCCAGCGAAGCCCCAAAGTTCGGCGCGAGGTGAATTTCCCGTCGGTCGGTGGTCTTGATCTCGATCGCCACCGGACGAGATATCGAACGAGTCTGCTCGACGGTCCAAATGGTGCCGAAGGGGACAAAGGTGCTGTTCGGATTGGCGAGGAAAGCCTTTATTGTGTCGCGCTCCGTGGTCGTCGCATATTGATAAGCGAAGCGGGCGACGCTTCCGACGGTTTGGAATCGTCCGCTGTACTTCCATGTTTCCAGCATCGGAGCGAGCATCTCTTTACTGAACAGCTTGTCGGGAACTGTGCCCGGCGGCTGTTTGGAATCGGTGAAGAATGCGAGCCAATCCGGATACAGAAGCACGTAACCGTACGGTACCCGGTTCGACCACATCGGCTTGAATTGCTTGTAGAGATGCACCTGTGCGCAGTTCGCCTCGGTCTTCAGGATGGGTCGCGGAGGCTGCGCCGTGCCAAGTATGTAGTTGGCGAATTCTTGGACAAATGGCCTGGTCATTCTTTCTCCTACTGGTTGAACTGGCTCGTTTATCGCCAACGAGCTGTGTGCGGCGACCAAGCCTTGTAACTGTAGGGCGACCAGCGGTTCCGCTCGGGTATCTCAGGGTGAACGATAAGCGCCCTTGGTATAGAAGATTTCACCCCCTAGGTGTCGTGAATTGATCAATTTTCGAACTGTCGCCGGAGAGGTGCGCCTGCAGAGGGGGGCCGCCCACGGTGGGCCGGTAGTGGCATGCGGAGGAATGGTCGCCCGCAGGTCGTCGCCGGCTCGGGATGGCTCAGGAACCGCTGATGGGCCCGCAGGGGAGGGCCTTCGGCTTGGCTGAAGCGGTGGCGGACGGAGGTGTGATTCGGGCGGTGTCCGGGTCACCGATGCGGGACCTGGGGGCCCGCACCTAATACGATCGGGGCGTGACCCAGGTGACCTCCCGCGCGACCGTACCCGGGGCCGTGCCCACCTGGTCGAGCCCCGCGCCGCTTCGGCCGTCGCCCGATTTCGGGCCCGTCGACACCGTGCGCGGCTGGCTGGTCACCGCCTTTCTGACCGCGATCGCGGCGGTGACTCGGTTCACCATGCTGAACTATCCGACCGACGCGGGCACCCCCGTCTTCGACGAGAAGCATTACGCGCCGCAGGCGTGGCAGATGCTGACCGGCGGCGGCGTCGAGGACAACCCTGGCTACGGGTTGGTGGTGCATCCGCCGGTCGGCAAGCAGATGATCGCCATCGGCGAGTTCCTGTTCGGCTACAACGGCTGGGGCTGGCGGTTCACCGCCGCGCTCGCCGGAACCCTGCTCGTGCTGCTCGTCATTCGGATAACGCGCAGGCTCGCCCGATCGACGCTGATCGGCGCCATCGCGGGCATCCTGATGATCGCCGACGGGCTGCTGTTCGTCTCCTCCCGCATCGGCATGCTCGACATCTTCATGGCGCTGTTCGTCACCGCGGCCTTCGGCTGCCTGGTGATGGACCGAGACGACGTGCGCGCCAGAATGGCGCGGGTCGACCTCGAAGGACGTATCGGCGCGACGCAGTGGGGCCCGCGACTGGGTGTGCGCTGGTGGCGGTTCGGCGCGGGCGTACTGCTCGGCCTCGCGTGCGGCACGAAGTGGTCCGGCATCTATTTCATCGCCGCGTTCGGCATCCTGAGCGTCTGTTTCGACGTGGCGGCGCGCCGCGCGTACGGCGTCCGCAAGCCCTGGCTAGGGACGGCGCTGCGCGACGTGGGCCCCGCGCTCTACGCGCTGGTGCTGATTCCGCTCGGCGTCTATCTGGCCACCTACTGGGCCTGGTTCGTGAGCGAGACCGGCGTGTACCGGTACGCGGTCGGCAATCAGGTCGGATCGGGCGGACCCTGGTCGTTCCTGCCCGACGCGTTGCGCTCGCTGTGGTTCTACAGCGGCGAATCCCTGCATTTCCACGAGGGACTGACGAATTCCGCGGGCAACCACCACCCGTGGGAGTCCAAGCCGTGGACGTGGCCGATGGGTCTGCGGCCGATGCTGTACTACTACGCCGACACCAATGTCACCGGCTGCGGGCAAGCGCAGTGCGTGAAGGCCGTGATGCTGATCGGCACGCCGGCGATCTGGTGGATCGCCCTTCCGGTGGTCGGCTGGCTGCTGTGGCGCAGTGTGGTCCGGCGCGACTGGCGCTACGCCGCGGTGCTGACCGGCTACGGAGCGGCGCTGCTGCCCTGGTTTCTGACCCTGGACCGGCAGATGTACTACTTCTACGCGGTGCCGCTCGCGCCCTTCCTGATGATGGGCGTCGCGCTGGCGCTCGGCGACGTGATGGGACCGGCACGCTCGTCGCCGCTACCGCGCAGCCCGCTTGGCACCTTCCTTCCCGAGGTGCCCAACGAGCGGCACAGTCTCGGACTGCTCGCGGTCTGCCTGTATCTGGGTTTGGTGGTCGCGAACTTCATCTGGCTGTGGCCGATCCTGACCGCGCTGCCGATCAGCCCTGCCAGCTGGCACGACCATCTCTGGTTGCCCAGCTGGCGTTGATTCGCACCTCCGGTCCCGGGCCCACATAGGACAGCGCCTATTCGGGCATACCTCCGCCTTCGCTCCTGCCACGTGCGGGCACGAGGCAGCGTCTATTCGGGCGTACCTCGGCCTTCGCTCCTGCCACGTGCGGCGTGGGACAGCGTCTGTTCGGGCGTACCTCGGCCTGCGGCGCGGCAGCGTCGGTCAGTACTCCAGCGCGGATTTCACGTAGCGCAAGGCGGTTTCGTCGTCCAAGCCCAACCGCCGGATGGCCGACACGTACGCGGTCGCGGCGCGTCCGGCCGCGTCGCGGGTCGGGTCGCCGGAGGACGCGATGAACGAACCCTGCCTGCCCCTGGTCTCCAGCACGCCGTCGGCCTCGAGCTCGCGGTAGGCGCGCGCGACGGTGTTGGGCGCCAGGTTCAGCTGGGCGGCCAACGCCCGCACGGTGGGTATCTTCGTGCCCGCGGTCAGCTCGCCGGAGCGCACCTGCGCGATGACCGCGAGCCGCAGCTGTTCGTACGGAGGGACGGGCGAATCGTGGCTGATCGTGACGGTGAACATGGGCGGCTCACACGTCGTCCCTGGCCAGCGGACAGGACAGACACCGTGGGCCGCCGCGCCCGGAACCCAGCTCCGAGCCGGGGATCGGCAGCACCTCGATGCCCGCGTCCAGCAGCCGGGCGTTGGTCATCTCGTTGCGCTCGTAGGCGATCACGACGCCGGGGGCGACGGCGAGGGTGTTGTTGCCGTCGTCCCACTGTTCGCGTTCGGCGGTGACGCCGTCGAGTCCGGTGTCGATCACCCGCAGCTTGCCGATGCCCATCGCCTCGGCCGCTGCGGGCAGGAACGGATCGGGTCCGCGCATCGTCACCCCGCCGCCGCCCTCGTGGCTCACGTAGTCGTCCTCGCGGTGAATCGTGAACGCGCGCAACTCGTCTCGGACGGCCGGGTACATCACCACGGCGTCGGTGTCGACCATGGTGCACACCGTGTCCAGGTGCATGGTCGCCCTGGTCTGGGCGATCGGGATGACCAGCACGGTGTGCGCGAGTCCGTCGTCGAACAGGCTGCGCGCCAACGCTTCCGCGCCGGCGGGCGTGGTCCGCTCGCCGACGCCGACGGCGACAACGCCCGGCCCGAGCAGCAGCACGTCGCCGCCTTCGATCGGCGCGGTGTGCGATTCGTAGGCCCGCCGCACCCCGAGGAAGCGCGGGTGGAAGGCGTAGATGAGATCGGTCAGCGAGGTCTCGCGGATTCGGGCGGGCAGGGCGAGCGAGGTGATCGCAACCCGCGGACCGACCCAGAACGAGGAGTCCCTGGTGAACAACAGGTTGGGCAGCGGGTCGATGACGAAATCGTGCCCGTGGTGCATGCGCCGCACCAATGAGGCCGCGTCGGGGCCGAACGGCAGTTCGTCGAAGGTCATGCCCGCCATCAGGATTTCGGCGAGCTCCTCGGCGGGCACCCCGCGCAGGTAGGCGGCCAGCTCGTCGGCGAGCACGTGGCCGAGCCTGCGCGCGTCGACGGCGGCCGAGATGCCCTGGATTCGCGCCGCGCCACTGGCCGAGATCGTCTCGGCGAGCAGATCCGCGAGCAGCAGCACCTCGACGCCGCGGTCGCGTAACAGGTCGGCGAAGGTGTCGTGCTCCTGTTGCGCCCGCTCCACCCAGGGGATGCCGTCGAACAGCAGCTGGTCGTTGTTGCGCGGGGTGAGTCTGCGCAGTTCGGCGCCTGGCCGGTGTAGCAACACCGTGCGCAGGGCGCCCACCTCGGAAGTAACCCCGTAGCGCGGTTCGAAGGCGCGGTCGAGCCCGCCCCCGCGCCTGTCTTTTTCATCATCGACGGGCACAGCGTCTGCTCCCATCCTCCGACCGTAGTTCGCGATCGGCGTAACAGGATGGAAATCGGCCTCCCAATGCCGCGGGGAGTCCGAATTCGTCCCCAGTACATCCTAACCTGAAGTATTGTTTAGGTGAATGGAGGAGCGTGATGTCGACAGCCGATTGGCGAGCAAAGGAACTGACCCCCGGGCAGCTGTCCGAGCGTAGCGGAGTGGCCGTGTCCGCGCTGCATTTCTACGAACGCGAAGGGCTCATCTCGAGCCGTCGTACCAGCGGGAATCAGCGCAGATACCACCGCGAGACGCTGCGCAGGGTCGCGTTCATCCGCATCTCGCAACGGGTCGGCATACCGCTCAGCGAGATCCGCGAGGCGCTGGACAAACTGCCCGAGAGCCGCACCCCGACCCGGCGCGACTGGGAGACCCTGTCCACCGCGTGGCGGGAGGATCTCGACGACCGCATCAGTCAGCTGATCCGCCTGCGCGACAATCTCACCGGCTGCATCGGCTGCGGCTGCCTCTCGCTCGGCAGCTGCAAACTCGTCAACGAACGCGACCGGCTCGGCGAGGAAGGTCCCGGCGCCAGGGTGCTCGACACGCACCTCAACTGCCCGACGAAGCCAGCAGCCTGTTGAACTGGGCGCTGGCCCGGCGAATCACGAACTCGTAGGGGAACGCGAACTTGCGCGCCCACCAGTAGCCGAAGCGGATGTCGAACGAGCTGTAGATCAGGAACCGATCGCGTTCGACACCGCGCAGGATCGCCTCGGCCACCCGCTCGGGCGACACGGCGTGCTTGGTGAACGCCTTGGTCAGCCTGCGCACCCTTGGATCGTCCCTGTCCACCCCGACCAGCTCGACGGTGTGCACGAGCGGGGTGTTCACCGCGCCCGGCGCCACCAGGTGCACCGAGATGCCGTGCGGTTCCAGGTCGAAGCGCAGCACCTCGGAGACGCCGCGGATGCCGAACTTGCCCGCGCTGTAGGCGGCGTGCCATGGCAGCGCGAGCAGGCCCGCCGCCGAGGACACGTTCACCAGCGCGCCGCCGCGGCCCGCGCGCACCATGGCGGGCACGAAGCTCTCGATGACGTGGATCGGCCCCATCAGGTTGATGTCCACCATGCGCCGCCAGTGCCGGTGCTCGAGGTTCTCCACGGTGCCCCACGCGGAGGTGCCCGCCACGTTCATCACCACGTCCATGCTGCCGTGGTTGTCGTGCACGTCCGCGGCGAAGGCGGCGACGGCCTCGTAGTCGGTGATGTCGAACGGACGCGAGTCGAGCACGGTCCCGCCCGCGCGCCGGATCTCCTCGACCGTGGCGGCCAGTCCCTCGGCATTGATGTCGGTGAGCACCAGCTCGGCACCCTGCTCGGCGGCCGCGATCGCGGTCGCCTTGCCGATGCCGCTCGCCGCGCCCGTCACCAAGACCTTCGCGCCGCGTACCGTCTTGCGGCGTCCTCGCCCCACTCTGCGCACTTCCGATCCCATCTCGCTAGCCGACTCGGCCCATGCAGGCTACTGCGTCCGCCGCGGCGACGCCGATTCCTGGGATGGGGTGTGTCACACTGCGGCGGACGCGAGCGGGGTCCATGATCGGAGTATGACCACTCTGGAAAGCAAGGCCAAAGAACTGCTCGCGCTGCACCGTCCGGGCGACCCGGTCGTCCTGCCGACCGTGTGGGACGCGTGGTCGGCGAATCTCGCTGTCGCCGCGGGCTTTTCGGCTCTCACGCTGGGTAGTCACCCGGTCGCCGACTCGGTCGGGCGCAGCGACAACGAGGGCATGACCTTCACCGAACTGCTCACCAGGGTCCGCCAGATCACGGGCGCGGTCGACGTGCCGATCTCGGTCGACATCGAGGCCGGATACGGCCTCGAGCCCGCCCAGCTGATCGAGGGACTGCTCGACGCGGGCGCGGTCGGCCTGAACATCGAGGACACCGTGCACAGCGAGAACGGACGCCTGCGCGGCGACCAGGAGCACGCCGACTTCGTGCACGGGCTGCGCGAATTCGCCGACGCCGCAGGGGTGCACGTCGTTGTCAACGCGCGCACCGATCTGTTCCTCAAGCAGGTCGGCGACGAGTCCGATCGCATGGACCGCGCCATCGCCCGGCTGACGCTGGCCGCCGCAGCGGGCGCCGACGTGCTGTACCCGGTCGGCAGGCACTCCGACGCCGACATGCGTCGCCTGACCTCGGAACTGCCGCGGCCGGTCAACGCGATCGGCCTGCCGGACAAGTCGGATCGCGCGGAACTCGCCGCGCAGGGCGTCGCCAGGATCAGCTTCGGCCCCTACCTCCAGTTCGCGCTGGCGGCCGAGGCCAACCGGCTGCTCGAACGCTGGAAGTGATTCGGAAACCGTTGCGCGGCACGGCGATTCCCTTGCGGAACGCCGTGCCGCTCCGGTTTCGTCAGTCCTTCTTCTCCAGGTAGCGCGGGTACACCGGCTCCGGAGCGGGCAGCGCGACACCCGGGGTGAGCGGGGTCGCGATATCGGCGAAGGTGCGGCCCTGCTGGGCGAGCAGATCGAGGATCTTGGCCGACGACCCCGGCAGCACCGGCTGCACCAGGATCGCGACGATGCGCACGACCTCGAGCGTCACGTACAGCACCGTCGCCATGCGGGCGAGGTGCTCCTCGGTGCCCGACTTGCGCAGCGCCCACGGCGCCTGGGCCGAGAAGTACTTGTTGGTCTCGCCGAGGGTCAGCCAGATCGCCTCGAGCGCGAGATGCATCTGCTGGGCGTCGAATTCGGCGCGGCAGCGTTCCAGCAGGCCGTTCGCGCGGTCGAGCAGTTCGCGGTCCTCGGCGGTGAACTCGCCCGGCGTCGGCACGGCGGCGTCGCAGTTCTTGTTCACCATCGTCAGGCTGCGCTGCACCAGGTTGCCGAACTCGTTGGCCAGGTCGCTGTTGATCCGGCCGACGATGGCCTCGTGGCTGTAGCTGCCGTCCTGACCGTAGGAGATCTCGCGCAGCAGGAAGAAGCGCACCGCGTCGACACCGTATTCGTCGACGAGCTCGAGCGGGTCGACGACGTTGCCGACCGACTTCGACATCTTCTCGCCCTTGTTGTACAGGAAGCCGTGCACGAACACGCGTTTCGGCAGCTCCACCCCGGCCGACATCAGGAACGCGGGCCAGTACACCGTGTGGAAGCGGGTGATGTCCTTGCCGATGATGTGCACGTCGGCGGGCCAGAACTTCTGGAAGGCAGCGGATTCGGTGTCCGGGAAGCCGACGCCGGTGATGTAGTTGGTGAGCGCGTCCACCCAGACGTACATCACGTGGTCGGGGTGGTCCGGCACCGGCACGCCCCAGTCGAACGTGGTCCGCGAGATGGACAGATCCTTCAGGCCCGCCTTCACGTAGCTGACGATCTCGTTGCGACGCGTTGCGGGCGCGATGAATTCGGGGTGCTCCTCGTAGAGCGCGAGCAGCCGGTCCTGGTACTTCGACAGCCGGAAGAAGTAGTTGGACTCCTCGGTCCACTCCACCGGCGTCTTGGTCTCGGTGGAGACGCGGCTGCCGTCGTCGAGCAGCGTCGTCTCCTCCTCGGTGTAGAAGGCCTCGTCGCGCACCGAGTACCAGCCGGAGTAGTTGTCCAGGTAGATGTCGCCGTTGGCGAGCATCCGCTCCCAGATCGCGACGCTCGCTGCCTGGTGGTCGGCGTCGGTGGTGCGGATGAACCGGTCGTAGGAGACGTCGAGCGTCTTGTCGAGCTGCTCGAAGACGTCGGAGTTGCGCGCCGCGAGCTCTTCCACCGGAATGCCCTCGGCGGCCGCGGCCTGCTGCATCTTCTGGCCGTGCTCGTCGGTTCCGGTCATGAAGAACACGTCGTAGCCGTCGAGGCGCTTGAATCGGGCGATGGCGTCCGCCGAGATGTACTCGTAGGCATGCCCGATGTGCGGCGCACCGTTCGGGTAGGCGATGGCCGTTGTGATGTAGAAGGCGGGGCGTTCAGCTGCGCTCATGGTGTGTCTACTGTAATGCGCGTGCTTTCCGTCGCCCACGTGAATATCCCCGCAGGACCCGGCCGTCGCCCGGTGGCGACTCGGGGCGGAAGCGAATGCCGATGAACGGCAAGCGTCCCGCGCCCGATCTGCCCGAACCGCTCGCGCCGTTGGTGGACGCGCACACCCACCTCGACGGCTGTGGCGCCACCGACGCCGAGTCCACCGCCGCCATAGTGGATCGCGCCGAGTCGGTCGGCGTCGGCAAGGTCGTCACGGTCGCCGACGATCTCGCCGCCGCGCAGTGGGCGGTGCGGGCCGCGCACTGGGACGAGCGCGTGTACGCCGCGGTCGCGCTGCACCCCACCAGGGCCAACGCGCTGGACGACGCCGCGAAGGCCGAGTTGGAGCGGCTGGCGGTGGACCCGAAGGTGGTCGCCATCGGCGAGACGGGGTTGGACTACTACTGGCCTGGCAAGCTCGACGGTTGCGCCGACATCGAGACTCAGGTCGAGGGATTCCGCTGGCACATCGAGCTGGCCAAGCGGGTGCGCAAGCCGCTGATGATCCACAATCGCGAGGCCGATCACGACCTGCTGACCGTCCTGCTGGACGAGGGCGCGCCGTCGACGGTGATCTTCCACTGCTTCTCCTCGGACGCCAACATGGCGCTGTCCTGCGTCGCCGAGGGATACGTGCTGAGTTTCTCCGGGACGGTCAGCTTCAAGAACGCCCACGAGCTGCGCGAGGCGGCCAAGGTGGTGCCGGACGAGCAGATCCTGGTGGAGACCGACGCGCCGTACCTGACGCCGCATCCGTTCCGCGGCGCGCCGAACGAGTCGTACTGCCTGCCCTACACGGTGCGCGCGCTCGCCGAACTGCGCGAGCAGGATCCGCGCGAACTGGCCGAGATCACCACCGCGAACGCCCGCCGCGTCTACGGAATCTGAAACGCCTGTGCGCGTACCCGCGTAAGGGGACTGGAAGCCCGTTGTGTGGCCCAGGTCACTTTGTGTCTCGAGGCTGTTATCTACCTGCGGCGTCGATATCTACCCGTGATCTGAGCTTCGCCAGCTCGCCGAGATGCGGTTGTCGGGGCAGGGTCGCTTCGTTATCGTACTGTGACCATGTCCCCACTCACGCGGATCAATCAGTCCCGATCGCCGCTGCTGTACGCGGCCGTCGCGGCACTGCTGCTGACGCTGATCGTCGGCGCCTCGCTGGCGATCGTGAACCGCAAGACGGTGACGGTCGTCGTGGACGGCGAGCGGTCCATCCTGAGCACCATGTCCCGCAACGTCGACGGCGTGCTGCGGGCCGCCGGGTTCGACCTGACCGATCGTGATCTGGTCCGCCCTGGCCGCGGCGCCGCCGTGACCGACGGCGCGACGATCGTGCTGAACCGCGCGCGCCAAGTCGCGCTGACCGTCGACGGCAAGGCCGAGACGGTGTGGACCACCGGCATCACCGCGGGCGAGGCGCTCGCCCAGCTCAATCTGCCCTCCGACACCTACGTCTGGCCCGCCCGCGACGAGCGGCTGCCGCTGGACGGCGCGGCGCTGCGGGTCGTCAGCCCGCGCTCGGTGTCGCTGCTCGACGGCATCGGCAACCCGGTCGACGTGCGGCTAGCCGCGCCGACCGTCGGCGAATTCCTGGCCGTCGCGGGCATTCCGCTGATCGAGCAGGACACCGTCGAGCCAGCGCCGAACACTCCGCTGACCGACGGTCTGCGAATCGTGGTGACCCGCAAGCGCATCGAGCACCACACCGAGACGCTGCCGCTCGATCCGCCGGAGAACGTCATCGAAGACCCGACGATGAACATGAGCCGCACCGTCGTGGAGAACCCGGGCGTGCCTGGCGTGCACGACGTCACCTTCGCGGTGACCAGGGTCAACGGCGAGGAAGTCGAGCGTAAGCCGGTCGAGTCGGTGGTCTCGGTGCCCGCCCAGCCCAAGACGGTGCGCAAGGGGACAAAGCCGGGGACCGAGGTGCCGCCGGTGCGCGACGGCCAGATCTGGGACGCGCTCGCGCGCTGCGAATCCAACGGCAACTGGGCCATCAACACCGGCAACGGCTACTACGGCGGCATCCAGTTCGACCAGAGCACCTGGGAGCGGCAGGGCGGCCTGCGTTACGCGCCGCGCGCCGACCTGGCCACCCGCGAGGAGCAGATCGCCATCGCCGAGGTGACCAGGGCCCGGCAGGGCTGGGGCGCCTGGCCCGCGTGCACCGGCAGGCTCGGGCTCAGCTGACCGCGGTGCCAGCGCTGACCCGCTGAGCGGGCCTTCGCACGCCTTGCACACGCTTCGCCGAGGTTGCAGGCGGTGTGAAGCGTGTGGCAGGTCTGCGTAGTGCTCCCGGGTGGGTCCGGTGGGCGCGGCGGGTTGGTAGGTTCTTCGGGTGTCCGATGCCGAAGTTTCCGCTAGGGGGAGTGCTGCGCTGCTGGGGCCCGCGGAGGTGCGGGTTCTCGCCGAGCGGTTCGGGGTGCGGCCGACCAAGCAACTCGGGCAGAACTTCGTCCACGACGCGAACACCGTGCGGCGGATCGTCGCGGCGGCGCGGGTCGGTCGCGCCGACACCGTGCTCGAGGTGGGGCCGGGTCTCGGCTCGCTGACGCTCGCGCTGCTGGACGTGGTGGACTCGGTGATCGCGGTCGAGATCGATCCGGTGCTCGCCGAACACCTTCCGGTGACGGTCGCCGACCGGGCGCCGGATCTGGCCGACCGGTTGCGCGTGGTGCGTGCCGACGCGCTTCGGGTCGCCGCCGCCGATCTGCCCGCCGCACCGACCGCGTTGGTCGCCAACCTCCCGTACAACGTCGCGGTGCCGGTGCTGCTCCATCTGCTCGCCGAATTGCCCAGCATCACAACCTCTTTGGTGATGGTGCAGGCCGAGGTCGCCGACCGTCTCGCCGCCGAACCCGGCAGCCGCGTCTACGGCGTGCCGAGCGTGAAGGCCGGATTCTTCGGCAAGGTGAGCCGCGCGGGCGCGGTCGGCACCCAGGTGTTCTGGCCGGTGCCGCGCGTGGAATCGGGCCTGGTGCGCGTGCAACGCTTCGCCGAGCCCCCGTGGTCCATGGACGACGAACACCGCCGCCGCGTGTTCGAGGTTATCGACGCCGCCTTCGCCCAGCGCCGAAAGACGTTGCGCGCCGCGCTGTCCGGTTGGGCGGGGTCACCCGCCGAGGCCGAGCGTCGACTGGTCGCCGCGGGCATCGATCCGACGGCGCGGGGGGAGACCCTGGACACCGCGGCTTTCGTCCGGCTCGCCGCGCAGGGGTCGTAGCCACGCGTCAGTAGTCCGCAACGCTGTGGTCGCATCGCGGCCGCGAGTTCGCATTGCTCGGTTCGCCCAGACTCCGGTCGCGGCATCGCGCCCTCGCATGGGCGGCATTGGCCGTGTCGCCGACCGCGGCCGAGCGTCGGGGTGCGGTCAGCGGTGGTGGCCGCCGGAATGGGCGGGTGGGGGAACCGGCGCGAATTCGCGGGTGAACTCGGCCTTGTGCACCGAACCGCCGTGGGCGAACTCGAAATACAACCGGTAGGGGCCCGGCGTCGGCGGCTCCACGTGGAAGGCGACCTCCGGTCCCGGGCTCGTCCGGCCGACTTCGCCCTGCGGATGTGCGTGCAGGTAGGCGAGCGACGGCGAGTGCAGGCCGACCAGGTGCGCGTAGGCGCCGAGGTACGGCTCGAGATCGGTGACGGGGCGGCCGTCGCGGGTCACGGTGAACCGCAGGTCGCCGGAGTCGTCCCGCATACGGACCTGATAACCGTCCACCGACGCGGTCTCGGCGGCGGGCGGCAGCGGTCGCGCCGGCTCGTCTCCGGCGACCGTGACGGTGCCGCTCAGGACCAAGTCGTCGGATCCGTCGCCCGGCGCGAAGTCGGCGAACACCCGATAGGTGCCGGGCGCGGCCCAAGTCCAGTCGACGGACCAGGTGCCGTCGGCCGCCATCGCCGGGTGCGCGTGCCGGTACTCGGCGGCGTCCGTGCGGGCGACGATCAGATGCAGCGGCTTCTCGTGCCGGATGGCGAACCGGGTGACCGGCGCTCCGTCGGGGCCGATGATACGAAAACGCAGGGGACCGGCGCGGTTCGGCGATTCGGGCGCGCTCAGGTCGGCCAGGGTGTAGCCGGAGTCGGAGCCCGACAACCCGGTCGACCGGTGCGACTCGTCGTGGCCGGTCACGCTGAACTCGGGGCCGCGCCCGCCCGGATCACCCACCAGGGCGCCGATGCCGAGCGCGGCTCCGAGCAGCACGACGAGTCCGCCACCGAACGCGGCGAACCGCAGCCGATCACGCATCAGACGGCGACCTCGTACCCCGCCTCGTCCACGGCGGCGACCACGTCGGCCTCGGCGAGCGGCGCGGCGCTGTCCACCCGAACGGCCCCGGTCGCCAGGTCGACGTCGACGCTGGTGACCCCGTCGATCTTGCCGATCTCCGTCTTGACCGAGCTGACGCAGTGCCCGCAGGTCATTCCCTTGACGGTGTAAGTGGTGGTGGCCATCTCCAACTCCTTCGCTCGCTGCGATCATACGGTGCCGGGGTATCTCCGGCGAACCGAACATACCCCCCATGGGTATATCGGCGCAAGTGATCTCAGCCGCTCGGCCATGCCCGCATGGCCAATTCGGCCACCCGCTCCAGTTCGTCCCGCTTCGCGCCGTCCTGCGCGGCCTGTGACATGCCCTGTAAGACGGTTCCCACGTAGCGCGCCAGCGCGGTCGCGTCGGTGTCGGCCGTGAGCTCGCCCGCATCGATGTCGGCCTGGATGCGCGCGGCGAACGCGGCGATGTTGCGATTGCGCAGTCCGCGAAGGAACTCGGCGACCTCGGCATTGGTGGTGTTGGTTGCCGCGCTGATCACCAGGCATCCCGCGGGCCTGCCCGGCGCGGTGTACTCGGCGGCCGCCTCGCGCAGGATCCGGCGCGTCATCGTCGCCGCGTTCGGCTCCTCGGCGATGGCGCGCGCTATGAAGTGGCCGTAGGTGTCGCCGTAGTTGGCCACGGCCTCGATGAAGAGCTTCGCCTTGTCGCCGAAGGCCGCGTACAAGCTCGGTGGTCCGATGCCGAGTTCCTTCGTCAGGTCGCCGATCGACGTGGCCTCGTAGCCGCGTTCCCAGAACAGGCGCAACGCCTTGTCCAGCGCCGCCTCCCGGTCGAAGGAGCGCGGCCTGCCCCGGGTCGATGTGCTCATGACTTCGATTTTATAGCGATCACTAGATAATCTGTTACGGTCGTTCTGTAGCGATCGCTAGAGAAAGGTTCTGAACCATGGGCGCACTGACGGGCAAGACGGCACTGGTGACCGGCGGCAGCCGCGGCATCGGCCGCGCCGTCGCCGAACGGCTGGCACGCGACGGCGCGCGAGTCGCCGTGCACTACAACGGAAACGAGCAAGCCGCCAAGGACACCGTCGCCGCGATCGAGACGCGGGGCGGGGACGCCTTCGCGATCCGCGCCGAACTCGGCGTTCCGGGTGACGCCGCCGCGCTGTGGGCCGCCTTCGACGCGCACGCCGACGGGCTGGACATCCTGGTGAACAACGCGGGCACCGACGGCGTCCGCGAGCCGATCGGCGGCACCGACGAGGCGTCCTTCGACCGCGTCTTCGCGATCAACGCCAAGGCTCCGTTCTTCGTCACCAAACTCGGCCTGGAACGGCTGCGCGACGGCGGCCGCATCGTCAACATCTCGACGGGTCTCACGCACGGCCTGCGCATGCCGGAGCTGATCGCGTACACGATGACGAAGGGGGCGATCGACTCGTTCACCGCTGTGCTGGCAAAAGAGGTCGGCGCCCGAGGCATCACGGTCAACGCCGTCGCCCCCGGCGTGATCGACACCGACATGAACGCGGGATGGCTGCGCAATCCGGAGACCGAGGCGGCGGTCGCGGCCCTCTCACCGCTGCGGCGGCTCGCGCAGCCCGCCGAAGTCGCCGACATCGTCGGCTTCCTCGCCTCCGACGACGCGCGCTGGGTGACCGGACAGTGGATCGACGCGACCGGTGGAGCGCTGTTGTGACCGAACGGATCACGGTGGGTGAATGGCGGATATCGACCCCGGCGGTTGTCGGACCCACCCACTACGCTTGAACACCGTGTTGTCAGTTGTGCCCAGTCCCGTCACCGTGCGCGCGCCGTCGAAGGTGAATCTGCACCTCGGCGTCGGCGACCTGCGCGCGGACGGGTACCACGACCTGACCACGGTGTTCCAGGCGCTCTCGCTGAGCGACGATATCGAGCTGGCGCCCTCGGCCGCGCTGACCGTCCGGGTGACCGGCGAGGGCGCGGCCGAGGTGCCCACCGATCGCCACAATCTGGTGTGGAAGGCCGCCGTGCGCCTCGCGCATCTCGCCGGCCGGGCGCCCCTGGTGGAAATCACCATCAGCAAAGGGATTCCGGTCGCGGGCGGCATGGCGGGCGGCAGCGCGGACGCGGCCGCCGCGCTTGTCGGCCTGAACGAGCTCTGGGACATCGGCCTGTCCCGCGACGAATTGGCCTCGGTCGCCGCCGAACTCGGCAGCGACGTCCCTTTCGCGCTGCACGGCGGCACCGCGCTCGGCACCGGTCGCGGCGAACGGCTGCTTCCCGTGCTGTCCCGCAATACTTTCCACTGGGTGCTCGCGCTCGCCAAGGGTGGGCTTTCGACGCCCTCGGTCTTCGCCGAGCTGGACCGGCTCCGCGAGCACGGCGACCCGCCTCGGCTCGGCGAGCCGCAGCAGCTGATGCAGGCGCTGGCCTCCGGCGACGCGCATCAGCTCGCCCCGCTGCTCGGCAACGACCTACAGGCCGCCGCGGTCTCACTGAAACCGGAGCTGCGGCGCACCCTGCGCGCGGGAGTCGGGGCGGGCGCGCTCGCCGGTCTGGTGTCCGGCTCCGGGCCCACCTGCGCGTTCCTGTGCGAGAGCGAAGACGCGGCCGTCGCGGTGGCCGCCGAGTTGGCGGGCGCGGGCGTCGCCCGCAGCGTGCGCACCGCTAGCGGACCGGTGCCCGGCGCGCGCATCCTCGACACGGACACCTCGGCCAAGCGCTGATCGACGCGCGCGCGGGCCCGTCGCGCCGGGTGAGTAGGCTCGTACGGTCGGTAAGTCACCCGGAGAGGCGGGCTAGCAGCGTCCATGTCCAACCTGATCAACCTCGAGCAGGTCTCCAAGAGCTTCGGGATCAAGCCCCTCCTGGACAACGTCTCGCTCGGCGTGCACGCGGGCGAACGCATCGGTGTCGTCGGCCTGAACGGCGGCGGCAAGACCACGTTGCTCGAGGTGCTGACCGGCATCGAGGAGCCCGACAGCGGCCGGGTCAGCAGGCTCGGCGGCTTGCGTCTCGCCGTGGTGACCCAGCGCGGCACGCTGTCCGAGGGCGCGACCGTCGGCGAGGTGGTGCTCGCCGGTCTGGCCGACGACCAGATGACCGATGGCGTGGCCGAACACGAATGGGCGGCCAACCCGCGGATCCGCTCCGTCCTTGACGGCATCGGCATCCAGGGCCTCGGCATGGACACTCCGGTGACGAACCTGTCCGGCGGTGAGCGCCGCCGCGTCGCGCTGGCCGCGGCGCTGGTGCGCGAGCTCGACCTGCTGGTACTCGACGAGCCGACCAACCACCTCGACGTCGAGGGCGTGCAGTGGCTGGCAGAGCACCTGCTGAGCCGCCGCTCCGCCCTGGTCGTCGTCACCCACGACCGCTGGTTCCTCGACACCGTCGCCACCAACACCTGGGAGGTCGTCGGCGGCAAGGTCGAGAGCTACGAGGGCGGTTACGGCGACTGGATTTTCGCGCGCGCGGAACGGGCGCGGCAGGCCGACGCCAGCGAGGCGCGGCGGCGCAATCTGGCCCGCAAGGAACTGGCCTGGCTGCGGCGCGGTCCGCAGGCGCGCACCTCCAAGCCGCGCTACCGGGTGGAGGCCGCCGAGGCGCTGATCGCCGACGTGCCGCCGCCGCGCGACAGCGTGTCGCTGGCCGCGTTCGCCAGGAAGCGGCTGGGACGGGTAGTCATCGAGCTGGAGGACACCACCCTCACCACGCCGGACGGCCGCGAACTCGTGCGCGATCTGACCTGGCGCCTCGCGCCGGGGGAGCGGGTCGGCTTGGTCGGCGTCAACGGGTCAGGCAAGACCACCCTGCTTCGCGCGCTGGCCGGTGATGTCGAGCCTGCCGCGGGCAAGCGCGTCCAAGGCCAGACGGTGCAGATCGGCTGGCTGCGCCAGGAACTCGACGACCTGCCGACCGAGCTGCGCGTGCTCGAGGCGGTGCAGCAGGTCGCGCAGCGAATCATGCTGGGCGACAAGGAGGTATCCGCCGGTCAGCTGGCCGAGCGGCTCGGTTTCACGCCGGCCCGCCAGCGCACCCCGGTCGGCGATCTCTCCGGCGGCGAGCGGCGCAGGCTGCAACTCACTCGCATCCTGATGTCCGAGCCCAACGTCCTGCTGCTCGACGAGCCGACCAACGACCTGGACATCGACACCCTGCAACAGCTCGAGGACCTCCTCGACAACTGGGCGGGCACCCTGGTGGTCATCAGCCACGACCGCTACCTGGTCGAGCGCATCTGCGACTCCACCTGGGCGTTGTTCGGCGACGGAAAACTCACCAACCTGCCGGGTGGCATCGAGGAGTACCTGAAGAAGCGCGCCGCGCTGAGCGCACCCGCGCCCGCCCGCGCGTCCGCCGACAAGCCCGCCGCCGCGGCCACCGATTCCGCGGCCTACCGTGCGGCGCGCAAGGAACTCACCAAGCTCGAGCGCGCCATCGACAAGCTCACCGAACGCGAGGAGCGCCTGCACGCCGCCCTCGCCGACGCCGCCACCGAACCGGACAAGCTCGTCACCCTCGGCGCCGAACTCAAACAGGTCATCGCCGAGAAGGAAACCGCCGAGGAACGCTGGCTCGAACTCGCCGAAGGCGTCTGACCGCCGCTGTCCCACACACTCTCCGCACGCCTCACATAGCCGATGCCTATGTGTCGCGTGTGCGAGCTGTGTGGTAGCCGAGCGTCCGCTCAGCTGGATTCGGCGCGGCCTTCGGTGACCACCGGCAGGCAGGTTTGTACGAAGTCGGCGCCGAAGGTGGTGAGGACGATGCTGCGGTAGTGCACCTTGGTGCCGAATCCGGAGCGCTTCAACAACTCTCGCACCGGCGACTGCGCTTCGAGCAACTGGTAGCGGTTCGGGTTGTCGACCGGTTCCTTGGCGAACTCGATCAGTCCGAGCCTGCGCAGGTTGGTCAGGTATTGCGGCACCCGGTTCGGGAAACGCAGCCCCGCATGGTCGCCGATCAGCGTTAGCCCGGACAGGTAGCGCTCCGCGCCGAGTGCCCTCGGCCGCCCGACCCGGATGTCGAGCGACGGCTGCGGGCCGTCCACGTGCAGGAAGCGCAGGATGCGCGCCTCGTCGGGCGTCAGTTCGGCGAGCATTCCGGCGAAGGCCGGGTGGATCTCGGACGCTTCGGCGTGCGTGCTCGCCGAGAGGCGCAGCAGCGCGGCGCCCTGTTCGCGCAGCGTGGGCACGGCCGGGTCGGTGCGTTCGGGTGCCGCGGGAGGCAGACCGAGCGCGCGGCGCACCGCGTCGCGGACCTCGGCTTCGGCCTCGGCGAGCACCTCGCGCGGCGGTACACCGGCGATGCTGCCCTTGACCACGGTTCCGGTGACGCCGAGCGCGGTGTCCACGGTCCACGCCGTGACCTCGGACGCGGCCGTGAACGCGACCTTGGCGACCCCGCCTGCCGCGCGCACGGTCTGCCGTGGCGTCGGCACGCGCCGCTTGGCGGGCTTTTCGGTAGCGGGTTCGATCTCCGATAGCGGCCACCGGGCGAGTTCCGTCGACGGCGCGACGGACTCGGAATGCTCGGTGGCCTGGATATCGTCGCCTGCCGCGTCGGCGTCCGATCCCGCGTTGTTCTCGCCCGAGCCCGTCATACCCATGTCGTCGCCACTCCCGTTCCGAAGATCAGAATGTGAGCGTATCCGGCCAAGAGGCCCAGCGCGCCGCCATGGACGAAAAGCAACCATTCATCCTGTTTGATGGCCGAGCGCAGCATTTCCACGAAGTCGGGAGGCTCCAGAGCGGACATCTGTTTGGCGATGTAATCGTTGATCTGTTTGCCCTGCTGGAGGTTGAAGTCCGGATCGGCGAACGCGATCGGCGCGATGGACATCGCCTCGGTGGTCAGCGTGGCCTGCAACGAGTCGTACTCGCGGCTGCCGAGCATGAATTTCACCGCGGGACGCGCGGGTCCGAGCGCCCGGTCGGCGGCGGGGCGCAGGGTGTCCTCCAGCATCTGCATGGTGCGATCCGAGCGCGGACCGTTGAGCAGTTCGTCGCCGATGTTGGCGACCGTCATCACCTGGCTCGACACCAGTTCGGCATAGCCGTCGGTGATCTCGGACTGGCGTTTGATCAACAGACCCTGCCGCCACGGGCACCACCACTTCGGGTAGGCAGGGGCGAAGATCATGTTGATGCCGATCCAGTTGACCACCCACCCGATGATCACACCGCCGATCGGCAGCACCACCCAGGTCGACCACCCGGTGACGTGCAGGACGAGCACAAGCAGCACACCCATCGGCGCGCCGAAGTAGAAGCCGAAGTTCTGCATGAACCGAAGCTCTTTGGCACCGAGCACCTGGAACAGCGTGTTGAGCAGATGCGGCCTGGCCTGGAAGTAACGGATCACCATCTGTTTGACATCGATCAGCTGGTCGATGTTCGCGCCGAGCTCCTCGGTCAGCTCGCGCAGGATCTCGGGCAGCTGCTGACGCACCCGCGCGTGCACCATGTCGCGCACCTGGCTGGGCAGGTTGTACCAGAGCTGCGGGTGCTCGCGGCGCAGGATTTCCTCGACGATGTCGGTGATCTGCGCGTCGGCGATGCTTGCCAAATGTTCGGCGAGCTTGTCGGGTTCGAGTTCGCGATAGAAATCGGCGACGCTACCGAGCTTGGCGAGCCCTTTGTCGACGGCGATGCTGGCCATTTTGTCGGCGCGGGAGGGCACGATGCCCTGCCAGCCCATCCTGCCGTCGTAACTCAGCAGCGGGAGGACCTGGATTCGCTTGGGCAGAAAAGGATAGAGCGCCCGGAGGCCGGGTACTCGGACGCCGTGAAAGACGATGGGCTGGAACAGCATGAGCACGCCGGTCCAGTTCGTGATGTAGCCGATCACTCCTGTGAAAAGCGGAATGGTCAAAAGTTCGAGGAGGATCGTGGGGTGAACTCCGAAAACACTCTCTAACAACGACACCCTCCTGCCGAAAACCGGTGATCGCCGCCTCACCGGGACCTCAAAGTAGCACCCTGTCGGCAGCTGGACCCTATTGTGAGTTGCGGTACTGCGTCCACAACCTCGTGGGCCAGGCCACGCGGCAGTGTCTGAGACATCAGTCACAGTAATCGTTCCCAATGCCGCAATGTCTGGGTGGGAACGGGAGAATGATCTCCACCACATCCATTTCGTGAACGAAACATGCAGGGGTGCTGGCGATCGGGGTTCGACGGATGTGGTCGGCCGGGACGCGAACAGTTGGGGTTCGCTACGCCTGGAAGGCAGTCGGGCAATAATCTGTGGGCGGATTCGTTCACTTGGCGACACTTCGGAGTAGGACGTGGCAGACGAAAGGACCGGACAGGACGTGACCCGGGCCGGTTCCCGCGCGGTAGAGCGCAGCTCGGATGTCGAACAGCGGCAGATCAGCAACGAGGCGAGGCTGATCCGCGGCGTGTTCCGAGCCGCAGGGTTGGCGGCCGGTACCGCCGTGCGCGGCGGCCAGTGGGCGGTGAACACCTCCTACGAGGTCACCAAGGAGATCGCCCAGGCCGCGCTGGACGGCGAGTCCTCGGCCGAGATCGCTGAGCGGACCGGCAACGCGCTGCGTTCGATCGCGCGCAGCGCGCTCGGCGTGACCGAGGGCTCGGTGCGCGAAATCGTCAGCTACGTACCAACTCCCACGAACGGGCCGCAGCAGGCCATCGCGGTGGGTTCGTACCTGCGCTCGGCGACCACCGAGGAATTGCGCCGTCGCGGCGACGCGCTGCTCGCGCGTTCGGCCGACGTCTACTTCACCGAGGACGTGCACCCGGCCTACGACCGCATTCTCGACGAACTGGCTCCCGACGAGGCGCGCATCCTGCGCTTCATGTCGCTGAACGGGCCGCAGCCCGCGGTGGACGTGCGTACCAACCGTCCGCTCGGCATCGGGTCCGAGCTCGTCCAGGGCGACCTGACCTCGGTGCCGGAGCAGGCAGGTGTGCGCTATCCGGACCGGGCGCGGTCGTACCTGATCAACCTCAACCGGCTCGGCCTGACGCTGACCTCCGACGATCCGGTGGTGCTCAGCCGCTACATGGTGCTCGAGGTGCAGCCGGTGGTCGAGGCCGCGCTGAAGAAGGCCGGTCGCGCGCCGAAAATCGTGCGCAAGAGCCTGCGGCTGACCGAATTCGGCGAGGATTTCTGCCGCACCTGCTTTACGATCAGTAGTTGATCTTCCCGGGCGGCGGGCCCGTCCGTTGATAGCAATCTGATACAGATCTCCCAAACCGTGAAGCTCGGCGGCTTCGGATGGGATTGTTGAGGTATGGATCAGGGAAGCGGCGAGCAGGGGCGCGGCGACTCGACCGTCGACGCGGCCGAAGAGCCTGCGGAGCGCACGGAGGACACCGCCGAGCGCGCCGAGCCGCGCAACGGCGCTCCAACGGAGGAGGGCGACCTCCTCGATCCGCGGCGCGTCATCCGGCCGCCCGCCGAGCGGCCGGGCATGGACGACGTCGCGGCCATCAGCCGCCTGAAGTTCCGCTATCTGCGCGCGCTGGACACCAAGTCCTGGGAAGAATTCGCCGACACCATGATTCCCGAGGCCACCGCGACCTACAGCGAGTATCTCCAGTTCGAATCGCGCGACGCCTTCCTCGCCTTCATGCGCAACACGCTCGGCCCGCACGTCATCACCGAGCACCGCTGCGACCATCCCGAGGTCGACGTGGACGGCGACACGGCAACGGGCACTTGGTATCTCGCTGACACCGTGCTGATTCCCGCGCACAACATGCTGCTGCGCGGCGCGGCCTTCTACACCGATCGCTACGTGCGCTGCGACGACGGCATGTGGCGGATCGCGCACACGGGATACGAGCGCACCTACGAGGTGGTTGTCTCGCTGAGCGACCTGCCGAGCCTGCGCCTGACCTCCAGCCGCTGGGGTCTGATCGCCAGGGAGGACGGGATCGCGCCGGTGGAGCGCGACCCGGAGTCCACCACGCCGCTGCGGCGGGAGCCCGAAGGCGAATGACGGCGAGTTCTGTGCGGGTGGTGGCCGAGCCGGAGTTCGAACGCATGGTCGCCCCGTTGCGCGCGGAACTGCACGTGCACTGCTACCGCATGCTCGGTTCGGTGCACGACGCCGACGACGCGGTGCAGGAGTCGCTGGTCCGAGCCTGGCGCAACCTCGACAAGCTGACCGACCCCGCCGGACTGCGGCCCTGGCTCTACCGGATCGCGACCAACCGCTGCCTGACCCTGCTCGAGACGCGCCGCCGCCGCGAACTGCCGGTGGACCTGAGCCCCGGCGCGCCGCTGACCGATATCGCCTGGCTGGAGCCCTATCCCGATGCCGATGTGCGCGGCAGGGCGCCCGAGGCCAGGTACGAGGCGCGCGAGGCAGTGGAGCTCGCGTTCGTCGCCGCGCTGCAATATCTGCCCGGGCTCCAGCGGGCCGCGCTGGTGTTGCGCGACGTGCTCGGTTTCTCGGCTCGCGAGACCGCCGAACTGCTGGAGATCAGCGTGGCCTCGGCCAACAGCGCGTTGCAGCGCGCACGGGCCGGGGTCGAGGCGCGGCTGCCCGCGCAGTCCCAGCAGCGCGCGCTGCACACCATGACCGACCACGAGATCCGCGACCTGGCGGGGCAGTACGTCGCCGCGTGGGAGTCGGGCGACGTGACGGCGATCGTCGCGCTGCTCAGCGCGGACGCGAAGTACTCGATGCCGCCGCTGCCCGAGTGGTATGCCGGGGAGGCCGCCATCCGCGAGTTCCTGCTCGGTGGTCCGCTGCGGTACCGCTGGCGTTTCCTGCTCGCCTCGGCCAACGGTCAGCTCGCGTTCGGCACCTATCTCTGGGACGACGAGCGCGCGGTGTTCGCGGCGATGGCGCTCGACGTGGTCGCGGTGCGCGATGGCCGGATCGCGGAGGTGGTCTCGTTTCTCGAGCCCGCGCTCTTTCCGTCGTTCGGCCTGCCCGTCGACCTGCCCGCCTGAATTTTCCCGCGCACCGATGAGTTCCGCGCACGGCCCGGGTTGTACGAGCGACGGGATGGACCCGCACGCCGCCGCACCCGGCGGCCGTATCGAAGGGAATGCCGACCATGAACGACGAAGCGCGGATCCGCGAGCTGATCGAACGATGGGCCGCCGCAGTGCGCGCGGGCGATCTCGCCGGAGTGCTCGCCGACCACGCCGACGACATCGTCATGTACGACGTGCCACCGCCGAACGATGGCGTCCGCGGCATCGACGCGTACCGGGAGACCTGGCCGCCGTTCTTCCGCTGGCTCGCCGAGGGCGCGGTGTTCGAGATCGTGTCGTTGGACGTCACCGCGGGCAGCGACGTGGCGTTCGCGTACGCGCTGCTGCGCTGCGGCAAGCCCGAGGAGTTCCGCGTCGACCCGGACAACCGGTTGCGGCTGACCATCGGACTGCGCAAGTCCGACGACCGCTGGCGGGTCACTCACGAACACCATTCGTTCCCGCTGCCGATCTCCGCTCCGGACGCCTCGGAAACCCCTGCGCCGCAAGGGCTCTCCGCGCCGACGGACGCCGAAGCCGGGTCGGCGGGTTCGATCTGACGCCGGGCTTCGCGCCGTCAGTTGTCGGCGGCGGCGACCAGCGGTTCCAGCGTCAGCTTCGGGTGTTCCTTCTCGATGTACTGCAACCGCCACTTGTCGCTGAACAGCGCGAGCAGCGCGCCGTCGCTGCGGGTGAACACCTCGACGCCGCGCTGGCGGCCGAGTTCCTCCGCCGACGCGGCGTCGGTGCGCCTGGCCAGCGAGTAGCCGAGGTGCTCCATGTTCGTCTCGACGTTGAACTCCGCGAGCATGCGCGCGGTGACCACCTCGAACTGCATCGGGCCGACGGCAGCGAGCACCGGGGCGGCGTCACCGCGGATGTCGTTGCGCAGCACCTGCACCACGCCCTCGGAATCGAGCTGGTCGATGGCCTTGCGGAACTGCTTGTACTTGCCCGCGGTCCGCGCGCGCAGCACCGCGAAGTGCTCCGGCGCGAAGGACGGGATCGGCGGGAACTCCACCTTCTTGTCCACGTACAGGGTGTGGCCCGGCGCCAGCGCGGTCGCGTTCACCAGGCCGACCACGTCGCCCGGGTAGGCGGTGTCGACGGTGGCGCGCTCGCGGCCGAACACGGTCAGCGCGTACTTGGTGGCGAACGGTCGTCCGGTCTGCGCGTGCGTCACGACCATGCCGCGCTCGAACTCGCCCGACACGATCCGCATGAACGCCAGCCGGTCCCGGTGCGCGGTGTCCATGCCAGCCTGCACCTTGAACACCACGGCGCTGAACGGGTCGGTGGTGTTGCGCGGCGTACCGTCCACGGCCTTGCGCGCGCCTGGCGCGGGGGCCAGCGCCACCAGCGTCTCCAGCAGCTGGCGCACGCCGAAGTTCAGCATCGCCGAGGCGTAGATGACCGGCGAGGTCTGTCCGGCGAGGAACAACTCCTGGTCGTGGTCCTGTCCGGTCGCCGAGAGCAGTTCGCTCTCCTCGGCCGCCGTCGTCCACGCCTCGCCCTCGCGGACCTCGGCCGACTCCGGGGTGATCGACTCCTCGGGCGCGATCGTCGCGCCGCCCGCGGTGCGGGTGAAGTGGATGTATTCGAGCGCCTCGCCGTCGGCGCCGCGGCGCAGCAGGCCGCGGAAATCGCCTGCGATGCCGACCGGAAGGAACAGCGGCGTCGGGGTCAGTCCGATGCGCTCCTCGATCTCGTCGAGCAGCTCGAGCGGCGCGCGGCCTGGCCGGTCCCACTTGTTGATCACGGTGATCACCGGGATACCGCGGTGGCGGCAGACCTGGAACAGCTTCAGCGTCTGCGGCTCGAGGCCCTTGGCTGCGTCGATGAGCATCACGGCCGCGTCAACCGCCGTGAGCACCCGGTAGGTGTCCTCGGAGAAATCGGAGTGGCCGGGGGTGTCGACGAGGTTGATGACGCTGTCGACCTCGGAGCCAGCGGCGCGGTAGTTGAACTGCAACGCGGTGGAGCTGACCGAGATGCCGCGCGCCTTCTCCATCTCCATCCAGTCGGAGACCGTCGACTTACGACCCGCCTTGCCGTGGATCGCGCCCGCCTCGGAGATCATCCTGGCGTGCAGCGCCAGCGCCTCGGTGAGCGTCGACTTGCCCGCGTCCGGGTGGGAGATCACTGCGAAAGTGCGGCGCCGGGCGACCTCGGCGGGCAGTCCGCGCGGGGTGGGCGCGACGACGTCCTCAGGGGCGGTCAACGTGAGCAACCTTTCGCAGGTTCGGCGATAGACAACCGGTCCAGATTACGCGACCCTGGTGACGCGCCGCCGAACCGCTTCTGACCACCCGATTCATCTGCCGCGCGTGCGCTGGGGTATGGTGTTCGGGTTGTCTCGGCGAGGGTGTCCGCAGACGTTTTTGCGACACCGTGATCGGCGCGGCGCGGCTTCCGGCCGTCCTCGTTCGGTCTTCGCCCCGACGAGTAGACCAGAACCCCAGCCCAGGGCGCCACCCTCCCTGGCGGGCACCTTTGACAGCCCGGAAGAGCCGTAGGAGTAGATCCAGTCATGTCCGACGTCAACCTTCTCGAAGCCGCCGTACGCACCGAGTTCGGCAAGGGAGCCGCGCGTCGCACCCGTCGTGCGGGCAACGTCCCCGCCGTGCTGTACGGCCACCAGGCCGACCCGCAGCACCTCGCACTCAACGCCCAGGCCTTCGCCGCCATCCTGCGCGAGCACGGCACCAACGCGGTGCTGAACCTCGTCATCGACGGCAAGAAGCAGCTGGCGCTGACCAAATCCGTTGTGGTGCACCCGATTCGCCGCTACATCGAGCACGCCGACCTGCTCATCGTCAAGCGGGGCGAGCGGGTCACCGCCGATGTCACCATCACCGTCACCGGTGATCCGGCCGCGGGCACCCTGGTCACCCAGGAAGCCACCACCCTCTCCATCGAGGCCGAGGCGCTGAACCTGCCCGAGACCATCGAGGTCTCCGTCGAGGGCGTCGAGCCCGGCACCCAGATCACCGCGGGCGAGCTTCAGCTGCCCTCCGGCGTCACCCTGGCCGTCGACGCCGAGACCCTGGTCGTCAACGTGATCGCCGCGCCGGCCGCCGAGCCGGAGGCAGGCGAGGCCGAAGCCGCCGAGGCCGAGAGCGCCGAGTAAGGACGCCCGGAACCGGTTCGTAGATGACCGAATCCACGACCGGGCCCGCGCTCGTCGTCGGACTTGGCAACCCAGGTCCGGAGTACGAGCGCACCCGGCACAATGTCGGTTTCCTGGTCGCCGACGTGCTCGCCGAGCGCGTCGGCGGCCGTTTCGCCGTGCACAAGAAGTCCGGAGCCGACCTGCTGCAAGCCCGCCTCGACGGGCGCCAGGTCCTGATCGCCAAGCCGCGGTCCTACATGAATCTCTCCGGCAGGCCGGTGGCCGCGCTCGCCAGATTCTTCTCCGTGCCGCCCACCGAGGTGATCGTCGTGCACGACGAACTGGATCTGCCCTTCGGCGCGGTCAAGCTCAAGCGCGGCGGCGGGGAGGGCGGCCACAACGGCCTCCGATCCATCTCCAGTGCGCTGACTACCAAGGATTACGTGCGCACCCGGATCGGCATCGGGCGTCCGCCGGGCAGGCAGGACCCGGCCGATTTCGTGCTCAAGCCGTTCTCGACGCCCGAGCGCAAGGAAGTGCCGGTGATCGTCGAGCAGGCCGCCGACGCGGTGGAGCTACTGCTGCGCGTTGGGCTGGAGACCGCGCAGAACCAATTGCACTGAGGCGCGGAGTATCTCGACTCGTTCAGTGCAGGTGGGCCGCGGTGGCGGAGCGGCGCAGTTTGCCCGACGAGGTCTTCGGCAGGGCGCCGGGGCCGAGCACGGCCACCGTGCGCGGGCGGACGCCGACCTCGGAGAAGACCGCGTGCACGATGTCGTGCTCGATGCGCTTGACCTCGACCGGGTTCTGATGGTCGTTGGATTCCACTACCACGGCGAAGCTTTCGCGCTTCTGTCCCGCGTCCAGCCGGACCGCGACCGCGTTGCCAGGTCGAACGCCAGGCACCCGCATGGCGGCGCGCTCGATGTCGGTCGGGAAGATATTGCGACCGCCCATGATGATGACGTCCTTCTTGCGGCCGCAGACCACCACCAGTCCGTCTTCGGTGAAGTAGCCGATGTCGCCGGTGTCGAGCCAGCCGTCCGCGTCCTGGGCCGGGCGGAAGCCGTCGACCGTCACGTAGCCGGAAGTGACCGCGGGACCACGTAATTCGATGACGCCGACCGAGCGGGTCGGCAGCGGTTCGCGCTCGGCGTCCACCACCCGGCCCTCCAGGTGATCGACCAGGTAGCCCAGGGTCGGCAGGCGCCGCACGTTGGCGTGATTGATGTGCTGGTCCGGCACCGGCACCGCCTTGCCGAGCGCTTCGAGCAGATCGGCGTCGATGACGTCGACCACCTGGCCGAGACCCGGGTCCGGGACCGAAACGGCCAGCGTCGTCTCGGCCATGCCGTAGACCGGGGTGAGCGCCATCGGGTTGAGCCCGAAGCGTTTTCCGGCCTCGGCCAGCGCGTCCATGGTGTCGGGGTCCACCGGTTCCGCGCCGTTCCACATGTACCGGACGCTGCTCAGGTCGAGCGCGCCGTCGTCGGCCTGCCGCAGCCTGCGCGCCAGCAGGGAGTACGCGAAATTCGGTGCGGCCGTGACGGTTCCGCGATACTTGTCGATCAGCTCGGCCCACAGCAGCGGCCGCTGCAAGAAGTCGAGCGGCGTCACGCACACCACCTCGGCCCCGAATTGCATGGGAACGCTGAGGAATCCGACCATGCCCATGTCGTGGAACAGCGGCAGCCAGCTGATCATCACGTCGCTGTCGAGCTGGAACTTCACCCGATCGAACATCGCGTAGGCGTTGACGTAGAAGTTGCCGTGCGTGATCCGCACCGCCTTTGGCGAACCGGTGGAGCCGGAGGTCAACTGCTGGAGGGCCACATCGGATTCGGTGGTCGGCACCGGGTCGATCTCTGGCCCCTCCGCCAACTGGTCGATGCGCACGACGGTGATGCCGCGCTCGCGCAGCAGCGGTTCCGCCGCCTCGAACGGCGCGCCGAGCACCACCGCGCGCGCCTCGATCATGCCGAGCACGGTCTCGGTGTCGCGGGCCCACACCATGAGGTCGGTGCGCGGCGTCGGCTGGTGCAACATGGTGATGGACGCGCCACGCATCCAGATCGCCTGGCACGCCGGTGCGATGTCGACCGGCATGCCCGCGAGCACGCCGACCGCGTCGCCGTGGTCGATGCCCGCCTCCGCGAGTCCGCCCGCCATCCGGCGCGCGATTTTGTGGATCTCACTCCAGGTCTGCCGCAGCGGGGCGCCCGGCTCCCCGGTCACCAGGCCGCGGCCGGACGACCGCCCCGTCTCGTACATCTCGTCGGTGAACCTGCTCATTTGTCGGTCTCCTCGTCACAGCTCGACCGAGCATCCGGCCTCCTCCCACTATCCCGCCGAATCGCCGCGACGTTAACCCCTCGCCGGGGTCGCCTACCGACTAGCGCACGATCGAACCGGTCCTGTTCGCCCATCCACTTACCGGCTGTGGCCGCACTCGCGGAGTCCTGCGCGCCCGATGCTCGCGGCCGCGGCCCACTGTCAGTGGCTCCGGCAAGCGCGCGGGCGGCGGCATCGCGGTGCTCGCAGGATTCAGGCCCTGCGACGGCGGCGCTCGACACCTTCGATGACGACGGTTCAAGGCTGTACCTGACTTCGTCCATATGAGGCTGCCGCGAGCCGCCCGAGCCGTTTGGGAGACGCTGATGACCGCCACGCTCCACAACTACGAGTACCAGAGCGACTTCGCGCGCCGGGCGGTGACGGTCGCGACGGCCGAGGAACTGTTCGCGGAGTGACACGCCCCGAGCATTCGGAGTGGGTGTCGGCGGCTAGCGGCGGGGTGGGAACGGGATGCGCGCGAGGTCCTCGGCGATGAAAAGGTCGCCGGTGAAGTACTTCTCGGCTTCGGCGCGGTGGGCGTCGAGGGTGCGGTAGCGCTGGGAGAAGTGGGTGAGGACGAGGGTGTGGGCGCCTGCTTCGGCCGCGACGCGGGCGGCTTGGCCCGCGGTGAGGTGGCCGTATTCCTCGGCGAGGTGGGCGTCGGAGTCGAGGAAGGTCGCCTCGATCACGAGAACGTCCACGCCGGAAGCCAATTCGTAGACGCCGTCGCACAGCCGGGTGTCCATGACGAAGGCGAAGCTCTGGCCGGGCCGGGGTTCGCTGACTTCGGCCAAAGTGACTGCGACGCCAGATATGTCGACGGCACCCTCGCGTTGCAGCCTGCCGATATCGGGGCCGCGCACCCCGCGGGCGCGCAAGAGTTCCGGCAGCATCCGATGCCCGGAAGGCTCGGTCAGCCGGTAGCCGAACGCCTCGACCGGATGCGACAGCGGTACCGCTTCGATCCCGAACGGCGCTTCGGGCGCGGGCAACGCACCAGGCCCAGCAATCGGCCGCGCCCGTAACTCGACGGTGCGGTAGAAGGCCGTCGCGTTGCACAACCGCTCGAAATACACCTCGCCGGACGCCGGATAGTACACGTCCACCGGGTGCGCGACCCGATCCAGATTGATCCGCTGCACGATGCCGGGCAGCCCGAGGCAGTGATCCCCGTGGAAGTGCGTGATCGCGATCCGCGTGATGTCGCCCGCCGCCAGCCCGGCGAACGCCATCTGCCGCTGGGTCCCCTCGCCGGGATCGAACAGCACACCCTCCGCACCCCAACGCAGCAGATAACCGTTGTGGTTGCGGTGCTTGGTCGGCACCTGGCTCGCGGTGCCGAGGACGACGAGCTCGCGCTGCGACATCAGAGGGCGGCGACGGCGGCCACGAACCGGTCCAGTTCGTCGAAGGAGACGAAGCAGTGCGGCGACGCGCGCACCACGGCGTCCAGCCCACGCGCGGTCATGTCCAACAGGGTGGAGCTCGCGAAACTGACCGTCACCGTGATGTTCTGGGCCGCGAGCCGATCGCGCACCTCGGCGGCCGCGACCCCGTCGACCGTGAACGAGACGATGCCGCTGTGCCGAACACCGTTGTCGCGCACGGTGACTCCGTCGATCTCGGGCAGTGCCTTGCGCAGGTACTCCGCCCGCGCGCCGATCGCCGCGTAGACATCCTCCGGCCCGAGGTCGAGCAGATACCGAACGGCCGCGCCGAGCCCGAGCCGGGCGGCCACGTCGCACTCCCAGAACTCGAAGCGGCTGGCGTCCGGCGCGAGCCGGTACTCCTCGGGGCCGGTCCACTCGGCGCTGTGCAGATCGAGCCGCTGCGGCTCCATCGTGGCGGCCAATTCCGGTCGCACATAGAGGAATCCGGTGCCGCGCGGCCCGCGCAGCCACTTGCGCCCGGTGACCGAGAGCGCGTCGACGCCGAGCTCGGCCACGTCGATCGGGATCTGCCCTGCCGACTGGCAGGCGTCGAGCAACACCAGCGCGCCCACCGAGTGCGCGATCCGGGTCGCCTCGGCCGCCGGATTCACCAGCCCGCCGTTGGTCGGCGCGTGCAGCACCGACACCAGTTTGACCCGCTCGTCGACCAGCTCGGCCATCGCGTCCAGATCCAGCTGCCCGCTGCCGTCGCTGGGAATCTGCTCGACGGTCGCGCCGACCGCGCGGGCCCGCTGGATCGCCGCGATGGCGTTGCTCGCGTAGTCCGAACCGGAGATGAGCACGCGATCGCCCGGTCCGAGCGGGACGGAGTAGAAGAAGTCGGCCCAGGAGCGCGTCGCGCTGTCGCTGAGGGCGATGGCGCTCGGGTCGGCGTTGATCAGCGCGCCGATCGCGGTCTTGACCGCGGCGAGGTCGTCGAGGCGTTCGTTCGCGGCGCGGTAGCCGCCGATCTCGGCTTCCCTGCGCAGGTGGTCGACGACGGTGTCCAGGACGATCCGGGGCGGGAGCGAGGAACCCGCGCTGTCGAGGAAGACCAGCCCGGCATCGGGCCGGCAGCCCGGCGTGTCTTCGCGTACCCGTGTCTCGTCCAACATGCCGACGACATTATCGGTACCGGAACTCCCCGCGCAGGCGCTCGGCAGCGCCCCAGGTAGGACCGTCTGTTCGGCTGCTGGACGGTTTCTTGTCGGTATCCCTGGCTACCCTGGTCTGAACGGAACCACGGTGAGAGCGCGTTCGGATCTGTGTTCGAGCGCGGACGACAGCGACACGAACAACGATCATGGCGTTCGGACGGATGTCCGGCCCCGCGCAGGAACTCAGGTGGAGGTTGGCATGGCGATCACGCTCGAACACCCGGAATCGGCCAGGCAAACCCTCGAGCCCGGCGATCTGTCCTCGCGCGCTGCCGCCGAGGCCTACGTCGGCGGTGTCTGCTTCAAGCTGGGCCCACCGACGCTGATCGGCGCCGAGCTCGAGTGGCTCACCGTGCAGGGTGAGTGTTCGGCGTCCGGGCCCGCCGCGGCCCCCCGCCCGCAGCTGTCGGCTCTCGCAGCCGCGCTCGGACCGCACGCACCGCGGTCCATCGCCCCCGATTCGCCTGCGCTACCGCTGCCAGGGGGTAGCCGGGTCACCCTCGAACCCGGCGGTCAGATCGAACTCTCCAGCGCACCGTATGCCACCGCCGCCGAGCTGTGCGAGCGTCTGATCGGCGACGCCCGCCTGCTGCGCGAGCTGCTCGAAACCCGGTGCATCCGAACACTTTCCCTCTCCGCCGATGCCGACCGCCGCCCGAAGCGGGTGTTGCAGTTGCCCCGCTACCGCGCCATGGAGCAGTCCTTCGGCGGAATCGGCCCCTTCGGCAAGCTGATGATGTGCAATACCGCGGCCACCCAGGTCAGCGTCGACGCGGGCGCCGACCGCGCCGAGGTCACCGCCAGGTGGACCGCGCTGTACGCCATGGGCCCGGCCCTGGTGGCCGCCTTCGCCTGTTCCCCCGCACTCCGCGGCGCGCCCGAAGGCGCGTGGGCCTCCCAGCGGATGCGCGCCTGGCTGCGCCTGGACAACGCAAGGACCCGCCCGCCGGTGCAGGAATGGTCCGATCCGGTGGCCGCGTACGCCCGCTGGGCGCTGGACGTGCCGCTGCTGTGCGTCCGCAGACCCGACGCGTCGTCGGACGGCAACGGTGTCGGCTGGACGGCCCCGCCGGGCGCGACCTTCGCCGACTGGCTGTCCGGCGCGCTGGACGACGAGATCGGCCGCCGTCCCGACACCGCCGACCTCGACTACCACCTGACGACCCTGTTCCCGCAGGTCCGCGCTTCGGGTCACCTGGAGGTCCGCTACCTGGACGCGCAGCCTGGCGACACCTGGACGGTCCCGGTGCACGCGTTCGACGCGCTGCTGTCCGCGCCCGCCGTCGTCGCCGAGGCGACCGCGCTCGCCGCGCCCGTCGCGGGCAGGTGGTTGCAGGCGGCCCGCTACGGCCTGGTCGACACGGAGATCAGGAAGGTCGCCGTCGAGCTGCTTGCCCTCGCCGCCGCGCACGCTCGCACGCCGTCGGCGGCGCGCGAACTCGACGACGCCTCGCGACGATGTCGCGGCGGCCGCACCCCGGCCGACACCCGGGTGGAGGCCGCGTCGTGAAGCCTGCGGCAGCGCGGAACAAGCACGCGCACAGCACCATTCGACGAGGCCGCGGCACGTCCCGCCGCACAGCGCTGACGACCACTACCGCCCGGAGAGCGTTACCGTGACCACTTTCGCCCCCACCGATCATTCCGGCACCGAGCGGCTCCGCGAGCGAATCGCCGAGGTGCTCACCACCGCACGCACCAGGACGCACGGCCTGACGGACGTCGTCGACGAGGCCGAACTCGTCGCCCAGCATTCCCAGCTGATGAGCCCGCTGGTCTGGGACCTCGCGCACATCGGCAACCAGGAGGAGCTGTGGCTGGTGCGCGACGTGGGCGGACGCGATCCCGTCCGCGCCGACATCGACTCCCTCTACGACGCCTTCAAACACGCGCGGGCCAACCGCCCCGGGCTGCCGCTGCTGAATCCCACCGAGGCGCGTGGCTACGTCGGCACCGTCCGCGACAAGGTGCTCGACGTGCTCGACAGCAGCGCGCTGCGCGGAAACCCCTTGGTGGACGGCGGTTTCGCGTTCGGCATGATCGCCCAGCACGAACAGCAGCACGACGAGACCATGCTGGCCACGCACCAGTTGCGAACCGGCGCCGCGGTACTCGCCGCGCCGAGCGCGCCCGCCGCCGCGGTCCCGGTCTCCGGCGAGGTGATCATCCCGGCGGGCGAGTTCACCATGGGCACCTCCACCGATCCGTGGGCGCTGGACAACGAACGCCCCGCGCACCGGGTGCACGTGCCGGCCTTCGCGATCGACGCCGCGCCGATCACCAACGAGCAGTACCTCGCCTTCGTCGAGGACTGCGGCTACGAACGCCCCGAACTGTGGTCCGAGCGCGGCTGGGCGCACCGCACCGAGGCCGGTCTGGTGGCGCCCCAGTTCTGGGACCGCGATCCGGCCGGACGCTGGTGGCGGCGGGTCTTCGGTGTGATGACCCCGCTGCGTCCGCGTCAGCCGGTGTTGCACGTCTGCTGGTTCGAGGCCGAGGCCTACGCGAACTGGGCGGGCAAGCGACTGCCCACCGAAGCCGAGTGGGAGAAGGCCGCGCGGTACGACCCGGACACCGGCGCCGAACGCCGCTACCCCTGGGGCGATGCCGAACCCGACTCCGCCACGGCCAATCTCGGACAGCGCCATCTCGAACCGGCCGAGGTGGGCGCGTACCCGGCGGGCGCGTCGCCCTCGGGTGTGCACCAGCTGATCGGCGACGTCTGGGAGTGGACGTCCTCGGGCTTCGAGGCCTACCCCGGCTTCCGCGCGTTCCCGTACAAGGAGTACTCCGAGGTGTTCTTCGGCGGCGACTATCGCGTGCTGCGCGGCGGTTCGTTCGGCACCGATCCGGTGGCCTGTCGCGGCACCTTCCGCAACTGGGACCACCCGATCCGCCGGCAGATCTTCTCCGGTTTCCGCCTCGCTCGCGACCTCGGGCGGGACGAAATCTGATGTGTCGGCACCTGGGCTATGTCGGCCCGCCGACGTCCGTCGGCGAATTGCTCACTCGCGGTACACATTCCCTACGCACGCAGGCGTGGGCGCCCAAGGAGATGCGCGGCGGCGGCACTATCAACGCCGATGGTTTCGGTGTCGCGTGGTGGCGCAACGGTGCCTGCGGCGCGCCGCAGGCCAGCCGCTATCGCAACCCCGACCCGATCTGGACCGATCCGGCGGTGGAAGAGGTTCTGCCCCAGCTCGTTTCGGGAGCGGTGCTCGGCTCGATCCGCTCGGCCACCGTCGGTATGCCCGTCGAACGGGCCGCGTGCGCGCCCTTCGTCGACGGGCGCTGGGCGTTCAGTCACAACGGCGCGATACCGGAGTGGCGTCGGGTGCTCACCGCGGTCACCTCGGACCTCGACGTGGCCGCGACCCGCGCGGGCGCGACCCGGCTTTTCGAGACCGCCCGGCTGCTCGAGGCCGAAGCGGCGACCGATTCCGCGGCCCTGTGGGTGCTGCTGCGAGACCTGTTGCGCTCCACCGACTCCGGCGACTACGCGAAGACACCGGCGACCGCGTTGCGGTTGCTGGTCGACGCCGTGCTCCGGCACATGCCGACGGCCCGGCTCAACCTGCTGATCGGCGACGGCGAACAGGTGTGGGCCACCACGGTGCACCACGCGCTGTCCGCGTTCGTCACCGACGACGTCGCCATCCTCTCCTCCGAACCGTACGACGACGATCCGCGCTGGCAGCCGATTCCCGACCGGAAGCTGGTGTCCGCCAGGCCCGGGGTGCTCTCGATCGAAGAGCTGACCCCGCCCGATACCGAAAGGTCCACGCCATGACCGCACCGACGCTGGAAGTCCATCTCTCCGACGAGGATCTCACGACGGCACTGCGGGCCGACGCCAGGCGCGGGCTCACCGCCGATCCGAAGTGGTTGCCGCCCAAGTGGTTCTACGACGCTCGCGGCAGCGAACTGTTCGAACGCATCACCGAACTACCCGAGTACTACCCGACGCGCACCGAACGCGCCCTGCTGGAACGGGTGGTCGGCGAGATCGCGCGGATCGCGCAAGCCGAAGTCCTCGTCGAACTCGGCGCGGGCTCGGCGCACAAGACCCGCCTGCTGCTCTCCGCGTCGACCGCCGAGGGGCCGCTGAAGACCTATGTGCCGCAGGATGTCTCGTCGGCGGCGCTGAGCGCGGCGGCCGAACAGGTCGCCGCGGAGTTCCCCGCGCTCGGTGTGCACGGCGTGGTCAGCGATTTCACCGACACCCTGCGCAATCTGCCGCGCGGCGGCCGCCGGATGATCGCCTTCCTCGGCGGCACCATCGGCAATCTGGTGCCCGACGAGCGCGCCGAATTCCTCGCGGGCATCCGGGAGGTGCTCGAGCCGGGCGAGCGGCTGTTGCTCGGCGCCGGGCTGGTCATCGATCCGGACGTGCTCGTTCCCGCCTACGACGACGCGGCCGGGGTCACCGCCGAGTTCAACCGAAACGTCCTGCACGTGCTCAACCACCGCCTGCGGGCGGACTTCGATCCCGAGAAGTTCGAGCACGTCGCGCTGTGGGACGCCGAGCGCGAGTGGATCGAGATGCGGCTCGCGGCGACCGAGGACATGACGGTCACCGTCGCCGACCTCGACCTCACGGTGCACTTCGCGCGCGGCGAGCAGTTGCGCACGGAGATCTCGGCGAAGTTCCGCGTCGACGGGCTGGATACCGAACTCGCCGCCGCCGGCTTCCGCACCGAGCGGGTCTGGACCGACGACGACGATCGATTCGCCCTGGTGCTCGCGGCACGGATCTAGACGCCGCACGTCGTCGCCGGGCTGCGCTGGCCGTGTCTCCGCCCGGCGGACTCCAGCTATGCGTTCGGGGGTCATGCGCCGTCCGCCTCTGCTGGATTCCGCGTTTGCCGGGCGACGCGCGATGGGCCTGGGCAGCGCGGGAGCCCGTCTTCGCCCGGTGACGCGCGTCGGTCTCGGTCCGCCAGCGCCGGAAGTCGTCTACGCGTTGGCCGGTCCGACGATCGAGGTCAGCCGATCGATGAACGGGCGCATCGTCTCCCACGCCTTGCGGACCTCCTTGGCCGCGCGCGGCGTCTCCAGCCATTCGGGTGCGCCGAACTGGCGGCTCGCGGTCAGGGATTTTTGCCGCAGCAGGTCGATGCGCGGGTGGTCGGCCTCGTAGCCCTTGGGCTTGGTCTTCAGCTTGTCGCCGCCGATGGTGAACCCCGCCTTGGTCAGTTTCGCGAGGATCTTCTCCAGCTCCGGGCCGCGCACGTCGTCATCGATCGCGGCGCGCAGTTGCGCGACCTGGGCGGGTGTCCCGGAATAGAAGCCGCCGCCGACGAACAGTCCGGCGGCGCTGATCTGCACGTACCAGCCGACGCCCGGCGCGGTGCCGACCACCGCGCCCTGCGCCGTCTTGTACGGGGACTTGTCCTTGGCGAAGCGCACATCCCGATAGGGGCGGAAGATCTTCGCGGTCCCGAAGTCGGCTTCCAACTCCGCGGTCAGCGCGACCATCGGCGCTTTCACCGCGTCCTCGTACACCGACTTGTGCGCGTTCCAGAACGCCTTGGAGTTGTCGGCCTCCAAGTCCTCGTAGAAATCGAGCCCGGCCAACGGAAATCCACCGAAACCACTCATGACCGAGAACTTACGGCTGGCCACCGACTCAATTCTGGTTGGGGACGACGTCGGTGTTGAACACCACGAAACTCAGGATGAGCCCGATGACCAGCGCCGCGCCCGCGGCGATGGCGGCCCACTTGCCCAGCGGCTCGCCCTTGTTGTGGCCGAGGATGCCGAACACGATGCCCGCGGGGCCGAACAGGATCGGGCACAGGAACAGCGCGAGCGCCGCGCACACGAATCCGATGATCGACATCGTCTGGGTGCCGGGCTTCCTCGGCTGCTCGGCGCCGAAGGGTTGCCCCTGCTGCGGATACGACGGATAGCCGCCCTGCCCTTGCGGATACGCGCCGCCGTACTGCTGTCCGTACGGCTGCGCCGCGGGGTAGTCGGCCTGGTCGGAGGTCGAGTACGAGGACGGGCCGCCGGGCGGGTACCCGGGTTGTCCGCCGGGGTACTGCCCGCCGGGATACGGCTGCTCGCTGCCGGGATAGCCGGATTCCCCACCCGCCGCATAGCCGGGCTGTCCCGGTGCGCCGGGCTGCTCGCCCGAGGGATAGCTGGCAGGACCCGCGCCGGGGTAGCCGGGTTGGCCGCCGAACGGATACTCGGGCTGGCCCGCCCCCGGCTGATTCCATCCCTCCGGTCCCGTCGACTGTGGTGCCGAGCCGGTCACCGGCGGTTCGGTCGCGCTACCGGACGCCGAGGACTCCCCACCGCCCGAGGTCGCCGAGGATTCGCTCGCCGCGTCGGTCTCGCGCGGGGCCTGCGTCGGCTCGCCGGGGATCGGCTGGGCGGAGGCGGGAGTCGCCCATTCGGTGCCCGTCGGCTCGGGTTCCCACGGCTTCTTCGACAGCGACGCCCCCGATTCCTGCCCCGACTGCGGCGCGCTGCCGGTCAGCGGTTCCTCGGACGACTCGTCGGGATTCTTCGGTGTGGTCATCAGCGGCCTCCTGGTCGTAGTCAACCCCCGGGTACCACGTGGTTCGAGCTTTAACGTTCCAGATCGGAATCGTCGACGATCTCCATCGCCGCCTCTTCGGCGGGCAGGGTGGAATCGTCCACGTCCTCGGCGCGCTGACCGCGCCGGGTCCAGCGCTCGTCGAGATCCTCACCGATGCCGAGCCTGCCGTCGTCCTCGCTCTCCCGATCGCGGATGGTGAGGTTCTCCGGCGGATTCTCGATGTAGCGCTCGTACTCGCGGATCTCGTCTTCTTGCTCGTCGTCTCCCATGTCCATGTCCAGCGGGTCACGGTTCATGGGTCCCAGTATCGTCCTGTCGACACCGGGGCGGAGGTAACTCGACGCCGCGAATTCGCGGATCCGCCGAGTCCGTGACTACGACGAGTAGCTCGCTACTCCGATGACGAAGACGACCAGCAGGATCGCAAGCACCAACACCACGGCGTTGGCGATGGCCGCCCATTTGCCGAGCGATTCGTTCTTGGAGTGCCCGACGAAACCGAGGATGATGCCCGCGGGTCCGGTGAGCAGGATGGGGAAGAAGCAGAATCCGGCACCGAGCACGCTGAGCCCGAGGCAGACGAAGCTGATGATCGATAGCGTTTGCGTCTGGGTCGGCGTGTACGGCCCCGCCGGGTACGGCGAGTAGCCGGCTCCCGGCGCGGCGGGATAACCAGGAGCGGCCGGATAACCCGGTGCGGCAGGGTAACCGGGCGCCGCCGGGTAAGCGGGCGGGGAGGCGGGCGGCACGGGGTAGGCGGGCGGCGCGTTGTACGGACTCGGCTGCTGCGGGTAGCCCCCGGGCGGCGTGCCCGCCGGAGCGCCGTCGATCGGCGGATACCCGTAGATACCACCCGCCGGATATTGCGGAGCCGAGGGCGGCTGATAGGCGGGCGCTTCCGGCGGCTGATAGACCGGCGCCTCCGGCAGGCTCGGCGAACCAGGCTGGTACACCTGTGTTTCCGGCGCGGTGCCGGAACCGTACGCCTGCCCAGGCTGGTAGACCTGCGTCTCCGGCGCCGTGCTCGGCGGCTGGTACACCTGGGTCTCCGCCGACCGGCGATCGTCCTGCGCGCCAGACTTGCCGATGTCGATGCCGGGTCGCGGTTCTTGCGGCGTGGTCATGACGATGCCCCCCTCTACGTGTTCGATTGCCCCACATGGGTATCACGTTCGCCCTGCCAACTCCAGCGCGGGCTCGGCAGGCGCACCGGCCGCCGAAACGACAGCGGCCCGGGCGCTGAGCCCGGGCCGCTGTCGTTATCGAAGTATCACGCGTTGCCGTTGAACAGCCCGGTGACCGAACCGTTCTCGAAGACCTCGCGGATGGTGCGCGCCAGCAGCGGCGCGATGGACAGCACCGTCAGCTGCGGGAACTTCTTGTCCTCGGTGATCGGCAGCGTGTTGGTGACCACGACCTCGCGCGCGCCGCAGGCGGCGAGGCGCTCGGCGGCCGGGTTGGACAGCACGCCGTGCGTCGCCGCGATGACGACGTCGCCCGCGCCCGCCTCGCGCAGCACGCGCACGGCCTCGGCGATGGTGCCACCGGTGTCGATCATGTCGTCGATCAGGATGCAGGTGCGGCCGTCGACGTCACCGACCGGGCGGTGCGACTTCACCTGGTTCGGGACCAGCGGGTCGCGGGTCTTGTGGATGAACGCCACCGGCGCGCCGTCCAGCGCGTCGGCCCACTTCTCGGCGACCTTCACGCGGCCCGCGTCGGGCGAGACGACGGTGATGTTCTCCAGGCTGTAGTTGGCACGCACGTGCTCGGAAAGCTGGAACAGCGCGTGCATGTGGTCGACGGGGCCGTCGAAGAAGCCCTGGATCTGGTCGGTGTGCAGGTCGACGGTGATGATGCGGTCGGCGCCCGCGGTCTTCAGCATGTCGGCGACCAGGCGGGCCGAGATCGGCTCGCGGCCGCGGTGCTTCTTGTCCTGCCGTGCGTACGGGTAGAACGGCAGCACCGCGGTGATCCGCTTGGCCGAACCGCGCTTGAGCGCGTCGATCATGATGAGCTGTTCCATCAGCCACTGGTTCACCGGCGCCGGGAAGCTCTGTAGCACGAAGGCGTCCGAACCGCGGACGGATTCCTCGAAGCGAACGAAGGTCTCGCCGTTGGCGAAGTCGCGCGCGATCTGGGGCGTGACGTGGACGTCGAGTTCCTTGGCGACCTGCTCGGCCAGCTCAGGATGGGAGCGTCCCGCGAAGAGCATCAGGTTCTTCTGGTTATCGATCCATGACGCGGTCACTGCTGTTTGCCATCCTTTTGCTCGATTGCCTGACCCGACATCTCGTCGGCCGCGATGGCTGCCGCCGCCGCGATCGCCGCCGCGGTCCCCGGCCGGTACCGCTGCACCCAGTTCTCAATATTGCGCTGTGCTCCACCCGACACCGCGAGCGCCCCCGGTGGAACGTTTCTGCGCAGTACAGTACCCGCCGCCGTATAAGCGCCGTCACCCACGGTCACCGGCGCGACGAACATGGTGTCGCTGCCGGTGCGGACATGCGAGCCGACCACGGTGTGGTGCTTGCGCACGCCGTCGTAGTTGACGAAGACGCTGGAAGCGCCGATGTTGCTGTGTTCGCCGATCGTCGCGTCACCCACGTAGGTGAGGTGCGGCACCTTGGAGTGCGCGCCGATGGTGGCGTTCTTGGTCTCGACGAAGGCGCCGAGCTTGCCGGAATCGCCGACCACGGTGCCCGGTCGCAGATAGCTGAACGGTCCGATGGCAGCGCCAGGTCCGACGGTGGACTGCTCGCCATGTGTGCGCACCACCTTCGCGCCGTCGCCGACCAGCACGTCGGTCAGCGTGCTGTCCGGCCCGATCTCGGCGTCCTCGCCGATGACCGTCGCGCCGAGCAGCTGCACGCCGGGCCGCAGCACCGCGTCCCTGCCGATCCGCACGCTCGCGTCCACCCAGGTGGTGGCCGGATCCATGATGGTGACACCGGCCCGCATGTGGCGTTCCAGGATGTAGCGGTTCAGGGTTCGGGCGGCCTGCGAGAGCTGCACCCGATCGTTGACGCCGGTGACCTTGGCCGCGTCGACCAGGCGGGCGCCGTGCACCGGATGCCCGGCCTCGCGCGCCAGGCGCAGCACGTCGGTGAGATACAGCTCGTGCTGGGCGTTCGCGGTGGACAGCCTGCCGATCATGGTGCGCAGCACCGCGGCGTCGAACGCGTACACGCCGGAGTTGACCTCGTTGATCGCGGCCTGCTCCGGGGTGGCGTCGGCGTGCTCGACGATCTCGACGACCTGACCGTCCCGATCCCGGATGATCCGGCCGTAGCCGTTCGGGTCGTCCGGGACGAAGGTCAGCACGGTGACCGCGGAGCGCTCGGTGTAGCTGCGATGCTCGTCGAGCAGCGCGGCCAGCGTGTGTCCGTCGAGCAGCGGTACGTCGGCGGAGGTGACGAGCAGATCGCCGGTGAAGTCCTCGGGCAGCGAGCGCAGCGCGCACTGGACCGCGTGGCCGGTGCCGAGCTGCTCCTCCTGGAGGGCGGGGGTGATGTCGCGGCCGAGTTCGGCGGCCACTTCGGCGACCGCGGCGCCGACTTGCTCTCTGTCGTGGCCCACCACCGTGATGAGGTGCGCGGGGTCGATCTCGTTCGCCGCATGCAGCGCGTGCGCGAGCATGCTCCGGCCGGCCAGCGAATGCAGAACTTTGGGGGTCTTCGACCGCATTCGCGTCCCGGCTCCGGCGGCGAGAACGACGACGGCGGTCTGCTGTGGCATGGATCTCCCTCGGCTGCCTGTCATCGTGCTGGCTATGAGTGCTTGGTCAGCGATGTGCGGGGCCAACGATAGTCACCGTGCCGGTGTGCTCCGCCGCCAGGACTCGAACCTGAACTATCTGAACCAAAATCAGAGGTGCTGCCATTACACCACGGCGGATTGCCACACCGGCGGATCAAGGAAACCGCCGCTGTGCCTCGGCACGCGTTGAATCCTCGCACGAAGACCCGTCTCACGTCGAACCGATCCCACCTACGCGCGCGTTAGCACGGTCGTCGGCGGATCGGCGGCCCCGGGGGACTCCGCTGTCTGGAACAGTTGTCGTTTGACGGTAAGGTTCTGCACGAGGGCCAGGTACCTGCCGTACGCCCCGACACAACGACTGATTTCGCAAGAACATGGACAACTCGCCCGGAACGCCCGGCACCGAGCACAGCCCGCTCGGTGGGCAGGCGCGGAACCGGCGAGGCGCTCAGGACCGGCGACATGACACGGAGAGGCGGAACGGCATAGAGCGCATGGCCGGAGCGAATGCGGAGGTACGCGCGTCTCGTCCGCGGATGACGGGAACCCAACGGCGCCAGCAGTTGATCGAGATCGGCAGGGCGCTGTTCGCGGAACGCGGCTACGACGCGACCTCGATCGAGGAGATCGCGCAGCGAGCCCAGGTCTCCAAACCCGTGGTGTACGAACACTTCGGCGGCAAAGAGGGCCTCTACGCGGTCGTCGTCGACCGCGAGATGTCGATGCTGCTGGACATGATCACGTCCTCGCTCACGCAGAACCGTTCGCGGGTGCGGCTCGAGCAGGTCGCGCTCGCGCTGCTGACCTACATCGAGGAGCGCACCGACGGGTTCCGGATCCTGGTGCGCGACCAGGTCGCGACCACCGACGACGGTCGCTACTCCAGCCTGCTCAACGAGGCGGTCAACCAGGTCGCGCACATCCTGGCCGGTGACTTCGAGCGGCGCGATTTCGACACCAGCCTGGCGACTCTCTACGCGCAGGGTCTGGTGGGTATGGTCTCCACGGCCGCGACGTGGTGGCTGGACGTGCGCGAACCACCCAAAGAGGTTGTGGCAGCGCATCTGGTGAATCTCTGCTGGAACGGTCTGAGCCACTTGGAGGCCGATCCGCAGTTGGTTTCCGAATGGCGCGCGGGCACGTCGGATTGACCGGTTGTTAACCAGCGAATTGCGATGGAGGCTCGGCCGAATGCTCGAATTGACTGTCGTGCGCCCACCTGGTGGTACGGTTCACCCATCCTCTGGGTGCTGTTCGGGCGGTATGTCGGTCTTACTTCGGGATGTCGGTCTACTTCAGGATGGCTGGTTTTAGGGATGACAGGCGGATCTGATGGCTAGGCAAGCGCGCGCGGAGATCACCCGCGATTCCGTCCTTGCGGGCGCTGCCGATGTCTTTCTGCGCTTGGGATATGCGAACGCGAGCCTGAGCGAGATCATCGCGCAGTCCAACGTGACCAAGGGCGCCTTGTACTTTCACTTCGGTTCGAAGGAAGAACTGGCGCGCGCCGTCGTCGATCAGGGCAACGAGCGACTGATCAGCTCGTGCCAGGGCTTCTTCGATCCTCGGGTGCCCGCGCTGGAGGCGTGCATCGGCATCACCTACGTGGTGGCTGACCTGTCGATGAACGACCCGATGGTCGGCGCCATGCTCAAGCTCACCCACCAGATCGGCGACTACCGCGGCGCCCAAGGCGACAACATCGCCAAGACCTGGGGCGATACGTATCGCCTTCTGGCCGAACGTGCCATCGCCCAAGGCGATCTGGAGTCCGACCTCGATCCCGAGGTCGTCGGCCTGCTGCTGCAGGAGGTCACCGCCGGCGTGCACATCGTCGCGGTCGGCACCGAGTCGATGGACCAGATGGCCACCCGGATGGAACGTGCCTGGTACTTCCTGCTTCCGTCCATCGTGCCGACGGAAAAGCTTTCGTACTTCCGCGAATTCGCCGCGCGACGGTTGCGCCGCTACGTTCCGTAGCCGCGCAAGCGCAGGCGCGCAACGGTTTCGGCGCGCCGGGTATCCAAAGATCGTGTGTACCAACAGGTGTGGTGTGGAGCATCCCGGCGTTCGATAGTCGGTTCATCGCAGGCCGACGTCGGCGGGCGCAGTCCTCACGGAAGTCGGTAACGCGGTTTCCGCTTCGTCGCCCACGCATCATCACCCTCGCGGCCAATCGGCGCACACCTGCGGTCATCGGCTCACCCTGAGCCGAACCGCGTCATCCGCGCACTCCCGGCCACCCCCGGAGCGAGCCTGACGAGCGACCGTTCGCGGCCGTCTCGCTGCCCAGCGGTCGAAGCGCATGCGACGAAGTCGCGAGTCTCGACCGCTGGGCAGCGAGACATAAAGGCCGCGAACACGCGCGCGCCAGCGCGCCACAAACAGAGCCCCGCGGACACGCGCGAGCCGGCGCGCAAATAAACTCAGCTGGCCGCTCGAAACGCCCGCTTGAGCTCAGGAGTTATCGATGTCCACCCACCGTCCACCACTGGCAGGACTGGTCGCGGCGGCCGGGGCGGATACCGCGCTGCGTACGGTCGCCGACCTGATCGGGAAGTCGTCGGTCGAGATGGTGGCGCCGTCGGCGGTGCGGCCGTTCGTCGCGGCGACGGTGGCGGCCAAACGCCCGCTGGTCGTGGTGACCGCGACCGGCCGCGAAGCCGACGATCTGACCGTCGAGCTGCAGGAAATGCTCGGCGAGACGGTCGCGCAGTTCCCCTCCTGGGAGACGCTGCCGCACGAGCGGCTGTCGCCGGGCGCCGACACCGTCGGGCGCAGGCTGGAGGTGCTGCGCAGGCTCGCGCATCCCGAAGATCCGGTGTTCCCGGAGCCGCTGCGCGTCGTAGTGACCACCGTGCGTTCGCTGATGCAGCCGATGGCGGCCGGTCTCGGTGACATCGAGCCGATCGTGCTGCGGGTCGGCGCGGAGTTCGATTTCGACGAATTGCTCGTTCGCCTGGTGGAATTCGCCTATACCCGGGTGGACATGGTGGGCAAGCGCGGCGAGTTCGCGGTGCGCGGCGGCATCCTCGATCTGTTCCCGCCGACCGCCGACCATCCGGTGCGCGTCGAGTTCTGGGGCGACGAGGTGACCGAGCTGCGGCCGTTCGCGGTCGCCGACCAGCGGTCGATCGGCGATCTCGAGGTGGACGTCGTCGTCGCGCCGCCCTGTCGCGAGCTGCTGCTCACCCCCGAGGTGCGGGCGCGAGCCGCGGAGGTCGCCGAGGCGAACGCGGCCGACGCGGCGCTGGTTGAGATGCTGGAGAAGCTGGCCGAGGGCATCCCGGTGGACGGCATGGAGGCGTTGCTTCCGGTGTTGCAGCCCGGTGAGCTGCGGCTGCTGACCGAGCAGCTGGCCGAGGGCACGCACGTGCTGCTGTGCGATCCGGAGAAGATCCGCACCCGCGCCGCCGACCTGGTGCGCACCGGCGAGGAGTTCCTGGAGGCGTCCTGGACGGCGGCCTCGTTCGGTGGCGCCGCGCCGCTGGGCGGGAACGGCCTCGATCTGGCCGCCTCCTCGTACCGCGCGCTGCCGGTGATCCACGAGAGCGCCGACCGGCACGGCCTGCCGTGGTGGAGTCTGAGCCCGCTGGAGTCGGGTGATCCGGCCGAGGTCGTGCTTCCGGTGCTGGCCGGACCCGCTGCGCGCGGCTCCGACGAACTGGTGGCGACGATCTTCGCGTCACTCCGCGCGCACGTGGCGACCGGCGGTCGCGCCGTTGTCGTCGTTGCCGGCCACGGCACCGCGCAGCGCGTGCTGGAGCGGCTGGCCGACGCGGAGGTGCCCGCCGCGGCGCTGGACGCGGGCGCCGAACCCAACCCCGGCGTGGTCGGCGTGCTGTGCGGCTCGCTGCACGACGGTCTGGTGTTCGACGGCGCCGGGCTGGTCGTGGTGGCCGAGTCGGATCTGACCGGTAACCGCGTCACCGCGCCCGCCGAAGGCAAACGGCTGCCCGCCAAGCGGCGCAACCAGGTGGACCCGCTCGCCCTCAACGCGGGCGACATGGTGGTGCACGATCAGCACGGCATCGGCCGGTTCGTGGAGATGATCGAGCGCACCGTCGGCGGCGCGCGCCGGGAGTACTTGGTCATCGAGTACGCGCCGAGCAAGCGCGGGCAGCCGGGCGACCGGTTGTTCGTGCCGATGGAGTCGCTGGATCAGCTGTCGCGCTACGTCGGCGGCGAGATGCCGAGCCTGTCCAAGCTGGGCGGCTCCGACTGGGCGAACACGAAACGCAAGGCGCGCAAGGCCGTTCGCGAGATCGCCGGCGAGCTGGTGCAGCTCTACGCCGCGCGGCAGGCGGCGCCGGGTCACGCGTTCGGCCCGGATACGCCGTGGCAGCAGGAGATGGAGGACGCGTTCGCGTTCACCGAGACTGTCGACCAGATGACCGCGATCGCCGAGGTCAAGGCGGACATGGAGAAGGCGGTCCCGATGGATCGCGTGGTCTGCGGTGACGTCGGCTACGGCAAGACCGAGATCGCGGTGCGCGCGGCGTTCAAGGCGGTGCAGGACGGCAAGCAGGTGGTCGTGCTTGTGCCGACGACGCTGCTCGCCCAGCAGCACCTCCAGACCTTCACCGAGCGCGTCGCCGGATTCCCGGTCACCGTGAAGGGCCTGTCCCGGTTCACCGACCCGGCCGAATCGCGGGCGGTGCTCGAGGGCATGGCCGACGGCGCGGTCGACATCGTGGTCGGCACCCACCGCCTGCTCCAGACGGGCGTGCGGTGGAAGGATCTCGGCCTGGTGATCGTCGACGAGGAGCAGCGCTTCGGCGTCGAGCACAAGGAGCACATCAAGGCGCTGCGCACGCACGTCGACGTGTTGACCATGTCGGCGACCCCGATCCCGCGCACCCTGGAGATGAGCCTGGCGGGCATCCGCGAGATGTCGACCATCCTGACTCCGCCCGAGGAACGGCACCCGGTGCTCACCTACGTGGGCGGCTACAACGACAAGCAGGTCACCGCCGCCATCCGCCGCGAGCTGCTGCGCGACGGCCAGGTCTTCTACGTGCACAACCGGGTGTCCTCGATCGACAAGGCGGCCAAGCGGATTCGCGATCTGGTGCCGGAGGCGCGGGTGGTCGTCGCGCACGGTCAGATGAACGAGGACATGCTCGAGCAGACCGTGCAGGGCTTCTGGCAGCGCGAGTTCGACGTGCTGGTCTGCACCACCATCATCGAGACCGGCCTCGACATCTCCAACGCCAACACCTTGATCGTGGAACGCGCCGACGCCCTTGGCCTTTCGCAGCTGCACCAGTTGCGCGGTCGCGTCGGGCGCAGCCGCGAGCGCGGCTACGCCTACTTCCTGTATCCGCCGGAGAAGCCGCTCACCGAGACCGCCTACGACCGGCTGGCCACCATCGCGCAGAACTCCGATCTCGGCGCCGGCATGGCGGTGGCCATGAAGGACCTGGAGATCCGCGGCGCGGGCAATGTGCTCGGCGCCGAACAGTCCGGTCACGTCGCGGGCGTCGGTTTCGACCTGTACGTGCGTCTGGTCGGCGAGGCGGTGGAGGCGTATCGGGCCGCCGCGGACGGGAAGCCGATCACCACCGAAGAGGTCAAGGAGGTGCGCATCGACCTCCCCGTCGACGCGCACATCCCGCCCGACTACATCGCCAGCGATCGGCTGCGTCTGGAGGCGTACCGCAAACTGGCTGCCGCCCAAGACGATCCGGCGCTCGCCGCGGTGGTGGAGGAGCTGGTCGACCGCTACGGTCCGCTGCCGGTCGAGGTGGGTCGTCTGGTGTCGGTGGCGAAGCTGCGTTTGGTCGCGCGGGAGTACGGCGTCACGGAGATCGCCGTCACCGGAACGACTTTGAAGGTCTCACCGCTGCTGAACCTGCCCGACTCCAAGCAGTTGCGGTTGAAGCGGCTGTATCCGAGCGCGGGCTACAAGGCTGCGAGCGGTGTCGTCCAGTTGCCACTGCCACGGGTCGAGGACAGTGTCGGCGCGGAGCGGGTTCGCGACGTGCGGTTGTTGCAGTTCGTCGCCGATCTGCTGCTCGCGCTGGACGGAAAGGCCCAGGGGGCAGTGGATCTCACGGTGGACACCGAGGCGACGGCGGCTCGATGAGTGAGGGCACCGAATCGCGGGGCGACGGTCCTGGAGCCGACGTCGCACTGGTGGCGGCCGGATTGACGGGCGCCGTCGAGGTCATGGACCGGCTGTGGAGTTTCGGCGGCTGGGAGGTCACCCAGACCCACGACTCGCTGCGCCCCTACCTGCTGGAAGAGACCTACGAACTGCTCGACGCCATCCAGCACGACGACGCCGACACCATCAAGGAGGAGCTCGGCGACCTGCTGCTCCAGGTGCTCTTCCACTCCCGAATCGCCGAAGCCGCAGGCGAATTCACCGTCGATGACGTCGCAGCCGCATTGGTCGCCAAGCTCGTCAACCGGAGCCCGCACCTGATCGATTCCGGCATCGCGCCCGACGCCACCGTCGAGGAGAAGATCGCCGCCCAGGAACGCGCCTGGGAGGAACGCAAGTCCGCCGAGAAATCCCGCCGCTCCTGCCTCGACGGCATCGCCATGGCCCAACCCGCCCTCGCCCTCGCCGAGAAGATCATCTCCCGCAGCACTCGCGCGGGCCTCCCCGACGACCTCGTCCCCGCCGACCTGCGCGTCGTCCACCTCGGCGGCCCCGACAGCGCAGAAGAACGCCTCCGCAAAGCCACCCTCGCCTTCGCCGCCACCATCCGCGCCGCGGAAGACGCCGCCGAATCCACCCGCGGCACCCGCACCCCCCTCACCCCCGCCGACTGGCGCCACTTCTGGCCGCGCTGAGGAAGCGCCGAAGGGAATCGCCGCGGGTGAATTCGCGGTGGGACGGGGGCTCGGCGCGTAGCGTTGGGCGGGTCGTTGGCGGCTGGTTGGGGTGCGCCGGTGCCCCTCGAGCGGGAGGTGTCGGATGCTGAGTGTGTTCTCGTCGCCCGGGCACTATGTGCAGGGGCGTGACGCCACGGCGGCGTTGGGGGAGGAGTTGCGCCGGTTGGGGATCGACGGGCCGGTGTTGATCGTGGCGGGGAGCAGTGCGCGGCGGTTGCTTTCCGCGACGTGGGAGCGGTCGTTGGGGGAGGCGAAGATCGAGTACTCGGTGCATCCCTCCGGAGGGGAGTGCAGCATGGCGGAGATCGGACGGATCACCGACGCCGTGCGGGCGAGCGGCAGTGCGGCGGTGCTCGGCGCCGGGGGCGGGAAGGTGATCGATTCGGCGCGGGCGGTGGCCGACGATCTGGGCCTGCCGATGATCAGCTGCCCGACCACCGCGTCGAGCGACGCGCCGTGCAGCGCGCTGTCGGTGATCTACACGGACGCGGGCGAATTCGAGGCGTATCAGCTGGTGCGCCGCAATCCCGCACTGGTGCTGGTGGATACCTCGGCCATCGCGCAGGCGCCAGCGCGGCTGCTCGTCGCAGGCATGGGCGACGCGCTCGCCACCTGGTTCGAGGCGCGCACCTGTCTCGCCGGACACGTGCGCAACATGCGCGGCGGCGCGTCCACCCGCAGCGCCGGTGCGCTCGCCGAATTGTGTTACCGCACTTTGCTCTCCGACGGACCGCAGGCGTTGGCCGCGGTGCACACCCGGACCGTCACCCCGGCCCTGGAACGCATCGTCGAGGCCAATACCTTGCTCTCCGGCCTCGGCTTCGAATCCTCCGGCCTCGCGGCCGCGCACGCGGTGCACAACGGTCTCACCGCCGCACCCCAGACCCACCCGTTCCTGCACGGCGAGAAGGTCGCCTTCGGCGTGCTCACCCAGCTGGTGCTGGAAGGCGCGCCCGCCGACGAGATCGACACCGTCCTCGACTTCTGCGACCACATCGGCCTGCCGACCTCCCTCGCCGACCTCGGCCTCGCCGACGCGGACCGGGAAACCTTGTCCGCCATAGCGACTCGCGCCACCGCCCCGGGCGAGACGATCCACAACGAGCCGTTCGCGGTGGACGCCGCGATGGTGCTCGACGCTCTGTGCGCCGCAGACGCTCTCGGCGGCCGCTGACCTGCTCCGCCGGTGGCCGACCGAGCGGCGGTGGGCAGCAGCTGATTTGGCGGTGGCCACTCGTCGGCGTGGGGCGATGGGGGACGAGGCCCTACTTCCGCGGCAATCCCCGCGCCGTCGTGAACGCCCCAACCGTGACGACCTTGTCGCAGACGCGAAACCTCGCCACGGGCCCGGCGTGCAGGTCGACGAGCGGAGTGGTCAGCGCCACGGTCTCGTCCGGCGGGACGACCCGGATGGCATTCATCTCGGTGCAGGTCCCACCCGGTTCACCGCGAAAAACGAACTCCGCCGCGGTCGATTCGCCGGGATCCAGCGTCTGCACCGCGCGGGGCGCCGACGCACTCGGTGGCACCGGCTCGGTTCTGGCGCCGAAGAGTGTGTCATTGTTCACAAAATCGACGCCAGGATGGCCGAACACCGTGCAGGTGCGCCCCGACGCGTTGGTCAGCACCAGGTAGGCGCGGACGGCCCCGCCACCGTCCCGCGGACCCGCCACCGAGCGCAGCGAGAGCTCGGCGCTCCGGCACCGCAGCGGGTCGTCCGGCACCCCAGATGTGGACTGCGCGCCCGCCGCCTTCGCGGTCGTCGTCGACGCCCAGATCGCGTCGTCGGTGCCGTATTCGCGCGGACTCGCGCACCCCGCGCAACCGATCAGCGCCCCCGCGATCCCAGCGCCGATCACGACTGCCCGCATGCCCATCAGAACCCCCTCCGAACACCGGTGCGCACCGGCCGTCTCGAGTCGCCCGCAGCGTATCCGACGCGCGGTGCGTACACCGAAACCTCACCTTCCCGCAAGCTTGTCGTCACAACTTGGCGGGAAAGCCGTTGGTAGGGGTTCGCTATCCTGGCTGGAACCCGAAGCCGATGGCGGGCCATCCGCCGGGAGGGACGTTCGGTCCGGTGCGCATAAGCAGAGTCGCGGAGCACCCGCGACCGGATCACGTGTTGTTTCACTTCAGTGACACCCATCTCATCGCCGGTGACGGCGAGCTGTACGGGGATGTGGATGCCGAGCAGCGTTTACGCAGGCTGCTCGGTCAGGCCGCGGCCAGCCGCATCCGCCCGACGGCACTGGTGTTCACCGGCGATCTCGCCGACCGCGGCGAGCCCGGCGCGTACGCGAAGCTGCGCGCGCTGGTCGAGCCCTTCGCACGCCACATCGGCGCGCCGGTGGTCTGGGTGATGGGCAACCACGACGATCGCGGTGTGCTGCGGCATACGCTGCTCGACGAGGCGCCGTCGACGAAGCCGTTCGACCGCGTGCACATGATCGACGGCTTGCGCATCATCGCGCTGGACACCTCGGTGCCAGGCCACCACCACGGCGAGATCTCCGACGAGCAGCTGGACTGGCTGCGCGACGTGCTCGCCGAGCCCGCGCCGTTCGGCACCATCCTGGCCATGCACCACCCGCCGGTGCCGTGCGTGGTCGACCTGGCCGTCACGGTGGAGCTGCGCGACCAGCGCAGGCTCGCCGACGTGCTGGACGGCACCGATGTGCGGGCCATCCTCGCGGGCCACGTGCACTTCTCCACCTACGCGACGTTCGCGGGCATCCCGGTCTCGGTCGCCTCGTCAACCTGCTACACGCAGGATCTGGCCGCCGCGACCGGCGGACTGCGCGGCCGCGACGGCGCCCAAGCCTTCAACTTCGTGCACGTCTACCCGGACACGGTCGTGCATTCGGTGGTCCCGATCGACGTGGGCGCGACCGTCGGCGAGCCCGCCACTCCCGAGGAGGCGGCGGCGAAACTCGCCGAGGCGGGCATCGTCATTCCGCCCGCCGGCCGCATTCCGCACGTCATGCGGCGCCAGGAGCCGACTCCGGAAGTGGACGACGAGGCGGTGCACTGAGCCGTTCCCACGGCGCCGGATCCGGGAACCAGTCCGCGAGGAATTCCGAAACCCGTTCGACCCGTTCGGATTCCGGCACTTCGGGGAAGCTGCCGTCGTTGAGGCAGAAGAAGTCGACGTCCCGCACGGCGGCCAAGTGGTCGAGCAGCGCGAGCCCGTCGTGGCGCGTGGTGTCGACGTAGCGCACGCGCGCCGCCTCCTGCGGCACCGCGCGACCGGTCAGCAGCGCGTAGTAGTGGTACAGCGAGTTGGTGACGGAAATGTCGGTGGCCGAACGGAATCGGCTCGCCATGGTGCGGGCGAAGTCGGCGCCGAACTCCGCCTCCATCTCCAGCAGCACGCTGCGCCGCAACGGCGCGGGGGTGTGCTCGAGGTGCCGGGTGATGACGTGCCCGAAGCGGTCGGCGAGCAGCGCGCGGTTCACCCGCGCCGCGTTCTCGAATCCGCTGCGGCGCTCGTTGTTCCGGCCCGGCCCGATGCGGGTGTCCGCCTCGATGAACCGGCTGATGCCGCCGGGCGTGAAGAACATCTCGGGACGCACCGGCCTGGCGAAGAACATGTCGTCGTTGGAGTACAGGAAGTGCTCGCTGAGCCCCTCGATGTGCTGCAACTGGCATTCCACCGCGTGCGAGTTGAAGGTCGGCAGCGCCGCCGGATCGCTGAAATGGTCGATCGCGGGGACGACGGTGACCTTCGGGTGCTCGCTCAGCCAGTCGGGGACCGCCGAATCGGTGGCGACGAAGATGCGGCGGATCCACGGCGCGTTCTTGTGCACCGAGCGCATGGCGTACTTCAGCTCGTCGATCTGGCGGATCCTGGCGTCCGCGTCGTCGCCCTCACCGACGACGACCTGCGCCATCAGGCCCGCGCGGCGGGCGCGGAATTCCGGGTCCGAGCCGTCCACCCAGGAGAAGACGATGTCGATGTCGAAGGCGACGTCGGTGGCCTGCGGCGCGAACATGTCGGCCAGGGTCGGCCACGTCCGGTCGAACAGCCGGACCTGGGTGAATTCCACGTCGGCCAGGTCGAAGACGTTACGGGTCAACGCGTTCGGCCGCGGGCATTCGACGGTGTCGCCGTGGTACTCCCACAGCTCGAGCTCGACGTGGTGCGCCGGATCGGCGTCGCGGCCGAGCCGGTAGATCTGGTGACCGGCCTCCGCGACGGCGAAGCCAGCGGCGCGCGCGGCGTCCGTCACGCGGCGCACCATTCCGCGGTGCGCGGCGTCGGCGGCCAGGATCAGCCGGTGCCCGCTGTCCCTGATCAGCAGAAACGGCACCTCCGCCGCGGCGAGCTGGCCGCGTAGGTACCCGAGATCCGCGATCGCCGCCGCCGAGACCGCCAGATTGGCCGCCGCGATCGCGACGGTGTCGTATCCGACCCGAGCCGTGCCCGGATCCCAACCCCCTGGTGGATTCACTGCCCTGTCCATGTTCGCCTCCCTTTGGGCCGTTTCCGACGATGCGCCCGTACCTTCACCCGCACCGCACCGGGAGCCGAGCGGTCCCGGCGACGCCGACGCGTCGCAGGACGTGCCCGGTGCGGTGCGGATTCAGAAATGCGGAGCGCTGCCGTAGTGCAGGAACGCGGTGATTCGCGGACGTCCTGACGATCGGTACACCATCGTTCTCACCTCACTCACGGCCGGACGCGGGAAAGCGTCGTATGGATGGAGGAGTGTTGACCGGACTCGCGGGGCGATGAGACCGAGCGCGGCCGGGAGCAACACGCAGGGCCGGACAGTCATCGGCCGGCTGATAGGAGAACCCCCGCTGAACAGGAGGTTGCTACTGAATGATGCATCCGTGGCGGCGGTCCGTCAATCGAAAACCAGCACGGATACCGGACCGGGCATCGGCGCCGCCCCTTCCGCGGAAAATTAGGGTAGCCTCACCAAAGTAGAAAGTGGCTTCCGGCGCGAGCCGGGAACGGGAAGGAGCGGGCGCGGTGCGCGTAGTCATTCTGTTCGGGTCGGAGATGGGCACTTCCGAAACCGCGGCCGAGTGCGTCGCGGACGAGCTGGCGAGCACGCACGATGTCTCGGTCTACGACATGACCGACTTCGATGTCGACGATCTCGACGCCGCCAACTTCTACATCGTCGTCTGCTCGACCTACGGCGACGGCGATCTGCCGACCGGCGCGGAACCGTTCTTCGACACCCTCGACGCGCGCACGCCCGATCTGACCGGTCTGCGCTTCGCGGTGTTCGGCCTCGGCGATTCCGTCTACGGCGACACGTTCAACCGCGGCGGCGAGCTCGCTGCCGAGAAGCTGATCGCGCGCGGCGCCGTCCAGGTCGGCGAGCACGCGCGCCACGACGCGTCCACCGAAGTGCGCGTGCGCGACATGGCGCGCGAGTGGGCGCGGTCGCTGCCCGTTCCCGAATTCGCTTCGGCCTGAGACGAACCTGCGACTCGCCGAGCCGACCGGGGCGATCGCGCGCTGTACGCCAAGGTGAATCGTGCCGGCGCCAGTGGGCGAACGGACAAAAAGCCCTGCGCCAGCGGACAATAGGCCCAGCGCCAGCGCGCAAGTGTCCCAGCACCTTAGACTGCTAGCAGCGCGGCACAGCCCGTCGCGCGCGACGATCCATGAGGTGACGAAGATGGCAGCCGGAGCGAGCCCTGCGCAACGACAAGACCACTCGACCGATCATCCCGAACTGGACGTGCTGCCGGAATGGCCGCAGGAAACGATCGCCGTGCTGGTGACCACCGACCCGGCGCCGCATGCGATTCCGGTGTCCTGGCCGGTGCGCGCCGGTGATCGGCGCATTCTGATCAGCCTGAAGTTCGACCGAGGTTCGCTGGCCCGGTTGCGGGAACGGCCCGAGGTCGCGTTGCTGATCCTCGGCGGCGGCAATGTCGCGCTGTGCGCGCGTGGCACGGCCAAGGTGATCGCCGAACAGATGCCCGACGCCGAGGATTACGTCGCGGTGCAGATCGATGTCGCGGTGATCGACGATCACCGCCAGTCCGCGTTCGCGGTGGACAAGGGCATCCAGCGCACCGTGCTCGACGCGAGCGAATTGCACGCGTTGCAGGGCCGCTTCGCCACGCTGCGCGGCTGGTCCGACGACCAGAACTGAACCGGTACAACGAGAAAGGCGGCGCCCGCGCGCCGTACGGGAAGGGATCATGAGCGTCACACTCGCCAAGGGCGGAAACGTTTCGCTGTCCAAGCAGGCGCCGAACCTGACCAAGGTCGCGGTGGGACTCGGCTGGGACGTGCGCACCACGACCGGTGCGGATTACGACCTCGACGCGAGCGCACTGGCCACCGGCCCGAACCTGAAGGTGCTCTCCGATCAGCACTTCGTGTTCTACAACAACCTGCGTTCGCCCGAGGGAACCATCGAGCACACCGGCGACAACCTCACCGGTGAGGGCGAGGGTGACGACGAGGTGATCAACGTCGATCTCGCGGCGACGCCGCCGACGATCACCAACATCTTCTTCCCGGTGTCCATCCACGACGCCGACGCGCGCGGGCAGTCGTTCGGTCAGATCCGCAACGCCTTCATCCGCGTCGTCGACGCCACCACCGGCGCCGAACTGGCCCGCTACGACCTCACCGAGGACGCGTCGACCGAGACCGCCATGGTGTTCGGCGAGCTGTACCGGCACAGCGGCGAGTGGAAGTTCCGCGCCATCGGCCAGGGCTACGCGTCCGGTCTCGCGGGCATCGCCCGCGATTACGGCGTCAATATCTGAGCCGGTCGGCCCCGGCGAGTTCAGCTGGGGCTCGACAGCCTCTCCGGCAGGCGCCGCGGGTACGCGTGCGCCATGCCGTCGAGCAGAGCGAAGTAGCGCCGCACCATGAGGACGGCGGTGGTGGCCAACCCCGCGGTCAGCCCCCACCAGACGCCCGCGGCGCCGAGGTGCAACGGGAAGGCCAGCAGCAGGGCGGTGGGTAGGCCGACCATCCAGTAGCCGACCAGCGAAAGCCGGAAGCCCGCGTTGGTCTCCTTCAAACCGCGCAGCAAGCCGGTGCCGATGTTCTGCGCGGCGTCGAAGAACTGCAACACGATGCCGATCAGCAGCAGCGTGCGGGCGATCTCGATCGTCGCGGTGTCGCCGGGCTCCAGGAACGGCCGCAGCACCGCGCTCGGCGCGAGCACGTACACCGCGCCGGTGATCGCGGCGACGATGCCCGCGTAGCGCAGCGCCAGCCAGGCCAGCGCCTTGGCGTGCTGGTATTCGTCGCGCGCCACCGCGTGGCTGACCAGGATGGACGCGCCGTGCGAGAGCCCGATCGCCACCTGGAACACGATGTAGATGACCTGGTAGACGACGTTGTGCGCGGCGAGGGCGGCCGGTCCGATGCTGCCCATCACGAGCGCGAGCACCGAGAACATGCCCGCCTCCGACCCGTAGGTGAGCGCGATCGGGGTGCCGAGCTTCAGCTCCGAGACGACCGTCGAACGGTGCACCGGCCACGGCCGGATCGACAGGGTGGGGCCGAGTCGCGGATCGTGGTGCACCATCGCCCAGAACACACCGAAGGTGATCAGGAAGACCAGCGAGGTCGCCACGCCGATGCCGGTCAGGCCGAGCGCGGGCAGCCCCGCCCAGCCGTGGATGAAGGCGAGGGCGAGGCCCAGATTCAGCGCGACCGAACCCAATGTCACCAGCAGCAGGGCCTGCGGACGCTGCATGCCGACCGTGTACTGCCGAAGCACCTGGAACCACAGGCAGGGCAACAGTCCGGGAGCCAGCGCGACCATGAGCGGGCGCGCGTCGGCGAGCACCCCGGCGTCCTGGCCGAGCCACTGCAACGACCAGCCGAGTCCGATGAGCACGACGCCGCCGAGCAGACCGGCCATCGTCGCGATGAGGAAACTCGACCGGACCACCTCGCGCACCTCGCGGTCGGCGGAATCGCCGCGCTTGTCCGCCGCGCTCACCGCCGACGCGATCTGGTTGCCGGTGCCGGTGATCAATCCGACGCACATCGTCCGGATCTGGTTGAACAGCACGATCGCCAGGCCGCCCGCGGCCACCTGGCGCACCCCGAGGGTGCCCATCAGCGCGATATTGGTCGTGGAGACCGCGATCTGAGCCAGCTGGGTCAGTGCGATCGGCGTCGCCAGCGCGGCGAGCCGACGACCGTCTGCGCGGAACTCTCCCAGGTTCACCGCGCCTCCACCAACTGCTTTCGGCGGGCGGGGGAGTAGCGATCGAGCAGCGCGAGCACCTCGCGCTCGGAGTCGGCGTCGAGCAGATCGCGGTCGCTCATCCAGTCGTCGTCGAAGACGGTGTCCAGGTACTTCTCGCCGCCGTCGCAGACGATGGTGACCACCGTCGAGCCTGCGGGGAATTCCTCGAGCCTGGTCAGCCCCGCGTACACCGAGCCGCCCGCCGAACCGCCGAGCATCAGGCCGAGCTTTTTGGCGACGGCGCGGGCGGTGGCGAAGGCCGCCACATCGGACACCTTCACGCCCTCGTCGAGCAGCGAATAGTCGACCGCGGTGCCGATGGTGGCGCCGGGCGGCGTGCCCGTGCCGGATTGCCAATATGGCCCGCCAGGCCCGCCGAAGGCGATGGAGCCCACCGGTTCCACCCCGATCACGTACGGCGGGCAGCCGAGCTGCCGCAGCCGGGTCGCGGTGCCGAACAGCGAACCGCCGGTGCCGACCGCCGAGAGCAGGATGTCGACGCGCTCCACGTCCTCGAGCAACTCCTCGGCGACGGCGTAGTAGCCGACCGCGTTGGCGTCGTTGTTGTGCTGTTCGGTGAAGTAGGCGTCGTCCTGCGCGGCGGCCATCGCCTCGGCGAGGTCCTCCCGCGCCGAAGTGGCCAGGTTGTCGTCGCCCTCGTCGGCGACGTACACCAACTCCGCACCCATCGCTCGCATCGCGCGCAACTTGTCCTTACATGCGTGGTGATCGACCACGGCGGTGAAGCGGTACCCGCGTTCGGCAGCAACCACCGCCAAGCCGAGCCCGGTGTTACCGGACGTGGATTCGATGATATGCCCGCCACTCGGCAGCAAACCGCACCGTTCGGCGTCGAGCACCATCTCGCGCGCCATCCTGATCTTGGCCGCGCCCGTCGGATTGAACTGTTCGAGCTTGAGCAGCAGCCGGGTTCCGGTCGCGGTGGTGGCCAGCTCGAAGAGCGGGGTGCGACCGATCAGGTCCGTCACGCGCGTGACGACAGGCATGAAAGTCTCCTATCCAGTGGCGACCCGGTCTTCGGAGTCGCCTGCCCGTGCTGCGGGGTTACGGTGCGCGCGGGCGATGGTGAGTTGTGGTTCTCTGGTTGATTACCCGGCGTCGAGCGTCCAGCGCAGCCGATCTTCCCGAACGTCGGAGAGCACGACCTTCGGCGGGATCGGCAGTTCGTGGAAGGCCGACTCGTTCGAATCCATCTGATAACCGGCGGTATTCGGATAGACGAGCAGATCACCCTCCTCGGCGCGCCTCCGCAGCGGGATGCGCCGCCAGCTGAGCATGTCGGATTCCAGGCAGCTCGCCGCGCCGACACTGGTCGGCGTCGGTTCGCCGGGGCGTTGCGGCCACAGCACCGGATCGGGCAGGTACTCGCTGTCGAACCACTGCTCGGACAGGCTGAGGCTGGTGCCGTCGACGGTGAGCAGCTGGTACGGCTGCCCGTCGGCGTGCCGGATCTTGCTGCCCTGCACACGGAAAACGGTGCTGCCCGCGCGATCCAGCAGCGCCCGGCCAGGTTCCACGGCCAAGCGGATGTCGTTGTCGCGCAGTCGGTCGGCCAGGTCGCCGTAGGCGAGGATCGCCGAGAGCATGGCGGGCCCCGGCGCGGGGAAGTGGTAGGGGTAGTACGAGCCGAACGACTTCCCGGCGTGGAACCACGCGCGGTCGACGCCGTCGGTGAACTCGCGCCACGCGCCTTCCGGCACGTAGTCGACGCCGAATCCGCCGCCGATCGAGATCGTGTCCGCGGCGTGTCCGAGTTCGCGCGCCGCCGCGCAGCGGTCGATCAGATCGGCGGCCTGCTCGGCGCGGGCGATCGCGTCGTAGCCGGACAGGTGGAAGCTGAAGCCCTCCAACTGAACCGGCTCCAGTCCGCGCGGCCCGGACGCGGCGATCACCGACTGCGCCCGGTCCAGTTCGTCCTCGGTCATCCCGAATCGGCTGGCCGAGCCCGCGGGCAGTACACGGAGCAGCACCCTGGCCGGAGTCGCCGCGGAGGCGATCGCCGCGAGGCGGTCGAGCTCGCCGAGGCTGTCCACCGCGATCAGCGCACCGTGGCGGACGGCGAGCCACAGCAGGTCGTCGGACTTCGCCGGGCCGGTGACCATCAGTTCGCCGCCGCGCACACCCGCCGCCAGTGCGGCCGTCAGCTCGCCGACGCTCGAGACGTCGACGCCAGCGCCGTTCTCCGCGCAGGCCCGCGCCACACAGGCCGCCTTGTTCGCCTTCTTGCCGTAGTAGACGAGTCCGTCGACGCCCGCCCGCGCGAACGCGTCGCGGAAGCCTCGGATGTTCTCCCCGACTCGCGCGGGGTACATCAGGTGGAACGGTCCACCGACCGCGAACGCGATGTCGTCGAGCAGGTGCGGGTCGGCGAGTACCCGACGCTCCCACTCGTCGATGTGCGCGGGCATGGGCGGAGCCACGATGCCGGGTGCGCGGTCGGCCGGGTCGCCGGCGATCTCCTCGACGAGGAGCTCGAGGAAGGCGTCGTCGGAATCGGTGTCGTCCCAGTCGGGTTCGGGGTAGTCGCCGAAATCGTTGGGGGTGTGCGCGAGAGTGTCGTCGGTGGTCGACTCCGGTTCGTCGTACTCCGTTTCGGCTTCCGTAGTGAATGGCATGTCCGCTCGCAGCGAGGCGGCTTCGTCGAGAGCGCTCGCCTCGGTGTCCGCTGGGTATGGCGCGTCCGTGTGAAGCAGCGTGGCGCTGGTCTTCCACGGCGACGGCTGGGCACCGAGTGGCGCTGTGTCTGGGTCCAGTGCCGCCGCCTCGGCCTCGGACGGCGACATGACATCGCCGACCCCATGCGCACCGGTGCCGAGCGGACTCGCCTTGGCGTTCTTGGAGATCGGGGCGTCCGGGTGGCCCGGCGTTGTAGTGGCCTCGAGCGGTGCCGAGTCGACGCCGAGCGGCGCTGTGTCGGTGCCGAGCGCCGCTGCCTCCGCATCGAGCGGCGGCGAGCCGGCATCGCGTGGCGACGAGATTTCGGCGGGTGGCGCGCCGGAGTGACGGTGGGCCGCCTCGGCCTCGAATGGCGGTGCGGTCGGCTCGACCGTCTGCGTGTCGGTGTCGAGCGGCGATGCTTCGGCCGCGGGTGGTGCGGGTTCGACCTCGCGCGGCGATGCGTCGGCCTCGGGTGACGTCATCTGTTCGAGCGTCTCCGTGCCGGTGTGCGGCGCGGTCGTGTCGCTCGGTGCGGTGGGCACGGGGAGTTCGCGCGAGCGGCTCGCGCGCGCACCGCCTTTCGCCTTGCCGGGTGCGGCGACGTCGAACAGCACCATGGCGTCGTGGTCGACCAGCTCCGGCTCGACGGCGGCCTCTAATCCCACAGGGGCACCTCCGTGCCGCGGCCTTCGGCGATGGCGCGTTCGGCGAGCGCGTGCGCGACGGCGACGTCGGTGAGGACGAGGCCGCTGTTGTAGACGAAGATCTTCTCCTCGTCCGAGCGACGCGCAACGGCCCTGCGGTTGAGGATCTGCGGCAGTTCGGCGTCGACCGCGCGCAGCGTGCCGTCCGGGCCGACCATGTCGGTGCCGGTGAGCTGCATCTGTTCGGCGCTGGTCGCCACCACCCGGTCCGCCTTGACCAGCGCCGAGGGCGCGAGGCCGTAACCGACCAGCACGGCGGTCGAGCCGGGCGCGAGATCCTCTGCCTCCAACGCGACTTCGGTTCCCGGACCCGCTGTCGCCAACACCACGTCGGCGTGCGCCGCGGCGGCGCGCGGATCGGGGACGGTCTCCAGCAGCGCCTGCGGGTTGTACTCGGCGAGCTGGCTGTGCACCGCGGCAAGCCCGTCCGGATGCGTTCCGTACACCATCAGCTTGCGCAGCTGCGGATTCGCGGCGAGCAGATGCGGCAGCGCGTTGCGCCCCTGGGTTCCGGTGCCGATCAGCAGCACGCTCTCCGCCCCGCGGCGCATGGTCTCGCGCACCAGCAGCGCGGAGACGGCCGGTGTGCGCAGCGCGCCGACCCGTGCGCAATCCATCATGGCGATGGGCGCGCCGGTGGAGTCGTCGTAGAGCGTGATGGTCGTGTAATAGCGCTTGGTGCTGCGGTCGTGCCCGGGATCGAACTTGTACGAGGTCTTCATGGCGACCACGCGCCGTCTGCCGTCGCGGCCGAGCATGGCATAGGCCACCGACCAGCCGTCCGGATTGGCGACGCTCAATTTGCGCGGGTTGTCCGAATCTCCCGCCGCGAAAGCCAGATACGCGTCTTCGACCGCACGCACCACGTCGCCCGGCGTGATGGGGACGTCGGCGAGGTCGCTACGGCTCAGCACGCGCAGCGGCGTGCTCCGATCACGAGTGTTCAACGGTTCCTCGTTCATCTGGTGTTGTGTCCCGCTCTGCATCCGCTCGGCCAGTTCCCATTCGGAACGGGGCGACAGTTCGTTGCCCGTAACCATTCTCATCGGCCTCGGCGGCTCGGCGCCGACGTTCGGGCAGGCGGATGTTGACCCGCTTGAGCCAGCGGTCGGTGCCGTCGTAACGCGCGGTGAACGGTACCCGACCGTGCACGGCCACGTCATTGTCCACCAGCAACAACTCGCCGGGCGCCAACGCCGCGGTGTGGCACACCCGTTCGAGTTCCGCGGTGAGCCGGGCGTAAGCGCTGCGGAACTCGGGGTCGGCGTCGTCGAGCGGGGTGTAGGCCGGGTCGTAACGCAAGGTCGGATGCGTTGTGCCCGAGCTCGATTCGGCCGCGTCCCACACCGTCGGGATGGGCGGCGGGGTGAACCGTTCGTGGCCGCTGCCGTAGGAGACGTCGGGCAGGATCGGCAGCGTCGGGGTGCTGAGCAGCCGGTACTCGTCCTCGGTCAGCTCGACCTGCCGCACCGAGGACACCGTGGTGCCCACCATGTCGGGATTGCGGAGGCAGGCGAGCACCAGCAGGTTCGCGCGGTCGGGGTGAAAGGCGTCTTCGGTGTGCGGGCTGAGCAGCGTCTTGCTGCTGGCGCCCGACTGCTCGTCCTCGTGACCCGGCGTTGGCACGATGTTGTTGACCAAGCGGCCGTCCTGCTGTCCGGACCAGCCGAACGGCTCACCCGCACAGCGCGCGAGCAGCAGCATGGCGATGTCGAGCTGAAAGGAGTTGCCGCGCTGCGGATCACCGCTCCACCGGGCGGCTTCGCGCCAGCTCGGCGGTGTCGGACCGAATTCGTCGTCGGTCAGCGGCAGCCCGCGCACGATGGTCGCGCCCGAGGGGCTCGCGGGCGGGCGCATGGTGATCCGGACCGATTCGGGCAGCTCGCGGGCGCCCGCTTCGATCAGCGCGACGAGCGCCGGATCCGTCAGTCTTCGCGTCAGGCGTGCCGCGCCGCCGGAGCCGAGATCGACTGTGCTACAAATCTCACGCGCGAGGTCACGCACCGCGCGCCCGGCGTCCGGGGGCAGCTCGCGTCGTTCGATGCCTTGCGGGTGAAGCGTCATACGTTCGGAGAGAACGCTTTTCACCGGGGATTCCCTTCTTCGCATCGGGTCGAAAAGCGGGTGGGGACGATTCGATCTGCGAAGCTAGTGCCTCTCGCGCGCTTAAGCAAGGCTAACCTAAGCGAGTCGGGAAAGATAGCGAAAACGCATCGAAAAGCCTAGATCTCGCCCGGGCGTGCGCCGGACATTCGTCGGCAACTGTCGTCCCGCCGTCGCGTCCGTGTGCTGATTGGCGGATACGCACTGGTAGGCGGCGTATTTAGGCTAGCCTGTCCTAGCCTTGTAGTGTCGGGTCTCAGGCCCGCAGTGAACGATGAGGGAAGGCGACACCGATGGGTTTCAACCGACGGCAACTTCTGCGCTCCAGTGCCGGAGTCGGCGCTCTGCTTTTCGTCGCGGCGTGTACCGACAGCGCCGATCCGAGCGGCCCCGCGCGGCGCGGCGGCACCCTGCGCGTCGGTGCGCTCGGCACCGCGGCGCGCATCGAACGCGACCCGCACGCGAACCTCAGCAACGACAGCGATTTCCTGATCACGTCGCTGGTCTACGACGCGCTGACCGTGCCGGGCGACAAGCCGAATACCGTTGCACGCCTTGCGAGTTCGTGGGAACCGGACGCGGCGCAGCGGCGCTGGGCGTTCACGATCGCCGAGGGCGCCACCTTCCACGACGGCGCGCCGGTTACCGCCGACGACGTGGTGTGGTCGCTGCGCCGACTGCGCTCGGTGGGCGGCGCGTCGAAGATGCCCGTGGCGGCCGAGGACATCACCGCCGACGGCCCGAACCGGGTTGTGCTCACCGTGCCGGAGTCGAATACCCAACTGCCCCTGCTGGTTCGGTTGATGACCTTCACTGTGAGAAAAGACACTACGGACTTCACCAAGGCCAACGGCACCGGTCCGTTCCGGCTCGAGTCCTTCCAGGGCGGCAACGCCCGGCTGGTGCGCAACGAGAACTGGCACGGCGCGGGCGCGGAACCGCGACTGCCGTTGCTCGACGCCATCGAGGTGACGATGTTCGAAAGCGTGACGGCACTGGGCAATGCGGTGCTCGGCGGACAGATCGATCTGGCGTCCAATGTCGGCGCGATCGCGGGCCGCACCGCCGAAGGCCGCGGCGATCTCCGAGTGATGCGGCGCGCGAACGACACCATGCTCGGCGTCGCCATGCGGACCGCCGACGGTCCGTTCGCCGATCCGCGGGTGCGCGCCGCGGTACGCCTCGGCGTCGACCGGAAGGCTTTGGTGGATCAGGTGCATTCGGGTTACGGAACGATCGCCAACGACATCCTCGGCACCGCCGACCCGACCTACGACACCAGCATTCCGCAGCGGACGCGCGATATCGAGCGAGCGAAAACCCTGCTGCGCGAAGCCAATTTCGACACCGGACGCAGCTACCCGCTGGTGACGAAACCGGAGGTGCCCGGCGAAGTGGAGTCGGCGAAGGTGATCGCCACCCAGCTCGCCGACATCGGCCTCCGGTTGGACGTGGTCGAGCAGGAGTCCAACGCCTTCTACGACCGCACCTGGTTGCAGGCCCCGCTCTACACCGTCTCCTGGGGCACCAACGATTCGACGATGTTCTACGCGAGCAAACTCATGTCGAGTGGCTCCAACCGCAACGAAACCGCCTTCAAGGACGCGGAATTCGACACAGCCACTGCGGCGGCGCTGGCAGCCTCCGATCCCGCCGAGCTCGAAAAGGCGAGTCGCCGTGTGCAAGCCATCCAGCACGAGCGCGGCGGCTATCTGGTGTGGGGCATGGCCGACGGCATCGATATCGCCACCAGCGCCGTGCGCGACCTGCCGACGCTCGGCGGCTTCGGACGGGTGCAGCTCGAACGGGTCTGGTTGGCGTGACGACCTTCGCCCGACTTCTGCTCCGGCGCGTCGCCCTGCTGCTGGCACTGCTCGCCGCGGTGTTCGTGGCCGTGGATCTGTTGCCGGGCAATACAGCCCGCGCGGTCCTCGGCAGGGAGGCGACGCCGGAGCAGGTCGCGGCGAAGGAGCGCGAGCTCGGACTCGACCGACCGCTCGTCGTGCGGTTCCTGGAATGGATCTCCGGCGTCGCGACCGGCGATTTCGGCCGCACCGCGCGCGGCAGGTCGATCAACGAGTTGCTCGCGGACAAGTTTCCGCCGACTCTGCTGCTCGGCGGCATCGCGCTCACCGTGACAGTGGTCGCGTCGCTGCTCCTCGGCGCCTGGTGGGCGACGCGTTCGCGCGGCGTCGCGGCGCGGCTGCTGCAGCCGGGCAGCACGGTGGCCGCGGCCGTTCCCGAGTTCGTGCTGGCGACCTTGCTGATCATGGTGTTCTCAATGGCCACGGGATGGCTACCCGCGGTTACCATCACCGGCCGCTCCGGCTTCCCGGTGAGCGTGGACATGCTCGTGCTGCCGGTACTCGCGCTCGCCATCCCGCAGATCGGCTGGAACACCAGGGTGGTGCGCGCCGCGCTGGCCGACGCCGCCCGCGCACCGCACGTGGAAAGCGCGGTGCTGGACGGACTTTCGACGCCGCACGTGCTGACCCGCTACCTGGTGCCGTTCGCCGCGCCGACCATCGTCGCCAGCTTCGCCACGACCGTCGGCATGCTGCTCGGCGGCGCGCTGGTGGTCGAGACCATCTTCAACTATCCGGGGCTCGGCGCGGTGCTTGCCGGGTCGGTGGCCGACCGGGACACGTCGGTGGTCGCGGCGGTGGTCGCGCTGTCGGGCGTGGTCATCATGCTGATGCTCGCCGTCGCGGACGGTATTCGGGCGTGGTCGCTGCGGGGGCGGCGATGAGAAAGGGGACGCGATGACCCGGCTTCGACTGCTGACGGTGCTGCCCGCGCTGCTGATGATCCTCCTCGCCGTGCTCGGCCCGAGTCTCGCGCCGCGATCCGCCGAGCAAGCGGTGGGGATACCGTTCGCCGACCCGAGCGCCGACGCCTGGCTCGGCACCGATCGGCTCGGTCGCGACGTGCTGAGCCATCTGCTGTACGGCGGCTGGGGTCTGCTGCTGCTCGCCGCCGTGATCGCGGTACTCGTGACCGCGGTGTCGAGTGTGCTCGGCGCGGTCGCCGCGCTGCGGCCGCGGGTCGGTGGGCTGATCGAGACAGCAACGGATTTCGCCATGCTCGTCCCCGCGGTACTCGGTATCCTGCTCGTGCTCACGAGCTGGCCGGACGCCGGTGTCTACGGGCTGATCGTGGTCGCGCTGCTGTTCGGGGCACCGTACTGCGCAAGGGTTTTCACTGCCGCTGCGGCAGGCGTCGCGGCCAGCGGCTACGTCGAAGCCGCACGTGCGAGCGGAGAAACCGTCGCCCACTTGGTTTTCCGTGAAGTACTGCCGAACCTTCGTGAAGTGCTCGCCGCCCAGCTGGGCTTGCGCTTCGTCGCCGCCGTCTACCTGGTCAGCACCGCCTCCTTTCTGCACCTGCCGACGACCCTCGGCGCGAGCAACTGGGCGGTGATGGTCCGTGACAATGCCTCCGGCATGCTGCTCAACCCGTGGTCGGTGCTGGCGCCGAGCCTGGCGATCGCCATCGTGGCTGTCAGCGTGAACCTCGCGGTCACCGAATTCGGCCGTGGTACGCGGATCTCGGCGATCGTGGACACGGCATCTGTGCGTCAGGGTGACAGCCCAGGACCGGCGGAGAGCGCGGTGTTCGCCGAGGGCGCCGACGTCGGCATCGGTGCGTCGTCGGCGAGGCTGTCGGTGGACTCCGGACGGCACAACGGTTCCGGTGCGAACGCGCTACCCGAGACGGCGACCACGGCGGCGCGCCGCGAGCACCTCGGTTCTACAGCGGAGTCCGCGGCCTCGGTGCCGGTGGCCGAGTCGGCCGCTGTCGCAGCCGATGGACTCGGCTCCGGTTCTGCGCACTCGGCGCCCGCTCGGTCCGGGCGGGAGTCATCCGGCGGCCACCCGCGGCCCGCTGATGGGTCGACAGCGACTCCGCACACCGACGGTGCCGGTGCGGCAGCAGGCTCAAAGTGCGAGGTGCCCACGCCCGAGCGATCTGCCCTTCCGAACGACGTTGACGTGTACTCGAAGACTGCACGAGCCCACCAGGATCCGAGTGGTGGCTGTGCGGTCCCCGCTGCCTGGGCAGAGACACCGGAGGCATCCGATGGGGTCGATGCCACTGGAGCAGCCGAGGGTGGCAACTCGATCGCTAGCGAGCCGGACTCGATCGTGATCGTCGACGGACTCTTCGTGCGAGGGCAGGCGGGGCAGGAGTTGGTCGGGCCCGTTTCCTTCCGGATGCGGCCGGGCACGGTGACCGCACTCACCGGGCCGTCGGGATCGGGCAAGACGACCCTGATGCGGGCGCTGCTCGGCCACTTGCCATCCGGAGCGGTGCTGGCGGCGGGCACGGTCACGGTGGCCGAACAATCCGTGTTCGCACTGGATCCGGTGCAGCTGCGGCGTTTTCGGCGTACCCGCATCACCTACGTCGGACAGGACCCCGGCTCCGCGTTGAATCCGCTCATGCGCGTGCGGACCCTGCTCGCCGAAGTCGCGCAGGATCGCTCCGAGTCGGCCCTCCTGGAAGCTCTGGCGGCGGTCGGTCTCTCCGCCGAGCACCTGCGCCGCCGCCCCGGCGAACTCTCGGGCGGTCAGCAACGCCGAGTCGCATTGGCCCGAGCCCTGGTCCGCCGCACCGACATCGTGGTGCTCGATGAACCGTTGGCCGGACTGCACGGTGCCCTGCGCGCCGAAATAGCCAGCCTGCTGGTCGATCTCGCGCAACGCGGCACCACGATCCTGCTCTCCGGCCACGACACCGCCGCCATCCACGCCATCGCCGATCAGGTGATCGAGGTAGGCACCCACCCGCCGCCGCACCAAACCGCGCCACATCTCCACGCGGACGGCCCTCTTCCGGCGTGGTCCACCACCGCGCCGAACGGGCAAGCCGCCCACGCCGCCGCCCACACCCACGCGGACGCCGCCGCCCACGCCCACGCGGACACCCACGCCCACGCGGACGCCGCCGGCAACGAGACCGTCGCCGCCGGTTCGTCGGCACACCCGGACACCGGCTCTGCTTCCGCCTCTGCCGCAACCGGACCGCACCCGCCGCGCACTACCGACGGTAACGGAACCGGATCGGATGCCCGCCCGCACAAGGCACCCACCGAGCGGTCGGACACGGCGGCGAAACACTCAGCCGAACCCGCGCTCGGTAACCCACAACCCCCGATCGCCCTGCGCGCCAACGGAATCAGCGCCACCATCGGAGAACACCGTGTCCTCACCGACATAGACCTGGCGCTCACCGCCGGCTCCGCACTCGCGGTCGTGGGCGCTTCCGGCGCGGGCAAGACCACCCTCGCCAGGGTGATCGCCGGTCTCCGTGCGGCCGAGGGTGGCTCGCTGCACTTGGCGGACAACCCGATCGAGATCGGCGGCAAGCGGCGGATCGGGCGCGGCGGCGACGGTATCCAACTCGTTCCGCAGAACCCGATGTCCGCATTGAACCCGCGCCGCACCGTCGCCCAAACCCTCGGCAGACCGCTGCGCCGAATCGCGCGTGTTCGGAAAAGCGCCGCACCGCAACGGATCACCGAACTACTCGACGCCGTAGAACTGCCCGCGGCGTTGGCAGCGCGGTACCCGCACGAACTGTCCGGCGGCCAACGCCAGCGGGTGGCGCTCGCCCGCGCCCTCGCCGCCGAGCCCTCGGTGCTGATCTGCGACGAGATCACCTCGGCCCTCGATCACGCGACCGCGGCCTCGATCATGGCCCTGCTGGACCGGATTCGCGCCGACCGCGGCACCGCCCTGCTCGTGATCACCCACGACATGAATCTGGTCGCTGGGCACTGCGCCGAACTGGTCGTGCTCGATCGAGGCCGCATCGTCGAATCCGGCCGCACCGCCGAGATACTCGCGAATCCCGTCGAACAGGCCACCCACGATCTGCTGGTCTGAGCGGGGCGGTGACGCGCGCCACGCCGCGAAACCCGAACTACCAGGGGTGATCCTCGCGACCGAGGAAATCGACCGGGAGCACTCCGGCGAATCTGGATGATGGAAGAGTGCTCCCGAAGAAGACCGGCGCCGTGGCCGCCGCGCTGCTGGCCCTTGTGCTCGCCGGCTGCGGCATCGGCCCCGATCTGCCGCCCATTCCCGAAGGCATCCCGCCCGGTCCCGGCACCCCGCTGCCGCTGATCGACGTGGACGGACCCGGCCGCACCGCACTGCAATTGCGCGGCTGGGCGGGAGACCAGGCCGACACGCTCGGCATCCCGCAGGTCGCGCTGGAGGCCTACGGCTACGCCGCCGCGGTGATGGCCAGGTCGCGGCCCGACTGCGGCATCGCGTGGACCACCATCGCGGGCATCGCCAGCGTCGAGAGCAAGCACGGCACCCACCGCGGGTCCGACGTCGACGAGTACGGCACCGTCGTCCCGCCGATCATCGGCATCCCGCTGGACGGCGCGCCGGGCGTCGCGCTGATCCGCGACACGGACGGCGGAAGGCTGGACGGCGACGAGTCCTACGATCGCGCGGTCGGTCCGCTGCAATTCATCCCGGAGACATGGAAGCGCTGGGGCGTGGACGCCAACGGCGACGGTGTGATCGACCCGCAGAACATCGACGACGCCGCGCTCACCGCCGCCCGCTACCTGTGCGCCAGCGGCGGCGATCTCACTTCCGAACGCGGTTGGCAGCAGGCGCTGATGACCTACAACCAGTCCACCCGCTACCTGCTCACCGTTCGCGACCGCGCCGCCGCCTACAGCGTGGGCCGCCGGGTCTGAGCGCTGGGCCGTGCGGTGCGCCGGAGTGCCGGTTACCTCGTACGCGGCGGGGGCGCTAGGCTCGGCACCGCACGGCCCATCCGTGAGACCTACCGTGCCAGCAGCCGAAGGAGTGTCGTTTTCGTGGCCATCATCGAACAGGTCGGAGCTCGCGAGATCCTGGATTCGCGCGGTAACCCCACTGTCGAGGTCGAGATCGCCCTCGACGACGGCACGCTGACCCGCGCCGCTGTCCCGTCCGGCGCCTCCACCGGTGAGCACGAGGCCGTCGAGCTGCGCGACGGCGGCGACCGCTACCTGGGCAAGGGCGTGCAGAAGGCCGTCGAGGGCGTCCTCGACGAGATCGCGCCCGCCGTCATCGGCCTGGACGCGGTCGAGCAGCGCACCGTCGACCAGGCGCTGCTTGACCTGGACGGCACCCCGGACAAGTCCCGCCTCGGCGCGAACGCCCTGCTCGGCGTCTCGCTCGCGGTGGCACGCGCCGCCGCCGAGTCCTCGGGCCTGGAGCTGTTCCGCTACCTGGGCGGTCCGAACGCGCACGTGCTTCCGGTCCCGATGATGAACATCCTCAACGGTGGCGCGCACGCCGACACCGGCGTCGACGTCCAGGAGTTCATGGTCGCCCCGATCGGCGCGCCGACCTTCAAGGAGTCGCTGCGCTGGGGCGCAGAGGTCTACCACGCGCTGAAGTCGGTGCTGAAGGCCAAGGGCCTGGCCACCGGCCTCGGTGACGAGGGCGGCTTCGCTCCCGACGTGGCGGGCACCCGCGAGGCGCTCGACCTGATCAGCACCGCGATCGCCAAGACCGGCCTGAAGCTTGGCAGCGATGTCGCGCTGGCGCTGGACGTCGCCGCCACCGAGTTCTACACCGCCGGTAGCGGTTACAAGTTCGAAGGCGCCGTCCGCAACGCCGCCGAGATGGCCCAGTTCTACGCCGACCTGCTCACCGCCTACCCGCTGGTCTCCATCGAGGACCCGCTGTCGGAGGACGACTGGGACGGCTGGGTCGCGCTGACCGACCAGATCGGCGACAAGATCCAGCTGGTCGGCGACGACCTGTTCGTCACCAACCCGGAGCGTCTGGAAGAGGGCATCACCAAGGGCGCGGCCAACGCGCTGCTGGTGAAGGTCAACCAGATCGGCACCCTGACCGAGACGCTGGACGCCGTCGAGCTGGCGCACCGCAACGGCTACAAGACGATGATGTCGCACCGGTCCGGCGAGACCGAGGACACCACCATCGCCGACCTCGCCGTCGCGGTCGGCAGCGGCCAGATCAAGACCGGCGCGCCCGCACGTAGCGAGCGGGTCGCCAAGTACAACCAGCTGTTGCGCATCGAGGACGCACTGGGCGACTCCGCCCGTTACGCGGGTGACGTGGCGTTCCCGCGCTTCGCGTTCGAGGGCTGACAGCCGCGGTGCGAGCGACGGGCCCGGAGGCGGCGACCTTCGTGACCACGCAGGGCCCTGGGAGCACCGCAGAGTGATACAGGGAGCGGTATGACCGAGCGACGTGCGCGTGGGACCAGTCCGGCCGGACGTGGGGACCGTCGCACGTCGCGTGCCGCTCGCTCACGCCCGAGGGCGGGCGCGGACACCGAGACCGCGGCCCGTCCCGCCGCGGTCAAACGCACGCGCAGGCGCACCGAGACCGCGGAGAAGAAGGCGCGACCGCGCAAGATAGCCCCGCGCGCCGGAGCGGACAAGCACGAGCGCACCATCCTCGGCTTGTCCACCGGCAAGGCGGTGATCCTCGCGGTCGTGGTGTGCGCGCTGGCGCTGACGCTGTCCGTGCCGATGCGCACCTACTTCAGCCAGCGCGCCGAGGCCGCGCAGCTGGCCCAGGAGCGCAATCAGCTGGAGGCCGATCTGGCCCGGTTGCGGGATCGCCGTGCGCAGCAACAGGATCCGGCCTACATCCGTTCGGAGGCCAGGGACCGGTTGCGTCTTGTGATGCCGGGGGAGACGCCCTACATCGTGCAGGTGCCCGGTATCGAGGCACCGCCGCGTCCCGCCGCGCCGCCGCGCTCCAAGGCGCCGGACCCGTGGTACACGGACCTGTGGCGGACCCTCTCCGAACCGCAGCCCGCGCCCGCCGCCGAAACGACGACGCCCGCCCCGCCAGGACCGGAAGGACCCAGGTGACCGCACCGACAGACCGCGATCTGGAGATCATCGCCGAACAGCTCGGCCGTGCGCCGCGCGGCGTGCTCGCCGTCGCCTACCGCACACCGGACGGGCTGCCCGCGGTGGTCAAGACCGCGCCGCGGCTGCCGGACGGCACCCCCTTCCCGACGCTGTACTACCTGACCGATCCCCGGCTGACCGCCGAGGCGAGCAGGCAGGAATCGGCGGGCGTGATGCGCGAGATGACCGAGCGCCTCGGCCGCGATCCGGAACTGGCCGCGGCCTACCGCGCCGCCCACGAGAGCTACCTGGCCGAGCGGAACGCGATCGAATCGCTCGGCACCGACTTCACCGGCGGCGGCATGCCCGACCGGGTCAAGTGCCTGCATGTGCTCATCGCACACAGCTTGGCCAAGGGGCCCGGCGTCAACCCGTTCGGCGACGAGGCGGTGGCGCTGGCCGCCGAGCACGGACTGCGCGGCACCGCCATCCCGGCCGACTGGCCGACATACCAGCCCGAGGACGGAGCACACCATGAGTGACCGGGTCGCCGCCATCGACTGCGGAACGAACTCCATCCGACTGTTGATCGCCGACGTGCTCGAGAACGGTCGCCTCGCCGACGTGCACCGCGAGATGCGGATCGTCCGGCTCGGCCAGGGCGTGGACGCGACGGGTTCGCTGGCGCCCGAGGCGATCGAACGCACCAGGGTCGCGCTCGCGGAATACACCCGGATGATGCGGGAAGCGGGTGTCGCGCGGGTGCGGATGGTCGCCACCTCCGCGACCCGCGACGCGTCCAACCGCGAGGACTTCTTCGCCATGGCCCGCGCCGAACTCGGCACCGTGGTGCCCGGCGCGGAGGCCGAGGTGATCACCGGCGACGAAGAGGCGCGTCTGTCGTTCACCGGCGCGATCGGCGAATTGTCCAGCGCGGCAGGGCCGTTCGTCGTCGTCGATCTGGGTGGCGGCTCCACCGAGCTGGTCTTCGGTGACGCCGACGGCGTGCACGCCGCGTTCTCCGCCGACATCGGCTGCGTGCGGATCACCGAGCGCTGCCTGCCCGGCGACCCGCCCACCGCCGAACAGGTTTCCGCCGCACGCGAATTCGCCACCGAGCGGCTCGCGGAGGCCTTTGCCGAGGTGCCCGTCGAGAACGCGCACACCTGGGTCGGCGTCGCGGGCACCATGACCACGATCGCCGCCGTCGCCCTCGACCTGCCCGAATACGACTCGGAGCGGGTGCATTTGACGGCGCTCACCCTGGATCAGGTTCGCGAGGTCTGCGACCGGCTGATCGGAATGAACCACGACCAGCGCGCCGCGCTCGGCCCGATGCACCCCGGCCGGGTCGACGTGATCGGCGGCGGCGCCGTCATCACCGAGGTGCTCGCCTACGAACTGGCTCGGCGCGCGAACATCACCGAACTGATCGTCAGCGAGCACGACATCCTGGACGGTATCGCCCTGTCCATCGCCTGATCGGCGGTTGTGCTGCCTTACGTCGGTCCCGTCGGCCGATAACGCTCGTCGGCGCGGCCCACGATGAGGGCGGCCAGTCGGGACAGCGACTCCTGGTTGCGCGGTTTCAGCATCGCCCGCTGCAGCTGGCTCGGCAGCAGCTTGCCCGGCCCGCTCATGGCGTGTTCGGTCATTCGAATGTGCGTGGTGTTGGGCTGAATCTCGGTCAGCTCCAGCAAGATTCGGGCGGAGCCGACCGGCCACAGGCGGGCCTCCAGCTCGATCAGCCGCGGCGGATCGACGTCGCGGACGGTGGTGTGGTCCCGCACGTTCAGCGGCCACAGGCCGACGCTGTGGTGAATCCGGGTGCCCACATCGGGCCAACCGGGATCGACCTCCCTGATGTGTGAGGCCCCGACCACCCAGCTGGAATACAACCAGCCGTCGGCGAGGACAGCGAAGGCCTGTTCGGGGTCGACCGGCACGGTCAGTTCGGCATCCAACATGTGCGCATCGCTTCCTTCCGGCTTCGACTGTCACGTTGCTGGGATCTCGCTCGTCCGCCTATCCAGGGTAGGCGGGAACCCCTACGGCCGCGCGGCAATGCGCCTCCGCTATCCCTGCCGTGGGTAAACGCCGCCCCAATGCCTGGGGACGGGTGAGTTGCTGCACAGTTGCAATTTGTGTCAAGGTGCTCTGCATGTCCCAAGTAGTGGAATCCGAGCGGCCGATCCCGGCTCGGACTCTGTTCGGCCACCCGATCGGATTGGCGAACCTGTTCGGCGTCGAGCTGTGGGAGCGGTTCTCCTTCTACGGCATGGTCACGATCCTCGGGTACTACCTGTATTACTCGGTGACCGACGGCGGACTCGGGCTGGAGCAGAGCACCGGCGTCGGCATCGTCGGTGCGTACGGCGGCCTGGTGTACCTGTCCACCGTGCTCGGCGGTTGGATCGCCGATCGGCTACTGGGGATGGAGCGGACCGTCTTCTACGGCGGCGTGGTCGTCATGGCCGGGCACATCGCCCTCGCGGTGCTGCCTGGGCTGGCGGGTGTCGGCGTCGGTCTCGTCCTGGTGGCCCTCGGCAGCGGCGCGCTGAAGGCGAACGCCTCCTCACTGCTCGGCACGCTCTACCCGAAGGACGACGCCCGCATCGACGGCGGCTTCACCCTCTTCTACCTCGGCATCAACATCGGCGCGTTCACCGGACCGTTGCTGACCGGCCTGCTCCAGACCCACCTCGGCTTCCACTACGGTTTCGGCGCCGCCGCCATCGGCATGGCGCTCGGCCTCACCCAGTACGTGGTCTTTCGGCGCAACCTGGGCAACGCGGGCCGCGAGGTGCCGAACCCGTTGCCGCGCAGCGCGATCTGGCCCGCCGTCGGCGTGGTGCTCGGCGCCGCGGTGGTCGTCGTCGTGGCCTTCGCGACCGGGCTGGTCACGCTGGAGAGCCTGCCCGAGGCGACGACGGTGGTGATTGCCGTGGCCTCGCTCGGGTATTTCGCCGTCATGCTCACCAGCGCCAAGGTCGCACCCGTCGAACGCAGCAGGGTGCGGGCGTTCATCCCGCTGTTCCTCGCCAACGCGGTGTTCTGGTCGTTGTTCCAGCAGATCTTCACGGTGCTCGCCGTCTACTCCGATGAGCGGATGAACTGGAGCATCTTCGGCTGGACCGCCCCGTCCAGCTGGATCGGCTCGGTGGAGCCGGTGTGGATCATCACGCTCTCGCCGTTGTTCGCGCTGCTGTGGACCAAGCTCGGCAACCGCGCGCCGAGCACGCCGCGCAAGTTCGCGCTCGGCGTCGTCGGCATGGGTCTGTCGTTCCTGCTGTTCGTGCCGCTCGCCGGATTCGACGACAAGTCGGTGCCCGCGCTGGCGGTTCTGGTGATCATGGCCGGGTTCGCTGTCTCCGAGCTGCTGCTCTCGCCGATCGGGCTCGCGGTCACCACCCAGCTCGCCCCAGAGGCGTTCCGGGCGCAAATGATGGCGTTGTACTTCTTTTCCGTCGGTATCGGTACGTCGATGTCGGGCGTTCTTGCTCGTTTTTACGCCCCTGAGCACGAAGTCGCCTACTTTGGCATCACCGGGGCCGTGGCGATAACGGTGGGACTGATCGTCGCGGCACTGGGACCGTGGATCAGTCGCTACATGGCCGGCGTCCACTAGCAAACCGGCGGCACCCGGCAATCCCGGCGTCCTGCCTCATCAGTAAGGAGAACACGTGGCGATTTCGAGCTCTTCTCGGCGAGATGGCCTATTTCGAACGAAGTCCGTCGAGCAATCGATTCGCGATACCGACGAGCCGGACTCGAAACTACGCAAAGATCTGACCGCCTGGGATCTCACCATTTTCGGTGTCGCCGTCGTCGTCGGCGCCGGCATCTTCACACTCACCGCCCGCACCGCGGGAAACGTTGCGGGACCGTCGGTTTCGCTGGCCTTCGTGTTCGCCGCCATCGCCTGCGGCCTGACCGCGCTGTGCTACGCCGAGTTCGCCTCCACCGTGCCGGTGGCGGGCAGCGCCTACACCTACTCCTACGCCACCTTCGGTGAGCTCGCCGCGTGGATCATCGGCTGGGACCTGATCCTCGAGTTCGCGCTCGCCGCCGCGGTGGTGGCCAAGGGCTGGTCGCAGTACCTCGGGCAGGTGATGGGCACCGGGCCCGCCGTCGTAGAGCTCGGGCCGGTGACCTTCGACTGGGGCGCGGTCAGCCTGATCACGGTGCTCGGCATTCTGCTCGCAGTCGGCACCAAGCTGTCGTCCCGGGTGTCGGCGATCGCGGTCGCCATCAAGCTCGGCGTCATCGCCGTGGTGCTCGTCGTCGGCGTGACCTACTTCGACAAGTCGAACCTCTCGCCCTACATCCCGCCGTCCGAGCCGGGCGCTGGCGGCGAGGGCATCCGCCAGTCGCTTTTCTCCTTCCTGACCGGCGCGGGCAACAGCAACTTCGGCTGGTACGGCCTGCTCGCGGCGGCCAGCCTGGTGTTCTTCGCGTTCATCGGGTTCGACGTCGTCGCCACCACCGCGGAGGAGACCAAGAACCCGCAGCGCAACGTGCCGCGCGGCATCCTCGGCTCGCTGCTGATCGTCACCGTGCTCTACGTCGCCGTCTCGCTGGTGCTCACCGGCATGGTTCCCTACACCGAGCTGTCCGGCGACGACGCGACGCTCGCGACGGCGTTCGCACTGCACGGCGCGGACTGGGCGAAGAACATCATCTCCATCGGCGCGCTCGCCGGCCTGACCACCGTCGTCATGGTGATGTACCTGGGACAGACCCGCGTGCTGTTCGCCATGGCGCGCGACGGACTGCTGCCCAAGCAGCTCGCGCACACCGGCTCCAAAGGCACGCCCGTCCGGCTGACCGTCATCGTCGGCGTGGCCTGCGCCTTGCTCGCCGGTTTCGTGGACTTTGGCACCCTGGAGGAAATGGTCAACATCGGCACGCTGTTCGCCTTCGTGCTGGTCTCGCTCGGCGTGCTCGTCCTGCGTCGCACCCGACCCGACCTGCCGCGCGGCTTCCGCGTCCCGCTGGTCCCGCTCATCCCGATCCTCGGCGTGCTCTCCTGCCTGTGGCTGATGCTCAACCTCTCCGTCGAGACCTGGCTGCGCTTCATCGTCTGGATGCTGCTCGGCTTCGTGGTCTACTTCGCCTACAGCCGCAGGAACTCCCTGCTCGGCAAGAGTCTCGCCGAATAACCCGGCCGCCGTGCCCCGCCCTCTCGGCGGGGCACGGCGTATCCTGAACCCCCGCCGATCCCACAACCCGAGACCCGCCGCGCCACCAATTCCGGTACAGCCGTACGAGTCGGTAGGCTGACCACACGCCCCTATAGCCCAATTGGCAGAGGCAGTGGACTTAAAATCCATTCAGTGTCGGTTCGAGTCCGACTGGGGGCACTCTGGCGGGGGATTTTTTTGTCGGCTCGCCGCTGTGTTTGGGGCCGAGTGGTTGCCCAAGGAAGTTTTGCCCAGGGAATTCGGGGGGTTGAGCAGGGGGATTTCGCGTAACGGGGTTCGGTGGCCGCCGATGTCACAAGCGGATCTCGGGGAGCGGAAGGCGGGCCATGCGGATTTCCCTGAAAAGTGTTGTGGCGCTGGGTATCACATTGGGGATGTGGGTGGTAGCCGGTGGTTTCGGTGGCACCGCCGCGGCGGAGCCAGGGTTGAAGTACTGCGCGGTGAGTCAGGGGCGGCAGTTTCAGACGGCGACTCCCGAGGAGGTCGGGCTCGACTCCGTGACGCTGGGTCGGGCGATCGCGGCGGCTTCTTCGCCGAATCGGCTGAATTTCAAGGTGTTTCGGAACAATTGTCTGATCGCGTCGGGGCCGCGGAACGGGTTGACCGGTGCGGTGCCGTGGAACCTGTGGAGTGCGACCAAGAGTGTGGTTTCGCTGATCGCGGGCGTCGCCGTGGACGAAGGGCTGCTGCGGCTCGACGATCCCATCGACAACTATCTGCCGCCCGGACTCGGCGATGCGGAACATCGGGGGATCCGCGTTCGGAACCTGCTCACCGAGTCGTCGGGGATCGATGTCGCGGTGGTGTCCGAGGGGGTGACCGGGCTGATGGAACTGGATTCCAATGTGGTTGCCCAGGCTTTGGCGATGCCGATCGAGTATCCGCAGGGCACGAAATGGCAGTACAGCCAGCGCGCCGTCGATCTCATCGCCTACGTGGTGCAGCAGGCGGTCGGCGAGGATTTTCAAGCCTATGCGCAGCGTAAACTCTTCGACCCGTTGGGTATTCGGGCCAGCGACTATTACTGGGCACGTGATCGCAGCGGAAACACCTACGGCTACGCGCATCTGGTGATGGCACCGGACGATTTCGCGAAACTCGGTCTGCTGGTTGCCAATCGAGGAAATTGGGGTAGCAGTCGGGTCGTCTCGGCGGATTACCTGGCGCGGGCTTCGGAACCTTCGCCGTCGCACGAGTGCTACGGCTTCTTGTTCGTGGTCAACGGTCCCGGTTGCGCGCCGGAATTCCCCGCTCTGCCCACGGACGCGGTGAAGATGAGCGGCATGATGCGCCAGGACAACTACATCGTGCCGAGCCTGAACCTGCTGGTCAGCTGGACCGGGTTGACCGTGCCCGGCGAGGCAGGCTTCGCCTACGGCGTGCTCCGCGATGTCGCCGGTGCGTTCCGGGAACCGCCGCTGCCCGACCCCGGGCCGTACGTCCCGCTGCCGGACGTCAGCATCACCGACCCGATGATGACCAACCCGGACGCCACCCTCGCCGCACTCGGACTCGGTCCCTACGCCTATCCGGGCTGCGACCCGATCACCTGCCTGGGGAAGCCGTTGCCGCCGCCGTTCGCCGATTGGCCCGTCGGCTGCTTCATAGTCGGCTGCTTCACCAACACGCCCGGTCGGCGATAGGTCGGTGCGGAAGCCCAGCCAACACAGACGCCGACGGGGAAGGTGCCTCGAGACGACGCCAAGCGGATCGTCTGGCTGACGTGACCGCTTGGCCAACGTCGATATCGGCGGAAGCGACCGCTGCTCGGCGCCGAGATGGGCCGTGACCACCGGCACCGGGAGTCGGGGAACACCCCCGATTGCCGCGGCGTTGCTCCCACCCGGGGCGATGACGAAAGCGAGGACGACCGTGCGGGTCGAGATCTGGACCGATATCAACTGCCCGTTCTGCTACCTGGGCAAGGCCCGGTTCGAGCGGGCGCTGGCGGAGTTTCCGCGGCGTGATGCGGTCGAGGTGGTGCACCGCTCGTTCGAACTGGATCCGACGTTGCCCGCGGGCGAGACCGGTCCCGTCGTCGCGAAGATCGCGCGGAAGTACGGCATCAGCGCGGCGCAGGCCGCCGCGAACGAACGCGGTATCGGCGCGCAGGCCGCGGAGCTGGGGCTGCCCTATCTGACCGAGGGCCGCGACTACGGAAACTCCTTCGACATGCACCGTCTCCTGCACTTCGCACTGGCCGAGGGCCGCCAGGACGACCTGCTCGACGCTCTCTATCGCGCCAACTTCGCCGAAGAGGCGTCGCTGTTCGGCGATGCCGAGCGGCTGGTCGAGATCGCCGTCGCGACGGGCTTCGACGAAGCCGAGGTCCGCGGCGTGCTCGCCGATCCCACCGCCTACGCCGACGCAGTCCGGGCCGACGAACGCGAGGCGGCCCGGCTCGGCGCCACCGGTGTGCCGTTCTTCGTGTTCGACAACAAGTACGGAGTGTCGGGCGCGCAGCCGTCGGCGGTCTTCGCCCAGGCGTTGGAGCGCGCTTGGGCCGATAGCGAACCGGCGTCGCAGATCGTGGGTGACGCTGAAGCATGCGGTCCCGAGGGATGCGCGGTGCCTGGCCGGAACTGACCCGGAGTCGGCTAGCTGAGCAGGAGCTGAACCTGGAGTTCTCCGACCAGGAATCCGAGAACGCCGCCGATCGCCACCAACTTCCATTCGTCCTGCTTGAACGCGGGGCGAAGAAGTCCTTCGTATTCGTCGTCGGTCAGCTCGCGGGTCTTCCGCACAACGAGGTCGCGCAGACCGAGGATCTCGATGGCCTGGCGTTCGAATTCCCCTGCGTGCGTACGCAGATACTGGATCGTCTCGCTGACGATGTCACGCTTCAGCGCCGCGATGCTGTCCCCGGCCACCAGTAACACCAGCGGGCGCGCGGGGGCGGATTGGGCATCGATGAACTCGTGCATCCGGCGAGCCAGGATGGTGGCCAACCGATCCGCGCGCGGACCGTCCAGCACCGCCGCCAAAATCCTGGTCGGCGTGAAGATCTCGGTCGCGATCAGATCCGCGTAGTCGGCGCACACCTGCTCGCGGCGCTTGTGGAACAGTCCCTGCCAGCGGAGTGGACCGAGCCGGAACGGCCGGACCGGGCGGAAGATCATTTGCAGCGCGAGCCAGTCGGTGGTCAGGCCGGTGACGCCGCCGAAGACCGGCATCAGCCAGGGCGAATGCGTGAACGCCCAGGTCACCATCTGTACGAAACCGAGCAGCGTGCCGAACAACAGCCCCGAGCGCACGATGAACCGCAGCTCGTGGTGCCCCACCCGGCGCACCATCTCGACCAGCAGCGACTTGTCCGTGACGAGCGTGTCGATGGCGATGGCACGCAGGTCCATCACCTGGTCGAGGTTGGTGTGCAGGTCGGTGACGATCTCGTCGATCAACTCCGGCACATCGCGCTGCACCCGCCGGACCATCGCGTCCTTGGCGAAGCCCGGCATCGTCACCCAGATGCGCGGCTCATGCCGCATCATCACCTCGTGCACCATGTGCGCGACGGCGGCGTCCAGCGGTTCGCGCAGCCGCGCGGTGAGCTCGCCGACGTCGACGCCTCCGATGATCTCCTTCGGATCGATCAAACGCGAGAACATCAGGTCGACGGCGATCGTCGCCATCCGCGGCGCGGCCCGCGGAATCACCCCTTGCCAACCCAACCACGGCGGTATGCCCCGGAATTCGAGCGGCCGCATCAACATCTCGACCGCGACGATCTTCGTGCTCCACCCGATCAGCGCCGCGACCAGCGGGATCGAACAGTAGAGCAGCCAGTTCTCGGCGAAGTCCGCGATCATGGCGCGGCTTCCGAGGTCGGCTTCGGTGTGGATGAGACAGTAGGAGGCTGCACGCCGGAACTGTAACAGGTTCTAATTGCGGCTCAGGGTGGCTTCTCGACAGCGGTAGTCAAATGGTGGCTAACCAAGATCGCCTAGCGACCATATGACTACCGTCGAATGCATTTCTCTATCGACCGTAGTCAAATGGCGGTAGCCCCATGGGCAGACGCAACAGGGCAACCCCGCGTCACCAGTCCGAAACGCAACCACGGCCGGTCGACCCGGCTGGAAGCCGAACCCACGCCCACCGACCGCGGGAGGTAACGGCACCTAACGCGCCCGGCACCGTTCGGGGCAATCTGGTTCGGCCAAACCATTGGCAGGCGCGTCCTGCCCGACGCGCTGGCCAGGATGGCGCGCGAGCGCCCGGATGTCACGGTCTCGCTGTGGGAGAAGCGCACCGGCCACCCGGCTGAACCCGACGCGCATAGTCACCCGAACGCAACCCACCGCCGAAACAGCCACGCCGTCCCGAAACCCGCACCGTCCTGAAACCCGCACCGTCTCAAAACCCGTATGCCCGCCAGCTCAGCTGTCGCGGTAGTTGCGCAACACGAGCGCCAAACACCCGGCCGCCGCCACCGCGAGCCCTGCGTACATCGAGGGATAGCTCAGCCCCGCCGTCTGATGCAGGAACGACAACGTCGCGGGCACGCCGAACCCCAGGTAGCTCACCGAGTAGAACACCGCCGTCAGCCCCGCGAGATCATCCGGCCGGGCGATGCGCTCGATCTCCTGCAACCCGGCGACGAGTCCGATCCCGTATCCCGCACCGAGCACGACGGCGGTCAGGATGGTCGCGCCCAGCGTGAGCGCGCCGGAAGCCCAAGTGGCGGCGAGCATTCCGCAGGTGACCAACGAAAGACCGACCACGGCGGCGCGCGAGGTTCCGGGTCGGTCGATGCGCCGAGCGACCGACTGGATGGCGAACCCGCAACCCAGCGTGATGACGGTGATCGACGCCGAGAACGCGATGGGCGCACCACTTACATGCGGCAGCATCAGGGTCGGCATCACCGCGTAAGCCGTTGCGGCAGAAGTGAACAACCACAGCGCGGCGGGCAGGGCGATGCAGAGGAAGCGGCGGTGGCCCGCGGCGGGGATCTTCAGATCGTCGATGAGCCGCTTCGAATCGACCTGAGGCAGAACCGTTTCCGGCGCGCGCGACATCCACGCGGCGGCGAGAACGCACAGCGCGGCATTGATCAGATAGGTGAGCGAGCCGGGCAGCGGCCCCCACTGCGCGAGCGCACCGGCCACGCCGGCCCCGACGGCGAACCCGCCGGTCAAGCTCATCGCCGACCGACGCGCACCGGTTCCCGCGGGCAGCGCCGGCCCGTGCGGCGGCTGCGAGAGCTCCTTGAGCCAGCTGCTGCCCACCGCCATCGCCAAGCCAAGGGCGACACCACACAGCACCCGCCCCGCCGCGAGCGCGAGCACCGAATCGGAGCCGACGGCCAGCAGGAGGGATCCGCAGGCCGCGATCAGCGGTGCGGGCAGCATGAGGCGGCGGCGTCCGTAGCGGTCGGACAGTGGCCCGCCGATCAACAGCGCGGGGACGATGCCAAGGACGTAGTAGAAGAGCAACAGGTCGACCGTCGTCAGCGGAAGACCGTGGCTCTTGTACATGACCAGCAGCGGAGTGAACTCGTTGCCGCCCCAGGCGATGGCGAAGACGGCGGCGGCGACGCCCCACCACCGTCTGGTTCCGGTGGGTGCTTCGGCGGGACGTAGGGCGGTCAGGGTCGTCATCACAGGCCACGTAGCTCCAGCTGGTGCACGCCCGCGAGATGGTCGACCAGCGCCGTGGCGAAACCGTCGACGTCACCGCCGACGACCAGCTCCGCGAGGCGGGCGTGCTGGTCGACGATGCGGTCGATGTCGAGCGGGCCGCGGCGCAGGGCGATGCTGTTCATCCGGCGCTGCCGCTCCCGCAGTGAGTCGTAGAAGTCGGTCAACAGCGGATTGCCCGCCGCGGCGACGTAGGTGCGGTGGAAGTCGGTGTCCTCGACGGCGAAGGCGTCCAGGTCTCGGCCCGCGGCGAGGGCGCGCTGCCGATCCAGCGAAGCGCGCAGCGACGCCGCGACGGTACCGGGACCGGTCGCCGCCAGCGTGCGAACGGCCGCGGTCTCCACGACGTGCCTGGCGTGCGCGACATGCGCGGCTTCGTCGGGCGGTATCGGCACCACCAGCGCGCCGCGCTTGGGGTAGAGCCGCATCCACCCTTCGGTCTCCAGCCGGAGAAACGCCTCGCGTACCGGCGTGCGCGAGGTGCCGAGCGCGGCGGCGATCTCGCCCTCGCTGATCAGCTCGCCACCGGGCAGCGCACCCGACAGGATGCGCTCTTTCACCTCGCGATAGGCGTGCTCGGCCGATGAATACGTCTTAGACACAAGTTGTATCTTAGGCAGGCACGCGGCGCGCCTGATCGGCCGGCCCGGGTCAGATCAGCGACACGATTATCGCGATAGCGACCACGGCGAAGACGGCCACCAGGGCGATCGTGACCGCCATCGCGGCCACACCCGTTCCGGGGAACCGGTGCCTGGTGCGCGGTTCCGGTGCGGAGAGGCCGGAGGTCTGTGCCGTTTCCGGTGGGGTCGAGCCGGGTGCGACGCCGCCGCCGGGTTCCAGATCGGGGGTGCGCGCGGGATCGGGGTCCATTGCCGACATGGGAATCACTTCCCGTCGTTGCCGGGTGTTTCCGGCGACTCGGGTTGCCGTCCGGACATCTTGCGATAAAGGACCACCGCGCCGACGAGCACGGCGATCCCGATGATCACCAGTAGCTCCATGTCCGCCGGTTACCCGCGATCGGGTCCGCCAATCACGTTGTGGGATCTCCAAGGCGGCGCGCGCCGCACTGGTGATTTCCCCAGCGATCGCCGAACGCGTTGCCGGTGCCCGACTCGCGCAAGGAACATCGAAAGGGATCGCGGTGTGGCGGGACGATGTCGCCGCCTCGCGATCGATTCCACAAGCCTGCCGACCCGTGGAAGGTGGATGGCGACGATGACATTGCGGCAGACCTTCGTGACCTATCGGGAGATGTACCGATTCCCCGTCGCGATCATGGGCACCCAGGTGGTCCTTCGGGTGGGCGTTGTGGGGGTCGTGGCGATGCCCGAGCCGCTAGGCACGCGCCTGCAGACCTTGTTACAGCCCGCGCAGCACGCCGGGCCCGTGTTCGTCGACCCGGACACCGGCCGGTGGGTCTTCCTCACGGCGGGCATCCCCACCGGCGAGCCGTCGCACCGGCCCTTGTTCGCCGAGGCCGACGTGCGGATCTCGGAGTGGGGTGAACAGGTCGCGCTACCGCTGCTCAGCGAATCGAGCCGGCCCATCTCGGACGAGCGCCGCTGGCTGTGGCCGCCGGGTTACGAGCTGCCGCAGCCTGCGCCGTTCGTCAACGAATTGCTCGGCGCTGTACCGAGATTCGGTCACCCTGGGGATATGCGGGGTCGCGCGTTAGCCGGTTGAGTTGTCGCGCGGGCAGTTTCGGCGGGACAGGGCTGGGCACCCAGCTGGCGACACTACCGATCCGCTGAACGAGGTGGTCGCATCATGGCATCCGACGGAGCGTGGGAGATTCCCCCGCTCGACGACGCACCGGATATCGCCCGCACGGCCGAACCGCAACCCGGGGAGACGATAGGCGACGCCAGGAACTGGGCAGGCTTCGTGCTGGTCGGGATCGGGTTGTCCGCCGTGGTCCTCACCATCGCCATCGCGGCGCTCGGCGCGGACGGAGGGGCGTTGTTCGCGGCCGTCGTCGCGAGCGCCGCGTTGCTGACGGGTACGGGGTTGCTGTTGTTCGAGCGGCGGAATCGGCGTGCGAGACAGCAAGATTCGAGCAACGAGCAGCAGCCTGCGACGTGGTGAGGGGGCGTTCCGCTCGCTCGAGCCGCCTCGGCCAGGCGCCGATCCGGCCGTCGCCGACACGGGCCCTCTTCGAAATGATCAGTCGGTCCGAGGGAGCGGTCGGCTCGGCGGATCAGTCGGCTCGGTCACAGTATTCGGGTCGACGGATCAGTGGGCTCGGCAGAGGAGTGGTCGGTGCTCGGCGGAGTAGTCGGGCTCGGCTCGGCGGAGTAGTCGGCCCGAGTGAGTAGTCGGCTAGATGGGATCAGTGGGCTCGGCAGACCTCGCGCGCGGCGTTCTTGGTCTCGTTGAACCGGTCGATGGCGTCGTTGAGCGTGTCGACGTCGACGCGGCGTTCGAGCAGATCGGCGAGGTTGTTGGTGTCGTCGCGGTAGGAGCGCAGGCTGCTCGCGACGTCCGGGGGCACGTCCCTGGTCAGCTTCTGGTCCACGTTGCGCGCGTTGGTGCGCAACGTGTTCACGGCGTCGCTGGCCTTGGCGTCGGCGTCGGGCGCGTTGTTGTTGCTCGCGTCGATGTAGGCGTTGAACGAGTCGACCGAGCTCTCGTTCGCTGCGGCGAAGGCGTCGCACGCCGCCCCTGCCGCGCGGGCGACGGCGGCGGCCCGCGACGAGGACGCCGCGGCCGAGGAGGCGGCGACTTCGGAGGTGTACGCGGCCAACTCGGTCTGGTTGACCTGGGGGTTGCCGGTGACCTGCGTGGAGCAGGCGCCGATGAAGATGATGCCCGTCGCGGTCGCCGCCGCCGCGGCGGCCAGGCCCCCGCGTTCCAGTCGTCGCATGTCCGTTCGCCTTTCCCCTCGGTGCGTCCAGCCGCGGACGAGACCGGACCCTACGACGTTACTGTGCGCGACCGGTCCAATCGCTCGGCGGGCCGATATCGATGGCCAACCGATATCGCGGGGCCTGGACCGGCCCGACCGGTCCGGATCGACGGGTTCGCATCAGCAAACGTGCTGGTCGGTCGGCATGGGGTGTCGGCGCTGACCCGGTCGGTTCGGGCTGAACGCAGGACACCGGTCCGCATCGCAGTCTGATGCGATGCGGACCGGTCGCGCGGTCAGTTCTGGCCGAGCATGCCGCGCATGGTGGCGATCTCGGATTCCTGCGCGGCGATTACCGCGCGGGCCAGCGCCTGGGCTTCGGGATTGACGCCGTCGGCCAGTTCGGTCTTCGCCATATCGATCGCGCCGGTGTGGTGTTCGATCATCATCTCCAGCCACATCTCGTCGAACGCGGGTCCGGACGCGGCCTGCAGCGCGGTCATCTGCTCGGCCGACATCATGCCCGGCATGCCGTGACCCTCATGGCCGCCGCCCGCGGTCGGCGCGGGCTTGCCGAAGCTTTGCAACAGGGTGCTGATCTGCTCCATCTCCGGCGCCTGCGCCTTCTCGACCTCCGCGGCCAAGGCGCGCAGCTGCGGGTTCTCGGTGTGGCTCGGCACCAGCTTCGCCATCTCGACCGCCTGCGCGTGGTGCGGGTACATCATCTGCAGGAACGTCACGTCGGCGTTGTTGAAATCGGTCCGCGCGGCCGAGGTGGCCGCCGCGGTGGTGCTCGACGCCGCGCCGTGGTCCATGCCGGACATCGAATCGGAATCGTCGCCACATCCGGCGGCGAACAGCAGGGCGCCCGATGCGAGTGCGGCGATCGTGAGGCGGGTACGGGTGATGAACATGGTTGAACTCCTTGGGAATTGCGAAAAGCACGGTTGATGAGGGCAGGACGGAACCACGCCGTGATCGAGCACGGACGCGGTCGACCTGTCAGATCCGCAGAATCGACAATTCGGCCAGGGACAACACGGTCCAAGGCGGTGGACGTTCACGTCTGGGCAGCCGGTGCCGCAGCTTCGGACCACCGCCGAGGTGGTCGCCCGCGATCCGGTACAGCAGAACGAGCAGGACCGCCATGGCGAGCGCGGTCAGGATGAAGACGCAGGCATGCAGACCGGCGTGGCCGTCGCCGCACTCGGCGCACCCCTGCTGAGCAGAAGTGCCCGCCGAGGATTCGCGGTGCGCAACCGCGCGGTCGACCCGATCGTCGAACCCGTGACGGTGGCCGCTGTCGGATATACGTGCGGCGTGTTCGGTCGGCGACGCGCTGCCCGAGCTCATCGCCAGGTCGGTGACACGCAGATCGATGGTCGCCGACGCGTTGCCCGTCGCCCGGCCGCTTGTCGTCGCGTGACCCCGAGCTGTGGGCACATCTGCGACCTGAGCCGCGATGGCGGCATCCGGGTCCTCCGCGACGGCTGCGGCTTGGCGCGACATCGGGGATGCGTGATCGGCCGTGACGGCGGCGGTGTGGTCGGCCGACTTGGCGGCGAGTGAGGCTCGGCCGGAGTCAACCTGGTCGGCCGAGCCGGCGGCAGCCTGGTTGCCCGAGCTGGTGGCAGCGTGGGTGGCCGAGCCGGTGGCAGCCTGGTTGCCCGAGCTGGTGGCAGCGTGGGTGGCCGAGCCGGTGGCAGCCTGGTTGCCCGAGCTGGTGGCAGCGTGGGCGGCCGAGCCGGCGGCAGCGTGGTTGGGGGTGCTGGTGGCGGCTGGGTCTCCTGCGGTGGCGGCAACTTGGTGGGCTGGCGCGGTGGCGGCGAGTGGGGCTGAGCCGGAGGCAGCGGGGGTGGTCGGGGCGGCCGCAGTGTGGCAGGCGGGGTTGGAGTCAGCCTGGTCAGCCGAGCCGGCGGCGGCCCTGTGGACCGAGCTGGTGGCAGCGTTGGTGGGGGTCCTGGTGGCGGCTGGGTCTCCTGCGATGGTGGCAACTTGGTGGTCTGGCACCGTGGCGGGGAATGAGGCTGGCCCGGAGGCAGCGGGGGCGGTCGACGCGGCGGCAGTGTGGCGGGCCGGGACAACAGGGTGGGCCGCGGTAGAGGTAATCGCGGATGAATGGTCTGCGGGGGTGGCGGTCGAGTGGTGGGCGGCCGACGCGGGGGTGGTGAAGATGCCGACGTGCATGGCCGCGATTCCGGCGATCAGGGCGACCATGCCCAGCAGCCGGGTGAACCCGGATGCATGCTGCGAGGCGGTCGGCGCGGTCACGTCAACCAGGGTATCGGGTCCGCAAATAAGTACCCGTACCCCCTGTATGTATCGGTGTTGCGCAGCTGCCCACCCTCTGTGCTGTCCACCCCACTGTGCTGCCCACCCGGCGGTGCTGCCCACCCGGCGGTGCTGTCCACTCGGCGGTGCTGTCCACTCGGCGGTGCTGTCCACTCGGCGGTGCTGTCCACTCGGCGGTGCTGCCCACCCGGCGGTGCTGTCCACTCGGCGGTGCTGCCCACCCCACTGTGCTGCCCACTCGACGGTGCTGCCCACTCGACGGTGCTGCCCACCCCACTGTGCTGCCCACTCGGCGGTGCTGCCCACTCGACTGTGCTGCCCACTCGACGGTGCTGCCCACACTGACGGTGCTGCCCACCCACGGCGCTGCCCACACCCACTGTTCTGCCCACCCCCAGCGCGTGCCCCGGCGGATGGCTTCCCACACACTTTGCATACGCCTCACACAGGCACCGGCTGTGTGAGGCGTATGCAAGGTGTGTGGGACCGGCGGGCATCCGCTTCCGCTCAGCTCGAGTGCGCTGGTTGGCGGCTTCGCGCGGCCGCATTGTGCGCGTGTACCTACGCAGCGCTCGGCTGGTACTGCGGAGGTTGTGCACGCCTCGCTGAGGTTTCGTACGCCTCGCTGATCTGTCTTCGCGCTGCGATGCGTGCGGAAGATCCGCGTCAGGACGTGGCGATGTCGATCACCAGGCGGGTCGGGTTGGACAGTGTGGTGACTGAGAAGGCGGGGCGGTCGGCGTTGACGCCGATGAAGGACTGGGTGGTGCCCTCGAAGACGGTGGTGCGGTAGACGCCCGCGATGCCGGGTGCACTCGGGTCGGTGGCGGGATCGGGGCCGGAGTAGGGGGTGACGCCGCTGTCGAAGGGGTAGGCCGAGCCGGTGATCTGGACTTCGAGCACGGACTGTCCGGCCACTTCGATGACATTGCCGCTGCCGTCCTGGACCGCCCGATCGGTGTACTGCACGATCCACCCGGGTGTTCCGGTGCCGCCGAGGTCGTAGACGACGCGGTCGAAGCCGGAATGGTGGCCGATGCGCAGATCGGTGACGGTGAGCGCGGCGTCGCTGGACGGGGTGCCGCGCTTGGGCCCCGCGTCGCCCGGCGGCTGGACGGGCGCCTCGACGAGCGAGCCCGTCGTCGTCGGCGGAGCCGAGGTGGCCGAGACCGATTCGCCGTCGTCACAGCCCGCGATCAGAGCCGCCGCGACCGCCACCGCCAACACCATCCTGTTGCGCATGGGGCTGATGTTACTCAGCGGCTGCACGGCAGCGGGTGACAATGACGGACCCGGCGTGTGCAATCGGCGTGCCGCACGAATCGCGCCGCCACCACGGCCGATCGACGGCCGGTAGCCAAGTGTTTCGGCCGACGCTCGATGATCGCGGCCCCGGGCGACCGGTGGCGGTCCCGTCGCAGCACTCGAGGCTGCCTCGGTATCCGATTGCCGTGCGCTCCGCTGGACGCCCACTCGCGGCGAACTCATGGCAGAACTCGGGGCTGCCTCGGTATCCGATCGCCGTGCGGTCCGCTGGGACGCCCACTCGCGGCGGACTCGTCGTTGCCCGCTCGTCGACGTCGCGGGTTCGGCGACCGCGATCAGCACCACCCATGCCGGGTTGCCCGCCGCCTCCAAGTCGAGCAGCCCGAACGACACCAGGCACGCGACGGTCGCCTGCGCGGCTGCGGCCAGCGAGAAGGCGGTCCCGTAGCCGCCGCAAGTACTCTCGGCGCGTCCCTAGGCTGTCGACGCCCGCGTGTGGCGGGCCGGTTCGCTACGGCCACGCTCGGTGGCCGGTCGGGAGAGTCGCCGGGAAGGTTCAGCGGGCGTCGCAGCCACATGGCGAGTGATCGGTTGCTGGGCAGTAGTTTTGAAGCGCTGACCTGGCTCGACATCGAACCTCCTGGTACGCGCCCCGGTAAAGCCCCCTTTCTGAAGTAGCGGCCTTCCCATTCGGGTTCGCCCCGAAAGACCGAGAGGTCCGTCGCGCTGCCCTGACCGTCGTCGGAATCCGAGATGTCCTACGCCCGAAACTCAATCGGCGCCCGACCCTGCCCCGGCCCACGGAAGGGGCGCGGCGCCGACACGCAGCCGCGGCTCGAGTCGCACCGCCGAGCCCGCGCGAGTTCCCTTGTGACAGTGGGCTTCACGCCGAGTTGCTAGCCGCGATGGCCGACCGGAACCCCCATTTGCCGGGCCGGGCGCGACTATTCGGCAACGATCTAGCACACTTGACGTGTGGACGATGTCGAGGACGTGTTTGGCCGACTGCGGCGGTATCCGGATGTGGAGGCGCTGAACCTCTATGCCGTCGATGCCGCCGACCGGCTGATCCTCGACGCGGCCGCCGACGCGATCGAGAAAGCCGGTAGCGGGAAGATTGCCGTTATCGGTGACAACTACGGCGCGCTGACGCTCGGCGCGATCGTCCGGCACGACCTGCGCGAGGTCCGTGTGCACCAGGATCTGCTCACCGGTGAGCTGGCGCTTGCCAACAACGCCCGCACGCTCGGCCTGGCCGACCGCTACACCGCGCACGCGCTCACCGAGGAACTGCTGAGCGGCGTCGAAGTGGTGTTGCTCCGGCTGCCCCGCGTCCTGGCGGGTCTCGCGGAAGTGGCCGACGCGATCGCGCGGTACGCCGACCCCGGGGTCAGCGTGATCGCGGGCGGGCGCGACAAGTATCTGACGAAGTCGATGAACGACGTACTCGCCGAGTCGTTTTCGACGGTTCTCGCCAGCCGGGGCAGGCAGAAGTCGCGCACGCTCTTCGTCGAGGGCCCGAAACCCGTTGGCGACCCGCGGTTTCCGGTGCGTGAATGCCTGGACGAGGTCGGCATCGAAGTCGTCGCCCACGGGGCGGCGTTCTCTGGTCCGCGCCTGGACATCGGAACCAGATTCCTGCTCCAGCACCTGAAGTGGATGAAGCCGGACGCTCGCGACGCCATCGACCTCGGCTGCGGCACCGGCATCCTGGCGGTGGCGCTGGCCAAGGCGCGCCCTGCGCTGCGGGTGGTCGGCACGGATCAATCGGCGGCCGCGGTGGCCTCGGCGCGGGCGACGGCGTCGGCCAACGACGTCGCCGACCGGGTGACGGTGGTGCGCGACGACGCGATGTCCTCGGCCGCCGACAACAGCGCCGACCTCGTGCTGTGCAACCCGCCGTTCCACGTCGGCGCCGCGGTGCACACCGGCTCGGCCATCAAGATGTTCGCCGAAACCGGTCGTGTGCTGCGCCCCGGCGGTGAACTGTGGACGGTGTACAACACCCATCTCAACTATCGCGGTGTGGTCGAGCGGATGGTCGGGCACACCGAGGTGATCGGCCGCAACCGGAAGTTCACGGTGACACGGTCGGTGCGTGGCCTGCACGACGTCCGGCAACGGTAGAGTCCGAATTGTCCGCCTCGGCGAACGTCTCGGGAACTCGACGCGAGTGCCGAACGTTGGACCAGGCAGTTGGATATCGAGCGAACAGCTCGGCAGACAGCGGCAACGACTCCAGAAAGGCACTCACGGTGCGCACCACAAGCAATCCGGTCTTCAAGAATTTGCCCAAGCAAGAGGGCGGCGGCTACGCCAACTTCGGTTCGGGTGTAGCGGGTGCCGGGCAGTTCGGACAGCAGTTCGGTAACCAGTACCCCAACCAGTACCAGCAGCAGCCTTATCAGCAGGCCCCGCCCACTCACCGGGCGATGACCATCGATGACGTGGTGACCAAGACCGGCATCACGCTGGGTGTGCTCGCCCTTTCGGCGATCATCGCCTACGGCCTCACCTCGGCCAACACCGGCCTCGCGCCGCTGTTCGTCATCGTCGGCGGCCTGACCGGCCTGGTCCTGGTGCTGATCGCCAGCTTCGCCAACAAGATGGACAACCCGGCGATCGTGCTCAGCTACGCGGTCGCGGAGGGCCTGTTCCTCGGCGCACTGTCGTTCATGTTCACCGACATCACCTTCGGTGGCGCCGGCGGTAGCGCGCTGATCGCGCAGGCGGTGCTCGGCACCTTCGGTGTGTTCGCGGGCATGTTGGTCGTCTACAAGACGGGCGCCATCCGCGTGACGCCACGGTTCACCCGCATGATCGTCGGCGCGCTCATCGGCGTCGTCGTGCTGATGCTCGGCAACCTGATCGCGAGCTTCTTCATCGACGGCGGCCTCGGCCTGCGCGACGGTGGCCCGCTCGCCATTGTGTTCAGCCTGGTCTGCATCGCGATCGCCGCGTTCAGCTTCCTGCTCGACTTCGACGCCGCCGACCAGCTGATCCGCGCGCAGGCGCCGGAGAAGGCGGCCTGGGGCGTGGCGCTCGGCCTGACCGTCACCCTGGTCTGGCTCTATGTCGAGATCCTGCGACTGCTGAGCTACTTCCAGAACGACTAGCGACCGGTCGGCGGGCGATCGACTGAACGAAGTCCCGCCTGACAACCGCGATCGAAAAGCGGACAGGGCGGCCACCAGGAAACCTGGTGGCCGCCCTTGTCGTCTGCGATCCGCTCTTGTCGTCGGCTCCCACCACCTGTCGGACCGCGGGTCGGCGGCGCCGCTGGTGTGCTCGGCGGTCCAAAACCGCTCCGAACGACAAAGCAGCCCCCGATCCGATGCGGATCGAGGGCTGCTCGGCGAAGCGAACTATCAGCTCAGCCGCTCGATGACCATCGCCATGCCCTGGCCGCCACCGACGCACATGGTCTCCACACCGAACTGCTTGTCGTAGGTCTGGAGGTTGTTGATGAGCGTGGTGGTGATGCGGGCGCCGGTCATGCCGAACGGGTGGCCGAGGGCGATGGCGCCGCCGGAGACGTTCAGCTTGTCCTCGTCGATCTTCAGCTCACGAGCCGAGCCGAGCACCTGTACGGCGAACGCCTCGTTGATCTCGAACAGGTCGATGTCGTCGACGGTCTTGCCCGCCAGCGCCAGCGCGCGCTTGACGGCCTCGATCGGGCCGAGACCCATGATCTCCGGCGACAGACCCGAGACGCCGGTGGACACGATGCGCGCCAGCGGGGTCAGGCCCAGTTCCTTGGCCTTGGTGTCGCTCATGATGACCAGCGCGGCGGCGCCGTCGTTGAGCGGGCAGCAGTTACCGGCGGTGATGGTGCCGTCGGGACGGAAGACCGGCTTCAGCTGGGAGACGGCCTCGTAGGTGACGCCGGCGCGCGGGCCGTCGTCGGTGGAGACCACGGTGCCGTCCGGCAGGGTGATCGGGGTGATCTCGCGCTCGAAGAAGCCGTTCTTGATGGCCTCCTCCGCGCGGTTCTGCGAGCGCACGCCCCAGCGGTCCTGGTCCTCACGGGTGATGCCGGTGGAGGTGGCGACGTTCTCGGCGGTCTGGCCCATCGCGATGTAGGCGTCCGGGATCAGGCCGTCCTCGCGCGGGTCGTGCCACACGCCCGCGCCGCCCTGGGCGGTCTTCGCGGTCCGCGCCTGGGCCTCGTCGAACAGCGGGTTCTGGGTGTTCGGCCAGCTGTCAGCCGAGCCGCTGACGTAGCGCGAGACGGTCTCGACGCCCGCGGAGATGAACACGTCGCCCTCGCCCGCCTTGATGGCGTGGAAGGCCATCCGGGTCGACTGCAGCGAAGACGCGCAGTAGCGGTGCACGGTGGTGCCGGGGAGGGTGTCGAATCCGAGCTGCACCGCGACGATGCGAGCGATGTTGAAGCCCTGCTCACCGCCCGGGGAGCCGCAGCCCAGGATCAGGTCGTCGATCTGGGTCGGGTCGAGCGCAGGAACCTTGTCGAGCGCCGCGCGCACGATCTGGGTGGTCAGGTCGTCGGGCCGCATGTCGACCAGCGAACCCTTGCGGGCCCGGCCGATGGGGGAGCGGGCGGTCGAAACGATAACTGCCTCTGGCATGAGGGCTCCTTCGTACTTGCTGCTCAGTTTTGTACTGGCACCTCTATGTGTACCGAACCTGTCGAGCGCCGGGAACGTCGCCCCGGCCATTGCGCGCTTCGGCGTCGTCCGCTGCGGCCGCGCCGGATTTCTGAGCAACCAGCCCGCGCAGCCGGGCCGCGAGTCCGCGACGCAGGCCGTGCGCGCCGCGGTCGGTGTTCAGTCCCCGCTGCTCCAGGGCCGCGAGCAGCGCGGGAAGCACCCGCGCCGCGGCGAGTTCGTAACCCGCCGCCGAGGGATGGAAGCCGTCGGCGGAGAACATCTGCTCGGGGGCGGTGCGGAATTCCCGGCCGAGCTCGCCGAGCGCTACCGGGTGTCCGCCCGCGGCGGTGGTGACCGCGAACTGCGCCCTGGCCAGTCGCACGCTCCAGTTCCGCACGATGGTGCGTAGCGGCTGCGGAATCGCGGATACCGTCCCCAGATCGGGGCAGGTGCCGACAACGACGACGCTGCCCGACAGATGCAGCCGGGCCACCGCGGCGCCGAGCCTGCGCGCCGAGGCGCCGATGGAGTGCTTCTTGGTGATGTCGTTGGCGCCGATGAAGATCACCGCGGCGTCCGGCGGCGGTCCCGCGACGAACATGGCGTCCACCTGTCCGGCCAGACCCTTGGAGGTGGCGCCGGAGATCGCCTTGGTGCTCAACCGGATTCGCTTCCCGCTGGCCTCGGCGAGTGCGCGGGCGATGCGCACGCCGGGCACACCGTCGGCGGTCAGACAGCCGACACCCGCCGCGGTGGAGTCGCCGAAGATCATCAAATGCAGGTCGGCGTGCTTGCCGGTGCGCCACGGCTCGGGCGCGACGCAGCCCGCGGTGTAGATGCCGTCCGCCTCCGGCGGCTTCGAGGTGTCGCGGCCGATCACGCCGCGCGCGACACCGGCCTGCGCCATGAGCAGCCGATACGCGGCCCACGATGCGGTGCCCGCACCGGAACCCGCGAGCAACGTCGCAGCACCGGTGACGGCGGCCGTTCGCCGGCTGATCCGAGGTGCTCCCACGCTCCGAAATTTTACGGGCTCGGGCCGACCGCCTCAGAAGACGTCGAACGTGCCGCGCGCCGGAATGCTCAGCGCGTCGGTGGTGACGGTGACCTCGATGCGGCCAGGCCCGGTGTCCTGGAACAGCGCGTACTGGATGCTGCCGTAGATGCCCGTGACCACCGTGTTCTCGTAGGCGCCTGTCGCGCCGGTGTTCAGGTTCCGCCACGCCACGGTGGTGCGCACCTCGCACAGCGGCGCGAGCGGGTACTGGCCGGGACCGATGCCCGCCACCGGCAGCGCGCGGACGTTCAGAATCGCCCGGCCCGGATACTCGGGGCTGGTGTCCGCCCAGGTCTGAATGGCGGTCCAGCAGAGTCCGCCGTGCGCCATGGTCGGCACGGTGGGGAACGACACCGTGCCTGCGTTCGCCTGCGCACCGGTCCCGATCAGCGCGGCCGTCGCCGTCGCGGCGAGGACGGTTGCGGCGCGAGCGATAGTGGGCTGCCTCATGTTTCCCGATCTTAAGGGCGCTCGGCCGACCGTGTGGCGTGTCGCCGAGGGGCGCTCCGAGCCGGGGTGCGCGAACTCACAGTGTTCGGCTCCGCCGCATTCCCCGGCCCCCGCGCGGTCACGTGGCGCGACCGCCCTCCGGGACCGTCGCACATGCCGTGACGGGCCTTCTGCAACGATAGGGCTATGCGCATCGCGGATCACGTCGTGGACCTCATCGGCAACACGCCCCTGGTCCGGTTGAACAATGTCGTCGGCCCGACCGACGGGCTCGTCGCGGCCAAGATCGAATACCTGAACCCGGGCGGCAGCGCCAAGGACCGCATCGCGGTGAAGATGATCGACGCCGCCGAGCAGGCCGGGCTGCTGAAGCCGGGCGGCACCATTGTCGAGCCAACCTCCGGCAACACCGGCGTCGGTCTGGCGCTCGTCGCGCAGCAGCGCGGCTACAAGTGCGTGTTCGTCTGCCCGGACAAGGTCTCCGAGGACAAGCGCAACGTGCTGCGTGCCTACGGCGCCGAGGTCGTTGTCTGCCCGACCGCCGTGCCGCCGGACCACCCGGACAGCTACTACAGCGTCTCCGACCGTCTGGTCCGCGAGATCGACGGCGCGTGGAAGCCGGATCAGTACTCCAACCCCGGCGGCCCCGCGAGCCACTACGAGACCACCGGCCCGGAGATCTGGCGCGACACCGAAGGCAAGGTCACCCACTTCGTCGCTGGCGTCGGCACCGGCGGCACCATCACCGGCGCAGGCCGCTACCTCAAGGAGGTGTCGGGCGGCAAGGTCAAGGTCATCGGCGCCGACCCGGAGGGTTCGGTCTACTCCGGCGGCACCGGCCGTCCGTATCTGGTGGAGGGCGTCGGCGAGGACTTCTGGCCGTCCGCGTACGACCCCGCCGTGCCGGACGAGATCATCGCGGTCTCCGACGCCGATTCCTTCGACATGACCCGCAGGCTGGCCCGCGAGGAGGGCCTGCTGGTCGGCGGTTCCTGCGGCATGGCCGTCGTCGCCGCCATCGAGGTGGCGCGGCGCGACCCGGACGCGGTCGTCGTCGTGCTGCTGCCGGACGGCGGTCGCGGCTACCTCTCCAAGATCTTCAACGACCGCTGGATGAGCTCCTACGGCTTCCTGCGCACCAGCCTCGACGGCAGCCCCGAGCCGCTGGTCGGCGACGTGCTGCGCGGCAAGTCCGGCGAGCTGCCCGACCTGGTGCACACCCACCCCTCGGAGACGGTGCGCGACGCCATCGAGATCCTGCGCGAGTACGGCGTCTCCCAGATGCCGGTCGTCGGCGCCGAGCCGCCGGTGATGGCGGGTGAGGTCGCGGGCAGCGTCACCGAACGCGACCTGCTCTCCGCGGTCTTCGAAGGACGCGCGCAGCTCACCGATTCGGTGGCCGAGCACATGAGCCCGTCGTTCCCGCTGATCGGTTCCGGCGAGCTCATCTCCGCCGCGACCAAGGCGTTGTCGGACACCGACGCGCTGATGGTGGTCGAGGACGGCAAGCCGGTCGGCGTCATCACCCGCCACGACCTGCTCGGCTTCCTGAGCACCGGCCGCATCGGCCACTGAGCCGCACCGCGTCCGCCCAGCCGGGGGCTCCACCGCGCGTGGGCGAGCCGCTCGGTTGCGTCCGAGCCGGTGGCGTGGCTGCGGCGGACGCGGCAGAACTCGATGGCGGCGCGGCGGGCACGACTTCGCCGTCGGGCCGCCGACACGCGAGATAGCTTGCAGCACAGCCCATTCCGTGCCGTCGGTGCGCTGTGCCGAGTCGTCGGCGGCGAGTTCTGCCGCGGCGTCCTCGAGGTGGAGGTCCTGCTGCCGCGGCGTCCTCTCGGCGGGGTCCTGGGTGGCGGCCGCACAGCCGCGGGGTGATCCAGTACCTGTCGCCTGCTGTCGCCGCCCGGGTGCTGGTCGACGAGTCCGCCGACGCTCGCCCTTCAGCTCCCGACGTCGACGCGGTCGGTGACTCCGACGTCCGCGAGGCGATCCAGCGACATCCGCGGCACCCACTCGGCGACGGGCCCAGTGCCCCGCCCCCAAAGGTTGGACAAGCACGGCCGACCAAAGGTCACCATCGGCCGGCCCACCGTGCTGAAGGTCACCCTCGGCCGGTTCACCAGGGCACGCAGGTCGGGTGAATGAAGGTGACGTCCAGTGGGTCTGGCGGGATGGCGGTGGCCTTCGGTCGGGTGCCGCGCCGACCATTCCGGACGCGGCGCCAGCTCGGTGGGACGGCTCGGAGTCGGCGGTGTCCGCTGAAGGCGGGAAACCTCTTCGGCCCCGCCGATTCTCGGCCCACCGGGGGCGCTCACGGGAAGCTTCGGAGGGCGTCCGCCGACGAATTCGACCAGGCGTGTCGATAAGGGCAAATTCTTCGCAAATTGGGGATTTCGGTGGATTTCCGGGGGTATAACCGGCCTGGGAAGTCGCCTCGGCAATCGCCCTGGCGTAATCGGATAGCGAAGGGAAGGGCGCGGTGTACACCTCCAGTTTGGCTATCGATTTCCAGCAAGGGCTTTCGGACGCGTGGAGTTCTATCGCGACGTTCGTGCCCAAGCTCGCCGGCTTCCTCGTCATCCTGCTGATCGGCTGGATCGTCGCGAAGGCGGTGGCGACGATCGTCGACAAAGTGCTCGAGCGGGTCGGCTTCGATCGACTCGTCGAGCGCGGCGGGGTCAAGAGGATGCTCGAACGCAGTAAATACGACGCGTCGGACCTGCTCGCCAAGCTGGCCTACTACGCGATCCTGCTGATCGCGCTGCAACTCGGCTTCGGCGTGTTCGGGCCGAACCCGGTCAGCGACCTGCTCGACGGCATCGTGTCCTGGCTGCCGAAGGCCGCGGTCGCGATCGTCATCATCGTCGTCGCGGGTGCCATCGCGCACGCGGTTCGCGAACTGGTCACCAACGCCCTCGGCGGCCTGTCCTACGGCCGCATGCTCGGCACGTTGGCCTCGGTGTTCGTCTGGGGTGTCGGCATCATCGCGGCGCTGAACCAGATCGGCGTCGCCACCACGGTCACCACGCCCATCCTGATCGCGGTGCTCGCCACCATTGGCGGCATCCTGGTGGTCGGCGTCGGCGGCGGTCTCGTCCGGCCGATGCAGCGGCGCTGGGACAGCTGGCTACGCAACCTCGAGCAGGAAGTGCCCGCGATGCGCGGCCATGCCGAGGCGTACCAGCGTGGGCGTGAGGACGCGTCCCGTGAGCAGTGGGCAGCTCAGCCCGCGCGCGCTCAGCAGTTGGCGCCGGAAGAGGCCATGGCGGGCGGGCGCCAGCAGGGTTACCCGCAGCAGCAAGGCGGTTATGTCGAGGGCCAGGGCGCGGGGTACGGCCAGGGTCCCGGCGGTGGCTACCCGCAGGGCGGTCAGGGCGGCGCCTATCCGCAGGGCGGCCAGCGCGGCGGTTACCCGGAGGGCGGCGGTTACCCCGAGGGTGGCGGCAGGCACGGCTACCGCGAAGGCGGACAAGGTGGCACCTACCCGCAGCAGGGCGGCCAAAGCGGTGGTTACCCGCAGGGTGGTCAGGGCGGCGCCTACCCGCAGCAGAGCGGCCAAGGCGGCGGATATCCGCAGGGTGGTCAGAGCGGCTACCCGCAGGGCGGCAGTGAGTACACCGAATACGGCGGTGAATCGCCCGAAACGCGGTAGTGCTGGAAATCGAGACGTCCGCCCTGGGTGCGCCCGGGGCGGACGTTTTTCGAGGTGACGGCTCGTCAGGCGGGCTGGTTGCCCGCGTACTGGCAGACGCCGGCGAGTCGCATCTGCAACCAGTCCGCATGAACCCAGCCCGGTGCGTCCGCGGGCGCACCGCTCGTCATGGGCGCGGCGTCCGGCTCACCGACGTGGTCGAGCAACCCGCGGACGTATCCGGCGAGCAGCACCTCGACGGGCACCGAGGAAGCGCCATCGATGCCGAAGTCGAGGATGTCGCGGACGGCGGCGGCGTGCTGATCGAGCGCCGCGGAGACCGCGGGGAATTCCGCGGCGGCGGTACGTGCCGGCACCCCGTGCGTCGTGTGCAGGCGGTTCAGCATTCGGCGCGCCGACACTTCGAGCAACGCGGGGCCAAGCAAAAACACTCGGAAATGCTAGCAATCAGTGGGCGTATATCAAAATGTGATGTTCGACCAATGTGGAGAGCCGTCCCGTAATTCAGCCAGCAAATCACGCGCGTGTAATTCAGCGGAACGCGTTGGCGTCGGTGAGCGCCTTGCCGAGCACCAGCTGGTGCACCTCCGCGGTCCCCTCGTAGGTGAGCACCGACTCGAGGTTGTTGGCGTGCCGCAGCACCGGGTAGTCGAGGGTGATGCCGTTGGCGCCGAGGATGGTGCGGCACTCGCGAGCGATGGCGATGGCCTCCCGCGTGCTGTTCAGCTTGCCCGCGCTGATCTGCTCGGCGCTGATCTCGCCGCGATCCTTGAGCCTGCCGAGGTGCACCGCGAGCAGCTGGCCCTTGCCGAGCTCCAGCGCCATGTCGGCGAGCTTGCCCTGGGTGAGCTGGTACGCGGCCAGCGGCTTGTCGAAGACCTCGCGGGACCTGGCGTACTCGATGGTGGCGCCGAGGCAGTCGCGGGCCGCGCCGAGGGCGCCGAAGATGATGCCGAATCGGGCCTCGCTCAGGCAGGCAAGCGGCGAGCTCAGTCCGCGCGATTCCGGAAGCACCGCGTCGGCGGGCAGTCGCACGTCGTCGAAGTCGAGTTCGGCGGTGATCGACGCGCGCAGCGAGAGCTTGCGGTGCATCTCCCGCGCGGTGAAGCCGGGCGTCCCCGCGGGCACCAGGAAACCGCGCACCACGGGCTTGGCGTCGCCGTCCTCGGCGTAGGCCCAGACCACCGCGACATCGGCCACCGAGCCGTTGGTGATCCACATCTTCGACCCGTTGAGCACCCAGTCGTCGCCGTCGCGCTTGGCCCTGGTGCGCATGCCGCCGGGGTTGGAGCCGAAGTCGGGTTCGGTCAATCCGAAACAACCGAGCGCGGCGCCCGCCGCCATGTCCGGCAGCCACCGCTGCTTCTGCTCCTCGGAGCCGAACTTGTGGATCGCGGTCATCGCCAGCGAGCCCTGCACCGACACCATGCTGCGCACGCCGGAATCGACCGCCTCCAGTTCCTGGCAGGCAAGGCCGTAGGCCGTCGCCGACATCCCGGCGCATCCGTAGCCGTCGAGGTGCATGCCGAGCAGTCCGAGTTTGCCCAGCTCCGGGGCGATTTCGCGAGCCGGGAAGGTGCCCGCCTCGAACCAGTCGGCGATGTGCGGACGCAGCCGTTGCGCCGCGAAGGCCGCGACGGTATCCCGGATTTCGCGCTCCTCGGCGGAGAGCAGTGCATCGATCGCGAACAGTTCTTCGACAGTCACCATGGTCTCAGCGTAATTGGCCGCCGTCGCGGTGAGACCCGCGTCACCGCACGCCCCGGGCGGATGGTCCGTGAGCGGCTTATCTACGCTGTCCCCATGAGTGAGCTGGGATTCTCCACACGCGCCGTGCACGCCGGATTCGATCCCGATCCCCAGACCGGCGCGGTCAACGTGCCCATCTACGCGAGCTCGACCTTCGCCCAGGACGGTGTGGGCGGGCTGCGCGGCGGCTACGAGTACGCCCGCACCGGCAACCCCACCCGCACGGCGCTGGAGGAGAACCTCGCCGCGCTCGAATCAGGCCGCTACGGAAGGGCTTTCGCGTCCGGCATGGCCGCGACCGACTGCGCGCTTCGCGCGACGCTGCGCCCCGGCGACCACATCGTCATCCCGGACGACGCCTACGGCGGCACCTTCCGGCTGATCGACAAGGTGTTCAGCCAGTGGGGGATCGAGCACTCGCCCGCGCACGTGTTCAACACCGACGAGATGCGCGCGGCGATCCGCCCGAACACCAAGCTCATCTGGGTCGAGACCCCGACCAACCCGCTGCTCAGCATCGGCGACATCCCAGCGCTGGCCGACATCGCGCACGCCGCGGGCGCGAAGCTGGTGGTGGACAACACCTTCGCCACCCCGTACCTGCAGCAGCCGCTGCTGCTCGGCGCCGACATCGTTGTGCACTCGACCACCAAGTACCTCGGCGGCCACTCCGATGTGGTCGGCGGCGCGCTGATCACCAACGACAAGGAACTCGACGCGGCCTTCGCCTTCCTGCAGAACGGCGCGGGCGCGGTGCCAGGCCCGTTCGACGCCTTCCTCACCATGCGCGGCACCAAGACGCTCGCGCTGCGGATGGAGCGGCACTGCGACAACGCCGAGACCATCGCCGACTTTCTCACCAAGCACCCGGCCATCTCCCAGGTCATCTACCCCGGCCTGCCCGACCATCCCGGTCACGTGGTGGCCGACAAGCAGATGCGCCGGTTCGGCGGCATGATCTCGGTGCGCCTGCACGGCGGCAAGGAAGCGGCGCACGACTTCTGCTCGCGCACCAAGATTTTCACCCTCGCCGAGTCGCTCGGCGGCGTCGAATCGTTGATCGAGCACCCCGGCGCCATGACGCACGCGTCCACCGAGGGTTCGCTCCTGGAGGTGCCCGCCGATCTGGTGCGGCTCTCGGTCGGCATCGAGGACATCAGCGACCTGCTGGCCGACGTCGAGCAGGCGCTCGGGAAGTAAGGACAGAGACGGGGATGGAGACGACGAAGCGGCCGCACTCGGGATCGAGTGCGGCCGCTCGCGTATCTGTCGGGTTTTCTCGTGGCGGATCCGGTCGGCGACCGGGCCGGTGCCTGCGCGCCGACGAGGAGCGCGCGGCGCGATCAGCCGTGGTACGGCTCGGCGCTGACCAGCGTCACCTTCATGGTGTTGCCGTTCGGCAGCGTGTACTCGCGGGTCTCGCCGACCTTCGCGTCGATGAGCGCGCCGCCGAGCGGGGAGTTCGGCGAGTAGGTCTCCAGGTTGGAGTTGCCGCGCAGGCCCTCTTCGCGGGTGGCGATGAGGAAGGTCTCGGTGTCGGACTCGTCGCCGTCGTAGTAGACCTTCACGACCGAGCCCGGCAACGCGACGCCGGACTTGGTCGGCGCGACGCCGACCTTGGCGGTGTTCAGCAACTCCTGGAGCTGGCGAATGCGGGCTTCCTGCTGGCCCTGCTCCTCGCGCGCGGCGTGGTATCCGCCGTTCTCCTTGAGGTCGCCCTCTTCCCGACGTTCGTTGATCTCCGCGGCGATGACCGGACGGTTGGCGATGAGCGCGTCGAGTTCGCCCTTGAGCCTGTCGTGCGACTCCTGGGTCAGCCAGGTCACGTTCGTCTCAGTCATCTCGATCACTCCCTAGTAGTTGTTCCCGGCGGGCCGGGATTCCCTGATGCACTGCTGCATTACCCACCGTGGGGAGGGCATGCACCAGCCGACGGCTAGAGCGATCCCCGGGGGTTGGTTCCACGGACCCCAACAGGACGTTCCGGGCAAACCCGAAAACCCGGAACGCGCAGCGCTGGCCGCCAATGCAGCAAACACGGCTCCGGGGTGCGGAACCGTGTATCACGCCATTTTAGCATGAATCACAAACATGCAGGTCGGAGTTTGTTTTGTCGGCGTCGCACCGTCGATTCGCTTCCGAATGGTCCGATCTGGGCGGGCGATCAGCCCGCGCGGAGGTATTCGGGAACGTGCTCGCTGCACCCGTAGACGCTGCCCGCGGCGGGGCGCGCGGACGAGCGGACGGTGGTGGTGAGTTCGACGGTCCCGCTCGGCGACGGCGCGATCAGCACCTCGCGGCGGCCTACTTCGGACTGGTCCCTGTCCATCGCGCGCACGAAGCAGACCACGGGTTTGCCCGGCTCGGCGCGGGTGACCTTGATCCGGACGGTGATGGTCGAGTCGTCTACGACCGTGTAGCCGAGCTGCTCGGCCTCGATGTCCTTCGGGCCGAACTTCTGGAACCCGAGGAAGGCGACGCCCAGCCCCGCGGCCACCACGACGACGCCCAGCACCAGCGCCAGCTTGCGGCGCGGCGTCCGCGGTTTCGTCCCGTAGCGGTCGGCGTGTCGAGCCGCCTGGTCGGCGGCCGAGTCGCCGCTGCTCGCGGGCGTCGGATCGCTCGTCACTTGTCGCTCCCGGGGGGGTACGTCGGAACAAAAGTCGGTCGAATGGAACTATAGGGAACGAAGACCCGACACCCGCGACCGAGAGCGATGGTGAACGAGACGTGAGTGGCCTTCGCCTCATGGCGGTGCACGCCCACCCAGACGACGAATCCAGCAAGGGTGCCGCGACGACCGCCCGATACGCCGACGAGGGCCACGAGGTCCTTGTCGTGACGTTGACCGGCGGCGAACGCGGCAGCATCCTCAACCCCGCGATGGACACCCCCGGGGTGCTGGAGCGCATCGATGAGATCCGTCGCGAGGAGATGGCGGCCGCGGCCCGCGCGCTCGGCGTGCGGCAGACCTGGCTCGGTTTCGTCGACTCCGGCCTGCCGGAGGGCGACCCGCTGCCGCCGCTGCCCGAGGGCTGCTTCGCGCTCGTTCCGCTGGAGGAGGCGACCGAGGCGCTGGTCCGGGTGGTGCGCGAGTTCCGCCCGCACGTGATCACCACCTACGACGAGACCGGTGGCTACCCGCACCCCGACCACATCCGCTGCCACCAGGTATCGGTCGCCGCGTTCGAGGCGGCGGGCGATCCGGAGCGCTTCCCCGACGCGGGCGAGCCGTGGACGCCGCTCAAGCTCTACTACGACCACGGGTTCAGCATGAAGCGGCTGGAGCTGTTCGCCGCCGAATACGAGCGGATGGGCGAGCCCTTCCCGTTGCAGGAGTGGCTGGACCGCATCCGCGCCTACGCGGTGGAGCGCGGCGACGTGATGTCCAGGGTCACCACCCAGATCGAGTGCGGCAAGTACTTCCCGCAGCGGGACGACGCACTGCGCGCGCACGCCACCCAGATCGATCCGAACGGCGCGTTCTTCGCGATCCCGCTGGAGATGCAGCAGCGGCTGTGGCCGACCGAGGAGTTCGAGCTGGCCAAGACCCGCGTGCGCACCGCCATTCCGGAGAACGACCTGTTCGCGGGCATCGAGGACGCGACCCGGTGATGCTGGTACTACTCGCGCAAACCCCGAACACTCCGACGGGCCCCGAATTCGGCAAGGCCTCGCCGCTGGGTCTCGCCATCATCCTGCTGCTGCTCGCGGGCACGTTCCTGCTGGTGCGTTCGATGAACCGGCACCTGAAGAATCTGCCGCCGACCTTCGAGCCCGAGCATCCGGAACCGGATCAGGAGGCCGACGAGGGGACCGACCACGGCGCCGTGCGCGCCGACGGGCCCGACGACGCGGGGGCCGAGGGGCGACCGCAAACCGGTTGAGCGCCGTCGTCGCGTCAGCGCGAATGCGCTTACCGGCCGGGGATTTCGAGTTTCCGGTGGTCTTGTGTCGAGTGGGCTGACGTTCGGCGCGAGTGCCGAGTTCGTCACAGCTCGTGCCTGAACCTGTTCCAGATCGGCCCTTCCAGCGGTTGCCATTGCGATCGCCAATTCTTTTGGCGCGCAACGCTTTAACCAGCACTGGCGGATGTTGTCGGTGCGGCGAATTCGCGATTGTCCGCCGGGCGCAAGCGTTTTCGAGGTGACGTGGGTCGAGCGCGTGGCGTGCTGCGTTGGCCGACACGTGTCAGCCGGTCGTGCTATCAATGCTCCAACTCCGCTCGACCGAAGGATGCCCATGGACACTCTGATCGGCCACATCGACCGCGCTCTCGACATGACCGGCGCCATCGTCGCCGCAGTCGACGACGACCTGCTCGCCGCGCCGACGCCGTGCAGCGACTGGGATGTGCGGGCGGTGCTGAACCACACGGTGGGTGGGATGCACACTTTCGCGGCCGCGCTGAGTGGGAACGATCCGCGCGGCGCGCGCGGCGACGACTGGCTCGGCGGTGACCCGCAGGGCGCCTACGCGGCCGCGGCGGAGGTGGATCGCGCCGCGTGGCGCAGACCCGACGTGCCGACCGCCACGGTGCAGCTCGGCCTCGGCCCGACGCCGGGACCGGCCGCCGCCATGATCCACCTCACCGAGGTGGTGGTGCACGGCGTGGACATCGCCTTGGCGATCGACCGCCCCGATCTGGCCGACGACGCGCTGTGCGCCGAAATGCTCGCGACGATGCACAGCATGGGCGGCATCGACGTCTACCGCACGCCGGGCATCTACGATGCCGAAGTGCCGATCCCGGACGACGCACCCCCGCACCGCAAGCTGCTGGCCTACACCGGCCGCAAGTGGTGAGGCGACGATCCGTTCGGTGAGCGGGGGGCGCGAACGCGTAATCTCGTGCGCCGCACCGGATGCCGCAGGATCGTCCTCTTGCGCTCGCCCGGGCTTCTTGCGCGGGCCGGTCAGATAGATCTCGTGATGGCGGCCGGTCACGGTCAGCCTTCGGCCGCCATGAACGCAATCGCATCGAGCCTCGGATCTCTAGCGGCGAGAGAGTCGAGCGGGGTCGAGTGTTTCAGAAGACGAAGCCGCGCAGGGCGAGGAAGCGGATGCCGCCGACCGCGGCCATGATGGTGAGCACGGCGGTGGCCTGCGCGAACTCGCCGAGGGCGGGTGCCGCGGACTCGAGGCAGGCCAGTGCCGCGGTGGAGATGAGCAGGCCGATCAGGGCGAGCCCGCCGCCTTCCCACTGCGCGGTGAACCAGCCGACTCGATCCGCCGCGTGGAAGGTGAGGTGTCGGTGTAGTTCGTTCGCGATGGCCGTGCTGACGATCGAGCCCGCGATATTGGCGACCAGCGGGCCGAAGCCGTTCGCGGCCATGAACAGCAGGACGTAGGCGATATTGCTGGAACCGCCGACCAGGGCGAAGCGGATCAGTTGGGCGAAGACGTGATCACCGCGCAGAAACCGGGTGACGCGGGTGAGCCATTCCGTGCGCGGAAGGTAGCGGCCCGCACCGGTATCCAGCTCCATGCCGACGTGAATCATCTTGTCCCCGTAGATCTTTCGCAGCCCGGAAGCCGCAACTGCTGTGCTGTTCACGGAAACACTGTCGCGAGAACGGCTGATACCGACCTGACACCCGACTGACACGCCACCTGACACGGTGTTCGGCCTGGTCACGGGCTCGCGCGCCAGCCGTTCGGTGAGCTGATGCGCGCGGCCGAAGAGCCGCACGGATGCGGCGGCTCCCGGAGTAGTGCGTCCCGAGGCCTGTCGGCCGGGTCGGTGGCGTTGGCGAGTCGATCGGTCAGGACTCGGCGATTTCGAGCGCCCCGGACGGGCAGGCATCGAAGGCCTCCCGCACCGCGGAGTGACCGCCCCGCGGGCTCGAGTCGAGCAACCGCACCCTGCCGTCGGCGTCGTCCTGATCGAACACCGCGGGCTCGAAGAGAGCGCACATCCCCGCGCCGATGCAGCGCTCCCTATTCGCTGAGATTCGCACTTTGTCATCTCCTTTCTTGTCCGACGGCTGCTATGCCCTGTCTCGAAGTCCCATCCGGCGCCTCCGCGATCGCCACGGATGCATCCGGCCGGACTTCGAGGCAGGGCCTAGGCCGTCCAGGTGACCGGCAGCTCGTGGACGCCATAGATGTTCATGTCGGTCCGGAGCTTCACCTCGTCGGCGGGGACGGCAAGCTCGAGCGTCGGGAAGCGACGCAACAGTCCCGCGAAACCGGCGCGCATCTCGATGCGGGCGAGTTGCTGTCCGAGGCACGTGTGGATGCCGTGGCCGAAGGCCAGGCGACCGCGAGCCTCGCGGCGGATGTCCAGTGCGTCGGGGTTGTCGAAGCGCTCGGGATCACGGTTGGCGGCAAGCAGCGAGACGACGACGGTCGATCCCTTGGTGATCGTTTCGCCGCAGACCTCGATGTCGTCGGTGGCGTAGCGATAGAAGATGTCGGCGACCGACAGGAAGCGCAGCAGTTCCTCGACGGCATCGGGCAGCAGATCCGGGTTGGCGCGCAGCTCGGCAAGCTGCTCGGGGTGCTCGAGCAGCGCGAAGGTGCCGAGCCCCAGCATGTTGGCGGTGGTCTCGTGGCCGGCGAGCAGCAGCAGGAAGGCGATGCCGGTCAGTTCCTCGACGCTGAGTTCGTCGTCGCGCGCCAGGTCGGACAGGATGTCGTCGCCGGGTTCGGCCCGCTTGCGCACGACGAGTTCGGCGAGGTAGGTGGTCATCGCGCCGTACGCGGCCATCTTCTCCTCGAGCGTCTGGTCCTTGACCAAGAACTTGGCGGAGTTGACCTGGAAGGTCGCGCGGTCCGCGTAGGGGACACCGAGCATTTCGCAGATCACCAGGGACGGCACCGGCAGCGCGAACTCCTTGACCAGGTCGACCGGAGGTGTCATCAGCGCCATCTCGTCCAGTTGCCGCTCGGCGACGTCGATGATGTGCTCTTCGAGCTGCTTCATGCGTTTGACGGTGAAAGCGCCGGTCAGCATGCGCCGCAGCCGGGTGTGGTCCGGCGGGTCCATGGCGATGAACAAGCCGGGAATCTGCGGGGACGGTTCGGTGGCGACGGGCATGCCGGGCGTCTCGTACGGCACGTGCACGACGCCGATGTCCTGGCGCGAGCTGAACCGTGTATCGGCCATGACCTGGCGGACCGCGTCGTACCCGGTGACGAGCCAGCCCTCGTGACCGTCGGGGAACACCAGCGGACAGACCGGGCGAGCGTCGCGCAGCCGGGTGATCTCGCTGGGCGGGGCGAAGGGGCCCGCATCGCGTTCCATGGGGAGGCCGTGCGGGATGGGAACCGTTCCACTCATCGGAATGCCTTTCGAATCGGTTGATGCGACCACGGTCGCCGACCGACCTGTCATGCGACTGACACGGCTCTGACACCGAAGCGGTCCGACTGAACGCCCCCGAACCCCGCGGTGACAAGGCGAAATTCGACGGCATCGCGGCCCGCTGCGCCGCATCGGCGGTCGGACGTCCGCCGCTGGCCCATGGCAAGATCGGCCGGGTGCAGATCGGGATTCTTGGACCATTCGAGGTGCGCACGGACGACGGTGTTCTCGCCGACGTGCCGGGCGCGCGGCTGCGCGGGCTGTTGATCGCGCTCGCGCTCGAACCGGGTCGCGCGGTCCCGAAAGCGACGCTCATCGACTGGATCTGGGGCGAGAATCCGCCCGCCGACGCGGCGAATGCCTTGCAGCGCTTGGTTTCCCGGCTGCGGAAGGCGCTGCCGGACGGGGCGATCGATGGCAGGCCGGACGGCTACCTGCTACGGGTGGAACCCGAGGCCGTCGACGCGGTGCGGTTCGAACGCCTCGTCGCCCAAGCCCGCAACGACGAGGATCCGCGCCGGCTGCGCGAGGCCCTCGCACTGTGGCGCGGCGCGGCCATGCAGGACGTCGGTTTGCGGGAGAGCGCGGCGTTCGACGCGTCGGTCACCCGGCTCGAGGGGCTGCGCCTGACCGCCATGGAGGACCGGTTCGATGCGGAGATCGACCTCGGCAACGGCGCGGAGCTGGTGACCGAGCTGACCGACCTGGTGGCCGCCCATCCGGTCCGCGAACGGCTCGTCGCCGCGTTGATGCGTGCCCTCGTCGCGTCCGGTCGCGACACCGAGGCGCTGCTCGTGTACGAACGCACGAGAGAGACCCTGGCCGACGAGCTGGGCGTCGACCCCGCACCGGAGCTGTCCGCGCTGCACGTCGCGCTGCTGCGTGGCGAGCTGGGACGGCGGGAGGAAAACCGGAAGACCAACTTGCGCGCCGAGCTGACCAGTTTCGTCGGCAAGGACGCCGATGTCGCCGCTGTCCGCGAACTCAACGCCGAGCACCGGCTCACCACTCTGATCGGGCCTGGCGGCTCGGGGAAGACAAGGCTGGCCACCGAAACCGCGCGCACGCTCCTGGGTGACCTGCCGGACGGTGTCTGGCTCGTCGAGCTCGCGGCCATCGGCGCAGACGGTGACGCGGGCAGCGGAAACAACGTCGCGCTTGCGACCCTCGCCGCGCTGAAACTGCGGGATGCGCTGTACGGCGAGGCGCAGGACGCGGAGCCGACGGACCGGGTCGTCGCGGCGATCCGCGAGCGGGCGATGGTGCTGATCCTGGACAACTGCGAGCACGTGATCGAGTCGGCGGCGGCGTTCGCCCATCGCGTGCTCGGGGAATGCAGGCGGCTGCGGATCCTCACGACGAGCAGGGAACCGCTCGGCATCACCGGTGAGGCGCTGTGGCCGGTCGTGCCGTTGGCCCTGCCCGCCGAGGACGCCGCACCCGACGAGATCGCGTCCGCTCCGGCCATCCGGCTGCTGCTGGACCGGGCGGGTGCGGTGAACAAGGACCTCGCGACCGACGCGGGCACATTGTCGACCGCGGCACGCGTCTGCCGGGCGCTGGACGGGATGCCGCTGGCCATCGAACTCGCCGCGGCCCGGTTGCGCACCATGTCCCTCGATCAGCTCGCCCATCGGCTCGACGACCGGTTCCGCCTGCTGACCGGCGGCAGCCGCACCGCGCTGCCGCGGCACAAGACGCTGCGCGCGGTGGTCGACTGGAGCTGGGAGCTGCTCAGCGACGCCGAACGGATGGTCCTGCGCAGGCTCTCGGTGTTCTCCGGCGGTGCGAGTCTCGAAGCGGCCGAGCGGGTTTGCGCCGACGACGCGGTCGACACGGGTGAGGTGCTCGAGTTGCTGACCGCCCTGACCGAGAAATCGCTGGTGCTCACCGTGGGCGACCGGGCGCCGCGCTACCGGATGCTCGGCACGATCAAGGAGTACGCCGAGCAGCGTCTCGCGGAGGCGGGAGAATCGGATCGGACGCGACGCGCGCATCTCGCCTATTTCACCGAACTCGCCGAGACCGCGGATCCACATCTGCGCCGCACCGAACAGCTGACCTGGCTGGCCACGCTCGATGCCGAGCACGACAACATCACCGCCGCGATGCGCGGTGCGCTCGCCGCGGGGGAGGCGGACGGGGCCATGCGGCTCGCCGCCGCCGCGGGCTGGTACTGGTGGCTCGGCGGGCACAAGGCCGAGGCCAACGAACTGATCATGGCGGCAACGGCCGTGCCGGGCGAGGTGGCGGACGAGATCAGGGCGATGGTGTACGCGTTCGTCGTGCAGTTCGTGACCTCCGGGCCGCAGAGCGACCAGTACCAGGCCGAGGAGTGGATCCGCAAAGGGTACGAACTGAGCAAGCGGGTCCGGGCCCGTCACCCGGTACTGCGATTGCTCACCCCACTGGAACGCCTGTTGCACGGGCCGGACGCCTTCTTGCCCGCGTGGGAAGCGCTGCTGGACGACGAGGACCCGTGGGTGCGCGCCCTCGGCAGGCTTCAGCTCGGCAAGATGCGTATTCAGCTGGGGCAGGGCGGCACGGAAGCGGACACCTGTCTCGAGATGGCGCTCACCGAGTTTCGCGCACTCGGCGAACGGTGGGGGATTTCGTTCGCCCAGACCGAGCTGGCCAATCGCATCGCGGTGCGCGGCGAGTTCGCCGCCGCGTGCGAGCACTACGAACAGGCGATCGCGGTCGTCGCCGAGATCGGCGCCGTCGAGGATGTCGTGCCGATGCGGTCGCGGCAGGCCCAGTTGTATTGGCTGGCAGGCGATGTGGAGTCGAGCGCGGCGGCGATGGCGGAGGCGCAGCGGTCCGCGGAACGCGTCTCCTGGCCTATCGTGCTGGCCGAGCTTGCGCTGTCGAAGGCGGAGCTCGCGCGCTGGCGCGGCGACGCCGCGCAGGTACGCCGGGAGCTCGACGAAGCGTTGAAGCTGATGGGCGACGACGCCGAACGGCCGAACATCCGCGCGATGAAACACGACCTGCTCGGCTACCTCGCCGAGGATCTCGACGAGACCCGTGCGCATCGCGACGCGGCTTTCCGGGCGGCATCCGAGACGGCGTATCCGCTTCTGATCGCCCAGGTGCTCGTCGGTATCGCGGATCTGGCGCTGCGTGTCGAACAGTACGAGCAGGCCGCACGGCTGCTCGCGGCGAGCGCCGACCTGCGCGGCCTGCCGGATCGTTCCCACCCGGACGTGGACCGGATCGAGCAAGCAACGCGAAACCGCCTCGGCGACATGGGGTTCGCCGAGGCGGTTCGGGAGGGTTCGGAGACGAGCTGGACCGAGCTTGTCGAGGTCACGCTCGCTTCTTGAACGTCGCGGACGCCCACAGGTAGCCGACCACGGCGATCCCGACGCACCAGGCGACGGCGGTGAGCGCGTCGCCGGTGTCCGGCGCGCCCGCGAGCAGCCCGCGCATGGTTTCGATGATCGGCGTGAAGGGCTGGTACTCCGCGAATTGCCGCAGGCCCGGCCCCATCTTCTCGGCGGGCACGATCGCACTGCTGAAGAACGGCAGCATGACCAGCGGCACGGCGGCCATACCCGCCGTTTCCGGCGACTTCGCCGCCAAGCCGAGGGCGATCGTGAACCAGCCCGCCGCGAAACCGAGCAGCACGACCATGCCGACCACGCCGAGCCAGTCGAGGGCATCCGCCGCCGGGCTGAAGCCGAGCAGGAAGGCCACCCCGAGGAGGGCGGCGATGGCGATCAGGTTGGTCAGCACGGTGGCGATGACGTGGCCGGTCAGCACCGCGCCTCGGGAGACGTCCATGACCTTGAACCGGTTGATGATGCCCGTCGTCATGTCGGAGTTCACCGCCGTCGCGGTGGCACCCAGCCCGTAGCAGACGGCCAGCAGGATGAGCCCCGGCGTCGCGTAGTCGATGTAGTCGACGCCGACGTCGAAGGCATCGCCGAACATGTAGACGAACATCAACATGATGATGATCGGCATCAGGACCGCGTTGAACACCGAAGTCGGGTTCCGGGCGATGTGTTTGAAGTTGCGGCGCAACATGACCATCGAGTGGGACTTGGCGCTCATTTCGCTGCTACCTCCGTGGTGCGGCCGGTCAGGGTGAGGAAGACGTCGTCGAGGTCGGGTGTGTGCACGGAGAACTCTTCTGCGCTGAGCGAGTACTCGTCGAGGCGGTCCAGCAGGGCGCGGAGCGATCTCGTCCCGCCGTCGCTGGGAACACGCAGGGTCAGTGCGTCGTCGTCCCGGGTGGCGTCGGGGAAGAGACGCGCGGTCGCGTCGAGTTGGGCGACGTCGGTGAACCGGAGCCGCACGTGCGTCCCCGGGATCTGGCGCTTGAGTTCGTCGGGAGTGCCCTCGGCGACCAGGCGGCCGTTGTCGAGCACCGCGATCCGGTCGGCGAGCTGATCCGCCTCCTCCAGGTACTGCGTGGTGAGGAAGATGGTCACGCCGTCGGCCACCAGGTCACGGATGATCGACCACATGGTGCGGCGGCTGCGCGGGTCGAGTCCCGTCGTCGGCTCGTCGAGGAAGATGATCCGCGGGTTGCCGACGAGCGTCATCGCCAGGTCGAGCTTGCGGCGCATACCGCCGGAGTAGGTCGACGCGGGCTTCTGTGCCGCCTCCGTCAGCTCGAAGCGTTCCAACAGCTCGCCGACGATCCGCTTGCCCTCTTTGCCGGAGACCCCGGTGAGATCCACCATCAGTTGCAGGTTCTCCTGCCCCGTCAGCAGCTCGTCCACCGCCGCGAACTGACCGGTGACCCCGATCGCCGCGCGCACCGCCTTGGCCTCGGTCCCGACGTCGTGGCCCGCGACGCGTACCGACCCGCCGTCGGCCGCTATCAACGTGCTCAGCACGTTCACCGTCGTCGTCTTACCCGCACCGTTCGGTCCGAGCAGGGAAAAGATCGTGCCCGCACGGACATTCAGGTCGATGCTGTCGAGCACCACCTTGTCCCCGTAGGCCTTTCGCAGTCCGGAAACCGCAATCGCTGAATTCGTCATGCGATCACCCTCGGCGCCCGCCCTGACACCCACCTGTCACGCCGCTGTCACGGCCCCTGACACGAGACCCACCGCCACAGCCCGACCCTCGTGATCGGATTCGGCTTTACAACCTCCGCCTGAACTGATGAGCCACGCGTAAAGAAGCCGGACTCTTGCGCGTAGCTCGAGCGACTCAGGGTGCGGGGGTCGACCATAGGGCGCTGATCGGCATGGCCAGCATTTTGGGTCCGAAGGGGAGTGTCTGCTTTCCGGTGTGCAGCACGAGACCCGCGCGGAAGTCGTCGCCGAGTCGTTCGGCGAGGTGGCGAAGGCCGCGAAAGTCGTGGGGGCTGACGGTTGACGCCGCCTTGACTTCGACTCCGACCACCTCACCTCGCCGGTTCTCCAGGACGGCGTCGACTTCGACCTGGTCGCGTGTGCGGTAGTGAAAGAGTTCTACTTCCTCGTCGGACCACGTGATTTGACGGGCCAGTTCCATGAGAACGAAACCCTCTAGGAGCGGACCGAACTGGCCGTTGGGACGGAGTAGGCTGCGGGTGTCGGCACCGATCTGGTGAGCCGCGATCCCCGAGTCGACGAAGGCAAGCTTAGGGGTAGTGGTGGCGCGGGTGCTGATGTTGCGGGACCAAGCCGGAATCCGTTTGATGAGGAAGATCTCCTCCAGCAGTGCCAGATACCGTTGCACGGTGGACGCTCCCACGCCGAGCTCGTTGCTCAGTGTCGCCGCCGACAGCAACCCGCCGGAACGGGCGGCGAGCATTCGCACGAGATTCCGCATCGCGGCAGTCCGTTCGATCTGTGACAGTTGCTGTACGTCGCGCGCGATGAGGTCGCCGACGTAGGAGTCGAAGAAGCTGCGTCGCCTGCGGTCGTTCGTGCGCGCGATTGCTTCTGGAAATCCGCCTCGGACCAGCCGGTCCGCGTACTCGGTTCGAGAAACGGCGGAGTCGTGGCGCAGCCGATCACCGGCGGTGAACACGGCGTCGATGAATCGATCCGGTGCGCCGTCGATTTCACCCTGCGAAAACGGCCAGAGCTCGATTGTCTCCATGCGTCCGACAAGCGTGTCCGGTAGCGAGCGCAGACCCAGTACCCGTGCCGATCCGGTCAGCAGGTATCGACCCGGCCGGGGGTCGATGTCCACCTCTGCCTTTATCGACAGCAGCAGGTCCGGTACCCGTTGGATCTCGTCGATCACCATCAAACCGTGGAGATCGACGAATCCGTCGGGGTCCGCGAGGGCGGCCTGCCGGGTCAGGGTGTTGTCGAGGTCCCGCCATTCGGCGTCTCGGTCCTTGGCGACGAGCCGCACGAGGGTGCTCTTGCCGCTCTGGCGCGCCCCATTGATCAGGACGACTCGGGTGTCCTCCAGAGCCGCGCTTACAGCGGCCTCGGCATGGCGTGGCAGCGCTGGTCCGAGGCGGGTTTGCATGCGCGCTCCTAATCTGTGCGGACGACGCCTGGTTGATCTGCCGCGACGCTGCTGGTGGATCTGCCGCGACGCTGCTGGTTGATCTGCCGCTATCGTAGCGGTTGATCTGCCGCAGGTGGTCTGGTTGATCTGCCGCAGTGGGAGCGGCGCGAGGGGCCGGAATTGTGAGACCGTGGAAGATATGAACCGGCTCGGGAAAGCGACCTCACCGTATCTGCGTCAGCACGCGGACAACCCGGTGCACTGGTGGGAGTGGGATGCCGAGGCGCTCGCGGAGGCTCGCAGGCGCGATGTGCCGATCCTGCTCTCCATCGGTTACGCCTCCTGTCACTGGTGCCACGTGATGGCGCACGAGTCGTTCGAGGACGAGGCGACCGCGGCGCTGATGAACGACCACTTCGTCTGCGTGAAGGTGGACCGCGAGGAGCGCCCCGACCTCGACGCGATCTATATGAACGCCACCGTCGCCATGACGGGTCAGGGCGGCTGGCCGATGACCAGCTTCCTGACCCCGGACGGCGAGCCGTTCTACTGCGGCACCTACTTCCCGAAGCATCCGCGCGGCGGGATGCCCTCGTTCGGTCAGCTGCTCACCGCCGTCAGCGACACCTGGCGCAACCGGCGCGAGGAGGTCGACAAGGCATCGGCCCAGGTCGTCGAGGCCCTGCGGGCGCAGGCCGCCGGTCTGCCCGACGCCGACCTGAGCGTCTCGCCCGAACTGCTCGATCACGCGGTCGCCGCGGTGCTGCGCGACGAGGACGCCGAGCACGGCGGGTTCGGCCGTGCGCCGAAGTTCCCGCCGTCCGCCCTGATGGAGGGACTGCTGCGCAGTTGGGAGCGCACCGGCGACACGGCAGTGCGCGATGTCGTGCACCGCGCGGCCGACGCGATGGCGCGCGGCGGCATCTATGACCAGCTGCGCGGCGGCTTCGCCCGCTACTCGGTCGACAACCGTTGGCTGATACCGCATTTCGAGAAGATGCTGTACGACAACGCGCAATTGCTGCGCGCCTACGCGCATCTGGCGCGGCGCACACCGCACGCGCAGGATTCGCTCGCGCTGCGTGTCACCTGCGAGACCGCGCACTTCGTCCTCGACGATCTCGGCACCGCACACGGCGGCTTCGCCTCCGCGTTGGACGCCGACACCCATCTCGAACCCGGCGGCCCCGGTGTGGAGGGCGCGACCTACGTGTGGACGCCCGCCGAACTGATCGGCGCCCTCGGCCCCATCGAAGGAGCTTGGGCCGCAGACTTTTTCGGCGTGACGACGGCAGGCAACTTCGAGCAGGGCACCTCGGTCCTCACCCGCTATCGCGATCCGCGGGACGCGGCCGAACAGGAGCGGTTCGATCGGGCGAGGGAGGCGCTGCGCGACGAGCGCGACAAGCGCCCGCAGCCCGCCCGCGACGACAAGGTGGTCACCGCGTGGAACGGCATGGCGATCACCGCGCTCACCGAGGCGGGTTCGGCGCTCGGGCGGCCCGATTGGGTCGCGGCCGCGGATCGCTGCGCGCGGTTCCTGCTGTCCGAGCACGTGGTCGACGGTCGGGTGCGCCGCGCCTCGTTGGGCGGCGTGGTCGGCGCCTCGGCCGGTGTGCTCGAGGACTACGCCTGGCTGGTCACCGGCCTGCTGGCGCTGTACCAGGCCACCGGCGACCCGGAACGGCTGGAGCAGGCGCAGTGGCTGCTGGACACCGCCGTCGAACGCTTCGCCGATCCCGAGGCGTCCGGCAGCTGGTTCGACACCGCCGACGACGCCGAAACCCTGGTCGCCCGTCCGCGCGACCCCATCGACGGCGCGACTCCCGCGGGCGCGTCCGCGCTGGCCGAGGCGCTGCTCACCGCCGCGGCGGTCAGCGACGTCGAACGCGCGGTGCGCTACCGGGAACTCGCCGAAGCGACGCTGCGCCGGGGTGCGGTCGTGCTCGCCCGCGCCCCCCGCTCGGCGGGGCAGTGGCTCACGGTCGCGGAGGCGGCCCTGCGCGGCCCGCTACAGATCGCGATCGCGTCGTCGGCCGAGAACGCCGACACCGCAACGGAATTGCTCGCCGTCGCGCGAGAACTCGCGCCGGGCGGCTCGGTGATCCTCGCGGGAGCCCCGGATTCCGCTCCGCTACTCGTCGACCGTCCGCTTGTGTCGGCCGCCGCCGCGGCCTACGTCTGCCGCGGATCGGTCTGCGACCTGCCGGTGACCACAGCACAAGACCTCCGGCACTCCCTGAGCCAAAACTGAAGTCCCCACCTAGGCTGGCCTACCCGCTGCCACACAGCTTTCATACGCCTCACATAGTCGGTGGCTATGTGAACCGTATGGAAGTTGTGTGGGAAACGCGGCGTCGGCCGAGGGGGCGGCCCCTCTTTGCGGGGGCGATCGGCATCGGGTTGACACCAACCCGAGCCCGATGTGAATATTCGGGCCAGTCAGTGCATGAATCGAACTCGGTCGCGGAGGGGGGTGTCGGTGTCGGCAGACAAAAGCGGCTCGGCCCGCTCGTCGCCGCCGACCGACCGCGTCGTCGCGCTGATGGAACGACTCGCCGCCCTCGAATCACCGGCTACCGCAGCGGATTTGGCTGACAGTGTCGGGCTGAGCCGCTCGACGGTCGGCGCCATTCTCGGCTCGTTGGACGGGCACGGCTGGGTGAGCCGGTTGCCGGATCTTCGGTATGTGCTCGGTCCGGGGTTCCTGGCCATGGCCGAGCGGGCACGCACCGCGCTCGAAGGTGCCGCGGCTGTGCCGAGCCTGCTCGACGGTTTGGCAGCCCGTGTCGGCTGCGGTGCGGCCCTGAGCGTGGTCGGATCGGGTCAGCTCGTCTTCATCGCCGTCACGCGCGGCGTCGGCCATATCCCCGCCGGAGTCGAGGTCGGACTCCGGCTTCCCCTGCAAGCACCCGCCGGCGCGGCCGTCGTCGCGTTCGCCGACCCTGCCGTCCAACGGAACTGGATCGCCGGCGGCCCGGCCGAGCGCAGGACCGAGTGGCAGCGCGGACTCCGGCAGATCGCCGACCGCGGCTTCGCCGCATGGGGAGCAGACGTCGCCGACCTGCATCGCATCGACGTTCTGGGTCGAGTCATCGCGCATCTGTCCGCCAATGCGTCGAATCCGCAACTGCGCGACGAGGTTCAGGCGCTCGTGGCCGAGGCCGGGGGACGGCTGCACACCGCCGCCGCACTCGATGCCGACGAACCGTTGCCGATCAGCTATCTGGCCGCGCCGGTTTTCGATCGGGGCGGAAACGCGCTGTGGGAGTTGCAGATCGGTCCACTTCGACCGTCCGTGTCGCGACCCGAGCGGCAGCACTACATCCGAGAACTCACCGCGGCCGCCCGCGCGCTCGGGGCCGTCATGGCCGACAGCTCCCGCTGATTCGAGAGCGTCGCACCAGTACCTCGGGAGCTCTCGAAACTCTTGCCAACTCCCGCCGCCCCTTCTAGCGTGTAGCGCCATGCGAATACTGGGACAAGGAAATTCGAGTATTCGCACTGGGCGGGTTTTCGGCCTGGTCGACGCCCCGCACCCACTAGTCAGGGAGAAAGCCCGTGTTCGAGAGACTGGGTCGCGCCGTCGCGACCGTCGCGCTGGGGACGACAGTGTTGCTGACCTTCACCACAGGATCGGCGACCGCAGCGTTTTCCCTACCTCCGGCCAATCCGCACCTGGGGCCATTGGGCACCGCGACCATGCACGGCGATGCCGAATCCTCCGATGCCACGCCGTTCGCCGGCCCTGGCGCCGGTGACGTGGACAGCGATTTCCGCGAACTCGCCGCCGCGTGCCCCACCATCCTGCAGGGTGCGGACGGTATGCCGCAGGCGCTGTGCACCAAGATCCTCGACCGCGCGCCGAAGGTGTTCCTGCTCGATCCGCGCAACGGCCACCCTCTCGCCTCGCTCGACCTGACCAAGGGCAGTCTGCTCGGCGGCGTCTACGCCTATCTCGACAACCAGGACCGCATGGTCACCGTCGACGGCAGCGGTGAGCTGCTGCGGATCGGGCACCGGCGCGCGGGCGACGACTGGCAGGTGTTCGTCGAGTCGAGAACCGATATCTCGCAAGCGGTTACGGGTCATTGCGGCGGCGGAGACTGTGACGCGGTCAGTTCGGTGATGGCCGACTTCGACGGTCGCGTGTGGTTCGCCACCGACAACGCGGCCGCCGGGTTCTTCGATCCGGCCACCGGAGCCACCCGATCGATCGTGCTCGGCCCCGGCGAGAAGGTGGCCAACAGCATCTCCACCGCTCCCGAAGGCGTCGCGATCGCCACCACGCACGCGCTCTACCTGGTCACCGTCGACGGCTCCGGCAATCCGCAGGTGAACTGGCGGTACGCCTACGATCGCGGCCCCGCCCGCAAACCCGGTCAGCTCAGCTGGGGCACGGGCGCGACTCCGACGTTCTTCGGTTCCGGCTCGGGCACCGAATATCTCGCCATCACCGACAATGCGGTGCCCAAGGAGAATCTGCTGGTCTTCGACACCACCACCGGAAACCTCGTCTGTTCGGTGCCCACCGTCGACGGCACCGAGAACTCGCCGATCGGCTCCGGCAACAGCCTCTTCGTCGCCAGCACCTACGGATACCCGTATCCGGCCGTCCCGGAGGGCGCTGGACCGAGCGAACCGGCCAGCGCCAAGTTCACCGGCGGCATGGTGCGAGTGGACGTCACCGGCTCCGGCTGCCAGGTGAAGTGGACCAATGACGCACTGTCCGCGGCTGTTCCGCGCCTGTCGGTGGCCGACGGCAAGATCTACACCGTCACCCGGCACACCATCATCCCGACCGGCAGCGTCGGCGTGACCGACAACTTCCGCTACACCGTCATCGACGCCGCCACCGGTCGCATCGAGAAAGAGAAGCTGATCGGCGCCACCGCGGTGCACAACACCCTGCAGATGGTCGGCACCATTTCCCCCGACCGCACGCTCTACCAGGGCACGATGAGCGGTTTGTTCCGCATCGCACCACGGTAGCGCCGCGTCCAGTGGTCGGCGCGGTAACCGACTGAAGGTCACCCCCATCCCTTCGGACCGACCGGAGGTGACCTTCGTTCACCCGACCTGCGTGCCCAGGGTGGACCGACCGAGGGTGACCTTCATCGCGATGGGCCGACTGACAGTGGCCTTTGGTCGGATTGTGCGTCCAACCTTTCTGGACGGGGCACTAGCGGCGGCTGCTGGAGGACGGGTCGACGGGCGCGTGTCGCCCGTGAGGGCAGGCGGGCGCGCGTCGCCCGTGACGGGCAGGCGGGTGCGGCAGAAAGGCCGTGTCGGCTAGTCCGATTCCGCTGCCGTGCTGCGTATTTCGGTGATGGCGCTGACCGGTGACTGGTCGGCGGTGGTGTCGGCGACCGGGTCGGTTGCGCCGGATGGCAGCGTGCGGCCGTCGGTTGCTTCGGCGGCCGCGTTCGGATTGCCATCCGGCAGCGCGCGGTCGTCGACGCCATCGACAGCCGGATCGTCCTGGGGCGCAGCCGGTTCGGTGTCGGTCCAGCAGGCCGTCGGTTCCTGCATGCCGCGCAGCAGAATGTTGTCGTAGAGCGTCCATTGCGCGCGCTCGTGCGGCGCCGCGGCCTCGATCACCGCGCCGCTCACCAGGATTCGGCGGGGCACGTCCTTGGCCTCGGTGGTCAGGCGGGCGGCCTCGTTGACGGCGTCGCCGATGACGGTGAACTCCAGGCGCGTATCGGTGCCGACGTCCCCGGCGAAGACCTGTCCGCGCGCGACACCGATGCCGATGTCGAGCTCGCCGATGGCCGTCACCTCGTCGCGGATTCGGCGGGCCGCGCGCAGCGCCGGAGTCGCGTTGTCCCGCAGCGCGATCGGCGCGCCGAAGATGCACAGTGCCGCGTCGCCCTCGAACTTGTTGACCAGCCCGTCGTTCTCCTCGGTCGCCGCGACGACGATCGAGAGCAGGCGGTTCAGCTTGGCGACGAACTCCTGCGGCGGCAGGCCGGTGGACAGCGCGACCGAGCCCGTCACGTCGACGAACAACGCGGAGACGACGCGCACGTCACCGGTCAGGTCCATGCCGCCGGTGAGCGCCCGCTCGGCCACCTGTGCGCCGACGTGCCTGCCGAATACGTCGCGCATCCGTTCGCGTTCGCGCAGATTCGCGGCCAGCTCGTTGACCGAGTGTTCGAGCCGCCCGATCTCGCTGCTGCTGCCGACCGGCACCCGGACGTTCGTCTCGCCCCTGCTGATCAGATCCAGCGCCAGCCGCAGCGTCCGCATCGGGGTGGCCACCGCGCGGGCCAGGATGGCGGTGGCCAGCGCGCCGACGCCGATGCCCACCGCGGACAGATAGATGGCGGTGCGGATGCGGTCCGAAGCGGCCGCGGCGGGATCGGCGAGCACCACGATCAGCATGGCGAGCGGCATGGCGCCCGCGACACCCCAGGTGACGACGACCCGCACCAGCACCGACGAACTCCAGTGCATGGTGTCGCCGAGCACCGCCGACACCACCGGAACGGTCGGCCGGATCAGCCGGTCAACGATCAGGAAGGTCACCGCCGCCGACTGCAACGCGCCGAGGGTGAACAGCGACGCCGTCACACCGGGGGTGTCGATTTCGGTCAGGTGGGTGAACGTGGCGGTCACGATGATCACGCCAGGTATCCACAGCGCCAGCGCCCGGACGGTGATCGCGATCGGCAGCCGCAGCAGTCTGCGCGCCTCCGCCACCGTCGGCTTGCGCTTCTGATCCAGCCAGCCGAAGTACCTGCTGCGGTCCCGCATGGCCAGGCCGACGCCCGCGAGCAGCCCGACCGCCGGGTAGATCGCGACAAGGCCCATGGTGCGCATCCAGTCCTCGCCGAGTCTGCCGAAGAACCCGCTGAGCCACAGCCCGGTGACGATGACCGCGAGACCGCTCAAATTCGCGGTGATGATCACGGCCGACAGACCCCAGTGGGCCTTGAGCGCCCAGACGACGAGCTTGGCGATCACGACGCGCGACCACCCGCCGGAGAAGGTGACCGCCGGTGCGAGCGGGGACGGGTGGCGACGAGTGACACGAAAAAGCAGCTTATCCGGCTCGATCGGGCCGAGAGGCGGCAACGGATATCTCGTTGGTCGGCCGCTCGGCACGGCAGTCGCCGAGACCATCCGCGGGTTGCCGAGGGACCCGGTGTGGCCGCCGACGAACCCGGGCGCGGCTGCCGCTCGGCGCAGGTGGCGAGAGTTCAGTGTGGCTGTCGACGGCTCGGCGCGGCTGGAACCTCGGCGGTGCCGGGCCGAAGTTCGGCGCGGACGCCCAGCCTCGAGTTCGGGTGGCCGTTGACGACTCGGCGCGGCTACCGAAACTCAGCGCAGCACGACCAACCAGATCGCGATGTAGTGACTCAGCGCCGCCAGCACCGTCGCGGCGTGGAAGAACTCGTGGTGCCCGAACACCGTCGGCCACGGGTTGGGCCACTTGGTGGCGTAGAGGATCGCGCCGCCGCTGTAGATCAGCCCGCCGATCAGCAGCAGGATCAGCGGCGCGATGCCGATCTGATTGTTCAGCTGCCCGGCCACCGGCACGATCGCCCAGCCGAGCAACAGATACAGCGGAACGCCGACCCACCGCGGCGCGGTCGGCCACAGCAGTTTGAGCGCGACGCCGGCGAGCGCCCCCGCCCAGACCACCGCGAGCAGCGTCTGCCCGGTACCTCCCGGCAGGCCGAGCAGCGCGAACGGAGTGTAGCTGCCCGCGATGAACAGGAAGATCATCGAATGGTCCGCGCGCTTCATCCGGATGCGGGTGCGCGTGGTCTCCCAGGTGACGCGGTGGTAGACGGCGCTGATGCCGAACAACCCGCAGACGGTGAGCCCGTAGACCAGGGTCGACCAGCCGGCCGTCGCGGACACGGTGGCCGCCTCGACGACAAGCGCGATCACCGCGAGCGCGGCGATGCCGACCGCCCACGTGTGGATCCAGCCGCGCATCCTTGGCTTGACCAGGGCGGCGAGTGCCTCGGCAGGGGAGGCGCCGACCAGCTCCGCGTCGGCCGCGCCGACAGATTCGGACACGAGTGTGACCTCCTAGTTAACCAATGAGTAACCTACGCCACCGTAGGTTCGCGCCGGATGCCACTGTACCGGGGAATCGCGGCCGATGCCGGAATCGCGCCACCGAGGCGTACTGTTGGACGCCGTGGAGCTTCGGAGTCGGGTGCGTGGTCTGCCATACCGCATCTACGAGGCCCGGCTGTCCAAGCAGCTGGCCGATAAACAACACCCACGCCACGTCGCGGTCATGTGCGACGGCAATCGCCGGTGGGCCAGGGAGAACGGGTTCACCGACGTGAGCCATGGCCACCGAGTCGGCGCGCTGAAGATCGCCGAGCTGGTCGGCTGGTGTTCGGACGAGGGCATCGAGATGGTCACCGTCTACCTGCTCTCGACCGAGAATCTGCAGCGCGATCCCGACGAGCTGGAGACACTGTTCGAAGTGATCACCGACGTCGTCGAGGAGCTCTCCGCGCCCGAACGGGATTGGAGCGTGCGTATCGTCGGCTCGCTGGACGGGTTTCCCGAGCTGATCGCCAAGCGGTTGCGCACCGCGGCGGAGCGCACCGAGGGACGCCAGGGTGTGCACGTCAACGTGGCGGTCGGGTACGGCGGGCGTCAGGAGATCACCGACGCGGTGCGCTCGCTGGTGCGCCAGGAGATGGCCGCGGGGGAGACCGGCGAGGATCTGGTGCAGTCGATCACCGTCAACGCCATCGGCCAGCATCTCTACACCTCGGGTCAGCCGGATCCGGACCTGGTCATCCGCACTTCGGGTGAGCAGCGACTTTCGGGCTTCCTGCTGTGGCAGAGCGCATACTCGGAAATATGGTTCACAGAGGTCTACTGGCCGGAGTTCCGCAGGGTGGATTTCCTCCGCGCCTTACGCGATTACGCGGCCCGACATCGCCGTTTCGGGGTCTGAAACGGCCACATTCCAGTACCGTCCGGTCTGTGCAAGTTATGACGCAGACCCCGCCGACGCCCGCGCCCGCCGCGCGCGGTGACGGGCCGGGTCGGCCCCTCAGCTACGAGGAGTTCGGCCGCCGCTTCCTCGAATACGCCGTGTCCGAAGAGCGCGTCGCCGCCGCGTTCGGCGAACTGACCGGAGCGGCCTTCGACATCGGCCCGATCCGAGTCGGGCCCGCTCGGCTGGCCAAGGTCGTCGCCCATGTGCGCCTTGGTATTCCGCGCGTGCACCGCCACCTCGACGAGGTCATCTCATTCGACCTGGTCCTGCCGCTGCGCGTCGGCATGCTCGTCGACCTCGGTATCGACCGGCACCGCTTCGAGGTGGACGGCACGGTCCACCTGCACCTCACCGCTCGCACCGCCGAACCGCTCCGGGTGCTCATCGAGATCGCCGAACCCCGCCTGCGCGATGTCCGCGTCAACGTGGCGGCGGGCACCAAGCGCGCCCAACTCCTGCGCGTCCTCGTCGGCGTAGACCACGAGATCCGCCGCTTCGTCGCCCGCTACATCGCCACCGAAATCCGCAAACCCCACATCGCCTCGGTACTCGACATCGACGTGGCGACGCGCTTGGACCAAGCGTGGCGGCTGTAGCCGACGGCTCTCACAGACCCGCGACGAGGTAGGCGAAGAATGCTGTCAGCGCCCACACCCCTGCCGTGAACGCGACGGCTTCGTCACGGACACGCGGATATCTGAACCACGCCGCGGCCGAGATCAGTGGCGCGGCGAGTAGCACGGTCCGCCAGTTCCACGGGAATGGGATGAGATCGTGTTCCGGAAACACACCGGCCCAGAGGCATATGAACGGATACGACGCACAGAACGCGGCCGGAATCGTCAAGAACCGCCACCACGTCAAGGATCCCACTGGCTCCCCCCAGTTATGTCCCCGCCTTTGATCGGCTCAGATCAGTCGACTGGTTGCGGGTCGGGAAGCTGTGGGCGGCAAAGGCTTAGGCGAGGGCTGGACCGCGTCGCGAGCCGCGTGTTGTGCCGTACGCAGGCCTTCGGTGCTGTATCCCGTTGCGGGGCAATGGATTACAACTTACGGAGTCGGAGGCGGTTGATGCTGTGGTCGGCGTCCTTGCGGAGGACGAGGGTGGCGCGGGGGCGGGTGGGGAGGATGTTCTCGACGAGGTTGGGGCGGTTGGTGGAGTTCCAGATCTCCTTGGCGGTGGCGGTCGCCTGCTCGTCGGTGAAGCCCGCGTAGTGGTGGAAGTGGGCGGCGGGGTCGGCGAAGGCGGTCTCGCGCAAGGTGAGAAACCTTTGCACATACCAGTTTTCGATGTCCTCGATGCGCGCGTCGACGTAGATGGAGAAATCGAACAGATCCGAAACCATAAGGCGCGGACCGGTTTGCAGCACATTCAGTCCCTCGACGATGAGGATGTCGGGCTGGCGCACGCAGTGCAATTTGCCGGGCACGATGTCGTAGGAGTTGTGCGAATACACCGGCGCGCACACCTCGGCCGCGCCGGATTTCACCTCGGTGACGAAGCGCAGCAGTTTGCGTCGGTCGTAGCTCTCCGGAAAACCCTTGCGGTGCATGATGCCGCGGCGGGTGAGTTCGGCTGTGGGATAAAGGAACCCGTCGGTTGTGACCAAATCCACACGCGGATGGTGGTCCCAGCGGGCCAGCAATGCCTGCAGCACACGCGCGGTGGTCGATTTTCCGACCGCGACGCTGCCCGCGACACCGATCACGAACGGCACCTGCTGGTCCGGATGCGTCTCGCCGAGGAAGGTCGCGGTGGCGGCGAACAGGCGCTGACGCGCGGCGACTTGGAGGTGGATGAGACGAGCGAGCGGCAGATAGACCTCCGCGACTTCCTCGAGGTCGATCTGTTCGCCGAGACCACGCAGCCCGATCAGTTCTTCCTCGGTGAGCACCAGTGGAGTCGATTTGCGCAGCGTTCGCCACTGCTTACGGTCGAATTCCACATAGGGGCTCGGCTCGCTCATTCGTGCCACTTACCCGACGCTCCATTTCGGCAAACACGCACTCGAGCCGGGTCGGCTCTGTGAGATTCGATCTAGCTCTCGCCGCATGGTCGAATTCTCCTCCGCACCGGCGCTGTGTGAAACGGGGGGTACCGCTACCGGCTGGTAACTACCTCGATACCTTGGCCGGTTGCCGCTACTGTCGGCTGGCATGGAAGCGCATCCCCTCGTCACCGAGTACCTGCGACTCGGCCTGGCTTTCGACCGGCTCGAGGAAGGTTTCGTCGACGCGTACACCGGCGACCCGCAGCTGCGCAGGGAGGTGCAGAACGCCCCCGCGCCGCAGCCACGTGATCTCGCGCGCCGCGCCGCCCAACTGCGCGCGGAACTGCCCGAGGCGGGCCTGTCCTCGGAGCGCGCGGAGTTCCTCGACGTGCACCTGCGCGCGCTGGAGTGCTCGGGCCGCAAGTTCGCGGGCGACGACATCGGCTTCGTCGACGAGGTGCGCGCCTATTTCGACGTCGACATCGCCCCGGGCGACGTCGAGGACTATCGCGACGCGCACCGCCAGATGGACGAGGTGCTCGCGGGCGACGGACCGCTCGCCGAGCGGGTCGCCGCGCACCGCAAGGCGGACGAGATCCCACCGGAACGGTTGAGCGTCTGCGTCGAGGCGTTCTCCGGCGCGCTGCGCGAACTGGTGCGCGAGCGGTACCCGCTGCCCGACCACGAGCACGTCACCTACGAGGTGGTCGGCGACAAGCCGTGGTCCGGATTCAACTACTACCTGGGCAACTACCACTCCAAGGTCGCGATCAATTCCGATCTGCGACAGCACATGTCGAACCTGCCGCAGCTGATCGCGCACGAGTCCTACCCCGGCCACCACACCGAGCACTGCCGCAAGGAGGCCGGTCTGGTGGCGGCCGGTCAGGCGGAGCAGACGCTGTTTCTGGTCAACACGCCGCAGTGCCTGATGGCCGAGGGCCTCGCCGATCTGGCGTTGCGCTCGATCGTCGGGCCGGGCTGGGGGAAGTGGGCGCAGGAGATCTACGCCGATCTGGGCCTGCGTTTCGACGGCGACCGCGCCGAGCGCCTTTCCACGGCCTCGGCGAAACTGCTCGCCGTGCGCCAGGACGCGGCCCTGCTGCTGCACGATCGCCGTCGCGACGAGACCGAGGTCGCGGAGTTCCTGCAGCAGTGGAATCTGACGACGCCGGAGCGGGCGCGGCAATCGCTGCGGTTCCTCTCCTCGCCGCTGTGGCGCGCCTACATCAGCACCTACGTCGAGGGATACCGCCTGCTCGGCGGCTGGCTGGACCGCGCGGCCGACGCCGACGAGCGCGCCGACCGTTTCCGGCGGCTGCTGGACGAGCCGCTCACCCCTGGCGCGCTGCGCGCGATGTGAACCACGCGCCGCGCCGGGGGTAAGCCCCTCACTCCCAGGCGTGCTGCGAACGATGGGGATACCGTGCCGCGCCTGTGCGGGCCTGCTCGCTCCGGGCGCGCTGCGCGATGTGGACCCGCATGCCGCGGGTGCTGGGTGGGTTGCTCGCCCCGGGCGGCGCGCTGCGCGATGTGGACCGCATGCCGCGTCTGCCGGGTGGGCCGCTCACTCGCCGCGCACGATGTGAAGCTTCTGCCGCGGCGGCTGGATGAGCCGCTCACCTCGAGAGCTGTTCGCGAGCGATGTGAACCGCGAGGTGACGAAAACGCGCCCGCCACCATTCCGGGCGAGCGCGGTCTTCGTCACTGGATGACCGCGCACCCTTCACCGGAGGACAGCGAGCACATCAGCAGCGAGAGCGTCCGAAGCAGCGCTTCGATCGGGTTGTTGGGGACGGAGACGAGATGCGGCATGGCAACCTTCCTCGGTGAATTCGATGGGACAACGTCACCTGTTGAACCGGTACGCGCCGGGTATCTCGTTACGGTCCGCGCCGCCCCAAATCCCGTGGGCAAGGCCTGATCACCGACCGAGGGTGACCGCCATCGCGTCAGGCGCGGTGAAGGTCACCTTTAGTCGGGGTCGGCGGCCGAGAAGGTGACGCGCACCGAGATCGGGTCGGTCTCCAATGCCTTGATCGTCCACGCGAGCACCGGCCGCGCGATCCCCCCGGTGGCGAAGCTGCGCGCCCTGGCAACCACGTCGTCGTCGGGGACGAACTTCGCGGTGCCGGTGTACCAGCGGTCGCCGCGGCGCAGCCGGACCCGGGGGTCGGCGGTGATGTTGCGCGCCCAGCCCGCGCGGGGACCGTGCTGGCAGATGATCCAGGCGCCCTTGTCGTCGAACGACGCGGTCACCGGAACTCGCCGAGGGAGACCGGTTTTCGCGCCGGTCGTCTCCAGCTCGGAGACCAGTGCGGTGCGGATGCCGAGCCGATCCAGCGCCGCCACCGTCGGATTCGCGATGCAGCGGCCGATCATCCGCTCCCGCTTGAACTTTCGCAGGGTGTTGCGTTCGGTCACGGTTGTGCTCCTCAGCGGAAGATGACGCAGGTGGTGGTGGCGTGGGCGACCAGACGACCCTGGTCGTCGACGACGCGGCCCTCGGCCGTCGCGGTGGTGCGCCCGACGTGGATGGTGGTGCCGGTGGCGGTGAGCTTGCGCCCGTCGGTGGGCACCGAGCGGATGTAGTTGATCTTCAGCTCCAGGGTGGTGTAGCCGACGCCTGCTTCCAGGGTGGTGTGCACCGCGCAGCCAAGCACCGAGTCGAGCAGCGTCGCGCAGATGCCGCCATGCGTGCTGCCGAGCGGGTTGGCGAACTCCGGGCGGGTTCGCAGGCTGAACACCACCTTGCCGTGTTCGAGCGTCTCGGCCTCGATGCCGAGCAGGTCGCCGATGAACGGTGGGCGGTCCTCGAGCGACATCGCGGTCTTCAGCAATTCGAGGCCCGATAGCTGTGTCGGATCGAGCTGCGCGGGCGAACTCATGGATTTCCATCCTTTCGATGAACCGATCGGTCCACATCTGTCATGATTGGAGCATGGACCGATCGGTTCACGCAAGGTGTCGGAGAGAGGGACGACCATGACGCAGGGCCCACGCGCCCGGTTGATCGAGGGCGCCATCGAGCTGGTGCGTGAGCACGGCGTGCACGGCGCCGGGCTCGCCGCGCTGCTCGACCGGAGCAATGCCTCGCGCAACTCGCTCTACCAGCACTTTCCGGCGGGCAAGAGCGAGCTGGTCGCCGCGGCGACCGAGGTGGCAGGTCGCAGGATGTCGGCCGTCATCGAGACGGTGACCCGCTCGGGAGAGCCCGCGGACTGGGTCGGCGCGCTCGTCGGGTGGTGGAAACAAGCCCTGGAGAGCAGCGCCTATACCGCCGGGTGCCCGATCGTCGGCGCCGCGCTCGCCGAGTCCGAGCCGAACGTGCAGGCCGCTGCGGGGAGCGCTTTCGCCGACTGGACCGAGTTGCTGGCCGCCGGGCTGATCGGTCGCGGCGTGGACGCGACGCGGGCCCGGTCGCTGGCGAGCTTCGTGATCAGCGCGGTCGAGGGCGCCATCGTCCAGGCGCGCGCGACGAAATCGACCCGCCCGCTCGACGACGTCCAGGACAACCTCGCGACCTTGCTGCGAATCCGCTGACCGGCCCCCTGCCGGAAGCTCGACCCTGCCCCAATAGACTGAGGCCCGTGACGCAGACGACCGCCTCTGTCAATACTCAGTCCCTCGGTGAGCTCGATCCCGAGCTCGCTGCCGCGATGGCAGGCGAGCTCGCCCGCGAGCGCGACACCCTGGAAATGATCGCCTCGGAGAACTTCGTGCCGCGCGCGGTGCTGCAGGCGCAGGGCAGCGTGCTGACCAACAAGTACGCCGAGGGCTACCCGGGCCGTCGCTACTACGGCGGCTGCGAGCACGTCGACGTCGTCGAGACCCTCGCCCGCGACCGCGCCAAGGAACTGTTCGGCGCCGAATTCGCCAACGTGCAGCCGCATTCCGGCGCGCAGGCCAACGCGGCGGTGCTGATGGCGCTGATGAACCCTGGCGAGAAGCTGCTCGGCCTCGACCTCGCGCACGGCGGTCACCTGACCCACGGCATGCGGCTGAACTTCTCCGGCAAGCTCTACGAGGTGCACTCGTACGGGGTGAGCAAGGAAGACCACCGCATCGACATGGACGAGGTGCGCAAGATCGCGAAGGAGGCGCAGCCGAAGGTCATCGTGGCAGGCTGGTCGGCCTACCCGCGGCACCAGGACTTCGCCGCGTTCCGCGAGATCGCCGACGAGGTGGGCGCCTACCTGTGGGTGGACATGGCGCACTTCGCCGGTCTGGTCGCCGCCGGTCTGCACCCCTCCCCGGTGCCCTACGCCGACGTCGTGTCCTCCACCGTGCACAAGACCCTCGGCGGTCCGCGTTCCGGTCTCATCCTGGCCAAGCAGGAGTTCGCCAAGAAGCTGAACAGCTCGGTGTTCCCCGGCCAGCAGGGCGGTCCGCTCATGCACGCCATCGCCGCCAAGGCCGCCGCGTTCAAGATCGCCGCGACCGACGAGTTCCGTGACCGCCAGCAGCGCACCCTCTCCGGCGCCAAGATCCTGGCCGAGCGCCTCAACGGCGCCGACGTCAGCGGCAAGGGCATCAGCGTGCTCACCGGCGGCACCGACGTGCACCTGGTGCTCGTCGACCTGCGCAACTCCGCGATCGACGGCCAGCAGGGCGAGGACCTGCTGCACGAGATCGGTATCACGGTGAACCGCAACGCCGTTCCGTTCGACCCCCGCCCGCCGATGGTGACCTCGGGTCTGCGCATCGGCACCGCCGCACTGGCCACCCGCGGCTTCGGCGACGCCGAGTTCACCGAGGTCGCCGACATCATCGCCACCGCACTGGTCGGCGGCTCGGATGTGGAGACCCTGCGCGGCCGCGTCACCAAGCTGGCCCAGAGCGTGCCGCTCTACCAGGGCCTGGAGGACTGGCGCCTGCTCGGCTGAGTCGTAGTTTTCGCGAACGCCCCCGGGATACCCGGGGGCGTTTCGTTTTTCGGCATCCCGGCCGTCTGCTGACCGTGACCGTGGGCGGATGAGGACCGGGCCGCGGCTAGCCCGCCGATAGATCGATGCCCTTGGCCGCGGCGAGTTGCGTGAGCTTCTCCACCTCGTCGATCGGCACCGCGACGTAGGTGTGCAGGGTCTCGTCGTCGCGCCGCAGCAGGTACTCGTAGTCGCCGTCGGTGAGCAGATCGTCGTTCTCGTCGTAGAAGTGCCAGCGGACCCGGACCCGCGTGATGAGCGGCGTCAGGTCGACATGCTCGAGCAGGGTGTGGCCGACCCTGGCGAGCCCGAGCCGCTGATAGAACGGATACGACTGCGCGAGCCCCTGCGCCATCTCGGCGTTGCTGGACAGCGAACCCACGAAACCGTCGCTGAGAATGGTGCCCGGCGTGCCCCACATGGCGGCGGACCGTTCGGCGTCGAATGCGCTCAACGCGGCCTGATACTCGTCGAGGAACGACTCGATTTCATCCCGTGTTGTCATCCCTCCAACCTAGGCGTACCTCCGCCTTCGCTCCGGCCATGCGCGGGTTTCGGACGGACTGCGTCCGGCGGCGCCTGTCGTGCGTACTCCGCCTTCGCTCCGGCCATGCGCGGTTTTCGGACGGACTGCGTCCGGCGGCGCCTGTCGTGCGTACTCCGCCTCCGCTCCGTGCGCGGCTGCACCCGGCGTTGCCGACTTGCTGCCGCGGGCGCAGGTGAGGACCGTGGTGCGACACGAAGGCATGTGATGCACATCACAGGTATCTGCGATGAATCTCAGAGCACGCCATCGTCTCAATCGGTGAGCGGTGCCGGACATCGCCGTTGAATCTGGTTTGCGGAGAAGGACATTGAACGTGGAGACCATCACTACGCCCGGGGGCGTCGAGCTGGCATTCGATCGCACAGTCGGCGGTGAAGCCGGAACGGTGATCCTGATCGGCGGGGCATTCAGCTATCGGGCATTTCCGAAAATGATCGAGCTGGCCCGGAAATTGAGCAAGGAGTACGGGCTCACGGTCGTGAATTACGACCGGCGCGGTCGCGGTGACAGCACCGATTCGCCCGGTGTGTACGACGTCGAGAACGAGATCGACGACCTCGCCGCGCTGATCGAGGCGGTCGGCGGCGAGGCGGCGGTCTTCGGCTGGTCCTCGGGTGCTGGATTGGCGCTGCTCGCCGCGGCCTCGGGTCGGGTACCCGGCATCACGAAGGTGGTGGCCTTCGAGCCGCCGTTCGTCACCGACCATGAGAACTTCGTTCCCCCAGCGGATCTGGCGGTGAAACTGCACGAGCTGATCGCCGCGGATCGGCGCGCCGAGGTGGTGCGGTACTTCATGACCAAGGGCATGGGTACGCCGCGCCTGTTCGCCGCGATCATGCGCTTCACGCCTTTCTGGAAAAGTCTGCTGGCCACCGCGCCTAGCACCGCCCACGATTGGGCGATCATGGGTCCGTACATGCGCGGTGCGGCACTGAGTCCGGCGGACTGGGCGGGCGTGAAGGTTCCCACCCTGGTCGTTTCCGGCGGCAAGAGCGGAGCCCTGCTGCGGTCCGCCGCACGAGCCATAACCGCCGTGCTTCCGAACGCGCGGCACGAGGAAGTGGCGAAGCTGAGCCACAATCCGAATATCGACCTGCTTGTCCCGGTCTCCGGCGAATTCCTCGTCGGCGCAGAGCGATTCGCGGCGTGAACGCGCCCACCCGACCGAGAGGATCGAACCATGCGAATGCGCATCGTGTCGCTGTCCGTCCTTAGCGCCGTGGCCGTATCCGCTTCGCTGGTCAGTGGCTGCGGTAGTGAAGACACCACCGGCGGTGGCGTGTCCACCTCGCAACCTCTGCCCGCTGCGGCCGATCAGGCATCCGCCGACGGCAGGGGTCGCTACGCCGAGATCAACGGCGGTCGGCTCTACTACGAGTCTCGCGGCGCCGGGCAGCCGTTGATTCTGCTGCACGGCGGGCTCTCGACCGCCGAATCCACCTTCGGCGCGTTCATCCCGGAGTTGTCCGAGAATCGGCGGGTCATCTCGGTAGAGCTGCAGGCCCACGGCCATACACCCGATCGCGAGCGCCCGCTGAGCTACGAGTCGATGGCCGATGACGTCGCCGCGCTCATCACCCACTTGAATCTCGGCAAGGCCGATCTGTTCGGCTACTCGCTCGGCGGCGGTGTCGCGATGCAGGTGGCCGCTCGCGCACCGGACCTGGTCGGCCGGCTGGTCGTCATGTCGGCGCCCTACCGTTCCGACGGCTGGATGCCCGACACGCGCGCCGGGATGGCCGCGATGGAACCCGACGCCATGCGCGACACCCCCATGTACCAGCTCTACAGGAGCGTCGCACCGGATCCGGCCGGCTGGACGTCCCTGGTGACGAAGACCCGGCAACTGCTCGCTCAGGATTACGACTGGGGTGCGCAGCTGGTGAAGATCCAGGCGCCGACGCTCGTACTCGTCGCCGAATCCGACGCCCTGTATCGAGAACACGCCACGGATATGGTCTCCCGGCTGGACACCGGTGCGGCCGCGAGTGCTCGACTCGAAATCGTTCCGAGCACAACGCATTACGACATCATGTACCGATCCGACCTGATCCTGCCCACGCTCACTTCGTTCCTGGCGTCGGCGACCATCCGGTAGTGCGCCAATCCCGCGAAGCTTTGTGCCGCTGCGAATTCCGATGTACCAGAGCCTGACCCGTCAATCCCGCAATCAGCGGACGGGCCCGGTCAGTCCATGCGGGCACGCGCCCGGATGATCGATTCGTCCAGGTAGCGGGCGATGTCGGCGGTGGTGGCGGGGCGGATCATCAGGGCGCGGTTGGCGGGGACTTCGCAGTAGCGGCCGTCGTCGGTGTCGATCCAGCGGAGTTTGCCGGTGCGGAGAGGATCGGCGTTGCGGGGGCCGAGCAGGACGGTGACGGTGCCGCGAGTCGTACATGGCTGGCGCCAGAATCGGCGGTAGCGGTCCCTTGTCGCGGTGGCGGGAGTGGTGCCGAAGGGGTCGGTGCGTTCGTCGGCGAGATCATCGAGGAGATAGGTCCTTTCGGCGACGGTGCCCGGCTCACGGTCGGGGAGCAAGCGGACGAGTTCCGTGGCGAGCTGGTCTGTTCGGCAGCGGCGCAGCCGAATTCGGCCGCCGTCGGGAGCCGGGTTCTGCAACGCGACGACGCCGGAACCGCCCCGGTGGGCGCAGCCGATGGCGCGCAGCTCAGCGCCGCCGCGCCGGTTGTCGATGCCGAAAAGCTCGATACGCCAATCGGGCCGGGCCAGCACCTGGATGGCGCGTTGCAGCGGCACGTGCTCGTCGTGTTCCAGCTCGGTGCGGAAATCGCGCTGGTACGCCTGGTATTCGCGAAGGCCGGGGAAGCGGCTGGTGAAGCGGAACGGGAACGGCATCCGATCCAGTCCGGTGCCGAACCACACCGCCGCGAACTGCTCGGCCGAGAGTATCCACTGCGCCATCAGTCGGCTCCCAACGCCGGCGGGACGGTCTTGGGCGTCTCGCCGATCAGCTCTTGGCCGTGCTCTTCGGAGCGCAAGTACTTCGCCGACCGGTGCTCGCCATCCTCCTCGGCCCGGGTTCGCGGCGCGGACGGCATCAGGCCCGCGTAGCCGGTGGAGCCGGGGATGCCCGCGCGGGCCGGAACACCCGACGGCGGTGCGGGATTCGGGGTTGCCGCGGGCTGGGCGGGTACGGAGGAGCCGGGGCTCGGTGGTGGTGCGGGGGCGTTGGGCGGTGGGACAGGCGCGGACGGACGTGCGGGATCGTGGAGCGCGGCGGGGGCGAGCGGCGGTGGTGGGCCTGTGATGGGGGATTGACCGAGGGGTGTGTTCGGTGCGAGCGGTGGGGTCGGTGCCGAGAACGCGGGTTGCGGAGAGGTGAGGGGTGGGAAAGCCGTGGACGGCGCGGAACCTACGGACGTCGGAGTTGGTGCGGCGGGCATCAGGGGCGCCGCAGCGGGCGTGGGGCCTGCGGACGTAGGAGGCGGCGCGGCGGGCGCGGGAGCCGAGGATGGTGGGGGCGGTGCGGACGTCGGGGACGATGCGGCTGAGCTCGGCGGCGTGGATGCGACTTCCTGCGCGGAAACAGACTGTGCTGCAACGGAGTCCGTTTCGCCGCCGGTCGAGTTCGGGGGACGCTCGCCGTTGTCCCCGGCGGACGAGCCGTGATTCGACACCGTCCCCTGCCCGGTGGATCCTCCTGGTTGCGTCCCCGCCCCGCCTTGCGCGCCGGTCGTGTCCCCCACGAGGTGGTCGGGACCAGACCCGACCTGTCCGCCGGTGCCCGGTTTCGCGCCATTCTCGGGTTGTCCGCCGGTGCCCGGCTGCGCGCCAGACCCGTACTGCTCTTCGGCGCCATCCTCGGCCTGCGCACCGTTCTCGGTCTGCGTTCCGGTTCCAGGTCGAGCCCCGAAGCCGGACTGCCCTTCCGCGACGTGCTGCGCGCCACCTTCAGGCTGCACACCGGATCCCGGCCGTGTGCCGTCCTCGGCCCGTGCGCTGTCTCCGGCCTGGGTCCCGGTGCCGGCCTGCGCGCCGTTCTCCTGCTGCGCACCAGCCGCTGGCTCTGCGCCGTTCACCGGCTGGGTCCCTGTCCCCGGCTGCGCCAGGCCCCCCGGCTGGGCGCCGGACTCGGACTGACCGTGGCTACCCGGCTGCGCGGCGTTTTCGGTGTGCGCTCCTGTCCCCAGGTGCGAGGCGTTCACCGGCTGTGCTCCCAGTGCGGGTTGTGCTCCGGCGCCTATGGAATGCGCCCCCGCCCCGAACTGCGTCTCATTCCCGGGCTGGGCTCCAGCTGCCGGCTGCGTCCCCACCCCGGCTCCCGCACTGTAATCGGTCATCCTGCCCGTACCCGGCAGAGCGCCCTCGAGGAGCCCGTCCGCACCGGCACCGCTGACCCCCACCGGCGACGGCAACGTCGGGATCCGCGCCGCCGTCGCACTGTACGGCTGGATGTAGAGCCTGTTCATATCGTCGCGCGCCTGGTCCTCTTGCGCGTTGCGCTCTTCCGGCGCAGCGGAATTCCCGGTACTCACCTCCGGGATGGCCGCCTTGAACTGCGCGGCCGCGCTCGCCGCCGCCGCGATCGGCTCCGATTGCCTGCCCAGCGCCGCCCCGAGTTCCCCGAGCCGACCGAGGAAGTCGCGGACACCGCGCACGGCCGCGTCCGCCGCGGCGCCCTCCCACCGCTGGTCGACCGCCCGCTGTAGCGCCGAGCCGAACTGCTCACCGGCGGCGATGACCATCCCGGACAGCCCGGCCCATGCGTCCTGAGCGGCTATCGACGCGCCCGGGTTCATCCTGTCGGCGGCTGCTTTGATCTCCGCGTGGGAAAAGCTCTGCGCGTTCTCGGGATTGGTGATCGCGCTGCTGTCGGTACCGTGCACTGCCATCGCGGTGGCCCCTTCCGTCAGTGCCGTTTGAACCTAATAGACGCACCCGCGCACGAAGCGGTTCCACCGAAACTCGGGAAATCCGTTCAGCGCGCCGCCAGCAGGGCGGGATAGTCGCGCAGGTCGATGTCGTTGGCGGCGTTGTCGCCGTACTTCGTCATCAGCGTGAACAGCCGGGAGCCGAGGAACCAGTTGCGAAGCCGGATGCCAATAGCAGTGGACGGCGCTAGGAATCGCCCGGCGTTCGAGTTGCCCGCGATCTTCGCGTACCGGCGCATGATCTCGTCGTAGCGGGCGAACGCGACGGTGTGGTCGCCATCCGCGAGCGCCAGTTCCCCGGCGAGCACGTACGCGCCCACCACAGCGAGCCCGGTTCCGAAGCCGCCCAAAGTGTTTCCGTACGCCGAATCGCCCACGAGCGCGACACGGCCCGCGGTGTAGCGGTCCATCCGCACCTGCCCCATCGAATCGAGGTAGACGTCGTCGAACTCGGCGAGTTCGGCGAGCATCCGCGGCACCTCCCAGCCGAGCCCCGCGTAGTGCTCGGCGACGATGCGCCGCTGCGCGTCCAGGTCGTCCCGCGCGTACGCCAGTTCCGGCGCCGCGAACAGGTACAGCTGTTGGGCCTTCGAGCCACCGCTGATCGCGAGCCGTCCCGGCGCGTTGTGACCGTAGGCGACGGCCCGCTCGCGCGGCGTCGACGAGTCGCTCCACGGGCTCGCCCCTGCGACGCAGTAGTAGTGTCCGAGGTGCCGCACGAACTGGCGCTCCGGTCCGAACGCCAAATGCCGGACCCTGGAATGGATTCCGTCGGCGCCGACGACGAGATCGAAGGTGCGCTCCGTTCCGCGCTCGAAGGTGACGTGCACGCCCTCGGCGGTCTCGGTGAGCCCGGTGATCGAGTCCCCGAACACGTACTCGCAGTCGTCGGCCGTGTGGCGGTAGAGGATCTCGGCGAGGTCCCCGCGCAGGATCTCCACGTCGCCGCCGGTGAAGTCGCCGGACATGAGCGCGAGCCGCGAGCCGCGTTCGTCGACGAACACCACGTCCGACGCCCCGGTGCGGTGCTCCCAGATTTCCTCCCACACACCCATGCGCTCCAACACGGCGCGGTGCGTGCGGCCTTTGAAATCGACGGCCTGCCCGCCGGGGCGCGGCGCCGCGGCGCGTTCGACGACGGTGACCTCGAACCCGTACCTGTGCAGCCAGAACGCGAGGGCGGGGCCCGCGATACCGGCGCCGGACACGAGAACGGAATGGTGGCGCATGGTTTCTCCCGAATTAGCAATTGCGTCCGCCATATTCTGTTTCCGGCAGACGCAAATCAGCGTATGGTAGACACAGTTCCGGGTCAACCCATTCGTCCTGGAGGATTCGCCGATGTCGTCACCCACCACCGTGGAACTGCTGTGGGGCACCAGGCAGCCGCCGCGGCGCGGACCGAAGCCCTCGCTGACGCTGGCCGGGATCGTCGCGGAAGCGATCGCGCTCGCCGACGCCGATGGCCTGGTCAACCTGTCCATGCAGCGGCTTGCCGAACGGCTCGGCTACACGAAGATGTCGCTGTACCGCTACGTGCCGGGCAAGGAACAGCTCATCGCGCTGATGCTGGACACGGCCATGGGCGAGCCGCCCGAACCGCCGCGCGAACCGACCTGGCGGGAAGCTCTGCGCGGCTGGGCGCTGGCCATCTTCGACCGCTACCGCGCGCACCCGTGGACGCTCGAGCTCGCCGTCGGAGCGCGCCCGATCGGGCCCAACGAGATGGGCTGGCTGGAGGCCGCGGTGGTCGCGATGGACGGCACGGGGCTGTCCGGACCCGAGCGGCTGGACACGGTGGTCCTGCTCAACGGCCACGTGCGCAGCCTCGCCCAGCAGGTCGGTGCGGCGGGCAAGACCGACACGGCCGAGCAGGTGCTGCGGCAGTTCACCGAGACGATGGCCGCCGCGGCCGATCGCTATCCCGCGGTCAGGGCGGCCTTCGCGGAGGAGGCCGCCCGATCGGCGAACCCGCCCTACGCCGACGACCCCGGCGACGCGCTGAACTTCGGCATCGAGCGGGTCCTCGACGGCCTCGCCGTCCTGATCGCCCGCCGGGCCGCCGAAAACAACACCACATAGGGCGGCCAAGCGGCTTAAAGTCGAACCATGTCCGACGAACTCCAACTGCAGCAGGACGCGATCACCACGGTGCGGGAATTCTTCGCCGCCCTGGAGCTCCGTGCGGTCGGCGAGGCGCTGGAACTGCTCGATCCCGACATCGTCTGGAAGAACACCTCGCTACCGGACGTGCGCGGCATCCGGCGCGTCGGCGGCGTGTTGCGCGGGCTCGATCGTCCGATGTTCGGCTTCCGCGTCGATATGCACCACATCGCGGGCAACGGCGACATCGTGCTCACCGATCGCACCGACTACCTGCGGTTCGGTCCGGTGGAGATCGGGTTCTGGGTGACCGGCACCTTCGAACTGCGCGACGGCCGAATCGTGCTGTGGCACGACCACTTCAGCTGGGAGAACTTCATCCGCGGCGCCGCCGTCGGCCTCTTCCGCGCGGCCTTCGCCCGCCGCTGAATCCGCCCACCGCCCGCCGCCGCACTCCGCTCGCTACCCGCCGCCGAATCCCGCCCGCTGCTGAATCTCGGTCGCCGCCCGCTGAATCCCGGTCGGCGCCCGCCAGCGACCCCAGGCCGCAGGCTCACCGCTGAACTCCGGCCGCCCGCCGTCGCAAACCACCGCCCGCCGTCACCGACCGGCCCGGTCGCACCGGTTCGCCGCGCGGCTTCGGCCCAGTGTCGGTTTGCCGACGCACTCCACCCGTTCGCCGATTCGCCCGGCGCGCACCGCCTTTCGGCGCGATCGCCGGACAGTCGCGGCCGCGTTGCCACGGCCGGCCCTGTCACGAATGCGCGACCAGGTAGTCCAGGTAGAACGGCCGTAGCTGCTCGGCCACCGCGCCGTCGCCCGCGTGGATGTAGTCGTCGATCAACGGCAGCACGAACTTGATGTCCGCCTCGCTCTCGCCGACGTTCCCCGCGGCTGCCTCGGCGGCGGGAATGCGGGTGAGCAGCTGCCACAGGTATTTGATGTCCCCGCGGCGCACGGCCAGCCGCACCGCCCGGTCGTGCAGCTCCTTGGACGACAGGTTCTCGAGTTCCTCGTTACCGGCCATGATTCGACTCTAGTCGTCACTGCCGGACGGAGTCCGTCGATAGCCGCGCACGGCCGGAGCGAAGGCGGAGGTACGCCTAACTGTCCCGGTGAGCTGCGGCGACAACCACTTCGGCGACCCCGCCGAGCCGCGCGTTAACGGGATCTTCACCGACACGCCTCACCTTCCCCGAGCGCGGACCGGGCAGTCGGCGGTAACTTCGGAGATGCGGACCGCGTCGGTGTGGTTCGTACGGGAGGTCCTGACCGTGACTGAGCTACTCAGTACGAGGGGGCCGGCACCCGGCCCTCGTGGCATCTGACGCAAGTCGGATCCAGAAGGACGGACCGGTCCAGCGAGATCGTCCACGCGGGTGCCGTGTGGACACAAAAGGAGCCCACCGTGACTGCTGCACGCTCCGTTTCCGCCCCCTCGGCGCACTCCCGTTCTGCTGGCACAGGAAAGCGCGCCGCTGTCTCTTCGGACACCAAGGGGGCCCGCCCCTCGCTCTCCCACACTCCCGGTGCCAAGACCTTCGTCATCGACACCTCGGTCCTGCTCTCCGATCCCTGGGCGTTCACCAGGTTCGGCGAGCACGATGTCGTCCTCCCGCTGGTCGTCATCAGCGAACTCGAGGCCAAGCGGCACCACCACGAACTGGGCTGGTTCGCCAGGGAAGCCCTGCGCAACCTGGACGACCTCCGCCTGCAGCACGGCAGGCTGGACGAGCAGGTGCCGATCGGCACCGAGGGCGGAACGCTGCAGGTGGAACTCAATCACACCGACCCCACGGTTCTGCCGGTGGGCTTCCGTACGGAAAGCAACGATTCCCGGATCCTGGCCTGCGCCTTGAATCTCGCGGCCGAAGGTCGCGAGGTCGTCATGGTGTCCAAGGACATTCCGCTGCGCGTCAAGGCGAGCGCGGTGGGTCTGCACGCCGACGAGTACCACGCGCAGGACGTGGTGACCTCCGGCTGGTCCGGGATGGTCGAGATCGATGTCGCGTCCTCCCAGATCGACCAGCTCTACGCCGAGTCCGTGATCGACCTGGACCAGGCGCGGGAACTGCCCTGCCACACCGGAATCCGGCTGCTCGGCACCAGCTCGAGCGCGCTGGGCCGGGTGACGCCGGACAAGCGCGTGCAGTTGGTGCGCGAGCGCGAGGCGTTCGGTCTGCACGGGCGTTCTGCCGAACAGCGCATCGCGTTGGACCTGCTGCTGGACGAGAGCGTCGGCATCGTCTCGCTCGGCGGCAAGGCGGGCACCGGCAAGTCGGCGCTGGCGCTGACGGCGGGGCTGGAGGCCGTGCTGGAACGGCGCACCCAGCGCAAGGTCGTGGTGTTCCGCCCGCTCTACGCGGTCGGCGGCCAGGATCTCGGCTACCTGCCCGGCAGCGAGAGCGAGAAGATGGGGCCGTGGGCGCAGGCCGTCTTCGACACCCTCGACGGACTCGCCTCGCCGGAGGTGATGGAGGAGGTGCTCAGCCGCGACATGCTGGAGGTGCTGCCGCTCACCCACATTCGCGGTCGCTCGCTGCACGACTCCTTCGTGATCGTGGACGAGGCGCAGTCGCTGGAACGCAACGTGCTGCTCACGGTGCTCAGCAGGCTGGGCACCGGCTCGCGCGTCGTGCTCACCCACGACGTCGCCCAGCGCGACAACCTGCGCGTCGGCAGACACGACGGCGTGGCGGCGGTGATCGAAAAGCTCAAGGGACACCCGCTTTTCGCGCACATCACGCTGACCCGCAGCGAGCGCTCGCCGATCGCGGCGCTGGTCACCGAGATGCTCGAGGAGTACGGACCGAACTCCTAGAGCTGAGCTCGAGGTGCACTCGAGCTAACGCTCAGGGTGTGTTTCACCTCACATCGAGTGGGTAATATCCGCCGAGTTACCAGTTGGGCAACGGCCCGGCGCGTCGTAGTCGATTCGCCGGGCCGTTGCCGAACATCGGCCTAGGCTACGCGCGGTGCCGGTGTCAGGGCGCCGTCGGAGCCACACTCGAGAGGGGACGACATATGCACCACGCTCGACGCACGGCTGGATTCACGGTGGCGCTGGCGGCCGCCGCGCTGCTCATCGCGGGATGCGGTGGCGACGACTCGAACGAATCGGACAGCGTCCTCACCACCCCGACCCTCGGCATGACGACCGCCCCGATGGCGACCACACACACCGAGGCGCACGGCACCGACAATCCCGACACCGACGATCGCGACACCGCGGATCAGACCCCGGATGCCGCGGACGAGACCAGGATCCCAGCCCAGGGCGGCGGCGAAGAGGTGACCGTCTCCGGCGACATCTACGACAAGTACATGGAGGCGGGCGGCCCGGAGGGCCCGCTGGGCGCCCCGATCGAGGCCCAGGAGAACGCCCCGAACAATGGCAAGTACCAGGACTTCGTCGGCGGCACGATCTACGAGCCAGAGGACGGCGAGCCGCACATCGTCTGGGGCGAGATCCGCAAGGCGTGGGAGGAGAACGGCGGCGCGGCGGGCGAGCTCGGCTACCCGGTCAGCGACGAGACCGACATCCCCGGCGGCAAGAAGAGCGAGTTCAGCGGCGGCACCATCACCTGGGTGAACGGGCAGATCACCGTCACCATGAAGTAGTCGAACCCCCGCGACGCCCGAGACAGCGCACCGGCGCTTCTCGGGCGTCGTCGGCGATTCCCATCGGTAGAGTCCCGCGCCGCGGGCCGAACAGCTAGGTTGTGAGCGTGCAAAATCTCTTGACCGACCGCGAACTGCTCGAAGCGCTCGCGGATGAGGTGGAATCGAATCTGCGACGCCACATCGCCGTCGCCGACGGGTGGCAGCCGCACGATTACGTGCCGTGGGACGACGGCCGCAACTTCGCCTTCCTCGGCGGTGAGGACTGGACCCCGGAACAGTCCGAGCTCGGCGAGATCGCCAAGCTGGCGCTGACCGTGAGCGTGCTCATCGCGGACAACCTGCCCTCCTACCACCGCGAGATCGGCAAGTACCTGCGCACCGGTCCGTGGTGGCGCTGGGTCGGCCGCTGGACCGCCGAGGAGAACCGGCACGAGATCCTGATCCGCAACTACCTGATGGTCACCAGGTCGGTGGATCCGGTCGACCTGGAACGTCAGCGGATGGCCCACATGACGGCCGGCTTCCGCCGTCCCGCCCTGCACCTGCTCGACGTGCTCGCCAACGCCGCGTTCGAGGAGGCGGCGTCGGCCATCCGGCACCGCAACACCGCGGCGCTGAACGAGAACCCGATGGTCACCGCCATCGCCGAGCGCATCGCGGCTGACGACGAGCTGCAGTCGGTGTTCTTCGCCGATCTGGTCGCCGCGGCGTTTGCGATCGCGCCCGACCAGACCATGCGCGCCATCGCCGACCGGGTCGCCGGTTTCGAGGTGCCGAGCGTGGCGCTGCCGGACGGCCGCAGCAGCGACGAGGTGCTGGCCGAGGCGGGCATCTACGACCGCGCCAAGGAAGGCGAGCTGGTCTTCGCGCCGCTGCTGCGCCGCTGGAACGTCTTCGACCGGGCCGACCTCGGTTCCGAGGGCGAGGCGGCACGCGCGGAGCTGGAGCACCTGCGCGTGTTCTCGCCCGCCTGATCTGCGGCGCCGCGCTACCGAACGACGAAGGGCGCCGGGCGGATTCACCTCCCCGGCGCCCTCGTGCGTTACTTCGTGTCCTTCACCTTCGCCATCGACAGCACGTCGAGGCGGCGATCCAGCTCGGCCTCGGTGAGGCGGTCGCCGAGCAGGCCGCGATCGATCACCGTCTGCCGGATCGTCTTCTTCTCCTTCAGCGCCTCCTTGGCCACCGCCGCCGCCTCCTCGTAGCCGATCGCCGAGTTCAGCGGGGTGACGATGGACGGAGAGGACTCGGCCAGCGTGCGCAGCCGCTCCACGTCGGCGACCAGCCCGCGCACGCACTTGTCGGCGAAGAGCCGGGACACGTTGGCCAGCAGGCGGATCGACTCGAGCACGTTGCGCGCCATCACCGGAATGTAGACGTTCAGCTCGAAGGCACCGTTCGCGCCGGAGAAGGCGACCGCGGCGTCGTTGCCGATGACCTGCGCCGCCACCTGCGTGACCGCCTCGGGCAGCACCGGATTCACCTTGCCGGGCATGATCGAGCTGCCCGGCTGCAGGTCCGGCAGCTGGAGTTCGGCCAGACCGGTGAGCGGACCGGAACCCATCCAGCGGATGTCGTTGGCGATCTTGGTGAGACTCACCGCGACGGTGCGCAGCGCGCCGGACAGCTCGACGAGACCGTCGCGCGCCGCCTGCGCCTCGAAGTGGTCGATCGCCTCGGTGAACGCGTCGATATCGGTCGACTTCACCAGTTCCGCAACGACTTTCGCACCGAACCCGGCGGGCGCGTTGAGGCCGGTGCCCACCGCGGTGCCACCGATCGGCAGCTCGCCGAGGCGCGGCAGCGTCACCATCAACCGGTCGATGCCCGCCGCGACCTGGCGGGTGTAGCCGCCGAACTCCTGGCCGAGGGTCACCGGGACGGCATCCATCAGGTGGGTGCGGCCCGACTTGACCACGGTGCGCCATTCCTCGGACTTGTCCAGCAGCGCGAGCCGCAGGTGCTCGAGCGCCGGGACCAGATCCTTGATGACGCCCTCGGTCGCCGCGACGTGCGTGGCGGTGGGGAAGGTGTCGTTGGACGACTGGGACATGTTCACGTCGTCGTTGGGGTGCACGTCGACGCCCTTGGCCTTGGCGATCGAGGCGATCACCTCGTTGGCGTTCATGTTGGAGCTGGTGCCCGAGCCGGTCTGGAAGACATCGATCGGGAACTGGTCGTCGTGCTCGCCCGCGGCGATCTCGTTCGCGGCGGCGATGATGGCGTCCGCCTTGACGGCGTCGAGCAGGCCGAGATCCTTGTTCACCTCGGCGCACGCGGCCTTGAGCAGTCCGAGCGCGCGGATCTGCGCGCGCTCCAAGCCGCGTCCGCTGATCGGGAAGTTCTCCACGGCCCGCTGGGTCTGCGCGCGCCACAGCGCGTGCGCCGGGACCCGTACCTCGCCCATGGTGTCGTGCTCGATGCGGTACTGCGTCTCCTCGGTCATGATTTCGACCCTATGCCGCACGAGGTCCGCGTGGGGCAGCCACGCCTGAGCGGAATCCCACACCGGTCCGGCGGAATACCGGACCGGTGACGCCGGGACTCAGGAGGAGAACAGGACCTTGCCGAACGAGCGGTGCTTGTGGTGGTGGCCGTGCCCGTAGTGCGGGGCTGGCGCACCCCACGTGGGCGCGGGGGCGGCCGGTGGCGGCGGCGCCGCGTAGCCGGACTCGAGCCGGGTGAGGTTCTCCAGCTCGCCGTAGTCCAGGAAGATCCCCCGGCAGTTACCGCACTGCTCGATGTGCACACCGCTGCGGTTGTACGTCTGCATCAATCCACGACATTTCGGACACTGCATTTCCGCCACGCTAGTCGATTTCCGGCACGTATGCGGGCATCACGATATGACGGATGCGGTGGCTATCCGTCGGCACGCGTCCACCAAAGCCGTGTCCAGATCATCGAGTTCGCGTTTCTCGCGTGCGGCGGCGACCAGTGCCAGCGCGGCCGCTTGGACGGCGACAGCGCGGGCCGGAGTATCGAGCGCGGTCCACTCGTCCCCCTCCCTCGGCACCGCGACACCGCCCGCCGCGCGATAGGCGTCGAGAAAGCGGAGCCAGGTCACCGGCTCGAGAATGCCCGCGGCGAAGAGGGCGGCCGGGCGGGCCAGATCCCACGCCGGATCGCCGGAGCCGAGGTCGTCGATGTCGATGAGCCGCCAGCGGTCGGCGTCCGCTCGACCGACGCGGACGAGTTGGCCGAGGTGGAAATCGCCGTGCACGAGCGTGCGGCGCGCGGCCGCTTCGGGGAGCCCGGGGCGTGCTGCGAACGATTCTGGCAGCGCAGCGAATGCTTGGCACACGATCGTCTCGGCCGCTCGGTCCGGCACCGCGGCCTCGCGCAGCCGACGCATCGCCCGATGGACACGGGACGGTCCGCCCGCTTCCGGCAGACCGCGTCCCGGCAGCGCGTGCAGCCGGGTCAGCAGCGTCGCGGCGGCTTCCCACGGCGCGGCGTCGGGATCGTCAGGGTCGACTGGTTCGCCGTACGGCCACGCGGTGATCGTGCGACCCGCCGCGTAGGTGTGCAGCGCGTCGCCGATCGGCAACGGCGGCAGCAGAATCCCCCGCGACGTGCTCGCCAGCCGAAGGCGGGAAGGCAACGCCGTCGCATCGGTGTCCACCGGATGGGCCTTGACGACGACCGCGCCGACCCGAAGCACCAGCACGTCGGCGCGTTCGACCAGCACCTGCGCGTCGGTCGCGTTCGGTGTTCCGGGAACCGTGCGCGACGCACCGGCGCGGGTGGCGATCTCGGTCATCGCGTCGACGAGTTCAGTTGTGCCAGGCCGGGTCTCGCGGCCGGATTCGTTCCCCACCCCAGCATCTTCCCCCTTGTGAACGACTGCGGCCGCGTCCGGGAACACCGAACGCGGCCGCGAGGTCGAAGCCGATCAGGGCATCGGCGGGACCGCGTGCTCGTCGCCGTGGAAGTCGACCGAGGAGTACTCGCGCAGCTTGGTCAGGCGGTGGTAGGCGTCGATCATGCGGACGGTGCCCGACTTGGAGCGCATGACGATCGACTGGGTGGAGGCGCCGCCACCGTAGTAGCGGACGCCGCGTAGTAGGTCGCCGTCGGTGACGCCCGTGGCGCAGAAGAAGACGTTGTCGCCGGACACCAGGTCCTCGGTGGTGAGCACCCGGTCCAGGTCGTGGCCCGCGTCGATGGCCTTCTGGCGCTCCTCGTCGTCCTTCGGCGACAGCATGCCCTGCAGCGCGCCGCCCATACAGCGCATGGCCGCCGCGGCGATGATGCCCTCCGGGGTGCCGCCGATGCCGACCAGGATGTCGGTGCCGGAATCGGGGCGGGCCGCCGCGATCGCACCGGCGACGTCGCCGTCGGAGATCATGCGGATGCGGGCGCCCGCGTCGCGGACGTGCTGGATGAGCTCGGCGTGCCGGGGCCGGTCCAGGATGCAGACGGTCAGGTCGGACACCGCGGACTTCTTCGCCTTGGCGACCCGGCGGATGTTCTCGCCGATCGGGGCCGAGATATCGATCACGTCGGCGGCCTCGGGGCCGACCGCGATCTTGTGCATGTAGAACACCGCGGACGGATCGAACATCGCGCCGCGCTCGGCGACCGCGAGCACCGAGATCGCGCCGGGGGAGCCCTTCGACATCAGCGTGGTGCCGTCGATCGGGTCGACGGCGAAGTCGACGTCAGGACCGGTGCCGTCGCCGACCTCCTCGCCGTTGTACAGCATGGGCGCCTCGTCCTTCTCGCCCTCGCCGATCACCACGATGCCGCGCATCGAAACCGAGCTGACCAGCTGCCGCATCGCGTCGACGGCGGCGCCGTCGCCACCCTCCTTGTCACCGCGGCCGACCCACCGCCCCGCGGCCATCGCGCCCGCCTCGGTCACCCGGACCAGTTCGAGTGCAAGGTTTCGGTCCGGCGCCTCGCGGCGGCTGGGTGCGGGCGAAGATGCCGTCATGGCGGGGTGCCTCCCTCGGGTCGTACGTACGGGACGATTGTCTCATTCCGGGGTTGGGCATCCGTGCACCCCTGTTCCAGGCGACGGGGGTGCCTGGCCGCGCACCCGCCCGCCGAGTGGATACTGGGAGCGTGTCCTACCAAAAGCCACGCATCCTGCACGACTACAAGGATCTGTTCTTCTCGCTGATCCCGCTGGTGCTGATCGCCGTGGTCTTCGCCGCGCTGGCCAGCCAGTGCAGCTTCGCCGCCAAGGGGCCGACACCAGGTCAGATCCCGCACTTCGACGTGAAGGCGGCGCTCGAGACCGACGCTCGCACGCTGGCGTTCCCGATCCGCAACCCGAGCGTGCCCGCCGACTGGACCCCCAACTCCGGCAGCCGCGACACCGTCACCGGCCAGGGCGGCGGTCCGGTCAGCACCGTCGGCTACATCACCGCCCAGGGCACCTACATGCAGCTGACCCAGAGCAGCGCCACCGAGGAGTCGCTCGCCCGCTTCGTGCTCGGCTCGCGCTACGCCAGCGGGGCTCAGCAGATCGGCGACAAGAAGTGGATCGTCTACGCCGAGCCGACCGAGGAGACGGCGTGGATCGCCGACTTCGGCGGCGTCCGGGTGCTGATCAAGGGCGCGGGGAACGAGGCAGCGTTCACGACGCTGGCCCAGGCGGTGACCACCGCCCAGCCGATCGCCCGCTGAGCTCGATTGCCACCCGTTCGGTTCCCGATTAGGGTTGGCGTGACGCGAGATACGCGGATTCGAGGGTGCGGAGGTCGATGAATATGGCTGTCAACAGCCGTATTTCGCATGCCTTCCATCCGGTCCGCTGAATTCGAGACGCGGACCGGTCCTTTCGATGACCAGGAGTGTCACGTGTCTTCCCACATCTCCACCGGCGAGCTGAGCACCGAGCGCCTGATTCTGCGCCGCTGGACCCCCGACGACGTGTCCGCCGTGCTGGCCGGACACCGCCTCGCGCACTGGGCCGAGGACTTCCCCGCCGACGGCGATCGGGTGATCGCCGGGCTGTTCGCCGACCATCCGCAGTGGTACGGCGAGTACGGCCACCGATTGATCGTCGAGCGCGAGACCGGTCTCGTGGTCGGCTCAATCGGGCTGTTCTGGCCGCCGGGCGCGGATGGACTCGAGATCGGCTACGGCACGGTCCCGTCTCGGTGTGGGCGCGGGTACGCGAGTGAGGCGACCAGAGCGCTGACCGAGTACGCGCTGGACGCCCCCGGTGTGCACAAGGTGTACGCGGACGTGGAGACCTCGAACCCGGGATCGGTGCGAGTTCTGGAGAAGGCCGGATTCCGCAAGACGGGTTCGGCCGATGGCGTCATCCGGTTCGAGGCGACGGCCTTCGCGGGCGGCTAGCGGCCGCCCTGCCGCGTCGTCGGGTCGCGGCACACGATCGGTTCGCCCCGGCGCGGGCTGGTCGTGCGACCGCGCTCGTCGACGCGCGTCGATCAGTCGTCGCGGTCCACGTGGGCGACGACGTTGACGACCTTTCCGCTCGGGTCGCGGGCGAAGAATCGGCGCACGCCCCACGGCTCGTCGGTCAGTCCTCGTCGGTCGCGCCGCGGGCGAGGGCGTCCTCGACCCGTTTGCGCGCACCGGCCAGGTGTTCCTCGCAGCGGTTGGCCAGTGCTTCGCCGCGCTCCCACAGGGCGAGCGAATCGTCGAGGTCCATGCCGCCCTGCTCGAGCATCTTGACGACGTTCACCAGTTCGTCGCGGGCGCGTTCGTAGCCGAAGTCCGCGATCTCGGCCAGCTCGTCCTTGCCGGCGTCGGCCAAGGTCAGTTCCCTCCTGTGCGTTCGTCGTCCCGGCGGGCGCCGGAATCGCGGGCGTTCGGCTTGCGAGCGCCGAGCGCCTTGGTGCCGAGGGCCGCCGCGGTCACGGCGCCATCGGCGACCCGGATGCGCAACTGGCTGCCAGCGGGCGCGTCCTCGATGCTGCGGACGACGTGCCGTTCCGAACCGGTCACGCGCTGCACGACAGCGTAACCGCGGGACAACGTCGCGGCCGGGCCCACCGCCGTGAGCTTTTCGCGCAGGTGTCGCGTCGCGGTGGCTTCGGTTCGAACCGTGTGCTCGGCGCAGCGCCGCGCGGAAACGCGCAGCCGTTCGATCTCCTCGGCGCGCCGGTCGACCTCGCGCAGCGGATCGGCGAGCACCGGGCGGGAACGGAGCTGGGCAAGCGCCCGGGTCTCGCGGTCCACCCAGCCGCGCAGTGCGGCGGCCGAACGGGCGCGCAGCTCGCGCACGCAGGCCAGCTCGGCGGCGGCATCGGGCACGACGCGCTTGGCGGCGTCGGTCGGCGTCGCGGCGCGCAGGTCGGCGACGTAGTCGGCGAGCGGGTTGTCGGGTTCGTGGCCGATGGCGCTGACGATCGGCGTCGTCGCCGCCACGATGGCGCGGCACAGCGCCTCGTCGGAGAAGGGCAGCAGGTCCTCGACACTGCCGCCGCCGCGGGTGAGCACGATGACCTCGACGGCCGGGTCGCGGTCGAGTTCGGCCAGCGCGTCCAGGATCTGCGGCACCGCAGTCGGGCCCTGCACCGCGGTGTTGCGCACTTCGAAACGCACTGCGGGCCAACGATTCTTGGCGACGGTGAGCACGTCGCGCTCGGCGGCGCTCGCACGGCCGGTGATCAGGCCGACGGTGCCGGGCAGGAACGGGAGCGGCCGCTTGAGCCGGGGATCGAAAAGACCTTCCGCGGCGAGCAGCGCCTTGAGCCGCTCGATGCGGGCGAGCAGCTCGCCGACGCCGACGGGGCGAATCTCGATGACCCGCAACGACAGCGTCCCGCGGCCGGTGAAGTAGGTGAGTTTGCCGTAGACCACCACCCGGCTGCCTTCTTGCAGCGGGATCGGGGAGCGGCGCAAGAGATCGGGGTCGCAGGTCACCTGCAACGACATGTCGGCCGACGGGTCACGCAGCACCAGGAACGCGGTGCGTGCGCCAGGGCGCGCGTTGATCTGGGTGATCTGCCCCTCCACCCAGATGGAGCCGAGGCGGTCGATCCACTGCATGACCTTCACGGCCACGGAGCGCACCGGCCACGGGTGTTCGGCGGAGTTGGCGGGGGCCGCGCCTGCCTCGGCGGACGGCTGGGGACCGCTCTGTGTCATACGGACAGGTATACGCGGCGGGGTTGGCCGGACCGAGCCCGGCCAACCACCGGCGAGGTCGTCGCGGGTGCGATCACTGGGCCCGGACGGTGGCGATCCGGTTCGTCAGCATGGTCACGAACGGGGCGCGCGCGAGGGTCCGCTGCTCGTAGTCCAGCAGCGCGGTGAGGTCCTCGACGGTCAGCATGCGCAGGCGGGCGCGGAGCTGGGCGAGGGTCATGTTGGCGTAGTCGTAGCGGGTCGCGACCTCGGGCTCGGCGATCTCGGCGGGCTCGTCGTCGACGGACGCCGCCTCGTCGGAAGCCGGTTCCGCGACGGGCTCGGGCTCGGTGATCTCCGGCACAGTGATGGTCTGCACCGTGGCGACGTGCCCGTTGGTGGAGCCCGCGCTCGAATCCTCGGCGGTGTAGAGGTCGAAGCGGCTGGTACGGCCCGCGGTGGCGAAATCGTCGCCCGAGGTTTGCTCGTCGCCGAGGTCCTCGTCGAAGGTCGCCCACTCCGGCTGCTCCACCGGGCTGTTGGACAGCCGCTCGAACACCGCGTCGCCCTTGAGTGCGAGGCTGGTCACGAACTGCTGGACGTGCATGGTGGTCTGCAACATCTGGCTGATCGCGGTGATCGGGAAATTCATCGCGGCCGTTGGTAACCGGCGGGTTTCTTCGAGGGCGTACACGGCGGCCCCGGCTGCGACCCGGGCCAGAAACGGTGGTCGAAACATGCTCATAGCCTGCCCGATACGCCATGATCTGCAAAGAACTAGTGTCACAGACACTATTGTCCAGGGCCTGGATCACATCGACGACCCGGCCGATGCGGCCATTCGAAGGTCTGCGGGTGCACGTATCCTGGGGACCATGTCTTCGGCCATCCCTTTGAACGTCGGAATCGCCCGCTCGGCGGGTGCCGGATCAGCCGATGCCGACGGTAGTAAGCGCGTGCTGCTAGCCGAGCCGCGCGGATACTGCGCGGGCGTCGACCGCGCGGTGGAAACGGTGGAGAAGGCGCTGGAGAAGCACGGCGCGCCGATCTACGTGCGCAAGGAGATCGTGCACAACAGGCACGTGGTGGAGACGTTGCGGGATCGCGGCGTCGTCTTCGTCGACGAGACCGACGAGGTGCCGCACGGCGCGGTCGTCGTCTTCTCCGCGCACGGCGTCTCCCCCGCGGTGCACGAGGCGGCCGCGGCGCGCGACCTGCACACCATCGACGCCACCTGCCCGCTGGTCACCAAGGTGCACCAGGAGGCCAAGCGCTTCGCGCGCGACGATTTCGACATCCTGCTGATCGGCCACGAGGGCCACGAGGAAGTCGAGGGCACCGCGGGCGAGGCCCCCGAGCACGTGCAACTCGTCGACGGACCGGACGCGGTCGACCGGGTCACCGTGCGCGACGAGAACAAGGTGATCTGGCTGTCGCAGACCACGCTCAGCGTCGACGAGACGATGGAGACGGTGCAGCGGCTGCGCGAGCGTTTCCCCGCGCTCCAGGACCCGCCCAGCGACGACATCTGCTACGCCACCCAGAACCGTCAGGTCGCGGTGAAGGCGATGGCGCCGGAATGCGATTTGGTCATCGTGGTCGGCTCGCGCAACTCCTCGAACTCGGTGCGGCTGGTCGAGGTCGCGCTCGGCGCGGGCGCGCGTGCCGCGTACCTGGTCGACTTCGCCCGCGAGGTTGACCCGGCCTGGCTGCAGGGCGTGCGCACGATCGGCATCACCTCCGGCGCGTCGGTGCCAGAGATCCTGGTGCGCGGCGTGCTCGACATGCTCGCCGAGCACGGCTACGCCGACGTCCAGCCGGTGACCACCGCCAACGAGACGCTGGTCTTCGCGCTGCCGAGGGAACTGCGGACCGCCAGGAACTGAGCTGCGCCGCTGCGCACCGGTCGGGGCTGATCTCTCGGCGGAGCTTGCGCTGCGCGCTGTTTCGGCGCTGCTGTCGACCGAGGCCGATTCTGGGCGGCGCTGAGCTGCTCGATGTGGCCGGGTAGGCGTTGCTGTCGGCCGACCACGCCTTCTTGGTGGCGCTGCGCTAGTCGACGCGGTCCCTGCGTCGGTGCTGCCGTCGACCGTCGCTGATTTTCCCGGCGGCGCGACGCTCGTGTGGCCGCTGTGGCGCTGCTGTCGATCGAGGCTGCTCGTTCGGCGGCGCTGCGCTACTCGATGCTGCGCAGGTGGGGCGGCTGTCGGCCGACACCGATCTTCCCTGGGGCGCGCTGTTCGGCGTCGGACGCCGCAGACTGCGGGTCAGAGACTCTCGGGCTTGCGGCGCTGGGTGCGGCTCGAATCGCGTTCGCGATAGCGCACATTCGGCTGCGGGTGCGGCGGCACCTCGGCGCGTCCGCGGGCGCCGCGAGGCGGTTCGCCCTCCGTGCGGGGCACCGGCGCGGGTCGCGCGCCGCGCGCCGCGGGTCGGCCGCGGCCGGTCGCGCCGACCCGGGGCGGGGCGTCGGCAACGGTCTTCGACGGACGGCGGCCGGGACGCGGCGGCTCGTACTTGTCGGTCACCGGATCCTCGTCCACTTCCGGCTGCGGTCGGCGCAGGCGGCGGCGCGCCGATTCCGCTGGCGCGTCGTCCTCGTCGCGCTTGACGCTGCTGCGTCCCCAGCTCGAGCCGCGCCGCGCCTCCTTGGAGCGCTCGGCGGCCGACTCGCGCCTGGCCACCATGATGCGCGCGCCGCCGATGGCCAGCACCAGCGCGGTGGCGAGCATCATCGTCGGGAACCGGTTCACCAGCGGGATGGCCAGGTTCAGCAGGATGTCCTTGAGACCGGTCGAGATGCGGCCGGTCAGTTGCTGATAGGCCAGCGGGACCGCGAGGAAGAGCAGCAGCGGCGGCAACACCATCGCGGTGAACAGCCCGCGGAAGCGCACGGCGAGCACCGCGGCGACACAGCCGACGATATACAGCGTGGCGAAGCTGGCGGTGAGTTCGGCGTTGTCGCCGCTGGCATCGATCAGGAATCCCAGCAACGTGCACGCGACCGCGATCAGGACAGCCGCCCAGGCCGGGACTCCCGGCACCGAGGGCAGGACCGAACGTTGCGGCGCGGGCACCCGGGAACGCACACGTTGGGTAGCAGCCACGTTATGAACACTAACCGCCGTACCGTTCGGTGGGGTTACGGCGGGGCCGTTGCCGGCGCGACCGGATCGACTCGGCGGGCCTACCTCGGCCTTCGCTCCGGCCATGCGCGGGCTGATGACGGACCTGGTCCGGCTGTGTCGATTAGGCCGGATCGTCGGCTTCGGCGAAGGCGACGGCCCGCGGACGGCTGTCCACCCGCTGGATCACCGGAGCCTCCTGCTCGGCTATTTCGAGCTCGTGCAGTTTCCGCGCGGTGACCATGACTCGCGACTCGACCGAGGCGACCGCGTAATTGAATGCGTCCACCGCCTTTCCGAGTTGATTGCCCAGCCGGTCCAAATGCCGTCCGGTCATGCCGAGGCGCGCCGAGAGCTCCCTGCCCAATTGCTGGACCATTGCCATATCTCGGGAGACCGCCTCCTGCCGCCACCCGAACGCCACCGTCCGCAGCAGCGCGATCAGTGTCGTCGGAGTGGCCAGGATCACGTTGCGGCCGAACGCGTACTCCAGCAGCCCGGAGTCCGTGGTCAGCGCGGCATCCAGGAACGGGTCGCCGGGCACGAACAGCACGACGAACTCCGGCGCGGGATCGAAGGCCGCCCAGTACGCCTTGTCGGCCAATTGGTCGACGTGCGCGCGCAACTGCTTGGCGTGCCGCACCAGCAGGTCGGCGCGCACGTCGGGGTCCTCGGCGGTGCTCGCGTCGAGGTAGGCGGTGAACGGCACCTTGGCGTCGACGACGATGTGCCGGTCGCCGGCCAGGTGCACCACCAGGTCGGGCCGCACCGAACCGATGCGGTCCGGTCCGCCGTCGCCGCGCACCGCCCTGCTCACTTGCGTGGAGAAGTCGCAGTGTTTGGTCATCCCGGCGAGTTCCACCACGCGCTCCAATTGGATCTCGCCCCAGCGCCCGCGCACCTGCGGCGCACGCAGCGCGGCGACCAGCTGACCGGTCTGGCTGGAAAGCTGATGCGAGGTGCGCTGCATGTTGGCAACCTGTTCGCGCAGACCCGAGTACGCGTTGATGCGATGGTGCTCGACCTGCTGGATGTGCTGGTTCAGCGCGCCCACCGCCTCGCGCAGCGGTTCCACCATGGCGCCGACGGCGCTCGAATGCCTGCGCGCCGCATCCTCGTTCGCGGCCTGCAGCGACTGCCGCAGCAAACGCTCGTTGTCGGCGGCGGCCGCCAGTCTCGCCTCCGCGACCGCCGCCCGCTGCCCGGCCCGCGCACTGTGGCCAAGCCAGCCAACCCCGACCCCAGCGGCGAACACCAGCAGCAGCGCGAACAGCATCGGTGCGGTCATAGCGCAGATAGTGCCGCACGCCACCGACATCCGAGCAATCAGGCAGCGGCGGGTGCGGCTCGGGTACCGAACAGCCGGAACGAACACGCATTCCCAGCCACCTCGAGGGCGAGTCTTACGAGGCCGCGAACACGCCGCGCCGCAGGCGCGGCAAATTAGACACTGTCGGTGGGTGGCTCTACGGTTTCGGGCCATGCGGATGTTGCACACCTCGGATTGGCACATCGGGCGTACCTTTCACGGCGTCGATCTGCTTGCCGACCAGGCACGTTCGCTGGCCGCCATCGCGGAGCTCGTGGCGGCCGAGTCGGTGGACGTGGTGGTCGTCCCAGGCGACGTGTACGACAGGTCGATTCCGAGCGCCGACGCGATCGCGGTGTGCAACCGGGGTTTCGAGGCGATCCGGGCCGCGGGTGCGCTGATCGTCGCGACCTCGGGAAATCACGATTCGCCCGCACGGCTCGGCGCTGGCGCGAGTTTCGCAGCGGCGGGTGGGCTGCACTTGCGCACCACCGTCGCCGATTCCGATCGGCCGGTCCTGCTGGCCGACGAGCACGGCGACGTGGCCTTCTACGGCATCCCGTATCTGGAGCCGGAGATCACCCGCGCTGAACTCGGTGTCCCGCAGGCTCGTTCGCACGCCGAGATCCTGGCGGCGGCGATGGGCCGGATTCGCGCCGACATCGCGACGCGGCCGGGCACGCGCACCGTGGTGCTCGCGCACGCGTTCGTGGTCGGCGGCGAGGCGACCGGTTCGGAACGCTCCATCTCGGTCGGCGGGGTGGAGACGGTGCCGCTCGGAGAGTTCGACGACATCGATTACGTGGCGCTCGGCCACCTGCATTCGCCGCAGACGCTCTCCGAGTCGGTGCGCTACTCCGGCTCGCCGCTGCCGTACTCGTTCGCCGAGAGTTCGCACCGCAAGGCCGTGTGGATTGTCGACCTGGATGCCGACGGCCTGTCCGCCGTGCAGCGCCGCGACCTGCCGATGGTGCGCGGTCTGAGTCGCCTCACCGGGACGCTGGAGGAGTTGCTCGCCGACCCGGCGCACGACGCGGCCGTCGACCATTACGTGTCCGCCACCCTCGTCGACCAGGCCCGTCCGATCGACGCGCTACGCAAACTGCGCGAGCGCTTCCCGCACGCCGTGCACGTGGAATGGGTGCGCCCCGACGGCAATCCGGAGCTGCGTTACCGTGAGCGGGTGCACGGCCGCCGCGACACCGAAGTAGCGCAGAGCTTCCTCACCGACGTACGCGGTGCGCCGAGCGCGGGGGAGATGCAGTGGATCGAGCGTGCGCTGGCCGCCGCCGTAGCCGAGCCCGAGCGCGTGTCCGCGGCGCCCGCGCAGCTTCCGCTCTCCGGCGAGCTGAGCGCATGATCGCCGTGAGCAGGTCGCGCGGAAGCGCGCTGAGCGGACGACGGTTGTCGGCGGTTGGTGAATGGCGTGCGGCCGCGCGCAGTGAGTGGCGCGGGGTTGCGCTGAGTGAGCGGCGCGGGGTTGCGCTGAGTGAGCGGCGCGGGGTTGCGCTGAGTGAGCGGCGCGAAGTTGCGCTGAGTGAATGCCGCGGTGGCGCGGAATGCCGCAGTGGCGCGCTGAGCGAGTGGCGTGGGGTTGCGCCGAGCGAGCGGCGCGGGGTTGCGCTGAGTGAATGCCGCGGTGGCGCGCTGAGCGAGTGGTGCGGTGGCGCACTGAGCTGGCAGGGCTTGTCCGCGGTCGACGAACGGCGTGCGGCAGTGGCGAGTGGTCGGTGCAAGGCCGGACCGGGTGAATCGCGTGCGGCCGCGCTGAATGAATGGCGCGCGCCTGCGCTGGATGAATGGCGACTGAGTGCTCTCCGTGAATGCCGCAGTCGCGCGTTGAGCGAGCGGCGCGGGCGTGCTCTGGGCGGATTGCGCGGTGTTGTGCGGAGGGTGTGGCGCGAGGCCGCCGCATGAGGCTGCATCGGTTGGAGATGACCGCGTTCGGCCCGTTCGCCGACACCACGGTCGTCGACTTCGACGCGCTCGGCGCGGACGGGCTCTTCCTCCTGCACGGGCAGACCGGCGCGGGCAAGACGACCGTGCTGGACGCGATCGCCTTCGCACTCTACGGCCGGGTGCCCGGTGCGCGCGGTGAAAGCAAGCGCCTGCATTCCGATCATGCGCCGGAACAGACGCCGCCGCAGGTCGTGCTCGAGGCGACGCTGGGCGGACGACGCTTGCGGCTCACCAGAATTCCCGAGTTCGAGCGACCCAAGCTGCGCGGCACCGGCATGCGCACCGATCCGCCCAAGGCCACGCTGACCTGGTTGGACGGGCGCGGCGAGAACCTCTCCCGCATCCCCGACATCGGCGACGAGATCATCCGTCTGCTCGGTATGAGCGCCGACCAGTTCTTCCAGGTGGTGTTGCTGCCCCAGGGCGACTTCGCGCGTTTCCTGCGTGCCGACAACGAGGATCGCGAGAAACTGCTCGAAAAGCTCTTCGACACAGAGCGTTTCGGCACGGCCGAGCAATGGTTGGCCGACAAGCGGCGTGCCTCGGCGGCCGAACTGGAGTCACGTAGGCAGGGCATCGAACGGCTGACCGCGCAGATCCGCGGGGCGGCGGGCCTGAGCGTGACGGAGGCGGTCGGCGCGTTGGAGGCCGTTGGATGGTCGCAGGATCTGCTCGCAACGGCCCGCACCGATCTGGCGGAGGCGACCGCGGAAGCCGAACGCTGCCAGCAGGATTCGGCCGAGCTGCGTAAGTTCGCCGACGAGCAGCGGCGGCTCGCGGACCTGCGGCGCCGGATGGAAACCGCGCGCGCCGATCTCGACAATTACGCGGCTAGCGCCGAGCGTCGTACCGCCCTGCGCGCGGAACTCGAAGCCGCCCGTCGCGCCCAGCCGGTAGCGGAGGCGATCGACGAGGCACGCGCGGCCGTCATGACCGCGCGTCGTCGTGACAACGAGGCGAGCGCCGCCGCGGCGCGATTGGCGTCCGCGCTGCGCGAGCCTGCTGCAGCCGATCTCGGCGGTATCGAGCTGGTTGGTTCGGAAGACGCTGAGGCGAAAGCGGATTCGGGCGATGCCCGTTCGACGATCAGATCCGACGCGGATCTGGACGCCGTAGTGCGCCGCTGGAGCGCCCAGATCGGCGCGCTCGACGAGGTGCGGGCCGACGCATCGGCAGCCGACCGGCTGCGGCGCGAAATCGATGAATTGCGAACCGAATCCACCGCGCTCACCCAGCGGATGACCGACCTGACCGGTCGACGCGAGCGTCTGCCCGCGACTATCGCCGCCGCCGAGGCCCGAGTCCGCGAGGCGACCGAGGCCGCCGCCACGCTTCCGTCGCTGACCGCCGAATGCGAACGCCTCCAGGCCGCCGCGACCGCCGCTGTCGAATTGGCCGGTCGCAGAACGGATCTGGATCGCGCACGAATCGAGTTCGAGACCGCGCGCACCGTGCACAACGATGCCAAGGAGCGGGTGCTCGATCTGCGCGAGCGCCGCCTGGCTGGCATGGCCGCGGAACTGGCGGGTCAGCTGGTCGACGGGGAGCCGTGCGCGGTGTGCGGCGCGGCGGACCATCCGGCCCCGGCCGAGCCCGCGCCGAGCGCGGTATCCAAGGAAGCCGAGGACGCGGCGGTAGCAGCCGAGCGCACCGCCGAGGAGAACCGCGACCGCGTCCACGCTCGAATCACCGGGTTGGAGCGCGAGATCGAGGCGCTGACGGCCCGCGGCGGCGACACCGACCGCGTTGAGCTCGCCGCCGCGCTGCGTTCGGCGACCCACCGCTACGAAGACGCCGCCGAACTCGCGGCGCTGGCCGACGGATCGACCGCCGAACTCGCCCGGCTACGCGCCGAGGAAACACGCCTGCACGACGATCTGCGCGCGGCCGAAGCCGGGGCGAGCACCGTGGCCGCCCGCATCACGTCGTCGGTCGCCCGCCTCGCGGAACTCACCGAACGCCTGCACGCCGCCGCGGGCGCCGACGAGACCATCGACCGCCGCCGCGCCCGCCTGAACGAACTCGTCACCGCCGCCACCGAACTGCGCGGCGCGCGCGCCGCGGCGGCCTCGGCACGCGAGCAGGTCACGCTTGTCGCGGATCGCGTCGAAAGTCTCGCGCGCGCAGCGGGATTCGTTCCCGAGGGTGAACAGCACGACAGCGGCCGTGGTGCCGATTCGGCAGACGAGGTCACCGACTCCGCGCCAGCTCGCGACGACGTCGCGCTGCTCACCGCCTACGCGCGCGTCGTCACCGCCGCCTCGCGAACACCGCAGCGGCAGCAGGAGATCGACGCGGAACTCGTCGCCGCCGAGGAGGTCCGCGCCCACGCGGAGAAGGTTCTCGCCGAACCCGAAATTCAGGCCGCGGCCACCGCCGAACCGGGCGACTTCATCGAGCTGGAACGCGCACTCGCCGACGCGCAGACCAGGCTGAACGCGGCCGTCGCCGCACAGGCCGAGGCCGGACGCCGCGTGCAACTGCTGGAGGAACTCGGCGGCCAGCTGTGGACCGAGGTGGATCGGATCGCGCCCCTCCAGCGCACTCACGAAGAGCTGGCCGGGCTCGCGGAAGTGGTCGCGGGCCGCGGCGAGAACAACCGGCGCATGTCGCTGCGCTCCTACGTGCTCGCCGCGCGCCTCGAAGAAGTCGCCCTCGCCGGTTCGGTGCGGTTGCGCCGAATGTCCGGTGGCCGTTACGAATTCGTACACTCCGACAAGGCAGGTCCGCGCGGCAGGCGCGGCGGCCTCGGCCTCGACATCCGCGACGACTACACCGGCGCCGTCCGCCCCGCCAAAACCCTGTCCGGCGGCGAGACATTCATGGCGTCCCTGTCGCTGGCCCTCGGCCTTGCCGACACAGTCGCCGCCGAATCCGGCGGCCTCGTCCTGGACACCCTCTTCATCGACGAAGGTTTCGGCGGCCTCGACGCCGACACCCTCGACGCCGTCATGGGCGTCCTCGACGAACTCCGCGCCGGCGGCCGCGTCGTCGGCATCGTCAGCCACGTCGACGAAATGCGCCAACGCATCCCCAGCCGCCTCCACGTAATCCGCGGCCGCACCGGCTCCCACCTCCAAACCACCGTCGCCTGAGTTACTGGCGAAGCTCGTCGGGGTGGGTGACCGAGTGGACGTCGATCAGGCCGCTCAGACCCTCGAAGTCGGCTGGGTTGACGGTGAAGAACGGCAGCTGGTGGACCGAGGCGATCGCGGCGATCATGAGGTCTACCCTGCGCGGCTTGGGGTTTCGCCCCGCAGCGAGGACCGCTGCGATGACGTGGCCGTAGCGGCGCGCCGCTCGCGTATCGAAGGGCAGCGGCTCGAAGATGGCTTCGGCGTTCTGGAGACGTTCGATCCGTCGGGCTCGTTCGGCGGGATCGCGTGCATAGTGCGGCCCGGAGGCGAGTTCCGCCATCGTCGGGGCGCTCACCACCAGCTCGACGGGGAGTTCCTCGGGTGCCAAGGCGTCGATGAGTATGAGCACATTGGTGTCGACGAGTCCGCGCTCCGGGACGGATGTCATTCGCTCTCGCCGGGCGCGAACTGTCCGAGCCGATGGGCACGGTCGTACGGGTCGAAGATCGAGTCGTCCACCACCTCGGCCGATTCGGCTGCCCAGTCGTGCGCTGCGGGAGAAAGTCCGACGAAGGCCGCGAGCACCTCGTCCCGTGGCACCGCAGTCCGTCGACGAGTGCGGCGGTGCGGGATGAGGTCGGCGACCGGGGCGCCGTCGACCGTGATGGTGTACGAGTGGCCGGACCGAACCTCCCGTAGCACCCCGCTGACGTTGTTCCGGAGCTGGCGCTGGGGTATCTCGGGCAGCTCGGACTGCGGCTCGGGCAATTCGGCGGGGGCGGACATACCACCAGGTTAGCGGCCCTTCGACCGAACTGCTACGGATTTTCTACAGACTTGCTACATCGACAGCCCGCCCCGCCGCGACGGCACCCGTGCCCAGGCTAGTTTGCGTCGGCTGTGGCCGTGCCGGTGCTCGGTGTATTCGCCGTCGTGGTGCGGGCTTCGTCGACCGCGGCCGTGGTTCTGGAATGGCTGACCCGCGCGCCTCCCGGCACCGCACCCTTCGTCCGCAGCAGAACCACCGTGAGCACCACGCCGAGTGCGGCCAAAGTGGCGGCGGTGGCGAAGGCTGTGGTGAGGCCGGTGCGGTAGGCGGTGTCGGGGGAGGTGGTGGCGCGGGCGGTGATCAGGTCGGCGAGCAGGAGGAGGGCGGTGACGCCGAGGCCGGAGCCGACGCGTTGGGCGGTGTTGACGATGCCTGCGGCGATGCCGGCGTCGGTGGTGTCCACCGAGGTGACGGCGGGTGCGGTGGCGCCGACGAAGGCGGCGGGGAGGCCGATCCCCAGGAGGATCGCGCCGGGGAGGACGTCGATCGGGTAGTCGGCGTGCGCGGGGAGACGGGCGAACCAGCCCATGGCGACGGCTTGCAGCGCGAGGCCGATCGCCAGCACGCGGGCCGGGCCGAGACGGTCCATGAGGTAGGGGATGAAGGTACGGGAGGCCAGGATGTTGACCGCCGCGACCGGGAGCACGGCGAGACCGGAGCGGGTCGGACTGTAGTCCTGGGTGTTCTGGAGGTAGAGCGCGAGCAGCGCGAAGGTGGGCACGTGCGCCGCGCCGACCAGTGCGTTCACCACCGCCGACCCGCTCACCTGACGAATGGTGAAGAGCCGCAACGGCATCAGCGGATGCGAGCTACGCGCCTCGACCACCACGAAGACGGCGAGCAGCGCCAGTCCGAGCCCGAGCAGCCCGGCTGCGATCCCGCGAGTATCCGCGTCGCCGAGCGCGCCGATCGCGTAGCCGATGAGCAGCAGCGCCGTCGTGCCGGTGAGCGCGCCGGGCACGTCGAGCTTGCGCGCCCCTTCGCCCGCGCGCGCGGTGTCCGGTGGCAGCAGCCGAACACCGGCGAGCGCGACGAGCCCGACCGGCACGTTGACGAGGAAGATCGACGGCCAGCCGAACGCGTCGGTCATCGGCCCGCCGACCGCCGTGCCGATCGCCGCGCCCGCCGCGCCCATCGCACTCCACACCCCGAACGCCCTGTTCCTGGCCGTCTCCGCGGTGAAACTCGCGGTGAGCAAGGCCAATTGGGCCGGGATCAGCACCGCCGCGCCAACGCCCTGTAGGGCGCGCGCGGCGATCAACAGCGCCGCGGACTCGGCGAACCCCGCCAGCGCGGAAGCCGCGGTGAACACGATCAACCCGCCGGTGAACACCCTGCGCGGTCCGAGCAGATCGGCGGCCCGCCCGCCGAGCAGCATGAATCCGCCGAACGCCAGCAGGTACGCGTTGGTGACCCACCCGAGCCCGGCCTCGTCGAGGCCGAGATCCGCGCCGATAGCGGGAAGCGCCACGTTCAGCACGGTGGTGTCGAGGAAGACCACCAGCTCGACGACGGTGATCAGCAACAGGACCAACCGTTCCCGGCGGTCGAAGACTTTCGCGGCCATGAGCCGTCCTCTCACTAGAGCTTAACTCTAGTGAGATTGTCACTAGAGTCGAACTCTAGTCAAGGCCCTCGACGCCACTTCAACGCCCCTGGAACGCGAATGCGCCGGTCATCCACACTTGGACGACCGGCGCAGGAAACCCCGCGAATCTCACCCCTCGTGGTCGAGCAGCCACCTCTTCGCGTCCAACCCCCACCGGAACCCGCCGAGCGCCCCACCGATCCGCAACACCCGATGGCACGGCACGAACAACGCCGCCGCGTTCCGCGCGCACGCGTTGGCCGCGGCGCGGGTCGCCTCCGGTCGCCCGGCGATGGCGGCGAACTCGGTGTAGGTCACCGGGTCTCCGGCGGGCACCTTCCGCAGCACGTCCCATGCGTGCATGAGGAACTCCCCGGACCGCTGGCGCACCGGAACGTCGTCGATGGCGTGCACCTCCCCGCGGTGATACGCGACGATGGCCTCGGTAACGGCGCCGAGCGAATCCTGTTGGCGCAGAACGGGTGGACGCAGCGTCGGATGGATCAGCAGCCGCAGGTTCTCCGCGTCGGCGGTCCAGCCGGAGGCCAGCACCGCGCCCTCGTCGTCGGTGATCGCCGTGAACGGGCCGATGGGGGTGTCGACGACGGCGAAGTCGGCGGCGCGGGTCGTTCCGATGGTCATGATGTGCTCGCTTTCGATGGTGCGGCAGGGATGTTCATTCGGTCGTGCGTGCCGAGCGGACCGGCCGCTTGGGTGCGGCCGAGCGCCTGCTCAGCGCGGTCTTCCACAGGTGCATGGACAGATACGAGCGCCACGGCGCCCAGCGTGCGGTGTCACTCAGGTCGATGCCGAGCAGGTCCGCGCCCTGCCGGACGACCAAGTCGGTGTCGAGCAAGATATCGGGATCGGCCAGCAGGCGCATCGTCACGTAGTCGGCGGTCCACGGCCCGACGCCATCCAGTGCCAGCAGATCCCGGCGCAGGTCCGCCGCGGTGCGACCGGCGTGCAGTTGCAGGTCTCCAGCGGCGAGCGCGGCGGCGGCGCCGATGATCGAGCGGACGCGCCGCGCCGGGCCGGTCAGCACCTCGGCGCCCCGCTCGGCGATGACGGCCGGAGTCGGGAACAGCCGCGGCACGGGCCCGTCGACTGATTCGCCGAGCGCCGCCACCAGTCGCGCGGTGTGGGTGGCCGCCGCCGACACCGAGATCTGCTGCCCGATCATGGTGCGCAGCAACAGTTCCGGGCCGTCCAGACAACCCGGCACCCGGATGCCGGGGGTGAACAGCAGTCGTCCACGACCGTTGTGCGCGGCGGGTTCGTCGGAGGCCGGGGCGCTGCCGATGTCGGGCAGGGTGTCGGTGGCGAGGCGCCGCGCGTCGTCGGTGTCGAACGCGTCGGCATGAGCACCGAGCGGTGTCGCGCCGAGCACCTCGTCGATGCCGACCGGGTCGGCGTCCAGGTCGAGCAGGTGCCGCAGGCGCGCCACGGTCGGCGCGAGATCGCGCATGTCGTGCAGCGCGAGTTCGGCGCGCACGTGATCGTCGCGGAAGCCGATCCGCGCCGTCGCGTGGCCGTGCGGGGTGCGCAGATTTCTGGTGTAGACGCCGTCTTCCCAGGTCTCCATACCCGGCGCGACGTGTGCGGAAAGGAACCACTCCAGCCACGCCCGGTCCAGCGGCTCGCGGAACGGAAGGCGAAGTGAGAGTGTGCCGTTCGCCGTCGGCGCGGGCTGTGCCGGGTCCTTGCGCGCGCGCTGCGCCTCCGTGCGCATGGTGGTGGGGCTGACCGCGAACACCTCGCGCACGGTGTCGTTGAACTGCCGGATGCTGGCGAAACCCGCCGCGAACGCGATGTCCGACATCGGCATGGCGGTGGTCTGGATGAGCAGCCGCGCGGTGTGCGCGCGGTGTGCCCTGGCCAGCGCCAGCGGTCCGGCGCCGAGCTCGGTGGTGAGCACCCGGGTGAGCTGGCGCTGGGAGTAGCCGAGCGTGGCGGCCAGCGCGGGCACCCCGCCCCGTTCGATGACGCCGTCGCCGATCAGCCGCATTGCGCGGGCGGCCAGATCGGCCCTGGTGTTCCACAGCGGCGAGCCGGGCGCCGCATCCGGCAGGCAACGGCGGCACGCCCGGTATCCGGCGTGCTGCGCTGCCGCCGCCGTCGGCAGGAAGCTGACATTGGCCCGCTTCGGCGTGATGGCCGGACATGAAGGGCGACAATAGATTCCGGTGGTGCGCACCGCCGTGAAGAACTGACCGTCGAAACGCGAGTCGCGCGTCGACACCGCCCGATAGCACTGCTCGAAGTCCAACGCCGTGATCGTCACGCAATCCACAATGGCAGCTCCCACCGCCCCGTGCTAGCGGAAATCGGCCACCATCCCGGCCGCCATCGCCGCCCCTCGACCGGGCACCCGCAGCCCCCAGGCGCGACGCCGGGTTCCCACACGCCTTCCATACGCCTCACACAGCCGGTGCCTATGTGAGGCGTGTGGGAAGTGTGTGGCACGGGTTGTTGGATCGCGCCAGGGAGGTCAGCAGCAGCGGTTGGTGGGGCTGCGGTCGGCTTCGGCGTGCCGGTCGCGCCAGTATTGGCGCTCGGTGGGGATGGGGCAATCCGGGTGGTTGCGCTGGAGGTGCGCGACGTAGCGCTGGTAGTCCTGGCCGCCGAGGATCGACGAGAACCACCAGACGATCGCGCGCACCGCGTCCAGCACACGCCTCGGGAGGGCCGGTCGCGCTGACCTGCCCTCCCGAGGCGCGAGCGATTCGCTCATTACGCGGGCGCTTCCGCCTTGGCCGCGCCGTGCGCGTGGGCCGCGCCGGGTGCGCGCACCTTGCCCGCCGCGATCAGCTCGTCCCATTCCTTCTGCACGGCCTTCTCCGTCGGAGTGGCCAGGAACCCGCTCGGCGCGAAGATCTTCGACGGCTCCTCCGGCGACTCGGTGGTCTCCCCGCCGCCGGAGCGCCAGGCTCGGAAGCACACCAGCGCGCCGACCACCGCGACGACCAGCACCAGCGCGGCGAACACGATCGAGAGCGTGCCCTGGATGAAGGTGTTGCGGATGACGGTGTCCACGTCCTCCGGCGTCTTCGCCGTCAGACAGAGCTTGCCCGCCTCCTGCGCCTGCTGGCAGAGGCTGTGCTGCTTCCAGTAACCCACCTTCGGGTCGGCGGAGAAGATCTTCTGCCAGGACGCGGTCATCGTCACGATCAGGTCCCAGGCCAGCGGGATGCCCGGAATCCAGGCCCACTTCGCCAAGCCCTTCTTCACGATGATGGTCATCACGACGGTCAGCGCGACGGCGGCGAGCAACTGGTTGGCGATGCCGAACAGCGGGTAGAGCGCGTTGATGCCGCCGAGCGGATCGGTGACGCCCATCAGCAGGATGGAGCCCCACGCCGCGACCACCACGAACGAGCACAGCCACGCGCCGACCCGCCAGGACGGATCCTTGAACTTGCGCAGCGGTCCGCCGAAGTTGCCCAGCGCGTCCGAGGTCATGAACCGCGCGACACGGGTGCCCGCGTCGATCGTGGTCAGGATGAACAGCGCCTCGAACATGATCGCGAAGTGGTACCAGAACGACTTCATGCTCTCGCCGCCGAGGAACCGGTGGAACACCTCCGAGATGCCGACCGCCAGGGTCGGCGCGCCGCCGGTGCGCGAGATGATGGTGTTCTCGCCGACGTCCGCTGCGGCGCCGGAGAAGGTCTCCGGTGTGGCGGGCGGTCCGGCGAGGCCGAGCGAATTGGTGTACGCGGCGGCCTTTTCCGGGGTGCCGCCGGTCAGGCCGAGCGGCGCGTTCATGCCGAAGTACAGGTGCTGGTCGATGATCGAGGCGGTGATGATGGCCATCACGGCGACGAACGACTCCATCAGCATGCCGCCGTAGCCGATCATCCGCGCGTGCGATTCCTTCTCCAGCAGCTTGGGTGTGGTGCCGGAGGAGACCAGCGCGTGGAAACCGGAGAGCGCGCCGCAGGCGATGGTGATGAACAGGAACGGGAACAGGCTGCCCGCGAAGGCCGGACCGGTTCCGGTGGAGGCGAAATCGGAGATCGCGGGCGCCTTCAGCACCGGCATGGTGATCAGGATGCCGACCGCGAGCAGGCCGATGGTGCCGATCTTCATGAACGTCGACAGGTAGTCGCGCGGCGCGAGCAGCAGCCACACCGGCAACACCGACGCGAGGAAGCCGTAGGCGATGAGCAGCCAGGCGATGGTGGTCCTGGAGAGCGTGAACCAATCGGCGCCCCAATCGGTTTCGGACACCCAGCCGCCGGAGACGATGGCGAGCAGCAGCAGCGCGATGCCGATCGCGGACACCTCGCCGACCTTGCCCGGCCGCAGGAACCGCAGGTACACGCCCATGAACAGGGCGATCGGGATCGTCATCGCGATGGAGAACACGCCCCACGGGCTCTCGCCGAGCGCGTTCACCACGACCAGCGCGAGCACCGCGAGCAGGATCATCATGATCACGAGAATCGCCACGATCGCCGCGACGCCGCCGATCGCGCCGAGCTCGTCACGCGCCATCTGGCCGAGACTGCGCCCGCGCCGCTTGGTGGAGGCCCACAGCACCATGTAGTCCTGCACCGCGCCCGCGAGGCAGACGCCGACCACGATCCAGATGGTGCCCGGCAGATAACCCATCTGCGCGGCCAGCACCGGACCGACCAGCGGACCGGCGCCCGCGATGGCGGCGAAGTGGTGCCCGTAGAGCACCCGCCGGTCCATCGGCATGAAATCCTTGCCGTTCTCCAGGATTTCGGCGGGGGTCGCGACGTCGTCGCGCGGCTTGGTGATCTTCCATTCGATGAATCGCGCGTAGAAGCGGTAGGCGATGATGTACGTACACACCGCCGCGATCACGATCCAGACCGCGTTGACGTTCTCACCGCGCGCTATGGCGAGGATGGCCCAGGCGAGGGCGCCGAGTATCGCGATCCCGGCGAAAACAGCCTTCTTGGCCGGGGTTATCGGGGACCGATCGACCACACCGACCGGTGGCAGGTCGGGATCGGTCCGCAGATATTCGATTGTCGCCATCTGCCTACTCTCCTGTGAAACGCGCAGGATCTCGTCGTGCGGGATCTTGCTGAAGCACGTGACAACGTAACCGATCGCCGATCGCCACTGCGCGGATTCCGGCCATCGATGGACGACCGTTAAATATTGTTCGTGTGTCGGCCGTCACGTCGGTTATAGCCGGACGTATGCTGCGATGCTGTTCGTCACACTCCATGTCCGCCCGAGGAGGGCTGTGCTGGATTCGACTTCGCGTTCTTCCGCAGCGCGCCCACCGGTTGTCCCCGCGCGCGGGATTCGCAGGCGCACCCTGCTCGGCTCCGCGCTCGCCGCCCCGTTGCTGGCGAACGCGTGCGGCTCCGACGACGACGCGCTGACCTTCTTCTTCCAAGCCCGCCCCGAGGAGGCGCGCGTCCGGCTGCGCATCATCGACGAGTTTCGCAAGCGGCACCCGGACATCCCGGTGCGCACCATCATGTCGGGTCCTGACCCGTTGCAGCAGATGCTCACCTACTGCGCGGGCGGCAAATGCCCCGACGTGCTGATGGCGTGGGAACTGCTCTACGCGGGACTTGCCGAGCGCGGCGTGCTGCTCGACCTGAACACACTGCTCGACCGGGACCCGCGCTACGCCGCGGAACTGCGCCGCGACAGTTTCCCCACGCTGTACGACACCTTCACCTACGACGGCGGCCAGTACGCGCTGCCCGAGCAGTGGTCCGGCGTGTTCCTCTACTACAACCGCGCGATGTTCGCCGAAGCCGGGCTGACGCCGCCCGCCCGCTGGAGCGACGCGTGGAGCTACGCGGAGTTCCTGGACGCGGCACGCGCGCTCACCCGCCGCGACGGCGATGGGCGCACCAGGCAGTGGGGTTTCGCCGACGCGTGGGTTCCGTACTTCTCGGCCGCCTGTTTCGGGATGAACAACGGGGCCGAATGGTTCACGCCGCCGGTGAATCCGACCCGCACCAATCTCGGCGACCCCCGCTTCGCGGAGGGGTTCCAGTTCTACGCCGATCTCGCGGTGCGGCACCGGGTCGCGCCGAGAGTCGCCGACCAGCAATCGGTTTCGGCTCCGGACCTGTTCCGGCGCGGACGTGCGGCCATGGCGCTCGGCGGGCACTGGCTGTACTCCGAGTTCGCCGGAAACGACGGCGTTCCCATCGATCTGACCGTGCTTCCGGTCGGACCGCACGGCGGACCGGGCGCGATCACCGACGTCGGTTGCACCGGACTGTCCATCGCGGCCGACAGTCCGCGTATCGAACAGGCCTGGGAATTCGTGAAGTTCGCGACCGGGCCGGTTGGACAGGCGATCGTGGCGGCGTCCGGTTTGTTCGTTCCGGTGTTGAAATCAGCCATGGCCACACCGGGATTCGCGGCGGCGCACCGTGAGATCCGCAATCTGGACGTGATGACCGACGGCCCAGCCAGTTCCCGTCCGTTGCCGGTGACGCCGATGTGGGGCAAGGTGTCGGCGCTGCTCGAACGCGGCGGAAACCGGGTGCTGCGGGGTGCAGCGACGGCGCAGTCCCTGGGCGGACGGCTCGCGGCGGATGTCGACGCGTTGCTGGTGGCGCCATGAGCGAACGTAATGAGCGTGCCTCGCGAATGCCGGATCCGAGCGTCAGCGAGGCGAAGGCATGAGCACTTCTGTCGACGACACGGTGGTGAAAGCGGCCGATGACGCGCCGCCGCCGCGCGCACGGGGTACGGCGCGTCCCGGTCGGCTCGCGCGGCGACGTGAACGCGCCGGATGGTTGTTCATCGCGCCGAATCTGTTGGCGGTTCTTGTCTTCCTGCTGTTCCCGTTGGGGTTCTCGCTCTATCTGAGCTTTCACTCCTGGGATCTGTTCAGCCCGCCGCGGTTCGTGGGAACGGCGAACTATCGGCGGCTCTTCACCTCAGATCCGCTGTTTCTCATCGCGCTGCGCAATACCGCGGTGTTCACCGTGCTGACGTTGCTGCCGACGGTGGTGATCGGGTTGGTCGTCGCGGCGGTGCTGAACCGGAAGGTGTTCGGAATCGGTCTCTTTCGCACGATGGCGTTCCTGCCGCTGGTGGCTTCGACGGTGGCGATGGCGGTGGTGTGGCGGTTCATCTTCACCACCGACGACGGGCTCTTGAACATAGTGCTCGGTTGGTTCGGCGTCGACCCGGTGCCGTGGTTGACCGACCCGGACTGGGCGCTGGTCTCGCTCAGCATCGTGACCGTCTGGAAGAGCGTGCCTTTCGCCACCGTCATCCTGCTCGCCGCCATGCAGGGCGTGCCGGAGACGCTGTACGAGGCGGCCAAGATCGACGGCGCGGGAGCGGTCCGTCGCTTCCGTTCGGTGACGCTGCCGCTGATCCGCGGGCCGCTGTCGTTCGTCTTCGTGATCACCGTCATCAACTCGGTGCAGGCCTTCGACCAGGCATACGCGCTCACCGGCGGCAACGGCGGGCCGGAGACGGGCACCTATCTCCTCGGGATCATGTTGTTCCAGCACGCTTTCGGGTTCTACGAGGTGGGTTACGCCTCGGCGCTGGCCTGGGTGATCTTCGCGATCCTGTTGGTGCTGACGGTTCTTCAGTTGCGTCTGTCTCGGCGGGAGGAGACGGAGTTGTGAACGCGTTCAGGGGGATTCGACGGGTGCTGGGTGGGCGTCGTGGTGCGGCGGGGATCACGTACGCGGACGAGAGCCATGCGGGGACTGGTGGCGCCGGTTCGGGTGTGGACGCGGGCGCAGATGCTGGCGTGAATGGGATGGAGGTGCGCGCCGAGGGTGTGGGCGCTGGCGTGTGTGGTGATGGGCAGGCGGGCGAGCGTGATGGCGGTGCCGGCGTGGACGCGGGTGCCGGTGATGCCGGTGCGGGTGTGAATTCGGCGGGTGCGGGTTCGGGTGCTGGTGATGCCGGTGCGGGCGTCGATGCGATGCGCGCGCGCCTCGGTGGTGAACCCCGGGGAGGCGTCGGAGGTGCGGCAAATGAGGGCGCTGTCGGTGCGCACACAGGCCAGGCCCGAGCGGGGATGGGCAAGGCGGATATGGGGCAGCAGGGTTTGCGCGGCGGCGGTGTGGCGGACGGCCGCGCGCAACGGGCGGCTGTGCGCAGGTTGGTGCGCGGCGTCGGGATCTACGCCGCGCTCGTCGGTGTCGCGTGGTGCGCGCTGGCGCCGATCATCTGGGCGTTGTCGGGTTCGCTGAAGCGCGACGGTGAGATCACCGAACCGACTGTGCTGCCGGAGGATCCGCAGTGGTCGAACTTCGGCCGCGTGTTCGAGCTGTTGCCGATGGGACGGATGCTGCTCAACACCACCGTCTACGCCGTGTGCGTGACAGCAGGGCAAGTGTTCTTCTGCTCGCTGGCCGGATACGCCTTCGCGCGCTTGCGTTTCCGCGGCAGCGAGGCGTTGTTTCTCGCCTACCTGGCGACGCTGATGGTGCCGCTCACCGTCACGGTCATCCCGCAGTTCCTGCTCATGCGCGCCTTCGGGTGGGTGGACACCGCGTGGTCGATGATCGTGCCCGGCCTGTTCGGCAGCGCCTTCGGCACCTATCTCATGCGGCAGTTCTTCCGCACGCTGCCAACGGAATTGGAGGAAGCGGCGATCCTCGACGGCTGCTCGACCTGGCAGGTGTACTGGCGCGTGCTGCTCCCGCACACCCGCCCGGCCCTCATGGTGCTCGCGGTGCTCACCTGGATCACCGTGTGGAACGACTTCCTCTGGCCGCTGGTGATGATTCAGCGCAACGAGCTGGCGACGGTCACCCTCGGATTGGTCCGTTTGCAGGGGCAGTACTACTCCCAGTGGCCGCTGCTGATGGCGGCCGCCGTCGTCATCCTGCTGCCCTTGCTCGCCGTCTACGCGATCGGTCAACGGGCGTTCATCCGGGGCATCAGCTTGTCCGGCCTCGGCGGGCGGTGAGATCGGTCGGCGCGTGGACCGCGGCGAGCTGCCCGAGTTGTGCAGACAATGAAATCGATGGGCGTTCAGCGTCTGCGAAATGGCTACCGCAGCCGCGACGAGAGGCCGGTGGCGGCGAACCAGCCACCGCCACCGGCGCGGTAATGGTGCGCGGGACCCGTCGTGCGGCACCGGTTTCCAGCGTGTTCACTCACCCCAGTAGGTGCCGAAGCTCCAGAGGTTGCCCTCGGGGTCGCGGACGGTGAACCCGCGCGATCCGTAGTCCTCGTCGCGCAGGCCTCGCACCACCTCGGCCCCGGCCTTGGTGGCACGCTCGAAGAGCTCGTCGGGCTTGTCGCAGACCACATAGATCGAGTCGTTGCCGGGCTTGCGCTGCCCGAACGGGGTGTCGTCCTTGCCCGCCGAACCGAACATGATGCCGCCGCCGAGCGGCCAGCGCAGTTCGGCGTGCTCGACGATCGACGGATCGTCCTCGCGGGCGTAGACGGCCGAGACCTGGAAACCGAAGGCGTTCACCAGAAACTCGGTCATCGCCCGTGCGTCGCGGAAAGCGAGGCAGGGCCAGATCGCGGTGCGTGTCGTGGTGTCTGTCGTGGGATTCGTCATGGCTCCAGCCTCATCCGCCGAGGCCCGGCTCGTCTTGGACGGATGGAATCTCCTCGGCCAGCCAGGTGGTCGGGCTGCATCCGGCGAGGTCGAGGAAGTCGCGGTTCAGGTGGGCTTGGTCGTAGTAGCCGCAGGTCGCGGCGACCTGGGCGATCGAAACGAACGACGGCGTGTGCTCGATCATCCGCCTGGCCCGCTCGAAACGGGTGACGCGGGCGGCCAGCTTCGGGCTCAGTCCGAACTCGGCGCCGAACTTGCGGGTCAGATGCTGGCGGGTCCAGCCGATGCGTTCGGCGAGCGGGCCGATGCTCGCGGTGCCGCCGCTGGCCACCACGGCGTTCCAGGCCCAGCTGAGCTCGGGGATGACGAGACGGTCCGGGCAGGCCAGGCGCGTCAGGATCTCGTCGCAGATCGCGAACCGGCGCGACCACGGTGCGTCGCCTTGGAGGCGTTCCCACAGCTCGTCGCCGGTCGGGCCCGCGACCTCGGCGCATTCGAGCGAGATGTTCCAGATCTCCGCGGCGGGCAGGCCGAACAGCGTCCGGCAGCCGAGCGGGGTGAGCGCGATGGCCACACCCTCCTGAGTCCCGTTGTGCGCGATGGCGGCCGAACTCGCCTGCAATCCGCTGAGGACGCAGCGGTAGTCGCGCGGCTCCTGGGCCGGATCGGTCTGCGCCACAACGTCGATGGTCGGTCCGATGGCGACGATGAACGTCATGTGGCGCGACGGAAGGCCCCGGTGCATGCCCGGCCGGTATCCCGTCATCCGGTAACCGAGGTAGTGATCGATGAACGCCGCCAGCGCGGGCGCGGGGCGGGCCGTCACCACCTCCGTGGTCGGCTCCATGTGGCTCACGGTACGCCCGCGCGGGCCATTCGCATACCGATCTCGCGGCGCGCGAACGTGGCGCACGCCGCGCTCCAGGGGGCGGTGAGATCGCGCACACGGGGCGCCTCGGGTCTGTGAGTTCGGGTTGCTGCCCGGTTACCGTTACGCCTTCAGATGAGGAGTGGAGGTGTCATGCGTCGAATCCGATACGAGCGCAGTGGTGGTCCCGAGGTGCTCGAGCTGGAATCGGCCGAGACACCGACACCCGGGCCTGGCGAACTTCTGGTGAAGGTGCACGCCATCGGCGTGACCCTGCCGGTGGTGCGGAAAGTTCGCGAACAGCGCGAGCCGATCCCGCTCGGCGGCGAGATCGCGGGCGAGGTGATCGCCGTTGGCGACGGCGTCACCGACTTCGCGCCCGGTTACCGCGTCACCGGTCTGTGCTTCGGCCACGGCTACGCCGAGTACGCCCTGCTGCGCCAGGAGATGGTGTCCTCGATTCCCGATGGAGCTTCCGCCATCGATGCGGTCGCGCTGGTGCGCAGTGGTCTGATCGCGCTCGGTGCGCTGGACGCCGCGAAGCCGGAGTCCGGTGAATCGGCGCTGGTCACCGCGGCGGCGAGCGGCGTCGGTCACCTCGCCGTGCAGCTGGCGCGGGTGCGCGGGGCCAAGCGGGTGGTCGCCGCCGTCTCCGACCCCGCGAAAGGCGAGTTCCTGCGCGAACTCGGCGCCGACGAGGTCGTCGTCTACGGGGAGCCGTGGGGCGAGCCCGTCGACTATGTGCTCGACGCCGTCGGCGGCGAACTGCTCGGCCCCGCCCTCGCGGCCCTCGCGCCCGGCGGCCGCCTCGTCGCCTACAGTTCCGGCGGCGGCATCATCCAGGCCTTCGACCTGCTGACCGGCGCCAAAGCGGTGATCGGCTTCCAGATGGCGCGGGTCGCGCGCGAGATGCCGGAGGTGTACGAGCACTGGCGGCAGGAGCTGTGGCAGTACTTCGCGTCCGGCCAGGTGCGTCCGGTGGTGCACGGTGAGTTCGCGCTGGAGGACGCGGCCGCCGCACACGCGCTGATCGAGGCGCGCGCCAACCACGGCAAGGTCGTGCTCGTCCCCTGACCGCACCACGACGACCGAAGGTGACCCCCAGCCCGCTCGGCCGACTGGATGTCACCTTCGATCGGCACGCGGCAGGCGCGAGAAAGGCGGAGGTTCGCGGCGCGTAGACTCTCTACCTCGTGAGTCTCACCCTCGGAATCGTCGGCCTGCCCAACGTCGGAAAGTCGACGCTGTTCAACGCGCTGACCAAGAACGACGTGCTTGCCGCGAACTACCCGTTCGCGACGATCGAGCCGAACGTCGGCGTGGTCCCGCTGCCCGATCCGCGGCTGGACAAGCTGGCCGAGATCTTCGGTTCCGAGCGCATCGTGCCCGCCACCGTGTCCTTCGTCGACATCGCGGGCATCGTGAAGGGCGCGTCCGAGGGCGCGGGCCTTGGCAACAAGTTCCTCGCCAACATCCGCGAGGCCGACGCCATCTGCCAGGTGGTGCGCGTCTTCGCCGACGACGACGTGGTGCACGTCGACGGCCGGGTCGACCCCTCCGCCGACATCGAGGTCATCGAGACCGAGCTCATCCTCGCCGACCTGCAGACCCTGGAGAAGGCGGTCGTGCGGCTGGACAAGGAAGCCAAGGTCAAGAAGGACCGCAAGCCGGTCGCCGACGCGGCCAAGGCGGCCCAGGAGATCCTCAACAGCGGCAAGACCCTCTTCGCCGCCCAGGATCAGGTGGACACCGAACTGCTGAAAGAGCTTTCGCTGCTCACCATCAAGCCGTTCCTCTACGTCTTCAACGCCGACGAGTCCGTCCTCACCGACGAAGCCAAGGTCGCCGAGCTGAAGGCCTCCGTCGCCCCCGCCGACGCCGTCTTCCTCGACGCCAAGGTCGAAGCCGAGCTCCTCGAGCTCGACACCGAATCCGCCATGGAACTCCTCGAATCCATCGGCCAGACCGAACCCGGCCTGCACGCCCTCGCCCGCGCCGGCTTCCACACCCTCGGCCTCCAGACCTACCTCACCGCAGGCCCCAAGGAATCCCGCGCCTGGACCATCCACCAGGGCGACACCGCCCCCAAGGCAGCCGGTGTCATCCACACCGACTTCGAACGCGGCTTCATCAAAGCCGAGATCGTCGCCTTCGACGACCTGGTCGAAGCGGGGTCCATGGCGGCCGCCAAGGCCGCGGGGAAGGTGCGCATGGAGGGCAAGGACTACATCATGTCCGACGGCGACGTCGTCGAGTTCCGCTTCAACGTCTGAGCGGCCGCGAAGACGGAGGGCCTCCAGGTCAGCTACGCCGGCGTCAAGGACAAGCTCGCCCAGATCGACGCCACGCTCCAACGAACAGCCGCCGGAACCGAACTCGGCATCCCCACGTTCGGGTCCATCTCCGGACGAGCGTCTGCCCCGTGACATCCCGACCACCGCCGAGTAAGACCTCGGCGTGGTTCGGCACACTTCGATCGGCCTTGAAGAGAGGGATGGTGGCCGTTTCGAACTGCGCACTATGCGGCATTATCGTGCGTTGCTGAGAGTGATTGCCTGTGTCAATGGAGGGGCGACGGCCTGGGATCATCGTTGGCCTTTCGGCCTGCGATGCAACGCTTGTAGAGTCCTTGCTCGGCTGGCTGGCGGGTCGACAACGTACATGGCGCGCGGCATCGGTGCTGCTGGCAGGGACTACCAGCGAAGCACGATGCCGATTTCGTCCTTGTCTTCACCGTAGAAGGCGCCGCTGGGCACGAAGCCGAGCTTTTCGTAGAACGGGCCCGGGCTGGAGGGTCCTTGACCACAGCCGGCGTAGAGTTCGCTGATACCACGAGCTTTGAGACTGTCGACGATCATTTCGATCGCTCGGCGGCCGATCCCTAGGCCCTGGTACGGTCCTGCCACCATCAGGCGCCACAGGAACACGCCGTGGCATTCGAGGCCGTCCTCGTAGTCGTAGCCGTGGTGCAGCATGATGAATCCAGCCGGGTCTTCGCCTACGTAGATAGCGCGGAACCAGGCGCTTTCGGAGAAATGCGCGTCGGCGATCGAGACCGCGTTGTCGGCGACCATCGCCCGCTGCTCGGCGGTGAGGGTTTCACTCAGGTCGCATATATCGGCCACGGTGCGCGCGGTGATACGGCGCAGGCTGATCTTTTGATCTCCCGCAGCCGACGCGCACTGCGGTGTATGCGTACCTGCTGCGGATCGGGAACTGTTCTCGGACATTTCTCTATCATATCGACCACGGACGTGTTCATCACGATAGTTTGCCGTGACTCGCCTCTCGTGGTCGACCACGCGCCAGCGAGCCGTCCCTGGCAAGCAGGCTTCCCCCAGGGCTTGCGGTCTGCACAGAAGCGTGTGCCTGCTTATTCAACCGCCCGCTGCTCATCATGGCGCTGAGCCGCCGTGACGAAGAACCATGTACGTACGAATGAGTAACGAACGTTCGTGATACGTTAGCTTTATGAATAGGTCAAATGATGCATTGGGGTCGTCGGCCGGGGATGCTGCAGGCAGGCCCCGGGGGTGGTTACGTCGCACGTTGGTCGTGGTCGGCTGCGTGGTGGCGTTGGTGGTGGGAGCGGGCGGGTGGGTGATCTATGCGAACGACTTCGCCATCCGGCAGGAGGAATTGACGATTCCGGGGTCGACCCAGCCGTTGAAAGCGACGTTGGCGCTGCCCGAGCACGGGAAAGGGCCTTACGGTCTGGTCGTGTTCGTGCATGGGGACGGGCCTGCCAATGCCACCGGCGACTCGTTCTACAAACCGATCTGGGAGTCGTTCGCCAAAGTCGGGTACGCGTCGCTGTCCTGGAACAAGCCGGGAATCGATGGGGCGCCGGGAAACTGGCTCGATCAGAGCATGCACGATCGAGCGGCCGAAGCCGAGGCGGCCATTGCGTGGGCGCGCCAACGCGATGACATTGATCCGCGTCGGATCGGGATGTGGGGTGTCAGTCAGGGTGGCTGGGTCGTGCCCGAGGTGGCGGCGCATCTTCCCGATCTACAGTTCGTGATTCTTGTTGGCGCGGCGGTGAATTGGTTGCGACAAGGTGAGTACAACCTGCTCGCCGAGTTGCGGCACCGAGGCGCGTCACAGGCCGATATCGCCGCTGCTCTCGATCGTCGCAACGCCGGTTTGCGGGCGCTGCGCGACAACGCCAGCTATGAGCAATACCTTGCCGCCCAGCACGACTCGGATCCGATGTCAGAGGACCGCTGGAACTTCGTTCAGCTGAATTATCGCTCCGACGTGACCACGGTCTTGGCGCAGGTCAAGGTGCCGGTGCTGCTGGTGCTGGGCGACGAGGATCTCAATGTCGATGTCAACGAGACCGAACGGGTCTACCGCGAGATCCTTCCGCCGCAACAGCTCACGGTGCAGCGCTATCCGAACGCCTCACACAACATCGTCAAGGCCCGCTTCGACAATGACCAGGACTGGCGGGCGACTGTGGTGGCATTATTCGCGCCACGCACGCTCTACACGCCCGGCTACCTGGATTCCTTGCGTGAGTATGCCGGGAACCGAGCGGTCCGCTGAAACAGATTGCACTTCACCCGAATCGAGAGGGGCCGGTCCGCAGGTGGACCGGCCCTCTCCTCTGCTATCCGATTGATTCCTGTTCGACCAGATAGACGGGGACGCTGCCTGCCGGGCGGCCGAGCACGACATCGAGAACCTCGAAGAACCGACCGGGGTCGATGACGGCTTCGGGTGGGTGCACGCCCGGCCGGCGGGCTGAGCCGTCGATGACCTGCGCCATGCCGATCGCCAGCGGGATTCCGGTGACCCGAGCCATATCGGCGAGCAGAGAGTGGGCCGGGTCCTCCGGGGGGCCGGCCAGGTTGAGGTGTGCAAGGACCATGTGTGGGCGGCCTTGCTTGGTGCCGGACACCGCTGCGAAGAACGGCGGCAGGGTGCCGGGCCCCTTGGCGCGCAGTGCTGTCGGCGCCGAGCGGAGGATCCGTAGCAGGTTCGGGTCGGCGAAGGCGCCTGCCGCGGCTTCGTTGGTGAGTTTTCCCTTGTCGATATCGCGACGCAGGGTATCGAGGTAGGCCATTGCCCACGTACTCATCACCATCAGATTGATCGCGTCGCCGGTGGGTTTCAGGGTGCGCTGCAAGGTGATCGGCTCCGGGTGGCCGATGGAGTACGCGGTGCCGCGTCGTCCGCCGGGAAGCTGCAGTGTGACCGGGCGAAGGGGGCGTTGCTCGCTGAGCCGGCCGGCGGTCACACCTGTGATCGTTCCGCTGCTCTGCTGCATCCAATGCACTGCTGCGGCAGAGGGGCGACCGTCGGGCCCGAGTAGTTGGGCGTCGTCTCGGGTGGTATCGCCCGCGCCGTCGACGTCGACCGGCCACGCGGTGTAGGCGTCGCGAACCCAGTCGAGTTCCGCGGCAGCAATGGCCGCGAGCATATTGCTGATGCCTGGGCTGGCGCCCATTCCGATGATCGCGCACACGTCCCTGGCCCGTGCCGCCGCGTCGAGTTCGAGCATCTGCAGCGTGGGTTCCCAATCGTCGCAGATATCGAGGTAGTGCGTCCGGGTGTCGATTGCCGCTTGTAAGACCGCCAGCCCGAAGCGGTAGTAGGGCCCCACGGTGTTGAGCACCACGTCGGCCGGTGCGAGCGCGGCACGCAATCGTGCTTCATCGGTGAGATCCACTTGGATCGCCCGGACAGGCACGGGCGCGTCGGCCAAGCGACGTGCCAAACCATGGGCTGCGACCAGATCCCGGTCTGCGACAACGATTTCGGTCACACCTGGGATATTCACCGCCGTCTGCACGGCCACGGTGCCCATGGCACCCGGCCCGCCCAATGCGAGAACCTTCATCGGATGCTCCTAACTTCCAATGCCGGGGGTTGTTTCTTCACGCGCACGGTGCGGTACACCACTTCGCTCGCGGCCTGCACAGCGCCGTTCCATCGCCGTCTGGGCGCGGGACTCGCGAGAGCGGGCGTTGGAATCTGCCTCCACACCGCTGATCTGCGGTGCCCGGGTAGTGGTGCGGCAAGTTCGGCCTCAGGGACTCGGTGCGGTGATCGTGCGCGGTACTGCTCGCCGACACGATGTGCGGGCGGTGCTCCGCAGCCGCAGCCGGGGAAGCCAGGACCGTTCCAGTTGTGATCGCCGCGGCCATGAGTAGTAGCGCTGCTCTGCGGGTCTGAGAGTTCATCATCACCATCCATTCGTTCAGGGTCAATACGAGCGTATCAGTTACGATAGTTATTGCTAGAGATCGAATGGAGCGTGGATATGGCCGTGTACCCAGCTGGGATCGCCACCCCATCGGCGCCGACGCGGCGCCCGGGCGGTGATCGCCGCTGCGGGATAGACGATGTCCGGCAGCGCAGATCCCACACGCGAGACCTCGGACAGGCAGCGACCGGCGTCATTGTCATAGGATCGGACGTAGTGGGGGCGGCCATCGTTTATGCCTTGGCGCGCAACAACATTCGCGTCACCTGTATCGATCTCGAGGTGCACGGTGCGGGAGTGGCCGGCAGCGCGTTCGGATGGATCGGCACTGCGCCCACCGGCTCGCAACTGCACCGTGACGCCATTGCTGACTTCCACGCGCTGGACACCGATCTCGGGGGCGCGCTGTCGGTCTCATGGGCGGGGTCACTGACCTGGCTCCGAACCCCGGAAGACACCGAATCGTTCGTGAGAACACAACAGGGGCTGGGTTTCCCGACCGAGGCCGTCGATGCCGAAGGCTTCACGCGTCTGGAGCCCACCTTGGGTAGTCGACCGGAAATCGCGGCGTACGCACCGCACGAAGGCTCTGTTGCGCCGGGGCGAATGCGGCGAACCCTGCTAGCCACCGCCCAAGCTCACGGTGCCCGGGTCGTGGAGGCTGCCGTCTCCGAAATTGCGGTCGGGAGCGACGCTCGGGCGCAGGTCTTCTCCGATGCCGGCGTCCTCCATGCGCGATATGTGGTGTTGGCGAACGGGCTTGGTGTCCCACGTCTGGCCGCGCAGGTGGGAACCGTGCTCGCGGTCGAGTCCGCACCGGCGATCCGGTACGCCTTCCGAACCAGTGCGCAGCTGTCACGGCGAGTCCTGTCCGGCCCGGACTATGAAATCCGGCCCTGGCACCGAGGAACATATTTGGGTGCGGAGAGCTACACCGCGACGGACGATCCGTATCGACCCGTGAGGCGGGTGCACCGGGCACTCGAGGCCATCCGCCGCGACTTCGGGTTACGAAACGCCCTGGAACTGATGGACCTTCGTGTCGGCTTCCGGCCGATGCCCACTGCTGACCGGTCGTATCTGGGCACCCTGCCCACTGCCCCCCAGGTGCTGGTCGCCTGTATGCACTCTGGAGTCACCTTGGCACCTGCCGCTGCTCGCCGGGTGCTCCACCACATCCTCGGCACCGCCGAGCTTGCTTCGATCTGAACCAGGGGTGCCGATGACGAACCACAGCACCACACCTTCGTGCCTGCGCGGACTACAGCATCTGCGCCCCACTCGGCGTCTGGTCTTCGTCGAGTCCGCTGTCGGGCTGGTTCTGGGAGCCACGACGCTGCCCCAGTCCTACCCACCGGCCGGGGAATCGCCGATGTGGGCACAACTGCTCGGCTTGTCATTCCTGCTGACAGCACTGTGCGCGAACCTGTACCTGTGGCAGCGGATCGTCACCGCCGGTGTGAGATTGCGTTATCCCACGGCGGCGATCTTCGCCGAACTGCAGCTGCACCAGTTCATCCTGGACGAGCGACGGCTCCGGAAAGCGACCATCCTGTACACGGCAGCGATCTGTGTCCTGGTACCGCTGCCACCGTCGTGGCGATGGTTCTGGTTCCTCTTCACCCTGCTGGCCACAGCGCTCACCGCGGTATCGCTGCACCGAATGTGGCGCATCGAGGTGCGCGGCTCTGGCGAGGAGCCCCCGACTACGACGCGTGAACGGAATCGGTGGCCCCGCCGGTGACCTTCGAATACCAGCGGAACAATCGAACAGGTTGCGCGGGTTCGGATTTGCGCAGCTCTGACCAACACGCAGCTACCGCCGCACGCGCGGCCGTGCCGACCCACGGCTGAGGAAGCAACTGAGGTGGCAGCAGCGGATCCGGCTCCATAGCTTGGGTGAACTCCGCGGCCAACGCGACGGCGATCGTCAGATGCCGAACGCGCGAGGATCCCCGTAGCTCCTGCAAATACCGCTCGGCGGACACCAGCAACCGCCGGTGACCATCGGCAATGCGGCCGAGCGGCCATAACTGCTCGGCAATATCGCGTGGGGCGGCATGGCGACCGAGGGTCAGATCGGTGCTTGTCAGAGTGGTGATGTGGTCGGAAACGCCCAGCGTCGTTGCGGCGGAACGGATTCGGTCCTCCCACGGATTCGCCGAAACATAGAGGCCACCCTGAATCGGCGCACCACCGAGCCGCACGATGGTATCGCGCATGGAGTCGCGGGCATGCCGTACGGATTCCGGAACACCGAAAGCCACCAAGTGCCAGCGCCCGTCCCAAGAAACCTTTCCACGATCCTGGGCATACATGTAACGCACGAAGTCGAGATCGGGTTCGAGACTGTTACGAGTGAGCTCTGTCGCGCGCAACACCGCCTTGCGGCCGCGACCCTCCTGAACGAACCTGCCTTCCGCCACGAGCCGTTTGATGCAGAGCCGCACCTGTTGATCGCTCATGTTGAGCGCATTGGCGACATCGTAGAGTTCACCAGCATCGATCGTCGCGTCCTCGCGGACCAGACTCTCCACAAGAGTGCGGGTGGAGATGTCGGTGTCATGGAACTGGCCCTCGCCCACATTCGCCCCTGCTCTACATACCGACGAGTTACAGCTATCGCATCTCGTACGTTCGATTGCGTCTCGATCGTCTACTATACGGTCAAACTTGCGCAGTCCGGGCTGGCACGGCTCAACCAACGATCAGGCGCGCACATCGAGCACAGCAGCAGCCGACCCGCAGGTTCGACTAGCTCTCGGCCTCGCCCCGCGGCCACACGGAACGCACGAAATTCGGCATGAGCGTGCGTTCGGGCGACACCGGATGGGCATGGCCAGTTAGTTCAGAGAAGCCTGCATCCGATGCCCAATGCTGAGGCCGGACCCAGCCCAGGAACCGCGACTTCTGGCGATCGTCGTCAACCTCAACGACAGGCTGCGCGAAGCCACCGAACGCGGCTGGCTCGGCGAAGTCGACGGCCTCCAGATCAGCCTCGACGCAGCGAACCAGAAGCTCATCCAGATGCGGAAGATCCGCTCGCAGGCCCGAATAGTCGACCTCGCAGCACCCGCGCTGCGATAGATAACCGTCTGGCGGGCACTCGATACGGTCCGACCCACGTGATTGGCAGGTTCTCGCGACTCGGCTGGCGGTCCGATATGCGGCTATTACAGATTGTCCGGACTATGTCGGATATGCGCTGTCGGCAGTGTTCTGCGTGTCGCGCGAGCAGATCACGGTAGGAGTGATCGCTCCACTCGAGCATTGCGCCCTCACCGCTTATGACGCGTTCGCTGTCGCCATCGAAGACGGCCCCGTAGATCACCAGCGATAGACGCTCGCGGGTCCGGTCGGCGGCAGTTGGGGACGATCGAGCGCACGTTCGGGGGGCCGTCGACACGCGAGCACTGCGAGCAGACCGGGAAACACGCCCCAGATGGTTACCAGCACCAACCAAAACAACGGTGGTTGCGGGACCGGGCCAGGCTCGGGATGCTCGTAAGTCGGAAGGCTGAAAACCCCTGAGTACCAAACGAGCCAGAGTGCGAAATCGGCAAAGAACAACGAGCAACCACCAAGGATCACCCACCTCCACCCGCTCGCAGCACCAGCGATCAATGCCACACCCGCCATACCCGCAACAATCAGCTTGGTAACGAACAGGGCGTGACTGCCTGCCGAGACCTCCTCGTCAGGCATACCTTCGAGCCACAATGCGACCGCGTAGAGCAACACCAGAAAAGCAGCGACACAGGCGCCGAGCCCGGAGAAAACGCGCGTCCAGACGCTCGGAGACAACAACATGACAGCATGGTAGTCAAAAAGACTTCTCCCGGCAGAACGCGCGTTGCAGACCGGCGGTTCCCCCTTGGAAATTCCTGGGCGCGTTGAAACGACACTTGACGAGCTGCTTCGCCGGGCGTAGGTCTCATCGACCAGACCCTCCTGGCGAACACCCAACGAACGCACTGAACTCGGCATGAGCGAGCGTTCGGAGGCCGTACCGTCGGAACTCGTGAGTGGCGGTCCGCTAGTTCCCGGGCTACCTGCCATCAGAATTGGTCAGCCGGTGCTATCGGGTTTCATGAGCGAAGCCAACCATCGGCTTCGGCCCGGACTTCGGTCGAGTTAGTCCGGAGAAGGTGGTTCGCCGTAGGGGATACTTGCGCCGGTTTGGTGGGCGGTGAACGATTGATCTGGCGACGGCGGCGTTCGCGGGCCGCGCGGTGTGCATGCGCTCGGTGGACCGCGACGCTCCGGCCTCGCGACATTCACGGAGCGATCGCTCCGCCACGAGGAGGACAGATGTTCATCCAAGTGATTCAAGGCAAGGTATCCGACGTCGACCGGTTGCGTCGGTGCATGGATCGGTGGACGACGGAACTGGAACCCGGGGCCGTCGGCTATCTCGGCACGACGTACGGACTTTCCGATGACGGTACGTTCATCGCGCTGGCCCGTTTCGAGTCCGAAGAGGCGGCGCGACGCAACAGTGCGCGCCCGGAGCAGGGCGCCTGGTGGGCCGAAACCGAACGGTGCTTCGAGGGGCCGGTCACCTTCATGGACTGCCCCGAGGTGACGCAGTGGATGGGCGGCGGCTCCGACGAAGCAGGCTTCGTGCAGATCATGGAGGGTCATACGTCCGATGCACGCCGGATGCGCGAGCTGCTGGCGCAGACCGGTGACCGTGTGCACGAACTGCGCCCGGAGATCCTCGGCGGCACCTTGTCGACCTATGGCGCCGACGGGTACGTCGAGGCGGTGTACTTCCGATCCGAAGCGGAGGCCCGCGAACACGAGAAGATCGAGATTCCCGATGATCTGCGCCCTCTGTTCGAGGAGGAGCGCAGGCTCATGGGTGATGTCACCTACTTCGACCTGCACGAGCCGATGCTGCTGTCGGCGCGGAAGTAGGGGCCGCGTTCGCCGCTTCGGTTCATGCCGTCAGGCGCAGTCCGTGGTGGTGAGATCAGTCGGCAACTCGGCGCGGCGCCCGATCCGGGAGAACCCCGGCCTGGACGAGTTCCTCGTAGATCCGCTGTTGCTCGTCGTCGAGATTGGAGTACAGCATGTCGTACGCCAGCTCTTCCTCGGCGAGCACCGCGATCGGATCCCAGTTGTCGCCGAGCGCCGCGACCACGGCGCTGCGCCGTCGGACCTCGTCCAGCGTGAGGTCGTAAGCAAAATGATGGTCGGCCATTCGGGGCATCTCCAACCAGGTTCTTTCCAAAACGAAGTGCCGACGATGCCCAACGCCGCCCTGTCGGGCAATGATCTGCATCACGTTCCCCGGCTGGAATTCATCACATTCGATTCCCGTATGCGGCCGGGCCGAGGAGTAAAACTGTCCACGTAATCGCCGACCACTCGACCGGGCTAGTGGTGGATCACCTCACCGAGCCGCGGCAAGACGCGACGTTTCCAGCTTCGCTCCGTGGCGTTGCGAATCATTTTCTGTCGACGGTCTTCGATATCGAAGCCCGTCTGCGTCAACAGCAGTCGTGTGCCACGACCCTGCGGACGCAAGGTCCAGTCGACAATCCACCGGTCGGCCTGCCGATACATCCAGCTGTAGGTCAACTGTTCACACGGCCGGGCCGCCAGCACCTCGCAGACGATCTCATCGATCGACGAATCCGGGATGGTGAACCGGAAGCGGGTCCCGACCGAGGCGGCGAACTCGCTCGGTCGGAGCAGCCACCGCTCCAGTAGATCCGGCTCCGTCAACGCGCGCCACACAGCCTCCGGCGGCTGCGGAAAGAAGCTGCCCAGCTCGACGGCAGCGGGATTCAATTGTGGGTCAGCAATCACCGAAGCACCAGCTCGACCGGGGCGAGGACTGCTCGCGGATCCTCGGGTCAATTCTCATGGCCTTCCTTGAATTTCGCTTCCAGCTCCGCAGCGAGTTGCGGCTTTTCGGCCTCCATCTTCTGGACGTAGGCGACCGCGTCGCCGACGGTTCTCAGGCTCGCCAGGTCCTCGTCCGGCACCTTCACGGAGTACTTGTCCTCCAGTTGCACGGCGATCTCCACCAGTGACAGCGAGTCGATGTCCAGATCGTCGACGAAGGACTTCTCGATCACCACCTCCGCGGCATCGATGCCGGTCACCTCCTCGACGATCTCCGCAATGCCTGCGACGATTTCTTCTCGTGTGGTAGCCACGAATCACCCTCCTCGGTGTAATCACTATCCGTAGAACGCCTTTCGCCTGCCAGCACGGCACCGGTTCCTGCGTGTGGGGTCGAACGGCGGTATCAGTACGCTAAAAGCTCCATTGGGGTGGAGGTTCAACAAGTTGTGACGGACAACACACAAAACGGCGTGCTGGTGAGCATTGGGGAGTTGGCGCGGAGCACCGGGCTCGCGGTGCGAACAATCCGTTTCTACTGCGACGAGGGCATTCTGGAAGCCCGCCGGAGCGCGGGCGGGCATCGGATGTTCGACGCCGAGAGCGCCACTGAACGACTGCTGTTGGTGCGGCGGTTGCGTGCGCTCGGTCTCGGGCTTGGCTCGATCACCGATGTACTGCACGGGAAGAGTTCGATTGGCGAGGTTATTTCCGCCGAAAGTGCGCGGCTCGATATCGAATTCAGGTCGCTGGCATGGCGGCGGGCGTCACTGCGGGCAGTCGAGGCGACCGCCCCGGCGCAGCGGGCTGGGCGGCTCGCGTTGCTGGCCGCCGTACAGGACGGTAGCGCGGCGCACGATTGCCTCGTGCGGTTCTGGCGGCGCATCCTCGCACCGATACCGTCGAGCGACGTCGACGGGTGGGTGTGCTGGAATGTCCCGGAGCCGCCTGCCGATCCGTCCGTCGACGAGGTTGTCGCGTATGCGGAGTTGGCCGCTCTCGTCGCCGATTCCGAAATGAACCGCATTGTGCGACAACAATACTGGCGGAATCGGCCGGAATTGATTCGCGACCCTCGGGGACTGTACGTCGATGTGGGGGCCGTAATGGCGGACGTGGTGCCACTGGTAGCGGAAGGCGTGCGGCCGCGCGCGGGTGGCGAACTCGATCGATTCGTCAATGCCCATGCCAGTGCGCGGGGCGAACGCGATTCCCCGCGTTATCGCGAACAATTACTGATCGGCGCAACCGATACCGACCAACGGATTCATCGTTACTGGGCTCTGACAGGGCGCTTTCTTGGAACTCGTATCACCGTGGGGCGCGCGCACAACTGGGTGTACGCCGCATTGGCCCACTCCACCGGGCTTTCCGATGCACCGGCAGCGCAGCGGCCGGGCAACGAGCCATCACGCTGAAGTCAGTGAGGTCGAGTAGGTCCGTCCGGCTCTGGAGGATTGCGGTCGTCGCTGCGGCCGCTGTCGTGAGCATCGTCGGCCTTGGTTTCGATTCTGCGCGGTCTGGCCACGCGCCGAATGCCGGCGGCGGGGGCGCCCTCACCGGCTCGTTTCCGCCGCATCGCGTCGAGATCGATGACACTCCCGTGCTGCTCGGCTCCGCCCGGATCGTTCTCCGGAGCGCGGTGCCGCCCGGCGCCGGGGTCGACGGGCAACCATCCTGTCTCGGCCTGAAGTTCTGAGCGCATCACGGGCCTGGTCGGTGCCGGGTCGTTGACGGAGCCGCCTTCCGAACGCCACGGTTGGCGGGAATCCTCGCCGGCTTCCGAGACTCGGCGCGGTCGGCGGGGCAGCCGGGTGACTTTCGACGTGCCGTCTCCCGACTCGTTGGAACCGGTCTCGGCAGACCTCAGACCTTCCAGCCTTCTGCGCAACCGTTCCACAGCATCGAACCTCGACCCGCCCGGCTCCGGCGCGGATCCCCGGCCCGGCACTTCCCGGTCCGACATGGAGCTAGCAGCCGACGAGTGCCGTCGCACCCGTCGTAGCCACGATCGCCGGCACCCCGGACCGATCTCTGAACTTCTTCCCGATTGCGTCGACCACGTCCGAATTCTCCCTCAACCGCGACACTCGTTTCCCGCTCGGTCACACTGAGCGCCGGAGCCAGGCCTGCGCGCCGTCGCCCACGTGATGAATCAACGATAACCGGCTCTATCGCTCCGGTTCATCAGCCACTTTGCTGCGCCGCGTCATCGAGACTCCGCTGAGCCCCTGAGTCTCACAGTTGGATCTTCGCAACGCCATGCGCTGGTTCGTCCCGGAGTAAGTAACACCGTCGATCCTTCCTGTACGATATGTTGTACGTATCGAGCGAGGGGCTTTCTGATGACCGCACTACCTATCTCTACGGCACGGCAGAACCTGTTCAAGCTGGTGCAGCAGGTCAATGACGACCATGACACCGTCACGGTCGTCACCAAGAGCGGGCAGAACGCGGTGCTGGTCGCCGAATCGGATTGGAACTCGATCCAGGAGACGCTGTACGTGCTGGCTACGCACGGTGGTGTCCGGCTGCTCGAATCGGCGCAGGCGGCGCGGCGCGGCGAGGCCGAGGCTCGCGAGCTGATCGACCCAGATGTCTGATCGCAAACTGGTCTTCACCGCTTATGGGTGGGAGACCTACACCTCATGGTTGGCCCGCGACCGCACGATCTTGAAGGCGGCGAACAAGCTCATCAACGCTGCGCTTGCGGATCCCTTCGTCGGCATCGGCAAGCCCGAACCGCTCAAGCATCAGTTGGCCGGGCACTGGTCACGGCGAATCACCCGCGAACATCGGCTGATCTACTACGTCACGGACAGTGAGCTGGTCGTGATCGGAGTCGGTGGGCACTACGACGACTGACCCTCGGCGGTGTGCGACGACGTCTGGCTGAGGATCGTCGCATTAGCGAAGCCGACGCGCTTCGAGGGCGAACCGTTTCGTGCTCGTCGATCGCTGATCGCGGTGTCAGCGGAGGCGTCAGTGCGGTGTCAGGTTGGTGTCAGTCGGGTTGGCGACAGTGTGTCCATCGAACAGAGCGGGCCGGTCGAGACGGCCGGGTCGCTTGTCCAACCGATGAGAAGGAGTACACGATCATGTCTGTCACCACCGCCAACACCCTGACCGACCAGGACAAGGCCACCGTGCGTATCGCCGCGTACGGTGCGGTGTCGTTGATGGCCGCGGCCGGCGCGCCGCACAAGGGCATCGCGCAGGGTTCCATCGCCCTGACTTCGGCGACCGGCGTGGTCGGGCACGTGCTCGCCGCGAAGTCCAGGGACATCCGCCTGACGGGCAAGTCTGTCGCCGAGCTCGCCGACCAGGTGTTCCCCGCGCTGACCGCGGCCATGAGTTTGCTCGCCGAGCAGCATCCGGGTGAGGCCGACAACTTCCGCAGCACCATCCTGGTCGCCGTCGAGGCTGCTGCCCAGTCCGGCAAGGGGGGGCCGGCGGTGGCCGTCATGGCACGCAAGATCACCGAGGCGCTCGACGCCGCCTGAAATCTTCGGGGCGAGCCGATGAGTTTCCCGTGTAGGCCTCGTCTCTATGGGCGTACCAGCGAGGAACAGCGGCCTCGCCTCCCCGTCGAGAACCGAGAAGAGACCGCCGTGAAGAAGACCGTCTTCACCCTCCTGAGTGCGCCGACCGCCGCTGCCCTTGTGGCCTGTGGCGACGACAGCACGACCGCAACCACCGAACCGGCGACGCCAGCCGGCAAGTATGCGGACGTGAACGGCGTGCGCCTGTCCTACGAGGTGCACGGCGAGGCCAACGGGCCGGTGTTGCCGCACGAGGCGCGGAAGCCGCAGGCGTAATGCCCTGCGCAAGAGCCGGATCGCGTGGTATCGAGGTGCCGCGACGGGTGTCGGTTCTGTCCAAGACGGCAGTCGTTGTCCGCCCTCAGGCCAGCGACCGACGACTGGCTCCACTTCGAATTTCAGGAGGAAAACTGTGACACGTGAATTGGTCTACACGGGCTTCATGTCGCTGGACGGCGTGGTGGACTCGCCGGGCGGCAAGGTGGAGGGCCACCGCAGCGGCGGCTGGGTGATGGAAACGGAGTTCGTCCCCGAGGCGTTCTCGCTCAAAGGCGAAGAACTCGCCGACACGACCGCCCTGATGTTCGGCCGACGCAGCTACGAGGCGTTCGCCCCGATCTGGCGCGATTCCGAGGATCACGCCGCGTACAAGGACTTTCCCAAGTACGTGGTCTCGACAAGTCTGAAAGACGACGACCTCATCGAGGGTTGGGGTCCGATCACGATCCTGCGGTCGATCGACGACATCGCCGAGCTGAAGCGGAGCGATGGTGGCGCCATCTTCATTCACGGCAGTGCCGAGCTGGCGCGGCGCCTGTCGGATGCCGATCTGATCGACCGGTACAACCTGCTGGTGTTCCCGGTGCTGCTCGGGGCAGGCAAGAGCCTGTTCAGCAGGGCGGATCGGGACAAGCAGCAACTGCGTCTGAAGGAGTCCGCGACCTACTCCAACGGAGTGACCAAGCTGATCTACGAAGTCGTACGCTGAGATCGGCCGACTCACCGAGTAGCCGAAACGCCGAACGGGCAAGCGGCGCAAGCCTTGTCCCGTCACCCGAGGCGGGCGCCATCCTGAACCCGATGCGCCTCCTCGGTGTGATCCTCAGGCCACGATGTCGAAGAGGGTCAGCTCGCGGGCCGCGGCGGCGCGCTGTTCCGCCCGCTCGCGGAGCGCGCACGTCGGCCCGATGCCCTGTGCGACCGATTCCGTCGACACCAGCCACCCGTGACAGCGGCGGCAATGCGCCACCAGTCTGATCTCGGGACGATCGTCGGTCTCGGCCATTTCGCTCTCCTTCGGCCGCTGCTGGTTCCCGCCTCGAGAGTGACATGGGGGACCGACACCTTTGGGCGATCGCGCCTACCGGATAGCGGGGAAGGGGACTCGGAAGGTTCTACGGAACCTGTTCTGCCACCGATGATTCGAGGGATTGGACTACTGTCTCCGCATAGTCGGCGACAGCGTCGGATCCGAACTCGGCCGTGGTTGCCGGGGAACTCCGGGAAGCGCGGGATCGCATCGCGCGAATTCGTGTCCGACGTCCGGATACACCCGGACGTCGGCCGTCGGAAGTGTGCGGCGTCGGTGCATGTTCGCCGCGGATCTCTGCGGTCAGAGACGGAAGATTCGAGAACCCAGGGCCCAACCGGCGCTGGACCAGTTCGGGCCGAAGCAGGCGACTGTGCCCGGCTGGCCGACGGGCAAGTCGGCGCGGGTGGTGTACTGGCCGAGGATCGGCGGGAAGGTGGTGAAGTTGTATCCGACGCAATCGATTTCGAGTCGGTAGGTGCCCTCGCCGCCTTGGCAGACGCCGTTGTATCCCCACGGGCCGTTCATCGATCCCTGGCAGCCGGACGAGTCGGCGGAGGCGGTTCCGGCGATCGCCGCTGTCGCGGTGAGGGCCAGAAGAGGGGCGGTCAGACACATCGCTACTGCTCGTGGCGAGATCCTCACAAGGTCTCCAATCGTGTAGGCGAAGCTTTCGTGGGATGTATCTGCCGTTGTGTCGCGGTACGTTACATGCGGTTTGCCGACCGCGATCCCGATGCTGATTGGCGGACAGGCGAATTCGGGCCGCGGCGGCGCGCTCCGGTTTCGGGATCGTTGGCTACCGTCTCGGCGCCGAAGAGGATCGGTAGCGGCGCGGTGATGGCGACCAGCTGTCAGGCCGAGCCTTCGTAGCGGGCGGCGACGGCGGCCGCGCGGTCGCGCAGGGAGGTGCGCAACCACTGCGGGGCAAGGGCTTCCGCGTCGGCGGCGAGCTGCCACAGCGCCCATTCGGCGTGCCTCGAATCTTGGAAGGTCACCTCCAGTCGCAGCCGACCGTCCGCGTCGGCTTCTTCGGCGAGCACGGCCAGCGCGGTGCCCACCAGGTCCGCCCGCCGTGCCGGGTCCAGCAGTACCAGCACGGTGACTTGGTCGCCGCCGGTCCGAAACCGCGTGCTGCGTTCCTGCCAGGCCAGGTCCAGGTCGACCCGGTCCGGTCGCTCCGCGGGTTCGGGGAGTTCCTCGGCGGCCAATATTCGGGACAGCCGGTAGGTGCGGTCCGCGCCGGATCTCGTGGCAAGCAAGTAGCCCAGGCCGTGTGCGGTGACCAGGCCGATCGGGTCCACGGTCCGCCACTTCGGCGGTTGATCCACGGCCGCGTAGTGGATGCGCAGCTTGTGCCCGGCGAACACCGCGCGCCGGACCTCGGTCACGACGGCGTGGGGCGCCTCCTCGGCGACCAGTCGGCGCGCGAGGAGGTCTGTCTCGGGGTCGATGAGCAATCGCTTGGCCGCACCCGCCGCGGTGGCCCGATAGCTTTCGGGTAGTGCGTCGACCACCTTGCGCATGCCCGAAGCGAGCGCCGAGCCGAGGCCGAATGCCTGTGCGCCGCGCCGTGATCCGGCGACCAGCAGGGCGAGCGCCTCGTCGTGGTTCAGTCCGGTGAGCTCGGTCTGGAAACCGGGCAACAACGCGAAACCGCCGTGCCGACCGCGTTCGGCGTAGACCGGAACGCCCGCCGCGGACAGCGCCTCGATGTCGCGCAGCACGGTGCGGGTGGACACCTCCAGCTCGTCGGCCAGCTCGTTCGCGGTCAGCCGACCGCGCTGGCGCAGCAACAGCACCAGCGAGACCAAGCGGTCGGCGCGCATACGAAAATTATGTCAGCAATACACGACACAAGATGTCGTGTATTGCTGAGAGGCTGACCGGCATGACAAAGAAGATGGCTACCGAGCCGATGGACGTACGGACTCTCGACGAGGCGACCGGAGCCGATGGGGCGATGCGGCGGACGGCGATCAACCCGTGGGCGTGGTCGGTGGAGATGGGGTACAACCAGGGTGAGATCGTCTCGGGGCACACCCGGACTCTGTACTGCGCCGGGCAGACCGCGATGAGCGGCGACGGCGAGCCCCAACATCCCGGTGACATGGCGGCGCAGTTGGCTTTGAGCCTCGACAACCTGGAGGCCGTTCTCGGTGCGGCAGGCATGTCCCTCGCGAACCTTGTCCGGCTCAATGTCTACACCACCGACGTCGATCTGCTCTTCCAGCACTACGGTGTGCTGGCGTCGCGGCTGGGCGCCGCCGAGGTGGCGCCGGCCACCACGATGCTCGGGGTGACCCGGCTGGCGATCCCCGTCCTGATGGTGGAGCTCGAGGGAACCGCCGTCGCCTGAGGCGACGCCGCCGCCTCGGCAGGGCATCCGGCGGAACCGCACGAATAGCAGGCAGGTGGGTGATCTCCGGTGCTCAGAATGGTGACGATAGGCGTCTACGGCTTTACCGCCGAAACCTTCGTCGCGAAACTCACCGGCGCGGGCGTGGGGTTGCTGCTCGACCTCCGCCAGCGTCGCGGTGTTCGGGGCCCGGAGTACTCCTGGGCGAACTCGGCGCGGCTGCAGAGCGCGCTCGCCGCGGCGAACATCCGCTACCGGCACGTGAAGGAGTTGGCGCCGACGACCGAGCTGCGGCAACTCCAATACCGCGAGGACGACCGCCAGGGTGTTGGCAAGCGCAACCGCCTCGCGCTCGCGCCTGAGTACACCGAGCGCTACACCCGTGAGATTCTCGACCCGTTCGACCTCGGCGCGCTCGTCGCGGAGCTCCCGAACGACTCGACGACCGCCCTGTTGTGCGTCGAGCGCGATCCGGAGGCGTGTCACCGCTCGCTCGTCGCCGAGCGCCTGCGCGCCGAGCACGGCCTGCCGGTTACGGATCTTCGCCCGGGCTGAAACCCCGCCTGCCATCGGCGTTCTCATCCCATTCGACGGCGTCGAAACGCGCAGCCGAGCATGCGATGCGCATTGCACTGCGAGGCAATGCGATTGGTCCCGCTCCACACCGTCGACGCCACTGGAGCGTCGGTTGCGGCCCTCGGATATGGATTCGAGTTGGTCCATATCCGAGGGCCGAGGGGAGCGGCGCACCTGCGTGCTTGGTGAGATTCCTATCGGTCGAGTGCGTTTCGCGGCACCCGCCGAATTCGACCGTGCGGAAACTCGACGGGCGTGGTCGTGAAGGGCGCATTCGCACTTCTGTTCGGCGGCGCGTCCCGCGCGGTCCGCACCACCTTCGTTCGTGCGGGCGCAATTGTGCCATCGTCACGGCGAGGCCGCGTCCTTCGCGCAATGTCGGCACCAAAGACACTGGGCCGCAACGAGGTTTGCGAGGGCGAGCGCGCGGGGATAGCTGTGTAGAGCCTACCGGTACGAAATGAATCTCGCAGCGCGAGCCTTCCGCATTGTGGGCAACCTAATTTCGCAAAGCGAGATGACCAAAGTCCCTTAACTACCGGTAGGTTTCAAATACCGGAGGGTATTCTTTTCTCGTTTCCGGGGGAAATGCGTTGTGTGCTGAGAAATTTCCCGGCGATAGCTGTACATCGGTCGCCGGGCGTGTGTAGCGTCGGGACTCGCTAAATCCCTCACAGACAAGCGGTGGCACGGTGATCGGTATCGAGGGCTGCCTGAAACGCATCATGGACATTCCGGGTGCGCGCAGCGTGACGATGGTGGACGGCGCGAGCGGCCTTGCGATCGCCGCGGCCGGGGAGCACGACCTGGTGGACGAGCACGAAGATGCCGCTGCCACAACGGATGTGGTGCGCGCCGTGCTCGGCTGTTCGGCGCTGGCCAGCGGACGCGAAGGCGACGATCTCACCGAGATCATCGTGTGCGGTACCCGCGGATTTCACCTGCTGAATCTGGTGGACGGCGATTTCGACGGGCGGCTTTTCGTGCACGTCCTGTGCGACGACGACACCGGGAATCTGGCCATGGCGCGATTTCAGCTGCGAGCGATTCTGGCGGAATTCGCCGAGGACGGTCATGGGCGTTGAACTCGCGGTCGAGCTGCGGCGGCTGGAAAAGGAAGGGAGTACAGGTGTGTTGCGCGCGGGCGATGGCGCGTTTCATCTCACCGGCGGCGTGATCGCCTCCGCCGATTGCCGCAGGACGACCGGGTTGGACCGGCTCGTGGTGGAGGCGGGCGTGGCGACCGCGGAGGATTGGCGGCGGGCGGGTTCCGGCGACCCGGGGCAGGTACTGAACCGGCCGCGCCTGGAAACCCTTGCGCTGCTTTCGGTTTTCGACGCGGCGTACTTTCTGCTCGCGTCGTCCGCCGTCCCCGAGTTCCGGCCCGCTCCGCCGCACTGGCTCGCCCCGGTCTGTCACATCACGCCGCGCGCACTGGTGCAGGAATGCGCGCGGCGCGGTGATCCGGAGTCCGGGCCGTGGCCCGCGGAGCTGGTCGACCGGGCGCCGGTCGTGCCGGTGCGGCGCGTCCGGCGACGGCACGTGGTGCTCACGGCGGGCCAGGCCGAGGTGCTCGCGGCGGCCGATACCCAGCGCAGCATCACCGGTATCGCCCGCGACCTCGGCCGCACCACGTACGGGTGTCTGGAGGCGGTGCGGGAATTGACCGCGGCAGGCTTGATCAAGCCGCCGAGCCCGGTCGCCGATCCTGGTAGGCACACGGCCCACTGGGGTGCGGGATTCGCGCCGTACAGCGGGCCACAGGGCGTCCGCATCGATACGCGAAATGGCAAGCACGCCAAGATGACCGGACCTGACGTCGCCGAATTGTCCACGCACACCGGGGTGTCGGGCGCAGGGCGCGTCATCGATATCGAGGCGCCGACCGGAGAGTCCGGCGGTGCGCGAGAAGACGAGCCGCCGACACCGCTGATCAGCGATCCCACCGCCCCACCCCTACGCCGCCGGGTGCGGTCGACCCCGCTGCCGACCGCGGAACAGTGGGAGCCCGTGGACCGCGATGTGCTGGTTCGCCTGCGGGCGGCGTTGGAGGAGCTTGCGTGACCGCGCGAAAGAAACTGTTCGGCGAATGGATGGGAAGGTTTACCAAGGTGGCGATGTCCGGACCGGAACCGAACGCGGCGGTGCTTGCGGAACTGAAGATGCTGCGGGATCGGGTGCCGCAGTCGACCGGCGCGCTCGTCGCGTCCGGCGACGGATTGCTGATCGCCCACGACCTGCCCGCGCACATCGAACCCGACGGAATGGCAGCGCTGTCGGCTTCGCATCTCGCGCTGTCCTACCGGCTGAGCGCCACCGCGAACGGCGGCGGCTTCCACGAGGTCGTGGTGCGCGGCACCGAGGGGCACGTGGTGATCTACGCGGCGGGCTGGGCCTCGCTGACCGTACTGGCCGGACCCGAAGTGAACGTCGGCCGGCTCCACCTGGAGTCGCGTCCGGTGGCCCGCGCGATCGTCGATCATCTGGCGGCGCTGGCGACCAAGCCCGGAAAGGACCGGGCAGTGCACACCCATCGAAAGGAATGAAATGACGAATCTCGATCTGGCGCTCAAAGACATGATGGTGATCGACGGTGCGGTCGGCGCCGCCGTCGTCGACTACAACAGCGGCATGGCGCTCGGAATGCTCGGCAGCTCGAAGAATTTGGACCTGCAGATCGCGGCCGCGGGCAACACCGAGGTGGTGCGCGCCAAGCTGCGGACCATGGAGCAGCTCGGCCTCAAAGAGGAGATCGAGGACATCCTCATCACCCTCTCCGGCCAGTACCACATCATCCGCCCGATGACCGGCCGCAAATCCAAAGGCCTCTTCCTCTACCTCGCACTGGACCGCGGCCGGGCCAACCTCGCGCTCGCCAGGCACCACCTGCGGGGCATCGAAGAAGACCTGGAGGTCTGACCCGTCCGCGGCGACCGTGAGGAAGTGGACGAAGCATGTCGTCCAGGTCGTTCCGCCATAGCCGGTCACGCGCAGGGCGCACCAGCTAGCCCGAAGCGACCGTGTCAGCGAATCTTCCGTGCCACAAGCACGGCATCGCGAAGCTCGACCTGGTGACTGCCGTGCGTCACCGTTCGAGAACTGTTCTCCGCCATCATTATTTCCCAGCGGACGGGATCCAGCTCCGCCGCCAGGTCTTCCGCCGTGACATGCACTCCGGAGGCGTGCGCCGCCGAATGCGCGTCCGACGGATGGTGTCCGACGATGAGCAGCGTGCCGCCGGGCGCGACCGCGGGAGCCAGTCGGTGCAGCAATGTCTCGGCTCCGATGACGGGGTGGGCGTAGTGGGAGCAGACCAAGTCGAAACCGTTCTCCGGCGGCACCCATTCGGTCAGATCCGCTGCGAGCCAATCGATTCGACCGGCCACCTCCGGTCCGCGGATGTCGGCGCGCTCGCGGGCGCGCTCGAGAGCCGCGGTGGCGAAATCGACGGCCGTCACCCGCCAGCCGTGCGCGGCGAGCCAAACCGCTTCCGCGCCTTCGCCGCAGCCCGCGTCCAGGGCACGACCCGGCGGTAGTTTCGCCGCCTCGACCGTCAGGTGTGGGTTCGGTTCCACGTGCGGAGTCGACGTGCGGTAGCGGTTCTCCCAAAAGGCGTGGTCGAGTTGTTCGGACACGGTGATCCTTTCGTCGGTCAGAGGCCGTGGCGGCTGTCGCCGGAGCTCGTCTCGCACAGGCGCGCTTCGGTGTCGGTCGAGAACGGATGCCTTCGCTCCGGCCGTGCGCGGTCTCCGTTCGCGCTCGGGTAGGCCGCGACCGCGTGTCGGGTGTCCTCGGCGACCAGGTCGGCGTTGATCTGTGCGCCCGCCGTGGCACCCGCGGCGGCCGCTGTTCCGACTTGGGCGGCCAGGTCGGTGACGTTGCCCGCCGCCCACACGCCGGGCACGTCGGTGCGTCCGGTCGGGTCGGCCGCGATGAACTCGCCCATCGGGTGCTCGCTGGTGCGCAGTCCGAGCGTGGCGAGGAACTCGGCCCGCGCCACCATGCGCGACCCGACCGCGACGACCTCGCGTTCGATCACCGTGCCGTCGGTGAGCCGCACGCCGGTGATGCGGTCGTCGGCGATCACCAGGTTCGCGACTTCGCCCTCGACCAACCGGACACCGCGGGCGGTCAGCTGCACCGTCTCGTCCTGTGTCGGTGCGGTGGTCCCGATGAAGAATGTCACGTCGGCGCTCAGCTGCCGGAACAGCAGCGCCTGGTGGACCGACATCGGACCCGTGGATAGCACGCCGATCGCCCGGTCGCGCACCTCCCAGCCGTGGCAGTACGGGCAGTGCACCACGTCGCGCCCCCAGCGTTCGCGCAGGCCGGGGATGTCGGGCAGCTCGTCGACCAAGCCGGTGGCGACCAGCAATCTGCGGGCGCGGACGGTTCGGTCGTCGGCCGTCGTCACCACGAATCCGTCGCCGTCGCGGCTCGCGTCGCGTACCTCGCCGGAGACGAGCTGAACGCCGAACTGGCGGACCTCCGCGCGGCCGCGTTCCAGCAGCTCCGCGGGCGGCATGCCCTCCCGCGCGAGCAGGCCGTGCACGCCGTCGGCCGGTGCGTTGCGCGGCGCGCCCGCGTCGATCACCAGCACCGAGCGGCGCGATCGGCCGAGCATGAGCGCACCGCTCAAGCCCGCGGCGCCGCCGCCGAGTACCACCACGTCATAGCTGTCCCTCAGTTGATCGGTCACGTGACCACCTCCTGCGACGACTATGCGAGCCGCACCGCCGTACCGGCAACATTGTTTGCCACTCTGGCAAACTGGTCTCATGGACGACGACCTCGACCGAGCACTCGACGCGGTCGGTCCCCGACTGCGTGCCCTGCGGCGAGAGCGTGAAACCACGCTGGCCGATCTTTCGGCGACCACCGGGATATCCGTGAGCACCCTCTCCCGGCTGGAGTCCGGCGCGCGGCGGCCCACCCTCGAACTGTTGCTGCCCCTCGCCAAGGCGCACGGCGTCACGCTGGACGAGCTCGTCGACGCGCCGGCCACCGGTGATCCGCGCATCCACCTGCGGCCGGTCACCCACCACGGCATGACCATGGTTCCGCTGACCCGTCGGGCGGGCGGCATCCAGGCGTACAAGATCGTCCTGCCGCCCGCCGACCCCCGCGTCGAACCTCGGCCCAAGACCCACGAAGGGTACGAATGGGTCTACGTCCTGAACGGACGCCTCCGCGTCATCCTCGGCGAGCACGATCTGGTGCTGGTCCCCGGCGAAGCGGCCGAATTCGACACCCACATACCCCACTGGTTCGGCGCCGCCGCCGCCGAACCAGTCGAATTCCTCAGCCTCTTCGGCAAACAGGGCGAACGCGCCCACCTCCGCGCCCGCCCGAAGTCGAAACGCGAAGAGTGAGACGCACGGCACCGCGTCGCGCGTGACGATGCATTGTCTTCAAGGAAGCGCCGTATGAAGTCCGCTGGGCGGCAAAGGCTCTCGGCCTCGAGTGGGTGAAAGAATTGAAGAGCCCCAGGCGCGTGAATTGCTTCAGAGGCGACACTGGGGCGTTCCGCTACAGGCTACCATGCTGCGGTGGTGACCGACTACAGCGCGACACCCGTCTGGGATCTGCTCTCCAAGCCACGGCTGCTTCCGTATCTGGACGCGGCCGATCAGGACAAAGAGGTCGCCCTACGCCTGTACGCGTGGACCAGCCGCACCGCCGCGGCTTCGTTCGAGATCGTCGGTCACCTCGAAGTGCTACTCCGCAACTCGTTGGACAGGCGGCTGCGCGAGCACTATCGGGAAGCCTCCGTCGGCATTCCGTGGTTTCTGATGCCGACGCCCGGCGGAGAAAGCCTGTCGGAGGCTGTCGAAACTGTGCGGGCTCGGCTCCGGCCGATGAACCAGGAGTCCAGGGATCAGATCGTCGCCGGGCTTAGTTTTGGCTTCTGGTCCGGTCTTGTCGGCAGGAAGTACGAGCAACTATGGCGCGATTGCCTGCACCGCGCGTTTCCGAACTCGTCTGGTCAACGAAAGCAGGTCTCGTCGGCTATCGAGGGTGTTCGAAAGTTCCGCAACCGATTGGCGCACCATGATTGTTTGCTGAATGTGGACGTCCCCTTCGAGATTCGGCGGGTTCTCGAGGTCGCCAGGTACATCGACGTGGATGCCGAAGGGTGGCTCGCGAAACTGAGTAGCGCGATGGACGTCTACGCTGAGCGGCCGGTTTCGACCGACGACACGGTGGTGGTGGCGGCTCGCAACGCTTGGTCACTCTACGAGCAAACCTTCGCGTACGTGTGCCAGCCGGGCCGGTTCTTTCGCCCGGTCGACCGCATGGCCTTCTATGTGCACTCGCAGATCCAAAAGGAAGTCCCGCGAATCCGCCATCGACGCGACAATGTCGAGTGGACTTCGAGTTCGGCCGACCGGCTGCGTGGTTCGGCGGATTCGAACGACCGGAAGATCGCGGCTGTCATCGACCACTCGCGAACTGTCGGCTGGGTCGAGGGGGCGTACCAGGTCTTCCTACTGACGCGTCCCGGAGATCCGACTCACAGATCGCTGGAGATGGCCCTTCCGCACAACGGTGCCGGGCGCGGAACGGCATTCACCCAAAAGCAACGCTATGTTTCGCTCCACGCCCTCGAGACCGCGAAGACGACGGCAGACCTCTGACGAAACCCCGTACGCCTACGTAATGAGTTGGTTGAAGAAGGTGCGGTAGGCGCGGAGGGTGTTGCGGAGGTCTTCGGTGTCGGGGTCCTCGGACCAGCGGGTGGTGAGGCCGCGGCGGTGTTCGGAGTAGGTCGCGGTGAGGTGGTCGATGGTGTTGGCGACGAGGTTGTCGGCGCGGGAGACCGCTTCGCGGGGGTTGTCGATGAAAGAGCCTTGGACGCTGCGCCATTCGGTGCGGAGGCGCTCGATTTCGGCTTCGGTGAAGAGTGCGATGGGTTCGTCGTGCGGTGCGGTTGGTTTCCCGTTCGGCGTCGCGGCGTCGGGGGAGGAGGTTTCCTCGGCGGGTGCTGTCGAGGGGCTCGTCTCGGTGAGCGAATTGGTGGCGGTATCGGGCGTTTCGTCCCGCGAGCTGGTCGGCGCGGCCACCTCGGCGCCGTGCGGAATCGCAGCTGTGGTGTTGTCGCGGGCTGCGCCGTCGCCGTGCACGGCCTGCGTGGTGCGAGCATCACGTGTGGCGGTCGGGTCTACCTGGACGCTGGTCGGACTGTCGCCCGACGTGTGCACGGGCCCGTCGGCGGGCGTCGAGTCGGTGGCGTCGCGCGCCCCACGGTCCGTGCTAGCGGTCGAGTCGGCGATGCCGGGCGCATCGATGTTGTTCGGCGCGGAGTTGGCGCTGCGTGCCTCGAGGTTGTCGTCCGGCGAAGAGTTGGCGCCGCGTGCTTCGAGGTTGGCGCTGTGCTCGGTTGTGGCGCTGCGTGCTTCGAGATCGGCGCCAGGTGTTCGGTCGCTCGGGACGGTGGGTTCGGTTGTGGCGCGGCGGGTTTCGGTGCGATCGGTGTTCATGAGAGGGCGTCCTTGGTCTGGCGGGTTCGGCCGTTGAGGAGGTCGTGGAAGAGTTCGCGGTAGTGCACGATTGCCGTGCGCATATCCTCGGTGGTGGTGTCGCCGTTGGTGCGGGTTGCGATGGCGTGGGCGCTGCGGTAGTGGCCGAGGGCGGGGGCGTGCTCGACGGAAAGGTCGGCCAGCTGCTGGTCGTAGCTCTCCGCGGGGTAACCGCGATCGGACATGACGCTGGTGACCAGGCGATCGGCCTCGGAGAGCGCGGCGGCGGGATCGTCTACGAAGCGTTCCTGCACGTCGGCCCACCGAGCCGTGTACTGCTTGCGCTGGTCCTCGGAGAGGTCGCGCAGCTCGAGCCCGGCGTGGCGGAGTTCGCGTTCGCGTAGTTCGCGTTCGGCGGCGCGGCGGCCGTCCCACTGCTCGACGGCCTGGTCGTATTCGGGCCCGAATCGTTTGCGCAAGCGACGAGTTCGCAGCGCGGGCCAGGACAAAAGCAGTACGGCCGTGAGCGCGACGAGCACCGCCACGATCGCCACGGCCACCATTGCGGATGACACGGGTTTCTCCTTCGACGAGTCTGTCGAAGCGGTAGTGCCTCGTTCCGCCGCATCCAAACCTCCGACCTTCGAACCGACCGGTCTCGAATGCTCTTCGAGTGTGGCGATTCTCAGGAATCTGCCGCTACGGCGCTTCGCTCGCGATCGCGTCCGCGGCCACGATCAGCTTGTCGGCAACGGTGTCCGGCGCGGTCAGTCCCGCCAGGTGATGACCGGAGCACTCGATGACGGGTTGGTCGGCGGCCCGGGCGGTTTCGGCATGGTCGCGATAGGTCTCGCTCATCAGGACGTAGGCGGCGGCCCCTGCCCAGACCACGTCCGGCGCGGCTTCGGTGAAGAACGCGTAGGGCAGCCGGGGGACCTCGGCGACGAACTCCGCACGCACCCGCGGATCGGGGAGGATCTCGAGCAGGGTTCCGGAAGGCAGCCATTCGTGCCATGGCGGCAGCAGGCCGTCGCGAACCATCGCGCGCAGCTGCTCATCGAATTCCCTTGGCAGAACGTTCAACTCGGGCGCTCCGGGATGAGGCAGCCCGGCGTCCGCGTAGACGAGTCCACGGACGCGGCCGGGCAGTCCGGCCGCGATCGCGGGTAGCAGCGGGCCGGCGCCGCTGTGCCCGACGAGGATCAGATCGCCTTGCTCGGGCACATCGCGGGCTACCGCATCGGCGATGTCGCGGTGGTACGGACCTGGTCCGGTCACGGCGGCGCGAAGGTCCGGTACGACCGCGGGCCTGCCCGTCCTCTCCAGTGCGGCGGCGACGAGACGCCAGGTGATCGGCCCGACGAGCGGGCTGTGCACGAGGACGAGCACACGATGATCCACGCGGTCACCACCTTGCACCCGGCCGGTTCGGTCCATGCGACGAATCTAGCTCGCCCGCAGGGAATCGGCCTCCGGCGAAACGGAGTCGGCCGTGGGCCTGGTCGAAGCCGTCTCGGAATCAACTGTCGCACCGCCTTCTTCGGCGTCGCGCGGTGTCGGCGAGATCGAATCACTCACCGCAGGACGGGTATTCAACCACGCTCCGACGAACATCAATCCCGCCCCGATTCCCTGCAACGGAGCGATGGATTCCCCGAGCAGCACCCACGCGCACGTCAAACCGAAAGCCGGGACGAGGAATATCGCGGAGGCCGCGGTGGTCGGCCCCACCTGACCGACCGCACGGTAGTACAGCACGTACGCGAGCGCCGTCGGCAGTGCGCCGAGATACGCCTGGTTGAGCCAGAATTCGGGGCCCAACTCCGACCAACGCACGTCACCGAAAGCGGGTACCGCGAGCAGTCCGAGGGCGACGGTGCCCGCGGCGGTCGCGTAGAGGGTGACCGTGGCCGCGGGCAACCGGCTCAACAGCGGCGCGCCGAGCAGCGTGTACGCCGACCAACAGGCTGCGGCGCCGAGAAACGCCAGGTCGCCGAGCAATCGGGTGTTTCCGGTATCCGGAATGCCGAGGAAGAACACGATCCCGCCGACCACCGCGAGAACCAATCCGAGCAACTGCACCACGGACAATCGCACGCGCCCGAGCACGATGCCCACCATGACGGTGCAGACCGGCGCGGCCATCGGCACGATCACACTCCCGTCGGCCGCGGGCGCCAAGGAGAGACCGAGGAAGAACAGCGCGTTGTAGCCGAACACGCCGACCATGCCGACGCCCGCGGCGCGCGGCACTTCGACCGCGGGCAGCCGAGGCGCGCGCAGGACCGCGAGCAACACGAGGGTGCCGCCGAGGAACCGCAGGAACCCCGCCACCTCGTGCGGGACTTCGGCGACGGCGGCCTTGGACGACGCGAAAGCGCTGCCCCACAGGGCCATGACCAGGATCAACAGCAGACGGATACGCACGCCTCGATACTCGGCGCCGACCGCCCCCGCGTATTGAACGCTGGTGCGGGGACAATGGGGCGGTGAGCGAATGGGTCGAATATCGGCGGATGCCGGACCGGCCGGTGGAGGTGATGCGCGCCCACTTCGAGCGACACGTCTACCACCCGCACGCGCACGAGACCTACTCGTTCGGTCTCACCGACTTCGGCGCGCAGAGTTTCGACTGCCGCGGCGCCGCCTGGGTCAGCGCGACGGGCATGGTGATGGCGTTCAACCCGGACGAAGCGCACAACGGGCACAGCGCCACCGAGGCGGGCTTCACCTATCGCATCGTGCACATCGGCACCGAGCTGATCACCGACTTGCTGTCCGACCGTGCCGGTCGCCCCACGGGCCTTCCGCTGTTCGCGGAACCGGTCCTGCACGATCCGCTGCTCGTGGGCGCGCTCGGCAGGCTGTACGCGAGCTTGACCTCGCCCGCCACCGAATTGGCAAGGGACGAGGCGCTTTCCGCTTCGGTGGCGGCGCTGGTGCAGCGCGGAGCACGGACTCCCCGCACCAGAACGGTGGTCGGCGGCGGCAACGGTGCGATCGCGCGCCGGGTGCGCCAGGTCCTGGACGAGCGCTATCTGGAGACGCTGTCGATGGACGATCTCGTCACCGCGACGGGCGCCAGCCGCTTCGCCCTCTACCGCGCCTTCCGCGCGAATTACGGTCTCGCGCCGAGCGATTACCAGCGCATCCTGCGGCTGCGAGCGGCGCGACGGTTGATCGCGACGGGCCACCCCGTCGCCGAGGCGGCCGTGGCCGCGGGCTTCGCCGATCAAGCGCACCTGACCCGCTGGTTCCGTCGCTGCTACGGCATCACGCCGGGAGTGTATTCGCGCGCGGGATAAACAGGCGGGCCGTGCTCGTGCCGGCGTTGTCCGCGCCGGCTGATCAGGCCGTAGCCCGCGCCCAGCGCCGTTTCGCCCAGCGGCGCACGGTCGGGCTGACCAGCAGCGCGGGTAGGAGCACGATCGAGCCGAGCAGCATGCCGACCAGCATCAGCCCCGCGAGTAGCTCCCCGATCGCCTGCACCGCGGCGGGCGCGGCGAACAGCGCGGCGAACGCGGCGACCGCGACGGCGGGCGGGTAGTGCCCCGCCTGGGCGAGGATCGCGGCGGCCGTGCCGAAAGCGACGGCGAAGGCGAGGCCGACGACGCCGATCAGGTAGTTGTCCCAGGCGAACCAGCTCGGGCCGTGCCGCCGGAAATGCCGAAGTTCTCCCATCGTCGGGAGCATAGTGCGCTGTTGCTGCGCCGTAACGGATTCGGCGAAGTCGGGCTCAGCGCGCCGCGGGCGGCCGCGGCCACGGGTTGTGCTCGAGGTTTTCGATGGACTCGTTGAAACGCGCGACCAGCGCGCTGAGCTGATGGATATCGGACTCCGACCACTCGGCGACCACGGCGCCGATGCCGTCGCGACTCTGGGCGCGGTCGGCGGCGAGCAGTTCCATGCCCTTGTCGCTGGCCCGGATCTTGCGCGCGATGCCACCTTCGGGATCCGGAACCCGTTCCACCAGACCGTGTTTGAGCATGGCGCCGACCTGCCGGTTGATGGTGGAGATGTCGAGGCGGAAGGCGTCGGCGAGTTCGCGAAGGGTGAGCGGGTTGTCGATCTCCAACCTGGTCAGGATGAGAAAGGCCGAGCGGTCCAGCTGAAAGCCAGGACGGCGCAGCACCGAGGCCGGGAAATGCCGGGAGAGCAGGGCGAGCTCGAAGGCGAGGCGCGTCAGCGCCGCGGGGTCGGTGGGTTCCCGGTCTGGCATGGCACTCACTATGTCGCCTGGATCACTTCGATGACAAATTGTGCAGCATACACACGATGTGTACCGTACACATTCATGTCCATTGCCGCGTCCTCGCCTGCCACGGAGGCCGATACCCGGCGCCGACCGGCCCCCGGCCTGCTCATCGCCACGCTCGGAGCGGTCGGCGTGGTCGTCTCGCTGATGCAGACGCTGGTCATCCCGATCATTCCCGCGCTGCCGACGCTGCTCGGCACCTCCGCCTCGAACGCGTCCTGGGTGATCACCTCGACGCTGCTGGCCGGCGCGGTGTTCACGCCGATCGCGGGCCGCCTCGGCGACATGTTCGGCAAGCGCCGCGTGCTGTTCGCGAATCTGCTCGCCATGATCGCCGGTTCGGTGGTCTGCGCGAGTTTCTCGTCGCTGCTGCCGGAGATCATCGGCCGCTCGCTGCAAGGCGCGGCCGTCGGCGCGATTCCGTTGGGCATCAGCATCATGCGCGACGAACTGCCGATCGAGCGGGTCGGTTCGGCGATGGCGATCATGAGCGCGACGCTCGGCGTCGGCGGTGCGGTCGGCCTGCCGGTGGCCGCGGCGATCGCGCAGAACGCGGACTGGCACATGCTGTTCTGGAGCTCCGCGGCGCTCGGCGTGCTGTGCCTGGTGCTGGTCTTCCTCTTCGTGCCGGAATCGCCGGTGCGTACCCCGGCTCGCTTCGATTTCGGTGGGGCCGTTGGACTTTCGGTGGCGCTGTTGGCGCTGCTCGTCGCGATCACCAAGGGCGCGGACTGGGGTTGGTCCAGCGCCTCGATCCTGACGCTGTTCGCGGTGTCGGTGGTGGTCTTCCTCGGCTGGGGCTTCTACGAACTCCGGCAGGCCGCGCCGCTGGTCGACCTGCGTGTCTCGGCGCGGCCCCGGGTGCTGTTCACCAACCTGGCCTCGATCGCGGTCGGCTTCTCGCTGTACGGCATGTCGCTGACCTTCCCGCAGCTGCTGATGGCGCCGGAGGAGACCGGCTACGGCTTCGGGCTTTCCATGGTGAGCGCCGGATTGGCCCTGGCCCCAACCGGTTTGGTGATGATGGCGCTCTCGCCGGTGTCGGCGCGATTGTCGGCGGCGCGCGGACCCAAGGTGACCCTGATCCTCGGTTCGGCCGTGATCGGTGTCGGCTACCTGTGCGCGGTGCTGTTGATGAACAACGTCTGGGAGATCATGCTCGCCGCCGTGATCGTCGCGGGCGGTGTGGGTCTGGCCTACGCTGCGATGCCCGCGTTGATCATGGGCGCGGTGCCGATCACCGAGACCGCCGCCGCCAACGGGCTCAACTCGCTGATGCGCTCGATCGGCACCTCCACCTCCTCCGCGGTGATGAGCGTGGTGCTCGCGCACATGACGATGTCGCTCGGCGCGCACTTGCTGCCCTCCCGCGAGGGTTTCCACACCACCTTCTTCATCGCCATGGCGGCCGCCGTGGTGGCCATCGCGCTGACGGCCTGCATCCCGATGGGCGAGAAGGACTGAGCGGCGCGATCCGGGGAACCGTACGCCGCGTCCGTTCGTCCTAAAGATGAATGGTCGTCGAGAGCGAGTGGGGGGCGAATGTCCGCACCGGAGAGAACCCGGGGCCGGTTGGGGCTGTTGCTGGCCCTTGGGTTGGCCGTCGTCGCGGCCGTCGCGGCGGGCACGGTCTGGTGGTGGACCAGCTCGGATCGCCCCGCCGTCGTCGGCGAGAGTCCAGCGGCCTTCCCGACCATCGATCGTTCGGCGCTCGATCCGGCGCAGATCCGGCTGGTCGAGGTGTTGGAGCGCGAGTACGCCGAGCCGGGCGGGGGCCCGAAGTATGCCGAGGGGGTCATCGAGCCCTGGTGCGCCGACTTCGTGAGCTGGGCGATGCGGGAGGCCGGGCGTCCGCTGTCGAATCCGAACTCCGGATCGTGGCGGATTCCCGGCGTCTACACCCTCCAGGAGTACTACGAGAGCACGGACCGGTTGGCGCCCATCGGCAGCGGCTACCGCCCGCGCACCGGCGACGTACTGCTCTACGGCCCGGCGAGCCAGTTCACCCAGCACACCAACATCGTGCTCACGGCGGCGAACGACGAGGTGACAACCATCGGCGGCAACGAGTTCGGCGAGGTGCGCATCCACCGATTCCGGGTGGCCGACGTGAACGACGTCGTCGGATATGGGCGATTCTGAAAATCACTGCCGCTCAGGGCGTCCCGTTCGGCGAGCGCGATGCTCGGCGCGTCCCTTCCCGAGCCTTAGTATGGAGTCGGCAGCGCCCGGCAGCGCTGCCGCCGCGGACCCTGTCCTGCTACCCCCTCATCAGCAGGACAGGGTTCCCCTAACGTTCTGATCTCCGGAAACTTTCGTCGCGTACCGTGTCGGTTGTCCGTTGAAAGGTGAGGGTTTCGGAATCTCTGATGCAGCCGACCGAAGAAACGACGAACGACCCGTCCTGGATCGACTACGCCGACTTCGGCGAACGCTTCGTCACCCACGCGGTGACCGAACAACGCATCGTGGCCGCGGTTTCCTCCATGGCGGGGCGCGGCATGGCCATCGGACCCTTCAACATCGGTCCTCCCGGACTCGCCGGATTCATCGCCGAGGGCAAGGTCGGCGACCCCAAGGTTCTCCGTCACGATCCGCACGTCGTCTTCCAGGTGACGGTGCCGCTCACCCTGGCGGTCAAGGTTCGCCTCGGCGGTAGGAAGCTGCGGCTGGAGGCGGTCGTCGAAATCGACCTCACCCTGCACGCCCGCACCGCCGACCCGCTGCTGATCGTCATCGACATTCCGCCCATCACCACCCGCGACGTGAGCTTCGTGCTGCGCGCCCAGACGGTCGATTCGGCCTGGGAGTGGCTGCTCGACCCGATCGCCGGTCTGGTGCAACGCGAGGTCGCCAACCGGGTCAACAGCATGCTGGCCGAACCGCAGGCCAGGAGCGGGCGGGTCTTCGATGTGGAGGCCATGGTCGCGGGCACGCCGTCGCGGCATCGCGCGCAGGAGGAGTTCGACTGGATCGATTACGGCGAGTTCGGCCACCGATTCTTCGCCCGCATCGTGACACGGGATCGGGTCTTCGAGGTGGTGGAGAAGATGGCGGGGCGGCCGATCGAGGTCGGGCCGCTGAAGACCGGGCCGAAGGACCGCGCGACCGTCACCGTGCGTGGCGCGATCCGGCAGCCGCGCCTTGTCGATCGGCCCGAGAGGCCGGACGATCTCGTCTCGTTCGACCTGACGCTGCCGGTCGGCCTCGACATCACCGTGCGGGTCTTCAAGGAGAACCAGTACCGCGCCGATGTCGAGATTCCACTGGTGCTGATCGCGAGAGCGGCCGATCCGTTGCTGATCGTCATCGACGTGCCGCCGCCCGCGACCGAGGACATCCGGATGGACTTCAAGGCGAAGGGCGTGCGCGCGGCGACTCTCGGGGCGGTGGCCGGAATCAAGAAGCAGGTCATCGCGCAGGTGGCCGGTGTGGTGCGCGAGCAACTCGGCGACAGTTCCGGCCGCACCATCGATGTCGCGGCTCGAATCGACGGTCTCACGTAACCCGTGTGACAAGTGGGAAAGCTGGGTCGAATGGGTCTAGCGGTTCGAATGTGAAATGTGGTGAAATGAGTTCACGTTCGAGGCTCCCGGCGCGCGTGTGAGCCTTGGGGAAGGTGCGCCGGGCACGCTGCCAGCCAATGGGGGTTGCGCGAAGGAGTCCTGCGATGCGTTCTCTCGATCTGTCCCGGCGCAAGCTTTTCGCCTACACCGCAGCGGCCGCCGCGCTGGGTGTCACCGGCACCGCGACGTCGGCCTCCGCGGCGGGATCTCTCGGGACCCTGATCGACTATTCCGGTGGCGTGCCCTCGGCCGACGCGATTCTGGAAGCCGGACATGTCGGCGTCATCCGATACGTCTCGGATCGGCGACCCGGCGCGGAATGGATGATGGGCAAGCCGCTGCTCGCGCGCGAGGCCGAGGCACTCACCGAGGCCGGACTGAAGATCGTGTCCTGCTACCAGTTCGGCAAGGGGCCGACCGCCGACTGGCGCGGCGGACTCGAGGCGGGCAAGAAGCACGCCGAGCGCGGGCTGGAGCTGCACCTGGCCGCCGGCGGTCCCGAGGGCAGACCCATCTACGCCTCGATCGACGACAACCCGACCCCGGTCGACTTCGCGACCATGATCGCGCCGTACCTGCTCGGCTGGGAAGCGGTGCTCGGCAAGCAGAACGTCGGCGTCTACGCCAACTCGCCGACCATCGATCTCGCGCGGGCGGCGGGCCTCGGTTCCTGGTACTGGCAGCACAATTGGGGCACCCCGAAGGGGTATGTGCACCCGGCCGCGCACCTGCACCAGTTCGAGATCGACAAGCGCGCCATCGACGGCGTCGGCATCGATCTCAACAACATCTTGAAGCCCGAATACGGGCAGTGGTGAGCGCGGCCCGTCAGGTCTGACAGTGGCAGACCGGGGCGACGCGCAGATCCGGTTCGTCGTCGGGCACCACGCGCAGATTCGGCCGCGTCTCCGGCGCCTCGTGATCACCCATCCAGGACAGCAGCGACCAGCGCGACAGTCCGGACAGCGCCGAGCCGAGGCTGGCGAAGGAGCCGGACGAGATCACCGACGCGAACGACCCGACCGATCCGATCGAGAGCACCGAACCGACGCTGCCGATGGAGAGGATCGAATAGGCCGACCCGATAGACAGGATCGAGCCTTCGGACCGGATGGACAGGATCGACCGGCGCGAGCGCCTGCTCCTGATCGAGCGGGGTCGTACCGTTCCTTCGACAGTCGACATGCCTTCGGTCTACCACAACGCGGACCGGGCCGGGGACGATCGCCGCGATTGCCGCGGTGTGTCGGCCGGACACGCCGAAGCCCGGCGGTCGCGAACGACCGGCCGGGCTTCGAAACATCAAGCGACGGTGAAGAAACCGAGCGTCGGCAGGAACGAGCAGGTGCGCGGCGCCGCGTCGGGCGCCTGGGTGGTGAGCGAGCCGCCGACGACCGCGACGATCCGGCCGCGGCCGGTGTTCACGATGGCGGACAGGGTCGCGGGACCTTCCGGGTTGATCTTCGCCTCGTCGGTCAGCGCCTGCACGCCGGACTGACGGGTGTCGAGGTTCAGCCACTGCACCGTCATCGGCGGGTTCTGCTGCGCGGTCGGCGCCTTGGTGCCGAGCGCGGTGAACACGAAGCCGGTCTGACCCGCCTCCGGTCCGGGCGGGGGCAGCGTGGCCGGGCCGGGCACCGCGAGGGCCGTACCGACCGAGTCGGCGGTCGGGCTGATGCAGCCCTTGCCGATGGTCGGGTAGAGGAACTGCGCGATGACGGGGCCGTCCTCCGGCAGCTCGGGACCGCCGCCGCCGCTGCCGTCGAGGAACGTGATGATCCGCTCCAGGGTCGACTTGATCTGCGGCGGCAGATTCAGGGTGTTGAGCAGGATGCGCGCCTGATCGAGGATCGCGGACTGCGGCCCGTTGGCGATATCGGCCGGGCCTGCGATGGCGCCGACGATGGCGGGGGTGAGCGCGGCGATCGCGTCCACCGGGACGCCCTCGGGCACCATCGGAACGCTGTTCGGAACCGCGGCGGGGGCGGGCGCCGGCGCCGCTACTGCGACCGGCGCGGCGAGCGAAGCGCTCGCCGCCAGGGCGAGTGCGGTCAATGCGATCCGCGATCCTCGGGTGCGAAGCACTGGTCTAGCCGTCCTTACCTCGGGTACATCTGGGCCAACGGGTGAAAACCCATTGTTTCGGGGGTCACTCTAAGGACACGACCACCGAGTTGTACAGCCGTGGTCGTTATCACGTTGTGCTCTGGACGATCAGTGTTATCAGAAGGTAACCCGGCGGGTTGTTACACATGTGAAAGGTGATGCAAATGTTATCCCTGTTGCATGCCCGCACGGGGAAGATCAGCGCTCCGGTTAATCTAGTCGCAGCCTTCGGCATTTGTCGCCGACACACCGGACATCGGTCGCGTTTCGCGCCCGCCCCCCGACCCGAAAGCCCGCGATTTGAACCGAGACAGCGCTCGGTCGGACCAGCGTCCGGCCGCTGCCCACCTGCGACTGGCGGTGTTGCTGCTCGGTCTTTCCGTTCTGGCCAGGCTGCTGTGGATGTTGGTGTCGCCCAACGGGATGAACCTGGTCGACCTGCACGTCTACGTGGACGGTTCGGCGGCGCTGCTCACCGACCGGCTCTACGACTTCACGTATGCGGAGAAGACGCCGGATTTCCCGCTGCCGTTCACCTATCCGCCGTTCGCCGCGCTGGTCTTCTTCCCGTTGCATTTCCTGCCGTTCAAGGTGATCGCGGTGGGCTGGCTGCTGGCAACGGTGGCGGCGCTGTACGGCGTCGTGTGGATCGCGCTGGAATTGATCGTCGGCGCGCGGCGGCTGCGCGAACCCGGTTGGCGCGCGGCGGCGATCGGCTGGACGACGGTCGGCGTGTGGCTCGAGCCCGTCCGTACCACGATCGACTACGGACAGGTCAACGTCTTCCTGGTGCTCGGCGCGATGCTCGCGGTGCGCAGTTCGCGCTGGTGGGTCTCTGGCGGGTTGGTCGGCATCATCGCGGGCATCAAGCTGACGCCGGCGATCACCGGCCTCTACTTCGTCGCGCGGCGGCGCTGGGGGACCGCGCTGTGGTCCGCGGTGGTGTTCGGCGCGACGGTCGGCATCAGCTATCTCATCAACAACCACGAGGCGACCCGCTACTTCGGCACGCTGCTCGGTGACGCGGACCGGATCGGCCCGGTCGGCTCGGTGTGGAATCAGTCGCTGCGCGGGACACTGAGCCGCATCCTCGGTCACGACGTGGAGTCCGGGCCGGTCTGGATCGCGGCGGTGTTGGCCGTCGCGGTGCTGGCCTTCTTCGCCTGGCGAGCGCTGGAACCGGACGATCGGATGGGCACGCTGCTGATGGTGCAGCTGTTCGGGTTGCTGATCTCGCCGATCTCGTGGTCGCACCACTGGGTCTGGCTGCTGCCGACCGTGCTGTGGTTGGTCTACGGTCCGCTGCGGCGCTCGCCGGGCGCGCGAATCCTGGCGGGTTATTGGCTGGTGACGATGCTGATCGGCGTGCCGTGGGTGCTGTCGTTCGCCCAGCCGACGATCTGGGAGATCTCCCGGCCGGGTGTGTTGTCCTGGTTGGGTGCGGTGGACGTGCTCGGCGTGCTCGTGCTGTTCGCGTGGATCATCTGGTCCGGCGCGCGGCGCCAGCGGTCGGGTGCGACCGCGGCGAACGAGATCGTGACGGAGGACTCCGCGCGGGCGTAGTCCGGCCGCCACCCCGCGCTCGGCGGTGATCCGGGCGCGGCTACTCGGACTGCGACGCGAGCAGATCGATCTCGCGGGCCAAGCCCAGATCCAGGGCGGTCAGTCCGCCCGCGGAATGGGTGGACAGCGTGAAGGTCACATTTCGCCACCGGATATCGATGTCGGGGTGATGGTTCGCGGCCTCGGCCGCGTCGGCGACCCGGCGCACCAGATCGATGCCAGCGGGAAACGAGGCGGCCTTGATGGTGCGGGTGATGCTCTTGTCGGACCGGCTCCAATTCGGCAGTCCGGCCAGCGCGTCGGCGATCTCGGCTTCGGATAGCAGTGGAGTGCTCATATGCCGGTTGTACCCCCGTTTGCCGGAGGTGCACCGGGATCGGTGAAACTCAGGCCGCGCGAGCCTGTTTCAGCGCCTTCTTCAGATCCTTGCCGGTCAGGCCCGCGGCCTCGGCCTTCTTCATCCGCATGATGACAACGGGGCATTTGAAGCAGCGCGTCTTCTTACGACAGCACTTCTTCTTCGGTTTCAGACTCGAAACCTTCTTAGCTTTTACCTTGCCCACGACGGTTAGCATACCCTTAGTCGAGCGCCTGAATCGGAGGGGTCGCCCGGTAGCCGGTACTGTGTAGCTGGCCGCGATGCCCGGTGAGTTTTCATTCTCCACCTGTTTGCAGGGGTCGGCCGGCACCAACACCAACAGCAGGAGGATTCAGGCGTGTCGTCTGCACGCGATTTTCGCAACGTCGCCATCGTGGCCCACGTCGACCACGGCAAGACGACGCTGGTCGACGCCATGCTGCGCCAGTCCGGCGCCTTCGCCGAGCGGGCCGAACCGGTCGACCGGGTGATGGACTCCGGCGACCTGGAACGCGAGAAGGGCATCACCATTCTCGCCAAGAACACCGCGGTGCACCGGCACCACCCGGACGGTTCGGTCACCGTCATCAACGTCATCGACACCCCCGGCCACGCCGACTTCGGCGGTGAGGTCGAGCGCGGTCTGTCCATGGTGGACGGCGTGGTGCTGCTGGTGGACGCCTCCGAGGGGCCGCTGCCGCAGACCCGGTTCGTGCTGCGCAAGGCGCTGGCCGCGTCGCTGCCGGTGATCCTGGTCGTGAACAAGACCGACCGCCCAGACGCCCGCATCGAAGAGGTCGTCGAGGAGAGCCACGACCTGCTGCTCGATCTGGCCTCCGACCTGGACGACGCCGCCGCCGAGGCCGCAGAGCTGGCACTCGACCTGCCGGTGCTCTACGCCTCCGGCCGCGAGGGCAAGGCCTCCAAGGAGCGCCCCGAGAACGGCAGCGCCCCCGACGCGGAGAACCTCGACGCGCTGTTCGACGTGCTGATGGAGTGCATCCCCGCCCCCAAGGGCGATGCCGCGGCTCCGCTGCAAGCGCACGTCACCAACCTCGACGCCTCGGCCTTCCTCGGCCGCCTCGCGCTGGTGCGCGTGCACAACGGTGAGCTGCGCAAGGGCCAGAACGTGGCCTGGATGCACGCCGACGGCGTCAAGCAGGTCAAGATCACCGAGCTGCTCCAGACCATCGGCGTCGAGCGTCAGCCCGGTGAGGTGGCCGTCGCGGGCGACATCGTCGCCATCGCGGGCATCCCGGAGATCATGATCGGCGACACACTCGCCGACATCGACAACCCGGTCGCGCTGCCCCGCATCACCGTCGACGAGCCCGCGATCTCGGTCACCATCGGCACCAACACCTCGCCGCTGGTCGGCCGGGTGCAGGGCCACAAGCTGACCGCCCGCATGGTGAAGTCGCGCCTGGACCAAGAGCTGGTCGGCAACGTCTCGCTGCGGGTGCTCGACATCGGCCGCCCGGACGCCTGGGAGGTGCAGGGCCGCGGTGAGCTGGCGCTTGCCATCCTGGTCGAGACCATGCGCCGCGAGGGCTTCGAGCTGACCGTCGGCAAGCCGCAGGTGGTCACCAAGCAGGTCGACGGCAAGGTGCACGAGCCCTACGAAGAGCTGACCATCGACTGCCCCGAGGAGTACCTCGGCGCGATCACCCAGCTGCTCGCCGCCCGCAAGGGCAAGATGGTCCAGATGAACAACCACGCCGCGGGTTGGGTGCGGATGGAGTTCATCGTCCCCTCGCGCGGCCTGATCGGCTTCCGCACCGACTTCCTCACCGAGACCCGCGGCACCGGCATCGCCAACGCCGTCTCGCACGGCTACGCGCCGTGGGCGGGCGAGATCCGGGCGCGCCACACCGGTTCGCTGGTCTCCGACCGCGCGGGCACGGTGACCCCGTTCGCGATGATCCAGCTCGCCGACCGCGGCCAGTTCTTCGTCGAGCCGGGTGCGGACACCTACGAGGGCCACGTCGTCGGCATCAACCCGCGCGCGGAGGATCTCGACATCAACGTCACCCGCGAGAAGAAGCTGACCAACATGCGCAGCTCCACCGCGGACGTGATCGAGACCCTGGCCAAGCCGTTGCAGCTGGACCTGGAAGGCGCGATGGAGTTCTGCGCCGCCGACGAGTGCGTCGAGGTCACCCCTGAGGTGGTCCGGGTGCGCAAGGTCATCCTGGGCCAGAACGAGCGGGCCCGCGAGCTGTCCAGGCGGAAGGCGCGGGACCGGGCCGCGCTGTAGAGTGCCGAACGTGAGCTCGGGGGCAAAACGACGCGCGATGCTGCGCGCACTGATGGTTCTGCTGGCGGCCTCCGCGACGGTGCTCGCCGGATGCACCGCGAACCCGCCCCCGCCCATCGAGAGCACGGACAGCCCGAAGACGACGCCCGCCAAGCCGGGCAAGAACACCGTCGTGGTGGCGATCGACGACATCGGTATCGGGTTCAACCCGCACCTGCGTTCCGACCAGTCGCCCGCCACCTCGGCGGTGAGCTCGATGGTGTTGCCGAGCCCGTTCCGTCCGGTGCCGAGTCCGTCGGTGCCCGGCGCGACGGACTGGGTGCCGGACACCGCGCTGGTGACCTCGGCCGAGGTCACCAGCCAGGAGCCGTTCACCATCACCTACACGCTGCGCAACCAGGCCAACTGGTCGGACGGAGCGCCCATCGCGGCCGAGGACTTCCGTTTCCTGTGGCAGCAGATGCTGACGCAGCCCGGCGTCGCGGATTCCGCCGCGTACCGGTTGATCTCGGATGTGAACTCCTCCGGCGGCGGCAAGACGGTCACCGTCGTGCTGACCCAGCCGTACCCCGCATGGCGCGAGCTGTTCGCGAATCTGCTTCCCTCGCATCTGATCAAGGATCAGCCGGGCGGTTTCGCCAACGGGCTCGCGGAGGGAATCCCGGTGTCCGGCGGCAACTTCGCGATCAAGTCGGTGGACCCCGGCCGCGACGAGATCCTGCTGGAACGCAACGACCGCTACTGGGGCACCCCGGCCGCGCCGGATCAAATTCTGTTGCGCCGCGGCGGAACTCCCGCGCAGCTGGCCGAGTCGCTGCGCACCGGTGACGCGCAGATGGCGCTCGTGCACGGCGGCGTCGCGACCCAGGCGCAGCTTGCCGCGATCCCCTCGGTGCGCACCGTGATCATGCCGCAGTCGCGCGAACTGCAATTCGTCTTGAACGGGCGCACAACCGAACTCGCCGATCCGCGGGTCCGGCGCGGGCTGCTCGCGCTGCTCGACCCCGCGCTGCTCGCCACCGTCGGCGCGCAGACCGGCGGATGGGTCGAACCGGTGCGCGCGCAGATACTGACGCCATCGGATCCCGGTTACGCGCCGACCGCACCGCCTCGGCCCACCGCGGACGAGGCGTTCGCGCTGCTCGCCGAGGCCGGTTTCGCGCGCGCGCCCGAGCCGCCGCCGGTGATCTCGCCCACCTCGCCCGCGCCGCAGCCGCGCCCGATAGCGAAGAACGGCAAGACCCTCGCGGTGCGGATCGGCGCGGTGACCGGTGACGCGACCGCGCTCGCGGTGGCCAACACCGCCGCCGACCAACTGCGCAGCGCCGGAATCGATGCCAGCGTCCGCAGCCTCGCGGCCGACGAGCTGTACGGCAAGGAACTCGTCGAGGGCGGCGTGGACGCGATCGTCGGCTGGGAGGTCGCCGGCGCCGATCCGGCCACCGTGCTGGCGTCCCGCTACAGCTGCCCGCCGCAGGCGCCCGGCCTCGACGACGGTGAGGCGCAGGCCGCGGTCGAGGCGGCGCGACGCGCACCGAGCAACCTGTCCGGGGTGTGCGATCCCGTGCTGCAACCCGCGATCGACGCCGCGCTGCGCGGTATCGACGTCCCCAAGGTGCTCGCCGACGCCGAGCCCGCGCTGTGGGGACTGGCCACCGTGCTGCCGATCGTGCAGGACAACGTGGTCGCCGCCGCTGGTCCCCGGGTGGACGGCGCGTCGCTGAGCGGCGCCATCCAGGTGGGCATCTTCGGTGACGCCTCGATGTGGCGCAGGATCCCGTGACCAAGCCGGACGGGCCTGGCGGCATCGTGCTGGTGCACGCGCACCCGGACGACGAGTCCATCACCACCGGCGGCACCATCGCGCACTACCGCCGCCGCGGGGTACCGGTCACCGTGGTGACCTGCACCCTCGGCGAGGAGGGCGAGGTGATCGGCGAACAGTGGGCGCAGCTGACCGCGGATCACGCCGATCAGCTCGGCGGCTACCGCGTCCTCGAATTGACAAGGGCGCTGGCCGCTTTGGACGCCGCGCCGCCGCGCTTCCTGGGCGGCGCCGGCCGCTGGCGGGATTCCGGCATGGCGGGCACGCCGTCGGCCGAGCACCCCAGGGCGTTCGTGCGTTCCGGTTCGGAGGCGGTGGACGCGCTCGTCGAGATCCTGCTCGAGCTACGGCCGCGGGTGGTGATCGGCTACGACCCGCGCGGCGGCTACGGCCACCCCGATCACATCAGGGCCCACGAAGTCGCGACCGACGCGGTGCGCGCGGCGGCGGAGCGCGGCTGGGACGTGCCCAAGTTCTATTGGACGGTGACCGACGCCGACATGCTGCGGCTGCACACCGAGGCGCTGGCCCGCCGCACCGTCGAGGGTCTGCCCGGCGCGCTGCCGCGCGGGTGGCGGCTGCCGGGGGCGGGGGAGTTGGCGAGCGTGCCGAGTCACACCGTCACCACCACCGTCGAGGTGTCGGACGTGCTGACCGCCAAGCGGGCGGCGTTGCGCGCGCACGCGACCCAGGTGACGGTCGCGCCCTCCGGGCGGGAGTTCGCGCTGTCCAACAACATCGCCCAGCCGGTGTTGCCCGAGGAGCACTACGTGCTGGTCCGTGGGACGCGGGGGCCGGTCGGGCCGGACGGGCGCGAGCACGACCTGTTCGCCGGGATCGTCTGAACGTGCGTGATCCGGGCCGAGTCGGTGGGGCATAGACTCCTGGACGTGTACAACTGGGACCTCCAGAACGCCATCTCGGCCTTCGTGGACAGCCTGCGCCCCGGCGCGGAGCATCAGCACGAGCTGTACATGTCGGTGCTGTACGCCTTCGTCGACATGCAGAGCCACCTGCTGACCCTCCTCGGCTACCCGCCGGTGCCGTGACGGCGCTCGACAAGCGCGCGGACGCGCCACGTACCGATGATCGAGGGTGGATCGCCGAACCCCTGCGGCTGGCGCTGATGGCCGTGCTCACCATGAGCGGGTTGTTCACCCTCGCCTTCGAGGTCCTCTATCTGCCGGTGTACCTGGGCACCTCGCACCTGCCGCCCGCCGAGGACACCACCCTGGTTGCCGCGCCGCTGGCCGCGGTCGCCGCGTCGGGCGCGTTCGCCCTACCGGTGACGGCTCTGCTCGCGGCCGGTCTGAACGTCTTGTTCATCGCGGCCATGCGCACCCTGACCGACAGCACCCGGGTGGCGTTGCTTCCGGTCATCGTCTGGACCTTCGGCTTCTTGGCGTGCACCTTCGCGGGCCCCGGCGGCGACCTCATGCTCCTCAGCGACTGGCCAACCCTGCTCCTGCTCCTCTGCGGGCTTATCCCACCGCTGGTCTACGTCTACCTCCGCCCGGCGCCGCACTGACTTCGCAGACCCGTCGTACGCCTCGCAGAGGCTGCATCCTTTGCGAGGCGTGCGGTGTCTCTATGAGGGCAAGGTGGTGTCCCGGTGGCGGCCACTGCGAAGTGGAGCGGTGGACCGGTCAGTCGACGCGGACCGGGAGGGTCGCGATGACGGCGTCAACGCGGCCGCGGCGAGCTGAGCGAGCACCGTCACTCCGCCGCGCGGCACCACGTGGTGCAGCACCCGCCCCCGAACGACACATCCCCGTGTGTCGGACGTGCTCCCACACACTTTTCGCACGGTTCACATAGGCGGTGGCTGTGTGAGGCGTATGCGGCTTGTGTGGCAGCCGAGGTCAGCGGGAGCCGAGGGCGCCGGGGGTGACGGATTCGATGAGGGGCCAAGCCTGGTCGAGGGGGACGTCGATGACGAGGTAGCGCTTCTTGCCCGCCGCGGTGGCCGCGATGACGGTGGCCAGACCGGCGCGGCGCTGCCAAAAGGATTGGCGGACGGTCCAGCCGATGACGCCGGGCGCTTCGAGGCAGTCGCGGTCGCGGTCGAGGCATCCGGAGCGGGTGATGAGCCAGGCGGGGGAGGTAGCGGTGCGGGGGAGGACGGTGTGGCCGAGGCCTCGGTAGCGATCCTCGGCCAAGGCGATGGCGACAATCGCGGTCACGCCCGGCAACAGCCACCACCATGGCGGGATCGGGCCCTCGAGGGCGAAGGCGAGCACTACGAAAGCTAGCAGGACGACGGGCGAGAGCGCCCGGAAGTAGCGGCGACGGCGGGCGGCGGGACCGTGGCGGGTCAGCCGCGCGGACAGCGGCGCCAGGGGTTCGCCCGCGGTCGCACCCGGAGCCAGCAGTTCCCCCAACGTCCGTTCGATCGCTGCCCGCGGGGCTTGGGGCAGGATCTTCTGGCGCGGATTCTCCCCGACCATGATTGCCTCGAGTTCGGCGGCGCCCGAAAGGCGAAGCAGCAGTGGCTCGTTCACCGTGGCCCCACGAAAACGTGCCAGGTCGAGGGTGATCTGTCTGGTGGTGAACAGGCCGTGGCGCAGGTGCAGGGTGCGGCCGTTGTGCAGGACGCGGAGGCCGAAATACGTTGTCAGGTACCGCGTGCAGGCCGCCAGGCTGACTACGAGCACGATCGCGGCGAACAGGCCGAGCACGACGAGCACGATGGCGGCGACGGTGCCTTCGCCGAGGTCCTGCGCGGCATCGGATTCGAACACCACCTCGCCCAAGCCGTACTGGAACGCCGCGCCAACGATCGGCGCGATGACGGCGAACCCGGTGAGCGAGAGCGGCGCGTACCGCACCCACTCCGGCCGCCAGTGTCCGATCTCCCGCGCGGCGGGAAGAGCTTGTGCCGCTTCGTCTTCCGATACACCTACGGCGGGAGTGGCCGGTGCGGGTCGCGCGGTGTGCGCGAGCAATTCCGTGCGCAAAGTGGGCACCGCCCGCGCGTCGAGCGAGTCCAGCTTGAACTTCTCACCGCTGTCGGCCTGCTGCCCGGTGCCGATGACCACCACGGAAAGTCCGAGCGCCCGGTGCAGCAGATCGGATTCGATGTCGACGGATCTGATCCGGCTTCGCGGCACCGAAAGCTCCCTGCGCTGCACCAATCCGGTGCGCAACTCGACGTGGGTCGGTCCGACCCGATAGGTCGTGGTGAACCAGCGGGTCAGCGCGAACCCGACGATCAGCACCAGCGGAACGATGCTCCACGCGGGGTTGCCACTGCTGGTGCCGAGGATGACCGAACCGATCAGCACCGGGATGAACTTGACCACCTCGGTGACCGGATGCACCAACAGCATTCGCTTGTCCAGGCGCGCCCACGGCGGTCCGGTGCCGACGGGCGGCTGCTCGGTCACGTCGCGTCCCCGCGATGACGCGCGGCGATCTCGGTCAGCCGCGTGACGGTCTGTTCGGCGACCGGCAGATCCAACGCCGAGATCTGCACCGCGCCCGCCGACGAGGCGGTGGTGACCGTCACCGTCGCCAGGCCGAGCAGCCGCTCCAGCGGACCGCGTTCGGTGTCTACCGTCTGCACCCGCGAGATCGGCGCGACCCGGCTCTCCTGGGTCAGCCAGCCGACCCTGGTGTACACGGCCTCGTCGGTGACCTCCCACCGGTGCACGGCGTAGCGCCACCACGGCACGACGGCGATGCTGAACACCGCGAAGACCAGGCCGATCACCAGGGCGGCCGACTGCCAGCCGCGGTGGGTCGAGTCCACTGCGGCCCACACGAGCAGCGCGAGGAACGGCAGCGCCCACGAAAGCCCCGCCTGCACCGTCCACAGCAGTTTCGCCTTGGGGCTTGGACGCCAGGCCGGGTCGGCCATGATCGTGCGCGGCTGCGACATGGTTGTCATGGTTGCACGAACATTCGCCGCCCCGCGCCACGCCGGTGGAATAACGGTGAGGCGTGCTGAGGTTGTGAACGCTCACGACGGGCCTCGCGGAACTCGCCGTCGCGGTGAGCTGGCTACGCTCACAGACAAGCACTGGAGGGAGACAGTCCAGGATGGGTAGCGCATGATCGAGGGCGTGACCGAGCTAGCGACACCGAGCGTCCCGCCAGCCCCGCCCAGCCCGTCGGCCATGCGCCGCGCGCTGCGCAGGGCCCGAGACGGCGTGACACTGAACGTGGACGAGGCCGCGGTGCTGCTGCACGCGCGCGGCGAGGATCTGGTCGAGTTGTGTCGCAGTGCGGCGCGGGTGCGCGACGCCGGTCTGGAATCGGCGGGCAGGTCGAAGACCATCACCTACTCGCGCAACGTGTTCATTCCGCTGACCCGCTTGTGTCGGGACAAGTGTCACTACTGCACGTTCGTCACCGTGCCCGGCAAGTTGCGGGCCGAGGGCAAGGGCATGTTCCTGGAACCCGACGAGGTGCTCGACATCGCCCGCCGCGGCGCCGCGCTCGGCTGCAAGGAGGCGCTGTTCACCCTCGGCGACCGGCCCGAGGCGCGCTGGCCGGAAGCGGCCAAGTGGCTGGACGAGCGCGGCTACGACTCCACGCTGGACTACCTGCGCGCCGTCTCGATCATGGTGCTGGAGGAGACCGGTCTGCTGCCGCACCTGAACCCCGGCGTCATGAGCTGGGAAGAGATCGCGCGGCTCAAGCCGGTGGCGCAGTCCATGGGCATGATGCTGGAGACCACCTCGACACGGCTGTTCACCGAAAAGGGCGAATGCCACTACGGCAGCCCCGACAAGGACCCCGCGGTGCGGCTGCGCGCCATCACCGACGCCGGTCGGCTCTCGGTGCCCTACACCACCGGCATCCTGGTCGGCATCGGCGAGACGCTGACCGAGCGCGCCGAGTCGATCATGGCGATTCGCAAGCAGCACAAGGCTTTCGGGCACATCCAGGAAGTGATCATCCAGAACTTCCGTGCCAAGGACGACACCGCCATGCGCGACGCGCCCGACGCCGGTCTCGAGGAGTTCCGCGCGACCATCGCGGTGACTCGCCTGCTGCTCGGCCCGGACGTGCCGGTGCAGGCCCCGCCGAATCTGGTGTCGCTGGAGGAATGCCTCGCGCTGATCGATGCGGGCATCGATGACTGGGGCGGCGTCTCGCCGGTGACCCCGGATCACGTGAATCCCGAACGGCCGTGGCCGAATCTGGACACGTTGCGCGAGATCACCGAGGCGGCGGGCTACCAGCTCGTCGAAAGGACTTCGGCGCACCCGAAATACGTGCGGGCGGGCAATCCGTGGGTGGATCCGCGGATCGGCGCGCACGTGGCCGCGCTGACCGATCCGGCGACCGGACTGGCGAATCCGGACGCGGTGCCGGTCGGTCTGCCGTGGCAGGAGCCGGACGAATCGTGGGACTCGGCGGGCCGGATCGACCTGAACACCGCGATCGACACCGAGGGCCGCAACACCGAGAGCCGCAGCGACTCCGCACTGGGTCAGGACGTGGTCGGCGCCTTCGGCGACTGGGACACCGTGCGCGAGCAGGCGCGCGACCTGGCCGCCCCCGAGCGGCTCGACGGTGACGTGCTCGCCGCGCTGCGCGCCGCCGAACGCGATCCCGCGGCGCTCTCCGACGCCGACTACCTGGCGCTGGCCACGGCCGAGGGCGTCGATCTGGAGGCCGTCACGAAGCTGGCCGACCAGCTGCGCCGCGACACCGTCGGCGACGACGTCACCTACGTGGTGAACCGGAACATCAACTTCACCAACATCTGCTACACCGGCTGCCGGTTCTGCGCGTTCGCGCAGCGCAAGGGCGACGCCGACGCGTTCACGCTGAGCACGGACGAGGTCGCCGACCGGGCGTGGGAGGCGCACGTCGACGGCGCCACCGAGGTCTGCATGCAGGGCGGCATCGATCCGGATCTGCCGGTCACCGGCTACGCCGACCTGGTGCGCGCGGTGAAGCGGCGGGTGCCGTCCATGCACGTGCACGCTTTCAGCCCGATGGAGATCGTCAACGGGGCTTCCCGCGGCGGGCAGAGCATCCGCGACTGGCTGGTCGCACTGAAGGAGGCCGGTCTCGACACCATTCCCGGCACCGCCGCCGAGATCCTGGACGACGAGGTGCGCTGGGTGCTCACCAAGGGCAAGCTGCCCACCTCCGCGTGGATCGAGGTGATCACCACGGCGCATCAGGTCGGGCTGCGCTCCAGCTCGACGATGATGTACGGGCACGTCGACAACCCGAAGCACTGGGTCGGCCACCTGCGGGTGATTCGCGGAATCCAGGACGAGACAGGCGGTTTCACCGAATTCGTGCTGCTGCCGTTCGTGCACCAGAGCGCGCCGCTCTACCTGGCGGGCGCGGCACGTCCGGGTCCGACGATCCGCGACAACCGCGCCGCACACGCGCTGGCCAGGATCATGCTGCACGGCCGGATCGACAACATCCAGACCAGCTGGGTCAAGCTCGGCACGGCGGGCACCAGGATGATGCTCAACGGCGGCGCCAACGACCTCGGCGGCACGCTGATGGAGGAAACCATCTCCCGGATGGCGGGCTCCCAGCACGGCTCCGCGAAGACGGTCGCCGAGCTCACCGAGATCGCCACCGGCATCGGCCGCCCGACCAGGGAACGCACGACCACCTACGGGCGGGTCGATCGCAAGCCGCACGCCCTTTCGTTGTCGCTCGGGTAGACGGAATCGGCGTGCGGCCCCAGAAGCCGTGCTCGAGGACTAAGCTCGTGCTGCTGTACGTCGGAGCGCACGAGGGCAACGGCATACCGGTCGCGAGCGGGGGCGGAGCCGGTGAAGTTAGGGCAGGCTGACCAGTAGTAACGTGGGGTGGTCGGGATAGGGTTTCGTGTGGCGGACCATCCCCGCAGGTGAGGACAGACTAGGAGAGCGGCAGTGCCGTACATCATCGCTGAACCGTGCGTTGACGTGAAGGACAAGGCATGCATCGAGGAATGCCCCGTGGACTGCATCTACGAGGGTGGTCGCATGCTGTACATCCATCCGGACGAGTGCGTGGACTGTGGTGCATGTGAGCCGGTGTGCCCGGTGGAGGCGATCTTCTACGAAGACGACACGCCGGACCAGTGGAGCGGGTACGTGAACGCCAACGTCGACTTCTTCGACGAGCTGGGTTCGCCGGGCGGCGCGACCAAGGTCGGCAAGGTGGACTACGACCCGCCGTTCATCAAAGAACTTCCCCCGATGGGCGAGTGAGAACGTAAGTGAGTTCGCGTGGCCGGGTCAGCGCTCTGCTGCCCGATTTTCCCTGGGACACCATCGCGTCGGTGAAGGCGAGAGCCGCGGCGCATCCCGACGGGATCGTCGATCTCTCGGTCGGCACCCCGGTGGACCCCGTCGCCCCGCTGATCAGGGCGGCGTTGAACTCGGTCGCGGAGGTGCCCGGCTACCCGACCACGCACGGCACGCCCGAACTGCGCGCCGCCGCGGTCGACGCGCTCAAGCGCCGGTACGGAATCACCGGTCTCGATCCGGCAGCGGTGCTGCCCGTGATCGGCACCAAGGAGCTGATCGCGGGTCTGCCGCGGCTGCTCGGCCTCGGCTCCGGCGATCTTGTGGTCATTCCCGAGATCGCCTACCCGACCTACGAGGTCGGCGCGCTGCTCGCGGGCGCCCAGGTGCTGCGGGCCGACGGGCTCACCCGGCTCGGTCCGCAGTCGCCCGCACTGATCTACCTCAATTCCCCGTCCAACCCGACCGGGCGGGTACTCGGGCTCGAACACCTCCGCAAGGTCGTGGCCTTCGCGCGGGAGCGCGGCGCGATCGTCGCTTCCGACGAGTGCTACCTGGGCCTGTCCTGGGACAGCCGCCCCTTCTCGATCCTCGATCCCGAGGTGTGCGACGGCGACCACACCGGTCTGCTCGCGGTGCACTCGCTCTCGAAGACCTCGAACCTGGCCAGCTACCGCGCCGGTTTCGTGGCGGGCGATCCCGAACTGGTCGCCGAACTGCTCGAGGTGCGCAAGCACTCGGGCATGATGGTGCCCTACCCGATCCAGGCCGCGATGACGGCCGCGCTCGGTGACGACGCGCACGAGGGCCAGCAGCGCGAACGCTACCGCGCCCGGCGCGAGCAGCTGCGAAACGCCTTGCAGAGCGCGGGTTTCCGCATCGATCACTCCGAGGCGGGGCTGTACCTGTGGTCGACGCGCGGCGAGAACTGCCGGACCACCCTGGACTGGCTGGCCGAGCGCGGCATCCTGGCCGCGCCCGGCGACTTCTACGGACCGACGGCCAGTGAGCACGTACGGATCGCACTGACCGCGTCCGACGAACGCGTCGCCGCCGCCGCGGAACGCTTGCGCGCGAACTGATTCCGCACGGTCGAACCGGATCCGATGCACTCGCCGCGGCGGTGCAGCGCACCCGGCGGTTCGCCTGCGCGGGCCGCGCTTCGTACACTCGAGGCGCTCGATCGGCTCGGCGAAAGGTTGCTGCGATGCAGGGGGTGGGGCTCGCCGTCGGCGAGGTGTTCGCTGGATACCGGATCGAGCGTGTGCTCGGTCGCGGCGGGATGGGCACCGTCTACCTGGCCGGTCATCCCCGGCTGCCGCGCCTGATCGCGCTGAAACTGCTCGACCGCGAGCTCTACGCCGACGAGGAGGCGCGGCGGCGGTTCGAACGCGAAGCGGATGTGGTTGCGCGGCTGGATCATCCGAACATCGTGTCGGTGCTGGATCGCGGCGCCGACGACGGTGTGCTGTGGATTTCCATGCAGTACGTCGACGGTGGCGACGCCTCGGCGTTTCGCGGCAGGCCGCTGGACCCGGCGCGGGCCGCGGGGATCGTCGCCCAGACCGCGGCCGCACTGGATTACGCGCACGACCGCGGCGTGCTGCACCGCGACGTCAAACCCGCCAACATCCTGTTGAGTGCCGCGCACGGCGGCGGTGACCGGGTACTGCTCAGCGATTTCGGCATCGCGCGGATGCGCGAGGACACCTACCAGCTGACCAAAACCGGCGAACTGCTCGCCACATTGGCTTACGCTGCGCCGGAACAGCTTTCGGACGAGACTGTCGACCAGCGCGCCGATCAGTACGCGCTCGGCTGCACCCTGTTCGCCTTGCTGACTGGGCGAGCGCCGTTCACCGCGACCAACCCGGGCGCGATCATCGCGGCGCACCTCACTCAGCCGGTGCCGAAAGCCAGTGCGCTCGTGCCGGGACTGCCGCCCGCGGTGGACGAGGTGATCGCCAGGGCGATGGACAAAGACCCGGCGCGCCGCTTCGACAGCTGTGGTGATTTCGCCGACGCGGCGGCGCGGGCGTTGGCCGCGCCTGTCGTCCAGCCGCCCCGGACTCCCCGTCCTGCCGAAGCGCTCGTCGCTCGCCGACCGGCAGCCGCGGACAACTGGGTGAGCAATCCGGCACTGCCCGCCCGTCGAACGGGGCGGCAGGTCTCCTCCGGCTGGCGGACATTCTCCGTGCTGCTGCTCGTGTCCGCGCTGGTGGTGGGGTTGGGCGGGGTCGCGGCCGTCGGCGTGTACTGGAAGTTCATCCGCCCGAACCGGCCGCAGCCGCTGCCGTGGGGCGCGCACCACTCCATCGCTGTCAAGTTTCCCGAGCTCATCCCGGCGAGCCCGGATGGGACGGGCTGGCGCGGCGCGCGCTGTCACGCGGCCGCGACGGTGGTGACTCAGCCCGGGGATCCGCTGCCGCTGCGCCAGATCGTCTGCACCGATCCGGACGGTGTCACGGCCTGGTACACCGAGTACGGGGGATTCCGCGATGTCCAGGCCTACCTGTCGGCGCACGCCACGCTGACGGGTGAACGCGAGTTCAGCAGGCCGGGCGGGCTCCAGGTGTTCCGGCCGACCGATCCCGCCGCGCCGTTCGCGCTGGCCACGCACGGCTGGGTAGCCCCGATGGTTTCGTCGATCCTCGTGGAGGCCGCCTGGCCCGGACACACCTACGAGGAGGTCCGCGACCTGTGGTGGGCACAGGCCCCGTTCTGATCGCGCTCCGACACGCTGGTGCGTGAAGAGGCTGGCGTTCGGACGTGGATTTGGGGCTAGCCTGAGATATGGACGCTGTCACGGTTGTCCCTACGCCAGGCAACGAGCCGGTGCACACGTACGCGCCGGGAAGCCGCGAGCGCGAGTCGCTGGTGGCCGAGCTGGCCGAGATCTCCGCCGAATCCGTCGACGTCCCGCTGGTCATCGGCGGCAAGCACCGGCCGGGCATCGGCGAGCGGCACGAGATCGTCGCACCGCATCGGCATCGACACGTACTGGGGACATACACCGATACCACTCATTCCGAAGCACACGGCGCCATCGAGGCCGCCATCGCCGCCGCCCCCGGGTGGCGCACCATGCCGTTCGACGATCGTGCCGCGATCTTCCTGCGCGCGGCCGATCTGCTGGCCGGGCCGTGGCGGGAGAAGCTGGCCGCCGCGACGATGCTCGGCCAGTCGAAGTCGATCGCGCAGGCCGAGATCGACGCGCCGTGCGAGCTCGTCGATTTCTGGCGGTTCAACGTGGCGTTCGCGCGCGACATCCTGGCCCAGCAGCCGCAGTCGAGTCCTGGCGTGTGGAACCGGATGGACTATCGGCCGCTGGAGGGGTTCGTCTACGCGATCACGCCGTTCAATTTCACCGCCATCGCGGGCAACCTGCCGACCGCGCCTGCGCTGATGGGCAACACGGTGGTGTGGAAGCCTTCGCCGACGCAGACGCTCGCGGCGTTCTACACCATGCGGCTGCTCGAGGCGGCGGGCCTGCCGCCCGGGGTGATCAACATGGTCACCGGCGACGGGATCCGGCTCTCGGAGGTGGCGCTGGCCGACCCGCGCCTGGCGGGCATCCACTTCACCGGTTCCACCCGCACCTTCCAGTCGCTGTGGCAGCAGGTCGGCGCGAATATCGGCCGCTACCACGGCTATCCGCGGTTGGTCGGGGAGACGGGCGGCAAGGACTTCATCGTCGCGCACCCGTCGGCCGATCCGGACGCCTTGCGCACCGCGCTGATTCGCGGCGCCTACGAGTATCAGGGCCAGAAGTGCTCGGCCGCCTCGCGCGCCTACATCGCGCGTTCGGTATGGCGGGCCATCGGTGACGACTTCCTCACCGCGACCGACGAGCTGAGCTACGGAGACGTGGCCGACCTGTCGAATTTCGGTGGGGCGCTGATCGATCGGCGCGCCTACGACAAGAACGTCGCGGCCATCGAACGGGCAAGGGACGCGGGCGTCACCATCCCGGTCGGCGCCACCTACGACGACAGCGAAGGCTGGTTCGTCCGCCCCACGGTGCTGCTCTCCGACGACCCGCGCGACGAGTCGTTCACCACCGAGTACTTCGGCCCGATCCTCTCGGTGCACGTCTACGACGACGCCGAACCGGGTTCGTACGCCGCGATTCTCGCCGAGGTGGAGTCGGCCGCGCCCTACGCGCTGACCGGCGCGATCTTCGCCGACGATCGCAAGGCCGCCGAACAAGCCAGTGCCGCATTACGTTTCGCGGCGGGCAATTTCTACATCAACGACAAGCCCACCGGCGCCGTCGTCGGTCAGCAGCCGTTCGGCGGCGCGCGCGCCTCCGGCACCGACGACAAGGCGGGGTCGCCGCTGAATCTGCTGCGCTGGACGGCGCCGCGCACCATCAAGGAGACATTCGTGCCGCCGGTGCAGCACCGGTATCCGCACATGGACTCGTGAGACCGGCGGCGCCGACACGTCGGCCGGAAGAGGGAGGCGTGATGCGTGACATTCTCGAGGACCGATGAACCCGCTGCGCCCGGCCATTCTCGCGGCGGCCGCCTCGCCGCGGATGAAGCGCGTGCTCACCGGGACCAAGGTCACCGCCGACATCGTGCGCCGGTTCGTGCCCGGTGAGTCACGGGCGGAGCTGGAGCCGGTGGTGCGTGCGCTGCTCGGCAGCGGCAGGCTGATCAGCGTCGACTATCTCGGCGAGAACACCACCGATCGGTCGCGCGCCGAAGCGACGGTCGCGGAATACCTTTCGCTGATCAACGAGCTCGCCGCCGCCGACCGGCCGGTCGGGTCCGACGGCGCTGCCGTGCCCGCGGAGGTGTCGGTCAAGCTGTCCGCGCTCGGGCAGGCATTGCCGGGTGACGGTCCCGCCATCGCCACCGACAACCTGCGCACCGTGTGCACCAAGGCCGCCGAGGCGGGCGTGTGGGTCACCGTCGACGCGGAAGACCACACGACCACCGATGCCACGCTGGCCACCGTGCGCGAGTTGCGGCCGGAATTCCCTTGGCTCGGTGCGGTTCTCCAGGCCTACCTGCACCGCACCCGGGACGACTGCGCCGAATTCGCGGGTCACGGTTCGCGAATTCGGCTGTGCAAGGGCGCGTACCGCGAGCCCGCGGAGGTTGCCTATCAGCGGAACGTCGAGGTGAGCGATTCGTACCTGCGCTGCCTGGAGATCCTCATGCGCGGTGCGGGTTACCCGATGGTGGCCACCCACGACCCGGAACTCGTGCTGGCCGCCGAGCGGATGGCCGCCGAAACGGGCCGGAGCGCAGGCACATTCGAGCACCAGATGCTGTACGGCGTGCGCGACGCCGAGCAGCTGCGGCTGGCGGCGGCCGGGCACACCGTGCGGGTGTACGTCCCGTACGGCGACGACTGGTACGGCTACCTGACTCGCAGGTTGGCCGAGCGGCCCGCCAACCTGCGGTTCTTCCTGCGTGCGTTGACGGCGGGTCGGGCGGACACGGCCTGAGGGCGTCGTCCTCAGACCCGCGCGCCGGCGGCGCTGCCAGACCGTCCTCGATTCGCCCACGGCCGAGCGAAGGTGCGCCTCAGACCAGCGGCTTGCCCAACCTGCGCCGTCTGCGCAGATCCCACAGGTAGTAGTTCATCGGAAAGAGCCTGAGCCGCTGGGGAAGTCGGCGGTGCACCGTGCCGATCGCGCGCAGCAGCAGAGTCAGCGCGCGATCCTGGCGCGGCGTCCACCGCATGCCCATCTCGGCGCGCAGGTGCGGCGGAAGCAGGCCCGCGACGACGAACCGCTGCACCGGTGCGAACACGCGCAGCGGCGGCGCGACCATCTTCAGGTCGACGAGACCGTTGAAGTAGTCGCGGGTGCGGGCGTCGATGGTCTTGGTGGCCAGGTTCGTCGTCCAGTACTCGTCGAACGCGGCGCGGTCGGCGGGCCACATCTCCCTGCGCATCTGCAGTGAGGTGCCGAGCCGGGCGGCGTACTGGTAGAACGCGTCCGCGCTCGCCGGGTCGAGCGGGCCGTGCAGCCGTTCCTCCAGGTCCACGATGCCCCAGTACAGGCAGGCGGCCACCCACAGCTGGAGCTTGGGATCGAAGGCGTTGTACTTCACCGGGCTGTTCGCCCCGGACCGGATGCTGCGGTGCGAAGTGTTGACCGCCTCGCGGTACGCGGCGCGCTCGTCCTCAGTGCCCATCAGGGCGACGGCGAGATAGGTGAGCGTGGTGCGCAGCCGCTTCAACGGGTGCAGGGTCACTTTGCCGGAGTCCACGTTGCTCTCCAGCACGCCGTAGGCGACCGGAGTCAGGCTCAGCTGCATGATCACGTTCGCGGTGCCGCCGAGGAAGGCGGCGACGCCGCTCCAGTACTTCTCGATGTCGAAGTCCTCGGCGGTGCCGTAGCGGCTGCCTGGCACCGGCTCGGGCGTCGTTGCACGAAGGGGCGCGGTCATCGTCGTCCTCGTCTTTCCGTTCACCGAAGGTGAAGCGATGAGAAGGTCAGGCGGTCACCTTCTCATCTGAGGGCGGGTGCTGTCAAAGGGTCCGCCGCCGCATCCGCTCCGGCCATGCGCGATCTGAGGGCGGACTGCCCGGCCAGGGCTCCAGGTGGAGTCGGTGAAGGTATGCGATGCTGACGTTGTCATCGTTTCGCCGGACGATAGGGTGGGAGACATGGCGAGCTTCACCAAACTGCTGCCGCTGGTGCGCAACTCCGGGCCGGAAGACCGCAACCAGGCGCGGGTGCTGGACGCCGCGCTGGTGGCCTTCCTGGATTTCGGCATCAAGCGCACGAGCATGGTGGAAGTGGCCCGGCGGTGCGGCCTCTCACTGGCCACGCTGTACCGGCGCTTCGCCAGCAAATCCGATCTGATCGAGGCCGTCGCGCTACGCCAGACCCGCGAGTTCATCGACGAGGTGGACGGCGTGCTCCAGCGGCAGGTTGACCGGGACGCCAGCGCCGAGGATCAGATCGTCGCGCTGTTCGTCGCGTTCGTGAACGGCCTGCGCGGCAACCAGCTGGTGCACCGGCTGCTCGCCACCGAACCCGAGCTGGTGCTGCCGTTCCTCACCGTGAAGGGCGCGCCGATCATCGAACTCGGGCGCGACTACGTCGCCGAGTTCGTCACGCGTCTCCAGCAGGAGGGCAAACTTCCCGCGTACGATCCGGCGCCGCTGGCCGAGATGATCGCGCGCACCGCGGTGTCGCTGGCGTTGACGCCGCAGACCGTCATCCCGTTCGGCGACGACGCCGCCCTGCGCGAGTTCGCCCGCGACCACGTGGTGGTCTCGTTCCGGGTGCGCTGAAGGGCAGGCGCACGCCGACTCAGCGCGGAACGAGCCAGACGGGCACGCCGAGCACATCGGCCACCACGCTCGGCAGCGCGCCGAGCACATCGGCGGTCTGATCGGCGGACGTGCCCCAGGTGAGCGCCGCCACGGTGAACCCGGTTCCGTAGGAGGCCGAAGCCACCTCGGGCGCACCGAGATCCGACCATCCCCACTTGGTGCCGAGCACGCCTGGGATCCGCGCGGTGCCCCAGTCCTGCACGGTGCCGTCGGCGGCCGTGTCGCCCGCCGTGGCCATCCATCCGAAGATCGGCGAGCCGGGGTCCTGGAGTTGCTTGGCGTGCAGGAAGTCCGCGACATCGGCGCTCGTCGTTGTCGCCGTGCTCCAGTCGCCTGCGCCGGACCGGGTGTTGGTGAGGCCGTACTCGGCGGCGATGGCATCGATGGCCTGCGGGTACTTGCCTTCCATGGCGCCTGCCGCTCCGTCGTCGGAGAAGCGGATCATGCGCTCGCCCCATTCGCGGTCGATGGCGGAGCCGTCGCCGTGGCGCAGGGCGTAGTCGACGAGGAAGAGCTTGGACAGGGAAAGGGCGCCGCGAATCTCGTGCTGGTTCGCGGTCCCCCACGACGCGCCGACGCTCGATCGCACGGCGATCGAGGTGCGCGACGGTGTTTCCTCTCCGTTTGGCTGAGCGTTTGCGGGCGGTGCGCCCAACGCTGTGGCGCCCAGGGCGTACACCACTCCTGCGGCGAGGAACGCGACGATCATCCGACGGATCACGATTGCCTCCCGGCGTTCGACCTCCGATGTCGTGCCTTCATTCAGGAGGCAAAGCGTACGCGGGCGCTCGGTTCCGGCGTGGCGTATTGGGGATGCTGTGTATTAACTGATATAAGCGCGCGTCAAACGAGCGGAAGCCCGAGGCGGCGGCGCAGCCGCATGTCCCAGAGGAAGGCGTTGACGGGGAAAGCCTTGACGGCTTTGGGCATCCGGCCCTCCACCGCGCCGATGGCGGTGAGCAGCATGGCGAGGAGTCGGTCGTCGCGCTCGGTCCAGGTCATGCCCATCTGGTGGCGCAGATGCTCCGGCAGCAGGCCCGCGGTGACCCAGCGGTGCAGGCCGCCGAAGGCGAGCTGAACCGGGCGCGGGAACATCCGCAGGTTCACCAGGTCCCAGAAGTACTCGCGGAGGGGCGGATCGATGACGGTCGCCGCCAGGTGCTCGTCCCAATACCGATCGAAGGCGGCGCGGTCGGCAGGCCATTGGCCGGGGCGCATCTGCAACGTGGTGCCGAGACGTGCGGCGTTGCGGTAGAACGCGTCCGCCGTGGCGTCGTCCATCGGTCCGTGCATGCGCTCGTGCAGATCGCGTGCGCCCCAGTACAGGCAGGCCGCCACCCAGAGCTGCAATCGGGAATCGAAGGCGTTGTACTTCACCGGACTGGTCGGGCCGGACCGGACGGTCTGGTGCGAGCGATCGACGGCCGCCCGGTAGGCCGCGCGTTCGTCGTCGGTGCCGAGCATCGCCACGGCGAGGTAGGTCAGCGTGGTGCGGGTGCGCTTCACCGGGTGCAGTGTGATCTTGCCGCTGTCGACCGTGCTCTCCAGCACGCCGTAGCCGACGGGCCGGGTGCTGAGCTGCATGATGACGTTCGCGGCGGCGCCGAAGAAGGCGGCGGAGCCGTCGAGGTGGCCGCGGATGTCGAAGTCGTCGTCGGACTTCGTGAGCGCGGGTGCGCGAAGCGGACTGGTCACGATCGACCCCCGTTCTCCTCGTTGAGAAGGATGTTCTATGACCTTCTCACCGCCTCTTCGGTGTGTCAACGGTCACGGCGCGTCGACGCCGAGCTGTGACGCGCTGACGGTCCGCGGCGCACACGCAGTAGGTTGGGCGAATGTCGTTCGGTCCCTCCCTGCTGCTTCGTTCCCTGAATCCGGCCGCGGTCGCTGCGGGCGCGGACATTCCGAACGCGGTCACCATCGACGGCGTGACGCTCTCGCGCAGCGATCTGCTCGGCGCGGCGACTTCGGTGGCCGAGCGCGTCGCGCGCGCCGATCGGGTCGCGGTGCTGGCTCGGCCGACCGCGCGCACTGTCCTCGCGGTGGTCGGCTGCCTCATCGCGGGCGTCACGGTGGTGCCGGTCCCGCCGGATTCCGGCGCCGCCGAACTCGCGCACATTCTGGCCGATTCCGGCGCGCAGGCATGGTTGGGTGACGCGCCCGAGGGCACCGATCTGCCGGTGGTCCCGGTCCGTATGCACGCCAGGTCATGGCACACCTATCCCGAACCCGACCCGGCGACAACGGCTTTCGTGCTCTACACGTCCGGGACGACCGGTGCGCCGAAGGGTGTCGCGCTGACTCGCGGCGCGATCGCCGCCGGACTGGACGCGCTCGCCGAAGCCTGGGACTGGACCGCGAAAGACGTTCTGGTGCACGGCCTTCCGCTGTTCCATGTGCACGGGCTCATCCTCGGCGTGCTCGGCGCGCTGCGCGTCGGCAGCCCGCTGATCCACACTGGCAAGCCGACGCCGCAGGCCTACGCCGAGGCGAACGGCACGCTGTACTTCGGGGTGCCGACAGTGTGGTCGCGCGTCGTCGAAAACCCCGATGCCGCACGCAAATTGGCCGGCGCTCGGCTGCTCGTCTCGGGAAGCGCGCCGCTGCCGGTGCCGGTGTTCGAGCGGCTGCGCGAGCTCACCGGTCACGCGCCGATCGAGCGCTACGGCATGAGCGAGACCATGATCACGCTGTCCACCCGCGCCGGCGGCGAACGTCGCCCTGGGTGGGTCGGCACGCCGGTGCGCGGGGTGGAGACGAGGCTGCGCGACGAGACCGGAGCGCCGGTGCCGCACGACGGCGAGAGCATCGGCGGGTTGCAGGTGCGCGGTCCGATGCTGTTCGCCGGCTACCTGAACCGGCCCGATGCCACGGCCGAGAGCTGGACCGAGGACGGGTGGTTCAAGACAGGAGATGTGGCCGCCATCGACGGCGACGGCTTCCACCGCATCGTCGGCCGGGAATCCGTCGACCTGATCAAGTCCGGCGGCTACCGGATCGGCGCGGGCGAGATCGAGACCGCGCTGCTCGGACATCCGGCGGTCGCCGAGGCGGCGGTGGTCGGCCTCCCCGACGACGATCTCGGGCAGCGGGTGGTCGCCTTCGTCGTGTTGCGGGGCGAGGCGGACGCGTCGATCGAGAAGGAACTGATCGATCACGTGGCCGAGCAGCTTTCGGTGCACAAGCGGCCGCGCGAGGTGCGCGTCGTCACGGCGCTGCCGCGCAACGCCATGGGGAAGGTGCAGAAGAAGCAGCTCGGCTGAGTGGGGCTTGACCTCGAGTTGGCTCGAGGTTCTACCGTCGCTGACATGACCGCAACGCTGACCTCGGACCAGATCGCCTACCTGCGCAGCCAGCGGCTCGGCCGTCTCGCCACCGTGCGGCCGGACGGGTCGCCGCAGAACAACCCGGTCGGCTTCCGCTACAACGCCGAACTCGGCACCATCGACATCGCCGGCTGGAACATGGGCTCCTCCCGAAAGTTCCGCAACCTGGCCACCAACGACCGCGTGGCTTTCGTCGTCGACGACATCGCCTCGGTGCAGCCGTGGCGCGTGCGCTGCCTGGAGATCCGGGGCACCGCCGAAGCGCTGACCGACGTCGACACCTACATGTCGGGCGCCTCCGGAGAGCTGATCCGCATCCACCCGGAGCGGATCATCGCCTTCGGCATCCTCCCCGAGGCCGCCCGCACGGCCTGAATCTCCGGAGACGGTGGGCCGCACGGTCTACCCCTGCGCGAATCGATCTGTACGGGACAACTGATTTCGCGCCGCCAGGGGTAACTCGCCGGGTACGCCCGAAGAGCGACCCGCGCGCACGACCGCCGGCCCGGCTCGAACAGCGCACCGCACCTGAGGACCGGCGAGAGGCGCGGAGAGGCGGGCTAGTTGGCGTGGAGGTCGGCGTTGAGTTCGATGCCGGTGCCCTTGCGGTGGACGACCTCGACGGCGCCGGTCTGGGAGTTGCGGCGGAACAGCAGGTTGTTCTGGCCGCTCAGCTGGGCGGCCTTCACGATGGTGCCGTCGGAGGTGGCGACCTTGGTGCCCGCGGTCAGGTAGAGACCGGCCTCGAGCACGCAGTCGTCGCCCAGCGGGATGCCGAGGCCCGAGTTGGCGCCGAGCAGGGAGCGCTGTCCGATGGAGATGACGGTGGTGCCGCCGCCCGAGAGGGTGCCCATGGTGGACGCGCCGCCGCCGATGTCGGAACCGTCGCCGACCACGACGCCCGCGGAGATCCGGCCCTCGACCATGGAGGCGCCAAGGGTGCCCGCGTTGAAGTTGACGAAGCCCTCGTGCATCACGGTGGTGCCGGAGGCCAGGTGCGCGCCGAGGCGGACCCGGTCGGCGTCGCCGATGCGGACGCCGGAGGGCACCACGTAGTCGACCATGCGCGGGAACTTGTCGATGCTGTAGACGGTCACCGGGCCGCGGGCGCGCAACTTGGCGCGGGTCGCCTCGAAGCCCTCGACGGCGGCCGGGCCGTGGTTGGTCCACACCACATTGCTGAGCAGGCCGAACTGACCGTCCAGGCTGACCTCGTGCGGCTTGACCAGCCGGTGCGAGAGCAGGTGCAGGCGCAGGTAGACGTCGTGCGCGTCGACCGGGGCGGCGGACAGGTCGGCGACGACGGTGCGCACCGCCACCACGTCGACACCGCGCGCCTCGTCGAAGCCGAGCAGCGCGGCGTATTCGGCGGGCGCCTCGTCCAGGCGCTTGGTCCCGGTGTCGCCGAACTCGCCGAGCTCCGGGTTCGGGTACCAGGTGTCCAGGACGGTTCCGTCCGCGGTCACGTTGGCGATACCGATTGCTGCTGCTCCCTGAATGCTCACGTCATGAGAGGTTACCGACCGATCGCTGCCAACGGTGCGCCACCTCCTGGCCGGGATGCCGCGACATCAAGAACCCGGACAGTCCGGTGGGCCGCCCGGCTCGACCGGTCGCCGGGACACAGTCGAGTCGCACGCCGTGGTGTGCCTGTCCGGCCTCGGTGACCGGGGACGATCGAACGCGTAGTGTGCCGCGGCTCGACCGGCTGCCGGACCTAGGCGAATCGCGGCGCGCCGCACCCAGACGGGTCGACCGTCGAGCCCGGGCGCCCGCGGACCGGAGCGGTGTCCCCGACGTCCCTACCCCGCTCGTAGGCTGAGGGGCGTGACCATCGACCTGTCTGCCGATCCCATCGCCCTCACCGCCGCGCTCGTCGACATCCCGAGCGTGTCCATGGACGAGAAGGCGATCACCGACGTCGTCGAGCGGGCGTTGCGCGAGCAGACGAAGGGCTTCGAGGTCGTGCGGCACGGGAACGTGGTGCTGGCAAGGACCCATCGGGGTCTGCCGACGCGGGTGATCCTGGCCGGGCACCTGGACACCGTGCCGATCGCGGACAACGTGCCGAGCCGGTTCGACAAGGACGAGAACGGCGAGGAGCTGCTCTACGGTTGCGGCACCGTCGACATGAAGTCCGGCGACGCGGTGTTCCTGCATCTGGCCGCGACGATCGCCGAGCCGGTGCACGACCTGACGCTGATCTTCTACGACGGCGAGGAGATCGCCGCCGAACACAACGGCCTCGGCCACATCGAGCGCGACCTGCCCGAATGGCTCGACGGCGACCTGGCGATCCTGGGCGAGCCGTCGGGCGGCTGGGTGGAGGCGGGTTGCCAGGGCACCTTGCGCGCCCGGCTGGCGACCACGGGCGTGCGCGCGCATTCGGCGCGTTCGTGGATGGGCGACAACGCGATTCACCGTTTGGCCCCCGTGCTGCAACGGCTGGCCGCCTACCAGCCGCGGCAGGTCGACATCGATGGCTGCCTCTACCGCGAGGGCCTTTCGGCGACCAGCATGTCCGCGGGCGTCGCGGGCAACGTCATCCCGGACGCCGCCGAGATGGAACTGAACTTCCGCTTCGCGCCCGACCGCGATATCGACCAGGCCATCGGCCACGTGCGCGAGGTATTCGACGGCATCGACGCCACGATCGATCTCGTCGACGCGGCGCCAGGCGCGCTCCCCGGTCTCACCGCGCCCGCGGCCGCCGACCTGATCGCCTCGGTGAACGGCCACGGCGGCGGCGGGGTTCGGGCGAAGTACGGGTGGACCGACGTGTCCCGCTTCGCCGCCCGCGGCATCCCCGCCGTCAACTTCGGCCCCGGCGATCCCAACCTCGCGCACAAGCGCGACGAGCATCTGCCGACCGCCCAGATCACCGCGGTCGCCACCATGCTGCGCAACTACCTCACGGGCAAAGCCTGAGTCGCGCCCCCGACTCGCACCGCCCGCGCCGCGAACGGCCCGGTAGCGTGGAGCGCATGTCCACCGACGCCGCCGATCACGAGGTCGCAAGTAAGCCGAAGTCGACAGCGAAATTCCGCGGACCGATAATGTTCCGCCGCGATCGCAAACCCGGCGCCGGTACCGCCGACCGCAACCTCCTCGATCAGCGCGGGGACAGCGACTGGGTGCACACCGACCCGTGGCGGGTGCTGCGCATCCAGGCCGAGTTCGTCGAGGGTTTCGGCGCGCTGGCCGAGGTGCCGCGCGCGGTCACGGTCTTCGGTTCCGCGCGTACGCCCGTCGACCACCCGGAGTACCAGGCGGGCATGGCCATCGGCGGCGCGCTCGCAAGGGCCGGTTTCGCGGTGATCACCGGCGGCGGCCCCGGCGCGATGGAGGCCGCCAACCGCGGCGCGTGCGAGGCGGGCGGCTACTCGATCGGCCTCGGCATCGAGCTGCCGTTCGAGCAGAGCCTCAACGAGTGGGTCGATCTCGGCATCAACTTCCGCTACTTCTTCGTCCGCAAGACGATGTTCGTGAAGTATTCCGAGGCGTTCATCTGCCTGCCGGGCGGTTTCGGCACCCTCGACGAGTTGTTCGAAGCGCTCACGCTGGTGCAGACCCGCAAGATCACCCGCTTCCCGATCATCCTGTTCGGCACCAAATACTGGGCGGGACTGGTGGATTGGCTGCGCGGCTCGCTCGAAGGCTCGGGCAAGATCTCGCCGAGCGATCTCGACCTGATCCACGTCACCGATCACGTGGACGAGGTCGTCGAGATCATCACGCGGGCGGCCGCCGAACGCGCCGACATCGACACCCTCGGCACGGAGGACAAGTGGTGACCGAGACTCCGCTCGAGGTCACCGTCCCCTACGCCGTCTGCGTCTACTGCTCGGCGAGCACCGCCGATTCCGGCGCGCTGGCGCTCGCCGCCCGGGTCGGCACCGAGATCGCCCGGCGGGGTTGGCAACTGGTGTCCGGCGGCGGCCACGTCTCGATGATGGGCGCGGTCGCCACCGCGGCGCGGGCGGGTGGCGCGAACACCATCGGCGTGATCCCGAAACACTTGGTGCACAAGGAAGTCGCGGACGTGGACGCCGACGAATTGGTGGTCACCGACACCATGCGCCAGCGCAAACAGGTCATGGAGGACCGCGCGGACGCCTTCCTCACGCTGCCCGGCGGAATCGGCACGCTCGAGGAATTCTTCGAGACCTGGACCGGCGGCTATCTCGGCCAGCACACCAAGCCGGTGGTCGTGCTCGATCCGAACGGCTTCTACGACGGCCTCTTCCGGTGGATCGACGAACTCTACGAGCGAAAGTTCGTCTCCCGCTTCGCCATGGAGCGGATCACCGTGGCCACCGATCTGACCGCCGCGTTCGCGGCGCTGAAACCGGAACCGGGTCCGAGCTAGGAGAACGCGTTCGGGGGTGGACGCACCGCCGAGTTCGGGCCGCTGCCGGCGAAGGTGAGCATCCGTCGGCCCTTCGAGCGGGCACATCGGCGAAGACGCCGCAGAACTCGAGCCGAGCCGCGTGATGTGCGGTTCGACACCGGCGACTCGGCGCGCGCCCGGGCTGGTGGCACATCGCGCTCGTGACTGGTTCGAACGCCGTCCGGGCGTACGACGACTGCGCCGCGGGCCGCGTGCCGAACAGCCGAGCCGCTACAGTCGAGGGCATGTTCAGCCCGACCGCCGTACCGCCTCCGACGCTGTGCGGCAAACCGGTGGCGACGGATCGGGCGCTGGTCATGGCGATCGTGAACCGCACCCCCGACTCGTTCTACGACCGGGGAGCGACCTTCACCGACGCGGCGGCGATGGACGCGGTCGCCCGCGCCGTCGACGAAGGCGCCGATCTCGTCGACATCGGGGGAGTGAAGGCGGGGCCGGGCACCGTGGTCGACGCCGCCGAGGAGACGCGCCGGGTGGTGCCGTTCGTCGCCGCGATCCGCGCCGCCTATCCCGAGCTGCTGATCAGCGTCGACACCTGGCGATCGGAGGTGGCGCGGGCCGCGGTGGCCGAAGGCGCCGACCTGATCAACGACACCTGGGCGGGCGCCGACCCGGATCTGGTCGCGGTGGCGGCCGACCTCGGCGTCGGCATCGTGTGCAGTCACACCGGCGGCTCGGTGCCGCGCACCCGCCCGCATCGGGTCCGCTACACCGATGTGGTGAGCGAAGTCACCGACACCGTGGTCCGAGCCGCCGAGGACGCGCTCGCCGCGGGGGTGCGCAAGGATTCGATCCTGATCGATCCGACCCATGATTTCGGCAAGAACACCTATCACGGGCTCGAACTGTTGCGAGGAGTAGACGTTCTCGTAAATACCGGATGGCCGGTCTTGATGGCGCTGAGCAACAAGGATTTCATCGGGGAGACTCTTGGTGTCGGTCTCTCCGAACGGCTGGAGGGCACCTTGGCGGCGACAGCGTGGTCCGCCGCCGTCGGCGCCCGAGTCTTCCGCGTCCACGAGGTCGCCGAAACCCGGCGCGTCGTGGACATGATCGCCGCGATCCAGGGCATCCGGCCCCCCGCACGAACCCTGCGAGGTCTGGTATGAAAATCCAACACCGCGAGTCCGCCTGGGCAAGCACGAATACCTGGGACACCCCCGAGTGGACGGTCGACGAGCTGGTCGACGCCAAGGACGGGCGCACCGTGTCGGTGGTGCTGCCCGCGTTGAACGAGGAGCGCACGGTCGCCGAGGTGGTGGCCAGCATCCGGCCGCTGCTCGGCACGCTGGTCGACGAGCTGGTCGTGCTCGACTCCGGCTCCACCGACGCCACCGCCGAACGAGCCCGCGCCGCGGGCGCCGAGGTCATCACCCGCGAGCAGGCGGTGCCCGAACTGGAGCCGCTGCCCGGCAAGGGCGAGGTGCTGTGGCGCTCGCTGGCGGTCACCGGCGGCGACCTGATCGCGTTCGTCGACTCCGATCTCATCGACCCCGACCCGGCCTTCGTGCCGAAGCTGCTCGGCCCGCTGCTGCTGAACGACGACATGCACCTGGTCAAGGCCTACTACCGCCGCCCGCTGCGGCAGGGCGGCGCGGTGGACGCGCACGGCGGCGGCCGCGTCACCGAACTTGTCGCGCGCCCGCTGCTCGCCGCACTGCGCCCGGAACTCTGCGCGGTGCTGCAACCGCTCAGCGGCGAATACGCGGGCACCCGCGAACTGCTCACCTCGGTGCCCTTCGCCCCCGGCTACGGCGTCGAGATCGGCCTGCTGCTCGACACCTACGATCGCGTCGGCATGTCGGCCATCGGCCAGGTCAACCTGGGCGTGCGCACCCACCGCAACCGCCCCCTCGGCGACCTCGGCGTGATGAGCCGCCAAATCCTCGGCACGGTTCTCGGCCGCAGCGGAGTCGCCGATTCGGGTGCCGCCCTCACCCAGTTCCCCCTCATCGGCGACGCGTTCACGGCCCACACCACCGAAGTCTCCCTGACCGACCGCCCCCCGATGAACACCCTGCGCCCCTCTCGAGTCGCGGCGTAGGTCTTCGCAGACCTTCCGCACGCTTCGCAGAAGCTGCAGCTCCTGTGAAGCGTGCGCCGCCTTCGCGAAGTCGGCTTGGGGCCGATGGTCGCTGTTCTAGGGCTGCGTGGGCTCGCTGCGGGGCTGCCCGCTGGTGGCCTCTGCTGCCGCCAGGTCCTCCTCGGTGCGCGAATCGGCTGTTTCCACGCAGTTCCCGCCCTTCTCGTCAGCCAGGCGGGCCTGGATCGCGGCGACGGTCAGTTGCCCCGAAGAATTCGGACGGCGCAGCACGGCGACGAGCACGCAGACGGTGACGGCGGCGAAGACGGCGAGACCGACGATCACGATGGTGTTCATCGCGTCCTCCCGGAACGAGCGCCCGTATTCGCCTCGCGCGCAATCGATCCCCGAGACGCGCGGCTTTCGACCTTGGAAGACATGGGGCACTCACCTACTCGAACAAATAGTTATCTACTAGCTATCTAAACATCGAGTGGGTATCTGTTACCCGCAGGGTCGCGTGACATGTGACACACTGCGGAAATAGCCGGGCATTCCGCGCAAACCCGGCACGTGACAAGGAAAGCGGCGGTCTTCAGCTATCGATCCGCATCACCGTCGCGGGCGGGCGCCGATGGGGCGGGGGTCGGCGTCGTGCCGGTAGACGGGCGTGAGCAGATCGACGTCGACGGGCTCGCCGGTGGTTCGGTCGTAGCGCACCGCGATGAGCACCGAGAACAGGTGGTTGGCCGCCCGCTCGTGCAGCGTGGCCAGCCGGGTGGCGAGCAGCCGTACCGCGCCGAGCGATCCGGGCGGATGCAGCCCGTCGATGATCAGACAGGTCCCACGCCCGTCGGGCCGGGGCAGGCGCGCCAGGTACGCGATGTCGTGCGGATCCGGGCCGCCGGGGCGGTACACGCGCCGGGCGGCCCTGTCCTCGATGCCGCGGCGCGCGTCGCCCGCCCTGGCCACCGCGCGGCGCAGCCGGGGATCGGCGGCGATGAGTTGTCGCACGCTGGGGGACAATTCGGGTCCGCCGACGACGATCAGCCCGTCCCGGTTCAGGTCCACCGGCCTGCCCGGCAGGAACCGTTCGATCGACGCGGCGAACCCCAGCTCGTGCAGCAGCTCGACAAGCCGCTGTGCCGCACCGGGATCCGGCGCGCCGAGTACCCGGCCCGCGCGCACCTCCGGGACGAGCACCGTGAGCGTCCCGTGTCCGAAGAACAGTCCTTCCGGTGCCGGGCCCTGGGTACTCACCTGATGGATGCGGGCGCGGGAAAGACCCGCCGCCGCACCGATTCTGGCGAAGGTCCACCCCTCGGCGTGAAGTTCCCGGATGACCGCCCTGCGGATCCTGGTGAGTTCGTTGATCGTCTGTTGCGCCGCCGCCACCCCGTCGGTGGCCGCCTTGAGTCTCTCGACCTTGTCCTCGATTGCGAAGACTCGCGCCACGTCATCGGCCGACATGTGCGAAGTCTAGACAGCTCGACAGCCTCGCGGGTCTAGTCTCGTTGACATCGAGTACTACCAGACAGCCCAGTCTGTTTCGGCGCCACGGCGTTTCGCGCGGACTCGCCGGGCGAAACGCCCGATCAGGTGGCGTCGGAGTCGATCGGCGGACGTTCGTTGCGCTCCAACGGTTTTTCCAGCTTGGGCATCGGATAGTCCGGCATGCCACTGCTCGTGCCGTACAGATCGTCCTTGGTCGGCACGGCCTTCTCCAGGTTGCGAAGCACCGAATCGTCGCCGTTCAGCAGGTGCTTGGTGACCATCGAGCGCGGCGTCATCCCGCGCAGCTCGTTCAGGTCGGCCAGCGGCTTGCGCAGATCCTCGAAATCGGGGCCGAGCTCGTCCTTGAGCTGCGCCGTCGCTCCGCTGGCGTAGTCGCGGACCTTGCGGAGGGAATCGATTGTCCAGCGCACGGCGCCGGGCAGACGCTCCGGGCCGAGGATGACGAGGGCGGCGACGAGCAGAATCATCATCTCGGGCCAGCCGATGTTGCTGAACACGAATCCAGGCTACCTGTGCATCGGACCAGCGGTTCAGTCGGATTCCAACGTCACAGGCACGTCCACCTGCCTGCCATCGCGGATCAACTGCACGTTCACCGTCTCACCGATCTCGCGGGACTGCACCGCGACGGTCAGCTCCTCCGGTCCGGTGACCTCCCGATCGCCGACCCGCACGATCACGTCGCCCTCGACGATCCCCGCCTTCGCCGCGGGACCGTTCGGCGCGACGTCGGCCACCGCGGCGCCGCTCATCACCTCGTTGGCGACGGTCTTGGTGCGCGCCGAGATGCCGATCACGGGGTGGTTCATCTTGCCGGTCTGGATCAGGCTCTGCGCGACCTCGGTCATGGTGTCGACCGGGATGGCGAAGCCGAGGCCGACCGAGCCGCCCGTCTCGCTGCGGATGGCGGTGTTGATGCCGACGACCTGGCCGCTCATGTCGACAAGCGCGCCGCCGGAGTTGCCGGGGTTGATCGAGGCGTCGGTCTGCACGGCGTCGATCACGGCGTTGGTGTCGCTGCCCTCGCCGGACAGCTTCACCGGCCGGTGCAGCGCGCTGACGATGCCGGAGGTGACGGTCTTGCTCAGACCGAGCGGTGAACCGACGGCCAGCACGTCGTCGCCGACCTGAACGTCTTCGGACTTGCCGAGCTTGGCGACCGTGAGGTTCTTGACGTCGACCTTGAGCACGGCGAGATCGGTCTTGGGATCGCGGCCGACGATGTTCGCGGGCACCCGGCTGCCGTCGGAAAAGGTCACCTGGATCGCGGCCCGGTCGCTCTTGTCCTGGGCGGCCATCGAGATGACGTGGTTGTTGGTCACCACATAGCCCGCGCCGTCGATGACGACGCCCGAGCCGGTGGCGCCGTTGTCGCCGACGGTGACCCGGATGGAGACCACCGAGGGCAGCACCGCGTTGGCGACCTGGGCGATCTGACCGTGCGGACGCTCGATGTCGTCGCTCTGCTCCAGGGTGACCTTGCGCGAGGTCAGATTGGTGGTCTGCTCGGCGGTGAGCCTGCCGACCAGACCGCCGAGCACGCCGATGCCGAGCGCGATCGCGGCGAGCAGGGCCAGCGCCTTCGGCGCGACCCGAGACCCGAACAGCACCTCGCGCGCGCTCAGCTTGCGGGACCGAGGCAGCGGCTCCGGCTCCGGCGTCGGCACGGCGGGCGCGCCGAGGCGGGCGCCCGCGGTCGGATCACGCCATGGGTCGGCGGGGCCTGCGGCCGCCGGAGTGTGCTCGACGGCGTCGGGATCGCGCTGGAGCAGCTCGTCGGAGCCCTCCGGCCTGCCGAACGCCTCGGCCAGCACCGCGTCGGGCGGGCGGTTCTGCAACTCGGGGCCGAGCGCGGGCGCGCCGGAATCCGCACGCGGCGGGGTGTACTCGGCGAAGGAACCGGACGTGCCCGCAGGGCGCCGGAAGGCCCGGGCGGTGTGCGTGTCGACATGGGGCCGGACGACCGGCCGCGGACCGAGCACGGGCGCGTCCGACGGCCTCAGGTTCCCCCTGTTGGCCGCCGAATCGGAGGTGTCACTGGCGGTGGGCCGCGAGTCCGACACAGATCCGGTGTTCGTCGATTCGGTGGTCACGCGCCAAACTCTACTTGCGCCACCACGTGGTCCACCGGGTCGCGGTGAACGAATCCGGCAGAAAACCGAAAACTGCCTCGTTGCGGGCGTTCCCGGACGGACGGCCAGGATTGTTCGACGCGCCGCCTGGCAACTCGGCGAGCGGAATACGGGTCAGGCTGTCGTGCAACCCGGTGGGGACCGAGATGGGTCCGGACTGGCGCAGCGCGATCCGCGCCTGCTGCTGTGCGTCCACCTCGGCGGCGCACTCCGGGCAGACCGAAAGATGCTGGGCGGCGCGCAGATAGGCGTTCATGCGCAGCTCGCCGTCGACGTAGGCGACGATCGCCTCGCTGGCCAGATGTTCGGTGGGCGCGAAGCGCGGTGACCTGCCTGGCGTTCGTCGGTCCCCCCGCGCGGGACGACCGGACGTGCTGGACTCGCCACTCATGCGGTGCTCACCCTTCCAACGACATCCTCTGGCCCGGGCATCGCCGGGGCCCGGCGAATCACCCGATGTTCGCGTCAGCGGCCAACCGCTGCTGAGATCCATTATGCGCAAGGTGCTCGCGCAGTGCCTGACGGCCGCGGTGGATCCGGCTGCGCACGGTGCCCAGCTTCACGCCGAGCGTAGCGCCGATCTCCTCGTACGACAGACCCTCGATGTCACACAGCACGACGGCGGCGCGGAACTCCGGCGCCAGCGCGTCCAGCGCGGATTGCAGGTCGGGATCCAGGCGCGCGTCGTGATAGGCCTGCTCGGGGCCGGGACCCTCGGCGGGCACCCGGTCGTAGTCCTCGGGCAGCGCCTCCATGCGGATGCGGTTACGACGGCGCACCATGTCAAGGAACAGGTTGGTAGTGATGCGGTGCAGCCAGCCCTCGAAGGTGCCGGGCTGATAGTTCGACAGCGAGCGGAACACGCGGATGAAGGTCTCCTGGGTGAGATCCTCGGCGTCCTGCGCGTCGCCGGAAAGACGGTAGGCCAGCCGGTAGACCCGGTCGGCGTGTTCGCGGACCAGTTCGTCCCAGGACGGCATCACCGAGCGATCGCCCGTCGCGTCGAACGCGGCGGTGCCGGTCAGTTCGACATCGAAGTCCTCGGCCTGGTCGGCCTCGAACGGCATGATGTGGTCGGGGAGGGTGGCGTACTCGGAGTGCCCATGCGGAGCCGCAAACGAACCTTTGACCATGTGGATGGGGCTACCTCCTGCTCGGGACCGTAAACTCGGGACTCCCGTTCGGTCCGGATCTCGGACCGTCGCGTACGGAATACAACCGACTACCCGTATGTCGTTGTTCCCGCGTCCCGCGTATCGCGGTCGGCTGGTCTTGCGTGCCCTTACTCTTTCCTGTCCCGATATGGCGGGGATATGGAGATCCTGAGGGACTCCTGAGAAAACCGATCCGCCGAGAAAGCGTGTTGTCGGAACGCCGAGACAACGCGCGCCGCATTAGCCTCTTAGGCGTGGCATCGAACCTGGAGCGAAATCTCTCCTACGTGGAAGAATCCGTCGTGGAGGACGAGATCCTCGTCAGCGCGCGCGAGCGGGCCACCGAGCTGGGCGCGGCACCGGTGCCGCCGTCCGTCGGTGCGCTGCTGAGCATGTACGCCCAGCTGCTCGGTGCGCGCGCGGTCGTCGAGGTCGGGACCGGCGCGGGCATCAGCGGGCTGTGGCTGCTCGACGGCATGCGCGAGGACGGCACGCTGACCACGATCGATTCCGAGCCGGAGCATCAGCGCGCGGCCAAGGAGGCGTTCCGCACCGCTGACATCCCGCCCGCCCGCACCAGGCTGATCAACGGGCGCGCGCTCGACGTGCTGCCCCGCCTCGCCGACGGCGCCTACGATCTGGTCTTCATCGATGCCGCTCCACTGGAGCACCCGCAGTACGTCGCCCAGGCGGTGCGGCTACTGCGCGACGGCGGCGCCATCATCCTGCACAACGCGCTGCTCGGCGGCCGCGTCCCCGACCCGAGTCAGCGCGATCCCGCCACCCAGGCGGTGCGCGCCGCGACCCGCGCGATCGCCGAGGACCCCGAACTCACCTGCGTGCTGATCCCCGTCGGCGACGGATTGCTCTGCGCCTCACGGGGTTAGGCGTACCTCCGCGTTCGCTCCGGCCGTGCGCGTCTTGCGTACCTCCGCGTTCGCTCCGGCCGTGCGCGTCTTGCGTACCTCCGCGTTCGCTCCGGCCGTGCGCGTCTTGCGTACCTCCGCATTCGGATTGTCGCCGTGTCCGATACGGCCGCTGACCGGATCGGAAAGCGCCTCGGCGGTAGGACGGTTGACATTCGCTGATTCGCCGCGCCGACTCCGGGTAACCGACGACCAGCCGGGGTGCGGGCGACCCCGTTCGACAGTCGTGCGAATCGTGCCGTAAAAACCCCGGCGCCGCAAGCGAATTCGGAGGTGTGCGGTGACTTGGGAACGGGCGGAGGATATCGTCCATTACGGCCATGTCGGACATGTGGTCAAGGAAAAGGGTTCACTGAATTGGGTGGTCGCCGGGTTGGGCTTTTTCGCCGCGGCGATTCTGCTCGTCGTGCTCGTGCTGCTCGTGGTGAGCAATGCCGATTTCGACACCGGGCCTGCGAAGGTGGTGCCGACCACCGGGCCGTGCGAACCGTTCTGCACCGGAACGCCGCCACCGCCCGTGCCCTGACGCCGGGCGCGCAATTCCGGTAGGGCAGCACACTATTGGCGGTTTCGGTAACCGTGGGATCCGTGGTGTGCTTGGGTGGGCCGGGGCCGTGCGGAGGACGAGCCGATGTTCTGGAACGACGATGACCGATCGAGGAACCGCGCACAAGACTGGGCGGGTGCGACGGTCGTGTTCGGAGTCCTGCTCGTGCTGGCGATAATGCTCGCGATTCTGGTCAGCACCGCCGATTTCGGCGAGGGCTCACGGTCGACGGTTCCGCGCACGCCGGGTTCCTGCCAGCCGTTCTGCACCGCCCCGCCGAGCGGGCGTTAGTCAGCGGACGCGCATCACACCCAAACGCCCTTGCCGACGGTCACCACGCCGCCGTTGCTCACCGCGAACCGGTCGCGGTCGCGTTCCAGGTCGACGCCGATGATCTCGCCCTCGCCGACCACCACGTTCTTGTCCAGAATGGCGTGGCGCACCACCGCGCCCCTGCCGATGCGCACGCCGGGCATCAGCACGCTGCCCTCGACGGTGGCGCCGTCGTCGACCATCACGTTCGAGCTCAGCACGGAATTGCGCACGGTCGCGGCGGACAGGATGCTGCCCGCGCCGACGATGCACTCCTGGGCAAGCCCGCCCTGGGCGAACTTGGCGGGCGGCAGGTTCTCGGCGGCGCCGCGGATCGGCCAGTGCTTGTTGTAGAGGTTGAACACCGGGTGCACCGAGACCAGATCCATGTGCGCGTCGTAGAAGGCGTCGATGGTCCCGACGTCGCGCCAGTAGCCGCGGTCGCGCTCGGTCGCGCCGGGCACCTCGTTGTCGGCGAAGTCGTATACCGCGGCCTGACCCGACGCGACCAGCGCGGGGATGATGTCGCCGCCCATGTCGTGGTCGGAATCGGAGTTGTCCGCGTCGGCTCGGATCGAGTCGACCAGCACCTTGGTGGTGAAGACGTAGTTGCCCATCGACGCGAAGGTCACGTTCGGGTCGTCCGGCGTGCCAGGCGGATGGGCGGGCTTCTCCAGGAACTGGGTGATGCGGCCCGACTCGTCGGAATCGATGCAGCCGAACGCGCTTGCCTCGCTGCGCGGCACCCGGATGCCCGCCACGGTGACGCCCGCGCCGGAATCGATGTGGTGGGAGACCATCTGCTCCGGGTCCATCCGGTACACGTGGTCGGCGCCGAACACCACGATGTAGTCGGGGTCCTCGTCGTAGATCAGGTTCAGCGACTGCATGATGGCGTCGGCGCTGCCGGTGTACCAGCGCGGGCCGAGACGCTGCTGGGCGGGCACCGGCGTGATGTACTCGCCCGCGAAACCCGACAGCCGCCAGGTCTGCGAGATGTGCCGGTCCAGCGAATGCGACTTGTACTGGGTGAGCACGCACAGGCGAAGGAAGCCCGCGTTCACCAGATTGCTGAGCACGAAGTCGATGAGGCGGTACGCGCCGCCGAAGGGAACCGCCGGCTTGGCGCGGTCGGCGGTGAGTGGAAACAGGCGCTTGCCCTCGCCACCGGCGAGCACGATCCCGAGTACGTGCGGCTGGCTCCTCACAGTGCCCAAACTACCGTGTCGGCAGGCCGCGGGTGGCCCCTGCCGAGCCGAGCGTCTAGTTTGGATCGGTGAGTTTCGGCACGGACGGCGGGCGCTCGGCGACGGGATCCGGCGAGCCGGGGGGCTTCCAGGACCGGTTGCGCGTCGCGATGTTGACCCGCGAATACCCACCCGAGGTGTACGGCGGTGCGGGCGTACACGTGACCCAACTGACCGCCGAATTGCGGCGGCTCTGCGAGGTGACCGTGCACTGCATGGGCGCCGAGCGCACCGATGCCGTGGTGCACCAATCGGATCCGTCGCTCTACGCCGCCAACGCCGCGCTGCAGATGATGTCGGCGCAGCTGCGGATGGCCGACGCGGCGGGCGAGGTGGACGTGGTGCACTCGCACACCTGGTACACCGGTCTGGCCGGGCACCTGGCCGCCACCCTCTACGGCATCCCGCACATCCTCACCGCGCACTCCCTCGAGCCGCGGCGGCCGTGGAAGGCCGAGCAGCTCGGCGGCGGCTACCGCATCTCCTCGTGGTCGGAGCGCAACGCCATGGAGCACGCCGACGCCGTCATCGCGGTGAGCGAGGGCATGCGCCACGACGTGCTCGACGCCTACCCGGCGATCGATCCGAGCCGGGTCCACGTGGTGCACAACGGCATCGACGCGACGCTGTGGCGGCCCGGCCCGCCGGTCGACGGCGAGCGGCAGATCCTGGACGAGCTCGGCGTGCGGACCGACCGCCCGATCGTCGCCTTCGTCGGCCGCATCACGCGGCAGAAGGGCGTCGGCCACCTGCTCGCCGCCGCGCGCGAGTTCGAGCCGGAGATCCAGCTTGTGCTGTGCGCGGGCGCGCCCGACACCAGGGAGCTGGAGGACGAGACGGCCGCGGCGGTCGCCGAGTTGCGGCGGCGGCGCGGGAACGTGCACTGGGTGCGGGAAATGCTGCCCACCGAGCAGATTCGGCAGATTCTGGCGGCGGCGACCGTGTTCGTCTGCCCGTCGGTGTACGAACCGCTCGGCATCGTGAATTTGGAGGCCATGGCCTGCGCGACCGCCGTGGTCGCCTCCGACGTCGGCGGCATCCCCGAGGTGGTCGCCGACGGCGGCAACGGCAGGCTCGTGCACTACGACGCGGGCGCGGCCGAGGAGTACGAGCGGGGCCTCGCGGCGGCGGTCAACGAGGTCGCGGGCGATCCGGTCCTCGCTGCCGAGTTCGGCGCGGCGGGACGCGCGCGGGCGATCGCGGAATTCGACTGGTCGCGAATCGCGGAGCGGACCGTCGAGGTGTACGAGCAAGTCCGCAAACCCTGAACGCCCGCGCGTTGTGAGCGAGGCGATCTGTGCGAGCGCGTGTGCAAACCATGAGCGCCCCGTGCGCCGGGAGCGACGCTTCGCGGTCAGCGTCGGGGACGATACGTCGCGACCGTGACCGACGCGGTGACATCCATCAGATCCGGCAGCGCCGAGAGGCGTGGATCGCGCGCGTGCTCGGCGTGGTGCGCGGACGGACCCATGCCGACCACCTGCGCCACCGCCGCGCGGTCGAGCTTCATCGAATACTCCACGGCGACCCGCTCGACCTGCTCGAACAGTCCGGACATCGCCTCGGTGATGCGGCGGTCCTTGTCGGGGTCGACGGTCACCATGCCGAGCGGATCGATCAGCTCGCCGAGATGACGCGCGGTCGGCGCGGCGACGACGAAGCGGCCGTCCGCGCCGAGCACCCTGGCCACCTCGGTGGGATTGCGGGGCGCGAACACCGAGAGCACTCCCGCGAGCACGCCGTCGCGGACCGGTAGACCGCGCCAGGCGTCGGCGAGTACCGCGGCGGCGCGAGGATGGGCGCGTGCGCAGCGGCGCGCGGCGGGTTTGGCCACGTCGATGGCGACGCCGCGGGCGTCCGGTGCGGCGTCGAGCGCCGCGGCCAGGTAGTAGCCGGTGCCCGCGCCGATTTCCAGCAGGCTCGCGGACCGGTCGTCGACCGGGCCGACGGCGGTAGCGACCGCGTCGGCGATGGGCGCGAAATGTCCTTCACCCTGGAAAGCGGCGCGGGCGTCCAGCATGGCCGCGGTGTCGCCGGTCATCTTGGTCGACGCACCGGTCAGCAAGCTGACGTAGCCCTGTTTGGCGATGTCGAAATTGTGGCCGCGGTCGCAACGCAGCGCCCGATCCACCGCCTCGAGCCCGAGGCGGCATTCCGGGCAGGCCAGCAGACCCGCCACATCAGCGAGTGCCGAAGGACTAGCTGGTGACACTCTTCAATTCGTCACCGAGCGCCGCTGCCTCATCCGGCGTGAGTTCGACGACCAGACGCCCGCCACCCTCGAGTGGAACCCGCATAACGATTCCACGCCCTTCCTTGGTTGCCTCGAGGGGACCGTCCCCGGTGCGGGGCTTCATGGCCGCCATCCTCTGCTCCCTCCAGATCTGCGCGGTTTTCTGCGCACTTTCTTGGAACTACAGTTGTCACCAACCAGGTAGCTCACCGGCATTTGGCGAGCTACACCGGTCCTATTCTTCCCTATCGCCGATGTGGACGGATACCTGAGTTCGAAATGTGATCGCTCGGGCGGTGTTGTGCGGGTCACTTCCGACCCAGCAATCGGCCAGGTGATCGTCCACCATTCCCGTTGCTTGCATCAGTGCGTAGGCGGTGGTGGGTCCGACGAAACGGAACCCGCGCCGCTTCAATTCTTTTGCCAGAGCGATGGATTCGGGACTCGTCGCGGGAACGTCGGCGATGGCCTTCGGGCGTGGCCGTGGCGGCGGCGCGAACGACCAGATCAACTCGTCGAGGCCGCGGTCGAGCGCGCCAGCGGCCCGCGCGTTGGCGATGGCGGCTTCGATCTTGGCGCGGTTGCGGACGATGCCGGGATCGGCGAGCAGGCGGGCCACATCGGCGTCGCCGAACGCGGCGACCTTCTCGATGGCGAAGTCGGCGAACGCGGCGCGGAAGGCCGGGCGCTTGCGCAGGATCGTGATCCAGGACAGACCCGACTGGAACGCCTCGAGGCAGACCCGCTCGAACATCGCGTCGGGGCCGCGCAGCGGCTCGCCCCATTCGAAGTCGTGGTAGTCCCGGTAGAGCTGAGAGGACTCCGCCCACGGGCAGCGGACCCTGCCGTCGGCGGCGAGCGGGGCGCTCACGGCTTTTCGGGGGTGCTCGGCGCGGGCCACGACGTCGCCTCGGCGTCGTCGGGGTGCGCTGCGGAACTGTCGTACCGCGATGGCGTGGTGTCGGTGTGCGGCGCGCTCTCGTACCGCGAGACCGCCGTATCCGCACCGGCTTTGCTCAGCTGCGGCGTCTCGCCGCGCGCGTGGGCCAGTTGTAGCTGGAGTTCATCGATGCGCGCGGCGAGCCTCGCCAACGCCCAGTCGACCTCGCCCGCCTTGTAGCCGCGCACCACTTGCTGGAACCGCAGCGCGCGCACGTCCGCACCGGTGATGCCCTCGGCGGGCAACACGGTGGCCGTCGTGCCCTCGGGCAGCGGGCCCAGTTCCTCCCCGCGTCCGAAGACCGCACTCGCGAGCAGGAACAGCACCGCGGCCACCAGGCCGACGATCAGCACGTACAACAGCAGCGTGAGCATGACACGAGCTTATTCCGCCGCTCCGACATGCTCGTTCACGACCGAGCAGTTGCCGAGGCGGCGCGGTTGGGGGGGTTACAGATGCCGCGTGGTGTCGATGCCGAGCGACATGCCGGCCAGTCCGCGACGGCGCACGGCGAGCTTGTCGGCGACCTCGATCAGCGCCTTGGCCGACGCGCTGTCCGGATCGCGCAGCACGATCGGCGTGCCCTCGTCGCCGGCCTCGCGCAGCTCCTGCTCGATCGGGATCTGACCGAGCAGCGGGACGCTCGCGCCGACCGCTCGGGTGAGGCTGTCGGCCACCCGCTGGCCGCCGCCGGAACCGTAGAGCTCCATCCTGCTGCCGTCGGGCAGGTCGAGCCAGGACATGTTCTCCACGACGCCCGCGATCCGCTGCCGGGTCTGCAACGCGATCGAGCCCGCCCGCTCGGCCACCTCGGCGGCCGCGAGCTGCGGGGTGGTGACGACCAGGATCTCCGCGTTCGGGATCAGCTGGGCGATGGAGATGGCCACGTCACCGGTGCCAGGCGGCAGGTCCAGCAGCAGGATGTCCAGATCGCCCCAGAACACGTCGGCGAGGAACTGCTGCAGCGCACGGTGCAGCATCGGGCCGCGCCACACCACGGGCGTGTTGCCCTGGGTGAACATGGCGATCGAGATGACCTTCACGTCGTGCGCGACCGGCGGCATGATCATCCGCTCGACCTGGGTCGGGCGGGCGTCGGTGCCGAGCATGCGTGGCACCGAGTGTCCGTAGATGTCGGCGTCGAGCACGCCGACGGACAGGCCGCGCGCGGCCATGGCGGCCGCGAGGTTGACCGTCACCGACGACTTTCCGACGCCGCCCTTGCCGGACGCGACCGCGTACACGCGAGTCAGCGAGCCCGGCTGGGCGAACGGGATCACCGGATCGGCGGAGTCGCCGCGCAGCTGCTTACGCAGGGCGGTGCGCTGCTCGTCGTTCATCACATCGAGGTCGACGGAGATGGCGCCGACGCCGGGGACGTCGGCCACCGCCTTGGTGACCCGCTGGGTGATCTCCGTGCGCAGCGGGCAGCCCGCCGTCGTGAGGTAGACCTCGACATGGACATTGCTTTCGGCGTCGATGACGACGCTTTTCACCATGCCCAGTTCGGTGATCGGTTTGCGGATCTCCGGGTCGTCGACCTTCGCGAGCGCGCCCCGCACATCCGTTTCCGTTACCACTGGCATACGGAAATTTTAGGCGTGTCAGATCCGCGGCAACTGCGCGGGCTTCGGTGCGACCCCCGTACCGTACGAATTCGCCCACGCCATGACGTTGGCGACATAGGCCATCGAGTTGTTGTAGCGCAGGATGGCGCGCGACTGCTGGGCCAGGTCGCTCATGTTCAAGCCGCCGTCGCAGAGGTACTTGCCCGCGGTCAGCGCGGCGTCGTACAGGTTCTGCGGGTCGGCGATGCCGTCGCCGTTGCCGTCGGCGGCGTAACGCTTCCAGGTCTCGGGCAGGAACTGCATCGGGCCGACCGCGCGGTCGTAGCCACCGAGTCCGTCGAGGGCGCCGTCGTCGCTGTCGTGGATGACGTTGTTGCCCGCGAGCGAGCCGTCGAGCACCGGGCCGTAGACCGGGCTGAGCGGATTGCCGTCGACGTCGGCCTTGCCGCCGAACGCGTGGGTGGACTCGACACGCCCGATCCCAGCGAGCAGGTTCCACGGCATGTTGCACGTCGGGTTCTCCGCGTCCAGCGTGCGCTCGGCGTTCTGGTAGGCGGCGATCGCGACGCCGGGCACGCCCAGCGCTCCGGCGGGCAGGTCGGCCTTTTCCCGATCGGCCGACAGCGCAACGGTTTTCACGATCGGCGGGGCGACTGAACGCTGCTCGGCCATGGCGTGCGCGACGAACTCGACCGAGTCGGCGGGTTTGGCGGCCAGCGCGTCCTGGTCGTCGGGGATCTGCTGAACGGCGGCCTGATCGGAGTCCAGATCGGATGCGGCGGCGCAGGCCACGAATCCGGCGGGAACCAATCCGGTCAGTGCGATTACGGAGCCGCGCCTGACGGTGGCAGGCGATTGCTTGCGGTGACGCCCCACGGTGTGGTGACCCTCCTCGGTTACACAAAGGCTCGCTGACGAGCCCTTCGTGGACGAAGGAGAGGCTACCGCATTCGAGATCTTTTTGTTACTGCTTCGTGATCTGAATCGAGGTTTGGTCTCAGCCCTGCGGCGGAGCGGGCGGCAACGGGATCACGATGCCGAACGGCAGTGTGATGCCGGGCTGTTCGGTAGGGGCGGGCGCGGCGGGCACCGGCTCGGGGGTCGTGGCGACCTCCGGCTCGGGATTCGGCTGTTCGGGGGCGTTCGGCTTGGCGGGTGGCGCCGGCTGCGCCGGGTTGGGCGCGGGAGCCGGAGCGCCCTGCTCGGGCGCGGCAGGCAGGCCCTGCAATTGCGGCACACACGCCGGATTCGGCTGCGGTTCCCGGGCATCGGTCAGAGCGGGATCCTCGGCGCGCGCTGGGTCGTTCGGATCGACCGGCTCGGCACCGAATTGCTGGCGCGGCCCGAACGGCCGTCCCGACTCGCCGGGGCGCGGCATCGGCGCGGGCACCGCGGCCTGCGCGCACGGGTTGGCGGGCGGCGGCGGTGGCGGGCAGAAGATTCCGCACGGGATCGGCGGCAGGCCGGGGATCGTGATCATCACCTGGGTCGGCGCGGGCGCCGCTGGCGCCGTCGACGGCGGCTGGTCCGCGGGCGAGGTGGTGGTCGGCAATGTCGACTGGGCCGCGCTCATATCCGGATTCGAGGCGATGATCGGCACCGAGCCGGGTGGGACCAGCTCCGGCGAGATGGTGACCTGACTCGGCTTGCCGCCCGTGCGGTAGGCCGTCGACCAACTCAAGACGTTGGCCGCGTAGGACATCGAGTTGTTGTAGCGCAGCACCGCACGTAGCTCTTGCGCGGGATCGCGTAGGTCCATCCCGCCCGAGCACAGGTATTTGCCCGCGGCGAGCGAGGCGTCGAAGACGTTGTGCGGGTCGGCGACTCCGTCACCGTTGCCGTCGGCGGCGTACAGGCTCCACGTGCCAGGCAGGAACTGCATGGGGCCGATCGCACGCACGTATCCGCCGTCCGCGGCCCTGATCACCTCGTTGCCCGGCAGGGTGCCGTCGAGCGCTGGTCCGAAGATCGGGGTCACCGTCGTGCCCGCCGCGTCCGTGCGACCGCTTCCCGCGTGGCCGGACTCGATCCGCCCGATCCCGGCGAGCAGATTCCACGACAACCCGCATCCGGGCATCGAGGACTGCATCGCCAGCTCCGCGTTCCGGTACGCGGCGAGCACGATCTCCGGAATGCCCAGTGCCCCACCGTGCGCGGGCAGCGTGACCTCGTGCAGCGGGACGGTGCCACCGAAAAACGGCAGTCCGTCCTTGGACGGAGTCATAGCTCGAAGTTTGCGGGGACTCTCCGGCTGGACCGGCAATAGACCTACTGTCCGAGACAGGGTGCCTTCCTGGTCGGTGTCCGTGCCGTTGCCTGCGCCGTCACGATCGCTGGACGCGGCGAGCAGCGCCTCGGGGGCCTGCGGCGGTGTGCTCGCGGTCGTGTTGTGTGCCGCCGAACCGGAAGCGACCAGACCAGCGACAACCAGGGCCGACATTGTTATCGGAGCGGAAACTCGCATTCGGCCACACCAATCCTCTACGTCATGGGGGCGGTGTCCGGGACATCCCACACCCGGCCCGCTCAGGACAACGTTGTCCAGGTTACCCAGGGGTCAGGATGTTGTTGAGCATTTCCGGTCAATCATCAGCAACAGGCGGCGAAACCTGAACGTGGGACTGCTTTCCACCGGAGGTTTTCTTGCGATTCGCCTTGCCGGACTTGACCTCACGCGGCGTGTTGCCTTCCGCGACCGCCGCGGCCTCGATGCGGTCGAGAACCTCACGCATCTCCTCCAATTCGCGGCGCAGATAGTCACGAGTCGCCACATCGCCCACCGCGATACGGAGCGCTGCGAGTTCGCGGGCGAGGAATTCGGTGTCCGCCTTGGTCTGTGCGGCGCGCATCCGGTCCTCTTCCAGCGCCACCCGGTCGCGGTTGTCCTGACGGTTCTGCGCCAACAGGATCAGCGGCGCCGCGTAGGCGGCCTGCGTGGAGAACGCGAGATTCAACAGGATGAACGGGTACGGATCCCAGCGCAGCGTGACGAAGAAGATGTTGAGAATGATCCAGATGATCACCACGATCGTCTGCAGCGCGAGATAGCGTCCGGTACCGAGGAATCGGGCGACCCGCTCGGAGCTGCGCGCCAATGCCTCGGCGTCCCAATCGAATCGGAAGCGCGACTCGACCGGCGTCTCCAGGCGCTGGCGCGCCGAGCTCGGGCCGACCCTGCCGACGCCCGTCCCCGGATTCTTCTCACTCATGTGCCGTGACTCCCTCGTGCTCCTCTTCCTCGCGCCAGTCCTCCGGCAGCAGATGATCGAGCACGTCGTCGACGCTGACGGCGCCGAGCAGATGGTTCTCGTCGTCCACCACCGGACCGCAGACCAGGTTGTAGGTGGCGAAGTAGCGGGTCACCGCCGACAGCGGCACCTCGGCGCGCAGCGGCGCCAGATCGGAATCGATGATGCCGCCGACCAGGTGCGCCGGCGGTTCGCGCAACAGTTGCTGGATGTGCACGCAGCCGAGGTAGGGCCCGGTGGGGGTGGCGGTCGGCGGGCGAACCACGAACACCATCGAGGCGAGCGCGGGCGTCAGGTCCGGATTGCGCACCCTGGCCAGCGCCTCCGCGACCGTGGTCGAGGGCGTCAGCACCACGGGCTTGGTCGTCATCAGACCGCCCGCGGTGTCGGGGGAGTGCGCGAGCAGCCTGCGCACCGGTTCGGATTCCTCGGGATCCATCATCGCGAGCAGCGATTCGCGTTCCCCCGTCGGCAGTTCGCCGAGCAGGTCGGCCGCGTCGTCCGGGTCCATCGCCTCGAGTACGTCGGCGGCGCGGCGCACCTCGAGGTGGCCGAGCAGGTCGACCTGATCGTCGTCGGGCAGCTCCTGCACCACGTCGGCCAGTCGCTCGTCGTCCAGCGCCTCGGCCACCTCGATGCGGCGCTTCTCCGGCAGCTCGCGCAGCATGTGCGCGACGTCGGCGGGCCGTAAGCCCTCGAACTGTTCGAGCAACTGGGTGACGTCCTGGCCTGGCCTGCCGATCTCGTACGGGGTCAGGCCGGTCACCAACGTCCAGTCCACGACGTGCACCGTGCGCCGCCGCCCGATTCGCCGGTGCCCGCGCACCGCGACGCGGGAGACCCGCCAATCCCTCGTCCTGGTCAGTTCGATGCCGAGATCGACAACGAAGACGTCGACGCCGGCGAGGTCGGGCAGGGCCGGATCGTCCACCCGCACCTTGGAATCCACGATCTGCGCCAGCGCCAGCATCTCACCGGGTCGTTGCTGGAAACGGCGCAGGCTGACGGTGCCGGTGTTGAGCGTGACATTGCCGGGTTCGATCGAGGTCACCCGCAACATCGGCACGAAAATCCGGCGCCTGCTCGGCAATTCGACGACCAGCCCGTGCACGCGCGGTACCTGACGGTCGTACCGGATCGCCACGACCGCGTCGCGGACCCGGCCGATAGACTCCCCGTCCGGTCCCAGCACCGCCAGGCCGGCGAGCCTGGCGACGTACACCCTGGTAGCTGCCATGCTTGCCAGACTAGACAGGAGGCTCCATGAAGCCGCGCCGATCGGTGCTCGCCGTGCCGGGCAGCAACCCCAAGATGATCGAGAAGGCCAAGGGCTTGCCGGTCGACGAAGTCTTCCTCGATCTGGAGGACGCGGTGGCGCCGGTCGCCAAGGCCGCCGCGCGCGCCAATATCGTGGCCGCGCTGAATCAGCCGGGCTGGGGCGCGCAGCTGCGCGTGGTGCGGGTCAACGACTGGACGACCGAATGGACCTACGCCGACGTGATCACCGTGGTCGAGGGCGCGGGCCGGGTGATCGACGCGATCCTGCTGCCGAAGGTCACCGACGCGGGCCAGGTGCGGGCGCTCGATCTGCTGCTCACCCAGCTGGAGAAGGCCAACGGGTTGGAGGTCGGGCGGATCGGCATCGAGCCGCAGCTGGAAAACGCGATGGGCCTGCGCAATATCGATGAGATCGCGACCGCGAGCCCGCGCGTGCAGGCGTTGGTCTTCGGCCCGGCCGACTTCATGGCGAGCATCAACATGCGCACGCTGGTGGTCGGCGAACAGCCGGAGGGATACGACACCGGCGACGCCTACCACCACATCCTGATGACCATCCTGCTCGCCGCGCGCGCCCACGGCCTCCAGGCGATCGACGGTCCCTACTTGCAGATTCGCGACGTCGACGGTTTCCGCAGGGCCGCCGCGCGCACCGCCGCGCTCGGCTTCGACGGCAAATGGGTGCTGCACCCAGGCCAGGTCGACGCGGCCAACGAGATCTTCAGTCCGCGCCAGGCCGACTACGACCGGGCCGAGGAAATCCTGGACGCCTACGCCTTCCACACCTCCGCCGAGGGTGGCGCGCGCGGCGCCGTCATGCTCGGCGACGAGATGATCGACGAGGCGAGCGCCAAGATGGCGCAGGTGATCGCCGAGAAGGGACGCGCCGCCGGGATGACGCGCACCACGCGTTTCACACCACCGAACGGCCGCTCGGAATAGCAGAATGGTGTCATGACGAATCCCTTGGGGAACACGAACCGCGCCCGCCAGGGGTTGCCGACCCCGCCGTCGGGCTGGCCGGTGGGCTCCTATCCGACCTACGCCGAGGCGCAGCGCGCGGTCGACTATCTGGCCGACAACCAGTTCCCGGTGCAGGACGTGACGATCGTCGGCGTCGACCTGATGCAGGTCGAACGGGTGCTCTACCGCCTGAACTGGGGCAAGGTGATCGGCGGCGGTGTGGTCTCCGGCGCGTGGCTCGGCCTCTTCCTCGGCCTGCTGCTGAGTCTGTTCACCACCAGCGGCGCGTTCGGTCCGCTGGTGGTCGGCCTGGTCGGCGGCATCATCTTCGGCGTCATCTCGACCTCGATTCCGTATGCCGCCACCAAGGGGCAGCGCGACTTCGCCTCGACCATGCAGCTGGTGGCGGGCCGTTACGACGTGCTGTGCGACCCGAAGTCGGCCGAGCAGGCGCGGGACATGCTCGCGCGGTTGGCGATCTGAACGCATGGATGTGATGGACAAGGTCCGCACCGGGGTGCTCGACCACTACGGGGTGCCCGCGAGCGGCGTGGATTCGGCCTCGGTGACGTTCCTGGGACTGGAGCCGATCGAGATCCTGCGGATCGTCGACGGCGATGTCGTGCACTACGCGACGCTGGGCGGCTCGCGCCACCCGATGGGCGATCCCGGTGACCTGCACGCCGATCCGGTGCGCGGCCCGCGCGCGGAGCTGGTGCTGACCCTGCGCTCCGGCACCGCGATGCCGGGGCTGCCCAAGGCGCTCGGCATCCTGGTCGCCACGCCCTCCGTGGAAGGCGTTGTGCTGCAAGCCGATGCGCTGCTGGATCTGGGCGAGCCGTTGTGGCAGGGCGCGGCGTTCACCGCGGCGCTGCTCGGCGACAGCGAGATTCCGCAGATTCCGCTGCCCGAACCCGCCGAGCCGGTCAGGTACCTGACGGTGACGCCGGTGACCGCCACCGAGGCGGCCTGGGTGCGGGTGCGCGGCGCGCAGGCGCTGCGCGACGCGTGGGCCGAGGCGGGCATCGACGTGCGCGACCCGGGTCGCGGCGCGGCGACGCTGTAGGTCAGAGCCAGTTGTTGCGGCGGAACGTGACGAACAGTCCGGTGCACACCGTCGCGATCAGCAGCAGCACCATGCCGTAGCCGTAGGTCCACTTCAGTTCCGGCATGTGATCGAAGTTCATGCCGTAGATGCCCGCGATCATGGTCGGTACCGCCGCGATGGCCACCCACGCCGAGATCTTCCGCATGTCGGAGTTCTGCTGCAGGCTGATCTTGGCGAGGGCCGCGCTGACCAGTTCGCTGAGCGACTCGTCGAAATCGGATATCCGCTCGGCGACGGTGACGTGGTGGTCGGCGACATCGCGCATATAGCGCCGAATCTCCTTGGGCACCGGCAGATCCGGCTTGTGGGCCAGCAGTTGCAGCGGCGCGGCGAGCGGGTTGACCGCGCGGCGCAGCTCGACCACCTCGCGCTTGAGCTGGTAGATCGACTCGATGGTGACGTGGTTGCGCGGGGTGAAAACCGCCTCTTCCATCTCGTCGATGTCGTTCTCCACCAGCGTCGCCACCTGGAGGTAGGAGTCGACGACGTGGTCGGCCACCGCGTGCAGCACCGCGCACGGGCCGTGGCTCAACTGGTCGGAGCGCTCCTCGAGGTCGCGCCGCACCCCCGCCAAGCCGGTGTGCTCGCCGTGCCGGACGGTCACCGCGAAATCGGGTCCGGTGAACACCATGATGTCGCCGGTCTCGACGATCTCGCTGACGCTGTCCATTTCGTGCGGCACATAGGACACCGTGCGCAGCACCAGGAACAGGGTGTCGTCGTAGCGTTCCAGCTTGGGCCGCTGGTGGGCCTTGACCGCGTCCTCGACGGCGAGCGGATGCAGGTCGAAGGTCGAGGCGATGTCGGCCATCTGCGTCTCGTCCGGGTCGTGCAGCCCGATCCACACGAAGCCCGTCCCGCGTGAGCGCACCTCGGCAAGCGCCTCGGTGTGGGTGAATCGGCCGGGCAGCCGGTTCCCGTCGACGTAGACGGCGCAGTCGACGACGGCGCGGGCGGTGGGAACCGGAATGCGTGGGCGCGGCATCGCCGCGCGGCCCTGCCCGCGGAAAGACGGCATGGGCGGTATGGACGGCACGACGACGATGGTAGAGGCCGCGGCCGGTCGAAGCCGTCGGCTGCCGTGCCGGTCGGCGGCCGCGCACTGTAAGACTGGAGGACGTGCGCATCGACCTGCATACCCATTCGACCGCGTCCGACGGCACGGACACCCCCGCCGAACTGGTGCGGAACGCGGCAGCCTCCGGTTTGGACGTGGTCGCGATCACCGATCACGACACCACGGCGGGATGGGCGGAGGCGGTCGACGCGCTACCGAAGGGACTGACTCTGGTGCGCGGGATGGAGATGTCGTGCGTCGGGCTCGGCGAGGACGGCTGGCCGGTGCCGGTGCATCTGCTCGCCTACCTCTTCGACCCGACCGACCGCGGTTTCGCCGAGGAGCGCGAGCGGCTGCGCGCCGAGCGGGTGGACCGGCTGCGCGCGATGGCCGAGCGGATGGCCGCCGACGGATTGCCCATCGATCCAGACGCGGTGCTCGCCTCCGCGGGCCCCTCGGCCGGGCGGCCGCACCTGGCGCGCGCCTTGGTCGAGGCGGGCGTGGTGCCGAGCGTGGACGCCGCCTTCACCGAACTGCTCGCGCCGCGCGGTCCGTACTACGCGGAGAAGGCCGACACACCGCTGCACCGCGCCGTCGAGATGATCGCGGGCGCGGGCGGGGTCAGCGTGCTCGCCCACACCAGGGCACGCAAGCGCGGGCGGCTGCTCGCCATCGACGACATCCGCGAACTCGCCAACCTCGGGCTTGGCGGGCTGGAGGTCGACCACCCCGACCATTCCGCGTCCGATCGCGCGGTGCTCACCGGCCTGGCCGACGAACTCGGCCTGCTCACCACTGGCTCGTCGGACTACCACGGCGCGAACAAGACCATCCGGCTCGGCGAATTCACCACCGACCCTGCGCAATTCGAGGAGCTCGCGGGCAAGGCGACGGGCGTGCCCGTGATCACGTCGTGAGATATCTGCGTGCGATCAGCGGTGTGGTCGCCGCGGGCACGGTGTTGCTGACGCTGGTCGTGGTCGGCGCCGCGTTCATCGGTGGGCGGCGCGGTTTCCCCGGCCCGGGCACGGAGTCGGTAGTCTGGCACCTGATCGCGTCGGCGACGGTGCTTGCCGCCCAGACATTTTCGGATAGGTATCGGGGTTTTCTCGCCTTTTCCGGATCCGCGGTCGTTTTCTTGGTCACCGGTGTATTGCTTTGGACACAGTGGTGGGGCTGATAGTCCGGTACTGGTTGCGGCAGGGTGAATTGTGGCCGAACATTTTGTTGTGAGCGAGATCGAGACGGATGTGCTGGTTCTCGGCGGCGGCCCCGCCGGAACCTGGGCGGCCGTCTCGGCTGCCGCCGGAGGGGCGAGGGTGGTGCTCGTCGACAAGGCCCGTTGCGGAAGCAGCGGGCCTTCTGCGTTCGGGAGCACCACGGTGTGGAACATCCCGCCCGGCGCCGCCAGGGACGAGGCGGTGCGCCGATCGCACGCGGACGGCGGCCATCTCGGCGATCCGGAGTTGATCCACCGCGTCTTCGACGAGACGCACCGGCGGATCGAACAGCTGGTGGGCTGGGGCTACCGGTTTCCCGACGACCCGCGCGGCGGCTCGCCGCGAGTCCGCATGGACGGCGCGGGATACCTGCGCCGGATGCGCCGCACCGTGATCGAGGCGGGAGTGCGCGTCCTCGATCACCATCCCGCCTTGCAACTGCTGCGTGACGGCGACGGCGTGATCGCGGGTGCGGCGGGCGTGCGGCAGAACGACGGCTTCCGTTCCTGGACGGTCCGCGCGGGCGCGGTGGTGGTGGCCACCGGCGGATGCGCGTTTCTCTCCGGTGGCGCGGGGACCGACGTGGCCACCGGCGACGGACTGCTGCTCGCCGCCGAGGCGGGCGCGCGACTGTCTGGCATGGAGTTCTCCAGCGCCTATTCCCTTGGCCCAGCGCTGAATTCGCCGACTCCGGCCATGCATCCGAGTTTCGCGTCGGGACTCGCGCTGCGTTTCGCGACGCTCTACGACGAGAACGGCGATGTCGTCGCGGGCGGTCGGCACGCGGCGTTCGCGGCGATCGCCGACGGAAGGCGGGTGTTCGCCGCGCTCGACGAGGTGCCGGAGACGGTGCGCCACTGGCTCACCAGGCAGGGCGCGGTCGACCGATTCCAGCGGGTGCCGCTGCGCGCGGTGCTCGAGGGCACGGTGGGCGGAACGGGCGGCCTCGCGCTCACCGGCCCCGACTGCGCGACCACGGTGGCCGGGCTGTACGGCGCGGGTGACGCGGTGAGTCGCGAGGTGATCACCGGCGCGGTGAGCGGAACCGGCGGTCACAGCGGGGCGTGGGCCATCGCGTCCGGCGTGTGGGCGGGATCGGGCGCCGCCCGCTTCGCTCGGAAACGGGGCCCGATCGGCTCGGTGCGTCCGGTGTCCGGCGCGGGCCTCGCCGCCCGGTCGCGCATCGATCCGCGCGCGATCGTCGGACTGGTCCAGGAGCACACCCTGCCGCTGCGCCGCAGCTATTGGCGCAGCGCGGGCAGCCTGCGCGACAGCATCGCCGAACTCGACGGCATCTGGCCGGGCGCTGCGTTCGCCCTCGGCGGCGTCGGCGCGGATCGGGTGCGCGCCAGGCAGGCCGCGGCCCTGCTCGCGGTGGCCAGATGGACCGAGCACAGCGCGCTGGCGCGCACCGAGACCCGCGGCATGCACCGGCGCACCGACCATCCCGACGGGGGAGCCGAGTGGCGGGTCCGCCTGATGTCGGGCGGGCTGGACAGCGTCTGGGTGAGCGCCGAGCGATTGCGGCGGGTACCGTCGGAGCCCGCGTCCCTCGTGGGCGGGCCGTCCGTCGTGCGCGGTCGGGTGCCGGTCGGGCTGGAGCCCGCGCCGGGTCCGGACCTCACACCTCCCGACCGCTTGGCGATGTGACAACTCACCGCCGCCCGGTGCGCGGGTGCGAGTTTCCCCTAACTTCGGGGTAATTCCAGCCGCCTACCCTCGGAATATGACGCGCAACCGGGATCCGACACACCGGTTTGGCAAGTCATCGGACCGGCTGGCAGAATGTTGCGGATTCCCCTCCTACGCCACCGCCGGGTTCGGGAATCACGGTGTTCCGAGCCGCGCAACGTACCGTCGCGCCCCGAGGATCGCCCCGCATGTTCCGTCCGGACCCACCCGTCCGGCCCCCGCTCTGCGGATCAGTGCAGCGCCACGTCTCGAGCTGATCATCGGTTCTTCGCCACACGAATTCCGACTCGAAACGTCCCGGTCAGCGCACTCGATGAGCGGTACGAATCACCTATTACGAAATACCCGGCGGTAACCGTCCCCCGGTTCAGCCCGACCCGAGCAGGAGTGAAATCGTGTCACCTGTGACTGACGCACCGAATGCGACCGCGAGTTTGTCCGAAATCACCAACGACGAAATCTTCGCTGGACACCTCGGCGGCAAGCTCTCGGTCGAGCTCTCTGCTCCGCTGGAGACGCAGCGCGACCTCTCCATCGCGTACACCCCCGGCGTCGCTCAGGTCAGCCGCGCGATCGCTCAGGACGAGACGCTCGCCAAGCGATACACCTGGACCGACCGACTGGTGGTCGTGGTCAGCGACGGCACCGCCGTCCTCGGCCTCGGCGACATCGGCCCGCGCGCGTCGCTGCCGGTGATGGAGGGCAAGGCCGCACTGTTCAAGAAGTTCGCCGGACTCGACTCCATCCCGATCGTGCTGGACACCAAGGACGTCGACGAGATCGTCGAGACCCTGATCCGGCTGCGCCCCAGCTTCGGCGCGGTCAACCTGGAGGACATCTCCGCGCCGCGCTGCTTCGAGATCGAGAAGCGCGTCATCGAGGCGCTCGACTGCCCCGTCATGCACGACGACCAGCACGGCACCGCGATCGTGGTGCTCGCGGCCCTGAACGGTGCGGCGCGCGTGCAGGGACGTGACATCAGCGGTCTGAAGGTCGTGGTGTCGGGCGCGGGCGCGGCGGGTGTCGCGTGCACCAACATCCTGCTCGCCGCCGGCGTGCGCGACGTCACCGTGCTCGACTCGAAGGGCATCGTCAGCCGCGATCGCGCCGACCTGAACGACGTGAAGTCCGACCTGGCCCAGCGCACCAACCCGCGCGGACTCAACGGCGGCGCCGCCGAGGCGCTCGCGGGCGCGGACGTGTTCCTCGGTCTCTCGGCGGGCCTGATCGCCGAGGAGCTCATCGCCTCGATGGCGCCGGAGGCGATCGTGTTCGCCATGTCCAACCCGGACCCGGAGATCCAGCCCGACGTGGCGCGCAAGTACGCCGCCATCGTCGCGACCGGTCGTAGCGACTTCCCGAACCAGATCAACAACGTGCTCGCCTTCCCCGGCGTGTTCAAGGGCGCGCTGGACGCGGGCGCCCGTCGCATCACCGAGGGCATGAAGATCGCCGCCGCCGACGCCATCCTGAGCGTGGTCGCCGACGAGCTCGGCCCCGACAAGATCGTCCCCAGCCCGCTCGACCCGCGGGTCGCCCCGGCCGTCGCCGAGGCCGTCGCCGCCGCCGCGCGTGCGGAGGGCGTTGCGTAACAACTGATTACGCAAGCACAGGGCGCCCCGTTCAACGGCGAACGAGGCGCCCTGCGTCGTTTGTGCGGAGCGGGGTCGTTGTGCGCACGCGGCGTCGTCTTCCCGCGCGCGTGCGCGGCGGGAGGCGGTCAGTGCGGCACATAGACGGCCGAGATGAATTCGGCCAGCTTGCTGTCGGAGATGTTCTTCGCCAGATCGGCCTCGGAGATCATGCCGATCAGGCGCTTGTTCTCCATCACCGGCAGCCGCTTGATCTGGTTCTGCTCCATGATGTCCAGCACCTGCTGCAGCTCGGCATCGGCGTCGACCCAGCGTGGGGTGCCCTTGGCGAGATCGCCCGCGCGGACGCGGCTGGGATCGTGGCCCTCGGCGATGCACCGCACGACGATGTCACGATCGGTCACCATGCCGACCAGACGGTCGTTCTCGCAGATCGGCAGGGCGCCCACGTCCATGTTGCGCATCATCTGGGCGGCGCGGTCGAGCGTCTCGTCCGCGGGGATGCACTCCGCCTCGGCGTGCATGATGTCCCGTGCCTTCATCGGTGCGTTCATGCTCACGGCAATCCTCCTGTCTCGGGTTGGGTTCCCGTAGGACTCGAGGTTGCGCAGGTCTCGACACGGTTTGCCACAGTTGCGTCGAGCGCGTGCACGGCTGACGACTCCTACGGCCACTGTCATGGTGACCTAGATCACACTTCGGGTCAATAGCCGCGGACTGCGCGGACCGTCGACGACTCGCGCCAGGTCGCGTGGAACACGGCGGGTCGGTGGTCACCGCGCGACTTGCCGCACCTCGACCGGAGTCGGCGTCATGCGCAGGCGCCCGGTTCCCGGGGTCGTCGCCCAGACGACGAGTGCCAGCAGTCCGTCCAGCAGCATCGCCAGCGCGGCCACCAGCAGCGCGCCAACCAGCACCCGGTCGTAGCGGTGCAGGCCGAGCCCGTCGAAGATGTAGCGGCCGAGCCCGCCGAGGTTCACGTACGCCGCGATCGTCGCGGTGGCCACCACCTGCAAGGTGGCGCCGCGCAGGCCGTTCACCAGGATCGGCATGGCGTTGGGAACTTCCACCCGGAACAGGATCTGCCGCTCGGTCATACCCATCGCCCTTGACGCGTCGACCACGTCGGCGGGCACATTGGCCACGCCCGCGTACGCACCGGCGAGCAGTGGCGGGATGCCGACGGTGAGCAGCGCGAGCAGCGGCGGAATCAGGCCGAGGCCGAGCAGCAGCACCAAGAAGGTGAGCAGACCGAGGGTGGGCAGCGCGCGCATCGCGTTCGCGAAGCCGACGAGCACCGCGGCGCCGCGCCGTCGATGGCCGATGACGAGTCCGAGCGGCACCGCGATCAGCGCGGATCCGGCGACCGCCAGCAGCGTGTACCAAAGATGTTGCGCCAGGCGGAATTCGATGCCGGTGGGTCCGCCCCAGTTGGCGCCGTCGGTGAAGTAGTGCCAGGCGTCGACGAACAGGTTCACGTGCTCGCCCCTCGCCTCGTTCGCCCGTCGGCCCTGGTCCATGGCGTCGCCCAGCGCCCGAGCAGGTACACCAGCCGGTCGAAGACGAGCGCGAGCGCCAGCGTCACGATGATGCCCGCCACGATCTCGTCCGGGTAGTCGCGTTGATAGCCCTGGGTGAACAGTTTGCCGAGGCCGCCGACGCCGATCAGCGCGCCGACCGAGACCATCGCGATATTGGTGACAACCACCACGCGCAGGTTCGACACGAAAACCGGGATGGCCAAGGGCATGTCGACGGTGAGTGTGCGACGAAGCGGACCGAATCCGACGGCGTCGGCGGCGTCGACAACGGCGGCGGGCACCGAGTCCAGCGCCACCGGCACCGCGATGATCAGGAGCGCGGTCGAGTAGATGGTCAGGGCGATGACGACGTTCCACGGGTCGATCGCCGAAAGGCCCACCAGCGGAGGGATTATCACGAACAGCGCGAGCGAGGGCACGGTGTAGGCCAGGCTCGCCACCGTCACGGTGATCCGCCGCAGCCACGGGATCCGCCGGATCATCGCGCCCGCGGGGATGGCGATCACCAGGCCGAACAGCAAGGGCAGCAAGGCGAGATACAGGTGCGTCTTGGTGATCTCGAGAATCTCGGAGAAGTTGTCGATCAGATATCGCACGCGGTCTCCCGCCTGTCGACCGGACCGGTGACGCAGTGTGCGCGGTTCACGAATCGGTCCCGTGGTTGCTGGAGAGCCCCTGTTCGCGGGCCAGCCGATCGCGTTCGAGATCCTCTGCTTCGCGCTGGACGGCGAGCTGGGCGATCACCTCGGTGGCCAGCACGCCGCCGCGGACGAGACCCGATTCGTCCACGGCCACACCGATTCCGGACGGCGAGGAGATCGCGGCGTCCAGCGCCTGTCGCAGGTCGCCGGTGGGGGTGAACAGCGAACCGCCCGCCGACATGCATTCCGCGAGCGGCGTGCCCGCGCGCCGTGCTTCGACGGCGGTCGCGTCGACCCAGCCGAGCGGCTTGACCGCCTCGTCCACCACGAGCACCCAGTCGCCACGCTCCAGACGCAGCGCGCCGACCGCGCCCGCTGTCGCGGTCGGAATATCGTGCAGCGGAACGTCATCGGCCGAGCGGAAGGAGAGGCCGCGATAGCCGCGATCGCGACCGACGAACTCGGCGACGAAATCCGTTGCGGGCGCGGCGAGTACGCGCTGCGGCGGATCGTACTGCTGGAGCACGCCGGAGCGGCCGAAGACCGCGAGCCGATCGCCGAGGGTGATGGCCTCGTCGATGTCGTGGGTGACGAACACGATGGTCTTGTGCAATTCCGCTTGCAGCCGCCGCATTTCGCTTTGCAACTCGGCGCGCACCACCGGGTCGACGGCGCTGAACGGCTCGTCCATCAGCAGGATCGGCGGGTCGGCGGCCAGCGCCCGTGCCACCCCGACCCGCTGCTGCTGACCGCCGGAGAGCTGCGCGGGGTAGCGCTGGGCGAGCCCGCGGTCCAAGCCCACCCGGTCCAGGACCTCGAGCGCGGCCCTGCGCGCCGCCCGTCGCGAATCGCCGCGCAGCACCGGCACTGTCGCGACATTGTCGAGCACCGTGCGGTGCGGCAGCAGGCCGCCGCTCTGGATCACGTAGCCGATGCCGAGGCGGAGCCGAACCGGGTCCAATGCCGAGATATCTTGTCCGCCAACGGTGATGGTGCCCGTGGTGGGCTGGACCATCCGGTTGATCATCCGCATCGAGGTGGTCTTCCCGCAGCCGGACGGTCCGACGAACACGGTGAACGAGCCCGATTCGATGTGCAGATCGAGGTCGGTGACGGCGTGCGTGCCGTCCGGATAGGTCTTGCCGACGCCGCGGAATACGATGTCCGACACTGCTGTCTTCCCTTCCCCCGCGGTACTCACCCGACCGGTGTGTTCAACCCCTGCGCCGCTACCCACGCCTTGGCGGCCACCGCCGGTTCGGTCTTGCTGCTGCCCGACACGGCCTCGTTCAGTTCGATCAGCTCCTCGGTGGTGAGCTTGGCCGAGACCGCGTTGAGCGCGGCGACCGCCTTGTCGGACTTCTTGGCGGAGTTGAACAGCGGAATCACGTTCTGCGCCGGGAAGTTGTGCTTCGGGTCCTCGAGCACCACGAGGTCGTTCTCGGCGATCGCGGGCGAGGTGGTGAAGATATTGGCCGCGGTCACCTGGCCCTCGAGCAGCGCGCGCACGGTGGCCGGACCGCCGCCGTCGGCGATCGGGACGAAATTGTTCGCGGCGATGTCGAGTCCGTAGTTTTCCTTCAAGCCGGGCAGACCGCCCTTCCGTTCCTGGAATTCCGCGGGCGCGCCGAACTTCACCTCGGCCGAATGCGCCGCGAGATCGGCGATGGTGCGCAGGTTCCAGCGTTCGGCGGTGGCCTTGGTGACGACCACCGCGTCGGAGTCCTCGCCGGGCGCCGGTGCGGCGGTGGCCAGCTGGTCGCCGAGCGCGCCCGCTAGCGCGGCCTCGACGTCGGCGGCGCTGGTCGCGGTGGCGTCCTTGTCCAAGTACTGCAACAGGTTGCCGGTGTACTCGGGGATCACCGAGATCGCGCACTGGCGCAGCGCCGGGATATAGGCCTCGCGGCTGCCGATATTGAGCCGGGTCTCCACCTGGAAGCCGTTGACCCGCAGCACCTCCGCGTACACGTGGGCGACGGTCTCGGACTCCGGGAAGTTCGCCGAGCCGACGATCAGGCCCTCGCCCGCACAGTCGCCGTCGGCGGCGAGCGGATCGGACTCGCCGCATGCCGAGAGGATCATGCCGACGGCGAGGAGCGTGGCGGCGGCGAAAATCTGGGAGGCGCGCAGCGCGAGCCGCAGCGCCGATCGCCCGGCAAGGGGGGTGATCGTGGTCTTCACGGGAGTCCTTCCGGCAGATGCGGACGGTGCGTGCGGCCGAGGCCGGACGGGCACCGGTACATTCTGGTTGTCCATACTGCCCGCAACTGGGTGTTTCTGTCGGCTGTAGTCGTCTTCGGAGAGTTGGTGTCGCCGGTGGTTCTGGCCGCGTCGAGGCGGATGCTTGCCCGGGTGCTGGTCGCCGCGGCCGCGGCGGCGGTCGTATCCTGCGGAAACGACGAAGCCGGGCCGCCCTTCATCGTGGGTGCGGGGGACGCGGTGGAATCGCGGGTGCTCGCGGAGATCTACGCGGGCGCGCTGGCCAGGACCGGGTTGCCGGTCGCCGTGCTGCCGGAGCTCGGTGAGCGGGCCGACTATCTGGCCGCCTTGGACGCTGGCCGGGTCGCGTTGGTCGGCGAACACACCGGCGAACTGCTGGCCCACTACGACAGCGGGTCCGCGGCGCGCACACCGTCCGATGTGGTCGAGGATCTGAATCGTTCGCTGCCGGAGGGATTGGTCGTCTCGGATCCGGCCGACGGGACCGATCTGCGACCGCGCGTCCTCGTCACGGCGGAGGCCGCGCGTCGCGACGACGTGGATTCGGTCGCCGAGCTCGCGCCGCGGTGCGCGGAGCTGCGGGCCGGGCTGGCTCCCGCGCCGGATGTGTTGCGCGTTCCCGCTGTGCCGCAGGTCGCGGGGTGCGACTTCGCGGGCGAGACGCCGTTCGCCGATGCGATGGCTCTGCGAAACGCGTTGTTGGACAGTTCTGTTCAAGCCGGTGTGGTCGGCGGACCGTCCGCGCTGACGGCGGCGGTCACCGAGGGGCTGACGGTGTTGACCGATGCCGACTACGCGCTGCGCGCCGAGAACGTGGTGCCGGTGTTCCGCAAAGGTCTGCTCGATGATCAGCGCGTTCGGAAGTTGAACTATGTGGCGGGGGAGCTCACGACCGACGAGTTGGTCGAGATGATTCGACGAGTTCGGGACGGGGCCGCTGCCGCGGAAGTCGCGCGGGCCTGGTTGGACGCGCACGGGTTGTAAATCCAGTCGTGCTGTCGAGCCGCTGGCCGCGGCGGTGTCGCTGATCACAGGTTCACCGGTGTTTCACACCCTTGTCGAGTCAATGCTCCGGGCCGTATATTCCATGTGGAGTATTTGGTGTGGAGTATGTCGGAGCCCGCGACTACCGTTCGCGTTCAGCTCGGCGGCTCGTCTCCCGCGGCGCGGCGGGATGGATTCCAGCGGAAGGTGATCACATGGGCCAGGTGCGTCCGGCACTGACCGCGTTGGCGGTCGCCGTGCTCGCGCTGCTCGAGGAGCGGCCCATGCATCCGTACGAGATGTATCAGCTGCTGCTCCGGCGGGGCGAGGACCTGCTGGTCAAGCTGCGGCCCGGCTCGCTCTATCACATCGTCGCCCGGCTGGCCGATCAGGAACTGGTGCGCGCCGAGTGCGTCGACCGCGCGGGCAACCGGCCCGAGCGCACCACCTATCGGATCACCGCGTCGGGCCGGGAAGCGTTGCGCGCCAGGCTCACCGAGATCCTGCGGTATCCCGCGCCGGAGTATCCGCTGTTCCCGGTGGCGCTGGCCGAAGCGCACAACCTCCCCAAGGACGACGTGCTCACGCTGGTCCGGGAACGGGTCGCGCACCTGCGGAACGATCTCGCCGATCTGGACACCATGGCCGACTGGGCCCGCACCCACGAGGTGGAGCGGCGCTACTGGATCGTGCTGCCCTACCTGCGCGCCACGCTCTCCGCGGAGCTCACGTGGCTGACCGGTTTCCTCGACGAATTGGCTTGCGGCGCACTGGAGTGGGAGAAGTTCGACGCGCGCACCGGTGCGCGGCTGGCCGGACCCGAACACCCCTGGGCCGACGATCCCCCGGAGCGACCGCCCGTGCCGCGGCGCTCGGCGGGGGCCACGCCGTGACGGCGCCGAACGATCAGACTCATCGACCCTCCCGGAGAGGAACGAAATCCGTGTCCACAGAACGCAACCCGTGGCCCGCTCTGTTGGCGCTCGTCGTCGGCTTCTTCATGATCCTGCTGGACATGACCATCGTCGCGGTCGCCAATCCGGCGATCATGCAGGATCTGCAAGCCGACATCTCCCAGGTCATCTGGGTGACCAGCGCCTACCTGCTGACCTACGCGGTGCCGCTGCTGGTGACCGGCAGGCTCGGTGATCGCTACGGCCCCAAGAACATCTACCTGATCGGGCTCGCGGTGTTCACCGCCGCGTCGCTGTGGTGCGGGCTGTCGCAGACGGTCGGCATGCTGATCGCCGCGCGCGCCGCGCAGGGTCTCGGCGCCGCGCTCATGACGCCGCAGACCATGGCGGTGATCACCCGCACCTTCGCGCCGGACAAGCGCGGCGCGGCCATGGGTCTGTGGGGCGGCGTGGCCGGCCTGGCCACCCTGGTCGGCCCGATTCTGGGCGGGGTGCTGGTCGACGGGTTGAGCTGGGAGTGGATCTTCATCGTCAACGTGCCGGTGGGCATCGTGGCCTTCGTGCTGGCGGTGTGGCTGGTGCCCGCGCTGCCGACGAGCCAGCACAAGTTCGATATTCCCGGCGTGTTGCTCAGCGGCGTCGGCATGTTCCTGCTGGTGTTCGGCATCCAGGAGGGCAACAGTTACGACTGGTCGCCGCGCATCTGGCTGACGATCGGCGCGGGGCTGGTGGTGCTCGGGATCTTCGTGGTGAACCAGGCGCGCAACACCGGCGAGCCGCTGGTGCCGCTCGCGCTGTTCCGTGACCGCAACTTCGCGCTGTCGAACGTGGCCATCGCCGCGATGGGCGCGACGGTGGTCTCGGTGATGGTGCCCGCGTACTTCTATCTGCAAGCGGTGCGGGAATTGTCGCCGACCAGGTCGGCGCTGGTCTTCGCGCCCATGGCCATCGTGACCGGCGTCTTCGCGCCGTTCGTCGGCAAGTTCGCCGACCGGCTGCACCCGCGGATCGTGCCAACCCTCGGCTTCGCGCTGTTCGCGGTGTCGATCTTCTGGTGGTCGGCGATCATGACGCCGGACTCGAACCTCGCGTGGTTCCTGGTGGCGTCGGCGCTGGCCGGCTTCGCCAACGCCTGCATCTGGGCGCCGCTGGCCGCCACCGCCACCCACAACCTGCCCGTTCAGCAGGCCGGCGCGGGTGCGGGCATCTACAACACCACCCGCCAGGTCGGTTCGGTCCTCGGCAGCGCCGCCATCGGCGCCCTGATCGCGGCCCGCATGTCCGCCAACGGACTCTCCGGCGGCGCGCCGACCGCGGAAGGCGTCGGCCACGGCGCCATCCCCCCGCAGATCCTTGGCGAATTCAGCTCCGCCCTCAGCGAATCCATCCTTCTCCCCGCCGCCATCCTGCTGATCGGCGTCCTGACCTCGGCCCTCTTCATCCGCCACGGCGCCGCAACCCCCACCGACGAACCCGCCAAGGTCGACACCGTCAAGGCCTGACCCTGTGCCCGGCCGTCGCATCCCCCGCGCCGCGTGGGGATGCGACGGTCAGCGGACGAGCCCGGAAAGACGTTCCCAGTCCACCTTCAAACGCACCGGCATATCGATGACCTCGGCCCCGCCCGGCTCCAGCACGAGGTGCGGCCGGTGCTGCGTCAGCGCATGGTCCAGTACGAAGACCTCGATCGAGTCGACCCGGTTGTCCGCGATCCAGACGTCGCGGACCTGTGCGCTCCTTGGGATAGGCCTACTACCTGGACAGACCCTATCCGCAGGTCTCCTGCGAACTCTATTGCTTTCAGTGAACACAATTGATTTCAGTGAAGAATATTGCGTCCGATGCGGGATGGGGGCGCCGGTTCGGGTCAGCCGATGGTGAGGGTGAGGGTGGGGTGGCCGGTGGCGCCGTCGGGGATGACGTCGCGGCGGTCGGCGGTTTGGGTTTCGCCGGTGCCGTCGGTGGCGCGGGCGCGGAGGGTGTGGGTGCCGGGGGTGGCGTCCCAGTCGTAGACCCATTGGCGCCAGGTGTCGATGGACTGTTCGGTGGACAGGCGGGCGGGGCGCCAGTCGCCGTCGTCGATCTGCACCTCGACGGCGGTGATGCCGCGGTGCTGGGCCCAGGCCACGCCGGCGACGGGGATGCGGCCTGGTGGTCTGCGGACGCGCCCGCGCGGCGTGTCGATGCGGGTGCCGGTCTTGATCGGGCCGTGGGCCGACCAGCCGCGGCGGGTCCAGTAGGCGGTGGCGCGGTCGAATCGGGTGACCTCGAGTTCGGTCACCCATTTGGTGGCCGAGACGTAGCCGTAGAGGCCGGGCACCACCAGCCGGGCCGGGTAGCCGTGCGAGACCGGCAGCGGTTCGCCGTTCATGCCGACCGCGAGCAGGGCGTCACGGCCGTCGGTGAGCACGGCCAACGGGCTGCCCGCCGTCCAGCCGTCCTTGCTGCGGGAGAGCACCATGTCGGCGTCGGGATGCGGACCGGCCTCGGCGAGCAACTCGTCGACGCGGTAGCCGCGCCACAGCGCGTTGCCGATCAGGTCGCCGTTCACCGGATTCGACACACAGGCCAGCGTGATCAGCCGCTCCACGACCGGCCGCTCTGCGAGATCCGCCCAGCCGATGCGGATTTCGCGGTCCACCATGCCGTGGATGCGCAGCGACCAGTCCTCGATCGACACCTGCGGCAGGAACAGCGCGGTGTCGATCCGATAGAAGTCGTCGTTGGCGGTGATGTAGGGCGTCAGCCCCGGCACCCGCAGATCGGCGTCGGGCAGCAACGAGATCCCCGGCTCGGTCGGTCGCGGCAGGACAACCGCCGCCCGCTCCCCGGAAACGTCTCCGCGCCGCACCCCGAACAACCGGCCACCCACCCCGGCCGCCACCGCCAGACCCCCGGTAATCGCCAGGCCCCGCAACAGATCCCGCCGCTGCGGTTCCGCCGCGGTCCGCGCGGCCGCAGCAGGACCGGTTCCAGCATCCGCGTCGGCCTGCGAATCCGCCGAACGGGATATGGCCTCGGCGTGGGCGGTGGGCGCAGCAGGTCCTGCGGTCCCACCGATGGCAGCACCGTCCGAGTGCGGCTGCGCGCCAGTGGTTTCCGGCGGAGCGGCGAGGGACTCGGCGGGGCCTTGGTGAACCTGCGGGGACGGCGGTGGCGCGGGGGTGCGGCCGGATTGTGCCGTGTCCGGCGCAGATGGTTCGGTCGTCGCGCCCTGGAACGCATCCGCGATCTGCTCGGTCAGCACGCGGAGCGCGTAAATGCCTGCGGCAACGCCGATTACGGTCGGTAGCGCGGCGAGGAAGCCGTACCGCTCGGCGGCGAGGAAGGCGGCGATCAAGCCGAAGAAGACCAGCAGCGTGGAGCCGGTCGCCCGGTCGACGCGTTCGAGTGCGCCGGCGAGCCCCGCGACGAGAATCGCGACAATCCCCATGCAAACGAACAGCACCGTCTTGTCCGCGGTGCCGAACGTGCTGATCGCCCATTCGCGCAGGCCATCGGGGGTCCGGTCGACAACGGTCGAGCCGAGCACATACATCGGCGCGCTCTCGGACCGAATGAACGCCGCGACCAGCTCCGCCACACCCAGAGCCAGCCCGGCGGACAGTATCCCGGCAGCCACCCGCCACCGCAGTACGGCCATGCCGCGAGCCTACTGCGCCCACCCCGCCCGCGCTCGGCCGTCTATTCCTTGTGCTTGCGGTAGTAGCGCGCCACGCGGACGCGGTTTCCGCAGCGGTCGGGGGAGCACCAGCGGCGTTTGGGGTGGGCGGGGAGGAAGAGGAGAACGCAGTCGTCCGCTTCGCAGCGCTTGAGTTTGGTGAGGGCGGGGTCGGTGAGCAGGTCGGCCGCGGCTTCGGCGAGAACCGCCGACAGGCGGGCGGCGGAGGGGGCTTCCCGGTGCGGGGCAGCGACGATCGCGGCGCCGTCCCAGTCAAGGCGGCGGACGGCGGGCGCGGCGGACTGGGCTGCGGTGAGGGCGCGCAGTGCGTCCGCGGGCGGGCGGACGCCGTGCAGGAGCGCGTCGAGAGCGGCCGAAATGTGGTCGCGCACCTCGTGCACCGCCGCCAAGTCGGCGGCGGTGGGACGGTCGAGCGCCAGTTCGGGGTGGCGCTCGGACTGCCGGGCGAGCCAGTCGGCCAGCTGTTCCGTGGTGGCGAGGAGGTCGGCGCCGTGCGGCCGGGTGTTGACCAGGTCCAGCGCCAAGGGTTCGCCGATCAACGGGGTCGTATCCACACGGCTAATGGTACATCGACGTATTGACACATTAGAACGAGGTCGGCTAGAACTAATGCATCATCACCGAGATAAGGCATGTGAAATGTTCGAGCTGCCCCGCATCCAGCACCGCACCGTTCAGATCGGCGACGTCGAGGTCTTCTACCGCGAATCGATTCCGGAGCGAGCCGACGCCCCGATCCTCTTGCTGCTACACGGTTTTCCCTCGGGATCGCACCAATTCCGCGCGCTGCTCCAAGCTCTCGGCGCGAACTACCGCCTGATCGCCCCGGACTACCCCGGCTTCGGGCACACCAGCGCCCCAATGGATTTCGAGTACACCTTCGACAACCTCGCCGACGTGGTCGAGCGCTTCGTCCAAGCCCTCGACCTGCGCCGGTTCGCGATGTACGTCTTCGATTTCGGCGCGCCGGTCGGCTTCCGGCTGGCGCAGCGCCACCCCGAGTGGATCGCCGGTCTGGTGGTCCAGAACGGCAACGCCTACGAGGCCGGACTATCCGACGGGGCAAGGGAATTCGTCGCACTGCGCCCGGACCAGGAGGGTGCGGAGGACACTATCCGCGGGCTGCTCACTCTCGAAGGCACGCGCGGCCAGTACGAACACGGCGTGCCTGACACCTCCTTGCTCGCGCCCGAGAGCTGGTTGCTCGACCAGCACTTCCTCGACCTGCCCGGCCGCAAGGAGGCGCAGGTCGCGCTGGCCTTCGACTACCGGTCGAACGTCGATGCCTACCCGAGCTGGCAGCAGTGGCTGCGCGAGCACACCCCACCCACCCTCATCGTGTGGGGCGCCGCTGACCCGTTCTTCCCCGCCCCGGGCGCGCACGCCTATCTGGCCGACCTTCCCGACGCCGAGCTGCACCTCTTCGACACCGGCCACTTCGCCATGGAAACCCACCTGCCCGAGATCGCGCCGCTCATCGCGAAGTTCCTCGACCGTCTGTGAAACGCGAAAGGCGCTGTTCGCGAGACGAACTCGCGAACAGCGCCCTTCGGCGATCAGCCGATCAGCTGTAGATCTTCTCCACCTCGGTGGCGTACTGCTTCATCACGACGGCGCGCTTGAGCGACATCTTCGGGGTGAGCTCGCCGCCCTCCTGAGTCCAGTCGACCGCGAGGATGCGGGTCTTCTTGATCTGCTCGGCGTGCGAGACCTTCTTGTTGGTCTCGGCGATCGCGGCGTCGATCTCGGCGACCAGCTCGGCGTTCTCGATCAGCTTCTCGATCGGGGTGTCGGCGGGCAGGCCGTGCCGTTCCTTCCAGCCGGGCAGCGCCTCCGGGTCGAGGGTGATCAGCGCGCCGATGAACGGCTGGCCGTCGCCGACCACCATCACCTGGCTGATCAGCGGGTGCGCCCGCAGCGAGTCCTCGAGCAGCGCGGGGGAGACGTTCTTGCCGCCCGCGGTGACGATGATTTCCTTCTTGCGGCCGGTGATGGTGACGAAGCCGTCGGCGTCGATGGCGCCGAGGTCGCCGGTCTTGAACCAGCCGTCCTCGAAGGCGTCCTCGGTGGCCTCGGCGTTGCCCCAGTAGCCGCCGAACACCACGGAGCCGCGCAGCAGCAGCTCGCCGTCCTCGGCGATCTTGGCGGCGTGGCCCTCGATCGGACGGCCGACGGAGCCGACCCGGATCTGCTCGGGGGTGTTCACGGTGATGGCGGCCGTGGTCTCGGTGAGGCCGTAGCCCTCGTAGATGGTCACGCCGACGCCGCGGAAGAAGTGGCCGAGGCGCGCGCCGAGCGGGCCGCCGCCGGAGACGGCCGCCTCGCACCGACCGCCGAGCGCCGCCCGCAGCTTGCTGTAGACCAGCTTGTCGAAGACGGTGTGCTTAAGCTTGAGCACCAGGCCGGGCCCGCCGTTGTCCAGCGCCTCGCTGTAGGCGATGGCGGTGTCGGCGGCGGCGTCGAAGATCTTGCCCTTGCCGCCGTCGTGCGCCTTCTGCTTGGAGGCGTTGAACTCTTTCTCGAACACGCGCGGCACCGAGAGGATGAAGTGCGGCCGGTAGCTGCCGAACTGGTCGACAAGGGTGGACCAGTCGGAGGTGTGCGCGACGATCACCTTGGCGTCGAAGGCCGTCAGCGCCACCGCGCGCGCGAACACGTGCGCGAGCGGCAGGAACATCAGGGTCTTCTTGCCCTCGGTGATGTACTTCTTCAGCGCGATCCGGTCGGACTTGGACTCCGCGTAGAGGTTCGCGTGGGTGAGCATGACGCCCTTGGGGCGGCCCGTGGTGCCCGAGGTGTAGATCAGGGTGGCGGGCGAGGCGGCGCCGACCTGCGCGCGGCGGTCGTGCACGGCCTGGTCGTCCAGCTCGGCGCCGCGGGCGATCAGCTCGTCGACGGCGCCCTTGTCGATCTGCAGGGTTTCCCGCAGCTCGGGCAGCGAGCCGGCCTCGATCTCGTCGATGGTGGCGCGGTGCTTGTCGTTGTCGACGACGAGCAGCTTGGTCGCCGAGTCCTGCAGGATCCACTTGGCCTGCTCGGCGGCGGAGCTGTCGTAGATGGCGACGGTGCAGCCACCCGCCGCCCAGATGGCGAAGTCGAGCACGGCCCACTCGTACCGCGTGGGGGCCATGATGGCGACCCGGTCGCCGAGTTCGATGCCGGAGGCGATGATGCCCTTGGCCACGCCGGTGACGGTTGTGGCGAACTCCGCCGCCGTGACGTCGCGCCACCCGCCGCTGCCGTTCGGCACATTGAACAGCACCGCGTTCGGCGTCTGCTCGGCGTGGCGGAAGACGTTGTCGGAATTGTTCGCGTCATCCGGAATGGTGTAGGAAGCCGGGACTTCGAACTCTCGCATCAGTGCCCTTCCACGTGGGTTTACTCGCCAGTAATCTACGACACCTTGTGCCGGGCTGTGTCATCGACCACCGAAAATCTCGCTGCTCGGTAATCGGTCGACACTTCCAGGACTCCTTTTGTCGTCTTATCCTAGGTCGCTCGCCGACACCGGCTGGACGGCAGCGCGCAGGAAATCGGATAGTTCGCGCAGGGCGACGGCGGCGGGACGGAACAGTCCGGCCTGCAGTTGCGCGACGTGCCATAGCCCGCGGCTCTCGGTGAACCGCACGTGCACGCCCGCGCCGCGCAGCGCCGCGACCAGCGCGACGCACTGCGCGTGCAGCAGCTCGCTGACGTCGACCTGGACGTAGGTCGGCGGCAGCCCGTGCAGCACCCCGCGTAGCGGCGCGTAGCGGGGATCGTTCCCGTCGCCGTCGCCGAGGTAGGCGGCGGCGCAGGCGCGCGACCACGCCTTGTTGATCACCGTGTCGCCGTCGCGATCGGGGATCTCGTTGGGATCGGTCCACGGCGCGATCAGCCCGAGCGCGGCCGGTGTCATCCCGTGCTCGGCGATCAGCCGCTGCGCGGTGGCCATGCTCAGGCCGCCGCCCGCCGAATCGCCCGCGACGGCGATCTGGTCGGGGCGAAAACCCTTCTCCGACACCAGTTCCAGGAACGCGGCGACCGCGTCCTCCAGTCCCGTCGGGAACGGGTGTTCCGGCGCCATCCGGTAGTCGATGACGTACACCGCGCTGCCGGTGTCGCGGGCCAGCCGCGCCGCCAGCGACCGATGGGTGGCCATCGAGCCGACCGCGTAACCACCGCCGTGCAGGTAGAGCACGGCGGTGGTCGGGTCGGTCGAGTCCGCGATGTGCAGTTCGGCAGGACGAGCGCCGAGCCGCGTCTTGCGCACCGTGACGCCGGAGGGCATCAATTGCAGCGGCGCACCGAGATCCATCAGCTTGCGCTGCACCGTGAACGGCAGTCGAGCGTTCAGCATCAACCGGAAAACCGGCTTCAGCAGCACGCGGCCGACGGGCAGCGGAATGTCGAACTCGCGCATGGTCGTCAGGGCAGGAAGGGCCGGTTCACCGCGGCGGCGATGCGCTGGTAGCCCGAGGCCGTGACGCGCACGAACATGTCGAGCAGCTTGGCCTCCCAGCCGATCAGCACCCGGCCGTGGCCCTTGCGGACGCCCTCGGTGATGGTCTGCGCGGCCATCTCGGGGGTGTGGATGGCCAGCTTCTTGTCGAACATGGACGCGGCGGACTTGCCGTCGATGCCTTCGGCGTAGGTGGCGTTGCGGGCCACCGCGGTCTTGATGCCGCCCGGGTGCACGCAGGTGACCTTGACCGGGTGCTTGCCGACCAGCATCTCCTGGCGCAGCGACTCGGTGAAGCCCCGCACCGCGAATTTGGCCGAGTTGTAAGCGCTTTGGCCAGGCACGGCGATCAGGCCGAACAGGCTGGACACGTTGACCACGTGCCCGTCCCCGGACTCGATGAGCATCGGCAGGAACGCCTTGGTGCCGTTGACGACACCCCAGAAGTCGACGTCCATGATCCGCTCGATGTCCTTGAACTCCGAGCGGAGGACCTCGCCGTGGAAGGCGATGCCCGCGTTGTTGTAGACCTGGTGCACCACGCCGAAGTGCGCCTTCACGGCGTCGGCGTAGAGCAGCACCGCCTCGCGCTCTGCCACGTTCAGCCGATCGGACTTGACCTTCGCGCCCAGCTGTTCGCAGCGGCGCACCGTCTCGGCGAGGCCCTCGGTGTCGATGTCGGAGAGCGCGAGCTTGGCGCCGCGCTTGGCCAGGTTCTCGGCCAGCGCGCGGCCGATGCCGGAGCCTGCTCCGGTGATGACACAGACCTTGTTCTGGAAGTAAGCGTCGTTGCTCACTGGTTCACACTGCTTTCGGTTCGGCGGGCGCGGTTGTCGTCGCGTAGGCGGAGACATCGAATTTCTTTGTCAGCCTACGGAATTGGAAGGTGAAGTCGGGCCACAGCGTCGTATTGTTGCCGTGCTTGTCCAGGTACCAGCTCGCGCAGCCGCCGGTGTTCCACACCGTCTTGCTCAGCTTCGCCTGCAGGTCCCTGTTGTAACTGTCCTGCACCTCGCGGCGCACCTCGACGGTGCGCAGACCAAGGCGGTCGACGGTGGCGAGCGCGTCGGCGATGTAGTTGATCTGGGATTCGATCATGTACACCATCGACGTGTGGCCGAGGCCGACGTTCGGGCCGAGCAGGAAGAACATGTTGGGGAAGTTGGCGATCGCCGAACCCTTGTAGCCCTGCTGGCCGATCTCGTCGAAGACCTCGCTCAGCGTGCGGCCGTCCTTGCCGGTGATGGTCTCGTAGGTCGGCGAGTCGGTGACGTGGAAACCGGTCGCCACGATCAGCGCGTCGATCTCGCGCTCGGTGCCGTCCTTGGTGACGATCGAGCCCGCGCGGATCTCGCGGATGCCGTCGGTGACCACGTCCACGTTGTCGCGGCTCAGCGCCGGGTAGTACTCGTTCGAGATGAGCATGCGCTTGCAGCCGATGCGGAAGTCCGGCGTGACCTTCTTGCGCAGCTCGGGGTCGCGCACCTCGTACTGCAGCTTCGCCTTGGCGAGCAGCTGGAAGCCCTGCATCAGCGCGGGGAACTTGGCGAGACCGACGACCTGGGTCTCGCGGGCGGCGTAGATGGCCGCGCGGGAGAGTCGCTGCACGCCGGGCACGTACTTGAACGCCAGTCGCTCGGCCTTCAGGTACGGCCGGTCCATGCGGGGCAGCAGCCACGGCGCGGTCCGCTGGTAGACGTCCAGCGAGGCGACCTGCGGTGCGATCGAGGGGACGATCTGGATCGCCGAGGCGCCGGTGCCGATGATCGCGACCCGCTTGCCGGTCAGGTCGGCGTCGTGGTTCCAGCGGGCCGAGTGGAAGATCTCGCCCTCGAAGGTGTTGATGCCCTTGATGTCGGGCAGGTTCGGCTCGCAGAGCGCACCGACCGCGGAGACGACGGTGTCGGCGGTGAAATCGCCCTTGCTCGAGGTGATTTCCCACCGCGCGGTGTCGTTGTTCCAGCGCGCACCCGTCACGTCGCAGTCGAAGATGTGCTTGTCGAGCACGTTGTACCTCTTCGCGACGCCCTGGATGTAGGACTGGATCTCGCCCTGCCGGGAGAACGAGCGCGACCAATTCGGGTTGAGCGCAAAGGAATACGAGTACAGGTGCGAGGGGACGTCGCACGCGGCGCCGGGGTAGGTGTTGTCGCGCCAGGTACCGCCCACATCGCTGCCGCGCTCTAGGACCAGGTAATCGTTGCGGCCCTGCTGGCTCAGCCGGATGGCGAGACCCAGACCGGCGAAACCGCTGCCGATGACGATCGTCTTGACGTGGCGAACGGGCCGGTCGCCGACAGCTTTGTCTGTAACCTTGCGACTCATGTAAGCGAGACTACGAGCTTATTGAGCGCGAGTCAACAGCTATTGAGTTTCGTTCAGTAACATGAGTCCCGTGAACAGCAAAAGCACCGGTGAGAACGGCAAGCGGACCCGGCTCAGCCCGGACGAACGCCGTCAGCAGCTGCTCGCGCTGGGCGCCAAGATGCTCGGGGAGCGCACCATCGAGGAACTCTCGGTCAGCGAGATCGCGGCCCAGGCGGGGATCTCGCGGGGTCTGCTGTTCCACTACTTCCCGACCAAGCAGGACTTCCAGCGCGAGGTGGTCCGGCACGCCAACGCCGAGCTGCTCGAGCGGGTGGCGCCGGACCGGTCGCTGAGCATCTTCGACATGCTGCGCGATTCGATCGAGCGCTACGTCGACTACGTCAGCGAGAACCGCACGTCCTACCTCGCGCTGCTGCGCGGCCCGACCAGCGTCAGCCCCGACCTGGTTCCGCTGGTCGACCAGACCCGCGACGCCATCATCGGCATCATCCTCGCCGAGGCCCCGACCCCCATCGACCCCGCCGACCACCCCCGGCTGATGCTCGGCATGCGCGGCTGGATCGCGTTCGTCGAGGAAACCACCCTCACCTGGCTGCGCACCGAACCCATCAGCCGCGAGGAACTCGTCGAACTCCTGGTGGAATCCCTGCTCACCCTGGCGCTGGCGTTGAGCCCCGAGCTGGCCGCCGCACTACAGGGGTGATCCGGAGGTCCACATCTCGCGCAGGATCGATTCGATGTCCCAGGTCGGGTGCCAGTCGAGTTCCCTTGCGGCGCGGGAGTTGTCGCAGATGAGGGTTGGGGGTTCCTGGGCGGCGGGGTGGTGGTCGACCGGGATGGGATGGCCGGTGAGGTGGGCGGTGCGGTCGATCAGGTCGTTGATGCTGGTGCCGGTTCCGCTGCCGATGTTGTAGCGGCGGCAGGCGCCAGGGGCGGGGAGATGGGTGAGGGCGGCGGTGAACGCGCGGGCGGCGTCCTCGATGTGGAGGTAGTCGCGGGTCGCGGTGCCATCGCCGTTGATCGGGAGGCGGGGGCTGGTCCCGGCCGCGACGGCTCGTAGGCGGGGGAGGAGGCGGGTCGGGTCGGTGTCGGCGCCGCCGACGATGTTGGACATGCGCAGGACGATCGCCGCGAGGCGGCCGGTCGCGACCTGGGCGGCGATGGCGGATTCGGCCGCTTGCTTGCTCGCGGCGTACGGGTGGGGCGGTGCGTCGGGGAGGTCCTCGGTCATCGGCTGGACGTCGGTGGCGTAGATCGCGACGGTCGACGCGAAGACCATGTTCTCGACCCCCGCACGTGCCATCGCCTCGAGCAGCGCCACGGTGCCGCCGACGTTGACGTGGAAGTACGGCAGCGGGTCGGCGACCGATTCCCTGGCGCGGGTGAGTCCGGCAAGGTGGCAGACGGCGTCGACATCGCGGACGGCCGCGGTAAGCGATTCCGGCGCACGAAGATCGGCGAACCGGAGCGGCAGTTCGGCTGGGAGACAGGCGCTTTCGCGACGCACCAGCCCGACGACCTCGTGCCCGTCGCGCTGGAGGCGCTCGGCGACCGCGCTGCCGAGATAGCCGCCGGCGCCCGTGACCAGGACTCGCAACGACTTCAGACCAGGAACGGCGCCAGTTGCGGCACCGCCTCGACCGGATGCTCGGCCTGGATCTCCTCGTCGATCGAGCGGTACTCCCAACCCTCTTGGGTGCGAACGAGTTTGCCCGCGAGGAAGCCGGTGTGCGCGTGGATCTTGCTCAGGTTGTAGCGGGCGATCTCGGTCTCGGTCATGCCGTCGATCACCCGGCAGAAGGCGTTGTCGATCTGCTCGAAGGTTTGTCCGGTGTAGCAGGTCACCAGGAGGATCACGGTGGTGACCTGCGGGGCGATCCTGGTCAGGTCCATGGTGATCAGCTCGTCGTCGCCGTCGTCCTCGCCGGTCGTGCTGTCGCCGAGGTGGCGGACCGCCCCGTCCTGCGACATCAGCTGCTCGTGGTACACCACGTCGAGGATCGCGTCGTTCGCGAACAGCAGCGCCGCCGCGTTCAGATCGATGTCCGCCGCCTTCCCAGGCAACCACCGCCGCTTGGCCGCCGGATCCCATCCGACGCCCATCGTCACGAGGGCCAGCGAACCCCCACCCGCATTGGGAACCACGCTCCACCAATCCCTTCCGTCGCGCGACGCGCCCATCACGCCACGTCCCCACCCTATGAGCCGCCGCGCCATCCCGCCGGTAGATCCACCCGCGCCACGCCCGTTCTGCTCGCGGACGGTGCACACCACCGCAAACCGGACATCACCGCAACCATCACCTACGCATCGACCACCATTCGACTACCGAACTCTGCCCGGCCGCCGCGCGTCGGCCGGGAGCGCACGTGTCAGCTCGGGACACAGCAGCGCAGGCCAACGCGCACCAGCTACGGACCGGGAAACGGCGAACGCCGGGGCGAAACCGACTGATGGGCCAGTGGTTTCGCGCCCGGCGCTCGGGACAGCTAGAAATTAGCTGGTGGGGGCGAACGCCTCCGCGACGATCTCCGCCTGCTCGACGGCGTGCACCTTCGACGAACCCGAGGACGGGGCCGACATGGCGCGGCGGGAGATGCGGCGGAGTTTGCCGAGGCGCTCGGGGAGCAGCTCGGGGAGGTTGAGGCCGAAGAAGGGCCAGGCGCCCTGGTTGGCCGGTTCCTCCTGCACCCACGCGATGTCGGTCGCGTTCGGGTACCCCTCGAGGGCTTCGTTCAGGCGGAACTTGGGCAGCGGGTAGAGCTGCTCGATCCGCACGATGGCGATGTCCTCGCGCTTCTGCTTGGTCTTCTCGGCGACCAGCTCGTAGTAGAGCTTGCCGCTGGTCATCAGCACGCGCTTCACCTTGCCGCGGTCGCCGATGCCCTGCTCGTAGGTGGGCTCGTCGAACACGGAGTGGAACTTGGACTCGGTGAAGTCCTTGAGGTCCGACACCACGGCCTTGTTGCGCAGCATCGACTTCGGGGTGAAGACGATCAGCGGACGACGGATGCCGTCGTGCGCGTGGCGGCGCAGCAGGTGGAAGTAGTTCGCCGGGGTGGACGGCACCGCGACGGTCATCGAGCCCTCGGCGCACAGCTGCAGGAAGCGCTCGATGCGGCCGGAGGTGTGGTCCGGACCCTGACCCTCGTGGCCGTGCGGCAGCAGCAGCACGACGTCGGAGAGCTGGCCCCACTTGGCCTCACCGGAGGAGATGAACTCGTCGATGATGGACTGCGCGCCGTTGACGAAGTCGCCGAACTGCGCCTCCCACAGCACCAGCGCGTTCGGGTTGCCCAGCGAGTAGCCGTATTCGAAGCCGACGGCGGCGAATTCGCTCAGCGCCGAGTCGTGCACCGCGAACCAACCAGGGTTCTCGCTGCCGATGTTGTGCAGCGGGGTGTACTCGTCGGCGGTCTTGCGGTCGATGATCACCGCGTGCCGCTGGGTGAAGGTGCCGCGGCGGGAGTCCTGACCGGTCAGGCGCACCGCGCGGCCCTCGTCGATCAGCGTGCCGAAGGCCATCAGCTCGGCGAAGGCCCAGTCGACCTTGCCCTCGTAGGCCATCTCGCGGCGCTTCTCCAGCACCGGCTTGACGCGCGGGTGCACGTTGAAGCCGTCGGGAACGTTGAGGAAGGCGTCGCCGATGCGCTGCAGCACGGCCTTGTCGACCGCGGTCTGCACGGTCGCGGGCACCTTCTGGTCGTCCTCGACCGACTCGCTCGGACCCGGCGGGAACTTCTCCAGTTCGCGGACCTCGTTGAACACGCGCTCCAGCTGGCCTTGGTAGTCGCGCAGCGCGTCCTCGGCCTCTTTCATGGAGATGTCGCCACGGCCGATCAGGCTCTCGGTGTAGCTCTTGCGGACCGAGCGCTTGGTGTCGATGACGTCGTACATGTACGGCTGGGTCATCGACGGGTCGTCGCCCTCGTTGTGGCCGCGACGGCGGTAGCAGATCAGGTCGATGACCACGTCCTTGCGGAACTTCTGGCGGAAGTCGACAGCCAGACGCGCCACCCAGTCGCACGCCTCCGGGTCGTCGCCGTTCACGTGGAAGATCGGCGCGCCGATGAACTTGGCGATGTCGGTGGAGTACTCGGTGGAGCGGCTGTTCTCCGGCGCGGTGGTGAAGCCGATCTGGTTGTTCACCACGATGTGGATGGTGCCGCCGACCCGGTAGCCGCGCAGACCCGAGAGGTTCAGCGTCTCGGCGACAACGCCCTGGCCCGCGAACGCGGCGTCACCGTGCAGCATCAGCGGCATGACGGAGAAGCCCTCGGGGCCGTCGCCCTTGTCGAGCAGGTCCTGCTTGGCGCGGACCAGACCCTCGAGCACGGGGTCGACCGCCTCCAGGTGCGAGGGGTTGGCGGTCAGCGAGACCTCGATCTCGTTGTCGCCGAACATCTGCAGGTAGGTGCCGCGCGCGCCGAGGTGGTACTTCACGTCGCCGGAGCCGTGCGTGGCCGCCGGGTTCATGTTGCCCTCGAACTCGGTGAAGATCTTCGAGTACGGTTTTCCGACGATGTTGGCCAGCACGTTGAGGCGGCCGCGGTGCGGCATGCCGATGACGACCTCGTCGAGCGAGTGCTCGGCGCACTGGTCGATGACCGCGTCCATCATCGGGATGACCGCTTCGGCGCCCTCCAGCGAGAAGCGCTTCTGACCGACGTACTTGGTCTGCAGGAAGGTCTCGAAGGCCTCGGCCGCGTTCAGCCGGTTCAGGATGTACTTCTGCTGCGCGACGGTCGGCTTGACGTGCTTCTGCTCGACGCGCTCCTGGATCCACTGCAACTGGTCGGTTTCCAGGATGTGCATGTACTCGACGCCGATGTGGCGGCAGTACGCGTCGCGCAGCACCGAGAGCACGTCGCGCAGCTTCATCCGCTCCTGGCCGTGGAAGCCCGCGACGTTGAACTCGCGGTCCAGGTCCCACAGGGTGAGGCCGTGCTGGGTGACGTCCAGGTCCGGGTGGCTGCGGAACTTGTCCTTGATCAGGCGCAACGGGTCGGTGTCGGCCATCAGGTGGCCGCGGTTGCGGTAGGCGGCGATCAGCTCGAGCACGCGCGAGCTCTTGTCGACGCCGCGCTCCTTGACGTCCTTGCGCCAGCGCACCGGCTCGTACGGCACGCCGAGGCCGTGGAAGATCTCGTCGTAGAACTCGTCGGAGATCAGCAGCTGGTGGATGGTGCGCAGGAAGTCACCGGACTCCGCGCCCTGGATGATGCGGTGGTCGTAGGTGGAGGTCAGCGTCATCAGCTTGCCGACGCCCAGGTCGGCGACGCGCTCGTCGCTCATGCCCTGGAACTCGGCCGGGTACTCCATGGCGCCTGCGCCGATGATCGCGCCCTGACCGTTCATCAGGCGGGGCACCGAGTGCACGGTGCCGATGGTGCCCGGGTTGGTCAGCGAGATGGTGACGCCGGAGAAGTCCTCGGCGGTCAGCTTGCCGTCGCGGGCGCGCCGGACGATGTCCTCGTAGGCGGTGTGGAACTGCCCGAAGGTCATCTCCTCGGTGCCCTTGATGGCCGCGACGACCAGCGAGCGGTTGCCGTCCTTGCCGGGAAGGTCGATGGCGAGGCCGAGGTTGGTGTGCGCGGGGGTGACCGCGTTCGGCTTGCCGTCGATCTCGGCGTAGTGCCGGTTCATGTTCGGGAACGCCTTCACCGCCTGCACGATGGCGTAGCCGAGCAGGTGGGTGAAGGAGATCTTGCCGCCGCGCGTGCGGGCGAGGTGGTTGTTGATGACCAGACGGTTGTCGATCATCAGCTTGGCCGGAATGGCGCGGACCGAGGTCGCGGTCGGGATGGCCAGCGACGCCGACATGTTCTTCGCGACGGCCGCCGCGGCGCCGCGTAGCACCCTCGCCTCGTCCGCGGCCTCGGTCGGCTTGGGGCCGCCGGAGGTCGGCGCGGCGTTTGAGGTCGGCGCCGGGGTGGTCTGGGGTGCGCGCGCGGCGGTGGCCTTCGCCGCGGTCGCGGGCTTGGCGGCGGGCGCGGGAGCCGGAGCGGGCTTGGCGGCGGCCGGGGCGGGCTTGGCGGCGGGCGCGGGAGCCGGAGCGGGCTTGGCGGCGGCCGGGGCGGGCTTCGCGGCTGGGGCGGGCGCGGAGTTCTTGGTCGGCGCGGCGGTCCGAGTCGGCGCAGTCTGGGTCGGCGCGGCGTTCTGGGTCGGCGCAGTGGTCTGAGTCGGCGCAGTGGTCTGAGTCGGCGCAGTGGGCTGCGAGTTGGTGGCGTCGCCGCTCGCTTCGGGGGTGTAGTCGGCGAGGAACTCGTGCCAACTCTCATCGACGGATGATGGATCCTGTTTGTACTTCTGATACATCTCGTCGACTAGCCACTGGTTCTGTCCGAACTGGGAAGTTGAGCTGCTCACAGCAGGTGTTCGCCTCATTTCGTTCTTCGCGCTGCGACGTTTGTGACGTGCCCGGCATGGGGATCAGCGGATGCGCGCCGATGGACCCTCTGTCGAGGATATGCCCAGCGGCAAATCGACGAAGCTACCCACCACCGGACAGACCCAAACTCTTCTGTGCAGACTCGTCCGGGTCCGAGAATATTCCTCCCGTTTCGCGGGCCGCCGCCCAGAGGCGGGTATAGGTTCCGCCCGCCGCGACCAGGTCGGCGTGCGTCCCGAATTCCGTGATCCGTCCCCGCTCGACGACCGCGATCCGATCGGCGCGCGCGGCCGTGCCGAGCCGGTGCGCGACGACGACCGTGGTGCGGCCACGGGCCAGCGATCTGCTCGCTACCAGCACCGACGACTCGGTTTCCGGGTCGAGCGTCGCGGTGGCCTCGTCAAGCAGCAACAGGTCTGGACGGACCAGTTCGGCACGGGCGAGGGCGATCAACTGACGTTGGCCTGCCGACAGTCCGCGGCCGCGTTCGCCGACCGGTTGCCGCAGTCCGAGGGGTAGCGCGGCGATCATGTCGGCCGCACCGACCGCCGCCGCCGCGTCGCGGATCTGTTCCGGTGTTGCGGATGGTTGTCCGAATGCAATGTTGCTGGCGACGTCGCCGGTGAAGAGGTGAGCTTCTTGGGGGACGATGCCGAGCCGGGAACGGTAGTCGGCGAGGCGGTAATCGCGGAGGTCTACACCGTCGACGACGATCGCTCCGGTGTAGACCTCGCCCGCGCCGGACTTCGCGCGGACCGGCTCGGCGTCGCTCGGCTCGGCGTCCGCGCCGTCGGCGGGCGAGTCGGCGTCGAGTGGTGCGCGCGGTAGGTCGTAGAGGCGGGCGAGCAGCTTGACGATCGTCGACTTGCCCGCGCCCGTCGGCCCGACCAGCGCCAGCGTCGACCCGGCCGGAATGCGCAGCTCGACGTCGTCCAGTGCCGGAGTCTCGGTTCCCGGATAGCGGAAGCGCACATGATCGAGCACGACCTCGCCGCGCAGGCCGTCGGGGATCGCCACCGCGTCCGGCGGATCAGCGGCGATCGAGGACGGCGTGCGCAGCAGCTCGCCGATGCGGCGCAGCCCTACCCTTGCCTGCTGGTAGCCGTCGAAGACCTGCGACAACTGCATGATCGGACCGAACAGCAGCTCGAGATACAGCACGAAGGCGACAAGCGTGCCCGCGCTGGTCGCGCCGACGGCGACCTCCCGCGCGCCGACGAACACCACCGCGGCCAGCGCAAGGTCGGCCCAGGCGATGACGAAGGCGAAGTACAGCGCGATCGCCCGCTGCGCCCGCATCCTGGAGTTGCGGTAGCGCTCGGAGTATTCGGCGAACCGCCGCGCCGCGCGGGGTTCGTGGCGGTTGGCCTGCACCGCGCGCAGGCCCGTGACGTTCTCCTGGAAGTCGGCGTTCACCGTGGACACGCGTTCCCGCGAGACCGTGTAGGCCGTCGAGGAGAAGCGCCGGAAGATCACCGTCGCCACGACCAGCGGCGGCAGGGCGAGCAGCGCGACCACCGCGAGGGAGAGGTCGATGACCAGCAGCGCCACCGCGATGCCGAGCAAGGTGAGCGCGCCGATGAGGGTGGTCGCCACGCCGGTCTGCAGGAAGCTGGACAGCGCGTCCACGTCGGTGGTCATCCTGGTCATGATCCGGCCGGACAGTTCCCGCTCGTAGTAGTCGAGGCCGAGCCGTTGCAGATGCGCGTAACTGCGCACGCGAAGGCCGTAGAGGACGCGTTCGCCGGTGCGCGCGGTGAGCACGATGGTCGCCGCGCCGACCGCGAAGCCCGCCACGAGCAGCGCGACGCCGAGCGCAGCGGCCCGCAGGAGCGCGTCGGACTGTCCGGCGGTGACGCCCGAATCGATGGCGTAGCGCACCAGCGCGGGGAAGGCCACGCCGACGAGCGCGTCCAGCGCGAGCAGGCTCACCACCGTCAGCACCAGCCACCGCACCGGGCGCATCAGTCGCGTCAGCCGGAAGCCGGGGTCGGGTTCGCGCAGCGCACGGTCGTCGAGGCCCGGTTCCTCGGTGGCGGGCGGGAGTTCCTCGATGGTCCGGCGCAGCTCGGGTGTTTCGGCCAGGTCCGCGGCCGCCGCACCGAAGCCGCCTGCCCGACCGGTGGCGCGCGGCGCTCTGGTCGGCTCCTCGGGTTCGATCGTCGCGGACACCGGCCGGTGGGCGGGCGCGGGCAGTCGGACGACCCGGTCGGCGTGGGCCAGCGTCGACTCGCGGTGCGCCAGGATGATCGTCGTCCGGCCGCCGCGGTCGGGCAAGGTGTCGAAGATGGCGGCCTCGGTGACCGCGTCCACCGCGGAGGTGGCATCGTCCAGCACCAGGATGCGCGGACGGGCCAGCAGCACCCTGGCCAGCGCGATGCGCTGCCGCTGACCACCGGAGAGGGTGAGCCCGCGCTCGCCGACGACGGTGTCGTATCCATCGGGCAGTTCGCCGATGAAGTCGTCGGCGGCGGCCAGCTTGGCGGCCTGCCTGATCTCCGCGTCGGTGGCGTCCGGGCTGCCGAGGGCGATGTTGGCGGCGATGGTGTCGGAGAACAGGAACGGATCGTCGAACACCACGCCGACGGCGGCGCGCAGGTCGGCGGCGGCCACGTCGGCGATGTCGACCGGTTTCCCGGCGTCGGGTCCGTCGCCGAAGAGCCGGATGCGCCCGGAGTCGGGCGCGTAGAAGCGCGGCAGCAGCAGCGAGAGCGTCGTCTTGCCCGACCCTGCGGGTCCGATGATCGCGACCGTCTCGCCGGGGCGCACAGTGAGGTCGAGATCGCGCAGGATCGGCAGGTCCGGATCGAAACCGAAAGTGAGCGAATCGATCTCGACACCGAGCGGGCCGTCCGGCAGCGCGGCGGGCACCGGCGGATCGGCGATCACCGGCGCGGCGTCGATGACCTGGAAGACGCGCTCGGCGGCGGCGCGGGTCAGCTGCGCGAGGATGACCACCGACGACATGGCGCGGGTCGCCGATGTCATGGTCGCGACGTAGGCGGCGAAGGCGAGGAAGGTGCCGAGCCCGATGGAGCCACGCAGCGCCAGCCAGCCGCCGAACGCGATCACGCCGACCAGCCCGGCCTGCGGTATCGCCGCGACCACCGGCGCGAAGCGGGAGTCCACCCTGGCCGCGCGCATGCGTTCGGCGAAGAGCCTGCGGGCGTGCCCTTCCAGCACGTCGACCATCCGGGCCTCCTGCCCGAAGCCCTTGACCACCCGCACCCCGGTGACCGTCTCCTCGACGTGCTGGGCCAGGTCGGCGGCCCGCTGCTGCGCCGACCAGGTCGCCGCGAACAGTCGCGGCCGCATTCGATAGACCACGGCGGCGATGCCGGGCACCACGAGCAGCGCGACCACCGCCAGCGGCGGCGAGAGCCACAGCATCACCCCGGCCGCGAGCAGGAACTGCAACAGCGCCATACCGGAGAGCGGCACCATCGCCAGCAGACCCTGCACCAGCTGCAGGTCCGTGATCGAGCGGGAGACCACCTGACCGGTGCGCAGCGCGTCCTGACCAGCGCCGTCCAGTCGCTGCAGCGAACCGAGCAACCGCACCCGCAGGCCGTGCTGGACATCGAGCGAGAGACGGCCCGCGAGCAGCCGCCTGCCGAACGCGGCGGCGAACCGCCCGGCGGCGAGCAAGGCGAGCAGCGCGGCGATCACGCCGATCACCTCGGTGTCGCCGACACCGGCCGCGTCGACGGCGCGCTTGGTCAGCAGCGGCGCTGCCACCTCCACCAGCGCACCCGCCAGCACCGCCGCCGCGACGCCCGCGATGGTGCCGGGATGCGACCGGCTCTCGGCCCACAGCCGCCGTATCCAGCCCCGCCCCGTCGTGCTCTGCTCAGTCAATTGCGCTGTTCACCGTCCGTTCCTCATCTCCCCGAAAATCTGCGCGTGGCCCGGAGGCACGTGTGGTGGGCGCTCCCGGGCGAACTCCGTCCTCTGCCCGCGCATGGCCGGAGCGAAGGCGGAGGTACGCCTTCGAAGGTAACGACGCGCGGCGACACACCGCTTGTTCCCGGAGTCTGCCCACCGGCCTTGGCGTGTCCTCGAGCGCGGATCTAATCTCGCCGCCATGACAACGCAGGGGGATTTCTCACGACGCTTTCACCAACTCCGGCACGACGTCGACGATGTCTACGAACAGGTCGGCGAACTGCAACGCCAGGTGCACCACGGATTCCGCAAGGTCGACAAGCGATTCGGCAAGATCGAGACCCGGCTCGACGGGATCGATACGCGGCTGGACGGAATGGATTCGCGGTTCGACGGAATGGATTCGCGGTTCGACGGGATCGATGCGCGGCTGGACGGAATGGATTCGCGGTTCGACGGGATCGATGCGCGGCTGGACGGGATGGATTCGCGGTTCGACGGGATGGATTCGCGACTGCACCAGATCGAGCACGGCGTCGGGGAGATTCTCCGGATGCTGCGCGGCGGGCGCGGGGTCGCGCCCTCGGGTGACGGCCGGGTCTCACATATCCCGGCTGCGCAGCTGCCACCAGCCCGCGCCGGCGATTCCGATCGTCCATAGCAGTAGGACGACGAAGGCGGCCGGGGTCGGGGCCAGGATGTCGCTGTCGGGGAAGGAGCCGACGGCCACGGTGGCGATGGTCGCCGACCCCGGCAGCAGGGTGACCACGCCACCGAGCCCGATCCCGTTGGCCACCAACCAGATCAGCGGTTCGACGACGAGCAGCCAGCCGAGGATCAGCGCGACCGCGCCGGTGGATTGGCGCAGCAGCAGCCCGAGTCCGGCGCCGAGCAGCGACCAGCAGACCGCGGCGAGCAGACCGGTGCCCAAGACCGCGAGCAATCGGGTGCCGAATTCGAACTTGCCCCGGCCGAACGCCACCAGGCAGGCGAACGCGCAGACCTCGACCAGCACCGCGACCGCCAGCGTGGACGCGCCGGTGACCAGCAGCTTGGCCGCCGCGAGCCGATCGCGGTCCGCGGTGAACAGCGAGGTCACCGGCATGCTCCGATAGCGGAACTCGCCGCCCGCCCCCGCGGCGCCGAACACGGCGGCGGCCAGGATCGTCGCGGCCAACGCGAGATACAGCCCGATGGTCGCGGCCCCGGTGGCCAGCGCGGATTTCGGGTCCGCGGGCCCGGCCATCAGCGCGGTCACCGTCGCGGCGACCAGCGCGACGGCGGGCAGCGTCACCCCGAGCGCCAGGCACCAGCGCAGCGTGTAGACCTTGCGGACCTCGGAGTTGACCGGCGGCACCAGGTCCGGTGGCAGAGTGATCATCGCGGAATCCCGTAGGGCGTCGGCTGCGGATGGGGTGCGTGCGCCGCGGGCGGCGGGAACATCGGCGCCGCGGTCTTGCTCGGTTTCGTCAGAGAGGCGAGGACCCGGTCGGGGTGGATCGGATCGGGTGTGACGTTGTCCAGCCGCACACCGGCGGCCTTGGCCGCGTCGGCGATCTCGGCCTCGCTCGCCTCGGCCACCGCGAGCCGCCCGTCCGGGCGGATGACCGCGTCGGTGTAGCCGCGCGCGGCGAGCATCGTGGCCAGCGCCACCGGGGTGGACGCGGCGACCACCAGCCGGTCGGGGTGATTGCGGCGCAGTTTCGCGGGCGTGCCCTGGTAGACCACCGAACCCTCGCTCACCACGATCAGCTGATCGGCCATCGCCACCACGGAGGCGAGGCTCGCGCTGGACAGCAGCACCGTGCCGCCGCGGCGGGTGTGCCTGCGCAGGAAGTCGTGCAGCCAGCCGCGTTCGGCGGGATCGAGTCCCTCGGTCGGCTCGTCCAGGATCAGCACCGCCGGATCGGTGAGCAACGCGGTCGCCAGCGCCAGCCTGGTCTGCTGACCGATCGAGAGCGCGCCCGCCTTGACGCGCGCCGCCTCCTTCATGCCGACCGCCTCGAGCACCGCGTCGACCCGCGCGTCCGGAACTCCGGCCGCGGCCGCGTACACCAGCAGGTGGTCGCGGGCGGCGCGCCCCGGATGCAGTCCGCGCGGCGCGAGCATCCCGCCCACCGGCGACGCGGTGATCTCCGCGCTACCCGAGGACGGTTCGAGCAGACCGAGCAGGATCCGCAGAATGGTGGTCTTGCCCGAGCCCGCCGGACCGACCAGTGCCGCGGTGCTCCCTGCGAAAACGCTGAAGCCGACGTTCTCGACGGCCGAACCGAGCTCGTACCGCTTGCTCAGGCCGCGAACGACCAAAGACGTTGTGGCTTGGGTCATTTCGGGTCGGCGGGGAAGCGTGGCGGGGTGGCGTCGAGCGCGGGCAGCGGATCGGCCTCGACGACGAGCTGCCGGTTGATCGGCCAGAAGGCCGGCGCGGGCCCGAAGGCCTTCTGCGCGTTGTGCACCGTGGTCTTGCCGAGGGCCCTGTTGCCGACGCCGCCGATCACCGCGCCGATGCCCATCGGGATCACCTTGCCCGCCATCAGCGCCATCCGCTTGGTGAGGAACCGCACGATGAACCGCTTCATCAGCGTGTCGTTCATGCCGGACAGGCCGGGCACGCGGTTGGCGAGCAGGGTGCCCCAGTTCTTGGCCGACCGCCCGACCGAGCGCTCCACGATCTCCATGCCGGAATCGCCGAGTACCACGGCCAGCACCAGTGCCCTGCGCTGCTCTTTGGCCTCCGGCGCGACGCCGTGCACCGCGGCGATCGCCAGCGTGTACAGCGCCGAGGCTTCCAGGAAGAACGCCGTCTCCGCGGTGATGGTGGCCAGCGAGGCGACCGTGCCGACGCCGGGCATGGCCGCGGTCGCGCCCGCCGCGGTGCCGCTGCCGGTCACCGCGAGCAGGTACTGGCGCTCGATCCTGGCGAGGATCTGCGCCGGGGTCTCGTCGGGGTGCGCGCGCCTGATCCGATCGATGTACTTCTCGACCGCGGGCGCCTGCAGCTTCGACCCGTTCTCGAGCAAGGCGACCACGGTCTTCTCGAACCCGCTGTGCCGCATCGGCAACACCCCTTAAGTCTCAGCCTTCGCTGCCAGAACTCTATGGCACCGAACCATCGTCGGCCCAACACGACAACGAACCGGCTCGTGTTCCGGGTTCCCGTGGCGCGCCACCCGAAACGACGGCCTCGGCGTCCGCCCTCGCTCCGGCCACGTGCGGGTTCCGGGACAGGCTCGGCCTAGGCCGGGCCGCGCAGGGCGGGCACCCGCTCCGACAGCGGCGGCGGTGGCGGCGGGGTGCCCTCGCCGAACGGCCTCCCTCCCAGCTCGTCGCGGCCGTGCGGGGTCAGCCAATTGATCGGGTCGGGCCCCTTCGGGACCACCTTCGTCGGGTTGATGTCGGTGTGCACCACGTAGTAGTGCGTCTTGATCTGGGCGAAGTCGATGGTGTCGCCGAAACCGGGGGTTTGGTACAGGTCGCGGGCGTAGGCCCACAGCACCGGCATCTCGCTCAGCTTCTGCCTGTTGCACTTGAAGTGTCCGTGGTAGACGGCGTCGAAGCGGACCAGCGTGGTGAACAGCCGCACGTCCGCCTCGGTGATGGTGTCGCCGACCAGGAAGCGTTGTCCGGCAAGGCGATCCGAGAGCCAGTCCAGCCGCGCGAAGAGCCGGTCGTAGGCCGCCTCGTAGGCGTCCTGGGCGCCTGCGAAGCCGCAGCGGTAGACGCCGTTGTTCACGTCGCGGAAGACGACGTCGTTGACCTCGTCGATCTCGGCCCGCAGCGACTCGGGGTACAGCTGGGGCGCGCCTTCCCGGTGGAACTTGGTCCATTCGGTGGAGAAGTCCAGCGTGATCCTGGCGTAGTCGTTGGTGACCACCTGACCGGTCGGAATGTCGACCAGCGCCGGGACGGTGATGCCGCGCGGGTAGTCGGGGAACCGGGCCAGGTACGCGTCGCGCAGTCGCGGGATGCCGAGCACCGGGTCCACGCCGCCGGGATCGAGATCGAAGGTCCAGCTCAGCTTGTCGTGGGTGGGACCGCACAGGCCGAGCGAAAGCACGTCCTCCAGGCCGAGCAGCCTGCGCACGATGAGCGTGCGATTGGCCCACGGGCACGCGCGCGCCGCGACCAGCCGATACCGGCCCGGCTCCACCGGATAACCGTCGCGTCCGTCGGCCGTGACGCGGGTCGTGATGTAGTTGGTGTCCCGCTTGAACTCACCCGGTTCGACGTACGAACCGCTTTCCGATGCCGCCTTGGTCACCTGCTCAGTCTGGCAGATTCAGGACTTAGGCTGACCCAATGAGCGAACGAAGTGAGCGAATCATGTTTCAGCGTGCATCGCGCATGCCGGAGCCGAGCGCTAGCGAGGCGCAGGCATGAGCGATACGAAGCCCACTCGGCTGGAACGGGAAAGCACCGACGGCGGCGCGGAGGTCGCCGTCCTGACGCTGGCCCATCCGCCGCTGAACCTCTTCGACCAGGCGATGTTCGACGCGCTGGTGCAGGACATCGCCGACCTGAGCGCGAATCCGCCGCGCGCGCTGTTGCTGCGCGCGGAGGGCAAGGTGGTCTCCGGCGGCGTCGACGTGCACGTCTTCGAGGGTCTGACCACCGAGCAGGGCGCCGAGCTGTGGCGTTCGCTGTTCGCGCGGATCATCCATCCGCTGGAAGCGTTGCCCTGCCCTGTGCTGTTCGCCGCGCACGGCCTCACCCTGACCGCCGCTTTCGAGATCGCGCTGGCCTGCGACATCATCCTTGCCGCGCCGAAGGCGAAGTTCGGCCTGGTGGAGACGGTGGTCGGGCTGACACCGTCGATGGGCGGCCCGCAGCGGCTCGCCGAGCGCGCCGGGTCGGGTCGGGCGCGGGAATTCGTGATGACCGGCGATCTCTACGACGCGGCGACCATGGCCGAGTGGGGTGTGGTCAACGGCGTGCACGAGGACGTGGACGGTGCGGCGCGGGAGCTCGCGCACCGGCTGGCGCAGGGCCCGACCAAGGCGCACGCGGCGACCAAGCGGATCGTCGAGGCCTGGCGCTCCGGCGGTGTGGCGCACGCCGATTCGGTGACCCCCGAGGTGTCCGGCGAACTCTTCGCCACCGACGATCTGCGTGGCGCGGTGCGCAGCTTCCTCGAGGTCGGACCGGGCAAGGCGACGTACACCGGCCGGTGACGGCGGGGACACGGTAATTCGACTATTCCCGCGAAATTGTGATCCGCGTCATATAGTCGCAGGTGCCTGGCAGCTAAAGGCATCGCGCGGAGGACAAATGTCGCAGCTCTTGGTCGAATACCCCTTGACGAACTCGCCCGCGTGTGGAAACCCGCTGGCTCGCGGCGCGGACGGCGTGCTGCGCTACGGCAACCTCACCCCGGCGCTCACCGAGCTGCTCGATCTACAGGTGCACGCCTTCGCGGCGCGCGAGGCGGTCGTCGAGCTCGGTGGGCCCCGGCTCACCTACCGGGAGCTGTGGCACTCGGCCTCGCGCATCGCAGGTGGCCTGCAGGAACACGGCGTCGGCTACGGCGACCGGGTTGCCATCCACATGCCAGCGGGCGCGCGCTGGGTGCAGGCGTTCCTCGGGGCGCTGCTCAGCGGCGCGGTGCCGGTGCTGGTGCACGACGGGCTTCCCGCGAAGGTGGCCGAGCAGGTGATCGCCGACAGCAAGGCGGATTTCGTATTCGGTCGCGGCGCCCGCGGCGGTGAGGTGGAGCTGCCCGACGGCGCCGCGTTCATCGACGACGGCGCGGCGCTCAACGATCTCGCCCTGCTCTGCTACACCAGCGGCACCCGCAAGGGCGTCGAACTGACCAACGAGAACCTGCTCTCGGCGGTCCGCTCGGTGGTCGCCGCGCTGGACCTGCCCACCGACGGTGTGCGCAATCTGGTGCTTCCGCCGCTGGCGCACGCCAGCGGATGCGTCGACCAGCTGCTGCCCACCTTCGCCGTCGGCGGCACCGTGGTGCTCGCCCCGGACGGCCGCGACCTCGCCGAAGCCATTGTGGCCGAACGGATCGACATGGTCTCGGGCACGCCGCGCATCTTCGCGGGCCTGCTTCCCGAGCTTGCCGCGCTGCGCGCCGACGGCGTGCCCACCGAGGGCATCAGCCGGGTCAGCAGCGCGGGGCATCGCGCCGAACGGACCGCGAGCGGTCTGGCCGCCGCGCTGCGCGACGCGTTCCCCTCGGCCAGGCACTGGTCGGTGTGGGGCGCCACCGAGACGAGCGGCATCGGCCTCGCCGTGGACGACACCGAGACCCCCGCCGACGCGGGCCGGATCCTCGGATTCCCGTTCGGCGGTACCGAATTGGCGCTCTGGGGTCCGCAGGCCGGAGCCGGACATGGCGAATTGCTCTGTCGCGGACCGAATGTCACCCGGCGGTACTGGAACGACCCGGAGACCACCGCGCACCGGTTCACGGGCAGCTGGTTCCACACCGGCGACCAGGTGTCGATCGACGCGCACGGCCTCGTCCGGCGCGAAATCGCCTGAGCCGTCGGCTGGTCCGACCGAGCAGGGGACTATTCCAGCATCCGGTCGCGCAACCGCGCGCGCAGCTCGGGCGTCAGCCCGACGACATCGAGGTAGCGGTCGAAGTCACCGTGCAGTTGCCGTACCGATTCCAGCGACTCGCCCAGGTATTCCTCGCGCACGCCGAGCAGGTCTTCGGAGAAGCTCGCGCCAGGCGGCAGGGTGGGCTCGATCAACGCGCGCAGCGGCTCGACGGCCTCGTTGCTGAGCAGGTAGTCGGCGAGCACGTCCTCCTCGACGACGCCCACCGCGCGGAGCAGCGTCGCCACCGCCCAGCCGGTGCGATCCTTGCCCGCGGCGCAGTGCACCAGCACCGCGCCGTCCCCGCGCACGATGGACTCCGCGATCGAGACGATCGCCGAGTTCGCCTCCGGCAGCGCGGGGAACTCGCGGTAGACCTCGAGCATGTGGTCGAACGCGGAGCCGGTGCGCGACTCGTGCGGCGGAGCCTCGCCCATCCGCGAGTCGAAGGGCGTCACGCTGCGCCGCACGCCGTCGGGCAGGTTGTCGTGGCCCATGTGGTCGATCTCCCGCACGCCGCGCAGGTCGAAGACCTCGCTGACGCCGAGTTCGCGCAGCGTGCGGTGGCCGTCCGCGTCGAGGCCGCTGAGCTGCGCCGAACGAAGCAGCACACCGGGGCGCACCTTGGCGCCGTCGGCCGTGCGCAGGCCGCCGGTGTCGCGGAAGTTGAACGTGCCGGAGAGGAAGAACTGATCGGCGGGAGGCGGGAGAGTCACCGATCCAGGCTATCGGCCGCCTGTAGAGGGGCGGTGTCGTTCCCGGATCGAAAGCCGAACACCCGGATGAACCGGTTCTACGGCGCTATTGTGCGCTTTGCCACAGTGGCGGCAGGTGCGGCGTCGCGGACCGTAAGGTGAAACATTGTGTGTCTTCCGGCCGCGAGGGTCCGGGAGTCGCCCAGGAACGCCGATTGGTGGGGACACTGCAGCGTTGCAGAGTCATTCCGTTTGGGTAACAAAACATTCTTTCAGTCTGGAATACCCGCTGAACCCGTTCTCAAACCCCGAAAACCCTCTACCATTGATGAACGTTGGACCGGGCAGCCTGGGGATTTCTGGCAGCTCGCCAAAGTTCAGCGAGTCGCGCCATCGGAGGTGCGCGAGTTCTTTCGCCGAGGGAGTCGTCGTTGAGCGCACGTGGAGAAACAGTGGAGAGTCGGTTGCGGCCGACGATCTGCGAGGCCGTGGAGAAAGCGGCCGCCTCGCTCGATATCACCGGAGTGCGGGCACTGCGGGTGCTGTTGCACGCCGGTGTCACCGCGTACTGGCCGCTGGTCAAGGCGGCGCCGACCAAACAGATCCGTGCCTACGAGGCGACCGTGCAGACGCTGCGCGAGCACTGGGAGGTCCGGCCCGAACCCGAACCCGATCCGGTCGCCGCGGCCATGTTCCGCGAGATGGACGCCGAGGTCGGCAACTTCCTGCGGCTCTGCGCCGATCGCTCGGGGACCCAGTGGCTGGAACCGGTGGACGACATCGCCACCTACGTGGTGTCGGTCCTGCAGGGCGCCGTGCTGCGCTGGCTGGCCGACTGCAACGACGAGACGACCCTGGTGGTATCGGACGACCTGGTGAGCGGGTTGGCCACCCGGGCCGCCGAAGTCTGACTCGACCAATACTGGACGTGTGACCAGTTTGGTGGTTGAGTTGTCCGGGTGAGCGAGACATCGCCGATCGCCGGACTGCACGCCGCCACCGCCGACCTCGACCCGCCGCTGGCCGCGCTCGATCTGACCGCGCTGCGCGCCAATGCCGCCGATCTGGTCCGCCGCGCGAACGGCGTCCCGATCCGGGTCGCCAGCAAATCCGTGCGCTGCCGCGCCGTCCTGGAAGCCGTACTCGGCGGTGATCTGACCGCCGCCGACGGCTTCGCGGGCATCATGTCCTACTCCCTGCGCGAGGCGCTCTGGCTGGCCGGTCTCGGCGCCCGCGACATCCTGCTCGGCTACCCGACCGTCGACCGCGCTGCTCTCGCCGACCTGGCCGCCGACGACACCTTGCTCGGCGCGATCACCCTCATGATCGACGACGTCGACCAGCTCGACCTGATCCGCGCTGCCGTCGGCACCGACCGGGTGCGGCCACGCGTCTGCCTGGACGTGGACGCGTCGCTGCGGATCGGACCGCTGCACTTAGGCGTGCGCCGCTCACCGATCCGCACCCCCGAACAAGCCGCCGCGCTGGGCCGTGCCGCGCTCGACCGCGGCTTCGAGGTGGTCGGCGTGATGACCTACGAGGCGCAGATCGCCGGCTTGCCCGACAGCAATGTCGCGGTGCGGCTGGTCAAGCGGGCCTCGGCCGCCGAGATCGCCAAGCGCAGGGCGCGGGTGCTCGAGGCGGTGCGCTCGGTGGTCGGCAAGTTGGAGATCGTCAACAGCGGCGGCACCGGTTCCATCGAGGTCAGCATCGCCGATCCGGATGTCACCGAGGCGACCGCGGGTTCGGGGCTCTACGTGCCGACGCTGTTCGATCACTACCGCGCCTTCACCCCGCGGCCCGCCCTGTTCTTCGCGACCCCGGTGCTGCGCAAGCCGACGCCGTCCATCGCGACGGTGTTCGCGGGCGGCTACATCGCCTCCGGTCCGACCGGCGCGTCCCGGGTGCCGAAACCGGTGTGGCCCAGCGGGTTACGTCTGATCGGCACCGAGGGTGCCGGCGAGGTGCAGACGCCGCTGTCCGCCGCGTCCGAACTGCGCATCGGCGACCGGGTGTGGTTCCGGCACGCCAAGGCCGGTGAACTGTGCGAGCGGTTCGATCGGGTACACCTCGTCGAGGCGGACGGCAGTCGCCGTAGCGTGCCCACCTACCGCGGCGAAGGCAAGAACTTCGGCTGAGCCCGGGCGCGTTTCAGCTCAATTGCAGGAACCGCGCCAGGTCGGGTAGGTCGTCCGGCGCGGCGGGCAGGTACTCGGTGAGCAGCGGCGAGCGGATGATCACCGCGCGCCACATGGCCCGCGACACGGCCGCGCGAACCAGGTTGGGCGACAACAGGAACGACATGCCGTGCGGGGCGTCGGCCGGGCTCGACGTGGTCATCGACAGCAGCACCACCGCGGCCTCCCTGCCGCGGAAACGGTCGACGGTGCCGACGAGCACGTCCTCGATCTTGGCGCGCGCCAGCATGGTTCGGATCCGGCCGACCTGCGCGCCGTACGGCGCGACGACGAAGATGTCGTGCGGGTGCAGCCGCCGGGTGGTCGCGCCCATCGTCCACGGCAGGCCGAGCAGGGCGCGCACCTGGCGCACCACCTCGCGTGCCTCGGCCGCCGATTCGGTGGCATCGCCGTAGTGATCGACGAGGACGGTGCCGATCCCCGGCTCGACGCCGTCGAGTTGCCTTGCCAGCGTAACGGTTTCGTTGGAGCGCAACCTGCCGTCGTAGAACAGCCGGGAGATCGGCTCGCACACCCGGGGATGCATCCGCCAGGTGCGGTCCAGCAGGTACCCGCGCTCAGGCGGGACGGTGTGGCGGCCGGCGAGCAACCAGCCGAGGACCGATTCGCCCACCGGCCCGGGATGCGCGCTGCGCGCGCCGGTGGGCTGCGGATCGCCGAGCAGCAGCAGATTGCGCGCACTGCCCGCCACCGTCGCGGTCTCCGCCAACGGGAACCGGCCCGCGTCCGCGATCACCAGCAGGTCCAGGCTGTCCGCGGGAACCACGGCATCGTCGGCGAAATCGGCGGCGAGCCCGCCGATGACGCACCCGTTCACGGCGTTGTCCAGGAACCGCGGATAGCGGGCGCCGTCGATCACCGCCCACTCCGGCGCCACCGCCTCGGCGTCCTTCTTCGCCACCAACTCCGGAAGCACGCCGACAGCGACGATCGCGTCCAGCAGGCTCTCCACCGTCGAATGCGCTTGCGCCACAACACCGATACGCCACTTGTTCCGCACGACGAGCCGTTCCAGCACCCGTGCGACGGTGGAGTTCTTCCCGGTCCCCGACGGGCTCTGCACCACCAAATAGGACTCGTCCAATTCGCGGGTGGCCGCGGTGATGGCGGCGGCGTGGTCGCCGTGCACCTCGGGCAGCGACGCGTCCCCGCGCAGGCGCGGCGCGCGCCGGGCCAGGATGTCGAACAGCGCGCAGTCGGGGATCTCCGGCAGCGTCACCAGCAGCCGCTGCGCGGCCGATTCCATGGCGGCCTCGGCGTTCTCGTCCCAGGCGGGAAGTCCCGGCGCGATGGCGATGGGTAGGTCGTCGTAGGGTTCGCAGCCGTCCGGTAGGAGTTCCTCCAGCCGGACCGTGTCGTCGAAGTCGGCGTCCACCGCGCAGCCGAGCACCGTCGCCGTCGCGGTGCCGCGCTTGCCGACCGCGGTGCGCATGCCCGCGGCTACCGGGTGGTCGTAGTAGGTGTACACGGTCGCGCCCGGCGCGAGGGCGGCCGCGCCGCCGCCGTCGCGGCCGGTGCCGATCCGGCCGGTCAGCGTCAGATACCTGCGCATGGACGGGCGGTTGGGGCTGTGGTGCCACTTGGTGTCCACGGTGCCCCAGTCGGCGATCAGCACGCCGGACGCGTCCGGCCATTCGTGCACGGGGTGGCTGAGGCGGTCGGCGTGCGAGTACCACAGCGGCTGACGTTCGCGCCGGTGGTAGCCGAGCGCCGCCGCCATCAGCGCCGCGGGATGGCCCGGATTCCCCTGGGCCGCGGCGTATTCCGCGAGCGCGGCCTCCACCGAGGACGGGCCGGACATGGGCGCCAGCTGTGTCGGTTCCGGCGTCGGATACCGGTCGGCGCGCGCCATGGGATCGGTGTGCTCGTCGGCCAGTTCCAGCAGCCAGTCGCGTAGCCGAAGCACCGTGACGCAGGCGGGTTCCGGCGCGCCCGCATCGGGCAGCAGGCGCCGCAGCCGATCCAGCCCGTACGAGTCCTCGCCGACCAGCAGCGCGTTGCGCACGATCGGATACAGGTCGACCAGCACACCGTCGCGCAGCAAATCGTCGGCGATCTCCTCGCCGACGCCCGACTCCCCGGTCCAGCGCAGCAGCGCCGAACGCACCTCCGAGGTGTAGTGGTAGACGCGCATGTCCGGGAACGTCCGTCGCCGGCGAGCGAGCAGATCGAGCACCCGGCTCAGCGCGTCCCGCCACGCCGCGTCCTCGTCGGTGTCCTCGTCGGAGAACGGCGCGCGCAAGGACAGGTGCACGGTGCCAGGCTCGCCGATCTCGATCGCCGCGAGGCGTCCCCGCTCGTCGGCGTCGACGGTCAGCGAGAGATCGCCCGGTGTGGCGGGCGGCAGCCCGGCGAGCGCGAGCGCGTCGACGAGCGTGTGCGCGGGACGGCCCGAATCCTCGCTGCGCCGTTGGATTTCCGCCTGCCTGCGCAGCGTGGTCACGGTGCGCGGCGGCAGTCCCTGCACCGCGCCGTCCAGCCCGCCGAGCCGGTCGATGGTGCTCACCCCGGCCTCGCGCAGCCTGGCGCGCGCGGCGGGGGACATCCCCGCGACGAGGAGCAGATCGCGCGCCGCGGTCAGCTCGGCCGTGCAGGTGGGGCAGCGGCCGCAGGCCAGATACCGCGGATCGCCCCACTGGACGGGCAGCAGCTCGCCGAGCTTGTCCTCCACGATCCGTTCGACGCGCCGCCGCCGCGCCAGATAGACCGGAACCAGATCGGTGAGCGGATGGTCGGCACTGTCCGCGCCGAGATGCAGCCGGGCCGTGGGTGCGGCGAGGCCACCGCTCGCGTCCAAAGCCACGGCGCAGGCGGCCGATTCGAGCGCCGTGCCCACCAGGGCCCACGGTGTCGCGGCGGCGCCGTGCACGGTGTAGCGCACCCGATGACTCGCGCGGACGAGGTACTCGCACGAGCACGCGAACCCGCCGTCGAAGAAGGTGGCGTTGTGCACCACCGCCACGCCTTCGCGCAGCGCGGCAAGGGTCTGCTCGTGCGCGTCCCGCAGCGCCGCGACCCGCCCCGCTGGATCGTCCGGATTCTGTGGCGGCTGGCGGATCTCGACCATGCCGCTGCCGTAGCGGTCGCGGAAGTCGGCGAGCCTGCGCTCGCGGGAATCGTCGACGCGGTGCGGCTCGGCCGCGAAAGTTCGCGCGGCAGCGGCCTCGATGTCGTCCGGAAGCGCGCCCAGTTCGGTGTCGAGGGCACGCAGCAACGCGAATTCACAGCGCGCCGCGCGCACGAGATCAGCGGCGGCGCATACGACACGATCACCGAACACGAACAAACGCGCCCCTCCTGTGTCTTCGCCGGGACACCCGCACCGGGCGCGCTGGCGTGCGCGCCGGTCGGCAACACCTTAGCTAGCCCCGCGTGACCTCGGCGTACCCGCCCGGCTCAGGAGCGTGGCTTACGGCGCTCCGGGCGCTTGCCCGCGTCGCGGTCGCGGCGCGGACCCCGGGTGAACGAGCGGTGCGATGGCGGGCCCTGGTCCAGCTGCAACTGGATGAGCACGCCGCTGATCCTGGTGCGCCGCAAGGCTTCCAGTGTCTCGGCGGGCAGCTGCGCGGGCAGCTCGACCAGACTGTGGTCCGGCCGAATGCTGATATGCCCGAAGTCGCTGCGTCGCAAACCACCCTCGTTGGCGATGGCGCCGACGATCGCGCCGGGCACCACGCGGTGCCGCTTGCCGACGCTGATCCGGTAGGTGGCCAGCTCCGCGCCGGTGCCGCGGTGGTGCGACGCCGCGGGGCGCTCCTCGTCGAACCGGCGGGCGGGCCGTTCCCTCGGCACGCGCTCGCGCCGCTCGGGCTCGGGTTCCGGCTCCATGAAGAAGTTGTCGCCGTCGTAGGAGCCGACCGCCAAAGCCGCGGCGATGTCGACGAGCGGGATGTTGTGCTCGCGCTCGTAGTCCTCGATCAGCTTGCGGAACAGCGGCAGATTCGCCGAGGACAGGTTCTCGGTGATCGCGTCGCCGAACTTCGCCACGCGCTGCGCGTTCACGTCCTCGACGCTTGGCAGCTGCATCTCCTCGAGCGGGTGGCGCGTGGCGCGCTCGATCGCCTTGAGCAGATGACGTTCCCGCGGCGCGACGAACAGCAGCGCCTGTCCGCTGCGGCCCGCGCGGCCGGTGCGGCCGATGCGGTGCACGTAGGACTCGGTGTCGTGCGGGATGTCGTAGTTGACCACGTGCGAGATGCGGTCCACGTCCAGGCCGCGCGCGGCGACGTCGGTGGCCACCAGGATGTCCAGCGCGCCGGACTTGAGCTGGCCGATGGTGCGCTCGCGCTGGTTCTGCGCGATGTCGCCGTTGATCGCCGCGGCGGAGAAACCGCGGGCGCGCAGCTTCTCGGCGAGCTCCTCGGTGCCCTGCTTGGTGCGCACGAAGATGATCATCGCCTCGAAGGACTCGACCTCGAGGACCCTGGTCAGCGCGTCCAGCTTGCGCTGGTGCGAGACCTGCACCCAGCGCTGGGTGATGTTGGTGTTGGTCTGGGTCTTGGCCTTGACCGTGATCTCGACCGGGTCGTGCAGGTACTGCTTGGAGATCTTGCGGATCGCCGAGGGCATGGTGGCCGAGAACAGCGCGACCTGCTTGTCGGTTGGCGTCTCGGCGAGAATCCGCTCGACGTCCTCCTGGAAGCCCATCTTGAGCATCTCGTCGGCCTCGTCCAGCACCAGGTACTGGAGCTGGGAGAGGTCGAGCGTGCCCTTCTCCAGGTGATCGATGACACGGCCCGGCGTGCCGACGACGACGTGCGCGCCCCGGCGCAGACCGGACAGCTGCACGCCGTAGCTCTGACCGCCGTAGATCGGCAGCACGTGCAGGCCCGGCATATGCGCGGCGTAGCGGCCGAACGCCTCGGCGACCTGGATGGCCAGCTCGCGGGTCGGCGCGAGGACGAGCGCGCGCGGCTGCCTGCCCTCGACCTTCAAGCCCATCAGGATCGGGATCGCGAATGCGGCGGTTTTGCCGGTGCCGGTCTGGGCGAGGCCGACCACGTCGGCGCCCTCCAGCAGCGGCGGAATGGTCGCCGACTGGATCGGCGATGGCGATTCGTAGCCCACGTCGGCGATGGCCCGCAGAATGCGGTCATCGATACCCAAGTCGGCGAAGGAGGGGCCGGCAGCCGGGGAAGACGCTTCGCTCCCAGCCGGGTCCCTGTCGTTGTCGCCAGGAACGCTGTCGACCTCATTGGTGTTCATTGACCAGCAGTTTACCGCCTGGCGGTGGCCGTCCCTGCCACCGGGCCAATACGGTGAGACCTATGCAACTGAACGACGCGCCCGAACATCAGGATCAGCCCGCTGCTTCCGTGGAGGTCGCGGTCGTCCAGTTCGCCCCGGGAAAGGACCCCGCGGCCAACCTCGCCGCGCTGCGCGAGCACGTCGGGACCGCCGCGAGCAGGGGCGCCCGGTTGGTGGTCGCGCCCGAATACTCGATGTTTGCCGTGACCCGGCTCGACGAACGGGTCGTGGCCGTGGCCGAGCCGCTGACCGGCCCGTTCGCCACCGCGCTCGGCGCGATCGCCAGGGAATTCGCGGTGTATCTGGTGGCGGGCATGGTCGAGCAGGTGGCTCCCGGCGCGGACCGCATCCGTAACACCCTGCTGGTGTTCGGGCCCGACGGCGAACTCGTCACGCGTTATCGGAAGGTGCACCTCTACGACGCCTTCGGCTATCTGGAATCGAACGTGGTCGAGCCAGGCGCGATCGAGGAGCCGCCGATCTTCGCGGTCGACGGCGTGCGCTTCGGCGTGCAGACCTGCTTCGATCTGCGCTTCCCCGAGGGCTTCCGGCGCATCGCCGCCGCGGGCGCACAGGCGCTGGTATTGCCCGCGCAGTGGATCCCCGGCCCCGCCAAGGTGGACCAGTGGACGACGCTGCTGCGGGCAAGAGCCATCGAGAACACGGTGTACGTGCTTGCCGCCGACCAGTGCGCGCCGCGCGGCGCGGGCGCGTCGATGATCGTCGATCCGACCGGCAGCGTGCTCGCCGAACTCGGCGACGAACCCGGCGTGCTCACCGCGGACATAGACCTCGCGCACCTGGCGACGGTGCGGACCGCCAACCCGAGCCTGGCGTTGCGCCGATTCGCGATCACCGAGCGCGCACCGGAGTAGCGTTCGAATCGATGATCTACGCCGATCGGACCGCCGCCGGTCGCGCGCTGGGTGCCCAGCTCGAACACCTGCGCGCGTCGAAGCCGCTGGTGCTCGGTCTGCCCCGCGGCGGTGTCCCGGTCGCCGCGGCGGTGCGCGAGATCATCGGGGGCGATCTGGACATCCTGCTGGTGCGCAAGCTCGGTGTGCCGTGGCAGCCGGAGCTGGCCATGGGCGCCATCGGCGAGGACGGGGTCCGGGTGCTCAACTCGGACGTGCTCGCGCACACCGGCGTCACCCAGCGCAGGCTCGCGGCCATCGAGGAGGCCGAGCGCGAGGAACTGGAGCGGCGCAGGGAGGTGCTGCGCGGCGACGCGAAACCGGTGCCGATCGCCGGGCGGACCGTGGTGATCGTCGACGACGGGATGGCGACCGGCGCGACCGTGGTGGTCGCCTGCCGGGTCGCGCGCCTGCACCAGCCGACGCGCGTCGTCGTCGGCGTGCCGGTGTCGTCCATCGAGGCGATCCGCCGGGTGGAGGCCGAGGCCGACGAGGTGGTGTGTCCGCTGGTGCCGCGCAGCCTCGGCGGCGTCGGGGTCGCCTATCGGGACTTCCACCAGCTCGCCGACCACGAGGTCACCGATCTGCTGAACAACTGAGCCTGGTCGGACCGAGCGGAGTCCTCGCGCTGGTCCGAGTCGTCGAACCGAGCCTGGTTGTTCGGACTGGGCCGGGTCGTCGGACCGAGCGGAGGCCTTGCGCTGGGCTGGGTCGTCCTGTTGTTCGAACTGAGTCGAGTCGCGGAACCGATCAGCCGACTTCGCTGATGCCCTTGCGGTGCCGCTGCGCGAGTTCGGCGTAGAACCCCGGGTTCAGCTGCACCCACATCTGCGCCTGGGTGCCCTCGATCGGGCGCTTCACCTCCGCGGGGGAACCGGCCGCGAGCACGCCGTCGGGAATCTCGGTGCCCGGCGCCACCAGCGAATGCGCGGCGATCATGCTGCCCGCGCCGATCTTGGCGAGGTCGAGCACCGTGGTGCCGTTGCCGACGATCGCCTCCGCGCCGACGGACGCGCCGTGGAAGACCACGCTGTGCGCGATGGTCGCGCCGGGACCGATCTCCATCGGCACGTCCGGCGGAACGTGCAGCACGGCGTTGTCCTGGATGTTGGCGCGTTCCCGGATGGTGATCGGGGCGAGGTCGGCGCGCAGCACCGCGCCGTACCAGATCGAGGCGCCCGCCTCGACCCGCACGTCACCGATCAGCGTCGCGGTCGGCGCGACGAACGCGGTCGGATCGACCTGCGGCCGCTTGCCTTCGAATTCGTAGAGTGGCACGGCTACAGGTCTACCAGCGCCGTGCCGCTACCACCGCTCGGATCGCGCGGTGGTCTTCTCGGCGGCGGCCAGCATCGGGCGCAGGTGGGCGGCGAAGGTCTCCGCGTTCACCGGCGCAATGTGCACGTCGGCGCCGGTGCGGACCGCGTAACGACCGTCCTCGGCGACGTCGATCCAGCACAGCACCCCGAACGGCTTCAGCTCTTCGTCGCGGCGCACCGACACCACGATCTGGCCGATGCCGTCCCGCGGGCTGGCGAGCAGGCGGCGAATCCGCGCGGGCGCGGACGGACCCGAGACCGGAACGGTCACCAGATCGCGGCTGTCCTCCTTGACCCGCGACAGTGGTGAACTGAGCCGGGCGGCGGTGCCGGGCGGATTCTCCGGGAGCATCGAGATCACCCGGGCGGGAAGGCTTTTCGGGCTGCCGACGAACAGCCGGATGTCACCGCCGCGGTCGGGCGTCGGCCCCGGGCGTTGCGCGGCGACGACGGCGACGTTGCCCGAGGCGACGCCGAGGACGCGCACGGGTCGCACGGCGCCGATGGCCGGTGCGCCGGAGGTGTGGTCGAACCCAGCGCCGGAGGTGCGGTCGGAACCGGTGTGGGAGGGGCCATTCGACCCGATGCCGAAAGGGCCACCGAACTCTGCGTCGGAGGGGCGGTAGGACCCGGTGCCGGAACGGCCATCGAACCCCGCGCCCATGGAGCCGCCGAACCTGGCGTCGGTGGTACTGCCGAACTCGGCGCCGGAGGTACCGGCGAACTCCGCCGAGGAGCCACCGGACCCGGCACCGCCATGGCGCCCCGAGGCGGAGTCACTCGCGAAATCGGAGTAGGCATCCGTCGACGGTCCCGCTGACATACCGATGGCGAATTCGGCGGTGTCCGTGAGTTGTTCGCCGTCCGGGGCGGCGGCGCGGTTGGTCGGTCGGTGCTCGCCGAATACCTCGATGCGCACCGTCGGCCGGGTCAGCAACCGCAGCGCGGCTTCCAGATCGGCGTCCAGCGTCCGCTCGCACCACGCGTGCAGGGCGGGCAGTTGGGCCGCCCGCTCCACCGAATCGCGCGCCGAGAGCCGGACGGCCAGCGGGTACGGGATACGGTCACCGTCGGTGCGTTCCCAGGCCATGGCGAACTGGTCCGGTGTCAGCGTCCAGTTCACTCCAGCTCGGTCCATTCGCCGACGACCGGTGGTGTGGTCGGATCGAGTTCGCCGATCAGCTCGCCCGTTTCGTCCGCGGGTTCGAGGAAGGTCAGCTCGTCGTCGATCCAGTGCAGCTCGTCGTCCTCCTCCTCGGCGCGGGCGGCCGCGGCCTTGGACGCGACGCTGGAACCGTGCCGGGTGGTGTCGGCCGCGGCGAGCGCGCCGCCCATGAGCCCGCCGACGGCGCCGGCGCCCATACCGGTGACGGCCTCGCTGTTGGCGTCCCTGCGCCGTTCCTCGCGCTTGCGCTCGTCCTCGGCGGCCGTCGTGCCGCCGCCTGGCATGGTCGCGCCGGGCAGCGCGGCGGAGGCCGCGACCACCGGCGCCGAAAGACCTTGGCGCGGTGCGCGATCCGGCGTCGCTGCCGCGGCGGCGACGGTGGGCGCGTCGGTCGCGACGGTGACGGGCTTGGCCGCGGCGGGCGTCGTGTCGGTGGCGGGCGGGGCGGTGAGCGGTCCGGCGGACGCGGGGGTCACCGTCGCGGGTGTCGTGTCGGTGGCCGGGGCCTGCTCCGGTTCGGGTTCGGGTTCGGTCTCCCGCGCCGGTTCCGCGACCGGCACCGACGTGAGCGTCGAAACAGATTGGGCTCCAGGGACATCCACCGTACTCACCGGAGCGCCCAGCGCGGCGCCCGGCGCGCTGCCGCCCGGGGTACTGCCCGTCGGGACGATCGGCGCGTCGTCCGGGAATGCCGGAACCCCCGAACCGCTTTGCAGAAACGCGTTGGCGTAGATGGTGTCCATGGCCTGCACGACGTCTTGGCGGTCGTGCTCGGTGGTCTTCTGGGTGGCGATGTTGCCGGTCGCCTGATTCGGATCGAGCAGTGCCGCAGCGAGATCCGGCTCGGCGCCGGACGGCGAACCGACCGCGGACCGCAGCGTCTCGGCGGCATCGCCCGCCTGGCCGAGCCGCTGCGCCACCGCCGCCATCACATCGGCGAGCTGCTGGCCGCGCTGTTCGAAATCACGCACCGCGTCGGCGGCGGTCTGCGCCGCGCCGCCGCGCCAGCCGTCGGCGATGGTGGAGCGAATCTCGTTGTGCGCCTGCGCGACCGACTCGGTCAGGCCGGTCGCCGAGGTCTGCCAAGCCTGCTGACCGGCGTTGAGCACCGCCGGGTCGAGCAGCTGCACCTTGCCGTGGATCTCCTGGTGGGTCAGGTTGTCGAAGACCTCAACGCTCGGCGCGTAGGCCGGATCGACGCGGGTGTGCGGCGCGCGTTCGGTCTGGTACGGAATCTCACGCATGCGCGGCTCCCGTCGCGTCCACCCTGGCCACCGCGGCCGCGAGTTCGGTGTCGGCCTCGGTGTAGGCCGTCGCCGCGGCGCGGAAGGTCTGGGCGAGCGCCCGCGCCGAGTCGGCGTAGTCGCGCAGCCGCGCGATCGCGCCCTCGGCCTTGTCCTCGAAACCGCGCCGGAGTGCGTCACCGGAAGCGAAACCGCCGAAGCCGGGCAGCGATACGGCCGCGCTCAGCACTCCGATCTGCGCTTCGACCTCGTCGGCGAGCTGCTCGTAGCGTCGTGCGCACCGCTCGTGCGCGCCGTCGGCGACCAGCACGCCGTCGATCCAGAGCCTGCCCTCGTCGACCGCTTGATTCAGTGCCGTGACCTGCGGCACCGCGCTGTCCTGTGGTTGCACCGCCCCGTCCCCCTTGTCTCCTCATCGTGCCGCGTCGTGCGGCCGTACTCGGTTCACGCGTGCCGTGCCAACCCCACGACGACGCCCTGCATCCAGTCCGCGATGTCGACGCCGACCCGCGCGCGCACCGGCTCGTGCAGCAGATCGTGCCCGGCGTCGGCGTACTCGCGTAAATCTACCCATTCGTGGCGTGCAGTCCAGACCCGCATCGCATCGATCGGCGCGCGACGGTCCTCCGTCCCGTGCACCGCCAGGATCGGAAGATCGGACGGAAGCGGGGTGCCGGGAGCGCCGGGCAGGCCGCTGCCGAGTGCGCGGCGCGGAACAGCCGAGAGCACCAGACCGGACAGCGTGCCAGGGTCGATGCTCGGGACGGTCGGGAAGTTCGCCTCGACGGCATTGAGGTCGGTGGCCGTGCTCGCGTCCGGTACCGCGGCGCCGAGCATGCCGAGCACGGTGACCGCACCGAGCGAATGCCCCATCAACACCAACGGCGTGTCCGGCAGTTCGACACGCGCCAGATCCACCAGTCGGGTCGCGTCCGCGACCAGCTCGGCGAGGGTGCCGGGATGCGCGGGATCGCCTTCGCTGAGGCCGTGGCCCGCGGTGTCCAGTCCCCACACCTCGACGTCGATCGACCGTAGGTACCGGGCGAACCGGTGGTAGTGGCCGCTGTGCTGGCCGATACCGGGCAGTAGTATCGCCACCGCCGCGGGGTGGTCGACCGTCCAGCGCCGATAGTGCAGCCTGCCGCGCGTGCCGTCGAAGTAGAGCATGCACTGATAGTGCCAAACCTTCTGCATTTCAGGGGACTTCACCATCCCGGTGAGCAGGCGGTTACACTGCGCGCGTTCGCGGTGCCGATCAGGAGGTCCCAGGTGTCCGTCGTCGAGTTGCCCGCGCTCCTGCGCCGCGCCGTTCCCGCGCTCGCCGTCGCCCTGGCCTGCGCCGGAGCCGCCGCGCCGCACGCGACCGCGGAACCAGCCCCCGCTTGCGCGCCCGCGACGTCGGCGACCGCACTGCCCGCCGCCGTCCCGGTGCTGGACTGGTCGGAGAACCTGGCCTACGACGGGCAGGGCAACCTGTGGGTTTCCCGGCTGTACCGCAACGAGGTGCAGCGCTACGACGACGCGGGACGGCTGACGGCCACGGTCCCGGTGGAGTTTCCCGGCGCGGTCCGGCTCGGACCGGACGGGCTGATGTACGCCGTCTACGGCGACGCGCCGACCAGCGTCGTTCGCCCCGGTGGCGTCGTCCGTTTCGACCCGGCCGCCGACGCACCGCGCCCGGAGATCTTCGCGTCCGGATTCACCATGCCCAACGGCGCGGCCTTCGACGCCGACGGCACGCTCTACGTCGCCTCCGCGACCGGCGTGATCCGCATCGGCCGCGACGGCGTCGTCGACACGGGCTGGACCGAGCGGGCAAGGCTGAACGCCAACGGCATCGCCGTGCACGACGGCACGGTGTACCTGACCTCCAACGGCGGTCCGCTCGGACGGGTCCTGCGCTTCCCGGTCACCGAACCGGACCGTCGCACCGTTCTCACCGATCTCACGTCCGCGCTTCCCGGCGTCCCCGACTTCGCCGACGACTTGCTGGTGGACGATGCGGGCGCGGTCTACGTGACCGCGCTGTCCGGCCAGCTCGTCCGGATCGATCCGAACGGCCAGCCCTGCCGCATCCTCTCGGCCGAACCGATGACGTCGCTCGTCGCCGTACCGGGCCGCCCCGGCGAACTCCTCGCGGGCACCGAACGCGGCGCGGTCCTACGCATCCAGCTCGCCCCCTAACACACCCCCGCCTCGGCTCGCAGTGATCCCGCTCGACCACCATTTCTCGGCCCTCGATAGAGAAATGGATTCGACGGGAGTCGAATGGCTGTGCGACACGCCCAGATAGCCGCCATTTCTCTCCCGTCATACGGTCAGCCGCGGTGGTTGGGGAACCCGCACGTCTGCGCCTGCCGGTATCGTCCAACGTCGACGCGGGGAACACCGGTGCGAATCCGGGGCTGTCCCGCAACTGTCACCGAGGAGCAATCCGCCGATTCATGGCCACGACCTGCCCGGGTTGGAAGGCCGGTGGTGCGCGTCGATCCGGGAGCCAGGACACCCGCGTCGGATGCATCGGGACGACTCTCCACGAGGATGGCATGGACAACTCCACAGGATCTCGACGGCCGCTGGGCCGCCGGGAGTTATTGCTGCGCGGGGCCGGGGCTGCCGGCCTCGTCGCGCTCGGCGGCATCGGTGTGCTCACCGGTTGCGGGACCGACGGATCGACCGGAGCGCCGGAGGGTCCGCCGCGCGCGGGTGGCCGGTTGCGCTCCGCGATCGCCGGGCGTGCCGCGAGCGTCGACGTGCTCGACCCGCACCGGGCGGGCAGTTCCGCGGGCGGCGCGGTCTCCAAGAACGTGTGGGACAAGCTGGTCGCCTACAACAACGACCTGACCCTGCGGTACCGGCTCGCGCAGTCGCTGGAACCCAACGCGGACGGCAGCGAATGGCGGATCACCCTGCGCCCCGGCGTGGTCTTCAGCGACGGCACGCCGCTGACCGCCCGGGATGTGCTGTGGAGCTTCGAGCGCATGCTCGACCCGGCAAAGCCGTCCTCGGGCGACCTCGCGGTGGTCGACATGGCCCGCACCAGGGCCGACGGTGAGCTCGGCGTCGTCGTCGCGATGAAGACGCCGATCGCGGACTTCGGCTCGGTGCTCGCGGGGTGGTACTGCTACGTCGTCAAGGACGGCAGCACGGTGTTCGACGAGCGGACTCTCCCGGTCGGCACCGGCCCGTTCGCGCTGCACTCGTGGTCGCCGGGCGACCGAACGGTGTTGCGGCGCAACGAGAAATATTGGGACGGTCCGGTACACCTGGACGAGGTCGAGATCATCCAGATCGCCGAGACCGAGGCGCGGATGAACGCCTTCCTCTCCGGCGAAGTGGATCTGGTGCAGGAGATGTCGTACCTACAGGCGCGTTCGCTGGACAGCGATCCGGACGCCTACGTCGTCACCCCACCGGCCGGACTGATGGGCGCCTTCCAAATGCGCGTCGACGAACCGCCTTTCGATGACGTGCGGGTCCGCCAGGCGATGCGGTTGGCTGTCGATCGACAGGCCATGGTCGACTCGGTGTACTACGGCTACGGCGAGGTCGGCAACGACATCTACGGCAAGGGCGCGCCTTTCTACAACGACAGCCTGCCGCAGCGGACCTACGACCCCGAGCGGGCCAGGCAGCTGCTGAAGGAGGCGGGCAAGCACAACCTGACCGTCACCTTGCAGACCGCCGACGCCATTCCCGGGATGGTCGAATCCGCAACGCTTTTCGCCGAGCACGCCAAGGCCGCCGGTATCACGATCCGGCTGGAGACGGTCCCCGCCGACACCTACTTCTCCCGGGTGTCGGGCAAGCAGCCGCTGACCCATATCGGTTGGTGGAACTACAGTTTGGACTACTTCTACGGCCAGACCATGACCAGTGCTTCGCCGAGCAACGGCACCGGTTGGCGTCGCCCGGCGTGGGACGCCAAGTTCGCCGCGGCCCGTGCGGAGATGAACGAGCAGCGGCGTCGCCAGCTGTACTTCGAACTCCAGGAAGAACTCTGGAACGAAGGCGGCTACATCCTGCACAGCTTCGCGAAGCGGCCGGACGCCGCCCGTAAACGGGTGCGGGGCGTCCGCGACGGCGTGCCTGGCACGGACGATTGGGCGAACTTCGCCACGACCTGGCTGGCGTCCTAGGCGGCGGTCGTGACCCGTTATCTGCTGCGCCGGATCGGCGGCGGCATCGGGGTGCTGTTCGTCGTCGCGCTGGTGGTGTTCGGACTGTTCGAGGCGCTCGACTCGGACGCGGCCGCCGTCGCGCTGAGCCGTGACGGCGGCCGCGATCCCTCGCCGGAACAGCTCGCCGCCGTCCGCGCCGAACTCGGCCTCGATCGTCCGGCTCCGGTTCGATTCCTGGACTGGGCGGGCGATTTCCTGCGCGGCGACCTCGGAACCTCGCTGGTTTCGGGACGTCCGGTCGGCGAGGTCCTGCTTGATCGGCTCGGCAACAGCGCGGTCTTGGCCGTGGTGACGACGGCGCTGCTGGTGCCGATCGTGCTGTGTCTCGGTCTCGCGGCGGGTGCGCGGGCGGGGTCGCGGCTGGACCGAGCCGTCAGTGCCGTGACCCTGGTCGCCGAGTCGCTGCCGTCGTTCGTGTCCGGCGTGATCCTCGTCGCCACCGTCGCTTTGACGTTTCGGCTGCTGCCCGCGGTCTCGCTGCTGCCGACCGGCGTGAGCGCGTGGCAGCGGCCGGAAGTGCTCGTCCTGCCGGTGCTGTGCTTGCTGCTCGGCGCGAGTCCACATCCGGTGCGGGTGATCCGGGCACAGACCGCCGACGTGATGACCAGTCCGTACATCGAGACGGCGCGGCTCAACGGCGTCGGCCCGTCGCGGCTGCTGGCCAGGCACGTAGCCCCGAACGCGGTGTCCGCGTCGATCCATCCGCTCGCCGGATCGATCGTCGGACTGATCGGCGGAATCGCGGTTGTCGAAACACTTTTCGCCTATCCCGGATTGTCCCAGGAATTGCTGCGCGCCATCTCGGCGCGCGATTTTCCGTTCGTCCAGTCGGCCGCGATGCTGATGGCGGGCGTCGGGTTGGTGGTGTATCTGATCGCCGATCTGCTCACCCTCGCCGTCAGCCCGCGGGCGCGGCACGTGGTGTTGGGCGGGCAGTCGTGACCGGTCCAGCGGGTGCGGTCGTGATATTGGGGGCGCGGTCGTGATCGGCCGCGACGGAGGTGATAACCGGCGGGCGTTCGTGATTCGCCTGCCGCGTCGTGCGATTCCGCCCGCCGTTGGTTTGGCGGTGGTCGTCGCGACTGTGGCGCTCGGGCCGCTGATCGCCCCGCATTCGCCGACCGCGCCGGTGGGCCGTCCGTTCCAAGGCCCGTCCGCGCGGTACCCGTTCGGCACCGATGTGGTTGGGCGCGACGTGCTCTCGCGGCTGCTGCACGGCGGGGTTCCGCTGGTGTCGATCGCGGCGGTCGCCCTGGTGACCGCGTACGTCATCGGGCTGGCGCTCGGTCTGCTCGCCGGGTTGCGGCGGGGCGCCGATCCCTGGGTGATGCGCCCGGTCGACGCCGTGGTTGTCGTGCCGTGGTTCCTGTTGCTCGCGGTCATCGCGACCGCGATGGGGCCGGGTCCCGCGGCGATCGTGGCGACCACCGCGGCGGCCTCGGCCCCGTGGATCGCGCGGATCGTGCGCACCGCCGTGCTCGACCTCGCCGCACAGGGATACGTGGAGGCCGCGCGCGCCAGGGGCGAGCCGTGGTGGCGACTCGCGGTGGTGGAGGTGCTGCCGAATCTGCGCTCGGTCATATTGGCGGACGCGGGAATTCGCGTCTCGGGCGCCATCGCCATGGTGGCGGTGAGCGGGTTCCTCGGCTTGGGTCTGCGCCCGCCCTCCGCGGATTGGGCGTTGATGATCACGGAGAACCGACCGGGTTTCGCGGTCGCGCCGTGGTCGGTGCTCGCGCCCGCCGGATTGGTGATGGCATTGGTCGTCTCGGTGAACCTGCTGGTGGATCGACTGCTCGGCGGGGACGAGCGGCGGGTCGAAGCGGCCATCCGGGCGCCCGGAGACGGCCTCGCGGTGCGGGGGCTCAGCGTCCGCGACGCGCACGGCCGTGCCGTGCTCGACGATGTGACGCTCGCGGTCGAGCAAGGCCGCGGACTCGCGGTCGTCGGCCCATCCGGTGCGGGCAAGACGACCTTCGCGCTGGCCGTGCTCGGCGCGCTGCCGAAGGGAATGTCCGCGACGGGCGTCATCGCGACACCCGCGGCGACCGGCCGCCGCACCGTCGGCTACGTGCCGCAAGACCCGTCCTCGGGTCTGAACCCGGCCCTGCGCATCGGCACCGCTATCCGCGAAATCGCCCGCGCCCGAGCTGGTTCCAACCAACCAGACATCGCCGCTGCCCTGCGCCGAGTGGGCCTCCCCACCGACCGCCCCTTCCAACGCCGCTACCCGCACCAACTCTCCGGCGGCCAGCAACAACGGGTGCTCCTCGCCATGGCGCTGCTCGGCGACCCGGCCCTGATCGTCCTCGACGAACCCACGACCGGGCTCGACCACCGAACCCGCACCGAACTTCTCGACACCTTGCATGCGATCCGCCACGAGACCGCGACGACCTTCGTCGTCATCACCCACGACCTCCCCGCTCTGGCGTCGATCGTCGACGACGTCGCCGAGTTCGACGGCGGCCGCCTCACCCGCTTCGAGCCCCTGCGCTCGGCCCCGTCGGCAACCCCAGATCTCGCCCGCCCCGACCGCGGTGCCAGTCCGGTGCTGCCTGCTCTCGGATCGAACCTCGGGACAGACCGCGACGCGATCCCGGCGCTGCTGCCGGACAAGCAGATCATCGATGTCGACGCGAACCCGCTGCGGGGCAAGGGGCTGCCGGTGCAGCGCCGAAGCAGACTTCCGGTGCTCGACGGACACCGCGGTCCACGTGACGAACGGCGGGCGGCAGCGGCCGTCGAAGAACCCGGGGCCGAGCGGAGCACCCCGCCGGGCGGGGCAGGGGCGCTCAGGCGCGGGCGTCCAGTACTCGAAGGGGGCGGTCGGGTCCCGGCATTGCTGGTCGACGGCCTGACGGTCCGGCACCGACGCGGCCGTCCCGTCCTCGACGGAGTCGGCTTCGAGTTGGGCGCGGGGGAGTGCCTCGCGCTCACCGGCCGTTCCGGAGCGGGCAAGACCACGGTGGCGCGGGTACTTGCGGGGTTGTGCGAACCCGAGTCGGGCGCAATCGAACTGGCGGGCCGACGCCTGCCCGCGGGCGTTGATCGGCGCTCGACCGACGAGCGGCGAGCCGTCCAGCTGGTCTTCCAGAACCCGGCGACATCGTTGAATCCCGCGTATTCCGTCGGCAGACAGGTCCGCCGCACACTCCGCCTGCTGCGCGGTATCGATGAAGCGGCCGCCGCCAACGAGGCACTGCGCCTCTTCGAATCGCTGCGCCTCGACCCGAGCCTGCTGTCCCGGCGACCGTCCCAACTCTCCGGCGGTCAACAACAGCGCGTCGCCATCGCCCGCGCCCTCGCCGCCGACCCCACGATCCTCGTCTGCGACGAGATCACCGCCTCGCTGGACAGCAGCGCCCAAACGGCCGTCCTGGATCTCCTGGATTCCCTGCGCGCCACCGGCCTTTCCATGCTTCTCATCAGCCACCAACCCGAGGTGATCGAGCGCCTGGCCGACCGGGTCCTGACCATCGCCGACAGCCACCTGACCTCCGCGCCCGCCTAACCCCTGGCTCATCCTCGAGATGATGTGTTGGCACACACCGTTCGTACGCCTCACATAGCCACTGGCTGTGTGAGGCGTGTGAACGGTCTGTGGGAGTCGGTTTTCAGGGGTTAGGGGGATGGGGTTGTGGCGGAGGTGATTCGGGACGCGATGTGGCGGAGTTGTTCGGTGAGTTCGGGGGATTCGTGGATGCGGAATGGAACACCGAGGGCGAGGAGCCGGTGGGCCAGCCATTCCGGGGAGTCGTCGCGGGTGGCGGCCAGCGAGCAGGTGTTCTCGTCGACGGGCATGAGGTCGCCCGGGTCGTCACCGATGCGGCCGGCGACGCGCTCGATTGGTGCCGAGATGGTGACGTGCACGCGGTAAGACGGTGTCCCCCAATCGGTTCGGCGGCCCGCGACATAGTCGGCGGGGGAGGCCGCGGGTAGGGGACGCGGGGTGAAGCGAGCGCCGGTGGGTTGCGGACGTTCGATCCGATCGACGCGGAAGACCCGCCAGTCCGCGCGATCGAGGTCGTGGCCGAGGAGGTACCAGCGGCGGCGGATCGGAATGAGACCCACCGGCTCCACGTGACGACGTGAACTGCCTGAGTACCCGAAACGGGCCCGCTCCCTGTTGGTTACGGCTGCGGCCAGGATGCTCAATACCTCCGGATCGACGGTCGGCCCGTCGTGCGCCGGGGTCGTGGTGGCCGCACCGAGGACGCGCACGCGGCGGCGCAGCTTGGCGGGCAGGACCTGCTCCAGTTTCGCGAGCGCACGCACCGACGCCTCCTCGATACCGGCGACCGCGGACCCGGCCGCCGCCCGCAACCCGACCGCGATGGCGACCGCTTCGTCCTCGTCGACGAGCAGCGGCGGCATGGCCGCGCCCGCCACCAATCGGTAGCCGCCCGTCGCGCCCATGGTGGCCTGCACGGGATAGCCGAGTTCACGCAGCCGGTCGATGTCGCGGCGCACGGTGCGGTCGGTGACGCCGAGGCGTTCGGCCAGTTCGCTGCCGGAGAATTCGCGCGGGGTCTGCAACAGCGAGAGGAGCCGGAGCAGGCGAGCCGGGGTGTCGTTCACGATTTCCAGAATCCCAGAAAACTAGGACATAAATGGTCCTATATGCCTTCTAGCGTAGTTCTCATGACCAACCCCATCCGCCCCTTCCGCATCGACATCCCGCAGGCCGAGATCGACGACCTGAACGACCGGCTCGCCCGCACCCGCTGGTCGGCCCAGTTGCCCGGCTCGGATCGCGGCGTCCAGGTCGACTACCTGCGCGAGCTCGCCGAGCACTGGCGCACCCGCTTCGACTGGCGCGCGCAGGAGGAGGCGCTCAACGAGTTCCCGCAGTTCATCACCGAAATCGAGGGTCTCGACGTGCATTTCGTGCACGTCGAATCGCCGGAGCCGGACGCGCTTCCGCTGCTGCTGACACACGGCTGGCCGAATTCGTTCGTCGAGTTCACCAAGACCATCGGTCCGCTGGCCGACCCGAGGGCGCACGGCCTCGACCCCGCGCAGGCGTTCCACGTCGTGGTGCCCTCGGTGCCGGGCTTCGCGTTCTCCGCGGCGCCGACGGACGAGATGACCACCGGCCGGGTGGCGCGGATGTGGGTGGAGCTGATGGACCGCCTCGGCTACCGGCGCTACGGCGTCCAAGGCGGCGACCTCGGCGCGTATGTCGCACCGGAAATGGCGCTGGCCGCGCCGGATCGGGTGGTCGGCGTGCACCTCGACGGCGGCATCGGTATGCCGACCGCGGCGGACGTGCCGACCATGACCGCCGAGGAACGCGCGGAATGGGATCTGATGCAGCAGTGGATGACCGGCGGCGTCGACCATCACACGCTGTTGCGCGCCGCGCCGCAGACTTTCGCGCACGCGTGGAACGATTCGCCGGTCGGGCTACTTGCCTGGCAGACGCAGAAGTTCAAGGAGTTCACGCCGCTGGTCGACCACCTCGAGGAAGCGATCGACCGCGACCACCTGCTCACCAACGTCAGCCTGTACTGGTTCACCGCCACCGCGGGCACCTCGTCCTGGCCGATGTACGACGGACTCGGCAAAGACGGCTTCGTCTGGCCCACCGGGCAGAAGCTGGTCCCGACCGGCGTCTACGGCGGCGGCTCCGCGCTCATGCGGCGACTCGCCGAACAGGACAACGACATCGCGCACTGGCCAGAGGGCAACACCGGCAACCACTTCGTGGCCATGGAGGTGCCGGACATGCACGTCGCCGACATCCGCGCGTTCTTCGCGAAGCTCTCGTGACCGCTGGACCCTCGCCTCGCGGGCCGTTCATCGACGCGCGCTCGGGGCGGCCGCGCTAGCCGGACCTTGTTCCGCCACAGGGTCTTTCAGCACTGACCGAGCCGCAGGGGGTCCGCCCCTCGGCACCTCCCGGAGGACGGATCTCGCCGAAGCCGAGCTGGGGGCAGCTGAGGCCAACCGTGGCCGTGTCCGAGCCACAGAGGTTGGACAAGCAACACCGACCGAAGGTCACCATCCATCGGCCCACCCACCGAAGGCCACCCCCGGTCGGTTCACCGGTGCGCGCAGGTCGGGTGAATGAAGGTGACGTTTAGTCGGTCTGGCGGGATGAAGGGGGCCTTCGGTCGGGTACCGCGCCGACCATTCTGGACGCGGTACCAGACGCGGCGGAACAGCGTTCTAGGGCTACGGATTCGGCGCGACGGGCGCGGGAACCGCCGGAGCAGGCGCGGCGGGCGCGGGCGCGGCGGGCGCAGGCGCAGCGGGCGCAGGTGCGGGTGCGGCGGGTGGTGCGTCGGGCACCACGAAAGTCCCCACGGTCGGCGTCATCACGCAGTGCGCGCCGGGATATCCGATGATGCCCCACATCGACGCGATGACAGTGCCGGGTCCGCTGTGCACGGTCTTGGACAGCGTCGGCAGGTTGAACTCGGTGACGTCGTCGAGCGGGTCGAGGCCGCTGCGTCCGTTGTTGACGTTGACCCATGCCACGACGAGTCCGGAGGTGAGCGGGGCGCCCGAGTGCGACGGGGTGGCGCTGAAGCGCAGGGTGCCCGGCTCCGGGGTCGCGCCCTGGTGCGGGTTGACGCCCTCGGTGGTGCCCGCCGCGATGATCGTGGTGATCGGGCCGTGCGTGCCGCAGCCGAAGGTGGGCGCGGCGTAGGCGAACGGCGCCCAGTTGCCCGCGATGTCGCGCAGCTGGGCCACGTCGACGAGCTTGGTGTAATTGCCGAGCGCCTCGACGCCCGCGCGTGCGGCCTGGTCGGTTCCGGCTCGCTCGGTGAGGTGGGCGACGGCCTGGTCGACCGACGCGTCCGGCGCCGCGGCGGCGGGCCCGGCGAAGGTCAGAACCGCGCCGATGCCGAGGGAGGTCACAGTTGCGGCCGCGCGTGCGAAGGTTCTGCCGTTCACCTTGTTCTCCTCGAATACGAACCGACCTTGGGCAGCAACGTACCAGCCGACCCTGACCGCCGCCGAGTGGGCCGAGCGAGATCTGCCCGGTCGCCGACGGGTTGCGCGGCCCCGTGGGCCGATGTCGGCGACGTCTCCTGCGTACCGGACGGCGAATGTGATCCACTCGACAGTGGCGGATTACCGAGGGGTAGGTTTGACTCGGAAGTACGAGACACAACGGGAGTTGCGTATGAAAATATCCCTGTCCCCCGACGAGGTGGCCTTCCGCGACGAGCTGCGGCAGTTCTACCGCACCCAGATCCCCGCGGAGATCCGTGAGCGCGTCAAGTACGGCCATGAGCTCTCCCGCGAAGACATCGTCACGGCCCACAAGATCCTCAACGACAACGGTCTCGCCGTGCCGAACTGGCCGGTGGAGTGGGGCGGCAAAGACTGGACGCCGATGCAGCGCCACATCTGGCAGGACGAGATGCAGCTGGCCTCGGTGCCCGAGCCGCTGACGTTCAACGCCCAGATGGTCGGCCCGGTCATCGCGCACTTCGGCTCGCAGGAGATCAAGGAGCGCTTCCTCCCCGCGACCGCGGCCCTCGACATCTGGTGGTGCCAGGGCTTCTCGGAGCCGGACGCCGGTTCGGATCTGGCCTCGCTGCGCACCACCGCGGTGCGTGACGGCGATTCCTACATCGTCAACGGCCAGAAGATCTGGACCACGCTGGCCCAGTACGCCGACTGGATCTTCTGCCTGGTCCGCACCGACCCGAACGCGCCGAAGAAGCAGGCGGGCATCTCCTTCCTGCTGTTCGACGTGAAGAGCCCCGGCGTCACCATCCGCCCGATCAAGCTGATCGACGGCGGCTACGAGGTGAACGAGGTCTTCTTCGAGAACGTGCGGGTGCCCGCCGATCAGCTGGTCGGCGAGGAGAACATGGGCTGGACCTACGCCAAGTTCCTGCTCGGCAACGAGCGCACCGGCATCACCGGCGTCGGCCGCACCAAGGTCAAGCTCGGCGTCGCCAAGGACTACGCGCGCCAGATCAAGTCCGGCTCCGGCTCGCTGCTGGAGGACCCGGTGTTCGCGGCGCGGGTCGCCGAGCTGGAGAACGAACTGCTCGCGCTCGAGCTCACCCAGCTGCGGGTGGTCTCGAATTCCACGGAGGGCAAGCCGAACCCGGCCTCCTCGGTGCTCAAGATGCGCGGCTCCGAGCTACAGCAGGCCGCCACTGAGTTGCTGCTCGACATCGCGGGACCGGACGCGCTTCCGGTCGACGCGGAGGAGATCGCCTCCCCCGGCTGGGCGCAGCGCAGCGGCCCCAGCTACCTCAACTACCGCAAGACAACCATCTACGGAGGTTCGAGCGAGGTGCAGCGCACCATCATCGCCTCCACGATCCTCGGATTGTGAGGCTTGGCCATGGAATTCGAACTCACCGATGAACAGGTCATGCTGCGCGACACCGTGCGCGACGTGCTGGCCCGCAACTACGACCCGGAGTCCCGGCTGAAGGTGACCGACACCGAGCTGGGCTGGAGCCGCGACGTGTGGCGCCAGCTCGCCGAACTCGGCGTGCTCGGCCTCGGTTTCGCCGAGGAGGACGGCGGCGTCGGCGCTGGTCCGGTGGAGACCATGGTCGTGCTGGAGGAGATCGGTCGTCGCCTCGCGCCGGAGCCGCTGCTCGACGCGGTCCTGCTGCCGGGTGCGTTGATCGGTCTGGTCGGCAGCGCCGAACAGCGGCAGCGGGTCCTGCCCGACGTCGCTTCCGGCGAGAAGCTGCTCGCCTTCGCGCACGCGGAGCCCGGTGTGCGCTGGCCGTCCACCGATCTCGCGACCAGCGCAGCCGCCGAGGGCGACGGCTACCTGCTGACCGGCGTGAAGAACCCGGTGGCGCACGGCGATTGCGCCGACGAGCTGGTGGTCAGCGCGGTGCTGCCGGGCGGCGGCGTCGGGCTGTTCCTGGTCGCCGCCGACGGCGAAGGAGTGTCCCGCAAGACCTTCCGCACCGTCGACGGCCAGCGCGGCGCGCAGATCACCTTCGACAAGGCACGCGCCGAACTGCTCGGCGACACGGCCGATGCGTCCGAGGCGGTGCGGATCGCGCTCGGTCACGCGCACGCCGGTCTGTGCGCCGAATCCATCGGCGCGATGGAGGAGTCGCTGCGGCTCACCACCGAATACCTGAAGACGCGCAAGCAGTTCGGCGTCACGCTGTCGAAGTTCCAGACGCTGACCCAGCGGGCGGCGAACATGTACGTCTCGCTGGAACTGGCGCGCAGCATGAGCCTGTACGTCACCGCGTCGCTGGCCGACGGCACCAACGATCCGGTGGTCGCCTCGCGCGCCCGCCTTCAGGTCGGACGCGCGGCACGGCACGTCGGGCAGGAGGCCATCCAGATGCACGGCGGCATCGGCGTCACCGCGGAGTACCCGGTCGGCCACTACGTCGCACGGCTCACCGCGATCGGCCGGACGCTCGGCGGCGATCTCGACCACCTGAAGGTGCTCAGCGCCCGGGTCGGCGACTACGACCTGCCGGAGCTGTAAGACCGCTGGGATCGGGGCGGCGGTGCGGGCGAAGGCGCCCGTGCCGCCGCCTTATTCGTCTTCTTCCCCGGTGGAGTTCGACCGCGGTGTGGCGGTCGGGCGGCGGGTCGTCGGTTCCTCGTCCTCGGTCGGCGGCGGTGTCGTGGCCGACAGTGTTCGCCGCGTGGTCGTCGGTTCCTCGGTCTCCCTTGGCGTTTCGGGTGCGCCGGTGCGCGGCGTCGTGGCGCGCTCGGACGAGGTGCCGTCGATCTGCGATTGTTCTTCCGGCGGAACGGTCATCGTGCTGTATCCGGCGGGCCTGCGCGGCGGCCCGGCGGGCGCCATCTGCCAGGTCGGCGAGGGCGGAATGACGATGCGCGGCACCGTGGCGCTGGAACCGTCGTCGTGGACCACGGCCGCGGCGGCCGGGCCGTCCTTGAGCGGCGGTGGCGGGACGTAGGTGTCCTCGCCGCCGAGCCCGCAGGAGCCGATGAGGACCAGACCGACCGAGACCGCCCCCGCTGCGATCGCCGGACCCGCGATCTTGGCCCTGCTGCTCTCCATCCGGGACACTCCTCGTCAGTTTCGAGTGGCCTCACCATAATCCAGGTGTGCCGGCCGGGCCAGACGGGCGGGTCGGTGTCGGCGCGCCTCGGCGACACTTTTAAACATTGATAATTCAGATATCGAATTGATCTCGTCGGCGTGTCGCGGGCACGTGTCGCGGCACAACGACGTCTACGGGCCGTAGCGTATGTGATCGAAGTTACGCGTGAGACGCCTATACCAGGATGAGAGACGCGCTGGTCGAGCTGCGCGAGGGCAACACTCTGATCGGCGTCACCGAGGAGAAGATGATGGGAGCATACTCGACCTCTCCGCTACCGGCGGCCGACGCGACCGCCGAAACGGCAGAACCTGCGAAGCAGGAAGTGTCGAAATCGCCCGCAGGCGCCGTGTCCACGATCGTGGCGCGGGCATTGGGCTGGCTGTTCTTCCTCGGCGGTGTCGTCGGGGCAGTACTCGGCATTGCGGGGTTACACGTCGAGATCACCGTCGCCGGACTGATTCTGGCGTGCACCGCGGGGCTCGTGCTGCTGAAGATCCGCGCCGACAGCGGGAGCCGAAGCGGGGCGGACTGATTCGGACCCGTACGCCGAATGCGGATCGAGATCACCGAAGACGCGGTCGCCTACCGTGCCGCGACCGAGTCCTTCCTGAGCCGTGATCTGCTGCGGCACACCGTGATCGCCACGGGGATCGCCAACCACGTCGAACGTCGGCAGGCGGCCGGCGTGCGGTCGCGCTTCCTCTCCGTGCGCGCCGCGGACGGTGCGGTCGTCGGCGTCGCCATGCGGGCCGGCGGCCGCGAGGTCTACCTCGGCGAGCTACCCACCCCGAGCCTGCGTCCGGTCGCCGAGGCGTTCGCCGCCGCGGCTCCGGACAACAGCGGCGTCGAAGGGATCGTCGCCGACGCGGAGGCCTTCGCCGAGCATTGGTGCGCGCTGCGCGGGACCGAGCGCCGTGAGCTGTTCCGCACCAGGCTTTTCCGACTCGGCGAGCTGCGTTTCCCCGCGGCCGTCGAGGGCGGGCCGCGCCGGGCGATGGGCCGCGATGTCGCGCTGTGCGTCGAATGGTCCGAGGCCATGCACATCGAAAGTGCTCTGCCGCCGCCGTTTCCGAGCCCGAGCGTCGTTCGAGGACGCGTCGCGGCGGGACGCTGGTGGTTGTGGGAGGTCGGCGGGCGTCCGGTGAGCCTTGTCGCGCACCAGGTTCCGGTGGGCGGCTTGGCCCGTATCGGTCCGGTCTACACACCGCCCGCCGAGCGCGGCCACGGTTACGCGTCCGCGCTCACCGCGCATGTCTCACACACCCTGCGTCGCAACGGCCTCGACGTCTGCCTGTTCGCCGACCTGGCGAATCCCACCTCGAACAAGATCTACCGCGCGATCGGCTACGAGGCCGTCCACGAATTCGCGAACTACGTGTTCGAGTAGCCGACGACCCATTCGAAGGCCGCCGCTTTGGAACGCGCCCCCTCGGCGGTGCGCGAGCGGTTCGGTTCGCCGAGCTCGGTGAGCAGGCTCCCGGTCAGCTCGACGAGCGCGGCCAAGGTGGCGGGGGCGAACCAGTCCGGGCGGGTGGCGAACAGGATGTCCTCGCTGGAGGTGTTGCCGCTCGCGCCTGGCGCGAACGGGCAGCCGCCGAGTCCGCCGAGCGAACCGTCGACCATGCCCGCACCCGCGCCGATCGCGGCCAGCGTGTTGGCAACGCCCATACCCCAGGTGTCGTGGCCGTGGAACACGATGCGGCGCTGCGGAGTCCGCTCGCGAACCGCCGAGATCAGCGCGGCCACCTGGGCCGGATGGGCTTGGCCGAGGGTGTCGGCGAGGACGATGTCGCCCGTGCCCTCGGTGCGCGGGTCGTTCGCGATCGCGAGCACCCGCTCCGGATCCACCGGGCCGTCGAACGGGCAGGTGAAGCTGGTCGCCAAGCACAGCTGAATGGCGCCGCCCACCTCGTGCGCCAAGCGCACCGCCTCCGGCAGCACGGCCATGCTGTCCTCGGTGGCGCGGCCGATGTTGGCCTGGTTGTGCGCGTCGGAGACCGAGAAGCAGTACTGGAAGTTGCGCACGCCCGCCGACGCGGCCTTGGCGACGTGGCGCGGCGTGGCCACCCAGACCCAGCAGCGCTCCAGCTCTTCCGGGCTCAGTGCCGCGACGAGGTCCATGGTGTTGGCCATGGGCGGCACCAGATCGGGCCGCGCCATGGAACCGATCTCCAGCGCGGGCACGCCGAGCGCGAGCAGGCGGCGCACGATCTCGACCTTCCGCTCCACCGGAAGCGTCTTGCCGGTCAGCTGGAGGCCGTCGCGCAGGGTCACATCGCGCAACACCACGTTGTCGGTCATCGCCGGTCCTCCCGCGCCTGCGGCGGCACGCACATCACGCCCGCCCACGGCTTCTGGTTCGCGCCCGCCGGATTCGGGTGCACCGTCGGCCGCACGTGTCCCGGCGCCCGCAGCTCCCACGACTTGCGGCCCGTCGGCCTGCGCCGACCCCGCCTGCGGCTCATGCCAGCACCTCGCCCTCGCCATACCCCGCCGCGGCCGCGATCTCGGCTTCGCTCATGCCGAGTAGGCCCGAGAGCACCTCGCGGGTGTGTTCGCCCAGGTCGGGGCCGACGTTGCGGATGGGAAGCGACTCGCCGCCGATGACCGGCACGATGCCGGGGAAACCGACCGTCTTCGGCTCCGGTTCGCCGACGTCCACCGGGAAGGGCTGAATCATGTTGCGGGCCTTGTACTGTTCGTCGGCGACAATGTCGGCGGCGGTGTAGATCGGGCCGCACGGAATGCCCGCGTCATCCAGGATCTTCAGCGCCTCGTCCCTGGTGTACTTGATCGTCCATTCGCCGATCGAGGCGTCCAGCCGCTCGCGGTGGCGCCAGCGGCCCGCGTTGTCCTGGAGCTCCGGATCGGCCGCCAGGTCGGGCCTGCCGATCACCCGCATGTAGCGCTGGAAGATGGCGTCGCCGTTGCCGCCGATGATGATGCTGAAACCGTCCCGGCAGGGGTAGGCGTTGCTCGGCGCGATGCCTTCCATCCGCCCGCCGACGCGTTCCCGGTTGATGCCGTAGGCCAGGTAGTCGGGGACCAGCGATTCCATCACCGAGAGGATCGCCTCGTTCAGCGCGACGTCGATCACCCTTTCGGTCAGCGGCACGCCGTTGGTGCGCTCGCGCTGGAACAGCGCCATCACGGTGCCGAAGGCGGCGTAGATGCCCGCGATGGAATCACCGATGGAGACGCCCACCCGGACCGGGGGACGGTCCGGGTCGCCGACCAGTTCGCGCAGGCCGCCGACGGCCTCGGCGACCGCGGCGAAACCGGGCCGCGACGACATCGGCCCAGTCTGCCCGTAGGCGGAGATCCTGGTGATCACCAGGTCGGGGTTGGCCTCGTTCAGCGCCTCGGGCCCGAGGCCCCATTTCTCCAGCATGCCCGGCCGGAAGTTCTCCAGCAGCACGTCGCAGCGCTTCACCAGGTCGAGCACCACCGCGCGGCCCTCGTCGGTGCGCAGATCCAGGGTGATCGACTTCTTGTTCCGGTTGACGGTGCGGTACAGCATCGAGGTGTCGCCGCCGTAGAGCCGCCAGTTGCGCAACTCGTCGCCGGCCTTCGGCCGTTCCACCTTGATGACCTCGGCGCCGAAGTCGCCGAGTATGCGCCCGGCGGTCGGCGCCGCGATGTAATTGCCGAGCTCGAGGACGCGAACTCCGTCCAACGGCCGAATACTCATGGCCAATAGTGTGGACTAATCGGGCTCCCGACCTCGGCCCGCCCTCGGTCTCGCGCCGTGCGCGCGTATCGGGGACCGGGGGCGGGCTTCGGCGCATTTCGCCAATCAGGCGGCGCGGGAGACCTCTTCGACGATCGAGTAGTGCTCGGCGTTGCCCGCGACGACGGTGCTCGGTGCGCCGTCCACGCCGACCGGGACGTCACCGGCCAGCGTGATGCGGGTCAGCTTGCGGGGCTGGTCGTCGTAGTCGTCGACGGCGTAGTGCTGGGTGGCACGGTTGTCCCAGATCGCCACGTCACCGAGCTGCCAGTTCCAGCGGACGGTGTTCTCCAGGCGGGTCACCCGATCTTGGAACAGCCGGAACAGCGCCTGGGACTCGGCACCGGACAGGCCGACGAAGTTCTTCACGAAGTGCCCGGCCAGCAGCGCCCGCTCGCCGGTCTCGGGGTGCACCCGCACCACCGGGTGCTCGGTCTCGAAGTAGGTCGACTCGAACTCGGCGCGGTACTCGGCGGTGTTCGGCCGGGCCTTGCTCCCGTGCGCGGCGGCGTAGTCGTACACGTTGGTGTGCACCGCGCGCAGGTTCTCGGCGAGCAGCTTCAGCGGCTCGGGCAGCGACTCGTAAGCGGCAACGGTGGAAGCCCAGGTGGTGGACCCGCCGTAGGTCGGCAGCGTCACCGCGCGCAGGATCGAGGCCTTCGGAATGCGATCGACGAACGTGACGTCGGTGTGCCAGCTGTTGGCTCTGCCGTACTCGGAGTCGATGGCCAGGCTCTTCACACCGTGCGAGGTGACGGTCGGGTGCGGTGTCGTCGGCGTGCCGAGCAGGCTCGCGAACTCGTACTGCGCGTCCTCGGTGAGGTGCTCCTGGCCGCGGAAGAAGACGACCTTGTGCTCGAGCAGGGCGCGACGGATCACCTCGATCGACGCCGCGTCCAAGTCGCCGCCGAGCCGGACGTTGTCGACCTGCGCGCCGATGCGGGCGCCGAGCTTGGTCACCGAGATTGTGGGGGCGGGTGCGATCGTCATGTGTGGTCACCTTCGCTGATCCGAACGGGTTGTGCGTGGTAGAGCACATCACTCGGAAAAGGGAGGTGACCAGGGTTTTCGTCGGGGTGATCGCAAGGGGTGGGTCCCGCGCACCGGCCTGGCCGATGCGCTGATCTCGAGTTGCCTACCGGTCGTGGCAGCGGCTGTCGGCCGACGCTCAGCCGAGGAAGCGGCTGAGGAAGGTTTCCACGCCCTCGGTCAGCAGGCGGTCCGCCGAATCGGGCGGAAGGTGGGAGCCGAGGGAGCCGACGATCAGGTGCGGGTAGATGGTCAGCGCGAAGAACTGGGTGACCGCGACGTCCATGTCGGGGATGTTCAGTTGCCCTCGGTCGTGCAGATCGCCGAGCAGTTCGGCGGTCGCGGCGGCCGACAGCGCGGGGCCGCGCTGCTGGTAAGCCAGGCCGAGGTCCGGGAAGCGGCGGAGTTCGCCGGTGACCAGATTCCGCAGCGCCAATCGGGAGGGATCGGTGGCGGAGTCGATCAGGCTGCGGGCGGCGCGCAGGAGCGCCTCGCGCGGATCCACGGTGTCGGTGAGTTCGGCGCGCACCTCCGCCAGACTCGCCCGCGCCTCGTCCATGGCCTCGCCGACGACCTCGGTGAACAGCTCTTCCTTGCTCGGGAAGTGGTTGTACACGGTCACTTTCGACACGCCCGCCGCGGTGGCGATGGCGTCCATGCCGGTATCGAACCCGGAGCGAATGAACAGCTCCCTGGCTGCGGTCAGGATCGCTTGCCGACTGCGCTCGGCGCGTTTGCCGGTTGGTGCCGGGGTGCTGCTGTGTCGGGCCACCAGGCCATTCTAGTCACAACTTAACACTTGAGTACAGTTTTTCTTTACTGTACAGTTCAGTTAACTTATCTCTCGAAGGTGTAGGAGTACCGCGATGACCCGGAATTCGACAGCCCCCTCCGCTCGCACCCTCCGGGTCGCCGACGCGACCCTGCATTACGAGGTGCGCGGGCATGGCCCGCTGGTAGCGCTCATCGGCGCGCCCATGGATGCCGACGCTTTCGCGCCCCTGGCCGACCTGCTCGCCGCGGACTACACGGTGCTCACCACCGATCCGCGCGGCAGCAATCGCAGCGTGCTGGACGATCGGGAACAGGACACCACCCCGGAACTGCGCGCCGCCGATCTGTCCGGACTGCTGACCCACCTCGATGCCGGGCCCGCGGCGGTGTTCGGGTCCAGCGGCGGTGCGGTCACCGCGCTCGCGCTCGCTGAGTCGCGGCCCGATCAGGTGCGCACGGTGATCGCGCACGAGCCGCCATTGGTGGAACTTCTCGACGATGCCGAGAGCCTGCACGCGGGCACCGAGGACATGATCGCCACCTACCTGCGCGGCGATGTGCTCGGCGCCTGGGGAAAGTTCATGGCGCAAGCCAACATTCACCTGCCCGACGGTGTACTGGAGATGATGTTCGGCGGTGAGCGCGATCCGCGCGCTCTCGGCGACGAACGCCGGTGGTTCGCCCACGAACTGCGGGCGACCACCCACTACCGGCCCGATACCGACGCCCTTCGCCGGTCGGGCATCCCGATCGTGGCCGCCATCGGCGAGGACTCCACCGGCCAGCTCTGCGATCGCACCACACGCGCCCTGGCCGCGGCCCTCGGTGTGGAGCCGACGCTGTTCCCGGGCGATCACACCGGGTTCGCCCAGCAGCCGGACCGGTTCGTCGAACCGCTGCGCGCTGTGCTGCCCCCGGCTTGATCAGCCGCGGCCCTCCAAAGAGGCTCTACCAGGGTTTCCGTTGGCGTGATCGCAACGGCGGGGTGCTTCGGCGGGCACTCCGCCCGGTACATGGCCCGGACGCGCCCGCGCCACGTCCGCTCGCCTGCCACACATCCTGTGTACGCCTCACATAGCCAGTGCCTGTGTGAGGCGTGCGAAACCTGTGTGCCATCACCCCGCGCGACGGTACGGCAGCTGGTGTGCTCAGCATGGCGAGCCAGCCGCCCCCGCTGGATCAGCCGACGTGCTCGCAACGTACGGAGCGCTTCGGCGCACCACCGCCGCGGCACGTGGGGGGCCCGGGCGTGCCCGCGCCGCGGCGTGAGTTCGGTGCCGCGTCCGCTCGCCTGCCACACATCCTCTGTACGCCTCACATAGCCAGCGCCTATGTGAGGCGTGCGAAACCTGTGTGCGACCACCCCGCGCAGACCCGCTGGATCAGCCGACGTGCTCGCAACGTGTGGGGTGCTTTGGCGCGCACCACCGCCGGGGCCCGGGCGCGCCCGCGCCGCGGCATTGAGTTCGGTGTCACGTCCGCTCGTCTGCCACACATCCTGTGTACGCCTCACATAGCCAGTGCCTGTGTGAGGCGTGCAAAATCTATGTGCGACCACCCCGCGCGACGGTACGGCAGCCGGTGCGCTCAGCATGGCGAGCCAGCCGCCCCCGCTGGATCAGCCGACGTGCTCGCAACGTGCGGGGTGCTTCGGCGGGCACCCCCGCCCGGTACGTGGCCGGCCGCGCCCGCGCCGCGGCGTGAGTTCGGTGCCACGTCCGCTCGGCTGCCACACATCCTGTGTACGCCTCACATAACCAGCGCCCTGTGTGAGGCGTGTGAAACCTGTGTGCCACCACCCGCGCGACGGTATGGCAGCCGACGTGCCCAGCATGGCGGGCTAGCCGCCCCGGCTAAATCAGCCGACGTGCTCGCGGAGGTAGGCGAGATCGTCGGCGACGCCCTCGGCGGGAGTCTCCAGCACGACCGGCGCGTCCGCGCTGCGACAGACCTCGGCGAGCAGTTGTGGGTCGATGGTGCCGTCGGCGAAGTTGGCGTGGCGGTCGGCGCCGGAGTTGAACTCGTCGCGCGAGGAGTTCAGGTGCACCAGGTCGATGCGGCCGGTGATGGCCTTGATCCGGTCGACGACGCCGAGCAGTTCCTCGCCGCCCGCCCAGGCGTGGCAGGTGTCAAGGCAGAAGCCCGCGCCGAAGTCGCCGACGGCGTCCCACAGCCGGGCGATGGTGTCGAAATGCCTGGCCATGGCGTGGTTGCCGCCCGCGGTGTTCTCGATGAGGATCGGCACCGCGAAGCCGCCCTTGTCCTGCTGGCGTTCGAACAGCTTGCGCCAGTTGTCGATTCCGGTCTCCACCTCGGCGTCGGAGCGGACGTGGCCGCCGTGCACGACCAGGCCGAACGCGCCGAGTTCCGCGGCGGCCTTGGCCTGCTGGGCGACCGCGTTGCGTGAGGGCATCCGCAGCCGATTGTTCAGGCTCGCCACGTTGATCTGATAGGAGGAGTGCACCACCACATCGATCGGGCTGGCGAGGATTTCCTCGGTCCTCGGGTGTGGGACGGGTTTGTCCCAGCTCTGCGGGTCGACGACGAACATCTGGATGACATCGGCGCCGAGTTTCTCACCGAAGCCGATCGGATCGCTGTCGAGCCGGACGTGTGCTCCAATGCGCATGGGGCTCAGCGTAGTGGGCGGCACCGACATCGCGGGAAACCGGCGATACGGCGGCGAATAGCCGAGAATCGAAGGACTGTTGCGCCCACGTGGTTCCGCGAGATACATCGGTAGGATCCACGTGCTCGACCCGATGAGGGGGGTGAATCACCTTGCTGCGTACTGGCGAGATCTTTGCCGGTTACGTCATCAAGCGCGTGCTCGGACAGGGCGGCATGGGCACGGTGTATCTGGCCCAGCATCCGCGGTTGCCGCGGATGACCGCGCTGAAGCTGCTCGATCGCGAACTCTACGGTGATCTCGAGATCAGGGGACGCTTCGAGCGGGAGGCCGATCTGGTCGCCCAGCTCGACCATCCCAATATCGTCACCGTCTACGACCGCGGCGCCGAGGACGAGCAGCTGTGGATCTCCATGCAGTTCGTGGCAGGTTCCGACGCCGCGAGCGCCGACGTCGACGTGCTCGCCGCCGGACGGGCGGTGCAGATCATCGCCGAGACCGCCGCCGCGCTGGACTTCGCGCACGCCAACGGTGTGCTGCACCGCGACGTGAAACCGGCCAACATCCTGCTGGCCAAGGCGCCCATCGGGCAGCCGGAGCGGGTGCTGCTCACCGACTTCGGCATCGCGGGCATGCGCAACGCGGACACCACGCTGAGCTCGGCGGGCACCATCACCGCCACGCTCGCCTACGCCGCGCCCGAGCAGCTCAGCGGGCAGCCGCTCGACCACCGCGCCGACCAGTACTCGCTGGCCTGCACGCTGTTCTGGATGCTCACCGGCAACGTGCCCTTCCCCGGCAGCACCCCCGCCGCGGTGATGAACGGGCACATGTACACGCCGGTGCCGCCGCTGTCCCGCACCCGTCGGGGTCTGCCGCCCGCCCTCGACGCGGTCATGGCCCGCGCCCTCGCCAAACGCCCCGCCGACCGATTCCCCAGCTGCACCGATTTCGCCACCGCCGCCCGCCGAGCCCTGGCCTCCGGTTCGCCGGGGCCGCACCCGATGACCGGGCCCATCCCACCCCACACCGGCTTCGCCACCCACCCGGGCGTGCCGCCTCGCACCGGCTACGTCCCCGACGGACGTCCGCCGCACGCGGGCGTGCCGCACCCGGGCGGCCCGACGCACTCCGGCGCACCGGTGGGTACGCAGCCGTATACCGGCGGCCCGACGCACACGGGCGCACCGGCGCACGAGGGAGTTCCCGCGCAGTCCCGCGGACCAGCGCAAACCGGGGTTCCGCCGCGCCCCACACCCGGGCGATCGGGCGACCAGCCGCGCCCGGGTGTTCCGCCGCGCAGTGGCAGCCCAGCGCACGCGTCTCACCCGATGCACACAGGCGCTTCGCCTGTGCCCCCGCAGACCGGTGGTTCAGCGCACTCCGAAGCCTCCACCCCTGTTGGGACTTCCGCGCAGTCCTGCGGCCCAGCGCAATCCGGGAGTCCGCCGCCCTCCGGCACCTCGGCGCATCCGGGAGGCCACGCGCGCACGGGTGCTCCGCCGCACAGTGGCAGCCCAGCGCACGTCGGTGAACCAATGCATACCGGCTCGGCGCATGCCGGTGGGCACCCGCATCCCGGTGTGCCGCATACCGGATTCGTGCCGCCCGTGAATGGTTCGCAATCCCATTCGCCGCACGCGAGCAATCCCTCGCACCCGGGAGACAGCGCGCGCACGGGTGTTCCGCCGCGCAGTGGCAGCCCAGCGCACGTCGGTGAACCAATGCATACCGGCACCGCGGCGCACGCCGGTGCGCATCCGCATCCCGGTGTGCCGCATACCGGATTCGTGCCGCCCGTGAATGGTTCGCAATCCCATTCGCCGCACGCCAGCGATCCCTCGCACCCGGGTGCGCCTGCGCAGTCGGGTGGGGTGTTGCCGCCCACGGGTTTTGGTCCACCTTCGAACGGTGCGCCGCGTGTCGGCCGTCCTCCGCGCGGGGCTGATCCGTCGCATCCGGGTGTGGCTGCGCAGTCGGGTGGGGTGTTGCCGCCCACGGGATTCGGGCCGCCCGCGCACGGGGCAGGCGAGGCTCATCCGTCGTACGCGAGCGATCCGTCGCACTCCGGCGGGCCGCCGCAAGCGGGTGGGTTCGCGCCGCGCGCTGACGGGGCACCGTCGAGGAGTGTTCCGCCGCAGGCGAATTCGCTTCCGCATGCCGGTTCGCCGCCCCATGCCGGTGTCCCGGGGCATCGGGGTCCCGCGAATCTGCCGTGGCCGGGCGGTTTCCCGCCGCACACCGGAGGGCCCATGGGTCCGCAGCGCGCGGTGGATCTGACCCGTGGCGCCGGTCCGCACGGGACCGCCGCGTATCCGCATCCCGCGGCCCCGCGCCCGCGGACCAACCCCCCGCAACCGGTGGGCGACCGGTCCCCGGGTGGTTCGCCGGACGCCGGACGCCCGACGGGTCTACCGAGGACACTTCCGCTGCCACCGGACGCGGTCATGCCGGACGGTGGGGCCGAGCAAGCCATCGCGCCCGGCACGGGGACCGAGCAGGCGGCTGCGCCGGGTACCGGGGCCGGGCAGCCGCAGGCGTCGTCGTTCTCCGCTGGCAGCGTGCGGTCGAACCATGGTCGCCCTTCGGCTGGGGTTGGGCAGCCGCACGGGTCGTCGCCCTCGGCTGGCGGCGAGCGGTCGAACCATGGTCGCCCGCCTTCGACTGGGGCCGGGCAGCCGCACGCGTCGTCGCCCTCGGCTGGCGGTGCGCACGCGAACCATGGTCGGCCTGCGGCCAGCGCCGGGCGGGCGGATACGTCGTCGTCCTCGACTGGCGCCGGGCGGGCGGATACGTCGTCGTCCTCGACTGGGGCTGGGCGGGCGGATACGTCGTCGCCCTCGACTGATGCGGGACGGTCGAACGCGTCGCCGCCGTCGGTCGGCACCGCACGGCCGGACGCCTCGGTATCGAGTGCCGCTGGTGAGCAGGGCACAGGATCTGATGGACGAAATGCCTTGCCGAACAGTGAGTCCGGGGCCTCCAATGGAGGACGGGGAAGTGCCGGGCCTGGCGCGCGGCACACGTTCGCGGCGGACGGAAACGCGGGAGGCTTGGCGACCCCTGAGGGCGCACGTCCCACCCCGCCGCGACCGCAGACCCGCCGTACCGCCCGACCGATCACCATCGCCCTGCCGGACAGGGTGCGGCGGGGGCGGAGCGCACCCGCTGGTCCGGGGGTGGGAAACGGCCCGCAACCACCCGAACCACGCCCTCCGCCATAGCTTTTCGCTATTGATGTCGCCTGGCATACCCCCGTCTCCTCGGGCATCCGGAGGCCGCGCGACTGCTGCTAAGGTTTCGATGTTTTCCGTGGTCGGGTAAGCGCTGACCGCGCATTCTTATGCTGTACGCCTGTTCCCGGCGGGTCCCGGTGCAGGCGGGAATTGGAGCAGACATGCTGGCCAGCGGTGAGGTCTTCGCCGGCTATGTCATCGAACGGCAATTGGGTCGCGGTGGCATGGGTTCGGTGTACCTGGCGAAACACCCGCGGCTGCCGCGGATGACGGCGCTGAAGCTGTTGAACCGAGAATTGTTCTTCGACAAGGAGGTGCGGGCGCGGTTCGAAAGGGAGGCGGATCTGGTCGCCCGGCTCGACCACCCCGGCATCGTCACGGTCTACGACCGCGGTCTGGAAGACGATCAGCTGTGGATCTCGATGCAGTACATCGACGGCATCGACGCCGCGTCGGTGGATCCGAAGACGCTGCCGCCCGAGCGCGCCGTGCAGATCATCAAGGAGACCGCCGACGCGCTGGACTACGCGCACGGCATGGGCGTGCTGCACCGCGACGTGAAGCCGGCCAACATCCTGCTCGCCCGCTCCACCGGCGGCCGCGGCGAGCGGGTCTACCTGACCGACTTCGGCATCGCCCGGCTGCGTGACGACACCGGCCATCTCACCCAGACCGGCACCTTCACCGCCACGCTGGCCTACGCCTCGCCCGAGCAGCTGACCGGCGCTTCTCTCGACCACCGTTCCGATCAATACTCGTTGGCCTGCGCGCTGTTCTGGTTGTTCACCGGCAGCGGTCCGTTCGCGGCGACCAACCCGGCCCAGGTCATTCAGGGGCACCTCCAGTCGGCGCCGCCCGCGCTGAGCAGCGTCCGCCCCGGGCTGCCGTTCGCGCTGGACGGTGTGCTCGCCAAGGCGATGGCCAAGCGGCCGGACGATCGCTTCGCCAGGTGCTCGGAGTTCGCCGCGGCCGCGCAGGCCGCGCTGTCGGGTCAGAGCGTGCCGTCCATGCCGCTGGTCGGCGGCCCGCGTCCGGTCACCGCTCCGCCGCAGCCGATCTCGGGTCCGCACCCGATCACCGGCGGTCCGATCCCGGTCACGGGCGGCCAGTATCCGGTCGGCCCGACGACCAGCGGTTCGCAGCCGCTCACCGGCCAGCCCATGACTACGCCGCAGGGCGCCATGCCGACCGCGACCGGTCCGCACCAGCAGACCGGTCCAAGCGGGCAGTACCCGCAGCAGCCCGGATTCGGGTTCGCGCCGCCGCCCGGTCCGCCGATGGGCGGCGGTCATCCGATGGGCGGTGGCCATCAGCCGCCGCGTAAGTCGAACACCGGACTGATCGCCGCGTTGGCCGTCGGTGTAGTGGTGCTGATCGCCGTCGTCGTCGGCATCGTCGTCGCGGTGAGCGGCGGTTCGTCCTCCGGTAGCGGCGGGACGACCACCACCGCGCCGGTCACGACGACAAAGCGTCCGGTGACCGCAGACGCCGCCGCCATCAGCAACGAGTTCCCCGGTATGGTTCCGGCCGACAAGGATGGCGACACCGGCTACAACGGCGCCACCTGCGGCTCGTACTCGCCGGACCGTCCCTCGGTACCCACCGACGGCACACCGGATTTCGGTAACTGGGCCTACCAGTGGGACTGCTTCGGCGGCGGCAACAACGACGACCCGTTCTTCACCATCTACGTCTACAAGACGGCCGCGGACGCGCAGGCCGCGCTGAACAACCTGCCGTCGGACGCCACCAAGTCGACCGACAGCAACGGCGGAAAGTCCTACACCAACTACAAATTCGAGAACAGCGGCCCGAAGATGGTCACCGTCTTCACCGGCGACCCGGATCGCGGGCAGTTCCTGATGTACACCGACGGCATCGTCGGCACCATCGACGAGGTGCTGCGCTGGTGGCGGTCGGCGCCGCTGAACTGACGGATGCTGGACAACGGCGCGGTTTTCGCCGGGTACACCGTCGAACGCCTCCTCGGGCGCGGGGGCATGGGTTCGGTGTACCTGGCGCGGCATCCGCGATTGCCGCGGTGGACGGCGTTGAAGCTGCTCAATCGAGAGTTGTTCTTCGACACCGAGATTCGGGCCAGGTTCGAGCGGGAGGCCGATCTGGTCGCCCAGCTCGACCACCCGAACATCGTCACCGTGTTCGACCGCGGGGTGGAGGGCGAGCAGCTCTGGATCTCGATGCAGTACGTCGACGGTGTCGACGCGGCGTCGCTGGACGCCAGCGCGCTGCCGCCGCGACGCGCGGTGCAGATCGTCGCCGAGACCGCCAAGGCGCTCGACTTCGCGCACGGCAAGGGCGTACTGCACCGAGATGTGAAGCCCGCCAACATCTTGCTGGAGCGGGCCGAGGGCGGTCTGGAACGGGTGTTCCTCACCGATTTCGGCATCGCCCGCTTCCGCGACGACACCGGCAAGCTGACCCAGACCGGAACCTTCACCGCCACCCTCGCTTTCGCCTCGCCCGAGCAGCTGTCCGGCGCGGTGCTCGATCACCGCTCGGACCAGTATTCGTTGGCGTGCAGCCTGTTTCGCATGCTGACCGGCACCGTGCCGTTCGAGGCGAGCAACCCGGTCGCGGTGATCCAGGGCCACATGCAACAGCCGCCGCCGCGACTCGGCGCCGTCCGCCCCGGTCTGCCGCCCGCGCTGGACGCGGTGCTGGCTCGTGCGCTCGCCAAGCGCCCGGACGACCGGTTCGACTCTTGCGCGGAGTTCGCCGAGGCGGCGCGGCGGGCGCTCGCCGATCCCGGCTCCGGTCCGTTCCCGTTGGTGGACAACGATTTCGACCACCGTGCATCGGTTGGCTCGGCGCAGCGCCCGGCCCCGCCGACGACGCCCGGGTACTCGGTAGCCGCTGAGGGCTACTCCGCGACGCCTACCGCCTATTCGACCCCGCCGACACCCGGTCGTCCGCACCCGCCCGCGGCTCCGCGCGAAGAGTGGAACGGATACGCGTCCTCGCCCGCCGCCACTTCGACTACCGCGCCCGGGCCGGGAGCAAACCATTGGGCGCACAGTTCCGGCGCCGGTTCTTCGTGGGAAGCCAGGCCGAACGACCAGGCTGCCTGGCGGGAGTACCCGGACCGGTCGGGCTCACGGCAGGATTCCGCATTCGGCAGTGCGGCGCAGGCGCATTCGTCGCATCACCAGCTACACGCCCCGGGCGTCCACGGACGTGCACCCTCCCGGTCCCGCCGCACCGCGGTGATCGGCACCGCCGTCGGCGCGACGCTCGCCCTCCTCGCCGTCACCGCGCTCGTCCTCGATCGCGGTTCAGCGGAACTGGGCGCCTCGGCTCCGTCGACCAGCGCCGCCGAAGCGGCACCGTCGACCCAACGCCCCGCCAAGACCAGCGCGGCGCCGACGACCTCGAAGAACTACGACGACGACGCTCTCGTCGACAACATCGCGCTGATCAGCAAAGCGTTCCCCGGCATGACCCCCGAGGTGGACGAGGACAACGTCGTGCACACCGGCCCCGGTCACAACGGCTCGACCTGCTTCGCCCACGACGAGGGCTCCGCGAACGCGATGGACGCGGGCGCACCGGATTTCGGCGGCTGGACCGCGTACTGGTACTGCTTCGGCGGGCCGAACAAAGCCAGCTACCAGCTGTTCGTCTACCGCTCGCCCGAGGACGTGCAGGCCGCCGTCGACGCGCTGCCCGCGCACACCAGATCCACCGCGGAGCACGGCCGCGAGAGCTACACCAACTACCTGCTCGACGGTCACCCCGCCGCCAAGCGCCCCCGCATGATCACCGTGTTCACCGGCGCGAAGAAGCGGGAGAACTTCCTGATGTACAGCGTCGGCTTCATCGCCACGATGGACGAATTCATGAACTGGTGGCGCACCGCCCCGCTGAGCTGACCGCGCCCTGGCCCGCACGCAGGAGTCTCGGAGATCTTCGACTGGTTCGCGGCGGTGTCGCGAGCGCGCGGCCCGGTAAAACGGGCCGCGCGCAACGAGTCTCGGAGAACTACCGCTTCTAGAGCGCCGACTCGATCGCCGAAACCACGGTCGGGTCTTCGGGTTTCACGGTCGGACGGAAGCGCGCCGCCACCTTGCCGTCGCGGTCGATGAGGAACTTCTCGAAGTTCCACTGGATGTCGCCCGCGGCGCCCTCGGCGTCGGCGGTCTCGACCAGCTCGCGGTAGAGCGGGTGCCGGTTCTCGCCGTTCACGTCGGTCTTCTCCAGCAGCGGGAAGTCGACGCCGTAGGTGGTGGAGCAGAACTCCTGGATCTCCTCGGCCGAGCCGGGTTCCTGGCCCATGAACTGGTTGCACGGCACCCCGATCACGGTGAACCCGCGCGGCCCGTAGGTCTGCTGCAACTCGACCAGCGCCGAATACTGCGGCGTCAGACCGCATTTGGACGCCACGTTGACCAGCAGCACTGCCTTGTCACCGGCCAGCTCGCCCAGCGTCGTCGACGCACCGGTCAGGGTCCGCAGCGGAATTTCCCGAATGCTCACTTGTCTCGCACCTGCCATTCTGTGATTTCGTGGGCCGCCCTGCGCGTCACGCTACCGGATCGGCGGATGGGCGAGCTCCGGCGAAACCGTCGCGATTCAGCGGAGCCGGGTGCGTCGCATCAGCCGCAGCGTGGTCAGGGTGGTCTGTAGCTGCTTCTCGTAGGGCAGTCCGGAGCGCGCGGCGAGGACTTGGCGCTTCACCACACCGATGTTCACCGTGTCGGTGTACTTCAGCAGACCCTGGTCGCCGTGCCTGGTGCCGACGCCGGATTGTTTCACCCCGCCCGACGGCGTGGCCTTGGCGGCGTATGTAGTGACGAAACCGTCGTTGACATTGATATTTCCCGATTCCAGCAGCCCCGCGATCCGCCTGCCGCGCGCCAGATCGGACGTCCACACGCTGGCGTTGAGCCCGTAGTCCGTGTCGTTGGCGAGCCGCACGGCCTCCGCTTCGTCGCGGAACCGGTAGACGCTGACCACCGGCCCGAAGGTCTCCGCCGTCGCGTGCGTCATCTCGGGGGTGACCCCGGTCAGCACGGTCGGCTCGTAGAAGGCGGGCCCGATGTCCGGTCGCGCCCGGCCACCGGTGTGCACGGTGGCGCCCTTCGCACGCGCGTCCGCAACGTGCTCGGCCACCCTGGCGAGCTGATCGGCGGAGACGAGGGAGCCGAACTCCGGCGCGTAGTCGTACGCGGCGCCGATCTTGCTTCCGAGTTCCTCGGCCGCCGCGACCAGGCGGCGCAGGAATTCGTCGTGGATCCGCTCGTGCACGTAGATCCGCTCGATGTGCATGCAGGCCTGGCCGGAATTGGCGAACACCGCGAACGTCGCGCCCGCGATCGCCTCGTCGAGGTTCGCGTCCTCCAGCACGATCATCGGGTTCTTGCCGCCGAGTTCGAGGCTGCATCCGATGAGGTGGCGGCCCGCTTGCTCGCCGACCACCCGCCCGGTGGCGGTGGAGCCGGTGAACATGACGAAATCGGATCCGCCGATCAGCGTCGGGCCGACGTCCGGACCGGTACCGCACACGACCTGGAACAGCCCGCGCGGCAACCCCGCTCGATACAGCAGCTCGACACCGAACAGCGCGCACAGCGCGGTCTTGTTGTCCGGTTTGAGCACGACGGCGTTGCCCGCGATGAGGGCGGGCACCGAATCGGAGAGCGCGATCGCGAACGGGAAGTTCCACGGCGCGATCACCGCCACCGCACCCTTGGGCCGGTGTTCCTCGTACGAGGTGGTCACCAGCGGGATCGGTCCGCCGCGCCGCCGGGGACGCAGCACCCGGCGCGCGGTCTTCAAGTAGTGGCTGATGACCATCGGCACGTCGCACGATTCCTCGAGCGCCATACGCCTGGTCTTGCCGCAGCCGATCTGGATGAGGTCGGCGATCGTCTCGCCCTCGCGCAGGATCAGCTCGTGCGCGCGCTCGAAGACCGCGAGTCTGCGGCGCAGCGGCCAGCTCGCCCACTCCCGCTGCGCGACCCGCGCGGTGGCGTAAGCAGCTTCGATGTCTTCGGGACGTGACTGCGGCAGATCACCGACATGCGCGCCGGTGTAGACCTCGGTCATCGCGAACGGCGGTCTCGCGTCCGCGCCGGTTCCCGCGGCGACCATGCCGGTCAGTCGCGCGATCAACTCCGCGGTGATGCGCGGCGGCAGGTTCGCCGTCTTCCGGTCCGTGGCGTGCGTTGTGCTCATCGGGCTCTCCAAGGCGTGCGATCGCGACGCGCCCGCCGTGCGCGTCCCTCGGTATGAATTAGAACACGTTCTCATTGTCTCATGCCGGGTTCCTCGCGCACCCGATACAACCGTCCACGCATCCGCCCGCCATCGGCGAGCTGCCGCCGCGGCGCTCGGTGGGAATGCTGCGCCATCCACCGTGGCAGTGCTGCACCCTGCACGCGGTGTCGCGGCGGCGGTCGCGCTTCACCGCAACGGCGCCTCGGGCTGCACCTCCACCAGCACCAAATGCGCCCCGCGCGGCGCCGACACCACGGCCACCACCGCAGCGGCGAGGTCGCTGGCCCGCAGCATGTGTGGGTGGCGGGCGAAACCCCACACCTTCCAGTCCTCGAGCAGCGGTCCGACGACTTCCGGGGTGGAGTCCATGCCCATATTGGTCAGCGTCGGGCCGGGCCGCACCGTGGAGGCGCGAATTCCGGTGCCCTCCAACTCCATTCGCAACTGCACCGCCATCGCCTCCAGTCCGGCCTTGGCCGCGCTGTACGCGCCGGTGCGCGGCCGCGGCTCGGGCGCGCAGTCGGAGCCGATGAGCACGACGTCGCCGCGTCGCCGCTCGAGCATGCCGGGTAGCACGCGGTGCACCAATCGCTGCGCGCCGACCAGGTGCACGTGGACCTGGCGCAGGAAGCGTTCCGGGTCCATCTCCCGCACCAGCGAGAATTCGATGTCGCCCGCGCCGGACACCAGGATCTCGGTGGGTCCGAGTTCGCGCTCCGCGGCGGTGACGAACTCGTCTACGGAGTCGGCGTCGGTGACGTCGAGCCGGTGTGCGTAGGCCGTGCCGCCGTCGGCGCGGATCTTGGCCGCGAGCTCCTCGCAGAGCTCGACGCGCCGCGCGCCGAGCGCGACCGGGTGGCCGAGTTCGGCGAGCGCGAGCGCGGTCGCGGCGCCGATTCCGGAGGAGGCGCCCGCGATCAGCGAGGGCCTGCGGTCGGGGTGGGGTTCGTAGCGGGGCATCTACCTCTCCACGGTCAGGGGAAGGGCGGCGAAGCCGCGGACATTGGTCGAGTGCACGCGCACGATGCCGCTGTCGACAACGCGGTAGGCGGGCACCCGAGCGACGAATTCACGAAGGGCGACACCGGCTTCCAGGCGAGCCAGGTGGGCGCCGAGGCAGAAGTGCACGCCCGCGCCGAAACTGGCGAGCTTGCCCTTGTCGGGCCGGTCGATGCGGTAGGTGTCGGCGTCGTCGAAAGCGGCGGAATCGCGGTTGGCCGAACCGATCAGCAGCAGCACCTTCGCGCCCGCGGGAATCGTCGCGCCGTGATAGTCGAGATCGGCGGTGGCGGTGCGCGCCACGATCTGGCTGGACGTGTCGAAGCGCAACGTCTCCTCGACCCAGTCCGGCACCAGGCTTGGTTCGGCCACCACCTTCGCGTATTCGGCGGGGTGCCGCGCGGCCCAATACAGCGCGTTGCCGAGCAGTTTCGTGGTGGTCTCGTTGCCCGCGACCACCATCAGGAACATGAAGCCGATGATCTCCTGGTCGCTGAGCTGGTCGCCGTCGATATCGGCGTCCAGCAGCGCGGAGACCAGATCGTCGCCGGGGCTGCGGCGGCGCTCGGCGACCATGTCGGTGTAGTACCCGTACAACTTGATGGAGGCGTCTACGGCGGACATCGGCACGTCGAGCACGCCGTCCTCGCGGTGCACCACCAGATCGGCGAGGCGGCGGATCTCCGCGCGATCCGGTTCCGGAACGCCCATCAGCTCGGAGATCACGTCCATCGGCAGCTTGCCCGCGAAATCCTCGATCCAGTCGAATGTTTCGCGCGCCAGCGCGGGCTCCAGATAGGCGAGGGTGATCTCGCGGATGCGCTCCTCCATCTCCGCGACCCGGCGCGGCGTGAAGCCCTTGTAGACCAGCTTGCGCATCCGCATGTGCCGCGGATCGTCCATGGCGAGGAAGGACATCACCCGGTGCGCGTGCGGTCCCCACGCGGCCGGGTCGAGCGAGACGCCGTTGGCGCTGGAGAGCCGGGTGGCGTCGCGGAATCCGGCTGTCACGTCGGCGTGCCTGGAGAGCGCCCAGAAGTCCAGATCGGGGTTGTGGAAGAGCGGCGCCTCGGTCCGCAGCCGACGGTAGGTGGGGTACGGATCGTCGTGGAAGCGGTAGTCGTACGGATCGAAGGTCAGCGGTTCCAGCGAGGCTGCCGTCATGGTGCTCTCCGATGATTCCGTAACGAGTTCTCGCGCTGAACAGGCGAAGGCGCTGTCCGCGAAGACACATAGCTGGACATGTGTCTGGACAGTACCAGCGCGCGAATTTCGAGACAATGGATGCGAAGCATTCGGTCCCGTGCGAAGCCTGCGGAGATCGTCGATAGTGAAACATGTTCTTGCATCGCCGAGCGTGCCCGGACTATATTCCGTACACCTGTCCAGACAGTATCGGAGCAACCATGAACAGTCTCCTGCCCGCCGACGGGGCGCGTCTGTTGATCGACGGCAAACTCCGCCCGGGCGGCGACGGCGTGTTCGAGACGGTGAACCCCGCGACCGAGGAGACGCTCGGTGTCGCGGCGAACGCGAACGCCGCCGACATGGACGACGCGATCGCCTCCGCGCGCACCGCCTTCGACGACACCGACTGGTCCCGCGACCACGCCTTCCGCGCCCGGTGCTTGGAACAGCTGCGGACCGCTTTGCAGGACCAGGTCGAAGCGCTGCGCGAGATCACGATCGCGGAGGCGGGCGCGCCCGTCATGCTCACCAAGGGGCCGCAGCTCGAGGGGCCGATCGCGGACCTGGCCTTTCCGGCGAATCTCGCCGAAAACTACGCGTGGGAAACCGATCTCGGCGTCGCCGAACCGATGGGTATCAAGACCCGCCGGACGCTGCGCCGCGAACCGATCGGCGTGGTCGGTGCCATCACCCCGTGGAACTTCCCGCACCAGATCGGTTTCGCCAAACTGGGTCCCGCGCTCGCGGCCGGAAACACGGTGGTGCTCAAGCCCGCTCCCGACACGCCGTGGTGCGCGGCGGCGGTGGGCGCGATCATCGCCGAACAGACCGATATCCCGCCGGGCGTGGTGAACATCGTGACCTCGTCGGATCACGCTCTAGGCGCACGGCTTTCGGTCGACCCACGCGTGGATTTGGTCAGCTTCACCGGCTCGACACAGACCGGCAGGCTGGTGATGGCCGCCGCCGCGCCGACACTGAAGAAAACCTTCCTCGAGCTGGGCGGCAAATCCGCGTTCATCGTGCTCGACGACGCGAACATCGCGGGAGCCGTTGGCGTCGCGGCCTTTTCGGTGTGCGTGCACGCCGGGCAGGGCTGTGCGCTGACCACCCGCCTGCTGGTCCCGCGCGCGTCCTACGACGAGGCGGTGCAGGTGGCCGCGGCCACCATGGGCCGGATCACGCCGGGCGACCCCACCGATCCCGGCACCGTCTGCGGGCCGCTGATCTCGCGTCGTCAACGCGATCGGGTCCTCGGCTACCTGGACATGGCGCGGGCCGAGGGCGGGCGGATCGTGGTCGGCGGCCGCCGGGCCGATCGGGAGCGCGGCTGGTTCGTCGAGCCGACGCTGATCGCAGGCCTGCCCAACAGCGCGACGGTCGCGCGCGAGGAGATCTTCGGCCCGGTGCTGGTGATCATCCCGCACGACGGCGACGAGGACGCCATCCGCATCGCCAACGATTCCCCCTACGGGCTGTCCGGCTCGGTGTGGGGCGCCGATCCCGAGCGGATCCGGCGCGTCACCGAGGGCGTGCGCACCGGAACGCTCAGCGTCAACGGCGGCGTCTGGTACTCCGCCGACGCACCGTTCGGCGGCTACAAGCAGTCCGGCATCGGCCGCGAGATGGGCGTGGCCGGCTTCGAGGAATACCTGGAAACCAAGCTGATCGCCACTGCGGGCTGAAACCCGCTGGGCGGCAGAACGATCGGCAGAGTAGTTGTGGAGGACACCATGGGGCGTTTCGCCGGAAGGTCGGTCATCGTGACCGGTGCCGCACAAGGCATCGGCGCGGTCTACGCCAAGGCTCTCGCCGAAGAGGGCGCGAAAGTCGTTGTCGCCGATCGCAATGTCGAGCGCGGCAAGTCAGTCGCCGCGGAGATCGCGGCGGCGGGCGGTACCGCGGTGTTCGGTGAGGTGGATGTCGCCGACCCCGAATCCGCAACGGCACTCGCGGAATTCACCGTCGGCGAGTTCGGCGCGATCGACCACCTGGTGAACAACGCCGCCATCTACGGCGAGATGAAACTCGACCTGCTGCTGACCGTGCCGTGGGACTACTACAAGAAGTTCATGTCGGTGAACATGGACGGCGCGCTCAATATGACCAGGGCGGTGTACCAGCACATGGTGCGCGCTGGCGGCGGCTCGATCGTCAACCAGTCGTCCACCGCGGCCTGGGTGTACTCCGGCTTCTACGGCCTGGCCAAGGTGGGCGTCAACGGACTGACCCAGCAACTGGCCTTCGAACTCGGCGGTTCCAAGATCCGGATCAACGCCATCGCGCCAGGGCCCATCGACACCGAGGCCACCAAGACCGTGACGCCGGGCGTCATCGTGGACGACATGATCAAGCGGCTGCCGCTCAAACGGATGGGCACGCCGGAGGATCTGGTCGGCGCCTGCCTGTATCTGCTCTCGGACGACGCCGCGTGGGTCACCGGGCAGATCTTCAATGTCGACGGCGGACAGATCTTCCGCTCATGAACGCACCGCTGCGCGTCGGATTCGTCGGCCTCGGCAATATGGGCGCGCCGATGGCCCAGCGGCTGCTGGCCTGGCCTGGCGGCCTCACGGTGTGCGACACGAGGCCAGAGGCAGTACGGCCGTTCGCCGAAGCCGGTGCGGCGGTGGTGGATTCGGCCGCCGAGATCGCCGCCGACATCGTCTGCGTCGCGGTGCTCGACGACGCGCAGGTGCGCGCCGTGGTCACCGAACTGTCGGGCGTCGCGGCGCCGGGGACCGTGATCGCGGTGCATTCCACGATCGCCGACCGGACCGCCGAGGAACTGGCGATCACCTGCGCCGAACGCGGTATCGACCTCGTCGACGCCCCCGTCAGCGGCGGTGGGCCCGGCGCCAAACTGGGTCGGCTCGCGGTCATGGTCGGCGGTAGCGCGACGGCGTTCGAGCGGGTGCTCGAGCCCTTCGGTTGCTTCGCCGATCTCGTCGTGCACGCGGGGGAAGTCGGTGCGGGGACGCGAATGAAGTTGGCGCGCAACCTCTTGCACTTCGTCGCCTTCACCGCGGCGACCGAGGCGCAGCGGCTCGCCGAGGCCGCGGGACTGGACATCGCCACCCTGGGCAAGATCGTCCGGCACTCCGACGCGGTCACCGGCGGACCCGGCGCGATCATGCTGCGCGACCGCACCGCGCCGATCGAGCCGGACGATTTCTGGCTGCCCATCCTGCGCCACGTGCGCGACCTCGGCGAGAAGGACCTCGGTCTGGCGCTGGAACTCGGCGACCGGCTCGCGCTCGACCTGCCGCTGGCCCGCCTCGCGCTCGAGCGCCTCGGTCCCGGTCTCGGCGTCGGCGACAACACCTTCGAAAGGCAAAACTCATGACCGACAACGCCAACGGCGCAGGGGACACCGTCCGGCAGCGCGGCCTCGCCAAGATGGCCGAGGTCTACGGCACCGAATTCCAGGAGTACCCCGGCGACCACTTCGCCATGACCGCCGATCACCTCTTCGCGAACGTGTGGTCCCGACCGGGACTCAGCGTGCGCGACCGCCGCCTGCTGCTGCTCGGGGCGCTGACCGCGCAGGGCCTGATGGACACCGCGGGCATCCAGATCGGCGCGGCGCTGCGCAACGGCGAACTCACCGAGGAGCAGCTGCACGAGATCGCGCTGTTCCTGTGTCACTACGTGGGTTGGCCGAACGGCACCAAACTCGACCTGTTGGTGGGAACAATCGTGGCGCAGCAGAAGAAAGCCGCGCGGGCCGCCGCCGACAAGCCCGAGACCGCGTGACAGCGCACCGAACCACGAGGAAGCGAACATGACCGACGCCAAGTCCATCCGTCCACTGCGCGCCAGCGCGGTCTCCGAATGGGGACACTCCGCCGATGTCGTCGTCGCGGGGTACGGCATCGCCGGGGTGTGCGCCGCCATCGAGTCCGCGCGGGCGGGCGCCGACGTGCTCATCCTGGAACGCTCCGGCGGATGGGGCGGCGCGGCGGCGATGGCGGGCGGCTTCATCTACCTCGGTGGCGGCACGCCGTTGCAGCGGGCGCTCGGGTTCGAGGACAGCCCGGAGAACATGGAGAAGTTCCTGCTCGCCGCGCTCGGGCCGGGCGTGGACGCGGCCAAGATCGCGGACTACTGCCGCAACAGCGTCGAGCACTACAACTGGCTCGTCTCCTGCGGTGTGCCGTTCCGCGAGGCGTTCTGGGGCGAGCCCGGCTGGGAGCCGCCGCACGACGAGGGCCTGATGTACTCCGGCGGCGAGAACGCCGCGCCGTTCAACACCCTTGCCACGCCCGCGCCGCGCGGACACGTCCCGCAGTACGCCGACAAGCGGATCGGGCAGCGCAGCGGCGGCTACATGCTCATGAAGCCGCTCGCCGAGACGGCCGAAAAGCTCGGCGTGCGAGTCGAATACGACACACGCATTCGCAGGCTGATCGTGGACGACGACGATCGGGTGGTCGGCGTGGTCGCCGCGCACTTCGGCAAGGAGGTCGCGATCCGGGCCGAACGCGGCGTCGTCCTGGCCACCGGCAGCTTCGCCTACGCCGCGCAGATGATCGAGGGCTACGCGCCGCGCCTGATCGGCAGGCCCGCCGCCGCCATCGAGGAGCACGACGGCATCGGCATCCGGGTGGCGCAGGCGCTCGGCGCGGACCTGGCGCACATGGACGCCACCGAGGTCGCCTTCTTCGGTGACCCGCAGTTGCTGGTGCGCGGCATCCTGGTGAACGGGCGCGGCCAGCGCTACATCCCGGAGGACACCTATCCCGGCCGGATCGGGCAGGCCACGCTGATCCAGCAGGAGAACCAGGCGTACCTCGTTATCGACGAGGCGTCCTACGAGGCGGCGCTGAAGACCGTGACCGCGACGCCGTTCTTCCGGCAGCAGCCGACCTGGGTGGCGGAATCGGTCGCCGAGCTCGAGGCCGACATGGGCTTGCCGGAAGGGGCGCTGCAATCGACCGTCGAGACGTACAGCCGGCACGCGGCCGAGGGCAAGGACCCGCTGCTCGGCAAGAAGCCGGAATGGGTGCGCCCGATCGGTACGCCGTTGGCGGCCTTCGACATGCGCAACTTCACCGCGGGATTCACCCTCGGCGGACTGCGCACGGATCTGGACTCGCGGGTGCTGCACGTCTCTGGTGAACCGATCGCCGGGCTGTACGCGGCGGGACGCTGTACCTCGGGGCTGTGCGCGGGCGGCTACGTCAGCGGGGCCTCGCTCGGCGACGGCAGCTTCTACGGCCGCAGGGCCGGGGTGGCGGCCGCCAAGAACTGATGGGGACTGATAGTGTCTGGACACATGTCCGAAGGTGATTCCATCATGCTGGAGGCGACCCGGCGTCGCCTCAGTGGGAAACAGGCCGACACTGTCGACAAACTGACCAAGTCGGCCGTGGAGGTGCTGGCCCGCGAGGGCTTCGCGGGCATGACCATCCGGTTGGTCGCCGCGGCCGCCGGAGTCGGCACCGCCACGGCCTACACCTATTTCTCCTCCAAGGAACACCTGGTCGCGGAGATCTTCTGGCGTCGCCTCGTCGCCTCGCCGTCACCGGCGAGCGAATCCGACGACCCGCACGACCGCGTCGTCGCCGAGTTGCGCAACATCGCCATGCTCGTCGCCGACGAGCAGGAACTCTCCGGCGCGGTCACCAGCGCACTGCTCGGCCGCGACCCCGACGTCGCGCACCTGCGCGATCGCATCGGCGCCGAGATCCGTAAACGCATCCTGCGCGCCCTCGGCCCCGACGCCGACCCCGACATCGTCGAATCCCTCGAACTGCTCTACGCAGGCGCCCTCGTCCGCGCGGGCATGGGGTACGCCTCCTACTCCGAAATCGCCGACCGCATAGAGAAATCCGCGCTGTTGATCCTGAAGTAGGCGTACCTCCGCATTCGCTCCGGCCATGCGCGGATTGAGGACGGACTTCGTCCGGCAGCGCTGGTTGTGCGTACCTCCGCATTCGCCCCGGCCATGCGCGGACTCCGTGCGGCAGCCCTCGGGAGGCATGAGGCAGGGAGGGCGGCGTGGCGAAGTCGGCGTTTCGCGAGGACACTGGGGCCGTAGCGGCCAACTCGTCCTCAGGAGCACATGCGATGTCAACCAACGGGCCTTTCGGCATCGATCCGGAAGATATCGAACGCGCGCTGCGTGAGGCGGGGACCGAGCTGCGCGACCTGCTCGGGAAAGCGGGCGTGTATCTGGATCGCGTAGATCACGCGAGCGTCGGTTCACTGGCGTCGTTTCTCGGTCAGTTCGTCCAAACGGAACGGCCACGTCCACCGCAACCCGAGACCACCGGCGAGACCGGCAGCGGAGTGTGGGCGATCTACAGCATCGACGACACCGGCGAGGCCAGCGTCGACCAGGTCTTCCCGAGCGAACTCGAGGCCCTCCGCGCCCACCGCGACAACACCGATCCACGCCGCCGCGTGCGCTTCCTCCCCTACGGGGTCCCGGTAAGCGTGCTGGATGCGCCAAGCGCCGACACACCCCACGAGTAGGCGGAAATCGTCCTGCCTCCGCTACAGCGCGGGCACGCACGCTGAGAACCGGCGGCGGTCGGCTGAGCTGTCATACGCCCCGGGTATTCGGGGGAATCCCTGATGGCGCGGGGCGGGGTTCGCAGACAGACTGGAGGGCATGACTTCGCAAGCTGTGGGGGCCGATACCGCCGAGACGGTGGCTCCGACCGAAATCGCGGCGCGGGCCGACGACCTGTCCAAGGTGTACGGGTCGGGTGATACCCAGGTCAGGGCGCTGGACGGGGTGTCGGTCGAGTTCGCGAAGCGGGAGTTCACCGCGATCATGGGGCCCTCCGGCTCCGGCAAATCGACCCTCATGCACTGCTTGGCGGGGTTGGACAGTGCCAGCTCCGGCACGGTGCGCATCGGCGAGACCGATCTGACCGACCTCACCGACAAGCAGATGACCCGCCTGCGCCGCGATCGCATCGGCTTCGTCTTCCAGGCGTTCAACCTGGTGCCAACGCTCACCGCGCTGGAGAACATCACGCTGCCGCTCGACATCGCGGGCCGCAAGCCCGACGAGGACTGGCTGAACACGGTGATCAAGCGGCTCGGGATCGGCGACCGGCTCGACCACCGGCCGAGCGAGCTGTCCGGCGGCCAGCAGCAGCGGGTGGCGTGCGCGCGGGCGCTCGCGGGCAAGCCCGAGATCATCTTCGGCGACGAGCCGACCGGCAACCTCGACTCGCGCGCCTCGGAGGAGGTGCTGTCCATCCTGCGCGCCGCAGTGGACGAGTTCGGCCAGACGGTCGTGATCGTCACCCACGAACCGCACGCGGCGTCGTTCGCCGACCGGGTGATCTTCCTCGCCGACGGCCGGATCGTCTCCGAATTGCGCGATCCCACCGCGGAATCGGTGCTGGACCGGATGAAGTCGCTGGAGCAGGCGTGAGGGGCGCGGTCGTGACGCGCGACGTCGTCGTGCGGGGGGAAGCGTGATGAACGGCAGTCCGATGCGCAAGGTCGCGCTGCGCAACCTCGCCGCGCACAAAGTCCGGTTGGCGCTGACCGTGCTCTCGGTGGTGCTCGGCACCGCGTTCATCGCGGGTTCGTTCGTCTTCACCGACACCTTGCAGCGCACGTTCGACGGCCTGTTCGCCAGCCAGGCCAAGGGCGTCGACGTGCGGGTCAGCCCGAAGGAACAGCAGTCCTTCGGCGTCCCGCTCGGCGTGGTCGACATGGTCTCGGGGATGGAAGGCGTGCGCGCGGTCGCGCCGAGTGTGAACGGCCCACTGGTGCTGCTCGACCCCGAGGGCAAGAAGCCGGTGCAGACCGGCGGCGCGCCGAGCTGGGGCGAGTCCTACGTCCCGCCCGAGCACGCGGTCGCGGAACCGCCGACGTTCGTCGCGGGCACGCCGCCCACCAAGGCGGGCGAGGTCGCCATCAACAGCGGCGGCGCGGAGGTCGCCGGGCTGAAGGTGGGGGACCGGACGAAGATCATGATCCCGTCGCAGAGCACCCAGCAGCGGCCGGTCCTCGACGTCACCATCAGCGGCATCTACGAATTGCCTTCGGACACCGGTGGATTCATCGGCCTCTATTTCGACGACGCGCAGGCCAGGCAGCTGTTCACCGACGGAACGCACGTCGCCTGGATCGACATCGCCGCCACCGGCTCCGGCGACGAATTGCGCGACCGCATCGCCGCGGCGCTGCCCGACTTCAAGGTGCAGAACGGCGAGCAGGTGCGCGCCGATATGAAAGCCCAGGTCTCCCAGGCGCTGAACTTCATCAACTACTTCCTGCTCGCGTTCGGCGCGATCGCGTTGATCGTCGGCACGTTCATCATCTACAACACCTTCGCGATGATCGTCGCGCAACGGCTGCGCGAGCTGGCCCTGCTGCGCGCGGTCGGCGCGAGCAGCAGACAGGTCGGCGGCTCGGTGGTGGCCGAGGCGCTGGTCATCGGCGCGATCGGCAGCGTGATCGGTCTCGCGGCGGGCATCGGCCTTGCGTTCGGGCTCTCGGCGGTGCTCAACGCCTTCGATCTCGGTCTGCCCACCGGTTCCATGGCGGTGCTGCCGCGCACGGTGATCGTCGCACTGGTCGTCGGTCTCGTGGTCACCGTGATCAGCGCCTACGCGCCCGCGCGCCGGGCGGCGAAGATCCCGCCCGTGGAGGCGATGCGGGAGGAATTCGCTTCCGCCGGTGAGTCGTTGCGTATCCGCACCGCGGTCGGTGCGGTGCTCGCCGTCCTCGGCGTCGTGCTCGTGCTGCTCGGCTCTCGCTCGACCGGCGGCAGCGCGGCGGCGACGGTCGGTGTCGGCGCGTTCGCGCTGATCCTCGCCGTGCTGCTGGCCTCGCCCGCGCTGTCGCGTCCGGCGGTCGGCGGCCTCGGGGTGCTGATCCGCCCGTTCGGGCCGATCGGCCGGATGGCGCGCAACAACGCCGCGCGCAATCCACGCCGCACGGCCGCGACCGCTTTCGCGCTCACCCTCGGCCTGATGCTGGTGTCGTTGATCAGCATGCTCGGCGCGTCGGCCAAGGCCAGCGTCGCGGTGCTGGTCGACAAGGGCGTCGAGTCCGAATACGTGCTCGCGGGTCCGCAGCAGTCGGCGCTGATCGGGCTGCCGCTCGGCGTGCCGGACGCGGTGCGCGCCGGTGTGCCGGAAGCCGCCGAGGTGATCGGTTTCCGCGGCGTCGCGGTGAAGGTCGGAGACGATCGGCTGGCGGGCGTCGCGCCCGACGGTCCGATCGACAGCGCGCTGAACTACGAGATCCTGCAAGGCACGGACACGCTCGGCGAGCGCGGCATCATGGTCTCCGACGACGAAGCGGCCCAGCACAATTGGCGGGCCGGTCAGCAGATCGAGCTCACCACGCTCGACCGCAACCAAAAGGTGCCGGTCACCATCGCGGGCGTCTACAAGAAGACGCCGCTGCTCGGCGACCTTGTGGTGCCGCCGCCGATCTTCGAAGCGGTGACGCCGACCGCGTTCCGCAACAACTTCTACGTGCTCGTCAACGCGAAGCCGGGCGCGGACGTGGCCGCGATGCGCGCCGACCTGGAGAAGGCGACCGATCAATTCGCGGTCGTTCAGGTGCAGGATCGCGAGCAGTTCAAGGGCGCCCAGGGCCGCCAGATCAACACCCTGCTCGCCATCCTGTACGGCCTGCTCGCGCTGGCCGTGGTGATCGCCATCCTCGGCATCATCAACACGCTCGCGCTCTCGGTGGTGGAGCGGCGCAGGGAGATCGGCATGCTGCGCGCGGTGGGCACGATGCGCTCGCAGATACGACGCACGATCTACCTGGAGTCCATGCTGATCGCGGTGTTCGGCGCCATCGTCGGGGTGGTCCTCGGCATCGGCTTGGGTGTCGGATTCCTGCGCACGCTGAGGGATTTCGGCATCGACCAGATCGACATCCCGGTGACCCAGCTCGTCCTGGTGCTGATCTCCTCGGCCGTCGTCGGCGTGCTCGCCGCGCTGTGGCCGGGCATCCGGGCCGCACGCACCCCACCGCTGGCCGCCATCGCGGACATCTAGGCCCCTGTCTCGGAGTCCCATCCGGCGCTTCCTCGGCCGAGGCCGCGGGAGCGTCCGGCCGGACTTCGAGGCAAGGCTCTGCCCCAACTTCGAGCCGGGTCCGTCCGCAGTTGCGACACGATTGCTATCACAAAACCGAGTAGTCGGTTACTCGCGCGGCGCGGCTCGCGGCGCCGCATGCTTTCCGTATGTCCAGGGTCTTCCTGAGTCATTCGAGCCGGGACACGCGTCAAGCGGTCGCGCTGAAGGCATGGCTTATCCAGGCGGACCCGGGTCTCGCCGACGAGATCTTCCTCGATCTGGACAGGCAGACCGGGATTCCCGCCGGTGTCCGCTGGAAGGACGCCCTGCGCCGAGCGAGCGAGCGCTGTGAGGCCGTCATCTGCTTGCTGTCCGACCACTGGGACGCCTCGCACGAGTGCAAGACCGAGTATCGGTCCGCCGAAACCCTGGGCAAGCCGATCTTCGCGGTGCGATTGCAGCCGGCGAAGGGCCGGGACATCACCAGCGAGTGGCAGCGGTGCGACCTGTTCGGTGCGGGGCCGCACACATCGATCTCCGTCGACGACGGTCCACCGGTCGAATTCCGCACCGAAGGCCTGCTGCGGCTGCGCGACGGTCTGCGGGCAGCGGGCATCGGCGCGGACACCTTCGCCTGGCCACCGCCCGACGACCCGGACCGGGCGCCCTATCGCGGCTGGCAGCCGTTGGAAGCGGTGGACGCCGCCGTGTACTTCGGCCGGGACGCGCAGATCGGCCGGGCGCTGACCGCCATCCGAGCCCTACGGAATACGGGCGTCGGTCAGCTGTTCGTCGTGCTCGGGCCGTCCGGGGTGGGGAAGTCGTCGTTCCTGCGTGCGGGCTTGTTGCCGCGCTTGCGACGCGACGACCGCCACTACCTGCCCGCCGGAATCGTGCGGCCGCAGCGCTTTGCCCTGACCGGCGACGGTGGTCTCGCCCAGACGATCCACCGGCTTCGCGCCGATCTGGGACTGCGCCAACCGAGTCTCGGTGTCATCAAGGCGGGCATCCGCGACGTGGCACGGGTGCGGGACTGGCTGGCCGAGGCGCAGGCGGCAGCGCAAGAGCGAATCGTCGATCCCACCGACGACGAACCGCCGACGCTCGTGCTTCCCCTCGACCAGGGCGAGGAGTTCTTCGGTGTCGACGCCGACGAGGAAGCTCGAGCGTTGCTCGCCCTCGTCGGCGAGTTGCTCGACCCGCGCATCGCGATGTCGATGGTCGTCATCGCGACCATTCGGGCTGACCGGTACGAGCCGCTGCAAACCGCGCCGGAACTGGCCGACGTCGCGCTCCGCTCGTTCGACGATCTGAAGCCGATGCCGCAGGCGCAGTTCAAAGAGGTCATCTGCGGGCCCGCACGGCGGGCGCGACAAGCGGGCAGCAAGCTCGCCTTCGCCCCGGAACTGGTGGACCGACTGCTCGACGACTGGTCGCACGGTGCGGACACCCTGCCGCTGCTCTCGCTGACCCTGGCCCGGCTGTACCAGGACTACGGCGATGGCGAGATCACTCTCGCCGAATACGAGGCGATGGGCGGCTTGCGCCGCGTCGTGCAGAGCGAGGTCGACGAGTTGCTCGCGGTCGATCCCGCGGTGCGACAGGAGCAACTCGCGGTGCTGCGGACAGCGTTCGTGCCGTGGCTGGCGACCGTCAACCCGGATAACGACCAGCCGATGCGCCGGGTCGCGCGCTGGCTGGATCTGCCCGCGCCCAGTCGTCCGTTGCTGGAGAGTTTCATCGCCCGGCGGCTGCTCGTCCGGGACGAGCGCGACGGTGAGATCGTGGTCGAGGTCGCCCTGGAAAGCCTGCTGCGGCAATGGGACGCGCTGGCCGAATGGTTGCGGATCGAGGGCGCCGATCTGAAGGATGCCGACAATCTGGAGCGCGCCGCGCTCGCCTGGGAACGCAACGGCCGCATCGTGGAGTGGCTGCTGACAGGCAGCAGGCTCGCGGACGCCGAAACACTCGCCGCGAAACCGGGATTCCGGGACCGGCTCGACCACGTGCGGGAGTTCCTGTCGGCCTCGCGTCAGCGCGAAGACCGGCTACTCGCCGAGGAACAGGAGCACCGGGAGGCCGAGTTGCGGGCTGCCAGGGATCGGCAGGAAGCTGCGGAAGCGCTGGCGGCGGCGGAAACTCGCGCGAAGGAGGATGCGGAGCGGCACGCTCACATGTTGCGCAAACGATCGCGGATTCTGCGGGCGGCATTGATCCTCGTGGTTGTCGTGGCGGTGGTGGCGGCGGTCGGATTCGTGCGGGCGCTGCGCGCGGAGGATCGGGCACGCGCCAATGCTCGAGATGCGTCCGCAGCGGCGTTGGGCGCTCGATCTCAGCTCATGCTGAGCGAATCGTGGCAGGGGGGCGCGAGCGACGACGTGTTCGGAATGCAGATGGCCCTGGCGGCCAGCAGTTTTCCGTCGAAGACCGATGCCGGCTTCGCCGTGCTCAACGCGATCCATCAGACGCGCAACGTCACCAAGATCTACGGCTTGAACGGCGCCAGTACATACAGCGTGCAGATCAGTCCGGATGGGAGGCGGATCACCACCACCCGCGGCAGCGCGATCGAGTTGGTGGACGCGGGAAGCTGGCGGCGAATCGGCGAACTCATGACCGGCCACAAGGGCGAAGTGAACAAGATCGCCTTCAGCCCGGACGGCAAGCGCATCGTGTCCGCAGGCCGCGATGCGACGGTGCGACTCTGGGATGCGGAAACGCAGCAACCGATCGGCGAGCCCATGCGTGGGCATATCGGGCCGGTGATGACAGTTGCGTTCAGTCCTGATGGGAGCGAGCTCGTCTCGGGAGGCGTGGACAGAACTGTCCGTTTGTGGGATGCGGAGACGCGGCGACCGATCGGCGAGCCGATGACCGGATCCGAGAAAGAGGTGATGTCGGTGGCGTCCGGCGCCGACGGTCTGATCGCCTCGAGTGGCCTCGACGGCGCGATCCGGCTGTGGGACCGCGTATCGCGGCAGCCGTCCGGTGCGATCCCGACCGGCCAGTACAGCGTGAACAGTGTCGCGTTCAGCCCGGACGGCGCCCGGCTCGCCGCGGCGGGCACGGACACGACGATCCAGCTCTGGGATCCGCGCACCCGCCTGCCGATCGGCGAACCGATGCGCGGACACACCGCGGTGATCGCGCATGTGACGTTCAGTCCCGACGGTGCTCGACTCGCCTCCGCGAGCGACGACAAGACGATCCGGACATGGGACACGGCGTCCGGGCGGCCGGTGGGTGAAACACTGCGCGGACACGAATCCGGGGTCACCGGTGTCGCTTTCCACCCCGACGGGCGACGGATCGTTTCCGGCGGTCTCGATGCCACGGTGCGGGAATGGATCGGCAAAACGGGCACCGTGTATCGCGAAGGCCCGGTGATCAGCGTCGCGATCAGCCCTGATGGCAGGCGCATAGTGTCGAGCACGGGGGACGGGACGATCAGCCAATCGGAGATCGACACCGGCAAACAGGTGGGTCCCGTTGTCCGCGGCGATGCTCTCGAAGGCGCGTCGTACAGCGCCGACGGCAGGCAGCTCGAGTCGATCAACACGAGCCATCGACGAATATGGGATGCGAACACCGGCGAGCAGGTCGGTGCGCCGATCGCCTTCCCGCCCGAGACGAAGGCGGCTCTCACCGATGGTCGCGGCACGGCGGCGTCGTTCACGGAATCGTCCGGTCAGCTGTGGAACCTGCCGTCGATGCGACCGATCGGCCCGTCACTGGACGAAGCCAAAGGAGTCCTGACGGCTGAGTTCAGTCGTGATGGAAAGGTACTCGCGGCCGGGGGTCGGGACTGGGTGGTGCGATTGTGGGACGCGACGACTGGCCTGCGGGTCGGGAAGCCCATGGAGGGCGGGGGATGGGTGTCCGCCATCGCCTTCAGCTCGGATGGTCGCAGGCTCGCGGTCGGGTACTTCGACAGCTCGGTGCGGCTGTGGAACGTGGACACCGGGGAACAGATCGGTGATCCGATGTGGCACGACGGCTGGGTGACGGACGTCGAGTTCGGTCCGGACGAAAAGATGCTGGCGAGTGGCAGCGTGGACGGAAATGTCCGGCTGTGGGATGTGGAATCGCAGCGGCAGATCGGCCCCGCGATGATCGGGCACGCGGGCATGATCGGAGACATCGACTTCACGCCGGACGGCACACAGATCTTGTCCGCGAGTGCCGACAGGACGATCAGATTCTGGCCGGTATCGACGTTCGATACCGACAAGCTCTGCGCCAAGATGACTTACAACATGAGTCGGGAGATGTGGAACAAATGGGTCTCGCCCGACATCGACTATGAAAAGGTTTGCCCGGATCTCCCCATCGCGGGCGAAGAAGGTGGGTAGCCACGACCCCCTCACGGTTTTCCGGCGTTCGCATCGGCCCAGGATCGGACGTCGCCGCGATCCAGCGCCACCGCGAGCAGGTCCGGGAAGCGGTCGGGTGTGCAGGCGAAGGCTGGAATACCGAGTGCGGCAAGGGCGGCGGCGTTGTCGTGGTCGAAAGCCGGTGCGCCGTCGTCGGAGAGCGCGAGCAGCACCACCACCTGCACATCCGATTCCCGCATGGCGTGCACCCGGCGCAGCATCTCCGCGCGGATGCCGCCCTCGTAGAGGTCGGAGATCAGCACGAAGAGCGTGTCGGCCGGGCGGGCGATCAGCGTCTGGCAGTAGGCGAGCGCCCGGTTGATGTCGGTGCCGCCGCCGAGTTGGGTGCCGAACAGCACGTCGACCGGGTCGGTGAGCAGATCGGTGAGGTCGACGACCTCGGTGTCGAAGACCACCAGCGACGTGCGCAGCGACCGCATCGACGCCAGCACCGCGCCGAACACCGAGGCGTACACCACGCTCGCGGCCATCGACCCCGACTGATCGATGGCCAGCACGACGTCACGCCGCACGGTCTGGGTGTTGCGTCCGTAGCCGACCAGACGCTCCGGGACGACCGTGCGGTGCTCGGGCAGATAGTTCGCCAGGTTCTTGCGAATGGTGCGGTCCCAGTCGATGTCTCGGGCCCTCGGCCTGCTGATTCGCGCCGCCCGGTTGAGCGCGCCGGAGACGGCGGTGCGGGTGTGCGTGGCGATGCGCTGCTCGATCTCGCGCACCACCCGCTCGACCACGGTGCGCGCGGTCGCCTTGGTCGTCTCCGGCATCACCCGGTTCAGGCTGAGCAGTGTGCCGACCAGGTGCACGTCGGGCTCGACGGCGGCGAGCAGCTCCGGCTCCAGCAGCAGTTCGGTGAGTTGCAGGCGGTCGATGGCGTCGCGCTGCATCACCTCGACCACGCTGGACGGAAAGTAGGTGCGGATGTCGCCGAGCCAGCGCGCCACCCGCGGCGCCGAATCACCGAGGCTGCCGGAACGTTTCCCGGAGGTGGGCTCGTCGCCGGTGTTGTAGAGGGCGCCGAGGGCACGATCGACCGCCACGTCATCGGACCCGCCGAGGCCGCCGAGCTCGGGTGCGGCCGCCGCACCGAGCACCAGACGCCAACGGCGGGAGGGGTTTTCGTCGGGCTGGCTCATTGCGCGACTCCTCGCGGACGTGGGGCGGGTTTCGCGCACGGCGCGGTTGCCAACCAAAGGTGACCACCACGCGCCCAGACCGACCGAATGTCACCATCGGTCGGGATTCGCCGGCGGGCGCCAATCGAGCGAAGGTGACGTTCGGTCCGTCCGACAGGGTGGGGGTCACCTTCGGTCGGGATTGTCCCGCGGGCGCCAATCGAGCGAAGGTGACATTCGGTCCGTCCGACAGGGTGGGGGTCACCTTCGGGCGGGATTCGCCGGCGGGCGGCATTCGAGCGAAGGTGACGTTCGGTCTGTCCGACGGGGTGGGGGTCACCTTCGGTTGGGAGGTGGCGGGTGGGGGCGGGGTGCGGAATCATCGGGCGACTCCGAGAATGTCCGCGGCGGTTCGCATGGCTTGGCGGCCGCGTTCGACGTCGACGCCCGCCTGTTCCGGTGTCACGAGGCCCGCGGTGTCGTGGATGGCGCGGCCGATGGCGCGGCGTTCGCCGGATTCGAAGGCGCCGAAGGTGCGGCGCAGCACCGGAAGCGTCTCCAGGAATTGCTCGTCGTCGAGGCCGCGTAGCCATTCATCGATGCGGCGCAACAACTCTCGGTCGTGGACGAGCAGCAGACCGCGGCCGCCGAGGAAGCCGTCGATCCAGGCCGCTTTGGAGGCCGGGGTCGCGCCGACCGACAGTGCGGCGGACAGGCGGCGTCCGGAATCGGCGTCGTCGATGATGCCCGCGTCGCTGAGCAGCCGCACCGCGCGGCCGACGAGCGCACCGTGCACGTCCTCGCGGTCGGCCAGTTTGCGCAGCGCCGCCAGCCAGGTCTCGGTCGCCCACGCGTCGTCGCGGGTGTGGATCGCCAGGTGCGCGGCGTCCAGCTGGGTGCGCAGCTCGGCGGCGGCGTCGGCGTCGAGGCCGGTGACCGCGCCGGGCAGACCCGCCGCGATACGGACGAGCAACCCGTCGGCCACGTGTGCGAGCGCCTTGGTGTCGGTGCCGCGCACGTCGCCGTAGCGCAGCGTTCTGATCAGACCGGGCAGCGCCGCGAGCAGGTGGGTGACGTCGTGATCCAGCGCCGCGACGGTCTCCAGGCGCTGGATGAGGCCGGAGGTCGCGCCGCCCAGATCGGCCAGCAAGGCCAGTTCCAGCGCGCCTGCGAGATCGGCGAGCGTGCGGTCTTGCCGCTGTGCGGTGTCGAGGATCTTGGTTTCGGCGGCCGTGCGCAGCGTGGTGCCCCAGCGCGAGGCCTCGATGACGGAGACCGCGAACTCCGGGCGCCACTTCAGCGTCCACGTCTCGCGGAAGGTGCCGGTGCTGCGCACCTCCCCGGTGGTCGGCGTGCCCCATTCGACGCCGAGCAGCCGCAGCCGGTGCAGCAGCCGCGAGCGTTCCAGCTCGCGCTCCTTGCGCAGGTCGAGATCGACGGTGCGCGCGGTGGGTTCCAGCTTCATCCGCAGCCTGCGCACCTTGGCGCGCAGGTCGGCGTCGAGCGGCACCGTCGGCGCGTTCTCCGGCACCGCGCCGAGCGCCTCGCCGACGACCAGCTCGGTGGTCACCACGTGCACCATGGTCTCGTCGCCGCCGCACATCACCGCGCGCACCGCCTCGGTGACCTCGGAGAGACCGGCCAACGGTCGTTGCCGCAGTGTCGCAAGGGTTTCCGCGAGCCGGACCGCCTCGATGACGTGCGCGCTGGACACCGGAAGATCGTGCGCGCGCAGCACGCCCGCGACCTTGGTGAGCCAGCGCGCGATCGGCCGATCGGGCGCGGTGAACAGGTGGTGGTACCAGCCGGGCGAGTCGACGCCCGCGCCGTAGCCGGAGGACGCGGCGAGCCGGGAATGGGTGTAAGGCACCCAGGTGACGGTTGCCTTCACCTTCGGCATGCCCTTGAGCAGCCGGGCATCCGGCGCGGCCGGGCCGAGCTTGCCCGCCAGCGCGGGCGCGTGCCAGGCGCCGCAGACCACGGCGAGGCGACGCGAGCCGCCCTTGAGCGCCTTGCGCATGGTTTGGCGCATGTAGGCCTCGCGGCGCAGGGTGTGTGAGTCGACCACAGCGGAGGTCGGTCGTCGGCGGCGCGCGATCGGTGGCGCGGTGCTGTCGAATTCGTCGTCAGGGCCGAAGGTTTCGAGAGCGGGCAGTTCGGCAGACGACCCCGGGTGCGGTTGTTCGCTCTCGTGCGGGTCCCTGTCGGGCGCCTCTCGCAGCACACCCATCGCCTCGGTGAGTGCGTCGAAAACATCTATGTCGGTAGTTGATTCAACGACCGCGTCCCACCAGCGTTCGGCGTCGTCGTAACCGGCGGCGGCCGCGAGGTGGGCAAGCGGGTCGACGCTGTCGCCGGGCTCCACCTCGGCAGCGAGCACGACGCTGCCTGGCAGGTCGCAGAAGCGAACGGGGACTTCGTGTTCGGCCGCATAGCGTAGTGCCTGCCATTCCGGCGAGAACACCGCGTAGGGCCAGAATGCCGCGCGGGCGGGTTGATCGGGCACATAGGCGAGCAACGCGACGGGCGGAGCCATGCCCTCGGCCGTGACGAACCCGACCAAGTGATCGGCGTCGGCGGGGCCCTCGACGAGTATGGTGTCGGGCTGAAAGTGCTCCAGCGCCATGCGAAGTGAGCGCGCTGAGCCGGGGCCGTGGTGCCGGATGCCGAACACGCGCGCCACGGCTTCGTCCGCGCTCCCACTTGTGCGCGCTCGCGTCCGGCGCACCGTCACCTCGGCTGCCCCTGTGGTGCCGTCGACCGCGTCCATCGGCGCGGCGGTGCGTGTCGGTGCCGTGTCGGCATCGGATTGTGCCGCCGCGATGTCCCGGTCTCGGCCGGTGTGCCGCTGTTGCGCTGTCCCTTCCGAGGCGGCGCTGCCGATCGTGGCCGCGTCGGGCGTGCTGTCATCGGCAGTGGATGCGACGACTCCGGTGTGGGCCATGCCGTTTCCGGCAACGGGTGCGTCGCCCTCGTCGTCGGGTGCTCGGTCGTTCGGTTGCTCGTGCATGGCGGTCCTCAGCCGGTGACCTCGCGGCAGGCGCGGTAGAAGTCGGCCCAGTCCGGGCGTTCGCGCACAACGGCTTCCAGATACTCGGTCCACACGGCGGCGTCGGCCACCGGGTCCTTGACCACCGCGCCGAGCAGCGCGCCCGCGATGTCGGTGGCTCGCAGCACCCCGTCGCCGAAGTGGGCGGACAGGGCGATGCCGTTGGTCAGCACCGAGATCGCCTCGGCGGTGGACAGTGTCCCGGAGGGCGACTTGAGCTTGGTGCGGTTGTCGGCCGTCATGCCGGAACGCAATTCGCGGAAGACCCGCACCACGCGGCGCACCTCCTCGGCCGCCGCGGGCACCTCGGGCAGCTCCAGCGCCGCGCCGAGCTGGGCCACCCGGCGCGTCACGATGGCGACCTCGTCCTCCTCGTCGGCGGGCAGCGGCAGCACCACCGTGTTGAAGCGGCGGCGCAGCGCGGAGGACAGCTCGTGCACGCCGCGGTCGCGGTCGTTGGCGGTGGCGATCACGTTGAAGCCCTTGGCCGCCTGCACCTCGCGGCCGAGTTCCGGTATGGGCAGTGTCTTTTCGGAGAGGACGGTGATCAGCGCGTCCTGCACGTCGGACGGGATGCGGGTCAGTTCCTCGATCCTGGCCAGCGCGCCGGTGCGCATCGCGGTCAGCACCGGAGACGGGACGAGCGCGGCGTCGCTCGGGCCCTCGGCGAGCAGCCGCGCGTAGTTCCAGCCGTAGCGGATGGCCTCCTCCGCCGTGCCCGAGGTGCCCTGCACCAAAAGCGTCGAAGAGCCGGAGATCGCGGCCGAGAGATGTTCGGACACCCAGGTTTTGGCCGTGCCCGGCACGCCGAGCAGCAAGAGCGCCCGGTCGGTGGCCAGGGTGGCGACCGCGACCTCCATGAGCCGGCGCGGGCCGACGTACTTCGGGGTGATCACGGTGCCGTCGTCGAGCGTGCCGCCGAGCAGGTAGGTGACCACCGCCCACGGCGAGAGTCGCCAGGAGGGCGGGCGCGGGCGGTCGTCGGCGGCGGCCAGCGCGCGCAGTTCCTCGGCGTAGGCCTGTTCGGCGTGCGGGCGCAGCAGGGCGCTGGCTTCGGTGCTGGTCACGGCAACTCCTCGAGCATGTCCGAGCGGTGGGTGAGGTCGGTGGCGAGCTGGTCGAAGGCGCGGGCCCACGCCACATCGTCGCAGCGCTGGGCGATCGAGGCGACGGTGGCCGCCGCGTCGACCGGCAGGTGCACCGACGCCGCGGCGAGCAGCGATCGGTGCGCGGCGGGGCCCGTGCCGTGATTGCCCGTGCGCTGGGCGGCGAGGCGGGCGCGCTCGAACAGCAGCAGGATCACGTGTTGCGCCAGCGGCTGCGGCCACGGGTGCGGCACGGCGGGCAGCAGCGCCTCCAGCTCGGAGAGCCAGGCGCCGTCCAAGCGGAGCAGGTGCCGGACGCGCTCGTCGACCGGAAGCAGGGCGAACAGCTCACGGCGGCGCAGCAGCGCGGTGTCAGAAGGCACGCCGTTGGCGAACAGAGCCGCAGCCCAGGACGAATCCTGTTGTGCCAGCGCGGCATCCACCCAGCCGTCGAACAGCGGCTGCCGGAACCGGTCGTCCACCGCGACCCGAACGGCGTGCTCCGGCGCACCGAGCGCGGCCGCCCAGTGCCGCAGCGGCGTCGCGGCGACCAGCTGGCGAAGGCGGCCCGCGGTGACGTCCGGGACGCCGTTCCAGCGGTAGCTGAATTCGACTGCGCGGTCGGTGATTCCGTCGCGTCGGACGTCGGCGTCGAGCGGGTCCGGCAATTCGATCGACAGCCGCGTGCGGTCGGCGTCCGCGACGATCCAGTCGGCGGCGCGGCGCAGCATGCGTTCCGCGAAGGCCGAATCGGGAAGCAGGGCGAGCAGTCCGGCGGCGGTGCGGCGGACTTCGGCGCGGCGGTCGTCCAACGCGGTTTCCAGCAGTGGCTCGTCGGCCGCGCCGATGCCGTCGGCGAACACCGCGAGCAGTTCGGCCTTCACCTGGCCGGTTTCCGTGGCCCAGGTGTCGGTGAGGGCCGCGCGGGCGGCGTCGGCGTCGCGGGCGCGCAGGCGGGCGAGCCAGTCGCGCCGCTGGGTGGCCGAGCCGTAGCGCCAGATCTCCTCGGAGTCGGTGTCGATGACGAACTCCGACAGCAGGTTTCGCCACTCCGGGTGCCATTGCGCGAGCCAGCGCCCGCGTTCGCCCGCCAGCCGAAGCAGCGGTTCGCGCAAGCCGGACTGCGCGTCGGCGGATTCCAGCAGCTGGGCGGCCAGCGCGTCGGGCGCGCGGAAATCGTGCGGCGCGACGGCCGCGAACCATTCGGGCAGGAAGCGGGACCGGTCACGCAGCATGTCGGCGAGGCGAACGGCGGCGGCGCGGGGGAGTTGCGCGCGATCGTCGTCGGGGGCGGGCGGCGGTACGGTGGCGGCCTTCGGGACGATTCCGCCGCGCGCGAAAGTGTCACGCAGCGTGGCGGATTCGAGCAGTAGGAAGGCCGGATCGGCGCGCAAGCTCTCGGCGGCGGCCGCGACCGGAGCGGGCAGCCGCGCGGGATCGAACGTCCGGCGCGCAGTGCCGAGCAGTGCCGCCGAGATCAGATCGTCGGTCGTGCCGCTCGGCGCGGGGGAGTCCCGGTACAGCGCGGGCTCGCTCGCCAGATCGATGATCTCGCCCACCGCGAACACCGAGATCGGGACGAGTCCGTCCACCGTCCACTCGCCGAACACGCTCACCGGATACCCACCGGACACCGCGAGCAGTGACCACGGTTGTTCACCCGGCGCGAGGGGCAACGCCGCGCCCTGCCCGTCGACCACCTGCCAACCCGCGTCGCCGACCACCGGAACCACCTCGCGCAGCAGCACCGGCCACGTCCGCAGCCACGGGTCCGCGCCGAGCGCCGCGGCGTGGGCATCCAGCGCCTGGTGCACGGTGCTGGTCTTCGCGCCCGGTGCAGTCGATGCCTCGCCGCTTTCGCTACCGATCCGCGAGCCCGATGCCTGTGTCTGCGCCTCGACGGTGGGCGCAGTGTCCGCCGAGCTCCCTTGCGGTGCCACGGTTGCGGCGTTGTTCGATTCCCGCGACTGATCAGCCCGGACACCGTTGCCAGGCGGAGAGTCCACCTCGGGTGGCGTCTGACACGCGACGCTGGTCGACGGGGGCGGGGCGGGCAGGGTGGTGAACGGTTCGTCGGTGCCGAGGCGTTCGCCCCACAGGGCGCGCAAGGGCGCGGCGCCGGGGTAGTAGTGCAGGTCCGCCTCGGCCATGTGCCCGAGGACAGGTGCGGTCGCGGGGAACGCGGGTGTGCCGAAGGCGTGGTCGACGAGCAGCGCCCAGCGGTGCGTGCGGCGGCCGTAGAGCCAGGTGCGGCGGGTGTACAGACGGTCGTCCTCGGTGCTGCGCACGCCGAGGGTCATCCACTGGTCGCGGACCAGCGGCTCGCCCCGTACTGCCTCGGCCGGATTGGGATAGCCGATGTGGGTGCGAACGCTGGCGCGCAGAGCCGGCGCCAAGCCGTCGAGGCGACGGTGTGCGGCGACGAGCAGGTGCAGTCTGGCGTATTCGCGCAACACCGGCTCGGGCCAGTCGGCGCGGGTCGCCATGATCAGCGGCAGCCTGCGCAGCGCTCTCGCCACGCCGGGCGCCTGCGCGTCGACCATGCGCGCCGCGATCGTCTCGAACGCCTGGTAGGACCGGTCGGCCTGGGCGAGACCGGTGCGCACCTGGTCGCCGAGCCAGATGTCGAGTTCCTCCAAGCCCGCCGTCACGCGCACCCGCCGCTGCTCCGCGGTGGCCGGATTGGCCGTGCGTTGCGCGGCGGGCTTCGGGGTGCGGGAGGCACGCCAGGCCAGCCATTCCGCCGCGAAGTCCGCGACCTCGGCGGCGGGCGCGACCGCGCCGTGCGACCAGAGCAACAGCAGCGAGAGCGCGTGCTTGCACGGCGTCTTGCGGCTCGGACAGTCGCACGAATACGCGGGGCCGGACAGGTCGACGATCGTCGCGTACGGCTCGGGTCCGCTGCCTCGGCACCGGCCCCACACGGCGTCCTCGCGATATCCGGTGTCGCGCCAGCGGTCCGCGAGGGCGCGCGCCGCCCCGAGCGAGCTCGCATCCGGCGCGAGCGCGCCGACCCGCTCCTCGGGCCACGGTGCGTTCATCGGGCGGCGCCCGAACGTCCGTGCGTCATCCTCGTCTCCCGTTTTCTTCGTTGTTCGATTTCTACCCGAGGCCGCCGACAAGGGGCGCGGGTACCTGTGCGCCCAGCCCGGCGAACTCCGCCTTGGCGTTTGAGCCGACTGCTGTGGCGTTTCGGTCGCGTGCACGCCGCGGCGCGGCTGTTGCAACTGGCATGACAACGACACTCACCGCCGCAACCTCGGCACCGAAGTCCCTTCGCCGGGTGTGGCCTGCCTTGTTCACCATGTTCCTCGGCAGTTTCACCCTCGTGACGGCCGAATTCCTACCCCCGGGGGTGCTGACCGCGCTCGCGAACGACCTGCGTGTCGAGGAGGGCGTGGTCGGTCTTTCGGTCAGCGCGACGGCGTTGACCGCGCTGCTCGCCGCACTCGGACTGAGTTCGCTGTTCCCGCGGCTCGATCGCCGCACGCTGCTGGCGGCGCTCACCATCGCTGCCGCCGTATCGAACATCGTGGTAGCCCTCGCCCCGAACATCGTCCTGCTGCTGATCGCGCGGCTGCTGCTCGGTGTGGCGGTCGGCGGCTACTGGTCGATGGCTCTGGTGATCGCGGCGCAGCTGGTGCCCGCCGCCAGGCTCGGCAAGGCGATGATGATCGTGAACGCGGGGACGACGGTCGCGACGGTGGCGGGCGTGCCGCTCGGCGTGCTGTTGGGCAACTACGCCGGTTGGCGCGTGGTGTTCGTGGTCGTGGCGGGGCTGTCGGTGCTGGCGGCGGTCGCGGTGAAGGTGGCGTTGCCGCCGATCACGCCGACGCAGGGAGTCGGGTGGTCGGCGATGGCCGGTGCGTTGCGGGCGGCGGGCGTGACGCTGGGTCTGGTCGGCTTGGTCGCGGTCATCGGCGGGCACTTCGCCGGCTACACCTACATCCGTCCGGCTCTCGACGAGCTGCTCGGCGCGGGCCCCACCGCGATCGCCGTGCTGCTCGCCCTGTTCGGAATCGGCGGCCTGATCGGCAATTTCGTGCTCGGGTCGCTCGCCGATCGACGCCTGAGCATTCTCCTGGTTGCCGTTCCGGCGGCCATCGGACTGTCGCTGCTCGCGATCATCGCCTCGGCTGCTGTCGCGCCGCTCGCCTATGTCGCGGTGATCATCTGGGGTGGCGCCTTCGGCGGCATCCTCAACCTGGTGCAGGTGTGGGTGTCGCGGGTGCTGCCCGATCGGATAGAGGCAGGCAGCGGCCTGGTGGTCGGTGGTTTCCAGCTCGCGATCATCCTCGGCTCGGCGATCGGTGGGCGCGGTGTGGACGGTCTCGGCCCGACGGCGACCTTCGGTCTCGCCGCAGCGGCGGCGGTGATCGGTGGGGTCGCGCTCCGGCTCTCGCTGAGCCGCGGCACCGCAGCCTGAACAACTCACGCCGTGGGCACGCGGGCCCGCCGCCGCCATTCGGAAGGGGTGAGGCCCGTATGCCTGCGAAACGCTCGCCCGAACGCGGTCTCCGACGAGTAGCCGAGGCGTCGGGCGACGGCGCCGATCGCGGCGTCCCGCTCGATCAAGAAGCGCTGCGCCTTTTCGACCCGCAGTCGCGTCAGGTAGCGCCCCGGCGTGAGCCCGGTCGCGGCCTGAAACCGTGCGGCGAATCCCGACCGCGAGGCCAGCGCGACCCGGGCCAACGCCTCGACGGTCCACTCCCGCCCCGGATCGGCATGCATGGCGGCCACCGCACGCGCCACCCCGGGTTCGTTCACCCGCAACAGCCACCGCTTCGGTGCGCATCCCCGCGCATGCCAGGACTCGATCGCCATCGAGGCGACCAGCGTGGCGACCCGATCGCCCTGCACCCCTTCCGGGTCCGGACATGCCACTACCAGGTGCTGCATCATGGTCGCGGCCAGGGGTGCGTGCTGCACGAAATCGGTCAGCAGCACCCGCGACGGCAGCGCCTCCATGGCGCTACTGGACCCGATCGGCGCGAGTCGCACACACAGCACCGTGGCCTCCGACAGCGCAGTGATCGCATACCGCTGGCGATGCGGCACGAACAGGAAATCCCCCTGCGTCAGATCGTCGGCGTCACCGAGACCTTCGACGCGGACAAGCCCTTCGGTCACTACAAGCGCATTCGACTCGCCGTCCGGGTACACCCATTGCCCGGCCGGCAGTGCGAACACGTCCCGTCCGGCGAACCGCCACTGGAGCCCGGCCAGCACTTCCTCTAGCCCGCCGCGACCCACATCGACCAGCGTCAATGTGCACATCCCTCATGCTGAAACTCTTGCCGGAACAACGGTACCAAGGGGGACCGGCGATAGCCGGAGCGCGGATGCTCGGAAGTCGCTGCGCCGGTGCCGGATTCGTGGGCATACAAGTATTGCGCCGAATTGCGTTTTCTGGCATTCTGTTCTGTTCGGCTCCGTCCGAGCCACCCAGATCGGGTGACACACCATCGAGCTGCCCGCCGGGGTTGGCCGAGGGGTGGACATCGAGGCGTGGCCGAGCCTGTTTCGATGGCCATATCCATCCCCGCGGGCAGGTTCGCATCCCCCTTCGTTCGTCCACCGCCCGGTGGGCGAATCCGGTGTGATCGGGTAGCGTTTCGCTCAGCTTTCGACGGTTACACCGCGCGCGAATGCGGGAGGGGCGCGTCGCGGTGCGGTGTGTAGGGGGTTTTCACGTGTGCCCGAAGCCCGCGGTCGACACGACGGCGGAGGCCGTACCGCGCCTGACCGAGGTGGTGGCGCGCCGGCTGAACGAGGACCCGTCGGTCACTCCGGACGTGGCGCACGCCGTACTGCGCGCACTCGGCGCCATCGATTCCCGCGACCGGGCAAGCGAATTCGACGACTCCGGCATCTTCCTGCGCGCGATCCGGGTGCGCGGCTTCCGCGGCATCGGACCCGAGGTGACGCTGAACGTGCCGCCCGGTCCCGGTCTCACCCTGGTGGTCGGGCGCAACGGCAGCGGCAAGTCCAGTTTCGCCGAGGCCGCAGAACTGGCGCTGACCGGAGGCAATCGCCGCTGGGAGGGTCGCTCCGCCGCGTGGCGCGAGGGTTGGCGCAACCTGCACGACGGCGACACCGCGCGCATCGAACTGGAATTGCTCACCGGCGGCGAAGATCCGGAACTGATCATCACCAAGGAGTGGTCGCCGACGGCCGAGTTGACCGACGCGCGCTGGAGCGAACGGCGCAAGGGCGGCGCACCAGCGGAATTCGACGCCGGGCGGTGGGCGTCGGTGCTCGAGCTGTACCGCCCGTTCCTGTCCTACAGCGAACTCGGCACCCTCGTGGACGGCAAGCCGAGCGACCTGTTCGACGCGCTGCACCAGCTGCTCGGCCTCGACGAATTGACCTTGGCGCAGGAGCGGATTCGCGCGCGCCGACTCGAATTGGAGCGCGCCGCACGGGATTCCCGTCAGGAACGGATCGACCTGCTCGAGACCATGGAGACGCTGGCCGACGACCGTGCGGTTCGGATGGCGACCCTGCTGCGGCCCGCGCAACCCGACCTCACCGCCGTCGGCCGCGACATGCTCGGCACCACCGACGGCGCCGACGGTCCGGAAGGGCTGCGCGCCATCGTCCGACTCGCGCTGCCCACCGAGGCCGAGGTGGACGCGGTCGCCAGCCGTCTGGAAGCCTGCGCGGCCACGCTGGCGCGCGATTCCACCGCCGACGCCGAGGCCGACTGGCGGGTGTTGCAGCTGCTGCGCCGCGCCCGCGCGCACGTGGCGGCGAGCGGGGACTGCGCCTGCCCGGTGTGCGGGCGCGGCAGGCTGGACGAGGAGTGGTCGCGGCACGCGGACATCTCGATCACGCGGCTCGCCGCCCGGGTCGACGCGCTCACCACCGCACGCGACGAGCTGCGCAACGCCGTGCGCGCGGCGCGGGCGCTGCCCGAGCACGTGCCGCCCGAACTCGATTTCGATCCGCGCAATCCGCCGACCGTCGACACCACCGCGGTGCGCAGGGCATGGACGGAATGGGCCGCGCTGAGCAGCGCGGAGTACACGCCGGAACTACCGGATCGTCTGCGCTGGGCGCACACTCGCCTCGTCGACGAGCTCGAGCTGGTCCAGCAGGGCACCCGCAAGGAGCTGGACCGGCTGGACGAGGTGTGGGCGCCGCTGGTGCCGAGGATCGCCGCGTGGCTGGACGGCGCGCGCGAGGTGGCGATGCGGGCCGGCGAACTGCGCACCCTCAAGCGCGCCGAGGACTGGCTCAAGTCGGCCACGGCGGGTCTGCGCGACGAGCGCATGGCTCCGCTGGAGACGACGGCGCGCTGGGTCTGGCGCACACTGCGCCAGCAGAGCAACGTGGAACTCGGCGCGATTCGGTTGCAGGGCAACGCCGGTACCGCGCGCCGGGTGCTGCTCGACGTCACCGTCGACGAGGTGGACGGCGCGGCGCTCGGCGTGATGAGTCAGGGCGAGCTGCACGCGCTCGGACTCTCGCTGTTCCTGCCGCGGGCGACGGTGGAGGAGAGCCCTTTTCGCTTCGTCATGATCGACGACCCGGTGCAGGCCATGGATCCGGCGAAGGTCGACGGTCTGGCCAGGGTGCTGGCATTCGTCGCGTGGACGCGACAGGTGGTGGTGTTCACCCACGACGAGCGATTGGCCGAGGCGGTGCGCCGCATGCAGCTGGACGCCTGCGTGCTGGAGGTGCAGCGGCGCGAACGATCCGTTATCGAGGTGCGCACGTCCAGCGATCCGGTGCGCCGCTACCTGGACGACGCCCGGTCGCTGGTGCGCACCCCCCAGCTGCCGCCCGCCATCGCGGACGAACTCGTCGCTACCTGCTGCCGGTCCGCGCTGGAGGCGGCCAGCTTGGCCAGGGCCCGGCGCGAACTCCTGGCGCGCGGCATGAACCATCGCGAGGTGGAGCGGCACATCGAGGGCGCGCAGACCACCCGCGCCATGGTCGCGCTCGCGGTGATGGGCGTCGGCTACAACGTCGACAACCTCAACAAACACCTTGCGCGAGAAGGAAAATGGTTGGTCGGTGCGCTGCGCGACGTGACGGCGGGCGCGCACGTGCCGATCGATCGCGGTATGCGCGAACTGATCTCGAACACCGAACGATTCATCGCCTGGATGAGTCGGTGAGCGAGCGGGTTCGGTCGCTTGCGATGCGGCGGGGCGATTGCGAGGCCTCGTTGTGAACAGCGAGCGTCAGCGCCCGCGCGGACCGCGTCGGCGTCCACCGGGTCGGTCGAAGCCGCGAGCACCACGACCGACCGTCGCCGAGCGACTCGACGCGGTCGACCGCCTGCTGGACGGCGAAGTGACCGCCGCGGGCGGCGTGTGGTCGCGAGCGACCGCCTGGATCCTGCGGCTCGCCCTCGAGCAGGCGGTCGACGAACTGTGGGCACGCCGCGCCCCGGAACTGGCACGCTGCCCGATGCGCGCCCAACTCCTCGCGCTACGCGTCTACGCCGGACCGGAAACCGGCGCCCAGGTGGCCGCGGTGTGGGCAGCACTCTCCCGCGCCGCCCACCACCACGACTACGAACTCGCCCCGAGCGTCACCGAACTCCGCCGCTGGCGCGAACAGACCGCCGCCATCGCGAACGTCCTGTCCAGAGTCGGCGGCGGTGGATCGGCCTGGGTGCGCACCGAGCTCGCCTCGGATTGACGACCGGTCGAGCCACGCAGGTGCGGGGCGTTGTACGAGGCGGACGGACGTCCACACACCAGCCTCGGCGCCGGAGCGCAGCCACGGATGTTCGATCAGCGAACGACGGGAATCCGCCCGGAGCGCCAGTCATCGACGCGGCGCCGGATACTCGCGACCATCGGTAAGTCGTCGATCTCCTCCGGCGAGAACCACGCGACCTCGTGCGACTCGTCGGAGACTGCCAGCTCGCCGCCGACGGGCCGACCGAGCAGGCAGATCGAAAATTCTTGGCGCACTTCGCCGTCGTCATAGGCGAAGACATGGCCTGGGTTCGTGTAGGTGCCCACGATGCCGGTGATCTCGATGTCGATTCCGGTTTCTTCGCGGGTCTCTCGAATGCCGCAGTCTGCCAGGGATTCGCCGAGTTCCATCTTGCCGCCGGGCAACGCCCACATGTCGTTGTCGGCCCGGCGCTGCAACAGCACCTTGCCCTCGTCGTCGACCACGACCACCGATGCGGCGGGAACCAGACTGTTCGGCGCAGGCGCATCTGGATCGTCTTCGTAGTCACGCCGTCCCATGGTGCGCCTCCTCCCAGATGTTTCGCCCGCGGCTCCACAGCTCCTCCACGTGATCGTGGAAGCGGTCGAACATGCCTTCCTCTTGCTCGCGCCGGATGTGCAGCATCGGCGAGTCGTGGCCGACGCGGCGAGCCAGAATCGGGGTCACGATCATGTCGTTGTCGAATCGGAAGACCGACAGGTTGACGTGCCCGACTTCGTACCGGGCCTCGATACCCTCGATCCCGCGGAGCTTCTGCAACTCCCCGACTGTCACGGCTATCCGTGTAGCGAGGGTGAGCGGGACGCTCTCCTCGCGCTCTCGTTCGCGGGTCACATCGCTGTTCGGGTCGCCGATCAGAAACCGGACGCGGCAACCCTGGGTCGCTTTGCGGCGCAGCAGGTTACCGAGGTTGGCGTGCTCCAGCCACAGGAAATAGTTGGTGTAGCCGGCGAAGGTCAGCTCATATTTCGACTTGGTGATGAGGTTCCGCCATAGCGAAGCAGGCGCGGCCGATCGGTACGGGAACACCGAAACGATCTCGCGATCCGCGCCGGTCTTGATGGTCATTCGCACGGCTGAAGGCCACAAATCTGCCTCCTCGGCTCCGAGGACTTCGCAGACCGTCCATCGGTGCCGAGCGTGTGGCAGACGCGCCGGATTGGCGATCCATCGGTGAACGGTCTTGATATCGACGTGACATTTTTCTGCAAGCTGTTGGTCTGTGACCTTGGCCGAGGCCATCGCTTGCCGTAGGGACTCGTTCACCGTACTCCCTCCTGCACGTGCGGGACAGTACGGACTTTAGTCGCGAAACGTCCGAAACGTCCCGCAAACACAGTAGGAACGACCGCAGCCGCGATGAACCCTTGACTTGTGCCATCAAGTCACATCAGCAGTGCTTCCCCGACGCAGCAGGAGTATGCAGCTCTGCCGCAGCGGATTCCGGGTACTGCCGCCGAGCGGATTGGTGGCTCCCGTCCGCTTTCCGCCGAGTTGGTGAAGCGTTTCGCGCTCGCCGTCTGGTGCTGGGCAGCGTCACCAGGGGACAGGACGCAGGGAGGAAGCTCGATGATTGGTTCCGATTGGGATTCGGTTGTTCCGCATCAGGATTCAGACGCCGTGACGACGGCGGACGCGCTGAGGCGGCCGCCCGGCACCGCTGACGATACGCTCGCGACGCGTTGCCAGTTCTACCGCCGAGTCTGCGGATTGCCCGCATTCGTGCAGCCAAACTACGGACGTATCGTTTTCTCGGTGGGCACGGTCGGCGCGATCTCCATGCCTGCGCAGCTCGGAGCGCAGGTCCGAATCGCACTGCGGAGCAAAGGGCTTCACGGTGCGCCGATCGTGTCGCATCCGCGGTCGAAGCGGTGGACGTTTCTCTGCGAGCCGAATCTTGCGGACACGTCGCCGTACTTCACCGAGATGTTCCGCCTGAACGCAACGATCGCGAGCCTCGGCGCGCACGTTGCCCTCCCGGCACCCTCGGTGGTCAGCGACGCGTTCCGTACGTGGGTCGTGCAGCCGACGAACGCGCTTCGGCCTTCCGGGGAGGAAGTGGTGGAGTCGATCAGGCGGCGCGCTGAATGGTTGGCGGTGGTTCACCGTGACTGACCGGACATTCACCACGCGGGAGGGTATAGCCACTGCGGATCGTCGGCGACGGTCGGTGACCTCCGCCGCCTCGCCGTTGCCAGGTGAACCGGATGTGCACCTGAGTGTGTTCCTGCACGGCGTGCGCATGGACTTCGCCGCTTGCCTGACCGCGGCGCTCGTGTTCGTCAGCGAGCACCGCGCTCGCTACTACTTCGACGCCGTTACCGTCGATCCCCGCGCGGAGGGCTATCCACGTCTGCCGAACGAGAGGTTGTACCTCCAACCGTGATCGCCATTCGAGAGTCACGGCCTATCCGCGGTGAGCGGACAGTGACAACCCAAGGACTGAACAGCGAGCTATCCAGTACGCCATCATTCCGTGGGTCTGATTCCTCGTCTGCTCGGTCATTGTCTGGATGCGGCCCTGAGCATGGGCAGTGCGGGCCGCGCGGCGCCGGTAGCGGAGAATTCGAGCATGGCTGAGTCGCAACAGTGTCCGTGCCGTCGCGGGGAACCGTTCGAGGAGTGCTGCGGTCCGGCGCTTTCGGGTGTGCGGCCCGCCGCGACGGCCGAGGCGCTGATGCGTTCGCGGTACACCGCGTTCGCCGTGGGTGATGTCGATTACCTGCGGCGGTCCTGGCATTCGCGGACCAGGCCGAAGCGGCTCGAGCTCGATCCCGGGCAGCGGTGGCTGTTTCTGGAGATCGTGCGCACCGAGCGCGGCGGGCCGTTCGACGACACGGGGACCGTCGAGTTCGTCGCGCACTACCGCGCCGAGGGCGGGCGTGGCTCGCTGCACGAGGTCAGCCGGTTCGTGCGGGAGGACGGGGTGTGGGTCTACCTCGACGGTGTCATCGAGCCGTGAGTCCCCGAGCCGTGTAAACCGAGGCATGAGCGGAGAGCCTGAGCCGCGAGCAGTGAGCCGGGTGCCGCAGGCGGTGCGGCGTGAGCTCTGATGGCCGCCGAAAGCGCGAGTACGGCTTCGCTTCGGTAGCGTCCACTCCCATGCCACGTGTTGCGATCGAGTACTGCACCCAGTGCCGCTGGCTGCTGCGGGCGAGCTGGATGGCGCAGGAGCTGCTGAGCACCTTCGCCACCGACCTGGGCGAGGTGGCGCTGATTCCCGGCACGGGCGGGGTGTTCCGGATCACCGTCGACGGCGAACAGGTGTGGGAACGCAAGGCCGATGGCGGCTTCCCCGACATCGCCGTGCTCAAGCAAAGGGTGCGCGATCGCGTCGCGCCGGACCGTGATCTCGGCCACGTCGACCGGCGCGAGTCCGAGAACTCCGACTGAGCCGGGCCTCAGCCGCAGCAACCTCCACCACAGCAGCCGCCACCGCTCGGCGGCGGCGCCGAGACCTGCGGCGCATTGCCGCCACCACGGCCGACGGTGGCGAACGTGGTCAGCAATTTCACCGTGTCGTCGTGACCGTTCGGGCAGGACGCCGGGTCCGACGACTCGGCCATGGGGCGATTCACCTCGAAGGTGTCACCGCAGCTGCGGCACCGGAAGCTGTAATTCGGCACCGGCCAAGGGTAGCGCGGATCACGGATGATGCGTCCGCCCCGTGGCACTCCGTAACCGCACGTACCCTCGAATTAGAGATCACGACGTGCGGACCCGGGGTGTAAGCAAACCCGCAGCGCACCGACGGGTCATGGGCAGGAGGTGCGCAACGATGAGCACTCAGTTCGAGACCGAACCGTGCTGGGATGTGGACGGCGCCGAGCCCATAGTCGAAACGACCTACGGCCGGGTGCGCGGTTTCCTCGACGGACCGATCGCCGCCTGGCGCAGCATTCCCTACGCGGCGCCGGTCACCGGCACGCGGCGGTTCCGCCCGCCGACACCGCCGGAGCCGTGGGACGGCGTCCGGGACTGCCTGACATTCGGCGCCATCGCCCCACAGACCATGGGCACCATGGTCCCGGTCGACTCGGAACTGCGGATGGGCGAGGACTGTTTGTGGCTCAACGTGTGGGCGCCACGTGCCCGCTCGGAGGAGCCGCGCCCGGTCATGGTCTGGCTGCACGGCGGCGCCTACTGCCTCGGCACCGCGGCACAGGCCATCTACGACGGCCGACGGCTCGCCGAGACGGGCGACGTGATCGTGGTCGGCGTCAACTACCGGCTCGGCGCGCTGGGCTTCCTCGATCTGTCCTCGCTGTTCCACGGCTTCACACCGAACCTCGGCCTGCACGATCAACTCGCCGCGCTCGAATGGGTGCACGAGAACATCGCGGGGTTCGGCGGCGACCCGGACAATGTGACGCTGTTCGGCGAGTCCTCCGGCGCGGGCTGCGTGACGGCGCTGCTCACCGCGCCGCGGGCGGCGGGGCTGTTCCATCGCGCCATCGCGCAGAGCCCGCCCGCCACCACCGTCTTCGGTCGGGAGCGGGCGGCGATCGTGGCGCGGCGCTACTTGGAACTGCTGGAGATGTCCCCGACGCAGGCCCTCGACCTGATCGACCTGCCGATCGAGCGGGTGGTGCGGGCGGCAGGCGTGCTGCTCGACGAGATCCCGCTCAAGGAACCCGGCCGCCTCGCCGCGGCCCCGGTGGTGGACGGCGATCTGCTCCCCGGCTATCCGATCGACCGATTCCAGCAGGGCCGCTCGCACCAGGTGCCGCTCATCATCGGCACCAACAAGGACGAGGCCTCGCTGTTCCGGCTGTTCCGTTCGCCGATCATGCCGGTGACGCCGGACGCGGTGAACGTGATGCTGCGCGACGTGGCGGCGGGTCACCCGGAACTGTCGGCCGACCGGATCGCCGAGATCACCTCGGCCTACCCGGATCTGGCCAAGACCCGCGGCGCGCTGGCCATGTCCACCGACGCGGCGTTCCGCATGCCGGCGCACTGGGTGGCCGACGCGCACGCGACCCACTCGATGACCTGGGCCTATCGCTTCGACCACGCGACGCCGATGCTGCGCGCGGCCCGCGTCGGCGCCGGACACGCCACCGAATTGCCCTATGTCTTCGGCAATTTCGGCACGCTGAACCACGACCCGACGTTCTGGCTCGGCGGTCGCAAACAGGCGACGGAGGTGTCGGGCCGGATGATGCGCCGCTGGCTGGCCTTCGCGCGGCACGGTGTGCCCGCCGCGCTGGACGGTTCCAAGCACTGGCCGCCGTACCGGCCGTCGACGCGCACCACGCTGGTCATCGACGCCGTCGACCGCGTCGTCGATGATCCCGACCGCGACCTGCACACCGCGTGGGGCGATCAGGCCGTCGGCTTCAGCTGAACCTCAGACGGATGTCGGCTCCGGCGCCTTGGCCACCGCGCGGCGGCCGAGGCGCACTGGCATCCGCTCGTAACCGTGCAGCGTGAACAGGCTCCTGCGCCGCGGCTCGCCGTCCAAGCGCAGGTCGGGGAACCGCTCGAACAGCGCGCGCAGCGCGTACACGCCCTCCATGCGGGCAAGGCTGGCGCCGAGGCAGACGTGGATGCCGTTGCTGAACGAGAGGTGATCCTTGGCGTTCGGGCGGGCCACGTCGAAGCGGGTCGGATCCGGGAAGACGTTCGGATCGCGGTTCGCGCCCGCCAGCGAGAGCACGAGGGTGTGGCCCTTACGCAGCTGCTTGCCGTCGAGTTCCAGGTCGGCCAGCGCGGTGCGCGCGGTGGTCTGCACGGGCGAGTCGATGCGCAGCACTTCCTCGATCGCGTTCGGCCACAGCTCCGGTTCGTCGCGCAGCCTTGCGAGCTGGTCGGGATGGCTGAGCAGCTGAACGACGCCGTTGCCGATGAGGTTGACCGTGGTCTCGAAACCCGCGCCCATCAGCAGGCTCGCGGTGGCCTTGAGCGCGTAGTCGTCCAGTTCGCCCGCGGTGACGAGGGTGCTGAGAATATCGTCGCCCGGCTCGCGGCGCAGGCGGGCGATGTGACCGTCGAAGTACCGGTTCATCACCTCCATCGCCCGCATTGCCCGATGGTGCGCGCGCCACGAGATGCCGACGTCCAGCAGCGGAGTCAGCTGGTCACCCCAGTTCAGGAAGCGGTCGCGGTCGGCGTAGGGGAAGCCGAGCATCTCGGAGATGATCGCGATCGGCACCTGCGCGGCGAACGAGGCGATCAGATCGGCCGAGCCGCCGGAGGGTAGCGCGTCGAGCAGCTCTTCGGTGACCGTCTCGACGCGGTCGCGCAGCCTGGCGATGGCGCGCGGGGTGAACGCCGAGGCGACCGGCTTGCGCATCGCCGTGTGTTCGGGCGGATCGATCACCAGCATCGAGGGCGGGTCGACCGGGTTGGGCGGCATCGGCGTACGGCCCGTGAGCAGCCGCAACGGCTTGGGGATGTCGAAGCTCTCGGGGGTGCGCACACCGAAGCGGGGGTCGCGCAGCACGGCTCGGCACAGTTCGTGGTCGAAGGTGGCCCAGGACAGCGACGTGCGCACGATCCGGCCGCGGCCGCGAAGTTCCTCGATGAGCGGATAGGGATCGGCGATGCCGTCCGGCGCGCCCATCAGCCGCGCGAACGGATCACCGCGACGCGCCTGAGTGCGCAGGACAAGCCTGGGCGTGCCCTGCTGCGACAGCCAACGGAACCAATACTGCGGCTTCATATCCCACCAACTCCATCGTTGTGCGATATGTCCACCGTACGGACTCCGGGCCGATTCTGGAACGTGCTCCGGTCGGATGCGTGCTCCTACTCGGGTAGGAGAACGTCTTGCCCGCCTCGGGCGGTCGTGCGGTGCGCTGCGCCCCCGGCGGGCCGTCAGCCGACCTGGACGGTGACGCGCTCGCTCTCGATGCGGCGCTCCCGCTGGCCGGGGTCCGGATTGACGACCTGCACCAGGGACGCGCCCGCGGCGAGCACGGCGACGAAGCCGTTGATCAGTTCGTCCGCGGTGTCCCACGGCGCGCTCGACAGCACCCGGTCGCCCTCCGAGAAACCCTGCCGCATGGCCGATTTCCGTGCGGCGGCGAGCACCTCGGCGACCTGCATGCCGTCCAGCGCGACGCCGGTGCCGCGCGGGAAGAACTGATCGCCGTGCACGCGCACCGCGGTGGCGAAATCGGTGATGCCGACCGGCAGGTCACGGACGGGCGCGCCGAGCGGGTCCAGCGAGAGCGCGGCGACCTCGGCGACGCCGTCGGCGTCATCGATGCGGTCGGCCGTCACCAATGCCAGGTCGGCGTCCGGATCGGGGCTCAGCACCACCTCGGTGCCCGCCCACCAGCAGCCGAGCAGCACGGCGGCGGTCTGCCAGTGCGCGGGCAGCAGCACCGCGACCCGCGCGCCGGGACTCAGGCCGAACTCGTCGCGGATCAGGTTGGCCGTCTTGGCCGCCCAGTTCGCCAGCGTCAGGCCGGACAGTTCGATCCGGGCGCCGGTGGCGTCGTCGTAGTAGGTGACGCGCGGTCCCGCGGGCTCGCGGGCGAGGATCGGGTCGAGCACGGCCTCGGTGAGGGTCAGTGCATGGGTCTTGTCACGCATCAGTGGCTTCACGCTTCAGTTCACGCATTTCGGTCCATTCTGGCCTGCGTCGATCGGTGGGGCGGGCGGAACCGGCGTCGCGGTCGTCGACGTTCCGGAGAAGTCGAACGTGGAGCTCGCGGCCGAGCCCGGCCCAGAATAGTCGCTTGCCAGCACGACGCTCACCGAGTCCGGTGACATCGTCGGATCCGCGACCACCGTGAGCTTGCCGAGGGCCTCGGCGACCGCCTTGGCCTTCGGATCCGCGCTGTCCGCCGCGAGCACCCGGCTGCCGGTGACACTTCCACCGGAATAGTTGCCCACCCGGCCCGCCTGGAAACCCTTCGCCGTCAAGGCCTGCGACACCTGACCTGCCAGACCGCCGATGCCGCTGGCGTTGAGGACGTTCACCGTGACCGTCCCGGGATCCACCGCGGGCGGGTCGGATTCCTCGGCCTTCTCCCCGACGAGCGAGGCCACGTACGACTTGACCGCCTTCGGCTCCACCCGGACCACGGACTCGCCGTCGCTGGTCATGCCGTTGAGATCGGCCACCGGAATGGTCTCGAACTGGACCTGACCGCCGGAGAGGTCCTGGAGTTGCTGGAGGAACGCCACCACGTCCCAGTCCTCGTCGAGCACCACCGTGCGCCCGACCGCCTCGCTCAGCTGACCGAGCCGCGCCGGGCTGCTGAGCGTCTTCGCGCTGAGCACCTGACCGACAAGCTGGGCCATGAACACCTGCTGCCGCACGATCCGGTCCAGGTCGCCGCGCTGCAGGTCGTGGCGCTGGCGCACGAAACTCAGCGCCTGCCTGCCGTCCAGCCGCTGACGGCCCGCGGGGAAGTCCGCGCCCGACATCCACTCGTCCACCGCGTTGTTCAGACACACCTCGACGCCGCCGACCGCGTCGGTGAGCAGCACGAAGCCGAGCAGGCTGACCTCGGCGTAGTGGTCGACGGTGATCCCGGTCAGGTTGGCGACGGTCTTGATCAGCGCCTGCCGCCCCGCCTTGGTCGACTTCTGCTCGGCCTCGGCCTCGGCGACGCCCTGTTCGATGAGCTTCTGCCGCTCGGTCTCCTTGGTCGCGCCGTACGCGGAATTGATCTTGCCGGTGCCGATGCCGGGGATGTCGACGTAGGAGTCGCGCGGTACCGAGATGGCGGTCGCGGAGCTGCCGTCGTTGGGCACCCGGACCAGCACGATGGTGTCGGTGTTGGTGCCAACCTCGTCGCCCGCGTGCAGCATCGCGCGCTCGGCGTCGGTGAGCGGGTTGCCGTGCGCGTCGGTGCGGCTGTCCACGCCGACCAGGAGGATGTCGACCGCGCCGTCGCGGCCGCCGCCGAGGCCCAGGTCACCGATGCGCTGGATGTTGGAGATCAGCGAGTCGACGCTGTGCCAGGCGAATCCGGTGATGACCAGCACCACGGCGGCCAGTGCCGCGACGAAGGCGTGCACCGGGCCCCACGAACCGTCGCCGCCGCGCGCGCCGGCTGGTCTCGACGGCATCGATGTGCTCCTCCGCTGCAACTGAGCATCCTCTCGACAAGCCCCTGTTCACCCCGACCGCCCCCGATCCGGCCCCCGCGGCCGATCCGTAGATCCCGCGGCCCCGGAGCCGTGGCACAAGGCTAACCAACGGTTACCCCTCGGGACGGCACCCGCGAGTGTCACGGCGTGCCAGACTTGCGCACGTGACCGCCGCCGTACCGCCCGCCGCCGCCGCCCGTCTCGTCGTCACCGGGGCCGGTGGACAAGTCGGCGGAGAGCTGTTGCGCCTCGCGCCGCACGCCCGCGGTTACGGCCGCGCCGACCTCGACGTCACCGACGCCGACGCGGTGCGCGCCGCGATCAACCCTGGTGACGTGGTGCTCAACTGCGCCGCGTACACCGCGGTGGACAAGGCCGAGTCCGAGCCCGAAGCCGCCTTCGCGGGCAACGAGACCGGCCCGGCCGTGCTCGCCGCGGTCTGCGCGACCGTTGGCGCCCGGCTCATCCATCTCTCCACCGACTATGTCTTCCCGGGTACCCAGCGCGCGCCGTACGACACGGACGACCCGACCGGACCCGCCACGGTGTACGGGCGATCCAAACTGGCGGGGGAGCGGGCGGTCCTGGACACGGCGCCGAATTCGCATGTGGTGCGGACGGCCTGGGTGTACAGCGGGCGCGGCGGTGATTTCGTCGCGACCATGCTGCGGCTGGAACGCGAGCGCGAGACCGTCGACGTGGTGAACGACCAGATCGGCTCGCCGACCTACGCGGCGGATCTGGCCGCGGGCCTGCTCGAGCTCGTCGCGCGGCCGGACGCGCCGCGGCTGCTGCACGCGACCAACGCGGGCGTCGCGAGCTGGTTCGACCTGGCGAGGGCGGTGTTCGCCGAGGTCGGCGCCGATCCGGAGCGGGTGCGGCCGTGCGATTCCACGGCCTACCCCAGACCCGCACGGCGCCCGGCCTATTCGGTGCTGTCGGACCGGGCCTGGCGATCGGCCGGGTTGACGCCGCTGCGGGACTGGCGCGCCGCGCTGCACGACGCGCTGCGCGACCGCGAATGACGGCGAGAACCTGTCGGGCCGTGGTCTTTTCGATGCGCTCGGCGGACCGTTGGAAGACCGATCGGTCTGGCATCGGTCCTGCACCGGGGCACGCGTGGTCGCGTTGTTCCGACTAGGCTCGCCAAATGTGAGCGCTTCCGATTCCGCGGCCCCCGGTGGCCTTGCCGTCGTCACGGTGACTTATTCGCCCGGCGAGCACCTCGAGCACTTCATCACCACCCTCGCCCACGCCACCAGCGAGAAACCGCAGGTGATCCTGGCCGACAACGGTTCGGTCGACGGCGTGCCCGAGCTGGTGGCCGAGGCCAACTCGCACGTGCGGCTATTGCGCACCGGCGGCAACATCGGATACGGCGGCGCGATCAACCGCGCCGTGGCCGAGATCGACCCGAGCATCGAATTCGTCGTCATCGCCAACCCCGACATCCGCTGGGGCACCGATTCCATCGACAAGCTGCTCGAGGCCGCCAAGCGCTGGCCGAGGGCGGGCGCGCTCGGCCCGATGGTGCTGGAGCCGGACGGCAGCGTGTACCCGTCGGCGCGCTCGGTGCCCGGTCTGCTGGACGGCGCGGGCCACGCCATCCTCGGCACGGTATGGCCGGGCAACCCGTGGACCCGCCGCTACCGGCAGGAGAACGAGCAGATCTCCGAGCGCACCGTCGGCTGGCTGTCCGGCTCCTGCCTGCTGGTGCGCCGCGCCGCCTTCGACTCGATCGAGGGCTTCGACTCGCGCTACTTCATGTACATGGAGGACGTCGACTTCGGCGACCGCATGGGCAAGGCGGGCTGGCACAACGTCTTCGTGCCGTCGGCCGAGGTCACCCATGCCAAGGGCCACGCGGCAGGACGCCACCCCGAGGTGATGCTGCCCGCCCACCACGCGAGCGCGTACCGGTTCCAGGCCGACCGGCATCCGCACTGGTGGCAGGCGCCGCTGCGGCTCGCGTTGCGCGCCGGACTTGCGATTCGCTCCCGGATTGCGGTTCGATCTGCGCTGCGTGAGTTGGCCAGGGAACAGGGTCGACAGGCGTAGCAGCGCGGCAGACGAACAGGGGAACATTGATGGCAGGACATCCAGGCACCGACGCCGTGATTCTGGTCGGCGGCCAGGGCACGAGGTTGCGCCCGCTGACCCTCTCGGCACCCAAGCCGATGCTGCCGACGGCGGGCCTGCCGTTCCTCACCCACTTGCTCGCCCGCATCGCCGAGGCCGGGATCACCCACGTCGTGCTGGGCACCTCCTTCAAGGCGGAGGTGTTCGAGGAGCACTTCGGCGACGGCGCCGAGCTCGGTCTCGACCTGGAGTACGTCACCGAGACCGAACCGCTCGGCACCGGTGGCGGCATCCGCAACGTGCTGCCCAAGCTGCGCGCCGACAACGTGATGGTCTTCAACGGCGACGTGCTCGGCGGCACCGACCTCGGCGCGATCCTGGACACCCACGAGTCGACCAACGCCGACGTGACGCTGCACCTGGTGCGTGTGTCCGATCCGCGCGCGTTCGGCTGCGTGCCCACCGACGAGACCGGCCGGGTCACCGCGTTCCTGGAGAAGACCCAGGACCCGCCGACCGACCAGATCAACGCCGGTTGCTACGTCTTCCGCCGCGAGTACATCGAGAAGATCCCGTCCGGTCGCCCGGTGTCGGTGGAGCGCGAGGTCTTCCCCGCGCTGCTCGCCGAGGGCGCGCGGGTGCAGGGCCACGTCGACTCGTCGTACTGGCGCGACATGGGCACCCCCGAGGACTTCGTGCGCGGCTCGGCCGACCTGGTCCGCGGCATCGCCCCCTCGCCCGCGTTGCCGGGCCAGCGCGGCGAATCCCTGGTCCACCCGGGCGCGGGCGTCGCTCCCGGCGCGCTGCTCATCGGCGGCACCGTGGTCGGCCGCGGCGCGGAGATCGGCGCGGGCGCGCGTCTCGACGGCGCGGTGATCTTCGACGGCGCCGTCGTCGAGGCGGGCGCGACCGTGGAACGGTCCATCATCGGCTTCGGCGCCCGCATCGGTCCGCGCGCGCTGGTCCGCGACGGCGTCATCGGCGACGGCGCGAACGTCGGCGCCCGCTGCGAACTGCTGCGCGGCGCGCGCGTCTGGCCCGGCGTCGAGATCCCGGACGGCGGCATCCGCTTCTCCACCGACGTCTGACATTCCACACAGAGCCGCAGCGTGGCGTGTGAACATCTCTTCGCAGAGCGCTCACACGCTTCGCAGCGGCCCGCAACCGCTGTGAGGCGTGTGCACTGTCTGTGAAGTCGCGTCAGTCGGTGCGTTTCCAGACGTAGCGGGTTTTGGGGCGGCCCGCGCGGCCGTAGTCGGAGCGGCGGATGGCGAGGCCGTCGTCCGCCAGCTTCTCGAGGTAGCGCCACGCGGTGATCCTGGAGACGCCGATGCTGGTCGCGGTGTCGGCGGCGGTGATGCCGTCCTCGGCGGTGCGCACGATTCGCGAGATCTCCTCGAGTGTCTGCGGTGCGACGCCTTTCGGGGTGTTGGCGCGCTGGTCCGGCGTGCGCAGCGCGCTGAGCGCGCGGTCGATGTCGAGCTGGGTCAGCGCGGACTCGCCCGCGGGCAGCGCGGTGCGGAACTCCCGGTAGCGCTCCAGCTTGTCGTGGAATGCGGCGAAGGTGAACGGCTTCAACAGGTAGAGCACCACGCCGTTGGCGACGGCGGTGCGCACCATCGCCAGGTCGCGCGCGGAAGTGATGGCGATGACGTCCGGACTGGGCGCCAAACCGCTCAGCGCGGCAGCGACGTCCAAACCACTGGTGTCGGGCAGGCCGATGTCCATCAGCACCAGGTCGATCGGCGTGCCCTCGGCTGCGGCCGCGGCGGTCGCCCGCATCGCCTCGCGTCCGGAATGCGCGATGCCGACCGGTGTGAAGCCGGGGATGCGTTCGACGTAGGCGCGGTGCGCCTCGGCGATCAGCGGCTCGTCCTCGACGATCAACACTCGGATCACGATGCGTCCTTTCCCGAGCCGCGCGGAATCGTCACGGTCACCGCGCTTTCCGGCTCGCGGCGGGCGTCGATCGCCCCTCCGTGCCTGGTGATCACGCGGTGTACCAGCGCGAGGCCGAGCCCGTAATGATCGTCCTTGGTGGTGTAGCCGCGCTCGGCCGCGCGCGCGAAGGTCTGCGCCGACATGCCGGGCCCGCTGTCGGCGACGCGCAGGAACACGTCCGAATCCGCTTGGCGCAGTGTGACTTCCACCCACGCGCCCGCGCTGCCCGCTGCGGCGTCGATGGCGTTGTCGATCAGGTTGCCGACCAGCGTGACGGCCTCGCGCGCCGAGAGCGGCGCGATGGCGTCGAGGGCGGTGTCCTCCGAGATCGTCAGCTCCACACCGCGTTCGGCGGCCTGGTTCACCTTGCCGAGCAGCAGCGCGGCCAGCGCCGGATCGCCGACCGCGCCCATCATCCGGTCGATGAGCGACTGGGAGAGCTGGAGTTCGGCGGTCGCGAATTCGACCGCCTCGCGGTGCTTACCGAGCTCCACCATGGTGACCACCGTATGCAACCGGTTGGCCGACTCGTGCGCCTGGGCGCGCAGTGACTCGGCGAAACCGCGCACCGAGTCGAGTTCGCCAAGGACGCCGCGTAATTCGGTGTGGTCGCGGATGGTCATCACGGTCCCGAGGGTTCGGCCCTGCGAGGCGACCACGTCCTGGTTGACCAGCAGGATCCGATCGTTGGTCACGTGCATCTCGTCGCGGACCACGCCCCAGCTCATGCGCCGCAACGAGATCGGCAGATCCGCGCGGTGCACGTCGCCCTCCGGCAGATCGAGCAGCCGCCGCGCCTCGTCGTTGACGACCTCGGCCCGCTCGCCCGCGCCGAAGACAACCAGGCCCTCGTGGATCGAGTGCAGCACCGCGTCGTGGTGTTCGTACATGACGCGCAACTCGTCGGGCGCGAGACCGTGCGTCTGGCGGCGCAACCGGCGGCTCAGCAGGAAAGAGCCGAGCGCGGCCACCGCCAGACCCGCGCCCGCCACGCCGAGGATCTTCGGCAGCTGCGCGGCGACCTGATCGCCGATGCGCGCCCTGGTGACTCCCGCCGACACCAGCGCCACGACGCGATCGCCGTCGTACACCGGAGTCACCGCGCGGATGGACGGCCCGAGCGTTCCGGTGAACGTCTCGGTGAAAGTCTCCCCGGCCAGCGCCCTGTCGATGTTGCCGCTGAACGGATGGCCGATGCGTTCGGGATTGGTGTGGGTGAACCGCGTCCGGTCCGGCGCCATCACCACGATGAAGTCCATCCTGGTCTGCAACCGGATCCGCTCGGTCACCGGTTGCAGCTGCGCGCTGGGATCGGGGGAGAGCACCGCCGCGCGGGTGGACGGCGCCTGCGCCACACTCACGGCCACGTCGGTGACTTCGTGCTCGGTGGTCACGTCGCTGGTGTGCCTGGCGTCGAGCACCGCGAGCACCGCGGCGCCGGCGATCATCAGCGCGAGCACCACGAGCTGCAGGACGAAGACCTGACCCGCCAGGGAGAGCCGGAGGCCACGCGGTCGTTCGCCACGGCGAGGGCGCGACTCGGACCCGGCGGCGTCTGTGTAGCGACGACGTCGCACGAGCTGACCTCCACTGAACTCTATGCACCAAACAGTGACCCGCGTCACGCGAGTCGTCATCATTTTGCACACGCGGCCAGAAGGCTCGCATTCCGGTACCACTCGGAGGATGTGATTCGCAATGAGCGAACGAAGTGAGCGAATCGTGTGCCAGCGCGCATCGCGCATGCCGGAGCCGAGCGTCAGCGAGGCGCAGGCATGAGCGATACATCTCGCGCGGCTCGGCGCGACCGCACCCACTGGCTGTATCTGGCGGTCATCGCCGCGGTCGGCGCGGGGATCGTCGTCGGCTGGCTCGCGCCCGACGTCGGCGTCTCGCTCGCACCGCTCGGCACCATGTTCGTCGACCTGATCAAGATGATGATCGCCCCGGTGATCTTCTGCACCATCGTGCTCGGCATCGGCTCGGTGCGCACCGCGGCCACCGTCGGCAAGGTCGGCGGGCTCGCGCTCGGCTACTTCCTCGTCATGTCGACGATCGCGCTCGGTATCGGTCTGGTGGTCGGCAACCTGCTGGAGCCGGGCAACGGGATGAACATCGCCGAGACCGCAGGCGCGGGCGCCAAGTACGCCGATCAGGCGCACAGCGCGGGCGGCACCTGGGACTTCATCAACGGCATCATCCCGACCACGCTTGTCTCCTCGCTGACCGCGGGCAGTGTGCTGCAGGCGCTGTTCGTCGCCCTGCTCGTCGGTTTCGCGGTGCAGGCCATGGGCAGCGCGGGCGACCCGATCCTGCGCGCGGTGACGCTGGCGCAGAAGCTGGTGTTCCGCATCCTGTCGATGATCCTGTGGCTGGCCCCGATCGGCGCGTTCGGCGCGATCGCGAACGTGGTCGGCAAGACCGGTCTGGACGCGGTGGTGCAGCTGGCCACCCTGATGATCGCGTTCTACCTGACCTGCCTGGTGTTCGTGTTCGGTGTGCTCGGCGTGCTGGTTCGGGTGGTATCGGGCGTGTCGATCCTGAAGCTGGTTCGGTACCTGGCCCGCGAGTACCTGCTCATCGTCGGCACCTCGTCCTCGGAGTCGGCGCTGCCTCGGCTGATCGCGAAGATGGAGCACCTCGGCGTCGAGCGGACCACCGTCGGCGTCGTGGTGCCCACCGGCTACTCGTTCAACCTGGACGGCACCGCAATCTACTTGACCATGGCCTCGATCTTCATCGCCGACGCGATGGGCAAGCCGCTCAGCCTGCCCGAACAGCTGGGTCTGCTGCTGTTCATGATCGTCGCGTCGAAGGGCGCAGCGGGCGTCACCGGTGCGGGCCTGGCCACCCTCGCGGGCGGGCTGCAGAGCCACCGGCCCGAGCTGCTCGACGGCGTCGGCCTGATCGTCGGCATCGACCGCTTCATGTCGGAGGCCCGCGCGCTGACGAACTTCTCCGGCAACGCGGTCGCGACCGTGCTGATCGGCACCTGGACCAAGACCATCGACGTGGACCAGGTCCGGCTGGTGCTCGACCGCAAGCTGCCGTTCGACGAACGCACCATGGTCGACGAGCACGGCGCACCGGAGCCCGTCGAACCCGCCGAGAAGAGCCTGGTCACGGCCTGACCCCGAGTCGTCCCCGGCCAACGCCGGGGCCGCGGGCGGCACCGCTCCATCCACCCCCCTCCGCACGGTGCCGCCCTGGCGATCGACGAAGGGCCCGCTTACCCCGCGGGCCCTTCGTTCGTTCTGTGCTCAGCCGTTCCAGGTGCTCAGGCGACCGCCCACTTCTCCGGATTCAGGTGGTACTGAACGAGCGCGTTGGCGTGGCCGTGGCCCATGCCGTGCTCGGTCTTCAACAGCTCGACCAGCGGCTTGTGCCCGGCCAGACCCGAATCGCGGAGAACGGCGAACCACTCGTCGATGCCGCGGCCGTACTTGGCCTCGATGTTGGGGAAGTAGGACGCGGGGCCGTGCGGCTTGGTCGCCATGGTCGTCTCCTTGCTCGAATTGCGTTCAGCCGTAAGGACGGAAGCGCGTCGCCGAATTCATCGGCAGGCAGCGGCTTGTGCCGTGGATCACACCGCGGGGACGGCCGCATTCGAGCCCTTGGCGACCGACCGCTCTCGGATCAGCAGCACGCCGGTGACCGCGACGAACAGCGCGGTGAGTCCGTGGATGCCGAACGCGGCAGCCGTCGAACCGTCCCAGCGCAGCACGGTGAGCATGTCCCCGAACGGCGCGAGCGCGATCACCAGGGTCGCGACGCCGAGCGCATATCGCTGCTTCGCGGCAAGCAGGGCTAGAACGACCAGACTGAACACCGTGTCGCGCACACCCTTCAGGTGCATGAAGGCGGTGGCCTCGCCGTCCGGCCAAGCGGGCAGGCCGAATCCGGGCGCGACGGTCTCGGGCGCGATGAGGTAGCTGAGGCCGATGTACAGGATGAAGGCCGCGCCGATCACGGACAGGACGGTGGCGATGCGGGAGATGGTCACGGTGTGCTCCTTGGTGTTGCTACGAATCCTAGCGACGCTAGGTCTGCGAGCAACGATAGGCGAGCTTCGATAGATTGTCTAGCGATGCTAGAATTTGCGCATGGGCACCCAGACTCGCAAGGAACGCGAACGGGCCGAACGCCATTCGCGCATCATCGAGACCGCACGCGAACTCGCCGAGTCCCAGGGCTGGGAATCGGTGACGGTGCGCAGGCTCGCCGAGCGCATCGAGTACAGCCAGCCCGTGCTCTACAGCCACTTCGCCGGGAAGTCCGCGATCGTCACGGCTGTTGCCGAGCAGGGTTTCGCCGAACTCGCCGAGGCGCTGCGCGCTGCGCACGCCGCTGCCGAGACCCCGGCCGCGGCGCTGGAGTCGGTGGCACGGGCCTACCTCGACTTCGCCGACGCCAACCCGGCGCTCTATGACGCGATGTTCCTCATGAAGACCGACCTGACCTTCGGACCGAACGCCCCGCAGGCGCTGCGTGACGGCTGGGTCGAGTTGGAGCGGATGTTCCGCCCGTTCGTCGAGGAACCCGATCTGGGTGCGCGTACCGAGGTGGCATGGAGCTCGATCCACGGCTTGGCCACGCTCGCGCGCAGCGGCAGGCTGATGCCGGAGCTGTGGGAGGCGCGGCTGCGGATTCTGGTCGACCAGTGGTTGGCCGGGGTCGAGGCGCGCCGCTGACGCGTCGGGCGCAGGTAGCGTTGGTTTCATGGCTGATGTTGTGGTGGTCGGCTCCGGACCCAACGGCCTCGCCGCGGCGGTGGTCCTCGCTTCGGCGGGACTGTCGGTCGAGGTGTTCGAGGCCGAGACCGAGCCGGGTGGCGGTTCGCGCACCGCGGAGCTGACGCTGCCGGGCTTCCACCACGACGTGTGCGCCGGCGCGCACCCGATGGCCTTGGCGTCACCCTTCTTTCGCGCGTTCGATCTGAGCGCGCGGGGCGTCGAGTTGCTCGTCCCCGAGGTGTCCTACGCGCACCCGATGGACGGCGGCCGGGCGGGGCTCGCCTGGCTGGATCTGGAGCGGACCGTCGCCGATCTCGGCCGCGACGGTGACGCGTGGCGGCGGCTTTTCGCGCCGCTCGTTCGCAAGTGGCAGGGCGTGGTCGACGTGGCCATGTCCGATATGCGCGCGCTTCCGGACGACCTGCCGACCGCGGTGCGTTTCGGTCTGCGGCTGGTCGAACAGGGCTCGCCGCTGTGGAACGCGCGCTTTCACGAGGACATCGCGCCCGCGCTGCTGACCGGTGTGGCGACGCACGCGATCACCTCGCCGCGCGCCTTCCCCGCGGTCGGCGCGGGTCTGTTGCTCGCCACGCTGGGTCACGCGGGCGGCTGGGTCATCCCGCGCGGCGGCAGCCAGACCATCCCCGACGCGCTCATCGCCGAATTGGAAGACCTCGGCGGCCGGGTGCACACCGGCCACCGGGTGGACTCGCTCGACGAGTTCGCCGGTGCGCGCGCCGTGCTGCTCGATCTAGCGCCCGCCGGCCTGCTCCGCCTGGCCGCCGAACGGCTACCCACCCGATATGCCAAGCGGCTGAGCCGTTTCCGCTACGGCGGCGCGGCGTGCAAGGTCGACTTCGCGCTCTCCGGGCCGGTGCCGTGGCAGGCCGATGGCTGCGCGCGGGCGGGCACCCTGCACCTGATCGGCAGCCGCGCCGAGGCGATGGCCGCCGAGGGCGCGGTCGCCGCGGGCCGCCACGCCGAGCGCCCGTACGTGCTCGCCATCCAACCGGGTGTCGTGGATCCCAGCCGCGCCCCCGGCGACGCGCACACCTTCTACACCTACGCCCACGTGCCGAACGGTTCCGATCGCGACATCAGCGACGCGGTCATCGCGCAGGTGGAGCGGTTCGCCCCCGGCTTCCGCGACCTCGTCCTCGCCAAGAACGTCATCACCGCCGCCGAACAACCCGCACACAACGCCAACTACGTCGGCGGCGACATCTCCGCGGGCGCGATGACGCTGCGCCAGACCGCCTTCCGCCCCGCCCCACGGTGGAACCCCTACGCCACCCCGCTCCCCGGCGTCTACCTGTGCTCCGCGGCGACCCCGCCCGGCCCCGGCGTCCACGGCATGAACGGCATGCACGCCGCCCGCCACGTCCTCCGCCACGAATTCGACATCCACACCGACCCGCTCGAACTACTGCGCGCCCGCCAACCCCAGCACCGCTGACCACCACCCCCGCTGTGGTACCGGCTGTTGCGCCGCTGTCCCGACGCCCCGCGTCCATGCGGTGGCGCTGTACCGCTGACTCACCCCACCCCGTGCCAGGTCTCGGTCAGACGGATTCCCCTTCGGCGGGGCGGACTTTCATCGCCGCTTCACCGACCGCCGGTCGATACAGGTCCGGTTCCAGGTAGACGCGATTCACCGTCGGCACGGCCGCGCGCACCCGCGCCTCGGCGGCGATGGCGAGGCCGGGGACGATGGCGAGTAGATGGCTGCCCTGCTGCCACTGGCCGACATGCGCTCGACGCTACCCGGACCCGGCGGGGCGAACGCCCGCCGACACACGCGCCGAAAACGCGTGCGCACCGCTGTCCGTGGACAACGGTGCGCGCGAAGGTGATCGCTAGACGGGTGCCGTGCGGTAGAGGTCGGGCTCGACGTAGATGATCCGCGCGGCGGGCACGGCCCGACGCACCCGCGCCTCGGCGGCGTCGATGGCCGCGGCGATGGTCGCGATGTCCAGACCCGGCGCGATCGACACCTTGGCCGCCACCAGGATCTCCTCCGGACCCAGGTACTGGGTCTTGAGGTGGATGACGCGGTCGATGCGCTCGCCGTCGGTCAGGCTCTCCCGGATCGCCCTGTCCTCCTCGGGGGTCGCGCCTTCGCCGATCAGCAGGCTCTGCATCTCGATGATCAGAATGATCGCGATGACACCGAGCAGCGCGCCGATGCACAGGGTGCCGATGCCGTCCCAGATCGCGTTGTCGGTGACCATGGTCAGGCCGACGCCGAGGAAGGCGAGGATCAGACCGACCAGCGCGCCCATGTCTTCCAGCAGCACGACGGGCAGCTCCGGGCTGCGCGAGTTGCGGATGAACCGCCACCAGGTGGCGCCGCCCTTGAGCGGACGGGATTCGCGGATGGCCGTGATGAAGCTGAACGTCTCCAACCCGATGGCGATCAACAGGATGACGATCGCGACGATCGGCGAGCTGAGTTCCTCGGGATGCTGGATCTTGTGGATGCCCTCGTAGATGGCGTAGATCGAGCCGAGCGTGAACAGCACAAGCGCCACGATGAACGAGTAGAAGTAGCGGTTGCGCCCGTACCCGAACGGGTGCAGCTCGTCGGCCTCCTGTTCGGCGCGACGCTGGCCGAACAGCAGCAAGCCCTGATTGGAAGTGTCGGCCACCGAGTGCACCGCCTCGGCCAGCATCGAAGCCGAACCGGTGATCGCCGCGCCGACGAACTTCGCCACCGCGATCCCCGCGTTCGCCGTCAACGCGGCCAGAATCGCCTTCTTGCCACCGCCAGCAGACATGTCCTGAAGGTCCTCTCTCGTTTCGCCGATCACGGCTAACTTAGCGTGTTCGCCGTTCCTCGGCCGAGTGCGTCGGCCCCTCGCTCAGCCGCCCGTGCCGAGGCAGGCGCAGAACACCTGGGCAGGTCCGTCCACCGCTTGGGCGCGAATATCGCTGTCGGCGGCCGAGATCCAGGCCGCGCCGCCGCGCCCGACGAGCAGCTCCGTGCCGTCCTGGAGCAGCCGCACGGTGCCCGCCGTGCACAGCACGATGCCCGGCCCCGCCGAGGTGAGCGGCACCTGTCCGGAACCGGCGGTGAGATCGAAGCGGCGCAGCGCGAATTCGGGCGCGGGCGTGCGATACCGCACCGAGCCGTCGCCCGCCGGTTCCGGCAGCACGACCGGCAGATCGATCGGCTCGAAATCCAGCACCCGCAACAGTTCCGGCACGTCGACATGCTTGGGCGTCAACCCGCCGCGCAGCACGTTGTCGGAGTTGGCCATGATCTCCACGCCAAGCCCGCGCAGGTAGGCGTGCAGGTTTCCGGCGTCGAGGAACAGTCCCTGGCCCGGCTCCAGCGTGACCCGGTTCAGCAGCAGCGCCGCGAGCACGCCCGCGTCGCCGGGGTAGGCCTCGGCGAGTTCCAGCGCCGTGCGTGCTTCGAGGGTGAAGGCGCGCTTGCCCTTCGCGGACAGATACCGCACGCAGCCGTCGAGCACCGCGGGCAGCAGCGTGGCGAGCACCGGCTGCGGCAGCGTGATCCAGGTGGTGAACAGCGTCCGCAAGCCCGCCGAATCGGGCTGGGAGGCAAGCATTTCCGTGTACGAGACGAGCTCGGGCACGTCCAGCGCGCGGAACAGCTCGACGGTGCGGTGCGGCTCGCGGAACCCGGCAAGCGCCTCGAAGCGGTCCAGCGCCACCACCAGTTCCGGCTTGTGGTTCTCGTCGCGATAGTTGCGCATGGGCGAGTCGAGCGGCACCCGCGCGCGGTTCTCTCGCTCGAAACCGGCGCGCGCCTGCGACGCCGACGGATGCGCCTGCAGCGACAGGGGCTCCTCGGCCGCGAGGATCTTCAGCAGGAACGGCAGCTTGTCGCCGAATTCCGGTGCGGCCGCGCCGAGTTCGCGATGCGGGTTCGCGGCGACGAGCTCGAGCAGCGATGTGGTGCCGACCGGCGTCTTGACGTGCGCGGGATCGGCGGGATGGGCGCCGAACCAGAGTTCGGCCTCGGGGTGTGCGGAGGGGACGGGACGGCCGCAGAGCTGAGCGAGCGCGGTGCGCGAACCCCATGCGTAGGAACGCAGTGCACCAACGAGTTCGTGCACTAGTAGCGTCCCCCGTCGTAAGCTTCGCCGCCGAAGCCGCGGGACGTCTCCGCGGCCGTGCCGCGCGAGCCGATCAGCCGCAGGTAGGCCGCGGCCATCTCCAAGCGCAGCGCCAGCACCGCGAGTTGCTCCAGTTCCGTGCCTCGTCCGGACCCGCCGGACTCCTCGCCGCGCGCGGGCGTCGGCGCGGCAGGATCGGTCAGGCTGTTCTGCAACAGGTCGACGTCGGCACTCACCAGATCGGCGTCGACCAGCCCGGATCCGGCGCCGCCGAACACCGCGACCCGGCGCCGCGCCGCGGCCTGATCTGGATCTGCGCTGAGCACGAACACCCGGATCCGCTCCACCGGCGCGGGGCCGTCGAGTTCCTCGTCGTGGAACAGCGGATCGAAATTGGGCGCCGCCTCGCCCGCGGCCTCGACCATGCGCGGATTCGCGGCGACCGCCTCGGCGAGGTCGGCCGCCGTCGCCACCTTGCCCGCGGCCTGCAGCAGTACCTCGGCGCCGTGCTCGGCGAGTTCCGCGGCGGCGGGGGAGTCGCCCGCCAGCACGATGCCGCGCTGCTGCATGCGCGCGGCCAGCGTCTTGGCGGGATTGTGGAAGACCTCGTTGTGCGGTCCGTCGCGCAGCGCCTCGGCGTCGAGCACGTCGGCCAGCGCGGTCAGGTCCGGCACGGCCGCGCCGGTGCGCGTCGGATCGACGACACGCAGCACCGCGATCCCGGCCGCGAGGAAGCGCAGCAACCGGTTGTGGTCGAGAACGGGGACCCGCGGCTCCAGCAGCGCGGCCCGGCCCGCGGCGGCGGCGCGCAGCGGACCCTCGTGCGGCGCTGCGACGACGACCTCGGCGCCGCGGCGCAGCGCGCGGTCCACCGCATCGATCAGGCGCGGATCGCCCGCGTCGTCCCCCGCGACGAGAACAACGTCCAGCGGACCCACCCACGGCGGCAGCGCGGCGACCGAGACCACCGGCAGACCCGCGCGGTCGCCGAGCGCGGCGACGAGCAGACCGGCGGCACGTGCGGCGCGGCCGGAGCCGGAGACCAGGACCACGCTGCGCGGGCGAAGGTCGGCGAGGCGGGCGAGCGCCTGCTCGCCGATGGCCGCCGCCGTGGCGCGCACCTGGGCGCCACCCGAAGCGGCCGAGCGCAGGGCGCCGCCGCTGTCTGCCGCCTCGAGCGAAGCGGCATCGTCGAGGTCGAGCACCGGTGTTCCAGCGATCATCGGGCGTCCCACCTCCCCTCATCGCGCTGCGTCCGGATCGTCCACACCGAGCCCGGGTCGGGCGAATCCACTGTCAGTGATTCCACTATTCCAGTCGGGAGCGAACGATGCTCAGGATCTCGCGTCGAGCAGCGCCGTACGCTTCCACGGTCGAATCCTGAGCTTGTGATTCCACTCCGTCGTAACTCCACTATCCCAGTCAGGACCGGACGATGCTCAGAATCTCGGTTACGAGTGCGTCTACTTCCTCCGGCGATCTGGCCTCGACGTTCAGCCGCAGCAACGGCTCGGTATTCGAGGCGCGGAGGTTGAACCAGGCGTCGTCGGCCAGCTGGACCGTCACCCCGTCGAGCCGGTCCACCGACTTGGCGCGATCCTCGAACGCCTCGACCACGGCAAGCGTCCGCTCCTTGGCGTCGGCCACCGTCGAATTGATCTCGCCGGAGGCGGCGTACGTCTCGTAGGACGACATCAGCTCCGAGATCGGCCGGTCCTTCTCGCCGAGCGCGGCGAGCACGTGCAGCGCCGCAAGCATGCCGGAATCGGCGCCCCAGAAATCGCGGAAGTAGTAGTGCGCGGAGTGCTCGCCGCCGAACACCGCGCCGGTGGCGGCCATCTGCTGCTTGATGAACGAGTGGCCGACCCTGGTGCGCACCGGGGTGCCGCCCAGCTCGTGCACCAGCTCCGGCACCGCGCGCGAGGTGATCAGGTTGTGGATGATGGTCGCGCCCGGCTCCTTGGCCAGTTCCCGTTCGGCGACCAGCGCGGTGATGGCCGAGGGGGAGACCGGCTCGCCGTTCTCGTCCACCACGAAGCAGCGGTCGGCGTCGCCGTCGAAGGCCAGACCGATGTCGGCGCCGGAGTCGCGCACCAGCCGCTGCAGATCGACCAGGTTCTTCGGGTCGAGCGGGTTGGCCTCGTGGTTCGGGAACGAACCGTCCAGCTCGAAGTAGAGCGGCACGATGGTCACCTGCGGCAGCGTGCCGAGCACCTCGGGCACCGTGTGCCCGCCCATGCCGTTGCCCGCGTCCACCGCGATGGTGAGCGGACGGATGTTCTCCAGATCGACCAGCCCGCGCAGGAATTGCGCGTAGTCGGCGAGCAGGTCCGCCTCGGTGGCGCTGCCCTGCGGCCCGTCGAATTCCGGCACGCCCGCGACGAGCTCGTCCTTGATCGCGGCAAGCCCGGTGTCCTGGCCGACCGGCAGCGCGTTCGCGCGGCACAGCTTGATGCCGTTGTACTGGGCGGGGTTGTGGCTCGCGGTGAACATGGCGCCGGGGCAGCCGAGGCGGCCGGAGGCGAAGTACAGCTGGTCGGTCGAGGCCAGGCCGATGTGCACCACGTCGAGACCCTGCGCGCGCACGCCGTCGGCGAAGGCCGCGGCCAGCTCGGGGGAGGACTCGCGCATGTCGTGGCCGATCACCACGCGGCTCGCGCCCTCGCCGCGCATCAGCCGCGCGAAGGAAGCGCCCACGTCCCTGACGAATTGCGCGTCGATCTGTTCACCGACAACACCGCGAACGTCGTAGGCCTTGATCACCGCGTTCACGAATTCGGCAGAGCGGGCGACTGTCATGGGCACTACCCTAGTGTGCCCCGCCGACACCGTGGGACCGCTCCCTACCCTCCGCCCCGATTTCACCCCGCGGGGCACCGCGGCCACGGAACTCGCCGCAGCGCCACACGGCTGGAACCTCGTCGCGGCCAACCGGTTTCGAGGCGACCGCCGCCCGTTCGCGCGGAGTCCTGCCACGACCGAAGGTGACATCCAGCCGCCCGGACACACCAAATGTCACCTTCAGTCGTCCCGACCCGCGATGGGATGTTCGGACCGAAGGTGACATTCGGTCTGTCCGATGGGGTGGGGGACACCTTCAGGCGGTTGCCCCGTGCCGACGGTTCGGACTCGAGCACCGGGAGCGTTCCGCGACGCGAGGTTCAGTTCGGTGGGTCGGGCAGCACGCGCAGATGCCCGCGCCTGCCGGTGCGGGTGGTGGTGCGCTGCGGCGCGGGAGAGTAGTCGCGGTAGCCGCGCTGATCGGGCTCCGGAGGACGCCGCCGCAGTCCGGCCTCGCGAACGGCTTCGGCCAGTGCGGTGAGATCGTCGTCGTCCGGGGTGGTGGAGAAGCCGCCCTCGTGGCGGACCAGCTCCCAGCCCTTCGGCGCGGTGATCCGGGAAGCGTGCGTTTCGCACAGGTCCCACGAGTGAGGTTCGGCGACCGTCGCGAGCGGACCGACCACAGCGGTCGAGTCCGAGTAGACATACGTGAGCGTCGCGACGGCCGGATTCTTGCAGCCGGGTCGGCAGCAACGACGCATGGGGATCACGCCGATGAGAGTAACCCCCCTGGCCTCCGGATGTGGACAGACACGCGCTAAGAGTGGCGGCTCACACGCGCAATTCGCCCGATTCGGGACCTACTCCTCCGCCTCCGGATCGATGACGTCCGGATCGACGCCGAGATAGGTGGCGATCTGCTGCACGAGCACCTCGCGCAGCAGATCGACCAGATCGTCCGGATCGCTCGCGCGCAGCTCGAGCGGTTTGCGGAACAGCACGACCCGCGCGCGGGTCGCCTGTCCGTGCCGGTCGACGCCCGCGGGGATCAGCCGGGAAAGCGGGACCGGTCCGTCGGCCACCACCTCGTCCGGCCAGGTGACCGAATCAGGGTGCAGCGGACGGATTTTCGGTACATCGTCGACGGCGATGTCGAGTTTGGTGAGCCGATCGTGCCAGCGGCTGTCGAGCGGGGCGAACGCCTCAAGCACGAGCCGGTCGAACTGCTGGCCTCGGGTGCGCCAGGCGGGCACCGTCGGCGGCAGCATCGGCCCGCGCACCCCGCGGCCGCGTCGGATGACCGACCGGGCGGTGGGCGGGCGTCGATGGCGGGAACGGGACATACCCAAAATCTAGGTGAACTCGCACCGACCCCGCGCATCGAGGTCGGTGCGACACCTATGTGTCAGCCGATACCGCGCTTGAGGCGCCGGCGCTCCCGCTCGGAGAGGCCGCCCCAGATGCCGAAGCGCTCATCGTGTGCGAGTGCGTACTCCAGGCACTCGTCGCGTACCTCGCAGCCCATGCAGATCCGTTTCGCCTCGCGGGTCGAGCCGCCCTTCTCGGGGAAGAACGCCTCCGGATCGGTCTGCGCGCACAGGGCACGCTCCTGCCACTGCTCTTCGATGCTTTCGAACATCTCGTCGAAGCCCGTCACGACCAGGCTGAGCCGGGGTGTCGACACCGCGTCACCGCCGTCTTGCTCGCTCCGGCCGATGTCTGCGCAGACGCCACGTGCTGCGCCTGCTGTGGAATCGGGTTGCGAGACCATATCGTTGGCCATCGCTCCGCCTCCTCACTGTGTGTTAGCGCAGAATGATTCTTTCCGTCGGACCAACACGCACACCGACGGCCCTACCCCGCGACGTAGTCCCGCGGACATCCCCGAGCGCGTCATCCCGGCTCGAACATCTGTTCGAAAAGTCGTCCGCGCCTTGCACTCTCGCGCGAACCCGGAATGACATGACTGTGATTAGACACGCCGGACGTGTCGATGGTCAAGCCGCCGTCGCTATTCCGTTACTATCCGCGACCGATTTCCGTGCTGATCTTGGTGTATGGCATAGCAAATGACCAGCAAATATGGCCCGAACACCGCTCGGTTCGACACCGCATAGGCTGTGCGGATGTGACTGGACAACAAGCGGACATCGCGCCCGCCAAGGGGCCCAAGATCGCCGTCCTCGTCGGCGGAGTCGGCGGCGCGCGCTTCCTGCAGGGCGTGCGGGAACTGCTGCCGGAAGCCGACGTTTCCGCGATCGTGAACGTCGGCGACGACGTCTGGATGCACGGCCTCCGCATCTGCCCCGACCTCGATACCTGCATGTACACCCTCGGCGGAGGGATCGATACCGAACGGGGGTGGGGCCGGGTCGGCGAGACCTGGCACGCCAAGGAGGAGCTGGCGAAATATCACGCGCAGCCGGACTGGTTCGGCTTGGGCGATCGCGATATCGCGACGCACTTGATTCGCACCGAAATGTTGCGCGCCGGGTATCCACTCTCGGCGGTCACCGAAGCGCTCTGCAACCGGTGGCAACCCGGCGTGAAACTGATCCCGGCAACCGACGATCGCTGTGAAACGCATGTGGTTGTCAGTGACCCCGAGAACCCTGGCGAACGCCGCGCGATCCATTTCCAAGAGTGGTGGGTTCGATACCGCGCGAACATCGACACCCATGGATTCGCCACAATCGGGGCGGATGAAGCAAAACCGGCCCCAAATGTGACGGATATCATATCGTCCGCCGACGCGGTGCTGCTCGCGCCGTCCAACCCGGTGGTGAGCATCGGCGCCATCCTCGCGGTGCCCGGCATCCGCGGCGCGCTGCGCACCACCGAGGCGAAGGTGATCGGCGTCTCCGGCGTGATCGACGGAAAGCCGTTGCGCGGCATGGCCGACGAGTGCCTGTCGGTGATCGGCGTCGAGACGACGGCCGAGGCGATCGGCCGCTACTACGGCGCCCGCTCGGCCACCGGCATCCTCGACGGCTGGCTCATCCACAGCACCGACACCGCCGACGTGCCAGGCGTCGAGGTGCGCAGCGTGCCGCTGCTCATGACCGACCCGCCGACGACCGCCGAAATCGTGCGTGAGGCACTGGATCTCGCGGGGGTGAAGCCGTGACCTCGATCGACCACGCCGCGGGCGAGCTGAGCATCCTGCCCGTCACCGGCCTGCCGGAGTTCCGTCCCGGCGACGACGTCGCCGAGCACATCGCCGCTCGCGCGCCCTGGCTGGCCGATGGCGACATCCTCGTGGTCACCAGCAAGATCGTCGCCAAGGCCGAGGGCCGAATCGTCGCCGCGCCACTGGATCCCGAGGAGCGCGACGCCGCGCGCCGGGCGCTGGTGGACCAGGAGGCCGTGCGGGTGCTCGCGCGCAAGGGCCGCACCCTGATCACCGAGAACAAGCTCGGCATCGTCCAAGCGGCCTCCGGCGTGGACGGTTCCAATGTCGAGCAGGGCGAATTGGTGCTGCTGCCAAGCGATCCGGACGGCAGTGCCAAGGCGCTGCGTGCCGCGCTTGCCGAACGGCTCGGCGTGACCGTCGCCGTCGTCATCACCGACACCATGGGACGGGCCTGGCGCAACGGGCAGATCGACGCCGCCATCGGCGCGGCCGGGTTGCGGGTGCTGCACGACTACGCGGGCTCGGTGGACGGACAGGGCAACGAACTGCACGTCACCCAGGTGGCCGTCGCCGACGAGCTGGCCGCCGCCGCGGATCTGGTGAAGGGCAAGCTGGGCGGCGTCCCGGTCGCGGTGGTGCGCGGGCTGCCGTTCGTCGACGACGGTTCGGGCGCGACGGATCTGCTGCGCCGCGGCACCGACGACCTGTTCTGGCTCGGCACCGCCGAGGCCATCGAGCGTGGACGCGGCGAGGCCGTGTTGCTGCGGCGTTCGGTGCGCCAGTTCGCCGACACCCCGGTCGATCCCGAGCGCATTCGCGCGGCGGTCTCGGTCGCGCTGACCGCGCCCGCGCCGCATCACACCCGGCCGGTACGTTTCGTCTGGCTGCGCGACCGCGATCTGCGAAACCGGTTGCTGGAGGCGATGGCCGACAAGTGGCGCGCCGACCTCACGGCCGACGGACGCGACCCGGAGCGGGTGGAGCGGCGCGTGGCGCGCGGCCGGATCCTGTTCGACGCCCCCGAGGTGATCATCCCGTTCTGCGTGCCGGACGGTGCGCACGACTATCCCGACGAACGCCGTCGCGCGGCCGAGCGGACCATGTTCACCGTGGCGGTGGGCGCGGCCGTGCAGGGTCTGCTCGTCGCGCTCGCCACCGAGGGGATCGGCAGCTGCTGGATCGGCTCGACCATCTTCGCCCCCGAGATCACCAGGGACGTGCTCGGTCTCGCCGCGGACTGGAACCCGTTGGGCGCCATCGCCATCGGTCATCCGCTGGAGGAGCTGACGCCGCGCAGGGTGGCGGGGCCGGGGGATGGGTTGGTCGAGCTGTGAGCGAGCGGTCGACCCGAGTTCTCGGCGGGGCGGCACTGTGAGCGCCGAGTCGTTGCACGCGTCCGCGACCTCGCTGCTGGAGACCTGGCGTCCCGTGGTGGACCAGGACCGGTCGCTGCGGGAGGCCATGCTGGCCTTCCTCGGTTCCGCGCCGCGCGGCTGTCTGCGCGAGCACGCGCCCGGTCACATCACGGCCTCCGCCGTGGTGTTCTCGCACGACGCCAGCGAGGTGCTGCTGACCCTGCATCCGAAGGTGGGGCGCTGGATTCAGCTCGGCGGGCACTGCGAGGAGGGCGACGAGACCGTCGCCGACGCCGCGCTGCGGGAGGCGACGGAGGAGTCGGGCATCCCCGGGCTGCGGATCGAGCCCGGCCTCTACGGTGCGCAGGCGCATCCGATCACCTGTTCGCTCGGTGTGCCGACCCGCCACCTCGATCTGCTGTTCCGTATCACCGCGCCCGCCGGCGCGGTGCCGGTGCGCAGCGCGGAATCGACTGATCTGCGGTGGTGGCCGGTGGATGCGCTGCCGGAGGATGCCGAAGTCTTGTTGTACTGACGAGCGCGCATAGGGAAAGGCGTCCGGTTCCGGCCGGACGCCTTTTGTTATGTCATAACATCTTTACAAATCAATTCTTTTGTATAGACATGAGACAGTTGTCGTTCTAATGTCCACCTCAGAAGTATTGTGCGTCACACCCCGGTGTGCGCCGCACTGATGGGAGACATCGATGTCGACGGATGCCGACGCGCCGCAGCGCCCGGTCGAAGCACCGGCCTGGCGTGATCGCAAGCGCTATCTCTGGCTCTGGGGGCTGTTCGCGCCGACCGGCTTGTTCACGATCGGCCTTCCGCTCATCTGGGCGCTCAACGAACTCGGCTGGCATCGCCTCGCGCAGGTGCCGTTCTGGCTCGGCCCGATCCTGGTCTACCTGGTGATCCCGCTGGCCGACATCTTCTTCGGCCCGGACGGCGAGAACCCGCCCGACGACGTGATGGAGTACCTGGAGAACGACAAGTACTACCGCTACCTCACCTACCTCTACCTGCCGTTCCAATACGCTTCGCTGATCATGGCCTGCTACCTGATCAGCGCCGACGACCTCGGCTGGCTCGGCATCGACGGCGGCCTGCACGTCGTGGACAAGATCGGCCTCGCCATCACGGTCGGCACGATCGGCGGCATCGGGATCAACACCGCGCACGAACTCGGGCACAAGAAGGTCGATCTGGAGCGGTGGCTGTCGCGCATCGCGCTGGCGCAATCGTTCTACGGCCACTTCTACATCGAGCACAATCGCGGCCACCACGTCCGCGTCGCCACCCCGGAGGATCCGGCGAGTTCCCGTGTGGGCGAGACCTTCTGGGCGTTCTGGCCGCGAACCGTGTGGGGCGGACTCAGGTCCTCGTGGCGGTTGGAGAAGGTGCGGCTCGAGCGGTTGGGCAAGAAGCCATGGTCCCTGCGGAACGAGGTGCTCTCGGCCTGGCTGATGTCGGTCGTGCTGTACGCGGCGCTGGTCGCGGTGTTCGGTCTCGGCGTGCTGCCCTACCTGGTGTTGCAGGCCGTGATCGGTTTCAGCCTGCTGGAGGCGGTCAACTATCTCGAGCATTACGGGCTGGTCCGCCAGCGCACCGACACCGGTCGCTACGAGCGGCCCGCTCCGGTGCACAGCTGGAACAGCGACCACATCGTCACCAACATCTTCCTGTACCACCTGCAGCGGCACAGCGACCACCATGCCTATCCCACCCGTCGCTACCAGACCTTGCGCAGCTGGGACGGCGCGCCCAACCTGCCGAGCGGCTACGCCAGCATGATCCTGCTCGCCTACTTTCCGCCGTTGTGGCGCAAGGTGATGGACAAGCGGGTGCTCGCGCACTACGGCGGCGACATCACCCTGGCCAACATCGACCCTGGCAAGCGGGATCGGATCCTCGCGCGCTATGGGGCGGGGGTGGAATCATGAGCGAACGAAGTGAGCGAATCATGTGCCAGCGCGCCCCGCGCATGCCGGAGCCGAGCGCTAGCGAGGCGCAGGCATGAGCGCATACCGTTGTCCTGTCTGTGATTACATCTTCGACGAGACCAAAGGTGCTCCGCACGAAGGGTTTCCGGCAGGCACCCCGTGGGCGGAGGTGCCCGACGACTGGTGCTGCCCCGACTGCGGCGTGCGGGAGAAGATCGATTTCGAACCGGTAGGAGTGACCTCGTGACCGAATACAAGCTGTACCAGTGCATCCAGTGCGGCTTCGAATACGACGAGGCCAAGGGCTGGCCCGAGGACGGCATCGCGCCCGGCACCAGGTGGGACGACATCCCGGACAATTGGACCTGCCCGGACTGCGGCGCGGCCAAGGCCGACTTCTTCATGGTCGAGATCGAGCGGTCGTGAGATTTTGACTGGGGCGGATGCCCGTGACAACCTCGCGGGTATGCCGCGCAATGGACCGAGGGTTCCGTATCAGGAGGCGGCGCGGGAACTCCTGCGCACCTCCGTCCTCGACGCCATGCGCGAACTGCTCACCGAGCGTGACTGGTCGAAGATCACGCTCGGTGACGTCGCGGCGCGGGCCGGGGTCAGCAGGCAGACGCTGTACAACGAGTTCGGTTCGCGCGCGGGCCTCGCACAGGGGTACGCCCTTCGCCTGGCCGACGACCTGGTCGACCACGTCCGCAGCGCCATCGCGGGCAACGAAGGCGACGTCCGCGCAGCCTTCCGCGAAGCGCTGTCCGGGTTCTTCCTCGACGCCGCCGCCGATCCGCTGATCCAGTCGCTGATCGCGGGCGAGGTGAAGCTGGACCTGCTGCGCCTGATCACCCTGGACGCCGCGCCGCTGGTCGAACACGCCACCGAGCGGCTGTCCTCGGTCTTCCAGCACAGCTGGGTGGACGCGACCGAGGAGCAGTCGGTCGTGCTGGCGGGCGCGCTGGTCCGCATCGCGCTCAGCTACATTCCGACGCCGCCCGCACCGGGCCGCAACGCGCCCGCCGATCTCGCCGAACTCCTCGGGCCCTACGCGGAGGCGATTCTCGCCGCCCGCGAAGTGGGTCGATCGACTGCCCCGGATTCGCTCGATTAGGGGAACGCCCCCCGGGAAATAGGGGCGTCCGGGCACTCTGGTTAGGGGAACCTTAGGGGCAAAGCCCCGATTTGCGGGAGGTATGCGGTGACTGCTGTCACATGTGAACTCCCTGAAAAACCGACCGCCACGCTTGTAACGGTCGACACGTTTGGTCCGCGAACTCCGGTGTAACGGACCGCAAGGCTGTAAGTATTCTCATACATCGGAGTTAGGATTCTTAATTAGCGGGGCAAACGTGCAAACGGTTGGCAAACCGGCGGGATCGGCTGATCCCAAACGCCATCTGTGGGTTCTCGGCCTGATCGCACCGGCTTCCGCGTTGCTGCCCTCACAGCTCGTGCTGCACACTGGCGCCGCGGTGTTCTGGTGGATCGGACCGATCATCGTGCTGATGGTCATTCCGTTGCTGGACTGGCTGGTCGGCGAGGACGGCAGCAATCCGCGCGACGAGGACTACGAGCTGCTGTCCAACGATCGCTACTACCGGTGGTGCACCTACCTGTTCCTGCCGATCCAGCTGATCGGCCTGATCATCGCCGCCTACATGTGGTCGGGCGACGAGCTGAGCGTGCTCGACAAGCTCGGGCTGGCGGCCACGCTGGGCTTCGTCAGCGGCATCGGCATCAACGCCGCGCACGAACTCGGCCACCGAGTCGAGCACATGGAGCGCTGGCTGGCGAAGATCGCGCTCGCGCAGTCCGGGTACGGACACTTCTACGTCGAACACAACCGCGGCCACCACGTCCGTGTGGCGACGCCGGACGACCCGGCGAGCGCGCGACTCGGTGAGTCGCTGTGGGAGTTCCTGCCGCGCAGCGTCGCGGGCGGTTTCCGGTCCGCGCTCGCGCTGGAGAAGGAGCGCCTCGCGCGCAAGGGCCTGCCCTGGTGGACCGTACACAACAACGTCCTTCAGGCATGGGCGATGACGTTGGTGCTGTTCGGCGCGCTGCTCGCCGCCTTCGGCCTCGCGGTGCTGCCCTGGCTGCTATTGCAGGCCGTGATCGGCGCTGCCCTGCTGGAGACGGTCAACTACGTCGAGCACTACGGCCTGCTGCGCGAACGCAGGCCCAACGGCAGCTGGGCCCGCTGCTCCCCGCGCGACAGCTGGAACAGCGACCGGCTGGTCACCAACATCTTCCTGTTCCACCTGCAGCGGCACAGCGACCACCACGCCAATCCTGGACGTCGGTACCAAACCCTGCGCAGTTCGGAGGAGGCCCCGCAGCTGCCCGCCGGCTACGCGAGCATGATCGTGTTCGCGGCCATCCCGCCGCTGTGGCGCTCGATCATGGACCACCGGGTTCTCGCCCACTACGACGGCGACATCACCCGCGCGAACATCCAGCCGCGCAAGCGCACCCGGATCCTCGCGAGCTACCGCGCGACCGCCTGAGCGCCGCGCTCGCCCTCGGTGGGGCGGGCGCGCGGTACGTCGCGAGGCGGTCAGCGACTAGCCTTGCATCGGTACAGCCGACCATGGAGAGGCAGATGACGACCTCAGAACTTCCCGCACGCACGTCCATGACCCCCGATGTCCGCAATGGCATCGACTACAAGGTGGCGGACCTGTCGCTGGCCGAGTTCGGCCGCAAGGAGATCCGTCTGGCCGAGCACGAGATGCCCGGTCTGATGGCTTTGCGCCGCGAGTACGCCGACGTGCTGCCGCTGAAGGGCGCGCGCATCTCCGGCTCGCTGCACATGACGGTGCAGACCGCGGTGCTGATCGAGACCCTGACCGCGCTGGGCGCGCAGGTGCGTTGGGCCTCGTGCAACATCTTCTCCACCCAGGACCACGCCGCCGCCGCGGTGGTCGTCGGTCCGCACGGCACGATCGAGGAGCCCAAGGGCACCCCGGTCTTCGCCTGGAAGGGCGAGACCCTGGAGGAGTACTGGTGGGCGGCCGAGCAGATGCTGACCTGGCCGGGCGAGCCGGCCAACATGATCCTCGACGACGGCGGTGACGCCACCATGCTCGTGCTGCGCGGCGCGCAGTTCGAGAAGGCCGGTGTCGTGCCGCCCGCCGACGAGGACCACTCCGCGGAGTACACGGTCTTCTTGAACCTGCTGCGCGAGCGGTTCGAGACCGACAAGGGCAAGTGGAGCGCGATCGCGGAGAGCGTCAAGGGCGTCACCGAGGAGACCACCACCGGCGTGCTTCGCCTGTACCAATTCGCCGCCGCTGGCGAGCTGGTGTTCCCGGCGATCAACGTCAACGACTCGGTGACCAAGTCGAAGTTCGACAACAAGTACGGCACCCGCCACTCGCTCATCGACGGCATCAACCGCGGCACCGATGTGCTCATCGGCGGCAAGAAGGTGTTGATCTGCGGCTACGGCGATGTCGGCAAGGGTTGCGCGGAATCGCTTGCGGGACAGGGTGCTCGGGTGCAGGTCACCGAGATCGATCCGATCAACGCGCTGCAGGCGCTGATGGACGGCTACGACGTGGTGACCGTCGAGCAGGCGATCGCCAACGCCGACATCGTGATCACCTCGACCGGCAACAAGGACATCATCACCCTCGAGCACATGAAGGCGATGAAGGACCAAGCCATCCTCGGCAACATCGGTCACTTCGACAACGAGATCGACATGGCGGCGCTGGAACGTTCCGGCGCAACGCGATTGAACATCAAGCCGCAGGTCGATCAGTGGACCTTCGGTGATTCGGGCAAGTCGATCATCGTGCTGTCGGAAGGTCGGCTGCTGAATCTGGGCAATGCGACCGGACATCCGTCATTCGTGATGTCGAACAGCTTCTCCAACCAGGTGATCGCCCAGATCGAGCTGTGGACCAAGCCGGACGAGTACGACAACGAGGTCTACCGCCTGCCCAAGCACTTGGACGAGAAGGTCGCCCGCATCCACGTCGAGGCGCTCGGCGGCACGCTGACCAAGCTCACCAAGGACCAGGCCGAATACATCGGCGTCGACGTCGAGGGCCCCTACAAGCCGGACCACTACCGGTACTGAGCCCCCGCTTCGTACGAGCGGCCCGGCAACCCGCGCGGTTGCCGGGCCGCTCGGCGTGTAAGCCCTTGTAGCGCAAGCGCACCGAGACGCGCGACCAGATCCCCGGATCGGTGCCGGGAACGGCGATCGAGGTTCGCCGAACCCGTCGGTCTCGAAGCGCGCGGACCTGTCGCCGGCGCCGCCGGTGTCGGTGGACGGCGCGGCACCGGCGATCGGTACTGTGACCTGCCATGGGTGCCCTCATCGCGGTGGAAGGTCTGGACGGCGCAGGGAAGCGCACGCTGACCGACGCCGTGATCGCCGCGCTCGCCGAGCGCGGGTTGCACGCGGCCACGTTGGCCTTCCCGCGCTACGGCCGGTCGGTGCACGCCGATCTCGCCGCCGAGGCACTGCGCGGCGCGCACGGCGACCTTGCCGACTCGGTGTACGCGATGGCGTTGCTGTTCGCACTGGACCGCGCCGAAGCGCGCGCGGAGCTGGCGAAACTCTTGGCGGACAACGACATCCTGATCCTGGACCGCTACGTGGCCTCCAACGCCGCCTACAACGCCGCTCGGCTGCACCAGTCTGCCGACGGCGAGATGGCGCGCTGGACAGCCGATTTGGAGTTCGGCCGGTTCGGCATGCCGAAGCCAGACGTGCAAGTGTTGCTGGACGTCTCGACCGAGGTGGCCGCCGAACGTGCGCGCCTGCGCGGCGAACTCGACGAGTCACGTGCGCTCGACGCGTACGAACGCGACGGCGGGCTCCAGCGGCGCACTCTGGAGGTGTACCGTGAGCTGGCCGAACGGAACTGGCACGGCCGGTGGTGGACGTACCGAATCGGTGACGATCCGGCATCGCTGGCCACGCGTATCGCCGAAATTGTTGCCCGATAGGGTTGGATGTGCGGCGGGTTCGCACCAGTGTTGGCGTGGCGGCCCGATCCTGGCCTGGGAGATGACAACATAGTAATTATGAAGCCGAAGATTCTGGTCGTCGACGACGATATGGCACTCGCTGAGATGCTCACGATCGTCCTGCGCGGGGAAGGGTTCGACCCGCACGTGGTCGGCGACGGTACGCAGGCACTGGCGGCGGTTCGCGAGATCCGCCCCGATCTGGTGTTGCTGGACCTGATGCTGCCCGGCATGAACGGCATCGATGTGTGCCGCGTGCTGCGGGCCGATTCCGGAGTCCCGATCGTCATGCTCACGGCGAAGACCGACACGGTCGACGTCGTGCTCGGTCTGGAGTCCGGTGCCGACGATTACATCGTCAAGCCGTTCAAACCGAAGGAGCTCGTCGCCAGGGTGCGCGCCCGCCTGCGCCGTACCGAAGAAGAGCCCGCGGAGCTGCTGTCGATCGCCGACATCGTCATCGACGTGCCCGCGCACAAGGTGAGCAGGGGCGGTCAGCAGATCTCGCTGACCCCGCTCGAGTTCGACCTGCTCGTCGCCCTCGCCCGCAAGCCGCGCCAGGTGTTCACCCGCGAGGTGCTGCTCGAGCAGGTCTGGGGCTACCGGCACGCGGCCGACACCCGGCTGGTCAACGTGCACGTGCAGCGGCTGCGCGCCAAGGTCGAGAAGGATCCGGAGAATCCCGAGATCGTGCTCACCGTCCGAGGCGTCGGCTACAAGGCCGGACCGCCGTGACCGATGGCGATGCCCAGCAGGCGGACGCCAAGGGCTCGAAAGAGCCCGCGTCCGCCGCGGGTGATCGGGTGGGCGTGCCGCGCGGGACGCTGGCACGTCTCGAGCGTTCGCTCGCCCCCGTGGCCGCCTGGTTCAAGGAGGCGGGCACCGCGCTCGGTCATGTCTGGCGCCGGTCGCTGCAGCTGCGCGTCATCGTCTCCACGCTGACGCTCTCGCTCATCGTGATCACCATCCTCGGCGTCGTGCTGACCAGTCAGATCACCGACCGGCTGTTGGACGCGAAGATCAACGCCGCCGTCGAGGAGATGGACCGCGCCCGCAACTCGGTGGAGAGCCAGTTGGTCGGCGTGCAGGACGCGGGCACCCAGCAGCAGCGTCTCACCGACGCGCGCAACTCGCTGTCCAATCGCGGCGGGACCGGTCAATCCACCGGCGCCGCAGGCAGTTTCGACTCCGCGCTGAGCATGGTCGGCGGCACACCGCAGCAGCCGATCTCGTCCGGCCCGATCACCGAGATACCGGAGGAACTGCGCCGGTTCGTCCAGCGCAATCAGGTCAGCTATCAGTTCGCCACGGTCGAGGATCCGGACGGCTACCAGGGGCGGGCGCTGATCATCGGCAGCCCGAGCGCCGAGGTGCCGACGCTGGAGATCTACCTGATCTTCCCGCTGGCCAACGAGGAGCGCAGCCTCGCGCTGATGCGCGGCACCATGATGATCGGCGGCTTGGTGCTGCTCGTCCTGCTCGCCGCGATCACCGCGCTGGTCACCAGGCAGGTCGTGCTGCCGATCCGGTCCGCGGCGCGGATCGCGAGCCGCTTCGCCGACGGTCGCCTCAAGGAGCGCATGCTGGTGCGCGGCGAGGACGACATGGCGCGGCTGGCTCAGGCGTTCAACGAGATGGCCGAGAGCCTGTCCAACCAGATCACCCAGCTCGAGGAGTTCGGCAATCTGCAGCGACGGTTCACCTCGGACGTCAGCCACGAGCTGCGCACGCCGCTCACCACGGTGCGCATGGCCGCCGACCTGATCCACGGCAGCAGCGAGGATCTCGATCCCGCGCTGGCGCGCAGCGCCGAGCTGCTGGTCACCGAGCTGGACCGGTTCGAGGGTCTGCTCAACGACCTGTTGGAGATCAGCCGCCACGACGCGGGCGTCGCCGAACTTCAGGTGGAGTCGCTCGACGTGCGGATGTGCGCGCGGGCCGCGATCTCGACCGTGCGGCACCTGGCCAAGGAGTCCGGCGTCGAGGTCGTCATCGACCTGCCGGAGGATCCGCTGGTCGCCGAGGTCGACCCGCGCCGCGTGGAACGGGTGCTGCGCAACCTGCTCGCCAACGCCATCGACCACAGCGAGGGCAAGCCGGTGCTGATCCGGATGCGCGGCGACACCGAGGCCAACGCCGTCGCCGTCGTGGTGCGCGATCAGGGCGTCGGCCTGCGGCCCGGCGAGGAGAAGCTGGTCTTCAACCGGTTCTGGCGCTCCGATCCGTCGCGCATGCGCCGTTCCGGCGGCACCGGCCTCGGACTGTCGATCAGCGTCGAGGACGCCAACCTGCACGAGGGCAGGCTGGACGCCTGGGGCGAGGTCGGCGTCGGCGCCAGCTTCCGCCTGACCCTGCCGCTGGTGCGCGGCCGCAAGATGGGCGCGAGTCCGCTGCCGCTGGAGCCGGGGCGCCGGACGGCGCCGCGTCCGTCCGATACCGACAGCGATACGCCGACGGTGCCGTTCCCACCGTCGGCCGGCGCGGGGGATCCGGTCGGTGCGAACGGGACCCCGTCGACCGGTCCGGCGAACGGCGTGCGGGCGCGCGAAGCGGCGGAGAACCACGCTGCGGACGCGGCGGCGGCGAACGGTATCGAACAGCCGACCCACGCGCGCAATGGCGTCAGCGAGGCAGCGGAGGGGTCGCACGCGGCCGATACGGACAGCTCCGGCGCGCAACGACCGGACGGGTCCGGCTCCGGCCGGGTGCTCACCGAACCCGGAGACGTACAGTCATGAGAATGCTCGGTGCCGGATCGTCCCGACTGGCCGTGGTCGCGGTGCTCGTCACAGCGCTGCTGGCGATCAGCGGCTGCGCGAGCCTGCCGGAATCCTCGGCCCCGCAAGCGCTTGGCACGCTCAATCGGGAACCGACCTCCGACGGGCCGCCGCCGCCCATCCAGGGCCGCGATCCCGATCTGCTGCTGCGGGATTTCCTGCAGGCGACCGCAGACCCGGCGAACCGGCATCTTGCCGCCCGCCAGTACATGACGCCGTCGGCCTCGGCGCAGTGGGAGGACAGCGCGAGCACGACGATCGTCGACAAGCCGGATACGTTGCGCGAATCGCGCTCCGGCGACAAGGCCACCTACGTCATCCGCGCGCAGAAGGTCGGGGAACTGGCTCCGGACGGCGCCTATCGTGCGGCCGAGGGCACGGTCGAGAACAAGATCGAAATGAGCAGGGTCGACGGCGAGTGGCGCATCGACGAGCTGCCCGACGGTGTCGTGATGGACCGGACGGCGTTCAACAAGTCCTACCGCCGCTACGTGCTGTACTTCGCGGAACCGGGCGGCGCCTCGGTCGTGCCCGATCTGCGCTGGATCTCGGTGTCCAAGAATCAGCTCACCCAGCGGCTGCTGACCCTGCTCACCGAGGGGCCGCAGCCGGAGCTCGGCCCGGTCGTGCGCAACCAGCTCGCCCAGCCGGTCGCGCTGCGGGGTCCGATCACCAAGGCCAACGGCGATCCGGACGAGGTCGGCATCGGGCTCGGCGGCGTGCGCGTCGACTTCGCGGGCGCGGGCGGGCTGAGTCCGCGCGACCGCGAACTGCTTGCCGCACAGGTGGTGCTGACTCTGGCTGGCGCCGACGTCCTCGGCCCCTACATGCTGCTCGCCGACGGCAAACCGCTGGACGATCGGTTCGCCGCCAACGGCTGGTCGGTCGCCGACGTGGAACAGTTCAGCCCCGAGATGTACGCCCAGAACCGGATCGGACTGCACGCCCTGCGCGGCGGTGCGCTGGCCCAGGTGAACGAGCGCGGCGTGGTGACCGCTCCCGGCTACTTCGGGACGGTGAACAACTTGCAGTCGGTGGCGCTCTCGCCCGACGGGCAGCTGGTCGCCGGGGTCGCCGCCAACGGACGGCCCGCGCCGGAGCCGCCGCGCACGCTCATGGTCGGCACCTACGGCGGCAACGCTTTTCCGGTCGCCGAGGGCACCACGATCAGCAGGCCGTCCTGGGCCGCCGACGGCGGTGCGGCGTGGGCCGTCATCGACGGCGGACGGGTGATCCGCGCCGTCAACGACCGCGGCACCGGCAACGTCTCGGTGCAGGAGGTCGACACCTCGGCGTTGACCGAGTCGGCGTCCGAGCCGAATTTTCGCGGTCCCATCACCGAACTGCGCATCTCCCGCACCGGCGTGCGCGCCGCGCTCATCGCCGACGGCAAGGTGTACGTCGCGGTAGTGGAACGGCGGCCGGACGGCAAGTACGCGCTGACCTCGCCGCTGCCGCTTGCCGTCGATCTGAGCACCAGGGCGCTCTCGCTGGACTGGCTCGGCGGCGAAGCGCTCATGGTCGCCAGGGAGGGCAATGTCGAGCCGGTGTTCACCGTCTCCATCGACGGTTCCGAGAGGTACCCGCTGACCTCGCAGAACCTCACGGCGCCCGTTCGGGTGGTCGCCGCGTCGCCGACCACGCAGTACGTGGCGGACTCGCGCGGCGTGCTCGAGCTGACCAACAACCAGACCAGCGAACTGCGCTACTGGACCGAGATCCCCGGCCTCGGATCGGACACCGCGCCGGTGCTACCCGGCTGATCCACCCGCCGAATGTCGGTGGGCGGGTGCACACTTCGGTCATGGGAGCCGCCGAACACCTCGCCGCCCTGCTGGACTTGGCGCTGCCCGCTTCGTGCGCGGGCTGTGGCGCCGTGGGCGTCGGCTGGTGCGCGGACTGCGCGGCGGCGCTGACGGGCGGTCCGACGCGGGTGCGTCCGCGCACCGATCCCGGCGTTCCGTGCTGGGCGCTCGCCCCGTACGCCGGTCCCGCGCGCCGCGCGGTGCTGGCCGCCAAGGAGCGCGGCCGCCGCGATCTGGCGGCGCCGCTCGGGCTGGCGATGGCGCGTGGTCTCTCCGGATTGCGAACGCCCGATCGCGTGTTGGTGGTGGTGCCCGCGCCGAGCCGGGGAGCCTCCGCGCGGCGCCGCGGTGGGGATCCGGTGCTGCGGACGGCGCATGCCGCGGCGGGGTGGCTACCGGATTGCCGGGTGGTGCCGATGTTGCGTGTGTGGTGGGGTGTGCGCGATTCGGTGGGATTGACACCCGGTGAGCGACAACACAATCTGCGCGGCAGGGTCTCGGTGCGGCGCGGGCCACTCGCGAGCCTGCGGGGCGGGGAGAACACCGAGGTCGTCGTGGTCGACGATGTCCTCACGACCGGCGCGACAGCCCGCGAATCGGTGCGCGCGCTCCGCGGGGCCGGAGTCGAAACAAGTGCCGTCCTGGTGACGTGTTCTGCTTGACTCCGGGAAATTTGCGTGAACACTGGCGGACCGCCGGTTGGCGTACTACCGTCGCGATCACACACCCGAACCGAGAGTTTGGAGGTGGCGCCTCGGACAACTTCGTGTCGTGCGAATCCCCGGTGTGAGCCAAGCCCGAAGGCGTCAGCCTGTCTGACAACCAACGGCTCTCGCGCACCCCAAGACCTCCGGATTCCGCTCGGCACGGCTCAATCCCGCCGCACGGGAAATCGGTCCGTGCGGCCAGATCCGGGAGGTACGCGTGACGACTTCTTCACGTCCTTCAGTGAAAGACGCAGATCCTTCGGTGCTGGATGCCGGCGCCCTGGATGCGACAGAGCAACCCGCAGCGGACCAACCACCGGCCACTCGCGCCGACATCGTGGTGAAAGGCCGCAACGTCGTGGTTCCTGACCATTACCGAATTTATGTCGCGGACAAACTCTCCCGTCTCGAACGCTTCGACCCGTCGATCTTCCTATTCGATGTCGAGCTGTTCCACGAACGCAACCGTCGTCAGCGCAAAGCCTGTCAGCGCGTCGAGATCACCGCGCGTGGCAAGGGCCCGGTGGTACGGGCGGAGGCCTGCGCGGACAGCTTCTACGCCGCCTTCGAGTCGGTGACCGCCAAGCTGGAGAGCCGAATGCGCCGAATCAAGGACCGGCGCCGGGTCCACTACGGGGAAAAGACCCCCGTCTCGGTCGCCGAGGCCACGGCCGACCTGGTCGACGATTCGCTGTTCACTCTGACGGACGAAGCCTCCAAGGCGCACGCGCACCCCGGTGAGCGCGCCGAACAGGAAGAACCCGAGTACGAGGCCGGTCCGGGCCACATCGTGCGGACCAAGGAGCACACCGCGACACCGATGACGGTCGATGACGCCCTCTACCAGATGGAACTCGTCGGGCACGACTTCTTCCTCTTCCATGACAAGGAGACCGACCGACCGTCGGTCGTTTATCGGCGTCACGCCTTCGATTACGGCCTGATCAGGCTCGCATAGCCAACCGTCGGAAGAGCCCGGCCGACGCCCTCGCGGGCGTCGGCCGCTTGGTCTCCGTACCGGTTCGCGCTCGCGGCCACGCGCGTGCCAGTTCCAGCAGCTGGCGGAGTTCGGAATCGAGGTCGCGGGAGGCGGGCGCCGCGGTCCTCGCGGCGGCGTTGGCGGGACCGTGTCCGTCGGCCTTGGCGCGTATCCCGTGCGCGATCCGCCGCGCGTAGCGCTCCGTCGGACTCGCTCCGGCCGGCATCGGAAGATCGTGGGGCGCATACCTGTTCAGGTGCAGCAGGGCGTCGCGGATCTCCACCGTCATCCGGATCAGTCGCACCTCGGGTTCGTCCTGCCCGGTCGCCGTGAGGTCGAGGACGATCTCCGGCACCGCACGCGTCACGTCCGTCCAGAGCGGGCGCAGCCGTCGGCAGTAGCGCCGGGACCGGTCCCAGCCCGCGCGTGTCACCAGCACGCCGAGCAGCGGCACCGCGAGCACGGCGGCGCTGACCACGATGACGGTGAAGTTCGGCCAGGCCCAGCGGATCAGGTTCGGATCCTCGATGCGCACGGCGTCGCCGAGAATCCCGCCGAAGAGCAGCGCCGAGAACGGCAGACTGCACGCGCCGATCGCCAACGCCGCGAGCAGTGCGCCGTATACCAGCCGTTCCCGCCGCCTGGTGTCCTCGCGAGCCAGTTCCCGCCACAGGGCGGTCGCCATCACGCGACCGCAGGCGATCGCGGGCAGGCAGAACGCCAGCGCCGAGATCGCCGACCACACGCCGGGCGTCTGGCCGAGCAGCGTCCCTTCGTGTCGTGCCGGTGTGCCGACGACCAGGATGACGACGGCGCACGCGGCGGCGATCAGGTCGTAGCGGCGCTGCCGTCGTCGCGCATCCGAGGGGTCCGCACCCGCCCACAGCATGGCAACGCCGTAGGCGCTCATGATCGTGAAGAGCATGCAGCCCATGGAGAGTTGGTGCATGAGGCTGCCGAATCGCGGCGCGATGCCGCGCTCCAGCAGCACCATTCCCGCCGCCGCCCACGCCAGCGCCCGGTTCAGCAGCCGGTCGGTGGTGGTTCGGTGCAGCAGCGCCCACCGGCCGACGGTCACCAGTGCGACGAATCCGATCAGCGGCGCCGCGATCAGCCCCGGTACGGGGGAGTTCACCTACGACGGTCGCGGAAGAACGTCCGGTGCAGCAGGGAGTCGCGGCGCGGCGGCCGCATCGCCTGCAGCATCACCATGTCGGCGAAGGTCTCGGCGTCGCGTTCCCTGCTCGTGCCGTAGTCGGTGCGGCCGAGCACGTGCGCGATGGATTCCGGTGAGATCGAGGGCAGCAGTTCGGCGACGGCCGCGAGGGTGTGCGCGGTCTGGTCGCTCGGCGTCGGCTCCGCTTCCGGGCCGTGGCCGAGCAGCATGTGACCGAGCTCGTGGGCGATGATGTGCTCGGCGTGCCACTCGGTGGTGTCGGCGCCGTAGACGATCACATCGCTGTCCCGCTTGGCGATCCACAATCCGCTGCCGGTGCCGCAGCCCGCGCCCGCGAGCACGGCGGTGTCCACCGGCTGCAAGGTGATCGGGCGGTCACGGAACTCGGCGACGGTATCGAGATAGGTGTTCAGATTCCACGGGTGCGGTATCGGTACGTGCCGGGAAAGCTCCCGGAACCGGGTGTCCATACCGGCCATGCGATGCGATCTCCTACAGCAGTTCCGCGGTCCCGCCCCGTGTAGCTGAGAATGGTACCCAGGACGGCGCGCCGCGGGCGACCCACTGGCCGTCGCCGCGAGGTCAGTGCGCCGGAGCGCCCGATTCGGCGGAATCCTCGGTGCCGCGGATCAATCGGGCGAGCATCGCCCGGTCGACGTCGGAGCCGCGCAGCGCGATGCTCGCGACGTTGGCGTCGCGCATGGTTGCCAGCAGTTCGAGTTCCCTGTCGATGCTCGCGGCGGCCTGCCCGGTGGTGGTCAGATAGCGCGGCGCGACGCCGAAGCAACTCGCGATCGCCGCGAGGACCTCGAATTCGACAGTGGCGCCGTCGCGTTCGTCGTCGAAGCGACCTTCGCGCAGCTCTTCGAGGTAGCTGGCCGCCACCGCGCGGTCCAGCTGGTCGCTGACCTGTTCGGCGACGGACTCGGTGCTGCGTTCCGGCGCCGAGCGCGGGTGCATCACCGCGAACAGTCGGTTGATCTTGTGGCTCAGCGGCAGGTGCGCGGCCTCGGTCATGTCGATCACCTCAGTGCTTGCCGTTGCGATTCGGCGCGGTCGTGCTGTTGGCGGCCAACCACCTGGCCCGGAACTGGGCCTCGGTCGCGGGGCTCACGTTTTCCGAGCGACCGGCGAGCCAGCGCCGGTAACGGCGCTCCTCGAACTCGGTCGCGTCGTCGGCTTCGGCGGGAACCTCGAGCAGGTGCGAGAACGCCATCTCCACCAGCGGGTGCAGCTGGCGGCCCGGTCCGCCGTTGCGTTCCAGCATGACCGTCGCGTAGCGGGCGGACAGCCGGGACACCACCCGGTTCAGGTCCGAGATCGCCTCGACCACAGCGGGTTCGGAGGTCTGGCCGCGCTCAACGGCGTCGGTCAGCCTGCCGGTCGCGGCGAGCAGGCCGGTGAGGTCGGAGATGTCGAAACGGATCGACGTCGGGCCTGCGACGATCGACTCGTCGGTGGCGTGTTCGCCCGATGCGGCCTCCCGCACCGCGGGCGAGCCGCCCGCGTAGGTGCGTGCCGCGCTGCCCGGCAGCCAGCGCAGCGGTGCGTCCAGCTTGTTCAGCGTGTGGGTGCTGATCGCGGCGTCGCCGTCCTCGATCTTTCGGATCGTCGGCGCCGATGGCCCACCCAGATCGCCGATCTGCAGCTGGGTGAGGCCGAGCTCGTCTCGGCGTTCCTTGATGATTCGGCCGAAGCGCTTCTGCCGCGACAGCTCCGAAGGGCTTCTCATAGTGGGCCTCATAGTAGGCCTTACCGGACGGTAATGACAACTTCATAGAAAAGATTTGAAAAATTGGTCGAAAGAACGCTACTGTTCTTTCTGCGTCGGATGCGCGTGCCGACCACTCGAAGCGGTTCCGGGACGAGCAGGGGCGTTCGTCGGGACGGGCGCCCGGCCTGCTAGCGCAACGGCGCGCCGCAGGCCGGCTCAGCGGCATCTGGAGGGGATCGCTGAGCCGCCTGCGGCTCGGGACGAAAAGCCTGCCCGCCCGGAGGGGTGCGGGGAGGCGTTTTCCCGTGCGAGCGTGGACCGGAAACTTACTTCAGAGTAAGTTTGTGGTGTACGTCTCTGGAAAGGAATTCGCATGGCTTCCGACGCCGCTCGCCGTGCCGTCATCGTGTCCGGCGCCCGCACCCCGTTCGTGCGCGCGTTCACCGATTTCACCCGGATGGACTCCATCGCGCTGGCCGACGCCGCCGTGCGCGGCCTGCTGGAGCGCACCGGGCTGCCCGGCGCCCAAGTGCAGGCCATCGTGTGGGGTGGGGTGATCCTGCCGAGCGCGGCGCCCAACATCGCCAGGGAGATCGCGCTCGATCTGCGCCTCGATCCCGGGTGCGAGGGCTACACCGTCACCAGGGCGTGCGCGTCCGGCTTGCAGGCGGTGACCGCCGCGGCGGCCGCGATCGAACGCGGCGAATACGACATCATGATCGCCGGCGGCAGCGATTCCACCAGCAACGCCGAGGTGAAGCTGCCGCAGAAGCTGGTGCACGCGGGCGCGCCGCTTGCGCTCGGCAAGCCGAAGGTGAAGGACTACCTTTCCGCCGCAGCGCAATTGGCGCCGTTCACCGACATCCTGCCGAGCAGGCCGAAGATCGCCGAGCGCACCACCGGCGAGGTGATGGGGGAGTCGGCCGAGAAGATGGCGCGGATCCACGGCATCGGCAGGGCCGAACAGGACGAGTTCGCGGCCCGCTCACACCAGCGCGCCGCGGCCGCCATCGCCTCAGGACGCTTCGACGACGAGGTGCTGCGGGTGCGCACGCCCGAGGGGGTGGACATCGAGCGCGACGGTCTGGTCCGCGCCGACACCAGCGTCGAGAAGCTGGCCAAGCTGAAGCCGGTGTTCGCCAAGGAGGGCACGGTCACCGCGGGCAACGCCAGTCCGCTCACCGACGGCGCCTCGGCGGTGCTGCTGATGAGCGAACAGAAGGCACGCGAGCTCGGCTACCGCCCGCTGGCCGCGTTCCGTTCCTGGAGCTACGTCAGCGTCGATCCCACCGATCAGGTGCTCATCGGCCCGGCGATCTCCATGCCGCGCGCGCTCGACAAGGCCGGAATGTCGTTGTCCGACATCGACTTCGTCGACATCCACGAAGCCTTTGCCGCGCAGACCCTCTCGGTGCTGAGCGCGCTCGCCAGCGACGAATGGGCCAAGACTCGGCTGGACCGCGACACCGCCGTCGGCACCGTGGACATCGACAAACTCAACGTGCACGGCGGCTCCGTCTCCCTCGGCCACCCCTTCGGCGCCACCGGAGCCCGCATGGTCACCACGATGGCGAACGAACTCGCCCGCACCGGCAAGAACACCGCCCTCCTCGGCATCTGCGCTGCAGGCGGCATCGGCGCCTCGGCCGTGCTCGAGCGGGTCTGATCACCGACCGAAGGTGACCTGCACCGTGTCATGCGCGGTGAAGGTCACCTTTGGTCGAGGTCGGTTCCCGGGCCGGCCTCGATCACCAATGCGATCCGTCTGGACCATGTGGGCTCCAGCCCTGAAGAAACGGTTTGAGATCATCGGGCTTCGGCTCCGACAGGCTGGGCACGATACTCGACAGCTGCCGGACAGGATCCAGCATTTCCACGGTTCGTTCAGCCTCGTCGAGTTGTCGCCGGATGGCTTCACGGTCGGCTCCGTCGTATTGTCCGAGAGCTTCTCCGGCCGCCGCTAGGAACCGGCGGTGCTGGTTGACGGACTGCCATTCGCGCGAGCGATCTTTGAAATGCTCCCACCGGGCGTGTTCGAAGTATCGCTTCTTCGCGACCACCATCGCCGATTCCCAGCGCCGCTGGCGTTCGGCCTTCGCACGCTCACGCTCCTGCTTGTGCCAGTCGGCGCGAAGCTTGTGGATCTCGAACGCACGGAATACCTCAGGGAGCTTGGCTTCGACAGGGATGGTCTTCGCGTCACGGTAGTGGTCGCCGTCGTAGCCGCTGCCTGGTCCGCGCACTATGAGTTCGAGCTTTCCGGTGCCGATGAACTCCCACCCACGGTGCCTGATCCACCCAGGCATCGCCTTACGTTCTTTCCACCAGCCCGGATCTACTTTCGGCGCGCCGCTCGCCGCGATCTCCTTGATCTGAATACCGTAGACCCCGGCTGGTGTCCGCAATGCCAGGTGGGATTTGTTCAGGTCGCGCGCTTGGTATCGGTCCGTGTCCTTCGCGGCAGCTCCTGGCGTCATGGCCTCGAGGCCGCGGGCGGCGGCCTCGGTAGCGATTGCCTGCAGGATGCGGGAGAACAAGCTGCCCGCCGGCCGCCAGCACTCGCGCGATCAGCTGATCCGCGTCCGACTCATCCGGCAACACACCCGCCGGCGGCGCCGCATGCCACTTTCGACCAGCGTCGGTAATCGATGCTGCCCAAGTATCCCCCTTTCCGCTAATGGTGATGAGTCCACGGCGTTCCAGGGCTCGCGCGGTTATTCGGTGTTCATGGTCGGTGTAGACACCATCGGGGCACCCATCGAGTACCCATCCGAGAACGTCGACCTGCCTTTGGTTCAGCTGCGCGGGGTTCTTGCCCATCGGGCCATCATTGCTGGCGCCGTCGCTCCAGACTGACGATTTCGGGCAAGTCGACGCCGGAGCATCGATGCCGCATGCCAGTACAGTCGACCGGGTACTCCATATAACCGGCAGATCGTGTTCAACGGGCATCCGAGTCCTGGCCACGCGCACCACTGCGGTCGTGGTCTTCGACCACGATGGTCGCCAGCCCGTTCCGCTTGTAAGGGCCGGGGTTCAACGATTCTCGTCAGCTGCACGCGGTGTTGTCGTGCTTGATCATGTAGGACGAGTTTCCGGCGACTGTGCGGATATTGCTGATCGCGGATTTGGCTTCCGTTGAGGGCTCATGGTCACCGATGAGCAACCGCGCCGGTGTTTGGCCGAGAACCCAGATCGGAAGACGCTGATCGCCAACAAGCGATACCTTATCCAGGCGGATCCGATCGACAGCCATGTGACAGCTGAGCAATACCAGAACCGCGCCCACCATGATGGCGCCCACGGAGACCGGAGGAACGTAGGACGGTGGAAGATCGGACGCGGCATCGGGTTCCGGCAGGTACAACAGCGCCAGCACAATGCCGACGAGCGTCGACACCAGAGCAGATGCCACCAGCCGCGGATTCCGAGAAAGCGACTCCTGCAAGCGCTCCAACGAGCCAGGTACCGATGCCGCAGGCTGCGCGCCGGTACTCGATATGGTTGCCAGCGCGAGCCGGTCGACACGATCACCGTGTTCCAAGTGTCCGTTGGGCGGCGGTGTCTGATGCTCGAACACGAGGTTCTGGTATCGAATTCGTTCGAGGGACACCGCGGTGATCCGGGCCTGAGAATGCGCATCGATCAGGATCGTGTGGACACGCCGTGCCGCATTCTCGGTTGCCCAGTGAGACAAGGAACCGCGGATATCTCGCTGATACAGGTCATCACCATCAGGCAACTGTCGAATCCGCTCCCAGCCAGCGGCAATCAACGCGCGGTCGGCACGCTCCAGGTCCGCCGAGCGTCCCCGAATACTCACCCGGCAGTGTACGCGCGACCAAGCCAAGTTCACGAGGTAGTGGCCGCTGTAGACCAGTCGATTTCTGAACATCGAACTCCCCCTCACATCTGCGATAGCCGAAAACTACTGCGTTTCACCACCAGAGGGCCAATCGATGGCGTCGATCAGGTGGCACCCGAACGACCGGTATCAGCCGGCGATCACCCACTGAGCCGCGATCTGAGCGGACCGCACCGTCCGTGGGCGGCCGGCCGTGTCGCTCATCGTGTGCAGTGAGTGCTAGCGCGATGTGGATGAGATGACGCGCTGTCGGCTCCGACGCCTGTCGCCCGAGTCGACCAGCCTTGTTGCTACGACCTCGATCAAGCTCTCTTATTGCACTGTCGAGCTGGTTGTCGCTGCTGACCGGTTCAACGTAGCTGCGGTTGCTTGATCGGTCAGGGCGCTATGGTCTCTGTCGCCGCGATATTCGTTGACGGTTCAGTGGCAATTCCGGTCGCGCCGAACGTTTCGCGGTGCACCGCTTCGGACAGTGGGCGGCCGGTGCGCCAGCCGTAGCGCTCGAGGTCTGGGACCGTTTGGAATTCGTGGACCGGGCCGACGCAGAGCCACGCGACGGGGCGGATGCCGGGCGGTAGGCCGACCAGTTCGGCGAGGAATTCCGGGTCGTAGAAGGACACCCAGCCGACGCCGATGCCCTCGGCGGTGGCGGCGAGCCAGAGGTTCTGGATCGCGAGAACCGTGGAGTAGACGCCGGTTTCGTGGACGGTCGCGCGGCCGAGCACCTGCGGTCCGCCGCGGTCGTGGTCGTAGCCGACTACGACGCCGGTGCCGCTCTCCACGATGCCCTCGATCTTGATCGGCTCGAAAGTCGTTGCCCGCTCCGGCGGTAGGGCGTCGCGGAACTCCACACGCTTGCCCGCCACATGATCGGCGAACTGGCGCAGCGTGTCCGGTTCACGCACCACGACGAAATCCCACGGCTGCGAATTGCCGACGCTCGGCGCCCGATGCGCGGCGTCCAGAATCCGCCACAGCGTGTCCTCGTCGACCGGCTCCCCGGTGAATTCGGCGCGCACATCGCGACGCAACCGAATGGCCTCGTAGACACTCAGGCGATCAGCACTCACCGCCTCAGTCAACCAAAACGGACCGGCGGGTCCACACCCGCCGGTCCGCTGTGCTCGAGATCCGCCTACTTCGCGAGCTGGAGAGCGTGCTCCGGCCGAGCCGCACGGCGGGCGAACCGCCGCTTGCCCTCGGCGAGTGCGGTGCGCAGGCCGCGGCGCTTGCCGGTGACCGGGTCGATGGTGGCGACGGCGTTGCCGCCGAACTTGCGCTCGGAGGCGGTTTCCGGGGCGTCGTCGGCGGTGTGGCGCAGGTACTTGTTCGGCAGCGCGAGCTTGAGGATGGTGCGCCACGCCTTGAAGTACTGCACGGGAAGCGATCCCGTGGTGTAGGGCAGGTCGTACTTGTCGCACAGCGCGCGCACCCGGACCGCGATGTCGGCGTACCGGTTGCTCGGCAGATCCGGGAACAGGTGGTGTTCGATCTGGTGGCTCAGGTTGCCGGTCATGAAGTGCATGATCGGGCCGCCGGAGATGTTGGCGCTGCCGAGCATCTGGCGCAGGTACCACTCGGCCTGGGTCTCGCCGTCGATGTCGGCCTTGGTGAATTTCTCCGCGCCGTCGGGGAAGTGGCCGCAGAAGATCACCGCGTTGGACCACACGTTGCGAATCATGTTGGCGGCCAGGTTCGCGGTGAGCGTGGAGAAGAACAGGGGACCGGTGAGCGCCGGGAAGACCACGTAGTCCTTGAGCGCCTGCTTACCGACCTTGTTCAGCACCTCGCTGCGCTTGCGCTCGAACTCGGCGCGCTCGGGGGTGCCCGGCTTGTATCGGCCCGCGGCCAGCTTGCCGAGCTCCAGGTGCTGGATCGCGACGCCGTACTCGAAGAACAGCTGCAGCAGCAGGTTGTAGACCGGGTTGCCGATGTTGAACGGCTTCCAACGCTGGTCTCGGGTGACCCGCAGCAAACCGTAGCCGATGTCGTCGTCCATGCCGAGGACGTTGGTGTACTTGTGGTGCAGGTAGTTGTGGGTGTGCTTCCAGTGCTTGGACGGGCCGGTGTTGTCCCACTCCCACGAGCTGGAGTGGATCTCCGGATCGTTCATCCAGTCCCACTGCCCGTGCATGACGTTGTGCCCGATCTCCATGTTCTCGATGATCTTGGCGGTGCCGAGCAGCGCTACGCCGGCGAGCCAGGCGGGCGGAAGGAAACCGGCGTACAGGACCGCGCGCCCGCTGATCTCCAGCGCGCGCTGCAGCCTGATGACATTGCGGATGTACCGCGCGTCCGATTCGCCGCGCGAGGATTCGATTTCCCGCCGGATCGCGTCGAATTCCGCGCCCAACGCCTCCACATCCGCGGCGGTGAGGTGCGCGTATTCCTTGACATCCGAGATCGCCATGGGGGTTACAGTACCGTAAGTTACGACACCGTAGGTTACGAGAATCGCGTAGCTACCGTGGCAAATCTCGCATTGCGAACGCGACGGCCGGATGCTATATCAGGCGCGCCGCAGGTGCAGGCGAAAACCTTTGGCTCGCTCGGTCTTCTGCCGCAGCGCGGCCTGCTCGACGCGCGCCTTCTCTTGGAGGGCGTTCTTGGCCTCGCGCAGCAGCTCCTTCTCCTGGCGCGCCTTGTCCTTCAGCGCTCGCTTGGCCTCGCGCAACACCTCTTTCTCGTGCCGCGCCTTCTCCTCGAGCACAATCTTGGCCTCGTGCAACGCCGAACGCAGACCGCGCCGCTGCCCGGTCTCGGGATCGGTCAACACCGAGTTGTTGTCGGCCCAGCGCTCGGTGTTCGGCAGCGTGATGCCCGCGAACTTGCGCTCCGAGGAGGTCTCCGGCGCGTCGTCGGCGGTGCGCTTCAGGAACCGGTCCGGCAGCGCCAGCTTGTGGATGGTGCGGAAGGCGAGCAGGTACTGCTTGCCGAGCGAGCCCGTGGTGTAGGGCAGGTCGTACTTGTCGCAGAGTTCGCGCACCCGCTGGGCGACCTCCGGGTACCGGTTGCTCGGCAGGTCGGGGAACAGGTGGTGCTCGATCTGGTAGCAGAGGTTGCCGCTCATGAAGGCCATCGCGGGCCCGGCCTTGAAGTTGGCGCTACCGAGCATCTGGCGTAGGTACCACTCGGCCTGCGTCTCGCCCTCGAGCTGCTCGATTGTGAACTTCTCGGCGCCGTCGGGGAAGTGACCGCAGAAGATCACGGCGTAGGCCCAGAGGTTGCGCACCAGGTTGGCGGTGGCGTTGGCCTTCAGCGTCGACTTCCACGCCGGTCCGGTCAGGGCGGGGTAGAGCAGGAAGTCCTTGCTCACCTGGCGCGCGATCTTGCGGGCGAACTCCCGGTTCGGCGCCGACAGCAATTCCCGCCTCGGAGTATTCGTCAGCTCCTTCTCGATGCTCCAATCGTGCAGCGCGATGCCCCACTCGAAGGTGGCGGCCAGCAGCAGGTTGGCCAGCGGCTGCACCAGGTGGATCGGGCGCCACTCCTCGTCGCGGGTCATCCGCAGGATGCCGAAGCCGAGGTCCTCGTCCTTGCCGAGGACGTTGGTGTAGGTGTGGTGCGAGTAGTTGTGCGCGCGCCGCCACTGCGACGACGGACCCGTCTGGTCCCACTCCCAGGTGGTGGAGTGGATCTCCGGATCGTTCATCCAGTCCCACTGCCCGTGGCTGATGTTGTGCCCGAGCTCCATGTTCTCGATGATCTTGGCGACCGAGAGCAGCGCGGTGCCGGCGAGCCAGGCCCAGCGGTTGCGGCTGCCGAAGAGCACCGCGCGCCCGGCGACCTCGAGGCCGCGCTGGGCCGCGATGGTGCGGCGGATGTACTTCGCGTCGCGTTCGCCGCGGGAGAGTTCGACGGAACGCCGGATGCTGTCGAGTTCCTGCCCCAGGGTCTCGATATCGGCTGCCGTGAGGTGGGAGAACGTCTGGATATCGGTGATGGCCACCGGAGTCCCTTCTCTGCTCGACTGATGGGGTCGAGGGTACCCGTGTCTGAGGCGGTATCGGTGTGGTCCGCGGGTGCGCACCGCGCGGACGTCCCGATCCGGCGGATCACACGTCCAGCGTGCAGTCACCCGCAGCGGCGGAGATACAGGTCTGCACCTTGTCGCCCTCGCGGCGCTCGTCGCCGTTTCTCAGGTCGCGTGTGTGTCCGGAACTCAAGGTCACCACACACGTCTGGCAGATGCCCATCCGGCAGCCGAACGGCATCTGAACCCCGACCGACTCGCCGGCCTCCAGCAGGCTGGTCGCGCCGTCGACCGTGACGCTGCGGCCGCTCTTGCCGAAGCTGACAGTGCCGCCCTCGCCGACCGCCGAGCGCTCGATCTCGAACCGCTCCACGTGCAGGCGGTCGGCCAGACCGGCCTCCCGCCAGTGCTGTTCGATCTCGTCCAGCATGGCGGCCGGGCCGCAGGCCCAGGTGTCGCGTTCCCGCCAGTCCGGGAACTTCTTGTCCAAGTCGGCGAGCTTGAACTTGCCGTGCTCGCCGGTCAGGTGCAGGTGCGACTGGAAACTCGGGTGCCGGTCGTGCAGCGCGCGCAGCTCGTCGCCGAACATCACGTCCTCGGCGGTGCGCGCGGAATGCAGGTGCACGACGTCGGAGACCGAGCCGCGCCGGTCCATCGCGCGCAGCATCGACATCACCGGCGTGATGCCGCTGCCCGCGGTGAGGAACAGCACCTTGGCGGGCGGCGGGTAGGGCAGCACGAACCCGCCCTGCGGCGCCTGCAACCGGACGATCGTGCCCGGCTTGACCCCGCCGACGATGTGGCTGGACAGGAAGCCCTCCGGCATCGCCTTCACGGCGACGGAGATCAGGCGCTTGCCGCCGTGCTCGGGGGCGTTCCAGTCCGGCGGGCAGGTCAGCGAGTAGGACCGCCAGTGCCAGCGGCCGTCGACCAGCAGGCCGATGCCGATGTACTGGCCCGGCTGGAATTTGAAGTCGAAGCCCCAGCCCGGCTTGATCACCAGGGTCGCCGAATCGGCGGTCTCCTTGCGCACGTCGACGATCCGGCCGCGCAGCTCGCGCGCCGACCACAGCGGGTTGGCCAGGTGCAGGTAGTCGTCGGGCAGCAGCGGTGTGGTCACCCGGGCGACGGCCCCGCGCAACACGTTGAGCCGACCACCGCGGTCGGCGACGCTCGCCGCGGGCGCTTCGAGCCAGTCCCGGACATTCTTGAAGACCATCGGTGCCGTTTCGTCTTTCTGTCGAGGTGGCGACCGCCGTCGGGGTCGCTCCCGGCTAGGTTACGGCATCGTAGGTTAGCGGGCAGCTCCGACCGCGACCCGACGCCTCAGAGCAGGTCGAGCAGGAACGGCAGCTCCTGTGCCGCGTACCAGGCGAGCTGGTGGTCCTCGGCGTCGCCGAGCACGAACTCCGCGTCCGGGTCGCCGAGATCGGCCGCGTCGACGACGTCCACCGCCTTGGCCACCTCGGGTTCGGCCTCGGCCAGGTCGACGTGGATCGACGCGATCCGGTCGTAGCCGATCGGACCCGCGAGCTTGACCACCGCGTCGTCGAGGTCGGGCCGCAGTTTGGCGCCGACGACGTCCGCGGCGATCACGGCCCGCCGGTACACAGGACCGCCGGACGGTCGCGCGGCAGCGGGTTCGCCGTCCTCGATGTCCTCGACGATCGCCTCGCGCTCGGCGGCGAGCAGGCGCAGCGAGGCGCGGGCGGCCTCGGCCATGGCGACCTCGGCCAGCTCCTCGTCGTCGCCGGAGGCGTAGGCCTCGCGCAGCGCCGGGGTGACCGCGAACGCGGTGCCGCCGATCGGGAACAGCTCCCGCTCGGCGACCAGCTCGCGCAGCATCGGCACCGTCGCGGGCACGTACACCCGCATGGTGTTCTTCTGATCAGACGCAGGCACCGAGCATCTCCTCCATGGACTCGTGCACCGCGGCGGCCAGCACCTCGATGTCGGCCATCGCGTCGCGGTCGGCGTTGAGTCCGTAGAAGACGCGTCCGTCGTAGGACGTGATCCCGATGCTCGAGGCCTGATTGCGCAGCAGCGGCGACACCGGATACATCTCCAGCATCCGCGCGCCGCCGATGTACATCGGCGTCTGCGGACCCGGCGCGTTGGTGATCACCAAGTTGAACGTGTGCTCTGCGAACGTACTCGCCGCCCGCACGCTCATCGCATGCAGGCTGGCCGGAGCGAACCCGGCCATGTGCACCAGCGTGCGCGCCCGCACCCCGCGCCGCGTCCTGCTGTTGGCCTCGGTGGCGTGCGCGATGTGCGAGAGCCGGATCACCGGGTTGGGCTCGCCGACCGGCAGATCCAACAGGAACGAGGACACCTCGCTCGCGGGCTCGAGCCGATCGTGGTCCGGTCCCTCCACGTAGACCGACATGGGCACCACCGCGCGCAGTGTGGTCGATTCGATCAGCGCCTCGCCGCGGGAGAGCAGCCAGTTGCGTAGCGCACCGGTGACCACGGCGAGGATCGCGTCGTTGGTCGAGCAGCCGAAGCGCTGACGGATCTTGCGGTAGTCACCGAGGTCGGTGCGCACCACGTCGAAGCGGCGGCTGCGCGAGGTGCGCGCGTTGAGCGGGCTGTCCGGCGCGCCGATGGCCGCGGTGCGCACCGCCGAGACGATCGAGTCGACCGCGCGACCCGCGGCGCCGATCATCGCGAAGGCGTCGGCGCTCGCGTCGCGCGCCACCTCCAGCGCCTCGCGCGGCTGGGCAGCCAGATGGGTGAGCGCGCCGACGAGCAGTTCCACGTCGGTGGGTTCGCGCGGCGCGACCCAGGAGTCGTCGGCGAGACCGCGCGGCGAGGGACTGTTGTCCAGGATGACGTGTCCGATCTCCAGCGCGCTCGCGCCGTCGACCAGCGCCGAGTGGGTCTTGGTGAAGATCGCGCAGCGGCCCTCGGTCAGTCCCTCGATCAGATACATCTCCCACAGCGGTTTGCTCTGGTCGAGCGGTCGCGAGGCCAGCCGCGCGACCAGGTCGTGCAGCTGCTCGTCGGTGCCCGGACTCGGCAGCGCGGAGCGGCGGATGTGATAGGTGATGTCGAAGCGGCTGTCCTCCACCCACACCGGCCTGCCGAGCGCGAACGGGATCTCGCGCACCTTGCGCCGGTAGCGCGGGACAAGCGAGAGTCTGCTCTCCACGAGATCGACCAGGCGGTCGTAGTCGAGGGCCGGTTCGCCGTCGAGGTGGCCCTCGTCGGCGTTGCGGACGATCGCGAGCGAGCCGATGTGGATCGGATTGCTGCTCGACTCGAGCCGATAGAACGCCGCGTCCTGCGGCGTCAAACGCGTGATCACGCTGCCCGGTGCTCCTTCCGATGCCGTGTCCCCGCTTCATTGTCGTTCGCGACAACCGAAAGGTGGGGGATCCTGTGGCATATCCAGCGAAAAAACACGAGCCGCACTGCTCTTGCCCGTCCGCGTGCCGGGGTGTTGCGGGAACGTTCGGTCCGATCGCACGCCGCCGACGGCGCGCCGGACGTCTGCCATCGTATGGCACCTGCGTTCGAAGCGGTTCGGCTCCAGCGGGATTCACCCGCGGTTCGCCGAAGGGACCGGCGCGACGGGTCGCCGAGTCGCAGGTCCGCGGCCGCTGCGGGCATCGCGCGCGACGCGAGGCGAGTACGGTGAGAAGCGACGCCACGCGACCGCTGCGGCGATGCCGTGCGACGTGATACGACGCTGGTCACCCGCGCTCAGCATGGTCGCGGCATTACCATGAGGGGTGCTGCGGCTTCCGCCGTGCCCGGCGGAGGTTGTGGGGGCCGAAACATTTGACACACCGACCAGAGGACTGACGAGACCCGTGCCTGCGCTGACACTGACGAGGTTGCTACGGATTGGTGAGGGTCGCACCGTCAAGCGGCTCGCTCATCTCGCCGACGAGGTCCTCGCGCTCGACGCGGAGTACGAGCAGCTCAGCGACGCCGAGCTGCGCGCGAAGACCGACGAGTTCAAGGAGCGTTACGCCGACGGCGAGAGCCTCGACGACCTGCTGCTCGAGGCGTTCGCGGTGGCGCGCGAGGCGTCCTGGCGGGTGCTCAACCAGAAGCACTACAAGGTCCAGGTGATGGGTGGCGCCGCGCTGCACCTCGGCAACATCGCCGAGATGAAGACCGGTGAGGGCAAGACCCTGACCTGTGTGCTCCCCGCGTACCTGAACGCGCTGTCCGGCGAGGGCGTGCACGTCGTCACGGTCAACGACTACCTGGCCAAGCGCGACGCGGAGTGGATGGGCCGCGTGCACCGCTTCCTCGGTCTCGAGGTCGGCGTCATCCTCGGCGGCATGAGCCCGGCCCAGCGCCGCGCCGCCTACCACGCCGACATCACCTACGGCACCAACAACGAGTTCGGCTTCGACTACCTGCGCGACAACATGACGCACTCGCTGGACGACCTGGTCCAGCGCGGGCACAACTTCGCCGTGGTCGACGAGGTCGACTCCATCCTCATCGACGAGGCCCGCACGCCGCTGATCATCTCGGGTCCGGCCGACGCCTCCTCGAAGTGGTACGCCGAGTTCGCGCGCATCGCGCCGCTGCTGAAGAAGGACCTGCACTACGAGGTCGACATCAAGAAGCGCACCATCGGCGTGCACGAGGCGGGCGTGGAGTTCGTCGAGGACCAGCTCGGCATCGACAACCTGTACGAGGCCGCCAACTCGCCGCTGGTCAGCTACCTGAACAACGCCATCAAGGCCAAGGAGCTCTACCAGCGCGACAAGGACTACATCGTCCGCGACGGCGAGGTCATCATCGTCGACGAGTTCACCGGACGCATCCTGGTCGGCCGCCGCTACAACGAGGGCATGCACCAGGCGATCGAGGCCAAGGAAGGCGTCGAGATCCAGCCGGAGAACCAGACGCTGGCCACCATCACGCTGCAGAACTACTTCCGCCTCTACGACAAGCTCTCCGGCATGACCGGTACCGCCGAGACCGAGGCGGCCGAGCTGCACCAGATCTACGGCCTCGGCGTCGTGCCGATCCCGACGAACAAGCCCATGGTGCGCGCCGACCAGTCGGACCTGATCTACAAGACCGAAGAGGCCAAGTTCGCCGCCGTGGTCGACGACGTCACCGAGCGGCACGAGAAGGGCCAGCCGGTGCTGATCGGCACCACAAGCGTCGAGCGCTCGGAGTACCTGTCCAAGCAGTTCACCAGGCGCGGCATCCCGCACAACGTGCTGAACGCGAAGTTCCACGAGAAGGAAGCCGAGATCATCGCCGAGGCCGGTCGGCCTGGCGCGGTCACGGTCGCCACCAACATGGCGGGTCGCGGTACCGACATCGTGCTCGGCGGCAACCCGGACATCATCGCCGACATCCTGCTGCGCAAGCAGGGCCTCGACCCGGTCGAGACGCAGGAGGAGTACGAGGCCGCCTGGCATCCGACCCTCGAGCAGGTCAAGCAGCAGACCGAGGAGGACGCCGAGGCGGTCCGCGACGCCGGTGGTCTGTACGTGCTCGGCACCGAGCGCCACGAGTCCCGGCGCATCGACAACCAGCTGCGCGGTCGCTCCGGCCGTCAGGGCGATCCCGGCGAGTCCCGCTTCTACCTGTCGCTGGGCGACGAGCTGATGCGGCGCTTCAACGGCGCGGCGCTCGAGGCGATCATGACCCGGCTCAACCTGCCCGACGACGTGCCGATCGAGGCCAAGATGGTCTCCAAGGCCATCAAGAGCGCGCAGACCCAGGTAGAGCAGCAGAACTTCGAGATCCGCAAGAACGTCCTCAAGTACGACGAGGTGATGAACCAGCAGCGCACCGTCATCTACGGCGAGCGCAACCGGATCCTGCGCGGTGAGGACATGGAGGGCCAGGTCCAGAACATGATCACCGACGTGATCACCGCGTATGTCGACGGCGCCACCGCCGAGGGCTACGTCGAGGACTGGGATCTGGAGAAGCTGTGGACCGCGCTGAAGACCCTCTACCCGGTCGGCGTGGACTACAAGGAGCTGACCGGTGAGACCGGCATCGGCGAGGCGGGCGACCTGACCCGCGACGAACTGCTCGACGCCCTCCTCGACGACGCGCACGACGCCTACGAGAAGCGCGAGCAGGAGATCGACGGCCTGGCAGGCGAGGGCTCGATGCGCAATCTCGAACGGCAGGTGCTGCTTTCGGTGCTGGACCGCAAGTGGCGCGAGCACCTCTACGAGATGGACTACCTCAAGGAGGGCATCGGCCTGCGCGCCATGGCGCAGCGGGATCCGCTGGTCGAATACCAGCGCGAAGGCTTCGACATGTTCGCCGCGATGCTCGAGGGCCTGAAGGAGGAGTCGGTCGGCTTCCTGTTCAACCTCCAGGTCGAGGTGCAGCAGCCGCAGCCCGCGGGCGTCGCCGTCGACCCTGGCCTGCGTTCCCCGGTCGGCGCCATGTCCGGTGCTCCGGCCCCGCTGCCCACCCAGCAAGCCGCCCCCGCCGCCAACGGCGCCCCGGCCGCCTTGCGCGCCAAGGGCATCGATGAGCGCACCACCCGCGGCTTCAGCTACTCGGGCCCCGGCGAACGCGGCGGCGCCGAAGTCCACAGCGACGCCGAGGAATACGGCTCTGAGTCCGGCGCCCACGCCACCCGCCGGGAGCGTCGCGAAGCGGCGCGCGCCGAGAGCAAGGGCAAGCGCGGACCGAAGTCGCGCCGCAGGCACTGACAGCTCGAACAACGAAGGCGCCCAGGGTTTCCTGGGTGCCTTCGTTGTTTTCGGAGTCGGTTGAGAGCTACCCGGTCGCTGCCGGAGAGGGCGGAGTCGTGGAATTCGATGGCGTGTTGGGGGTGCCTTCGTGGCGCCTGAAGCGATGCCCTTCGCCGCTGTTCGCCGAGGTTCGCGAGTAGGGTGTGCTGGTCGAAGCCGCGAGCGAGGCGACTCCTGCGGCCAGGAGGGGAAGGACTGACTGGTAGTGCGGTACTTCAACACCACGGGTCCCTGCGACTCGGAATGGCATTACATGCTTCCCGCCGCCGAGCGGCTGCCCGATGCGCGCCGAATCATCAGCCGTGGACAGTACTTCGTCCTGCACGCGCCGCGACAATCGGGGAAGACGACCAGTCTCGCGGAATTGGCGCGGGAGCTGACCGAGGAAGGGAAGTACCTGGCGCTGCACTTCTCGTGCGAGTACGCCGAACCGGTCGGCGACGACTTCGGCCAGGTCGAATTGCTGCTACTGGATGTGATCAGGGCGGCTGCGAGTGGGTTGGCTCCCGAGTTGTTACCCCCGGATCCGTGGCCCGAAGCGGAGCCGGGCCGTCGGATCGACGCCGCGTTGACCGCGTGGGTTGCCCGTTGTTCTCGACCGCTGGTGTTGTTCTTCGATGAGATCGATGCCGTCCGGGGTGAGAGTCTGCGCAGCGTGCTGCGGCAACTGCGGGGCGGCTACAGCACCCATCGGAAAGGATTTGTGCACGCGGTCGTGCTGTGCGGGCTGCGCGACGTTCGTGACTACAAGGCCGCGTCCGGCGGCGACCCGTCGCGACTCGGATCATCCAGCCCGTTCAACATCAAGGTCGAGTCGATGCGGATCGGTGACTTCACGCACGCTGAGGTAGCCGCGCTGTATGCGCAGCACACCAAGGAAACCGGCCAAGAATTCACTTCCCGCGCGGTGGATCTCGCCTACTACTACACCCAGGGCCAACCCTGGCTCGTCAACGCCCTCGCCGCCGAAGTGATCGACAAGATGCGGGTGCACACCACGATCACCGACGATCACATCGACGAGGCCAAAGAACGGTTGATCGTCGCGCGTGCCACCCACTTGGACTCGCTGGTCTCGAAGCTGAGTGAGGACCGCGTGCGCATAGTCATCGAACCGCTCATCGCGGGCACGCTGCTGGAAGCGGATCTCACCTTCAACGACGCCGTCTCCTACGTCAGGGACCTCGGCCTCATCGCGGGCGATCGGCCGGTTCGCGTCGCGAACCCGATTTACAAGGAGGTCATCCTCCGAGTGCTGGGTTCGGCGATCGAGAACAACGTTCTCCTGGAACCGAGCAGCTTCCGGCTCCCGGACGGTCGCCTCGACTTCCCACGCCTGCTCACCGAGTTCGCCACGTTCTGGAAGTTGAACGGCGAGGTCCTCGTCGCCCAACAGGGCTACCACGAGGCGGCCGCACAGCTGGTGCTGATGGCGTTCCTGCATCGAATCGTCAACGGCGGCGGCTATATCGACCGCGAATACGGCGTGGGTCGCGGTCGCATCGATCTGCTTCTCCGTCAGCCGTACACGGACGCCGACGGCCGCCGGGCGTGGCAGCTCGAGGCGATGGAGTTGAAGGTGTGGCGGGACAAGGAACCCGACCCGCTCACCACCGGCCCCGCCCAACTCGACGGATATCTGGATCGTTTCGTGCTGTCCACCGGCGTGCTGGTCATTTTCGATCGGCGGTCCCAAGCCGACCCGATCGATCAGCGCACGGTCTTCTCCGAGGCGACAACCCCCGCCGGTCGAACGGTCACTGTTCTGCGCGCTTGAGCTTCAGGCCTGTCTCGAAGAGCTGTGCGCAACGGTTGAAACGAGCCTAGAGCCGGACGATCGCGGCCCCGCAGCCGATGTCGGCCACGTAACCCGAAGGCGCCCAGGGTTTCCTGGGCGCCTTCGTTGTTTCGGGGTCACCCGAGGGCGACGCGGGCGCCGCCGGAGAAGGCGGAGTCGTGGAATTCGATGGCGGTGGGGGTGGTGCCCTTGGGGACGTCGAAGGCGAGGACGACGGAAATTCGGTTGCCGGGGTTGATTTCGGTGACCAGGTTCTTGTTGAGGTTCACTTCGGCGGCGGTGTCGTTGCTGTAGAGGCGACCTTGGGCGTCGACGAGTTTCTGGTTGTCGCCGAAGTAGGTCTGCGGTTGGTCGCCGGTGTTGCTGACGTCGACGTGCACCAGGATGAATTCGCCCTGGGCGTCCTTCTTGAGGAATTCGTTGTCGCCGACGGAGGCGACCGGGCGTTCGACGCGGGTGACGACGAAACCGAATTTGCCGTCGCGTACCTCGGAACCCGCGGGGGCCGTGGAGGTCCGCTTCTCCGTGCTCTCGGCGACTTCGTCGGCCGCGCTGCTCAACAGCGCGACGCACCCGCCGAACAGCAGCAGTACGAACGCGAAGAACCCGCCGAGCACCCACGGCCACACCGCCCGCTTCTTCTTCGGCGGCGGCGGGTAGTGCGGACTCTGGCCGGCCCACGGTTGTTGGGGCGTCTGGGGATTGGTCATGCCGGTATTCCTTTCTCGACTGCGGGGCGAGCGCGGTGCTGGGGCTGCCGCACGCGACAGCACGGAAATGCGCGGCGGTTCGATGGCGTGCCGTCGGGAGCGACGGTTCGCGCCGGGCGGTTCGAGGTTTAGCCGAAGTCCCCCGGTGGAAGTCTGGAGGTTAGCCGAAAGTGCTGGACCGAGGGCTTTTTCGGGCAGGTGTTAGGGGGACCGTTCGGTGACTGTCCTGATCATGGTCTGGACACGCCGTTGGCGGCGGGACGCCGTTTCGGTACAGCTCGGGAAACCGGGTGGCTGCCACGGAATCGCTCGAGGGCACTCGCATGCGAGTTCACGGGAGATGGCCGATCGGAGGAGTACCGTCCGGGCTATGGATCGCGATGCTGTTCGCGCGTGGGTGGCGGCCTACGAACGGGCTTGGCGCACACCAGGCACCGACGTACTCGCCGAACTGTTCGCCGCCGACGCCGATTACGTGGTGTCACCCTGGGCGAGCCCGATCATCGGTCTGCCCGCGCTAGCCGAGTTCTGGGAACGGGGCAGGGACGGAGCCGACGAGCCCTTCACCATGACCTCCGACCTCGTCGCGGTCGACGGCGACACCGCGGTGGTCAGGGTGGCGGTCGAATACGAGCGCGACGACCCCTCCCGCTGGCGCGACCTGTGGATCATCCGCTTCGACGATTCCGGCCGCTGTATCCACTTCGAGGAGTGGCCGTTCGCGCCGGGACAACCCGACGGTCACTGACCACACCCGCGCCAACGGGCCACTTCAGTGCCGAACGAGTTTCACGGCGAACGCGCGATTCACGCGCTGTACTGGAGTATTTCGCCTGCGAGGGCGGCGGCGGTGTCGTGCGCCTGCGGCAGGCGGTCGGCCCACGTGTCGGCGGCGTCGCCCAAGTAGACGGCGCGGGCGTGGGCGAGCGCCGGGCGGTGTTCGTCGGGGAGGCGGTCGATGGCCCAGCTCGCGGCCTCGGATTTGGCGCGAATCTCGCCGGTTTCCAACGTCATCCAGACCCGCGCCAGCCGGAGCAGGACGTTGCGCGTGTCGCTGTCGAGTTCGGTGAGCAGATCGGGAATGCCGTCGAGCAGCGCGCCGCGCAGATGCTTCGCCGGGACGGGGTCGAGGAGTTCGGCGGGCGGCGGCCCGAGCAGCGGGGAGTCGGCCTGGAGGGTCATCGTGATCAAGACGGCGAGGTCGGCGTCCGGAGCGGCGACGGGCAGCGCGCCGCGCTCGTACTCGTCGCGCAGCCATTCGCCGTACTGGAAATCGAGGGTCGGCGGATACTGCCACGGCCGCACGTCGGTGTGCGCGATGGTGCTGAGTTCGACGGGCCGCGGCGCCCCGGATACGCGCGGATCGCCCGAAACGGCGAGCAATCCGTCGACCAACGCCCGCCGCTGCTCGGTCTCCAAATGCCCGTCGGTGACCACGAGAACATCGATATCGCTGTGCGGCCGCAACCCGCCGAGCGCCGCCGAACCGTGGCGATAGGCGCCGAGCAACTGGGGCCCGAGCACGGCGCGGAGCAGATCGGCGACGGCGGCTTCCTGAGTCACCCGCTCCACTGTAGGCGCACCCGCGGCACGCGGTCGGCCGACGACGCGCGCGTCGCTGCCCGGAGCGCTCCTACCAGGGCTCGTTGGAATTCAAGGCGACGAGCAATCGGCGAATGGCCGCGACCCTGCGCTCTTTTTCCGGCAGCGCGTCCAGCGCGCATTCCGGATCGGCGGGCGGGCCGAGGTGGGTGCAGCCGCGCGGGCAGTCCTCGATCGCCTCGGCCAGGTCGCTGAAGGCCAGGATGACGTCGTCCGGCGTGATGTGCGCGAGGCCGAAGGACCGCACGCCCGGGGTGTCGATGACCCAGCCGCCGCCCGGCAGCGACAGCGCGATGGACTGGGTGGAGGTGTGCTTGCCCTTGCCGACGCCGGAGACCTCGCCGACCGCCCGATCCGCGTCCGGCACAAGGCGATTCACCAGGGTTGACTTGCCGACGCCGGAGTGGCCGATGAACGCGGTGAGGTGGTCGGTCAGCAGGTCGAGGGTCGGTTCGAGCGGATCGTCGATGCCGCCGTAGACGATGGTGAGATCGAGATCGTCAAAGGCCGAGGCGAATTCGGAGTCGGCAGCCAGATCGTGCTTGGTCAGGCACAGAACCGGTTGCAGCCCACCGACATACGCGGCGACCATGCACCGCTCGACGAACCCGGTGCGCGGCGGCGGATCGGCCAGCGCCACCACGATGAACAGTTTCTCGGCGTTGCCGACCACGATCCGCTCGAAGGGATCGGTGTCGTCGGCGGTGCGGCGCAACACCGTTCGGCGATCGCCGACGCGCACGATGCGGGCCAGGGTGTCGGGCTTGCCGGACAGATCGCCGACGACGTCCACCTGGTCGCCGACCACGATCGGCGTGCGGCCCAGTTCCCGCGCCCGCATCGCCACGATCCGCCGTTCGGGGTCGCCGCCGAGCACGCAGCCCCAGCGGCCGCGGTCGACGGAGACCACCATCGCGGCCTCGGCGTCGTTGTGCTGCGGACGAGTCTTGGTGCGCGGGCGCGAACTTCGGCCAGGACGAACCCGCACATCGGATTCGTCGTAGCCCGCGGCGGAGCGACGTGGCCGGCTCAGTGTGCGGCTCCGTCGTTCAACATGTGCTCCCACAGGGACACGAAGTTCGGCAGCGTCTTGGCTGTGGTGCCGATGTCCTCGATCTCCACGCCCGGCACCCGCAGGCCGAGGATCGCGCCCGCGGTGGCCATCCGGTGGTCGGCGTAGGAGTGCCATGCGCCGCCGTGCAGCGGTGTCGGCACGATCTCCAACCCGTCCTCGGTCTCGCTGACCTTGCCGCCGAGGCGGTTGATCTCGGTGGACAGCGCGGCGAGTCGGTCGGTCTCGTGCCCGCGCAGGTGCGCGATGCCGCGCAGCAGGGACGGGGAATCGGCCAGCGCGGCCAGCGCGGCGACGGTCGGCGTCAGCTCGCCGACGTCGTGCAGGTCGATGTCGATGCCCGCCAGTCGTTCCGGTCCGCGCACGGTGAGTATGCCGTCGAAGACGCGCGCCTCCGCGCCCATGCGCACCAGGATCTCGCGGATCACGTCGCCGGGCTGGGTGGTCAGGCGCGGCCAGTGCGGGATCTTCACCTCGCCGCCGGTGACCGCCGCGGCGGCCAGGAACGGCGTTGCGTTGGACAGATCCGGCTCGACGTCCCAGTCCACGGCGCGGATCGGGCCGGGCTCGACGACCCAGGTCTGCGCCTTGCGGCTGTCCTCGGGCGCCTGCACGCGCACGTCGGCGCGGCGCAGCATCTCCACGGTCATCTCGATGTGCGGCATGGACGGCAGGGCCTTGCCGTCGTGGTGCACGGTCAGTCCCTGGTCGAAGCGCGCGGCCGAGAGCAGCAGCCCGGAGACGAACTGCGAGGAACCGGAGGCGTCGATGGTGACAGGGCCGCCGCGCAGCGCGCCCTTGCCGTGCACAGTGAACGGCAGCGCGTCACCGTCGATGTCGGCGCCGAGCCCCCGCAACGCGTCCAGGATGGTGCGCAGCGGACGCACCCTGGCCTGCGCGTCGCCGTCGAAGGCCACGTCGCCGGTCGCCAGCGCCGCCACCGGCGGCAGGAACCGCATCACGGTGCCCGCCAGCCCGCAGTCGACCGTGCCGCCGCCGAGCTTCGCCGGGGTGACGTGCAACGTGTCCGCGTCACCGGAGATGCTCGTGCCGAGCGCCCGCAGGGCCGCGATCATCAGATCGGTGTCGCGGCTGCGCAGCGCCCCCGTGATCGTGGACGGCCCGTCGGCGAGCGCGGCGAGGATCAAGGCGCGATTGGTGATGGATTTGGATCCGGGCAGGGTGACGGTCGCGTGTACCGGGACATCGACGTGGGGCGCAGGCCAGAAAGTCACCAGTCCATCTTGGCCCATCGCGTCGCCGAACACACCGCCGGTCGCGAACTGCGGCCGAATTGGGTCGTACGGAACCGGCCCGCGTGGTACGCGCGAACCGCAAGGCTCGCGCGTACCGAGCACTTCCTACTTGTGCCGTCCGTGCAGGAACGGAACCAGCTTGCGCAGCAGCTTCATCGTGGAATCGGTGCGGGTGTAGCTGAGCAGCGCCATGCCGGGAACCGTGAAGCGCTGCACCGCGATCGAATGCGGCCGCACGAACTCGCGCAGGCCCGGCTCGCCGTGGATACGGCCGATGCCGGAGTCGCCGACCCCGCCGAACGGCAGGCCGGGGATGGCGGCGAAGGCCAGCACCGAGTTCACCGAGGTGGCGCCGACGCGCAACCGCCGCGCGATGTCCAGGCCGTTCTTCTTCGAGTACACCGCCGAGGACAGGCCGTACTTGGACTTGTTGGCCAGTTCCACGGCCTCGTCGACGCCGTCGACGGTGCGGATGGTGACGGTCGGGCCGAAGGTCTCCTCGGCCACAGCCTCGGAGTCCTCGTCCACGTCGACGAGCACGACGGGCTCGATGAACGGACCCTTGATCGACTCGGGCCCGCCGAGCACCGCGGTGCCGCCCTTCTTCAGCGCGTCCTCGATGTGCCTGCGCACGATGTCGATCTGGCTCGGCATGGTCATCGGGCCGTAGGCGGCCTTGGCGTCGGAGCCGGGCTTGATGTCGGACAGGATCCGCTTGACCTCGGCGACGAACTCCTCGCGCACCGAGCGGTCGACGTACACCCGCTCGACGCCCGCGCAGGTCTGACCGCTGTTGGCGGTGGCGCCCCACGCGACCGCGTCGGCCGCGGCCTTGACGTCGGCGTCGCCAGCAACGATCACCGCGTCCTTGCCGCCGCACTCCAGCAGGACCGGGGTGAGGTTCTCGGCGGCCGCGGCCATGATGCGCTTGCCGGTGGCGGTGGAGCCGGTGAAGGCGATCTTGTCGACGCCGGACTTCACCAGCGCCGCGCCGGTGGCGCCGTAGCCGTTGATGGTCTCGAAGACGCCCTCGGGCAGTTCGGGGTTGGCCTTCTTGAACGCGTCGGCGAGGAAATTGCCGATGCCCGTGGAGAATTCGCTCGGCTTGAACACCACGGTGTTGCCCGCGGCGAGTGCGTAGGCGATGGAGCCGTTCGGCGTGTAGACCGGGTAGTTCCACGGGCCGATGACGCCGATGACGCCCAGCGGACGGTGCTCGAGGCGGGCCGCGAAGTTCGACATCAGCGCGCCCGGCGACACCTTCTTCGGCGAGAGCAGCTTCTTGGCGTTCTTGGCCGCCCATGCGATGTGCTCGAGCGCGAGCATGAGCTCGAGGAACGCGTCGTCGAGCGGCTTGCCGTTCTCCTTGTGGATGAGCTGGGTGAACTCCTCGGAGTCCGCGACCAGGCGGCTGGACCAGCGCAGCAGGTGCTTGCGGCGCTCGTCGAAGCTCAGGGCGCCCCAGGTGGCGGCGGCGGTGCGGGCCTTGGCGACGGCCGCGCGCACCGCGTCCTCGTCGGCGATGGGGTAGGTGGCGATGACCTCGCCCGTGGCCGGATCGACAGACTTCAGCAGCGTGTCTGGCGCGGCGGGGGTGGTCTCGGTGGTTGTCACGTGGTGCTCTCCTCTTGCCTCTACGGTGGCCGGTCGGTGCGCGTGCCGGAGCGGATGGGTGTGATGGCCGTCCCATCCGTTGAGAGAATGCTAGGTCAAAACTCTCACCAGGTCACCACTCAGTATCGATTGTCCCCGAGCTTGTCGGTGCGGGGTGGGAGTATCGGAGATATGTGCGGACGATACGCGACGACGACGAACCCGGGCAGGCTCGCGGTCGAGCTCGACGCCATCGACGAGACCGGCAGCGAAAACGATTCGCGCGCGGGCGGTTTCGAGAACTATAACGTGGCGCCGACGAATCGGGTGCTGACCGTGGTCGAGCGGCACGACCACGACAACCCCGACGACGATCCGAAGCTGCGCATCCGCCGGATGCGCTGGGGATTGATCCCGGTCTGGACGAAGGCGGCCGAGCCGGGCGTCCCGGCCAAGGGCAAACCGCTGTTCAACGCGCGCGCGGACAAGGCGGCGACCACACCCTCGTTCCGCGACGCCGTGAAGTACCGGCGCTGCCTGGTGCCGATGGACGGCTGGTACGAGTGGCTGACCGAACCCGATGCGGTCGGCGGCGGCAAGGGCAAGGCCGTCAAGCACCCGTATTTCATGGCCAACGCCGACGGCTCCCTGCTGTACATGGCGGGCTTGTGGTCGGTGTGGCGGGACCGTTCGGTGCGCGACAGCGAGCCGCTGCTGTCCTGCACCATCCTGACCACCGACGCGGTCGGCGATCTGACCCGCATCCACGACCGGATGCCGCTGCCGATGCCGCGCGAGCACTGGGATGCCTGGCTCGATCCGGATCACCCGGCTCCCGCGGAGCTGCTGGCGACCCCGAGCGAGGAAACGGTGGCGGGCATCGTCGCGCGGCCGGTGTCACCGTTGGTGAACAGCGTCAAGAACAACGGGCCCGAACTGCTCGCCGAGGTGTCCGGCGCGGACACGGAAAAGGCCGGGCAGATCAGCCTGTTGTGATCGCCCGGCCGCCGAATCCGTCGCTCACATATCGCACTTCACCGCGTCGGTGGCGACGTTGAGCGTGCACTTGACGACCCCGCCGAGGAACTCGATGGCCTCGCCCGCGTTGCCGGTGAGCATGTCGATGACCTTGGTGGCGACGTCGCCGCCGTTCTGCTCCGCCTTCTCCGCGTGCTCCGCCGGTTCGTCCTTCTCGTCGTCCTCGTCCTCGTCGGTCTGCTCCTCGCCACCGAAGTCGAAGGGATGGTCGACCTTGGTCACGGCCGGACCGCCAGGAGCGGCCGTCGCTTCCGGCGTCTCGAGCGCGGCGGCGCCCACTGTCAGCAGGGCGGCTCCGGCGAGAGCGACGGTGGCGGTGCGCAGACGGTGGTGCTGGGACATTTCGCATCACATCCTCGGGGTCGGACGAATCGGACCTTGTTCGGGTAACGCAGAAATCAGCGGCGCGCGAAACGGGTCGCGCAGAGACCAGTAACGCACAAGTCCGCGGTGATCCCGGTGGTTTCGTGCCGGTGTCGTCGGACTCGTCGCCGTGAACGGGCGCGCCGCCGCGAACTCGCCGAGCCGTCGGAGCCGTTGCCGTGGTCGCCCGGCGACGGTCCGGTGAGCGTTCGCGGATCCGCTTCCGCGCCCTCAGGCGGTGATCGACGCGGTAACCGCCCCGGCGACGCGCACCAGATCGGCCGGGGCCAGCTCGATCTCCAACCCGCGCTTGCCCGCGCTGCACAGCATCCGATCCCAGCCGAGCGCCGAGTCGTCGATCACGGTCGGCAACCGCTTGCGCTGCCCGAGCGGGGAGATGCCGCCGAGCACGTAGCCGGTGGTGCGTTCGGCCTTGGTCTTGTCGGCCATGGTCGCCTTCGGCGCGCCGAGCGCCGCGGCGGCGGCCTTGAGCGACAGGGTGTTCGGCACCGGAAGCACCGCGACGGCGAGCGCGCCCGTCGAGAGCTCGACTACCAGCGTCTTGAAGATCTGCGCCGCGCGCACCCCGAGTTCGGCGGCCAGCGCGTCGACGGCCTCGGCGCCGTAGGAGTCGGCGCGCGGATCGTGCGCGTAGGAGTGCACGCGGTGCGCGACACCGGCCTTGGTCAGGGTGCGGATCGCGGGAGTCGAGGCGCCTGCCATGGGCGACACGATATCGGCGCGACAGGGCCGCGCCGCAACCCGATTTCCGCACCGGACTCGTCGCAGGGGACCGCCGCGCCGCACGGTGCGGCCGCCCTGCCGCACCACATCGCCCACCCTGTGGGAACACAGCGTGCGGTGGGCATGTTGCATGCGATAACAGGCGCCGCGGCGCCGATCGAACAGCCCAGATGGACGACGTGAAGGAGATGTCGGTGTCCGTACTGCTCGACGAACGTCCGGTGTGGACCGTCGCGTCGCCGACGGAAGCCGGTTTCCCCTCGGAGCTGGACTTGCCGGTAGATTTGGCAGGTACAGCTATCGAAGGGACAGGTGTGACGAGCGACGAAGGCGTGGTGCGCGACGACGGCGAGGTCGGCACCGCGGTCGGTGAAGCCGAGCTGGCGCAGCGATTCGAGCGGGACGCGCTCCCGCTGCTCGACCAGCTCTACGGCGCGGCGCTGCGTATGACCAGGAACCCGGCCGATGCCGAGGACCTCGTGCAGGAGACCTACGTCAAGGCGTTCCAGGGGTTCAAGTCCTTCAAGGAGGGCACCAACCTGCGGGCCTGGCTGTACCGGATCCTGACGAACACCTACATCAACTCCTACCGCAAGAAGCAGCGCCAGCCCGCGCAGTACCCGACCGACGAGATCACCGACTGGCAGCTCGCCGCGACGGCGGAGCACACCTCGACCGGTCTGCGCTCGGCCGAGGTCGAGGCGCTCGACGCGCTGCCGGACGACGACATCAAAGCCGCGCTGCAGGAGTTGCCCGAGGAGTTCCGCATGGCGGTGTACTACGCGGACGTCGAAGGATTCCCGTACAAGGAGATCGCCGACATCATGGGCACTCCCATCGGTACGGTGATGTCCCGGCTGCACCGCGGCCGCAAGCAACTGAAGGGTTTGCTCGCCGACGTGGCGCGCGAACGGGGGTTCAACCGCAGCGAGCGCCAGGAGGTCAAGCAGTGAGTGTGGAGCGGGACCCCGACATGGAGCTCGACTGCACGGCGGTACTAGCCGACGTCTGGCTCATGCTGGACGGCGAATGCGACGACGCGACCCGCGCGCGTCTGCAGCATCACATGGATCACTGCTCGCCGTGTATCGAGGCGTACGGCATCGAGGAGAAGATCAAGAGTCTGCTCAGCCGCAAGTGCGGCGGCGACAAGGCGCCGGATTCGTTGCGCGACCGGCTGACCTTCGAGATCCACAAGTCGATGCGGGTGTACAAGGTCGAGGGCGAATAGTTTGCGCGGGCGGCGTTCTCACCGAACGCCGCCCGGAAACGACTGAGCGGCACGCTCTTCCATTCGGAGGAGCGTGCCGCTCAGTGTTTGATCAGCGAACCGGCTCAGGCGTTGGGCCGCTTGCCGTGATTCGCGGCGTTGCCCTTGCGGCTGCGCTTCTTACGTCCACGCTTACCCATCGGTAGTCTCCTGGCTCTTCCCCGTCACCACGGGGAACACTTCTGATCGAACACATCTGATTGAAGGCCATTGTTCCACATGTGGTTGGCTGTACCTTCAGCGGATACAGGCGCGGTGCGGCGTCGCCGCCGGGCGACCGGCGGAGCCGCCCGAACAACCGAGTGAATGGGGTGTCATGGCTGAGGAAGTGCGCGCGGAGATGGTGTCCACGGTGCTGACCGTCGAGGTGGCGGTCGGCGACCACGTCGACGTCGACCAGACGCTGATCCTGCTGGAGTCCATGAAAATGGAGATCCCGGTCATCACCGAGACCGGTGGCGAGGTGACCTCCATCGCGGTGGCGCCCGGCCAGGTGCTACAGCAGGGCGATCTCATCGCGGTCATTTCCTAGGGCGAAGCGGTAGACCAACGTGGCGACACTGAGCGAGCTTCTTGCCGAACACACCGACCTGCCCGGCGTCGCCGTCGACCATCTGCAACGGGTGGTCGGCGATTGGCAGTTGCTCGCCGATCTGTCCTTCGCCGACCTGCTGCTGTGGGTGGGCGCGGGACCGGTGGTCGAGGGCGCGGACATCGTGTGTGTCGCCCAGTGCCGCCCGACGACGGCCGCCACCGTGCACGTCGAGGACCTGGTCGGCACCACCGCCTTGCAGGCCGACCATCCCCAAGTCTTCGACGCGCTGATGACCGGCAAGATCGTGCGCGCCGACAGCGACGCGGAGGCGCAGGGCGTCTATCACCCGCACCCGGTGCACGCCATCCGCGAGGCCATCCCGGTGCGCTGCGGCGACGACGTGATCGCGGTGCTCTCCCGCGACACCGACATGCAGCGCTCCCGGGTCCGCAGCACCCTGGAGATCGCCTACGTGGCGTGCGCGGACGACCTGTGCCAGATGATCGCCGACGGCAGTTTCCCCACTCCCGAGGACCGAGCCGCCACGCACTCGAGCCCGCGCGCGGGCGACGGCTTCATCCGCCTCGACACCGACGGCATCGTGGTCTACGCCAGCCCGAACGCGCTGTCGGCCTATCACCGGATGGGCTTGCAGAGCGATCTGGCCGGACAGGACCTGGCCGTCACCACCCGCTCGCTGATCACCGACCCGTTCGACGCCCAGGAGGTCGTCGGCGACATCCAGGCCGCGCTGGCCGGGCGCACCGGACGGCGCATGGAGGTCGAGGCGCGTGGCGCCACCGTGCTGCTGCGGACTCTCGTGCTGCGCCCGCACGGCGAACTCGCGGGCGCCGCAGTGCTGGTCCGCGACGTCACCGAGGTGAAGCGGCGCGACCGCGCGCTGCTGTCCAAGGACGCGACGATCCGCGAGATCCACCACCGGGTGAAGAACAACCTGCAAACCGTCGCCGCGCTGCTGCGTTTGCAGGCCCGCCGCACCGAGAACGAGGAGGCGCAGGTCGCGCTCACCGAGTCGGTGCGCAGGGTGACCTCGATCGCCTCGGTGCACGAGATGCTGTCGATGTCGGTGGACGAAGAGGTCGATCTCGACGAGGTCGTCGACCGGCTGCTGCCGATCATGGCCGACGTCGCGACCGTGCACACCACCAGGATCAAGGTCCGCCGCGCGGGCTCGCTCGGCGTTTTCTCCGCCGAACGCGCCACCCCGCTGGTGATGGTGCTGACCGAGCTGGTGCAGAACGCCATCGAGCACGCCTTCGACTCCGGCCAGACCGGCACCGTGACGATTCGCTCGGAACGTTCCGCCCGCTGGCTCGACGTGATCATCAGCGACGACGGCCGCGGCCTCCCACCCGGCTTCAGCCTGGAAGCCTCCGACCGCCTCGGCCTCCAGATCGTGCGCACGCTGGTCACCGCGGAACTGGGCGGCTCCATCGGCCTGCATCCGGGTGCGGATGTGGGCACGGACGCGGTGTTGCGCGTGCCGCTGGGACGCCGTTCGGGCCGCTGACTCCCGACGCTCGACCCGCGGGCCCCTCGATTGGCCCGCGGAGACACCGCTCTACAAGCAGACGACCAACCGCTCGTCGCGATGGGCGCGTAGTCGCCCCGGTGAGACGTGGGTCGAGCCGGTTACGCCGACCGTGGCCCCGTCGAACGCGGCGGTTCCAGACGGCGGGCGCTCGGCGTCATGTGACGTATATCGCGCTTGTTCAGGGAAAGGAGCCTCCGAAGCACTGGCAGCAGCACAACAGCACCGCCGCCTGCCCAACGCAACCACCACAATCAACCTGCCCAACAACAGGTTTCGAGCGAAGCGAGACCTACCATCAGCGTTCGCGGCCGTTCGCGCCCCAGCGGTCGAAGCGCACGCGACGCAGTCGCAAGTCTCGACCGCTGGGGCGCGAGACATAAGGGGCCGCGAACCGCCGCGACGAAGTCGCGGCCAAAAATAATCGAGCCCGGCACCTTTGTCAGGTGCCGGGCTGAATGCTCTACCGGGCCGGGCTGAGAGGGTCCGGTAAAGGCGGTCGTCTTGTCAGACGACGGTGCGGGTGCGGGTGCGCGCGTTGCGACGCTTCAGCGCCCTGCGCTCGTCCTCACTCATACCACCCCACACGCCGGCGTCTTGTCCGGACTTCAGGGCCCAGGACAGGCAGTCGGCAGTAACGGGGCAGCGAGCGCAGACCAGCTTGGCATCGGCAATCTGCGCGAGCGCAGGACCACTGTTACCCACCGGGAAGAACAGTTCGGGGTCCTCGTCGCGACAGATGGCCTTGTGGCGCCAGTCCATTCCTCTGCTCCTTTGCTGGGCGCCGCAAAGGGCGCCTGTCGTTTGTGGATCGTTCACTTGTGCGACTCGAATGTTTCCGCACGGTTGCTTGTGAATGCTTTCACGAACACCGTAGATGTCAATAGGTATCCGGTGCACCGTGGGGAAGCTCACGCAATCGAGGTACCCCCGTGGGGGACCTGCCCGGTCCTTTGTACTCGCTCGAGGCGGTTTTCGCAGCGCAACCGCGAGTTTTTCGCGGCGTTTCGTCAGCGACGTGGTTGCGGCGCCACCACTTCCAGCACATCGGGGACCGCCGTGAAATCCACCACGTTGCGCTTTCCGATGAAGTCGCCATCGATTTGCAGGCCGATGGGTTCCTTCGTCTCGATATGCACCGACGGAACGTCGTCGTCACGAAATAGATTGCGGGACTTGGGATTTCCATTCGGAGCGAGGAGCTGCCTGGCGAGCACCAGTGTCGGTAGCACCGCCATGGAGCGCACCGCAAACACCCCGAGGCCCGTTTCGAAGCTCGTGCCGGGGTTGGTGTGCACCGGCGTGGTGTTCAAGTAGGTCCACGGACTGGCGTTCGTGACGAACGCGTAGTGCACCTCGTCGACCGCTTCCATGCCCGGAATTTCGATCCGAATCCGCGGTTCCCGACGCTTCGCGCGGAAGAATTGTCGCACAGTTGTTCGAACATAGCGACCGGGTGTGGCGGCGTGGCCCTTCGCGCGACTCGCGTCTATGGCCTCGCACACATCGGCGTCCAATCCGACGCCCGCGCTGAAGGTGAACCAGCGGTCGTCGGCGAGGCCGAGGCCGATCGTGCGGTCGTGTTCGAGGGTCAGCAGGTCGATGAGCTGGTTGGTCGCGGTCACCGGATCGGGGGAGATGCCGAGAGCCCTGGCGAACACGTTGGCCGAGCCGCCGGGGATCACGCCGAGCCGGGGAATCCAGGCCTGTCCGTCGTTCAGTTCGGGCAGCGGGAGGAAACCGTTGATTGTCTCGTTGACGGTCCCATCGCCGCCGTGCACGACGATCAGGTCCATCTCGTTGGTGGAGGCCCACTGGGCCAGTTCGGCCGCGTGGCCGCGATGCTGGGTGTGCGCAACGGTCAGCTGGGTGCGGCTCTCCAGGGCGTGGGCCAGTAGGTCTCGGGTCGCCGGTGTGGTCGAGGTGGCATTCGGGTTCACGATCAGCAACGTCCGCACGTTCGCAGCTTAGTGCGGCCGCGAAGGGCCCAAGGCCGTGCGGCCGTGACCGGGCGCACCCTACGCCGCGTCGTAGGCTTGGCGCGTGGCGGAAAGCGGCAAGGCAGAGGTTTCGGCGGACGCGGTTCCCGCGACGGTGCGCGGCGCGGGCGGGCTCGTCGCGCTCGAGGGCGCGGTCGCGGTGACGGTCGCGATCGTGCTCGTGGTGCGCGGGCTGCTCGGTCACGACCAATCGCAAGCCAGCGGCTACGGCACCGCGGCGTGGTTCGGCATTCTCGGCGGCGCCGTGCTGGCCGCGGGCGTCGGACTGCTGCTCGGCCAGCGCTGGGGCCGCGCCATCGCGGTCATCGCCCAGGTGCTGCTGCTGCCCGTGGTGTGGTCGCTGCTCACCGATTCGCACCAGCCGGTCTACGGCGGACTGCTCGGCGTGGTCGTAATCGCCGCGCTGATCCTGCTCTTCGTGCCGTCCTCGACCCGCTGGATGGCCAGGGAGTACGGGGCGGAATAACTTCGGGGCCGACCTATCGCGCGGATGCGATCGTCGCGCGCAGGGCCTGTCGGCAGAGGGCGTCGGCTCGGCGGGTCGTCTCGGGCTGACGGTAGTGCGGCGTGAGGGCGAGTACCTGCGCGCACGCCGTGTCCAGGTCGATCAGGTGACCCACCGACACGAACACCGGCTTGACGCCCGCCCTGGTGCGCAGCGCCCTGCCGACCACTTCGCCGTCGATGATCAGATCCGACGCGTCACCACGTGCGGGCCCCGGTTCGCTGTATTCGCCCCACGCGTTCTTGGCGACTCCGATCGTCGGCACTCCGGCCAGCACGCCGACGTGACAGGCCAGTCCGAAGCGGCGTGGATGGGCCAGGCCCTGGCCGTCGCAGATCAGCAGATCCGGTGCGGCGCCGAGCCGTTCGAGCACGCCGAGGGTGGTGGGCAGCTCGCGGAAGGCGAGCAGGCCGGGCACGTACGGGAAGCTCACCGTGCCGTGCGCGACCGCGGAGTCGACCGTCGCGAGCGTCGACGCGTCGAGCACCACGACGGCGGCGGCGACCACACCGCTCGCGTCGTCGTAGGCCGAGTCGAGCCCGGCCACCGTCCGGAACCGCGGGGGACGGGGATTCGCCGCGACGACGCGCGGCCGCAGCTCGTCCTGAATCGCCGTCGCCGCCGCGGCGTCGGCGGGCCAGCGATCGGGCGTCTCGATCAGCAATCGATCCTCCGCGCGGTTCAGGACGCTTCGGCGGCCAGCTTCACCAGCTCGCCGCCCGACAGCCGGTACCCGACCCACTCGTCCTGCTCGACGGCGCCGATCGAGCGGTAGAAGTCGATGGACGGCGTGTTCCAGGTGAGCACGGACCAGGAGACGCGGCTGTAGCCCTTGTCCAGCGCCTCCCTGGCCAGTGCCGCGATGAGGGCCTTGCCGTAGCCCTTGCCGCGCGTCTCCGGCTTGACGTACAGGTCCTCCAGGTAGATGCCGTGCACCCCGTCCCATGTGGAGAAGTTCAGGAACCAGATCGCGCAGCCGACAACGCCGGTCTCGTCCTCGGCGACGTGCGCGAACAGCGCGGGCGACGGACCGAAGAGCGCGGCGCGCAGCTGCTCGAGCGTCAGCGTGCACTCGTGGCGCGCCTTCTCGTACTCCGCGAGGTCGTAGACGAGATCGACGAGCGCGGGGACGTCGGCGGGGGTGGCGCGGCGGATCGCGGCGGTCACTTGGCTCCCTCGTTGGTCGAAACGATGTTGTGCGCGTGGATGGTTCGCGCGTCGTGCTCGTAGCCGAGCAGACTCACCGCTGCGGTGGACATGGCGAAGCGGCGGCCCTCGACGACCTCGAACTCGGCCCACCGGGCGATCAGCACCCGGGAGAAGTGCCCGTGCCCGACCAGCACCACGTCCCGCTCCGGCAGGACGGGCTCGACGGCGGCGAGCAGCCGATCGGCCCGCGCACGCACCTGGGCGGCCGTCTCGCCGCCGGGCGCCGTGCCGGTCCAGATGGTCCACCCCGGCGTGGTCTCGCGGATCTCGGGGGTGGTCAGGCCCTCGTAGTCGCCGTAGTCCCATTCGGCGAGGTCGTCGTCGACGGTAGTCGCGGTGCAGCCCGCCAGCTCCGCCGTGCGCACCGCGCGCTGCCGCGGGCTGGTGAGGACGAGCGGATCGCGCAGCTTCAGCTCGGCGAGCAACCGCCCGGCGGCCTCCGCCTGCCGCTCGCCGCGCTCGGTGAGCGGCAGATCGGTGCGACTGGTGTGTCGCCGCTCGCGCGACCAGGACGTCTCGCCGTGCCGGAGCAGAACCAGCCGGGCGTCTTCGTGTGCGGACATGCCCTCCATCATGGTCAGAAACGCGCCGCGCCGCCCGGGGCGGGGTTGTGACGCAAGGCACCGACAGATTCGGGCGCCGAGACCGGCGGACGTCAGCCGAGCGCGTGCAGTTGTCCGTCGCGGAGTTCGAGCACGATGTTTCCGAGTACGGCCAGGGAGATCGGGCCGCCCGTGTAGCCGGGACGCGGGAACGGGATGCGGCCGACTTCGGCGCCGGAGGTGGGATCGAGGACGGCGAGGCCGTCGGCGACCGGCAGCAGCAGGCGTCCGGCCATCATCGCGGGCGAGCCGAGCGAATTGGGCGCGGCCCAGAGCGGATCGAATGTGCTTGCGTTCAAGGCGATCACGCTGTTGCCGGTGAACACCAGGAACGCCGAGCCGATCCGGGTGGTCGTCGCGTTGTCGCTAAGCGGAGCGGAAAGTTGATGCACCGCAACGGAATTGCCGGTGCTGTCGTACACGCCGAGGCGCGGTGGCGTGGATTCGCCTGCGCCGGAGACGGTTCCGCCGGGGAGGTAGAGCACGATCCGGCTGTCCGACACCGCGATCACCCGGGCGCCCGGCGCATCGGCGCCAGGACCGGAGAGCACGTGCGAGCCGTACTCCTCGGGCACTGTGTTGTCCTTCGGCGCCGGATTGAGCACCGTCAAACGGGCCGCCGGGTCGTCGGGGCAGCGTTCCAGCACGGCCAGCCGGGACGAGCTGGAACCGGCAGAGAGCAGCGTGCAGCCTTTGCGCGGTTGGGTTTTCACGTTCACCGGCGCGTCGACGTAGCCGTACTCCAGCGTGCGCACCAGATCCGAGCGCCACATCTCCAGTCGCCGCTCGCCGTACGCGAGCACGTAGGTGCCGTCGACCGAGAGCCGCACGCTCGGATCCATGTAGCTGCTGCGCGCGGTGCGGCGTTCCCCGCTGTCACCGGCCAGCAGGGTGGCTTGGCTGCACCCACGCTGGTCCCGGTACACCGCGATCACCATGCCGAACTGCGCTTCCACACCGCACAGCGGCATATCCCGCCGGTAGCGCCACAATTCGGCGCCGGTGGCGGGATCACGGCCGGTAACGGTGCCGCCCGAACCGGTGATCGCCACGCCGCCGGAGGCCAGCGCCCGCGCGCTGGCGTCGTCCGGCGCGTGCCACAACTCCCGCAGGTTCGCGGGGATCTTGTCGGCCGTCGGCGGGGTGGTCGCGGGCGTCGCCGCGGTCACCGATTCGGTGCCCGTAGCGTCGCCGCGCGCCCACACCACCAGCCCCGCGATCGCCACGAGCACGGCGATCGCGACTGCGGAGATGATGTCGGCGCGCGTCCGCCGCTCGGGTGCGAGCACGATTGCGAGACTAGCGGATCCGCCGAACTAAGCCGAAGCAGCCGTTCCCGCGGTCGCGGCCACGGCCTCGCTCGCCTCGGCCTCGTCGGCCTTGCGACGGCGGCGGCGAATCGGCTTCTCGGCGGCCTCCGCGTCGGCGGAAGCGTCGCCGTTCCCGTCGACCGGCGCGTCGGCCGTCTTACGGGTGCGGCGGCGCTTGACCGGTTCGGCCGCTGCCGCGCCGTTCTCGGCGGTGCCGTTGTCCGTCGACTCGGCCGTGACGGCCTTGCGGGTCCGTCGGCGAACGGGCTTCTTGGGCGCTTCCTCGGCGGTCTCGGTCGCGAGTGCCGCCGCGGTCTCAGCCTGCGCCGGTGCCGCGGTGTTGTCCGCGACTGCCGGGGTTTCGGCCTTGGCCGGTGCCGCGGTGTCGTTCGCGACTGCCGCTGCGGTTTCGGCTTCGACCGGTGCCGCGGTGTTGTTCGCGACTGCCGCTGCGGTCTCGGCTTCGACCGGTGCCGCGGTGTTGTTCGCGACGGCCACTGCGCTTTCGGCCTCGACCGGAGCCGCGGTGGCAGCCGTCGTGGCCTCAGCCCGAACCGCAGCCGTGGTCTCGGCCGTGACAGGAACCGCGGTCTCGGTCGCCGCGGTCGCGGGCACGTCGTTCTCGGTCGACTCGGCGGTCTCCGCGGCACCGTTCGCGTCCGCGGACTTCCGCCGACGACGCCTGCGCCGCGCCGGAGCCTCGGCGGTCTCCGCCTCGGCACTCTCGCCCGCGTTCTCGGTCGACTCGCCCTCGTCGGCGACGTCCGCCACGTTGTTGTCCGCGCCCTCGGCGCCGCCGGAGCGCCGCCGCCTGCGCCGACGGCGCGACCGGCCCTCGTCCGCGTTCGACTCCGAACCGTTCTGCCCCGCGCCGTTCGGCTCGGTGTCGTTCCCGTCGACCTCGACGGTCGACTCGGCGCCGACCTCGGCCCCGTCGACGGACTTGCCGCCGCGGGTGCGCCTGCGATTGCGCTTGCGCGGACTGCGCGCCTCGCGCTCGACCACCACGTCGTCCTCTTCGCGGGCGGGCCGCGCCTTGCGGACCGTGCCGGTGACGCCCTCGGGGATGCCGAGATCGGCGAACAGGTGCGGTGAGCGCGAGTAGGTCTCCACCGGTTCCGGGATGCCGAGGCCGAGCGCCGTGTCGATGGCGGCCCAGCGGTTGAGCTCGTCCCAGTCGATCAGCGTCACCGCGACGCCGGTGCGCCCGGCCCGGCCGGTGCGCCCGATCCGGTGCACGTAGGTCTTCTCGTCCTCGGGGCACTGGTAGTTGACGACGTGCGTGACGTCGTCGATATCGATGCCACGGGCGGCCACGTCGGTGGCGACCAGCACGTCGATGGTGCCCTTGCGGAACTTGGTCAGCGCCTTCTCGCGGGCGATCTGACCGAGGTCGCCGTGCACCGCGCCGACCGCGAAACCGCGCTCGGCCAGCTCGTCGGCGACCTTCTGCGCGGTGCGCTTGGTGCGGGTGAAGATCATGGTGGCGCCGCGGCTCTCGGCCTGCAGCACCCGCGCGACCAGCTCACTCTTGTCCAGCGCGTGCGCACGGTAGACGAACTGCGCCGTGCGGTCGTGCACCGCCGAGTCGTGCGGCTCCTCGGCCCTGATGTGGGTCGGGCGGGTGAGGAAGGTGCGGGCCAGCGTGATGATCGGGCCCGGCATGGTGGCCGAGAACAGCATGGTCTGGCGCTTCTCGGGCACCATGTTCAGGATGCGCTCGATGTCCGGGAGGAAGCCCAGGTCGAGCATCTCGTCGGCCTCGTCGAGGACGAGCACGCCGATCTTGCCCAGAATGAGATGGTTCTGCTTGGCCAAGTCCAGTAGTCGGCCTGGCGTCCCGACCACCACGTCGACGCCGTCGCGCAGCGCGGCGATCTGGGACTCGTAGGGACGACCGCCGTAGATCGCGGCGACCTGCAGCTTGCCCTTGTGGTTGCGCAGGTGCTTGCTCGCGTTCTCCAGGTCCTGGGTGACCTGGATGCACAGCTCGCGAGTCGGCACGATGACCAGCGCCCGCGGCGTGCCGTCCAGCGGCGTCGTTCCGGAATCGGCGGTGGCGACGCGGTGCAGCAGCGGCACGCCGAAACCGAAGGTCTTGCCCATGCCGGTGCGCGCCTGACCGATGAGATCCTCGCCGGCCAGCGCCAGCGGGAGCGTCAGTTCCTGAATGGCGAATGTTCGTTCGATGCCGATCTCGGCGAGCGCTCGGACGATTTCCTCGCGCACCCCCAATTCGGCGAATGTCGGGGCGGTATGCGTCGCGTCCAGTTCGGCCGTCAACAGCGTGTCCGCCACACCGGGTTCCTGCTCGACAGTGATCTTGCTCAGGTTCGTGCCTTCCTCGTTATCGCGTCACGCGCGCCCGAGGCGTGGGGCGGACCGGTCGGTCCACGACGACCACGTATCCGCCGATAACGCTCGCCGCAGCCGGATGTCGTTCGGGTGCCGTCCGATGACGGCAACTACCTGGGAACATCGGCGCAGCGCAGTCGGATGCGGATCTGGTGCGCGCACATTTTCCTGGACGACGGAAGCCCTGGCGCCACACCTGTGGCCGACGCATGGGTAACGAAAGTTTCCGTTGTCCGCAGTGATTGTAGCGTGATATTGTGCCCGGCTCGAATTGCCGCCGCCGTTATTCCATGGCAATGCTCCGGTTTCCGTCCCGATCGTCGCCGACCGACGGTGCGCGACTTGACAATTCATCGCCGAGCCGGAATCGGGCGGCGCCGGAAAGTGGGCCGTCCGGCGCTATTCGCGTGCGCCGCGCCCGGCGGGTCGCGACGGCGTGGCGGAGCGGTCTCGGCGTTGCCGTGGAACCTCGCAAACCGGACTTGCCTGTTACCGACGGTACTGGCATGTGAGACATTCTTGTGGTGAGCATCGCAGAGACCGTCACCACCGCCGCCCGCAACGCCTGGGCGCTGACCTTCGGCTCGGGTGTCGAGGCGCCGGACCCCGCGCCGTCGACGGTGCTGTGCGACGAGCCGCACCGACAGCTGCGCCGCTACGAGGGCGGCGCGAGCGACGGCGCGTCCGCGGTGCTCCTCGTCCCGCCGCTCGCGGCCCCGGCCAGCTGCTTCGACCTGCGCCCCGGTCAGAGCGTGGCGCGCTTCCTGCGCGACAGCGGCCGGGCCACCTACGTCGTCGACTATGGCGACATCACCTTCGCCGACCGCAAGATGGGCTTCGAGGACTGGCTCGACGACATCCTTCCTGAGGCGATCATGCGCACCTCCGCCGATGTCGGCGGCAAGCCGGTCGACCTGGTCGGCTGGTCGATCGGCGGAACGCTGGCGCTGCTCACCGCCGCCGCGCACGCGCAGCTGCCGATCCGCTCGATCACCGCCGTCGGCTCGCCGCTGGACTACGACAAGATGACTGGCATCCCGCAGCTGCGCGCGGTCGCCAAGCTCACCGGCGGCATCGCCACCTCGACCGCGGTCAGGGCCGCGGGCGGCATTCCGGCCGGGCTCACCCGCGCCGCCTACCGGGTCACCGCGTGGGACCGCGAGCTGACAAGGCCGTGGTTCGTGGCGAGCAACATCGCGCGCACCGAGACACTGGCCAAGATGGAGTCCATCGACCGGTTCATGGCGGCTATGCCGGGCTACCCCGGCCGCTTCTACGGCCAGTTGTGGGGCCGCCTGATCCTGAACAACGACATCGGCCGCGGCGTCGTTCGGCTCGGCGAGCGGCGCATCGCGCTGGCCGACGTGACCGCGCCCGTGCTGCTGGTCGGCGGGCCGAGCGACGTGATCACCCCGGCCGCCGCCGTCGAGGCGGGCACCCGCACGCTGACCGGCGCCGCGGAGGTCCGCTACGAGACCGCCCCCGGTAGCCACCTCGGCATCCTCACCGGTGATACCGCCCGCGACACCACGTGGGCCTACCTCGACAAGTTCCTCGCGGAACTGGGCTGATCGCCGCCGCCGGATCGAGCCGGGTGTGAGCCGGGGGTAGATCCGGCGGCCGCCCTGACAAGCGTCGCGAAACCGACCCGACGAATGTTCGGCTGGACGAACACTCGCGCCCCGACGCCGCTACGCTAGGGCACATGGGAGCACAGTCAACACTTGGCGTTTCGTTCGATCCGGCTACCTCGCCCATCGCCGCGGACCATCCCGGTGTGACCGATCTGTTCGCCGTGCTCGCCTACGGTGAGATCTCCGCGTTCTACCGGCTGGCCGAGGAGGCCAAGCTGTCGCCGACCCTGCGCGGCAAGGTGGCCGTCGCGAAGATGGCGTCCGCCGAGATGGACCACTTCAAGACGCTCGAGGCGGCGCTCGCCGAGCGCGGCGTCGAGGTGTTCGACGCGATGGCGCCGTTCGTCAGGGCCCTCGACGCCTACCACGCGTCCACCGATCCCTCGACCTGGCTCGAGTCGATGGTGAAGTTCTACGTCGGCGACGGCATCGCCGCGGACTTCTACGGCGAGATCGCGGGCGCGCTGTCGCCGGAGGTCGCCACCGTCGTCCACGACGTGCTCGCCGAGACGAGCCACTCCGAGTTCGTTGTCGAAGAGGTGCGGCGCGCGGTGTCGACCAGCCGCTCCGAGCGCGACCGGCTCACGCTGTGGGGCAGGCGGCTGCTCGGCGAGGCGATCACCCAGGCGCAGTACGTCATGGCGCAGCGCGACGAGCTCACCGACCTGGTGCTCACGGCCACCGGCGATCTCAACGGCATCGCCGCGCTGTTCGAGCGCATGCAGACCAGCCACGCCGAGCGCATGGCGGTCCTCGGCATCTGATCGGATCCGCCCACGGCCGGACCAGGTCGCCGACCAAAGGCCACCTTCGGTCGGTCATACCTGGTCACGGTCACCTTCGGTCGGCGCCCTATTCGTTCGCGGCGCGGGTGTGGACCAGTCGTAGGCCGGTGGTGCGGGTGGCGGCTTGGTCGAGCAGCCAGACGACGACGCTCTGGTCGCGGTCGGTTTCCATCGTTTCGAACGGGACGTCGACCGGGCCGTGCACCGGGTGATCGAACTTCAGCAGGCTCGACACCGGCCCGTCGCCGACCCGGTGCGGCTTCCACCGCTCGCGGAACTCGGGTTCGCGCCGTAGCGCCTCGATCATCGCGAGCAATTCGGCGTCGCCAGGCCAGCGCACCTTCGCGCGTAGCAGCGCGTCCGCGAAGGTGACCGCAGCGGCAGGCCAGTCGCGCAGCGTTCGGCGGGCGCGCGGATCTTTGAAGACGTACCAGGCCAGGTTCGCTTCGCCGTCCTCGTCGAGCAGACCGAGCGGCGTCGCGAAGTCGGCCCACGCGGGGTTCCAGCCGAGGACGTTCAGTCGTCTGCCGATGACGAAGGCGGGTGTCGGCTGGAGCGCGTCGAGCACCGCCCTGATCGTCTCGCCGAGCTGTTCGCGCGGGGATTCGCTACCCGGACAACGGGATTCGTTGCCCGAGGCCATCGCGAGCAGCCCGAAGTGGTGGCGCTGCGGGCCATCGAGCAACAGTGCGTCGGCGAGCGCTTCGACCACCGCGACGGACGGATTGGTGTCGCGGCCTTGCTCCAGCCGGGCCAGGTAGTCGGCGCTGACACCCGCCCGCACCGCGACCTCCTCGCGGCGCAGTCCCGGCGTCCGGCGCCTACCGCCCTCGGGCATTCCGACGTCGGCGGGCCGTAGCTCGCCGCGGCGGGCGACGAGGAATTCGGCGAAACCATTGCGTGCCATGGTCTCCATCGTGCCCGGTCCTCGGACATTCATCCTCGCCCTGCGAGGTCCAGGATAACGGCGGTCTGGTTACCGGACGGTGGTCCGGACAAGGTCGATGGCATGACGAACACTTCCGCAACCACCGCCGCCCAGCAGCTGAAGCCCGGATCCTGGGCGCTGGACACCGCCCACTCCTCGGTCGCGTTCACCATCCGCCACCTCGGCATCTCGAAGGTGCGCGGCGGGTTCACCCGCTTCGAGACCGAGTTCGTCGTCGACGAGACGGGCGCGGCCACCCTCGGCGCCACCATCTACCTCGACTCCTTCGACACCGGCAACGCCGACCGCGACGCCCACGTCCGCAACGCCGACTTCCTCGACGTCGCCAACCGGCCGACGCTCACCTTCCGCGCCCCTCGGCCGGTGGCGATCGCCGAGACCTTCACCGTCGAGGGCGAGGCCACCCTCGGCGCGATCACCAAGCCGGTCACCCTCGAGGTCGAGTGGGGCGGCGTCCAGGACTTCGGCCCGACCGGCGAGCGGCACGCCGGATTCTCGGCGACCGGCACCATCAAGCGCACCGACTTCGGCGTCGGCGGCCCGATGCCAGGCATGCTCAGCGACGCGGTGAAGATCGAGCTGGATATCGAGCTGATCGAACCCAAGTGACCGGCCGCTCGGCCGGATCGCTGTTCGCGGTCAGCGTAGGCAGTGCGGTGCCGCGCGGCCGTTGCCCTGCACTAGCCTTGGACCGGACAGCAAGAGCGCTCGGGCGGACGCGAACGTCCGACCGCCGCACAGGACTCTAGGTTCGGAGGTTGGCCGTGGAGGTCAAGATCGGTATTTCGGATAGCCCGCGCGAACTCGTGATCAACAGCGGGCAGACCCCGGAAGAGGTCGAGGCGATGGTGTCCGAGGCGCTGAGCGGCACCGGCGGCGTCGTGGCGCTCACCGACGAGAAGGGCCGCAAGTTCCTCATCCAGGCTTCGAAGGTCGCCTACGTGGAGATCGGCACCGCCACCAGCGGCCGGGTCGGTTTCGCCGCGGTCTGACGACCTCTACGCGACGAGCCCTCGGGTTCCGGTTGATGACCGAGAACCCGAGGGCTCGTTCGCGATTGGGGCGCGGCAGGAGCCGCGCCGCCGAATCAGAAGCGCGTTGCGTTGCCCGCGTTGTCGATCGGGTGCAGCGGAACGTGCGACAGACCGCCCCAGGCCAGCGCGACGGTGGTGTCGACGGCCTCGTCCTTGGGGATCGGGCGGTCCGCCTCCAGCCAGTAGCGCGCGGTGAACTGGCTCGTGCCGACCAGGCCGACGGCGAGGATGCGCGCGCGATAGGGATCGAGGCCGGAGTCGTGCGCGACCAGGTCGAAGACCGCGTCCACGCACGCCTCGGTGGCCTGCTCCACCCGGCGCTGTACCTGCGGCTCGCTGGTCAGGTCGGATTCGAAGACCAGCCGGAAGCCCTGCATCTCGTTGTCGACGAAGTCGAAATAGGCCTGCACGGCGGCGCGCACGCGCTGACGGTTGTCGGTGGTGGAGCGCAGCGCTTGGCGCACGCTCGACACCAGCATGTCGACGTAGTTCTGCAGCACCGCGAGGTACAGCTCCAGCTTGCTGGTGAAGTGCTGGTACAGCACCGGCTTGCTGACACCCGCGACCTGCGAGATCTCGTCCATGCCCGCCGCGTGATAACCGCGCAGCACGAACACCTCGCTCGCCGCTTGGAGTAGCTGCTGCCGCCGTTCGTCACGCGGCAACCGCGTACCGCGTTTGGTCGGCGCCATGGCCTCGGACGACATTCTGCGGGACGTCATCCGGTCCACGAGGTCAGTCATTTCGGCTCTCCCAGTCGAGTCCCCGGCAAAAGGGGTTGTGCACCGGGTATCCAATGAACGATACCCGGTTGTAGCTCACATGCCGATCGGGGTTGTCGATCTCGTCCAGCGGGTGAGACGTGGCGCACAGCGGAGCTCGGCCCCCATTGGCTCTGGGTCGTCCGGTTCCGTAGGCTCAGAACTCGTGGCAAGGTCCGGTCCCGAAACTCGTTCGGGTGCGGCTGCCCGATCGGGCGCTGTACCGCGGTCCGGGATCCCAGATCGGCCCGGCCGATCCAGACCCGAGCGCGGGACCCGCACCGACCCGTGGCCGCGGAAACCCGACGGCGACGACGCGGCACCCGCGCCCACACCCCCGACGGCAGCACGCGACGCCAACGGCGTCGAGATCTACGACCCTCTCGGTCTCTACCAGGCAGCCGACCGCTCCCATCAGCCGCTTCGGGCGCGCTGGGACCCGACGGCGCCGGATCCGAATCGCTCCCGCGGCCCTCGACCCGATCGCAACGCCAAGAAGCAGAGCGCGCTCGGCCGTTTCGTGTCCACCTACGGGTGGCGCGCGTACGCCCTCCCCGTGTTGTTCGTGGTCACCGTGCTCGTGATCGCCGACGCCGTGCGCGGCGGCGGCAGCCCAGCCGGGTCGACCGCCGCCCCGAGTTTCGGTCGGCTCAGCCCGCCCGCCGCGAACACCGGCGTCATCGGCGCACCACCCGGCGCCGGACAGTTCCCCGCCGATCTGCCCACCGGCGCGCTGCCCGACGGCGGCCCCTTCACCGAGATCGGCGCGGGCACCTGGCGGGTGGTCCCCGGCGGCACCGCCGAGGTCGGCGCGGGCACGGAGTACCACTTCAGCTACACCATCGAGATCGAGAACGGCGTCGACACCTCCGGCTTCGGCGGCGACGAGTCGGTGGCCAAGATGATCGACAGCACGCTGGCCAATCCGAAGAGCTGGGTCCAGGACAAGCGCTTCGCGTTCCGCCGCGTCGATCAGGGCAACCCGGATTTCCGCATCTCGCTGACCTCGCGCCAAACCACCAGGAAGGCCTGCGGTTTCGACATCCCCATCGATTCCTCGTGCTTCAACGCCGATCTGGATCGGGTGGTGCTCTCCGAGGTGCGCTGGGTGCGCGGCGCGCCCGCCTTCGAAGGCGACATCGGCTCCTATCGGCAGTACCAGATCAACCACGAGGTCGGCCACGCGATCGGTTACCACCAGCACCAGCCGTGCGAGGCCGACGGCGGACTCGCGCCGATCATGATGCAGCAGACCTTCGGCACCGAGAACAACGACATCGCCGCGCTCGATCCCGACGGCGTCGTCCCGATGGACGGCAAACGCTGCCGATTCAACCCCTGGCCGTACCCGCGCGGCTGATCGGCGGCGCGGTGCGCGACGATAGAGGGAAGAACGGTTCGATCGTCCGCGTTGCACATCGCGATCGGCCAATTCGATTCGAGGAGTCCTGGACGTGTCATCACCGAAGTCCCTGCCGCCGCTGGTCGAGCCGGCCGCGGAACTGAGCAAGGACGAAATCGCCCGCTACAGCCGTCACCTGATCATTCCCGACGTGGGTGTGGACGGACAGAAGCGACTGAAGAACGCCAAGGTGCTGGTGATCGGCGCGGGCGGTCTCGGCTCGCCCGCCCTGCTCTACCTGGCCGCCGCGGGCGTCGGCACCCTCGGCATCGTGGAGTTCGACGAGGTCGACTCCTCGAACCTGCAGCGCCAGATCATCCACGGCGAGTCCGATATCGGCCGCCCCAAGGCCGACAGCGCGCGCGACTCCATCCTGGAGATCAACTCCGGCATCGACGTGCGCCTGCACAAGCTGCGCCTGGAGCCGGAGAACGCGGTCGAGCTGTTCCGCGACTACGACCTGATCCTCGACGGCACCGACAACTTCGCGACCCGCTACCTGGTGAACGATGCCGCGGTGCTGGCGGGCAAGCCGTACGTGTGGGGTTCGATCTATCGCTTCGAAGGCCAGGTCTCGGTCTTCTGGGAGGACGCCCCCGACGGCCGCGGCCTGAACTACCGCGACCTCTACCCGGAGGCTCCCCCGCCCGGCATGGTCCCGTCCTGCGCCGAGGGCGGCGTGCTCGGCGTGCTCTGCGCGTCCATCGGCTCGATCATGGTGACCGAGGCGATCAAGCTGATCACCGGCATCGGCGAGCCGCTGCTCGGCCGTCTCATGGTCTACGACGCACTGGACATGAGCTACCGGACCATCAAGCTGCGCCGCGATCCGGAACGTCAGCCGATCACCGAACTGATCGACTACGAGGCGTTCTGCGGTGTGGTGTCCGAGGAGGGCCAGGCCGCCGCTGCCGGGTCGACCATCACCGCGCGCGAGCTGAAGGAACTGCTGGACGCGGGCAAGGACATCGAGCTCATCGACGTGCGCGAGCCCGTCGAGTGGGACATCGTGCACATCGAGGGCGCGCGGTTGATTCCGAAGGACCGCATCCTCTCCGGTGAGGCGCTGTCCGAGCTGCCGCAGAACAAGCCGATCGTGCTGCACTGCAAGACCGGCATCCGTTCCGCCGAGGCCCTCGCGGTGCTCAAGAACGCGGGCTTCTCCGACGCCACGCACGTGCAGGGCGGCATCGTCGCCTGGGCCAACCAGGTCGACACCAGCCTGCCGGTCTACTGAGCGACGACGGACTCGTGTCCGCGCGGGTTCGCCCGGCGGACGCACACCGCTACCCGAGGACGGATCCGGGCCGTACAGGGCCCGGATCCGCGCGGTAGCCGGACGCGCGACCGGACCGGCGCGGCGTCCGAATCCGGCCCCGCACCGGCGGTACCGTACGGCCGTGACTTCTGTGGAACCCCCCGAGCACGTGCGCGCCACGTTCGGTCTGCGCGAAGTGACTCCGGTCCCGCTCGGCGACTGGGACGGCGGTTGGCGCTGCGGCGACGTGGTGCTCAGCCCGGTCGCCGATCACGCGCGGGCGGCGTGGTCGGCGAAGATCCGCGAGACGCTGAAGGTCGACGGGCTACGCGTGGCCCGTCCGGTGCGCGCCACCGACGGTCGCTACGTGGTGTCGGGCTGGCGCGCCGACACCTACCTGGAAGGCAGCCCCGAGGCGCGCCACGACGAGGTCGTCTCGATCTCGCTGCGGCTACACCAGGCGACGACGCGGCTGGAGCGCCCGCGCTTCCTCGTGCAGCCGCCGGTCACGCCGTGGGTCGACGTGGACGTCTTCGTTGCCGCCGATCGCGCCGCGTGGGAGGCGGTCCCGCTGCGCAGCCTGCGCGCGGGCGGCGCGGTACCGACCACCTCGCCCGACGGGCAGCGCAGCATGGAACTCATCGGCCAACTCGCCACGCTGCGCAAGCCGGTGCGTACCCCGGCCCAACTGGTGCACGGTGACCTGTTCGGCACCATCCTCTTCGCAGGCGCGCAAAGCCCTGGCCTCACCGACATCACCCCGTACTGGCGTCCCGCCGCCTGGGCCGCGGGCGTCATCGTCATCGACGCGCTCTCCTGGGGCGGCGCCGACGAAGGCCTGCTCGACCGCTGGTCCGATCTGCCGGAGTGGCCCCAAATGCTGTTGCGCGCCGTCATGTTCCGCCTCGCCGTGCACGCGCTGCATCCCCGCTCCACCCCCGAAGCCTTTCCCGGGCTGGCGCGGACCGCCGATATGGTCCGGCTGATGCTCTGAATTCGAGCTGCGCTGGGCGGCGGTGCGCTAAGCTCTGCTCCGCCGCGCACCTCGATGTCGGCGTTTTCGGCTCATGTGCTCGACGGAAAGCCGTAGCTATCCGGCCGCCCACTGGTTCTTCCGCAGTACCCGGTTCGGTGTCGTCCCGCACCGGTGTTGTTCGAAATGTGTAGAGCCGAGCGCGATCTCGTCGATCGTGCTAATTTTGACGAACTCGCGTCCGTGACTTTCCTTGTGGAATCTCGGGGACTGCGACATGGGGTGAGGACAGCGGCAGATGCGAATAAAGCCACGCGAGCAGGTTCTGAATGTCTGGCAGTCGCTGATCTCGACGTGCTATCGAGACGGCGCGTGGCAATGGGGTGGACGCGAGGCCCCGAATTCGATCAGTGACGCCGAACAACTGCTCTGCCTGCTCTACCCGGCCACCGAGATCAGCATGCTTTCCCTCGATCGTCCGAACGACACGGCCGAGGATGTCGCGGCGGCACTGGAAGCACTGGGCGGACCGCCGCGCATCGGCGAAGTGATCGTGCGGGTGCTGGAGGATTACGTCCAGCGCTACACCGATCCGGACGGTGAACCGAACTTCGCGGCCGGGAGCTATCTGCGCGGCGGCGCGGAAGTCCCGCCGACCGAGGAACAGCGCGCGATCGAGATCGTCGATTCGTACTCGATGTCGCTGACCTTGTGCATCGCGGCCCTCGGCTTCCTGCGGGTCTACCAGGTCTACGTGAAGAGCCAGACCTACGAGGAAGCCCGCGCCCTCGAACGCCGGATCGAGGCGCTCGTCGGTGACGTCGGCACCCGGCTCACCGCGGCGATGATCGGCCTGCTTCGCAGCTTCGTCGTGAACACCGTCGATCCCAGAGACGATGCGGGACAAGCGATCCTGGGCATGATGAACCAGACCGGCATGCCCGAGCGGCTGCTGCTCGACGCTCTGGTCCGCGCTCTCGAACCGGTGCGGACCCAGCTGCGCAGCGATGTCACTCTTGCCACCATCCCCGGTGTCGAATTATGGGATGAGCAAAGGCTTTTCGAGTGCGGCTGGAGCTGGGGTGTGGTCGACGGAGCGACGACCATCGATTTCTCCGCGCGACGGATAGCGAGTCGCTCCGGTGTCGCGGACCCCCGGCCGTACCTGTATTTCACCGTCGTCGCGTTGGACGGCATCAACGACCTCACCTCGCAGCGAACCAGGCAGCTCGACCTGCTCGACGACGAACAGCGCAGGCTCGCCGAGGCGTTGCAGACCCGCTGGCATCTGACCCAGCTCTACTGGTCGACGGTGGCGCGGTTCGGCCCAGGTCGCTGGCCACTGGAAGACATTCCGTGGCGGACCTCCGACGGCGAGGAATCCGACTACTACAGTCTCGTGGTCTCCGCCGTGCTCATCCAGGATCTGGTGAACCGCACCGCCAACGACGAGGACCTGACCAGGGCGGTCGACATCTTCGACGAGCTGGCCAAGCGCGGCAAGCTCATTCGTCGCTTCACGCACGACGATCCGGTCGTGCAGCTGCACGTCCCCGGCGTGCCGATGTCGCTCGTCGGCTCGGAGAAGGTGGACGACGGCCCGCGACTGGCCTGGGTCGTCTCGGACTACGCGCCGGTTCTGCTCAAACGCATCCTGCAGGCGGCGCGGCTGTCGGGCAACGTCACCGCCCGGCACCGCCTGATGGAGTTGGCGAAATCGGTGATGCAGCACCTCGAAGCGAGGAAGATCCAGGAGGGTCCCGCCACGGGCCTGTGGGACGACGCGGCGCGTGCTTTCGGTGTCGACGACACCGCCGTGACCGCGCCGTCGTGGTATTTGACCGAGCGCGTCGTCGAGTGCCTGATCACGGCCGCACGCACCTATCGTTCGCTGCCGTTGCGTCCCCCGGCTCTGGTGGACGACGCGGTCGCTTACCTGAGCGAGGCCGAGCACCTGCTGAACCAGGAACTGCTCGGCGTCAGCGCGGTGGACCACTCGGCGAATCGCCGAGCCCTCGCGCGGATCGAGCGGCGGGTGAACCGGGCGCGCGAGCTGGTCACCGAGAAGCCGGGTACCTCGGCGAGTTTGGCCATGAAGGCGCTGGAGGAACTCGAGGAACTGTCCTACGCGGACCAGGACGCGATGAGGAGCCGCTGATCCATGCTCGTCTTCGCGACATCGGACAAGGGCGGCACCGGCCGATCGGTGACCAGCTGCAATCTCGCCTACCGTTTGTGTCTCGGCGGAAAGAACGTCGCCTACCTCGATTTCGACTTCGGTTCGCCGACGGCAGGCGCGCTCTTCGAAGTCAGCGCGGTCGAACGTGGCGTTTCCGGCGGCGCTGGATTACACAGCTATCTGCTGGGGGAGAAGGGCACCGCGACACGGGTCGACGTGCGCGCGAAATCGGATCGCGGCGCATTGCGGCAGATGCCGACCCGATCCGGAAAGCTGGTCCTTTTTCCCGGTGACGAGGGCGGCGCGGAATTTCTCGGCGCGGGTCACGACATGGTGGAGCGCTGCCTCGCCCTGCTGACGGAGGCGTTGTCCGAATTCCACGTCGTCCTGGTCGATCTCAGCGCAGGGCGCTCGGCAGCCGCGCAGTTGGTGCTGCAGGCGACGGCGCGGCGGCAGCTGGCAGGCGCGGTGTCGCGGTGGCTGGTCTTCCACCGGTGGACGCGCCAGCACATCATGGCGACCAGCGCCCTGGTGCACGGTCCGAACGGCCTGCTCAGCTCCGGCGTCGAGTACGGGCACGACCTGGTGCACCTCACCGAATCGATCCGGTATGTGCGGACCGCGGTACCCGACCCGTTCCGCGGCGCGAGCAGCGAGAAACCCGCCCAGGCCCGGTGGCTGCTCGAGCAGCATCAGGCGCTCAAGCGGCTCGCCTCGGTCAAGAAGCTCGGTGCCGACACGCTGCTCGGCGAGACGCCGATGGAGCCGGTCCTGCAGTGGCGCGAGCAAGTTCTCGTCGACGCGGACGTCGACGCGCAGATAGCGAACGAGACGACGGTCGGCGCGTTCGGCGAACTCGCCCGCAGGCTCACCGATCCCGCCGTGTGGGAAACGTTCTGATCTACACCAGCACAGGAAAGGTCTGGACTGCCAGTGGACATCGCCGCACGGTACAGCGAGGCGACCGCGAGCGCACGAATCGCCGCGGTGCCGATGTCGCATGTATCCATCGAAGTGGGGCATTTCTACATGAACGATCTCACCAATGGTGAGGATCGGATCAGGGCGCAATTCCGGGAAGTCAAGGAGTACCTGGATTTCATCGAGGCCAAAGTCAGGCGCCGATACGGCAGGAACACGAAAGTCAGTACTTGCTTTCTTGTCGACGATTACTTCGGGCCGGACACCGACCCGGCGCGGATCATCGGCAAGCTCTTGGCCGCGGCCGCGGAATGCGATATGCGCATCGATTACCTGGCGCGTGAGGAAGGATGTTTCGAGGCGCCGGTCTATACCGATGGCGTCGCCACGGGCATTCGGATTCCGTTGGCGGAGATGGTGTCCGCGCGCGTTGTGCCCGAGCCGGTACAGAACACGACCGGCCGTAGACCGCCTACCGACGTCTCCGGATGGTTGTGCAATGGCCGCCGTTCCTCCGACGACGAGCCACAGCAGGCGATGCGTCTCGAAAAGTACCGGCCTGCCGAGGAATACGGGCGGCGTGAGCATTCCATTTTCCTCGACGCACAGTTGTGGGCTCCGCCGACGAAGAAGACCAGGGCGCGGCCCGGGCAGCAGCGGGTGTGGTCGTGTCCGTTCCTCGCTTCGATATGGCAGCTGCTCCGGCTCGGCATGCTTCGCTACGAAGGCGCGGCCGTCGCCGAGCCGCAGGAGTGGGACCCGGCGGCGGGCTGGCCGGAGAGCTGGCGCGACCTGCCGACCGTGGTGCGATTGAACCCGGAGGCGGATCCGTTCTCGGCCTTCGAATCGATGTCGATCCTGCCGCACCGCTATGTGGAGATCGAGCACGCGGTCCGGGTCATCCTCGCCCACGTCAAGGTGGACGACGCGGTGATCGATGAAGCGATCTGGAGCGGTGTGGCCGAGGGCGTCACCGTGCCGCGCAAGGTCACCGAGCGGCTGGGGCACGTGCTCCTGCCGGGATCCTGACGGGTCGGCGGCGATGACGAACGGGACCGGCGGGCGGACCGTGCCCGCCGACGCGCTGATACTGCTCGGCGAGATCCACACCTGCCTCGTGCCCGATTCCGGGACGTTGAACGCGACCGAAGTCGAAGGTCTGCTCGCCGCCCTGATGCCGGGCAGCCTCGTCTCCACTCGCGCGCGCCCGATTCCGTTGGCGATCTCGCCGACCACGGTGTGCGGAGTGGACTGCAGGTTGGCGACCGTCTCGGGCGCTACGGTGCACGCGATCGGAACGGTGGCCACCGAGGCTGTCGTGTACGGCGGCCGAGTGCTGCAGAGTTGTGCGCGCACCACCGTCCGGCGGGCCGAGCAGACCCAACGGCAGCCGTGGTCGCACTATCTGAGCCGGGTCGGCGTGACCGAGGTGGTCACCAAGACCAAACCGGGGACGCCCGAGGACCTCGCCGACGGCTTCCTCGCCGTTCCGGAAATCGCCGACACCTTGGATCTGTGCTCGATCAGCGAGCGAACCCTGGCCGCGGTTCGCGTCCATCCCTTGCTCGATCAGCAGCAGCCCTTGCTGGCCGGGTCGACACGATTGCGCTGGGTCGCGCGTTACGCCGGAACGGACGCGGAGCCCGAAGTGCGGATGCGGCTCGAGGATGGCGCGCTGCGCACTGTCCGGGTGACCGTGCGCGATCCGGCGGATCTGCCTCTCGCGCAGCGGTTTTGCGCCGACCTGGCCGTGCACGACTGGCTGCTGACCGCCGCGGGAACGGCGATCGAGGAGACCAACCGGCACCCGGCGGGAAGTGCGGAATCGGCGCGGATCCTGTCCGCCATCCTCGAGCATCTCGCTCATCTGTGGATGCCCGGCGTGCACAGCCCGCCCGGTCTGCGCGAACTCTGGAAGCAGCTGCACGCCGAACCGGGATTCGACCGCCAATGGCGGATGAGCGTCGGTCAGCTACGCGATCGCCTGGCGGTCGCCACGTTGGCGGCGCTGCGTGACGCGAAGGTCGCGGCAGCGCCGTGGTGAGCGGCACGGCGGCCGGTCACAGCCGGAACCACCGGCGCACCAACAGCGCGAAGAACACCGACATCGACACCGTCCCCGCGTACGACTCGACGACGAGCAGCGCGCGTCCCGTCCGCCCGACGGCTTCGGTGTCGCCCATGCCCGCCGGATTGAGGAAGTTGATCAAACACAGGTACAGGCTCGAGTGCAGCGCCGTGTCCGCGAGCCAGCTGATGGCCACGGTGAACAGCAGCAGTTGCAGCAGCATCCACATCAGCAGCCGAAACGGCCGATACCCGTAGCCGCACAACAGGTCCGAGAGCTGGCCGCCGATCCGGCGCCAGCGCGGATGGCGGGCACGGCACTGGGCGCGGGCGCGCGCGAGACCGCAGCGGTCGGCCGCGTCCTCGTCTTCGTTCTGCCGGTGCAGGCCGGTGGCGCGGCCGAACGCCAAGGTCGCGTGGCCGGGCAAGCCGGTAGCGGAAAGACATTCGCCGAGGCGTTCGTACACCCTCGCGAGCATGGTGTTCTGCGTGCGGCTCAATCGCAGCGGTCCACGAAACTCGACCTCGGCGGCGAGCAGGGCGGCGAGGAATTCGACAGGCACGTCGTTGGGTCGGCGCGCCCCCGGCAGCGGCGACCGCGCCTCGGCATAGCTGTCGGCGAACACCAAGCTGTCACCGCGTCGGCGGACGCTGGGCGGATCGTAGCTGGTGAGAACGGTTTCCACGTGGGTGTTGAAGGAGTCGAGCAGCAGCTGCTCCGGCCGGTGATCATGCGCGGTGGCCAGGTGCTCGGCGATCTCGGACGCGTAGGCGGCGGCGTGGCGGTTGATCCGGGTTGTCATCGACGCGACGAACGGCAGTGACGACTGATCCGGATGGTCGATCATGATGCTTCTCCCCCGGTGGAACAACGTCGGTTACGACGTCTTTTCCACGATAGCAATGTATTTCGGCTATCTGCCCGGGCCCGGTTTCAGCCAGCGCGGGTCGGCGGAGGACAACGGCGGGCCCGTCGGCGCCCGGCGGATTCGGTACCGCAGCACGTCGCGCGGCTGGCCCGGACCGAAATACTGCTCGTCGTGCTCGGCCAGTTCGAATCCGACGGATTTGTACAGCCTGCTCGCGATCTCGTCGGAGGGCCGCACCGTGAGGTACACGCTGTCGACCGGCGCGGCGCGGCATCTCGCCACGGCCAGTTCCAGCAGCGCGCGGCCGAGCTTGCGCCCGTGGTAGTTCGTGGCGACCGCGAGTCCCATGACCCAGCCGCGGCGCCCGGCGTCGACGCCGACCAGCGCGTAGCCGCGCACGGCGCCGTCGAGTTCGGCGACCACCCAGTTCGTTCCGTGCAATTCGAACAGTTGGCGCAGCGCGACGTAGGACAGCGATTGATCATCGAACTGTTCCCGCTCCAGCGCGGCGATGTCTTCGAGGTCATCGAGCTGTGCGGTACGGAACACCGGCCCTGCCCCCGCCCCTGTCCCGATATCCAACGGCTCACCTCTGTCGCCCCTCGTGAGTCTGTGCTCCAGCGTAAAGCGTTGTTGCGCTGTGGGGTTCGGAATCCAGGGGGCTAGCCGACGTGGTGGTGACAGCCAGGAAGTTGCCCGCGGACGCCGAATGCCGCTGGGAGGATACTCTTCCCAGCGGCATTCGGGTCGAACGGGGGCGTGGCGGTCCCGGAGGGGAAATCGGGATCGCTTTGCCCCGACCGGCGTTCGGGGTTCGGTCCGAACGCCGGACGGTGATGCGGGTTACACCTTCGCGTAGGCCAGCGAGGGGACGCGGCCGATGGCGAACGAGGAACGCAGGTAGAAGAACCAGGTGACCCCCGCCATCACGATGAACGCCGCCGAGTAGGCCCAGAAGGCGGGCGCCATGCTGCCGAAGTTGATGTTGGACAAGCGAAGTGCCTGCTGCAACAGGTACCCGCCGGAGGCGCCGATCGCGCCGATGACACCGATCGCCGCGCCCGCCTGTCGCTTGGCCGACGCCGCGGCCTCGGCGATGTCCATGCCGTGCTCGGAGGCGTACTTCTTGGCCTCCGCGTTGAAGATGGACGGGATCATGCGGTAGGTGGAGCCGTTGCCGATGCCGGTCATGATGAACAGCGCGAGGAAGGCGATCAGGTAGAGCGGGAAGCTCTTCAGCTCGAGTGCCGCCATGATCGCGGCGACCGCGGCGGCCATGCCACCGAAGACGATCACGGTGATCTTCGCGCCGCCGACCTTGTCGGAGATCCACCCGCCGAACGGGCGGCTGAACGAGCCGACGAAGGCGCCGAGGAAGGCCAAGTTGCCGAGGGTGGTGATCCAGCCGATCTTCGCCAGGTCGGGGAAGTTGGCCTTGATGAGGGTGGGGAAGGCGAAGGAGAAACCGATGAAGGAACCGAAGGTGCCGATGTAGAGGAACGACATCACCCAGGTGTGCCGGTTGGTGAGCGCCAGCTTGTAGGACTTGCCGTCGGACTTCGCGGTGCTGATGCTGTCCATGTAGCGCAGCGCGCCGAAGGTGGCGATCAGGATGAACGGCACCCAGACCAGCACCGAGAGCGTGATGCCGAAGCGGTAGCCCGCCGGATCCTTGGCCGTGAGATGGGTGCCGAGGGTGATCAGCAGCGGAAGTACCAGCTGGGTCTGCGCGACGCCGAGGTTGCCGCCCGCGGCGTTGATACCAAGGGCCGCGCCCTTTTTCCCTTCCGGGAAGAAGAACGAGATGTTGGCCATCGACGAGGAGAAGTTGCCGCCGCCGAAGCCGGCCAGCGCCGCGAGCACCATGAACACCCACATCGGCGTGCCGGGCTGGTTCACGAAGTAGGCCAGGCCGAGCGTCGGGATGAGCAGCATGGCCGCGCTGAACGCGGTGAAGGCGCGCCCGCCGAACTTCGGAATGGCGAAGGTGTACGGAATGCGCAGCGCCGCACCGACGAGCGTCGGGGTGGAGGTGAGCAGCAGCGCGTTGCTGACCGCGACGGGGTTGCCCTTGCCGAGCCCGGCGAGGAAGTCGAAGCCCGCGGCGCCCATGCTGGTGACCACGGTGCCCCAGATGACCCACACGCTGAAGCCGAGGTTCTCGGCGAAGACCGAGAAGGCCAGGTTCTTGCGCGCGGTCAGTTTCCCGCCCGATTCCCAGAACTTCAGGTTGTCCGGTTCCCAGTGGTCCAGCCAGCGGCCACGCTTCTGGTGGCTGAACGATTCCGACTGCTGGCCGGTGGCAGCAACTGTGGCAGTCATCGGCTTCCTCTCGATTAGGCTCGACCGACCCTCATCGCGGCAATCGTCGCGCCGTTGCGACGTTGATTCGTCTCGGGACGCCCATCCAAGTCGGGGAGGGGCCGTCGAGTTGCCTTTGTACGGTCGAGACAAAGGTAGAAGCCAGTTGTTGCGGGCCCGTGGCCTTCGATGACGTTCCAGGCAAATCCGACTCACATGGGGGGAACGCCCTCAGTGACCAGTTGGTTACCTGGCGATCGCGCCGCGGGACCGGTCGGAACTATCGGGCGTCCGGGTATTCCGCGATGAGCGATCCGAGGAAGCAGCGCGCGGCCTGCGCGGCGCGATCGGCGTCGCCGTCGACGACAGCCTGCACCAGTTCGTTGTGCTCGGCGTCGTAGGAATCGTCGGATTTCGAAGTCCGGGAGCGGATCACCTGTTCGATGGTGGGCAGCAGTGAGTCGTAGAACTCGAGATACACGGCGTTGTGGCTGGCGACCACGATCGCGCGGTGCAGCGCAACGTCGGCGGCGATGGCGCTGTGGGTGTCCGCGTCCCAGTGGTGGCTGCGTTCCTCGAGCAACCTGCGCAGGTTCGCGATGTCGGCGTCGTCGCGGCGGCGCGCGGCGAGCGCGGCGGCGGTGGTGTCCAGCGCGAGGCGCAGTTCGAGGACGTCGCGCTCCTCGGCGTCGGCGAAGTACTTGCCGAGGGTGCCGCCGACTTCCGAGGCCGCGATCACATAGGTGCCCGAACCTTGGCGTCGTTCCAGCATGCCCGCGTGCACGAGCGCCTGGACGGCCTCGCGCACCGTATTTCGGCCGGTGCCGGTGAGCTCGGTGAGCTCCGGCTCCGTCGGGATGCGGGAGCCGATAGCCCAACGGCCGGAACGTATTTCGGCACGCAGCTGTTCGGTTACCTGGGCGATGAGGCTGGTGCGCCGGACGGGTTGCACCGAAACAGAGTACCGCCCGTCACAAATTGTTGCCGCCGATCATGGGGTCATCCTATGATTTCTCGGTGACAGCGACCCTCTCGAACACCGCGACCCGCCAGGATTCCGCCGTTCTCGAGCAACGCAGGCGCGCGCTCGTCGAGGGTCGACTACTCGTCCTGACCGCGATCGTGATGTCCGCACTGGTCCTGCGCGTCGCCGTCACGGCGTTCAGTCCGCTTGCCGAGCGGATCGGCGCGGACATCGGCTACTCGACCGCGGTCGTCGGCGTCTTCGGCATGATCCCGACCGCGATGTTCGCCCTCTCCGGCCTGCTGACCCCGATCCTGGTGCGCCGCATCGGCCTGGAGCGGACCGCGCTGACCGCGATGCTGATGGCAGGCCTCGGCATGCTGATCCGGGCCACGACGCACGGCACCGCCGAACTGCTGATCTTCTCCGCGCTCGCGCTCGGCGGCATGGGCATCGGCAACGTGGTGATCCCGCCGCTGGTCAAGCGGTACTTCCCGGACCGGCTCGCGGTCATCAGCTCGCTCTACATCACCATGGTGCAACTCGGCACCGTCGTGCCCGCGCTGATCGCCGTGCCGGTCGCCGAGGCGCACGGCTGGCGGATCTCGATCGGTCTGTGGGCGCTGCTCGGCTTCGCCGCCGCGCTGCCGTGGATCAAAGTGCTGCGCGATCGGCGCGGCCGCGACGTGGTCGATACCACCGGTTTGCCCGCCGAAGGCGAAGAGCCGGCGGGCCGCGTCTGGCGTTCGCCGGTCGCCTGGGGGATGGCGGGCATGTTCGGCATGACCTCGCTGACCACCTACGCGATCTTCGCCTGGCTGCCCAAGATCCTGAGCGAAGCGGGCGCGAGCGCGGCGTTCGGCGGCACCATGGTCGGCCTGTTCGCCCTTGTCGGCCTGGTGGCCGCGCTCTCGGCGCCGACGATCGTCGCGCGCTTCCGCAATCCGTTCCCCGTTGTCGTCGGCTGCGCGGCCTTGTTCTTCACCGCTTTCGCGGGCCTGCTGATCGCGCCGATGGGCGCGCCAGTGCTGTGGGTGCTGATTCTCGGCCTCGGCCCGAGCACCTTCCCGATGGCGCTCACCCTCATCAATCTGCGCACCAAGACCCCGCGCGGCTCGGCGGCGCTGTCCGGCTTCACCCAGGGCGTCGGTTACGCGGTGGCGTGCGCTGGCCCGTTGCTGTTCGGCATGCTGCACACCGCAACGGGCGGCTGGCTCGCGCCGTTCGCGATGCTGAGCGTCGCGGTGCTGGTGTTGCTGGTGGGCGCGTGGCAGGCATGCAAGCCGCGCATGCTCGAGGACACCTGGAACTGATCCGGCGGAATCTCCCGGTTCGAGTTGCGTGCCGGTGCGGTGCGGCGCATGCTGTGCGCGTCACACCTCACCGGCCGTTGTGCGCGAGATCGGCTGTTTGTCACCCGTGGAAACGCTTGTGTCACACGGGTGAAACATAACGTTGAAACTCACCCCGATATCCGGGGAATCGTGAGCAACCGTTGATTTGGCGGTCATTTACCGCAGCATTTCGGCAATACCTGTTTCCTACCGTTGGGGCCAACCGATTTTGGGAGGCCCTTGTTGAGCACGCTGACGCGTAACCACAACATCGAGCACTGGGATGCCGAGGACGTCGCGGCCTGGGAGGCGGGCGGCAAAGATATTGCCAAGCGCAACCTGATCTGGTCCGTCTTCGCCGAGCACGTCGGATTCTCGGTCTGGTCGATCTGGTCGGTGATGGTGCTGTTCATGCCCGCCGACAAGTTCGGCATCGATCCCGCGGGCAAGTTCTTCCTCGCCGCGGTGCCGACGCTGGTCGGCGGCTTGCTGCGCATTCCCTACACCGTGGCCACCGCCCGGTTCGGCGGACGCAACTGGACCATCTTCAGCGCGTTCCTGCTGGTCATCCCGACGCTGCTGACGCTGTACTTCGTCAACCAGCCGGGCACCTCCTACACCACCTTCCTGATCGTGGCCGCGTTCGCGGGCTTCGGCGGCGGCAACTTCGCCTCCTCGATGACCAACATCAACGCCTTCTACCCGCAGCGACTCAAGGGCTGGGCCCTCGGTCTGAACGCCGCGGGCGGCAACATCGGCGTTCCGGTCATCCAGCTGCTCGGCCTGCTGGTCCTCGCGACCCTCGGCGACGGCTACGGCGCCCTGATCTGCGCCATCTACCTGGTGCTCGTCGCGCTGACCGCTGTCGGCGCCGCGCTCTACATGGACAACCTGAAGAACCAGAAGGCCGACCTGTCCTACATGGTGACGGCGCTGAAGGTGCCGCAGTCCTGGGCCATCGCCTTCCTCTACATCGGCACCTTCGGTTCGTTCATCGGCTACAGCTTCGCCTTCGCCCAGATCTTGCAGATCAGCTTCAAGGCCGGCGGCGACACCGCAGCACAGGCCGCCGTGCACGCCGCGTCGATCGCGTTCATCGGCCCGCTGCTCGGTTCGCTGGCCCGCCCGTACGGCGGCAAGTGGGCCGACCGGATCGGCGGAAGCCGGGTCACCTTGGTCGTCTTCGGCGCGATGATGGCCGCCACCCTCGTGGTCGGGATCGCCAGCACCGTGGCCGACGGCAACGGCGGCGTCGCCAGCGGCGCCGTGATGACCGTGATGGTCATCGGCTTCATCGCCCTGTTCGTGCTCTCCGGCTTCGGCAACGGCGCGGTCACCAAGATCATCCCGTCGGTGTTCGACGCCAAGTCCAAGAGCCTGGACGCGAGCCCCGCCGAGCAGGCCGCCTGGTCGCAGAACACCTCAGGCGCGCTCATCGGCGTCGTCGGCGCCATCGGTGCGCTCGGCGGCGTCGGCATCAACTTGGTGCTGCGCTCCTCCTACGCCTCGACCAACTCGGCCACCACCGCCTTCTGGGTGTTCATGGCCTTCTACGTCGCCTGCGCCGCGGTGACCTGGTTGGTCTTCCTCCGCCGTCCCACCATGGCCGTCGACAGCGATGTCGTGCACGAGGCCGAGGCGCTGGTCCTCGAGGCCGAGGCCGCCGCAACCAAGTCCAACTCGTCGGCTCGCGCCTGACGCCCGAACCATCCCCAGGGAGGTCACCATGAACCCCACAGTCGATCCCGCCCAGCGCAAGACCGCGGTGGTCGTCGGCCACGGCATGGTCGGGCACCGTTTCGTCGAGGCACTGCGCTCGCGTGACGAAGCCGACCAGTGGCAGATCGTCATCCTCAGCGAGGAGCAGCTGCCCGCCTACGACCGCGTCGGACTCTCGTCCTACGTCGGCAGCTGGGATCCGAGCCTGCTCGCGCTGCCCGGCAACGAGTACGCCGGTGACGCACTCGTCGAGCTGCGCCTCGGCCAGCGCGCCGAGAGCATCGACCGCGACGCGCGCAAGGTCGTCACCTCGGCGGGCGACACCATCGCCTACGACGCGCTGGTGCTGGCCACCGGGTCCTATGCCTTCGTGCCGCCGGTGCCCGGCCACGACCTGGACGGCTGCTTCGTCTACCGCACCATCGAGGACCTGGACGGGATCCGCGCCACCGCGGAGGCGGCCGGTCCCGGCGCGGTCGGCGTGGTGATCGGCGGCGGTCTGCTCGGCTTGGAGGCGGCCAACGCGCTGCGCCTGCTCGGCATGACCCCGCACGTCATCGAGTTCAACGACCGGCTGATGCCCGCGCAGGTCGACGCGGGCGGTGGCGCGATCCTGGAGCGCTTGGTCACCGACCTCGGCCTGAACGTGCACACCGGCGTCGGCACCCAGTCGATCGAGGCCGCGGGTGACGGCAAGCTGAAGCTGACCCTCTCCGACGAGTCGACCATCGACAACGCCTCGCTCGTGGTGTTCTCCGCGGGCATCCGTCCCCGCGACCAGATCGCCCGCGACGCGGGCATCGAGGTCGGTCCGCGCGGCGGCATCGTCACCGACCTGGGTCTGCAGACCTCGGACCCGAACATCTGGGCCATCGGCGAGTGCGCCGCGGTCGAGGGCGTCTGCTACGGCCTGGTCGCCCCCGGCTACAGCACCGCCGAGGTGGTGGCCGACCGGCTGCTCGGCGGCGCAGGCGAATTCCCCGGCGCCGACATGTCCACCAAGCTGAAGCTGCTCGGCGTCGACGTGGCCAGCTTCGGTGACGCGCACGGCACCACCGAGGGCGCGCTGTCGGTCGTGCTGCACGACGCGGCCAAGGGCACCTACGCCAAGCTCGTCGTCTCCGACGACGCGCAGATCCTGCTCGGCGGCATCCTGGTCGGCGACGCGTCCGCGTACTCCGCGCTGCGTCCGCTGGTCGGTCGTCCGCTGCCCGCCGATCCCGCCTCGCTGATCTCCCCGGCGGGCGCGGAACTCGGCGCGGACGCGCTGCCCGACGACGCGCAGATCTGCTCGTGCAACAACGTCAGCAAGGGCTCGATCTGCGGCGCCATCGCCGAGGGTGCTTGCGACGTGCCCGCCATCAAGAGCTGCACCAACGCGGGCACCTCCTGTGGTGGCTGCGTGCCGATGCTCAAGAAGCTGCTCGAGCAGTCCGGCGTCGAGGTCTCCAAGTCGCTGTGCGAGCACTTCACCCAGTCGCGCGCCGAGCTGTTCCAGATCGTTCAGGTCACCGGCATCCGCACGTTCTCGGGCCTGATCGCCAAGTACGGCAAGGGCACCGGCTGCGACATCTGCAAGCCGACCGTGGCCTCCATCCTCGCCTCCACCTCGAGCGACCACATTCTCGACGGTGAGCAGGCCGCGCTGCAGGACACCAACGACCACTTCCTTGCCAACCTGCAGAAGAACGGCACCTACTCGGTGGTGCCTCGGATGCCCGGCGGTGAGGTGACCGCCGAGCAGCTGATCACCATCGGCGAGGTGGCCAAGGAATTCGGCCTCTACGTCAAGGTCACCGGCGGCCAGCGCATCGACCTGTTCGGCGCGCGCGTCGAGCAGCTGCCGCGGATCTGGCAGCGGCTGGTGGACGCGGGCATGGAATCCGGTCACGCGTACGGCAAGTCGCTGCGCACCGTCAAGAGCTGCGTCGGCTCCACCTGGTGCCGCTACGGCCAGCAGGACTCGGTCGGCATGGCCGTGCTGCTCGAAAAGCGTTACCGCGGACTGCGTTCCCCGCACAAGCTGAAGCTGGCCGTGTCCGGCTGCGCCCGCGAATGCGCCGAGGCGCGCGGCAAGGACGTCGGCGTGATCGCCACCGAGAACGGCTGGAACCTCTACGTCGGCGGCAACGGCGGTCTCACGCCGAAGCACGCGGTGCTGCTTGCCGGTGAGCTCGACGACGAGACGCTGATCAAGTACATCGACCGCTACCTGATGTTCTACATCCGCACCGCCGACCGGCTGCAGCGCACCGCGCCGTGGCAGGAGGCGCTCGAGGGCGGCCTGGACTACCTCAAGGCGGTCATCTGCGAGGACAGCCTCGGTATCGCCGACGAGCTGGAGGCCGCCATGGCCAAGCACGTCGACGGTTACAAGGACGAGTGGGCCGCGGTGCTCGAGGACGAGGAGAAGCTCTCCCGCTTCGTCTCCTTCGTCAACGCGCCGGAGGAGGCCGACCCGACGATCTCGTTCGACGACAGCGGCGAGCGGAAGGTGCCGGTGCTGTTGGGTGTGCCACAAATGCCGGCCGCCACGCACGGGAAATAACGACTTAACCGTGCGGAAACAGGACGCCGGTACCAATGAGTAAGGCGTTCGGAGGAGGAACCCGATGACCGTGATCGATACACCCAGCATCTCGCCAGCTACGGCCACCGGTTGGACGCAAGCGTGCCGACTCGACTATTTGATCCCAGGCCGCGGCGTTGCGGTATTGCTGAAGGGTGGCCAGCAGGCCGCACTGTTCCGACTGACCGACGGCAGCGTGTACGCCGTGGGCAATATCGATCCGTTCGGTCGCGCGGCCGTGATGTCGCGCGGGATCGTCGGTGATCGCGGCGGCGTGCCCGTCGTGGCCTCGCCGCTGCTGAAGCAGGCGTTCTCGTTGCTCGATGGGCATTGCCTGGACGATGAATCGGCGGCGCTGCCGGTGTACGCGGTGCGGGTCGACGACGGCATCGTTTCGGTTTCCAACGAGCCGGTCGCGCTCGATTCCTCGGACGGATGAGCATCCATGACGACAACTGAAGCGGGCGCTTGTCTCGCCGGATTCACGGTCGGCATCACGGCGGCGCGGCGAGCCGAGGAGTTCGCCACCCTGTTGACCAGAAGGGGCGCCACCATTGTGTCGGCGCCGGCCATCCGGATCATTCCGCTGGCCGACGACAACGAATTGGAGCGCGTCACAAGGACTCTCGTCGCCGAGCCGCCGCAGATCACCGTCGCCACCACCGGCATCGGCTTCCGCGGCTGGATGGAGGCGGCCGAAGGTTGGGGACTGGCCGAGGAACTGCGCAGCACGCTGGCCGCCACCCGCATGCTTGCGCGCGGTCCGAAGGCCAAGGGCGCCATCCGCGCCGCGGAACTGCGCGAGGAATGGTCGCCCGCCTCCGAGTCTTCGGCCGAGGTGCTCGATCACCTGCTTGCCGAGGGCGTTGAGGGCGTGCGCATCGCGGTGCAGCTGCACGGCGCGACCACCGAGTGGGAGCCGGTACCGGACTTCTGCGAGGTATTGCGTTGTGCCGGAGCGGATGTCGTTCCGGTGCCGGTGTACCGCTGGACCCCGCCCGCCGATCAGGGCCCGATGGACCAGCTGATCGAGGCCATCGTCACCGCGAGCCTGGACTGTGTGACCTTCACCAGCGCGCCCGCAGTGGCGTCGATGCTGATGCGCGCCAAGGAAACCGGGCTGCTGGAGGGTGTGCTGCACGCCCTGCGCGGCCGGGTGCTCGCGGCCTGCGTCGGCCCGATCACCGCGGCGCCGCTGGAAGAGCTCGGCGTGCCGACCTCGATGCCGGGGCGGGCGCGACTGGGTGCGCTGGCCAGGCACGTGGCCGAGGAATTGCCGAGGCGCGCCAGCCGAATTCAGGCCGCGGGGCACAACATCAGCGTGCGCGGCGCGTGCGTCGTGGTCGACGGTCAGGTGCGTCAGCTCGCGCCCGCGCCGATGGCGCTGATGCGTTCGCTGGCTCGCCAGCCCGGTCGCGTGGTGTCCCGCGAGGACCTGCTCTCCGCGCTGCCCGGCGGCGGTGACGACACGCACGCCGTGGAGACCGCGATCGCCAGGCTGCGCGCCGGACTCGGCACGCCGAAGGCGATCCAGACCGTGGTCAAGCGCGGCTACCGGCTCGCCTTGGACGCCGCCGAGTGCACCGACAACAATCCGCGCCAGGTGCCGCAAGCGCGGCCGCAGGTGCCCGGCGTCGGCTCGCCCGCGCGTGCCCCCAAGTACGCTCCGCAACCGATGGGGACCTGGTGAGCACCCCCGCCCTTGTGCTGGTGGCGCACGGCACCCGAAGCACAAGGGGCGTGGAGATGATCGCCGCCTTGGCCGAAGCCGTCTCCCGTGAACTCGGTGCGGCGCAGGCTCTTTCGGAACCGGCCGCCGCGATTTCGGGGCGCGGCGACGGTACCGACGCGCCCGCGGTCCGCACCGCCTTCGTCGACGTGCTCGGCCCGTCGCCGTCGGAGGTGCTGCGCGATCTGACCGGTGCGGCGGAATCCGTTCCCGCCGTGGTGGTTCCGGCGTTCCTCGCCTCCGGCTACCACGTCTACCAGGACGTGCCGCGCGAGGTCGCCGAGAGCGGGCACGACGCGGTGGCCGTCACCCCGGCCATGGGGCCGGATCCGGCGCTGGCCAGGATCATGGCGATGCGGTTGCGCGCGGCGGGCTGGCGGCGCGGTGACGCCGTCGTGTTCGCGGCGGCGGGTTCCTCGGATGCCCGTGCGCGGCAAGACGTTCGGCGGGCGGCCGCGATGCTGGCCGAGCACCTGGGTGCGCCGGTGCGCATCGGTTACGTCGCCACCGGCGCGCCGCGGGTCCCGGAAGTCGTCGCCGACCTGCGTGCCTCCGGTGCGCGGCGGGTGTTCGTCGCGTCGTATCTGCTGGCGCACGGACTGTTCCAGCAGCGGCTGCACGAGGCGGGTGCGGACGGTGTTGCCGAGCCCATCGGCGTGCATCCCGCGGTCGTCCGGCTCATCGCGGATCGGTATCGCGCGGCCGTGCGGGAAATGGTCGATACTCGCGTACGTTGAGTGCCTTCGTTTCGAGCGTTTCGCGGCTCGGCACTTAGGGATTCGCTCAGGTCAGGGCCGCTGAGGTAGGCGGCCCTGACCTATGGCGCTGTCGGGGGCGCCTACGGGCCGGACTGTTCGTGTTCCGGTGCCGAGAGGGCGGGGAACCAGATGTCGGTCAGTACCTCGGCCGCTCGGTCGGCGGAGACGTCGATCGTCCCCTGCATGGCCCAGCGCGTGAAGAAGCGCTCCAATTGCGCGACAAGCAATTCGATGCGTAGCCGCGCCTCGTCCCTGCGTTCGGCGGGCCACCGGGACAGATAGGCGGGCATGCTGTCGGCGAGGGTCATGATGCCCTCGCGCGCCACCTCGCGGAATTCCGGCTCGAGCGCGGTCGCCTCGTCCCAGGCGGGAAGCATGTCCTTGTTCGCGAAGAACCAGTCGATGGCGCGGGTCATCCAGTCCGCGAACGCTTCTCGTGATCCGGTGGTGAGCACCCGGTCCAGGTCGGCGTAGAACAGGCGGATGGTGGCGAGGGTGCCTGCCTCGGCGATGGCGCGCAGCACCTCGGGTTTGCCGGTGAAGTGCAGGTAGAAGGTCGCCCGGCTGCAACCGACGGCGGCGGCGATGTCGTCGACGCGGACGGTCGAGTACCCCTGCGTTTCGAAGAGGTGGCGCGCGGTGTCGACGATCCGCGCCCTGGTCAGGCGCTTCTGTTCCGCGCGCAGCGAGCCGCGGCGGGTCCCGGTCGGTTCGGTCGGCATGGACCAATCTTAGACGACGTGCAAACTCACTAGACACTACGTCCAGCCAGTGCTACTTTGTGGTTCAGGTCACGTCGGCGGGCCTCGCCGAAACGGAACCGTTGTCGCGCAAGGCGATCGGCGAGGTCGTGCGACGCGAGATCGAACTGTAGGGAGTCGGCGATGTTCGACAGCATCATCAAGGGCGGCCGGTGGTTCGACGGCACCGGCGCCCCGTCGGCGGTCCGCCACCTCGGCATCCGCGACGGCAGAGTGGCGCAGGTGTCGGCCGCACCGCTCGACGAGACCGGCTGCGGCCGGGTCGTCGACGCCGCCGGGCAGTGGGTGATCCCCGGCATGATCGACATCCACACCCACTACGACGTGGAGGTACTGCTCGATCCGGCGCTGCCGGAATCGGTGCGCCACGGCGTGACGACCGTGCTGCTCGGATCGTGTTCGCTGTCGACGGTGCACGCCGACGCGGAGACGGCGGGCGATCTGTTCGGCCGGGTCGAAGCCATTCCGCGCGAACACGTCGTCGCGGCCATCGGCGACCTGAAGTCTTGGCGCACCGCCGAGGAGTACGCCGCGGCGCTCGACGCGCTGGCGCTCGGACCGAATGTGGCGAGTTTCCTGGGACATTCGGACGTCCGCGCCGCGGTGATGGGACTCGATCGCGCGACCAGGCACGAGGTGAAGCCGACGCCGGACGAACTCGCCACGATGCGGCGCGCGCTCACCGAAGCGCTCGACGCGGGCTTCGTCGGCATGTCCTCCCAGCAGTTGCTGTTCGACAAGCTCGACGGGAAGCTGTGTCGCTCGCGCACCCTGCCCTCGACGTACGCGACGCGCGGGGAACGCGGCATGCTCAACACGATCCTGCGCCGTCGCGGGCGCGCCCTGCAGGGCGGACCCGACGTGGCACGGCCGCAGAGCCTGGTCGCGATGGCCGCGAGCAGCATCGGGCTGTGGCGGGAACCGCTGAAGGTGAGTCTGCTCTCCGCCGCCGATGTGAAGGCGATTCCCGGTGTGGCGCACGTGTTTCCGGCGCTGACCCGCGCCGTCAACGCCCTCGGCGGCGACTTCCGCTGGCAGCACCTACCGGTGCCGTTCGAGGTGTACTCCGACGGCATCGACCTGCCGGTGTTCGAGGAGTTCGGGTCGGGAGCGGCGGCGCTGCATCTCGCCGACCAGCTCGAAGAGCGCAAGCACCTGCTGAGCGATGAAGACTACCGCCGGTGGTTCCGCAAGGACTACGACAAGAAGTACGGTCCCCGCGTCTGGCATCGCGACTTCTTCGACGCCGAGATCGTCGAATGTCCCGACGAAACCGTGCTCGGCAAGACCTTCGGTCAAGTCGGTCTCGACCGCGGCGGCCTGCATCCGGTCGACGCGTTCCTCGATCTCGTCGTGGAACACGGCGGCAAAGTGCGGTGGCGCACCACCATCTCCAACCACCGCCCCGCCGTGCTCGACCGTTTCGCCGCGGATCCCGGCATCCAGCTCGGCTTCTCGGACGCCGGCGCGCACCTGCGCAACATGGCCTTCTACAACTTCGGCCTGCGGTTGCTGCGCCGCGTCAACGACGCCGAACGCGCGCACCGGCCGTTCATGACCCTCGAACACGCGGTCCACCGCGTGACCGGTGAACTCGCCGACTGGTACGGCCTGGACGCGGGCCACCTGCGCGTCGGCGACCGTGCCGACGCCGTCGTGATCGACCCGGCCCATCTCGATGCCACCCTGGACACCTACGCCGAACACCCGGCCCCGCATTACGCCGGTCTGTCCCGCATGGTCAACCGCAACGACGCGACCGTCACCGCCGTGTTCATCGGCGGAAAGTATGTGTTCGGCTCCGGCGGCGCCGACCCCGGGCTGGGCACCGAACGGGCGGGGCGGTTCCTGCGCGTGGGATGAGGACCGGCTTCGATCTGTCGGTACCCGGGTCCACACTGTGACCCATGGCATACGACGAGGAATTGGCCGAGCGAATCCGCGACCACATCGACCCCGGACTCGCCGTCACCGAACAGAAGATGTTCGGCGGCCTCGCCTTCCTGATCGGCGGCAACATGGCGGTGTCGGCCGTTCGCGACGGCGGGCTACTCGTCCGCGTCGACCCAACCGAAGCCGAGCGTCTGCTCGACGACGACTCCGTCACCACCATGACGATGGGTGGCCGCGAAATGCACGGCTGGCTCCACGTTGCCCCAGCGGCGCTCGGTGATGACACCACACTGCGTGAGTGGGTCGACCGCGGCGTCGGCTACGCCCGCTCCCTCCCCACCAAGAAGTAGATCCGCGCGCCGGTTCCGCGGGGGTGCGGTAATGATCGGGCGGGCTGGGGCGGGGCGAGGGAGGCCGCGCGTGCGCTGAACGCATCACGCTGAGTCCGCCGAAACGGACAGTCCGGGCGGAATCGACGCGTTTCCTTTCTCGACCGCCGGGGGCTCGATACGCTGCGGTGATGATGTCCATGGTGGGTGGGGCCGTCGTGGTGGCGGTGGTCGGCGGGGCGGTGGTCGGTGTGGCGCGGGCGGAGGCTACGCCCGGGTCGGATATCACGGCGGTCACCCTCGGGCAGGCGCAGATTCCGGCCGGTCTGCTGCCGTTCGTGGCGGGGACCGATCTGGTGGTTCGGGAGATCACCATCGGCCCGGGCGGGTCGACGGGATGGCATTGGCACGACGGGCCGGTCTTCGGCTTCGTCCGATCCGGCACCCTCACCCACCCTGGCCCGGATTGTGTCGCGCCGGTGTATCGCACGGGCGACTTCATCTACGAACCCGCGGGGGAGTGGAACGTCCACATCGGCCAAAACCTCGGCCCCGACTCGCTGATCCTCGACGTCGTCTACGCCCCACCAACCGGCGCCCCTCTCTTCCAGGACGCCCCGGCCCCACCCTGCGCCTGAGTACCTCGATCCACGACGACGAACACACCTTCGATCCAGGTGGACAGGGGTCCGTAGCGGTCGCCGGTGGGCCAATGTGGGCGCGCCACCGCAGTCGGCGTGATATCTTTTTCTCAAAGTAGATATCAGCATCGAGGGGAGGCATGACATGGCTCGAACCGTCATCGACGTGGACGACGAGGCGCTCGCCGAGGCTGCCCGTCACCTGGGCACCACGACAAAGCGCGATACCGTCAACGCGGCGCTGCGCGAAATCGTGGACCGCCGACGCCGGGCCGCAGCCGTCGCGCGAATGCGCGAAATGGTGGCTACGGGGGAGATCGACCTAACCGCTATCGATGAGAACGGACCGCAGCACGGTCGTGTTGCATGACCGAGTTGTTTCTCGCCGACACCAGCGCACTGGTCCGGTTCTATCGCAACCAGACGGGCTCCGAGTGGGATCAGGTGGTCGGGGCCGGCTTGGTCGGTATCTGTGAACCGGTGCGGCAGGAGTTCTTACGCGCGGTCGGTGGACGCCCGGCCTACTACGAGGCCGACAGTCTGCTTCGAGAAACTTTCCCGTACTTCGCGATCCGCGACTCGGTCTGGGATGACACAGCCGATCTGCAGCGTCGGCTCGCCGACAAAGGTTGGCACCAATGCGCAGGTCCGGTCGATCTGCAGGTCGCGGTGACCGCGGTCCACCACAAGCTCACCGTGCTACACGCCGATTCGGACTTCGAGACGATCGCCCGCGTAACCGGCCAAGCCGTCGAACGCATCGGCTGACCCGGCAGTGAGAACGCCGAACCGGCCCCTTGGTCGCCGTGACCAGGGAGCCGGTTCTTGGACGAAATCCGTTCTCAGCGCCAGCGTTCTGGGGTGACCGGGGCGTCCCAGGCTTTTGCGTAGCGGCGGGAGTCGGTGGCGTTGGGTTGTTTGTGGCGGTAGACGATGTAGGGGCGGGTGAGGTAGCCGATGGGGGCGCTGAACATGTGGACAAGGCGGGTGTAGGGCCACAGGGCGACCAGGACCAGGACGACAAGCCCGTGCAGCTGGAACGGCCACGGGGTGTCGACCATCAGTTCCGGTTGCGGGTTCAGGGTGAACAGGCTGCGGAACCAGGGGGAGACGGTTTCCCGGTAGTTGTAGGTGCCGAACAGCAGGTTGGCGCCCCAGGTATTGGTCAGTCCGGTGACCAGCGCGGCGGTGAGCAGGGCGTACATCAGCTTGTCGTTGGCGGTGGTCGCTTTGCGCACCGCCGTCACGGTGAACCGGCGGTACAGCAGAATGCCGACACCGGCCAGCACGGAGAGACCGGCCACCGATCCGGCGCCCACCGCGATCAGGTGATAGGTGTGATCACTGATGCCGACGGCCGCGGTCCACGACTCGGGAATCAGCACGCCGAGCACGTGCCCGAAGAACACCCCGAGCATGCCGAAGTGGAACAGCGGGCTGCCCAACCGCAGCAGCCTGCTCTCGTAGATCTGCGAGGACCGGGTGGTCCAGCCGAACTGGTCGTTGCGGTAGCGCCAGATGTGGCCGAGCACGAACGAGGTGAACGCGACGTACGGCAGGATCAGCCACAACTCGACGGGCAAGTGCGGGACGGCGTTCATCGACGGCCTTCCGATTGAGCGAACATCGTGGGGTCCATGGCGAAGGGTTCCAGGCCGACCTCTTCCTCCGGCGGACCTTCGGCCGCGAGCTCGGCGATGCGCCGCCGATCGGCCGTGGTGAGCGGCGGCAGTGTCGCCACCACCGCGGCAAGCGCCCCCGCGTACGGAGAACCGCTGTCGGACAACGAGAGTCGCAGCAGCTCGATGACCGGCAGGTGCTCGCCGAGCAGGCGCTCGCCGCCGATCGGGTCCACCGTCGCGGCGAATTCGAGCAGCACAGGCAGATGGTCGGGCAGTTCCTGATCGCCGAGTTCCACCCCGGCGTGCCGGTAGGCGTGCTTGAAACGCAGCAGCGCCATGCCCCGCTTGCGGGTGTCGCCGTAGGCGTAGAAGGTCAGGTGCAGGCTGGCGCGGCGTCGCATGTCGAAGGTCGCGACGTAGTCGGCGGCCAGGTCGATCGGCGGCGTCGTGCGCAGGTGGGTCAGCAGACCGGCCAGCTGCGGGCGAACCTCGTCCGGCAATTGCTCTGCCGCGCCGTCCAATTCGTCCAGCATGGCCAGCAGGTCCCGGCCGGGGTAGTCCAGCAGCAGCGCGGCGAGCCGCCACACCAGGCGACGGTCCCGCTCCGCCATTCGCACGGCGGGCTCGGGCCGCCGCCGCAGCTTCAGCAAACTCATCTGGCGGCCCCGCTCGGCGCCGCGGTCACGTCCCCTGCGGACGAACCGTTCCCGGCAGCGCCGTTGCTGCCGTTCGCGGCCCCCACCTCGGCAGCGCCGTTGCTGCCGTTCGCCTCTGCGTCGTCGTGCCCGGCGCCGTTGGCCGAGCCGTTCCGCCCAGCACCGTTGGACCCAGCGCCATTGCTGGTCGGGATCAACCCCTCGGTGCTCTTGCCATCCCAGTTGAGCAGATTGATCCGGTTCGACTTCTCCTCCGGCGCGGCACCATTGGTGTCGGTCAGATGGAACTTCTCCACCATCTGATCGAACGCGGTCATACCGGGCCCGCCGTCGGTGTCGAGACTGCATCCGGTGGCGAGCGAATCCAGTTCGTGCGCTTGCGAAGTCGCACCCTGCGGGATCACGTAGCGGTGCTCGTACTTCGCGATGGCGAGCAGCCGGTACAGCGCCTCGATCTCCTCGGGCTCCAGCCGCACCGACGGCGCGATCGAGGGGTCAGGTTCCTCACCGAGGTTCACCGACCGCATGAAAGACCGCATGGCGGCGAGCCTTTGCAGCGACGCGCGCACCGGGCCGAGCTCACCCGCGGTGAACAGCTCCGCCAGGTACTCCACCGGAATGCGCAGCGCGTCGATGGCGCCGAACAGGTTCGCGTGATTCTCCCCGTCGTGCCCGGTCTCGGTGAGCACGTCCACCACCGGCGAGAGCGGCGGCACGTACCACACCATCGGCATGGTCCGGTATTCCGGGTGCAGCGGCAGCGCGATCTGGTAGTCGACGATCAGCTTGTAGACCGGCGAATCCTGCGCCGCCTGAATCCATTCCGGCGAGATACCGGCGCGCTCGGCCTCCGCGATGACGCGCGGGTCGTGCGGGTTGAGGAAGACGCCGAGCTGCGAGGGATACAGGTCCTTGGTGTCGGTGACCGACGCGGCCTCGAGCACCTTGTCGGCGTCGTAGAGCATGACGCCGATGTAGCGCAGCCGACCCACGCAGGTCTCCGAGCACACCGTCGGAATGCCGACCTCCACGCGCGGGTAGCAGAAGGTGCACTTCTCCGCCTTGCCCGTCTTGTGGTTGAAGTAGATCTTCTTGTACGGACAGCCGGTGATGCACTGCCGCCAGCCGCGGCACTTGTCCTGGTCCACCAGCACGATGCCGTCCTCGGCGCGCTTGTAGATCGCGCCGGAGGGGCAGGACGCCGCGCACGACGGGTTCAGGCAGTGCTCGCAGATGCGCGGCAGGTAGAACATGAAGGTCTCTTCGAACTCCAATTTCACCTTGTCCGAGAGCTTGTTCAGCAGCGGGTCCTTGCCCACCTGCTCGGGGCCGGAGCCGAGGTCGTCGTCCCAGTTCGCGCCCCAGGTGACCTTCGTGTCCTCGCCGGTGATCAGCGATTTCGGCCGCGCCACCGGCGTGGTGTCGATGGCGGGGGAGGACAGCAGGTTGTCGTAGTCGTAGCTCCACGGGTCGTAGTAGTCCGACACGGTGGGCAGGTCCGGGTTGGCGAAGATGTTGAGCAGCCGCTTCATGCGCGAGCCGGACTTCAGGGTCAGCTTGCCGCGCTTGGTGAGCGTCCAGCCGCCCTTCCACTTCTCCTGGTCCTGGTACTGCCGCGGATAGCCTTGTCCAGGACGGGTTTCCACGTTGTTGAACCAGACGTACTCGGTGCCGCCTCGGTTGGTCCACGCCTGCTTGCAGGTGACGCTGCAGGTGTGACAGCCGATGCACTTGTCCAGGTTCATCACCATGGCGAGCTGTGCCATGACACGCATATCAGTACTCCACCTTCTGGGACCGCAATCGGACAGAGCGTCGGCACCTCGTCGGGGTCATGTCAGTACTCCACCTTCTGCGACCGCAATCGGACAGAGCGTCGGCACCTCGTCGGGCTCATGTCAGTACTCCACCTTCTGCGACCGCTTGCGAATAGTCGTCACCTCGTCGCGCTGATTTCCGGTGGGGCCGTGGTAGTTCAGCGCGAAGGACTGCTGCGCGTACCCGCCGATGAGATGCGAGGGCTTGATCATGATCCGGGTGAGCGCGTTGTGGATACCGCCGCGCTTGCCGCGCGCGTCGTTCACCTCGGGGGTGCCCTCGATGCGCGGTACGTCCACCGCGCGGTCCTGCGCGTGGTACATGAACACGGTGCCCTCTGGCATGCGGTGCGAGACGATGGCGCGCGCGACGACGATGCCGTTGCGGTTGATCGCCTCGATCCAATCGTTGTCGGCCACACCGATCTTGGCGGCGTCCTTGTCCGACATCCAGATCGACTGACCGCCGCGCGAGAGCGTCAGCATGTGCAGGTTGTCCTGGTAGGCGGAGTGGATCGACCACTTCGAGTGCGGCGTCAGATACCTGACGGTGACGCCCTTCTCGGTCACCGAACCCACGCCCGGCTCGCTGAACAGCGCGGTCATGTCCAGCGGCGGACGGAAGATCGGCAGCTGTTCGCCGAGTTCGATCATCCAGTCGTGGTCGAGGTAGAAGTGCTGGCGCCCGGTGAGGGTGTGCCAGGGCTTGAGCCGTTCGGTGTTGATGGTGAACGGCGAGTACCTGCGTCCGCCGGTCTCGCTGCCCGACCATTCCGGCGAGGTGATCACCGGCACCGGCCGAGCCTGGGTGTCGGCGAAGGTGATTCGCTTGCCTTCGTGCTCGGCGGCCAGGTCGGCCATCTTGGTGCCGGTGCGCCGCTCCAACGCCTCGAAGCCCTCGACCGCGAGGCGGCCGTTGGTGGTGCCGGAGAGGGCGAGGATGGCCTCGGCCGCGTGGGTGTCCTTGGCCAGCGACGGACGGCCCTGCGCCACACCGGAAACCACCGTGCCGTTCATGCCCGCCAGGTACTCCACCTCGGCATCCGGGTGGGTGGTCACGCCCTTGGTGGTCAGGCCGAGTGTGTCGACCAGCGGACCGAGCGCGGCCATCTTCTCGGCCACCTTCGGATAGTCGCGCTCGACGACCACCAGCTTCGGCATGGTCTTGCCCGGAATCGGTTCGCAGTCACCGGCTTTCCAGTCCAGCACGCGCCCGCCCGCCTGCGCGAGGGCATCGGGCGAGTCGTGCTGCAACGGCACCGCGACGATGTCCTTGCGCTTGCCGAGGTGCTTCTCGGCCATCCAGGAGAAGCCGCGGGCGATCCGGTGGAACGCCTCGAAGTCGGTCTTGGCCTCCCACGGCGGGGAGATGGCCGGGGAGAACGCGTGCACGAACGGGTGCATGTCGGTAGAGGAGAGATCGTGCTTCTCGTACCAGGTGGCCGCTGGCAGCACGATGTCGGAGAACAGCGTGGTGCTCGTCATCCGGAAGTCGAGGGAGAGCAGCAGATCCAGCTTTCCGGTCGCCGCCTCGTCGCGCCAGACCAGCTCCTGCGGCCGCACGCCGGTCGCCTCGCCCGCCTGCAGGTTGGAGTCCGCGCCGAGCAGGTGCTTGTGGAAGTACTCGTTGCCCTTGCCGGACGAGCCGAGCAGGTTGGCCCGCCAGACCGTCAGGCAGCGCGGGAAGTTCTCCGGCGCGTCGGGGTCCTCGCAGGCGAAGCGCAGCTCGCCGGACTTCAAGCCCGCGACGACGTGCTCGGCGGGCGTCGTGCCCGCGGCCTCGGCCTCGTCGACGAGATCGAGCGGGTTGCGGTTGAAGGTCGGGTAGCTCGGCATCCAACCGAGCCTGCTGGCCAGCGCGATGTTGTCGGCCGCGGTGCGGCCCTCGAACGCGCCCTTGCCGAGCGGCGAGGCGAACGACTCGGCGGTGAACGGGTCGTAGCGCCACTGGTCGTTGGTCAGGTACCAGAACACGGTGCCCTGCATCTGACGCGGCGGACGCTGCCAGTCCAGACCGAAAGCCAAAGTGGCCCAACCGGTCACCGGACGGCACTTCTCCTGACCGACGTAATGCGCCCAGCCGCCGCCGTTCACGCCCTGGCAGCCGGTGAGCAGCGTCAGGGTGAAGAAGGCGCGGTAGATCTGGTCGGAGTGGAACCAGTGGTTGGTGCCCGCGCCCATCAGGATCATCGAGCGACCGCCGGAACGGTCGGCGTTGTCGGCGAATTCGCGCGCGATGCGCTCGGCCTGCTTGGCGGGGACGCCGGTGATGTTCTCCTGCCACGCGGGGGTGTAGGGGGTGGAGGCGTCGTCGTAGCCGGTCGGCCATTCACCGGGCAGTCCGTCGCGCCCAACGCCGTACTGGGCAAGCAGCAGGTCGAACACGGTAGTCACGCGCTTGCCCGCGACGGTCACCGTCGGCACGCCGCGCAGCAGCACGCCCGCCTTGTCGGTGTCGAAGCGCGGCAGCCGCACCGCGACGGGCTGATTGCCCTCCGCGCCATAAAGACTGAGCAGCGGGTCGACACCACCCAGGTCCAGGTTCCACTTGCCGGCGTCCGCCTCGTTGAAGCGGTGGCCGAGAGAACCGTTGGGCACCACGGGATTTCCCGCGTCGTCCAGCAGCACCGGCTTGTGCTCCGCGCCCTCGACGGTCTCGCCGAGATCGGCGGCGGTGAGGAACTTGCCCGCCAGCGCGCCGTCGTGGTGGTAGACGCCCTCGGCGTCCCAGCCCGCCGGGTCGTCCAGGCAGACCAGGTACGGCAGGTCGGTGTAGCGCTTGACGTAGTCGAGGAACCGCGGGGTGTCGCGCTGGAGGAAGAACTCCTTCAGGATCACGTGCCCCATCGACATGGCAAGCGCCGCATCGGTTCCCGGCCGCGCCGGCACCCACTCGTCGGCGAACTTGGTGTTGTCGGCGTAGTCGGGGGAGACCACGACCACCTTCTGGCCGCGGTAGCGGGCCTCTGTCATGTAGTGCGCGTCCGGTGTCCTGGTGACGGGCACGTTGGAGCCCCACATGATCAGGTAGCCCGCGTCGAACCAGTCGGCCGATTCCGGCACGTCGGTCTGGTCGCCGAACACCTGCGGCGAGGCGACGGGCAGGTCGGCGTACCAGTCGTAGAACGACAGCATCGACCCGCCGAGCAGCGAGATGAATCGGGCGCCGACGGCGTGGCTGACCATCGACATGGCCGGAATGGGCGAGAAGCCCGCGACCCGGTCGGGCCCGTAGCGCTTGATGGTGTGCACGTGCGCCGCAGCGGCGATCTCGGCGGCCTCCCACCACTCGGCGCGCACGAAACCGCCCTTACCGCGGGCGGATTTGTACTTCTTGGCCTTCGCCGGGTCCTCCACGATGGATTCCCAGGCCAGCACGGGGTCCTTGAGCTCGGCCTTGGCCTCGCGGTACAGCTCCAGCAGCGCGCCGCGCACGTACGGGTAACGCACCCGCGCCGGCGAGTAGGTGTACCAGGAGAAGGACGCGCCGCGCGGGCAGCCGCGCGGTTCGTACTCGGGCTTGTCCGCGCCGACCGAGGGGTAGTCGGTCTGCTGCGACTCCCAGGTGATCACGCCGTCCTTGACGTAGATCTTCCACGAGCACGAGCCCGTGCAGTTCACGCCGTGCGTGGAGCGCACCACCTTGTCGTGCGCCCAGCGGTCGCGATAGAAGTCGTCGGCGCCGCGGCCGCCGACCTTGTGCAGGCTGCGCTGGTCCGAGGAGACCTCGCCGCGCTGAAAGTATTTGCCCAGCCGGAGCAATGCGTCACCGGCGTCGGAGGAAAGCGGGCCCGCCTGATCGGAGGGTGCCGAAACATGAGTGCGTGAGTTAACCACGACGCCCCCTTCGAGCTGTGAAATCGGGCTGTTGCACCGACTGTAAGGAGGTGAAGACGCGCGGCCAAACGATTCTCTCACAGCGCGCGGAGGCCGCCGGTGAGTTGTGAGGTCGCGGCAACCTGCCGGTCACTGGGCGGTTGCGACCGACCTTCGGTGACATTCACGTGACCTGGGCCGATGCGGGCTGACCGGCCGAAATACGGCAGCGGGCAGGTGTTTCGGGGCCTTGTCGGTGAAGCTTTCGAAACCGGGGGTTCTCGGGCGGTTTACAATCGTTAACACAACGCGGCGGGGTCGGAGAGCCCGAATTGTGGCGCCGCCCACTGCCCTCGTGGCTACCATGCCGGACCCCGATTCGTCCAGACCCGTGTCGTTCGCCATTCGTTTGCCGTAGAACCGGCGGCGCATAGGCCCCGGTGACACCGTCGCGGTCACCGTGCGCCGCGACACCGCAGAACGGTCGAGGTGCCGGAGGATCTCGCGGCGGCGTCGACCGCCGCGAGCGCGCGCCCCGCCTTCGACGCGCTCTGCTATGCGCGGCGCCGTCAGCTCGTCGGCGCGATCGAGTCGGCCAAGCGCCCGGAGACACGCGCGAAGCGAATCGCTGCGGTGGTCGCCGCGGCGGGGTGACGCGCGTCCTCGAACGGCGGCCATTTCCGAATCGATTCGCTCAATTCTTTTGGGCGACAGCGAGGCGGGGCAAACGGGTACCGACCGGTCGGATATAGCGCCGTACGTGCGCGCATTCGAATGGTCGGTCGAGCGACTTGTCTCTGCCGAGCGGGCGTGCGGCGTCATGAATGGCACTGGCGGAGGTGGCTTTTCACGCCCCGTGAGATTGCTGAAATGTAACCATGACACATGCGTGGTGCGGAATATAAAGAAGGTATATCAGTTAATATCGTCCGCTATGGACAACAGCTCGGATCATCGACGATTGGAGCCATGGACAACGGTATCGCGGCCCGAGTGCCGCGAGCGCGAGGGATTCGGCAGCGCTGCCACTTGGAAGTAGCCAACTGGTTGATACATCTACGTTTTCATAGGAGCGAATAGCTGTGTCACGCAAGTCGACCGAAGCCGGGACGGGCGATCTCCTGCGACCGCCGACCTTCGGCGGGTTGTTGCGGAGGTTCCGCGACGACCGGCGGGTGTCCCGGGAAAAGCTGGCCTTCGCGGCGGGGGTGAGTTCCAGCTACATCACGCACCTGGAGGGCGGCGACCGCGCCCACCCGACGAAAGTGGTGGTCGAAGCGCTCATCGGATACCTGCACCGGATCGCGCCGCTCTCCGACGCCGAGCGCAGACACCTGTTCGACCTGGCCGGGCTGGCCGTCGCCTCGGCACCGACGGTCGCCGAGTTGCGCGCCGAGATCACCCAGGACATGCGCAACGGCCTCGCGATGCACGAGCCCAACGCGGCGGGCTATCTCGACACCCGGTGGAACGTCCTGTCCTGCAACGACGCCTACGCCGCCGTCTTTCCCGGCTTGGTCGAGGACGTGAACGTCCTGCGGTGGTTCTTCGGCAACGAGGTGTCCAAGCGGGTGATGGTCGAATGGGAGCGCGAGGCCGCGCTCACCGTGGACTGGCTGCGCGGACTCATCGGGCAGTCCGCGGGCGCCGACTGGTCCACCGAATTGCTCGCCGAACTCGGCCGGTATCCGGAATTCCGCAGGATGTGGGCGGCCGGGGGAACCGCATACGGCCGGGAAAGTCCGCAAATGCTGCTCCGCGATATCGAAACAGGACGGTCGTTCAGCCTGGACGTGCAGCTCTTCCGGGTGGATTCGGGAAGTCACCCCGGCCGGATTCAATTCTTCCTCGGTATCCGCACGCCCAACCACCCGGCGCGGGCAGGCATCGCCAACGGGGCGGCGGTCAACGGCTCCCTCGGCGGGTAGCTCGTTGTAAAGGCCCAGTGGCAGCGCGGTTTTCGTGGGAAACGTACCGCGCGGCATCGCCATGCACGCGACCGCCGGCCCCATCGGCGAAGCGGTCTCCGGGGCGGCGCCGAGCCCACCCGTGCGCGAAAACCGCTGGGGTAGCACCTTTTCCGACGAACTCATGGGTAGACGATAGCGCGCGGGCTACGCTGTCGAAATGCGTTGCGGGAGATATGCCATGCCCCGTCGCGGGTACCGGCTCTGCGGTACTTCCACTGGTCGGTGGGGGTACCTCACAGGGCGCGGGGGAAGTTCCACTTCGTCTGGACAACGGTTGGGGAAACGTATTTGATCCGTTTATCGGCGCGGTCGGGCAATTAGTTGCGACACTGTGCAGATCTCGAAAGACAACGGATTGCGTGAACATTGCGGGGAGTGTGTGCTCATGGTCGATGACATCGGTTTGGTACCGCATATCTCGCTGGCGGCGGCCGCGAACTGCGCGAACGGAACGTTCGCGGTCTGCGGCGACGAGGGGCGCGCACTGTGGTACGGACCGTTTCTCGACGGCGACGCCGATCATCCGCACGGCGATCGGCGCGCGGGCGCGATGGCCGCCGCGAACCGGGCGGTGTGGCTGGCCGGACGGGCTCGCGCGGACGCGGGCCACGCCGAGGCCACCCTGCATCTCACGGTGACCGAACCGGACATCGATATCGTCACCCTGGCCTGCACCGCGTCCATGTCCGGTCTCGTGCTCGACCTGATCTGCTCGGAAGACAATCCGGCGCTGGACTGGTGCCAGGTCTTCGGCAGCCTGGACTGGAATCCTGGCGCGCTAGTCGATCTGATGGACGGCGAATCCCAGGAGCAGGCACCCGGCAGACATCTACGCGCCGTCGACACCCACACGAACAACGACATCGAGGAAGGGTTGCCCATGATCCGCGACGCAGGAGACATCGGTTCGATCGGTGGGAAGCAGACGGTCGATCTCGGCGTGGAGTTGCGCGCCGCGCTCGAGGCGCTGCTGCTGCACGACGCCGTCGGCCTCGATGCCAAGATGCGCCACGCGATCGCGGCGACGGTGCACCTCGCGGTGGACACCCCGCACGGCCCGCCGGAGGACGCCGAGGAGTTCCTCGGCAGGTTGGACGCGGGCTGGCTGCTCGCCGCGTGGGCGGGGCACGACACCGAGATGTCGCTCATCGCCACGCTCGCCGCGGGTGACGTGCCCGCGCTGTCCTGGTGCGAGCTGATGTTCACCACCGCGCTCGCGCCGTGGTCGACCAGTCCCGTCGCGGTGCACGCGCGCCGAATCTTCGCGACGGTGCAGCACGGCCGCATCGGCGCCGTGCGTCCGCAGGTGCGCGCGTCCGGGGCCTGACACCCGGCGCACGGCCGGAGGTAAGCCGACCCGGATCCGGGCGATAGCGCCCGGTCCGGGGCTCAGGCGGGATCGATCTCGGCGAAAGAGCCGATCCATCGGTGCGGCGGCCGCGGCGGATTGGGTTCGCCGGGCCGGTGCACGCCGACGGCCGACCAGCCCGCCGCGACGGCCGCGTCCAGTTCGTCCGGGTGGTCCGAGAGGAACAGGATCTCGGCCGCGGGCACGCCGACCGCGCCCGCGATCTTGTCGTAGGACGCGGCTTCACGTTTCGGGCCCGCGGTGGACAGGTCGAAGTACCCGCTGATCAGCGAGCCGAGTTCGCCGCCGCGCGCGAAGGCGAACCAATCGCGCTGGTTGCGCACCGAACCCGAGGAGTACACGTACAGCGTCAGCCCGGCGGCCTTCCATTCCGCCAGCGCGGGTGCGACATCCGGGAAGAACTCGCCGTGCAGCGCCCCGCTGCGGAAACCCTCGTGGCAGATCAAGCCCTGCGCGGTCTTCAGCGGCTCGGCCTTGACGTCCGAGCCGAGCCAGCCGCGCAAGATCTCGGCCACCTCGGCGATATCCGCGTCCGGACGTCCGGCCAGTTCCCTGGCACCCGCGAGAACCGGCGCCGCCGCTCCGGCGCTGTTGTCGGCGAGCCACTGCGGCAGCCGATCCCTGGTGTATCCGTACAGGTCCTCGCGCACGGAGCTGGTCGGGCTCGTTGTTCCCTCGATGTCGAGGACGATCGCGCTGGTCACGAGGCGGTGAGCAGTTCGTCGAGGGTGGGGAAGCCCTCGCTGATCCGGTCGCCGGTGAAGTCGCCGATCCAGCCGTCCTCCTCCTCGAAGAAGCGGATCGCGATGAAATCGGGGCGGGTACCCATATCGAACCAGTGCAGCGTGCCCGCCGGGACCGAGAGCAGATCGCCGCCCTCGCAGACCACCGCGAGCACCTCGTCGCCCAGGTGCAGATAGAAGCAGCCGCGGCCTGCCGCGAAGTAGCGCACCTCGTCCTCGGCGTGCCGGTGCTCGTTCAGGAACTTCTCTCTGGCGCCCTTGGCGATGGCGGGCCACTCGGGGTTCGCGTCGTCGGGGTGGATGCGCGCGATGTCGATGTGCTTGTAGCGGCCGGAGGCGTTGAGCTCGGCGACCCGGTCGGCGTAGTGGGCGAGCAGGTCATCGGAGGAGGTCGCGGCGGCCTCTTCGAGCGCGGGCCAGCGCTCGAACGCGATGCCGTGCGCGGCGAGTTCGGCGGCGATCACGGTGTCGTCGGTGGTCCGCACCCGCACGTCGGCGGCGTTGTCGGCGGCCATCACTTGGAGCAGGGTCATGTCAGTCCAATCTCGAGTGACTCGGCGGGCGTGGCGAAGGCGTGCCTGCGGCCGGTGCGAATCACCAGTTCGCACAGCGCCTCCAGGCATTCGGCGCGATCGCGCGCCCGGGAGAGATTCTCCCCCCAGGTGGTGATGCCGTGCCCGGCGATGCACAACACGGGTGGGGCGGCGGGGTTGTCGCGGAGATAGCGTTCGATGTCGGCGCCGATGCGCGGGACGTCGCGCCAGTTGGGGAACACCGGGATATCGATCGCCGACGGGTCGGCGGAACCGAGTCCCTTGATGAGCTCGAAATCGGTGATGCGCAGGGTGGTTTCGCGCTCGGCCGCGCCGGCCTCGGTCGCCAGCGCGGTCGCGTACGGCGAGTGTACGTGCACGACGGCTCCGGCGTCGGTGGTGCGGTACACCGCGGTGTGAATGGTGGTCTCGGCGGAGGGTTTCCGCCGCTGACCCGGCAGCGGGGCGGAGTCCTCGACGGCGACGGTCACCATGTCCGCTGGGGTCAGCTCGCCCTTCGACAGTCCGCTGCCGGTGACGACGGCGGTCGCGCCGTCGCGCACCGAGAGGTTGCCCGCCGTGCCCGGCATCCAGCCGCGGCCGTAGAGTTCCCTTGCGATGTCGGCGAGTTCGGTTCGGGCCGCCGAAACAGGTTCTGTCGCCGCACTGTTCGTGCCGTGCACCACGCCGTTCTCGGTGACGACCGCCGTGACCAGCTCGCTCGGCGTCACGTCGAAGGCCGGGTTGAACACCTCGGTGTCCGCGGGAGCCGTTGCGACGCCGCCGAATCCGGTCACCTCGGCCGCGGCCCGCTCCTCCACGACGATGTCGCGGCCGGTGGCGGTGTTCGGGTCCCGCGTCGATTCCGGCGCCACCACGATGAACGGGATGCCGTGCCGGTGCGCGGCGAGGGCGACGGCGTAGGTGCCGATCTTGTTGGCCACGTCGCCGTTGGCGGTGACCCGGTCCGCGCCGACAAGCACGCAGTCGACCTGGCCGGTGGCCATCGCCCACGCGGCGGCCGAATCGATGGTCAGCCGGTGCGGGATGCCCGCCTCGGCCAGCTCCCAGGCCGTCAGCCGCGCACCTTGCAGCAGCGGCCTGGTCTCGTCGACAAGCACGTTCTCGATCGCGCCGCGCTCGGCCAGGACCCGCAGCGTGCCGATCGCGGTGCCGAACGCGCTGGTCGCCAGGCGGCCGGTGTTGCAGTGGGTGAGCACCCGCAGCGGTCGGTCCGCGCAGAGTCGCTGGACCAGGTCGGCGGCGTGCGTGGCGGCGGCCCGGTTGACGCGGCCGTCCTCGGCGAGCATGTCCAGGGTTTCGGCGAGCACCGCGTCGGCTCCGGCCGGAATCCGGGTGCGGACCCGTTCGACGGCCCAGGCCAGATTCACCGCGGTCGGTCGCGCTGCGGCGATGCGGTCGGCCTCGGACTGCACCCGCGCCTCGTCCACCACACCGTCGACGGTGTGCGCGGCGGTCGCGATGACCACGCCGAACGCGCCCGCGATCCCGATCGCGGGCGCGCCGCGGATGGCGAGCGTCTTGATGGCCTCGATGATCTCGTCCACGGTGCCGAGCCGCAGCTCGCGCACCTCGTGGGGCAGCCCGCGCTGGTCGATGGTGACCAGGGCACCGTCGTCCCAGACCAGGGAACTGTCGTCCATCAGGCGCATCCTTTGTCGCGAAGAGCTGCATTCTGCCTGGTAAACGGTATCCGACCGGGCCGGGTCGCCGACAATCGGCTCAGCGCTGGGCAGACTCAGGACTGGGCAGCCTCGGCGCGCAGCTTCGCGGCTCGTTCGCTCGGGTCGTAATCCGGGCCGACGCCTTCGACGAGTACCAGGTCGCCGTCGATGTGATCGGCTCGCAGCCGCAGGATCGCCTGGTACGCGGGCGAGCGGTACCAGGCCCGCGCCCGCGCCAGATCCGGGAACTCGATCAGCACCATGCTGCCTGGCCACTCGCCTTCCACCACCTCGGCGGGCGGTCCGTGGATCACGAACCGGCCGTCGAACGGGTCCAAGGTGTCCTGGATGCGCTCCAGGTATTCCAGGATCTCCGGGTGTGGACGGCGGCTGCGCAGGTGGGCGAAGCCATACGCGGACATGATCGGTCCCTTCGACGCGGCGGGCCGCTCCGTGGCGAGCGGTGTGCCGAACGTATCGCCGTTCGCGGCGCGCGTCGATTACCCGCGAGGTAATAGAGGGAAGGGATTGTGGCGTTGCGATGAATTGGTGAGCTCTACGAAAAGAAACTGCGTCTGCCGGTTCCGCAGAAACCGGCAGACGCAGTTTTGAGTCGCTCAGTTCTGGCCGTGACGCCGGTCCTGCTCCCGCTGCTCTTCGGGAATCCGGTCCCGCCCAGCTCGATTCATGCCCCTCTGGTCCTGCTCCTGGCGCTGCTGTTGCTGCTGCCGTGGCATCTGCTTGGGCATTTTCTTAGGCGTTTTCTTCGACTTTTCAGCCATCTCCACTCGGTCCTTTCCGAAGTGATTTGATTTCGCCTAACGACAACACCATAGCGAGCGCGCATCACTCGAGGAAGGGGAAAGTGAAAATATGTCGAGAGCCGCCGGTCGGGGGCCGATTTTTCAGAACGGCAGAAGTAGGAATTCCACGGAAATGCCGTCGGACGCCTCGGCGGGGACGACGACGAGCCCGTCGCGGTCGACGAGACCGCCCAGATGGGCCGTGCGCACGGTCGGATCGCCGATCCAGCCACCGGTCGGGGCGATGCGCGCGGGCACGATGCGGGTGACCGGTCCCGACACGTCGGCGGCATTGTGCAGCGGGCCGGTCAGCGGGCGATCCTGCTGAGCGCCGGTGCGTCCCGCCACGATGGCGGGTGCGAGCGCGAGCAGCGTGGCGACGGCCGCGAACGGATTCCCGGGCAGGCCGAGAACCGTTGTCCCGCCGGGAGTTTCGGCGACGATGGTGGATCCGCCCGGACGTAGTCGCAGGCGCGGCACCAGCACGCGGGCCTCGGCGCGCGCGATCGCGCCGCGCAGCTGATCGGCCGCGCCGCCGCCCGTCGCGCCGACGATGACCAGCAGGTCGCAGTCGGTGGACGCGGCGAGGACCTCGTCGAAGCCGTTGGGGGTGTCGCGCAGGTGCACCCGGTCCACCGTCCGGATGCCCGACCCGGCGAGCAGATCCGGCAGGATCGGCCCGATCGAATCCCTGGTCTGGCCGGCGCGCAGCGGGCCGTCGCTGCGGATCTCGTCGCCGGTCATCACGACGCGCGCCCGGACGGGCCCGCGCACCGCGGCCTCGGTGACCTCCACGCTGGCCGCCGCCGAGATCAGCGCGGCGGTCACCCGCGCGCCCTCCGGCGCGACCAGATCCCCGGGTGAGCGGTCCTCGCCGCGGCGGCGGATGTCGTCGCGGATCGGCGTCTCGGGCAGGCGGTGCAGGGTTTCGTCGGAGCCCACCCGGACGAACTCGTCACGGATCACGGTGGTGGTGCCGTCTGGCACGTGCGCCCCGGTGGCGATGCGCACCGCCTCACCCGGCAGCAGACCGACCGGGCGCTGTCCGCCCGCGAAGCCGATGTCGCGGCGCAACCGCCACGGCCCGTCTCCGGCGACGGCGTACCCGTCCATCGCGGAGACGTCGAAGCGAGGCAGCGCCTCGGCCGCGGTGAGCGGCGCGGCCAGCGCGGCGCCGCGCACGCTCGGCAGGTCCGTCCGGTAGGCGGTGAGCCGGGTGAGGCCGTCGCGCAGCGTGTTTCGCGCTTCGTCGAGCGTCAGCGGCGTGGTGTCCGCGGCCCGTGCTCGCGCCTGGCGCACCTCGTCCTCGGTGTCGCAGTCGGCGATACCGGACAGCCCGACGATCACGGTGTCGGCGGGCACCAGCGCCTTCATCGGCTGATTGATCAGCGAATCCAGTTCGGCGAGTGCGGCATTGAGCGCGGAGCGGCGCCAGACGCCGATCAGATACTGCGGGCGGCCCGACTCGTCCGCGGCGAACACCGCCTCGGCGCCGGATTCGGCTTCGTGCCTGAGTAATTCGGCGATCGTGCCCGGCGTCACGAAGGGCATGTCGGCGGCGAGCACCACCACCAGCGGCGCCCTGGAACCGGCGAGCGCGCGCAATCCGGCGTCGACCGCGGCCACCGGACCCGATCCCGGCGGCACCTCGCGGACCTGCCGGATCTCCGGATTCAGCTCCGGCCGGTGCGGCCCGACGACGACGGTGCGCCCGCGACCGGCGACCGCGGCGAGCGCCGCGTCCAGCATCGACCGGCCGCCGATCACGATCGCGGGTTTGTCGACCCCGCCCATGCGGCTGGCCCGCCCGCCCGCGAGCACGATCGCGTCGGCGGCCGTCACCGGACTGGCTCCGCACCGAGGTACACCATGTCCGAAATGCTAATTCGGGCGCGCGGCGGCCGGGGAACGCAGGCCGTCGGCGGGGCGATCCCGGTCGCGGCTCAGACGCGCGACAGGTCCGTCGCCCGGCGGAGCAAGCAGAACTCGTTGGCCTCTGGATCGGCGAGCACGGTGCCGGGGACGCCGCCGAACGCGCCCGCGTCGACCGGCGTTGCGCCCGCTTCGCGCAGCCGTGCCAGCTCGGCGGCGGGATCGTCGGTCGGGAACGCCGTCAGATCGAGGTGCAGCCGGTTGCGTCCCTGCTTCGCGTCCTGGTTGCGGACGAACTCCAGCCAGGACCCGAGGCCCGTCGCCGAACGAAGACCCGCGACCTTGGCGCCGGAATGCACGATCGGCCAGCCCGAGGCGGTGGACCAGAACGCGGCGAGCCGCGCCGGATCCCGCGTGTCCACCACGATGGCCGCCACCGCGCCGGTGTCCACGTACTGCTCCCTCGGCTCGAGCACGCAGAACTCGTTGCCCTCGGGGTCGGCGAGCACCACCCACGGCACGCCGCCCTGTCCGATGTCGACGTGCCGCGCGCCGAGCGCGAGCGCCCTGTCCACCTGAACTCGCTGGTGGTCGAGCGAGCGGCTCGCCAGGTCGAGGTGCAGACGGTTCTTGCCGCTCTTCGGGATGTCCGCGGGCAGGAACGTCAGTGCGATGTCGAGGCCGTCCGGGTCGGGCGCGGCGACGTCGACCTCGTCCGGCCGGTCGACGGTGACCGACCAGCCGAGCAGCTGAGCCCAGAACTCCGCGACGACGCGCGGCCGCTGCGCATCGAAGACGACACACGCCAGGCGGGTGGACATGATTCCACGTTAACGCCTTGGCGCATCCCGAACTTCGGGAAACCGGAAACGCGCCTCGCGCAGATTCACCCTGCCGTCCTCGATCGGCACGTCTTCGGCGGCGAGCAGGCGCAACTGACGGTCGGCCAGATGCGTGGCGGGCCTGCCGCCCGCACGCAGCACCCGGTGCCACGGCAGGTCGGCGGCGTCGGTGCGCATGATCCAGCCGACCGTGCGCGGGGTCGAGAGCCCGGCCGCCGCGGCGATGTCGCCGTAGGTGGCGACCATGCCGGGCGGAATGCTCGCGACGAGCTCGCGCACCAGCTCGATCTGCGCGTCGGAAGTCCGCCCGGCCGATCGAGGGTGACCTTTGGTCTGTCCGACCGGCTGGGGGTCACCTTCGATCGGCGGACGTTTGCGAGAAGTCGGCACGGTCTGGTTCCTAGAGGGCCGCGCGGATCAGGGCCGCGGTTTCGGCCGGACGGGCTTGCGCGACCATGTGGTCGCAGTCGAACTCGTGCACGGTCAGCCGCGGCCCGAGGTGTGCGGCCAGTGCCGCGCGGAACTCGGCGGTCACGAACGGCGGCTGCACCTTCATCGCCTGCACGAGCACCGTCGGCAGCTGGGCGGGCGGCAGCACGAACGCGCGCGCCAGCTGGCCCCAATAGGAGATGACGGCGGGCACGCTCAGCCGCCAGCCGACCCTGCCGTTCTCGGTGGGCACCAGGTGCTGGGCCAGTTCCGCCTCCAGCAGCCGGGATTCGACGTCGTGCCAGGCGCTGGCGAGTTTGTCCCTGCGCGCGTGCTCGATGTCGGCGTAGTCGGGGTACGCGATGGTCCGCGCCGCGATGTCGGAGAGCAGGCCGGCGTCCTCCGCGATCGCGGGATCGAGCAGGACGAGCCCCCGCACCAGCTCCGGGTGCCGTGCGGCCAGGTGCACGCCGACCGCGCCGCCGAAGGAATGGCCGACCACCAGCACCGGCCCGTCGACCTCTGCGGCGAGCAGTTCGACGAGGTCGGCGACGATCGTCTCGAAGTCCCACGGCGGCAGCGAGGTCGACCGGCCGTGCCCGCGCAGGTCCGGCGCTACGACACGGACCTCGGGCAGATGCTCGGCGGCCAGCGCGGCCCAGCGGTGGCCGTGCCCGGTGAGCCCGTGCAGGGCGAGCACGGTCGGGCCCGTGGCGGGACCGAAGCGGTGAACGTGGAGAGTCGGCACCGGGCCATTCTGTCGGGTCGGGCGCGGCACGTCATCCCGGACGGCCGCAGGCGGTGGTCGACGCCCCGGTGTCGCGGAGGTGGCCGTGACGTGGACAACGTCCGGCCGGAGCGGGGCCGCGGCGTGTCGGCCCCGTCTGTTGCAATAGCCGACGTGGTGCGATCGGATAGCGCGGTGCGACTTGTTCGCCGGAACGCAACGGCACCCCGGGCGCGGCTCTGGGGCGCCGACGTGCGCCCACTGCTCGAGGCCACGGCAGGCCCCGCCCCCGCGCGCCAGGGGTGGCGGCCCTGGCAGGTGCTCGGCGGACCGGGTACCGGCAAGACCGCGCTGCTCACCGACCTCGCCGCCGCGCGCATCGCGGCCGGAGCCGATCCGGAATCGGTGCTGCTCCTGACCCATTCGAAGCAGGCGGCGGCCACCGTGCGCGACGCCATTACCGCGCGCCTGAGCGGTACCGGACCCGACGCCGAAGGTGGTGTCCCCGGTGCGACGCGGGAGCCGCTGGTGCGCACCCTGCACTCCTACGCCTTCGCGGTGTTGCGCAGGCACGCCGCAGCGCACGGCAACCCGCCGCCGCGTTTGCTGACCGGTGCCGAGCAGGATGCCGTGCTGCGCGAGATGCTGCGCGGCGACCTCGACGACATCGCCGACGGCGCGACCGGACTGTGGCCGGAGCGATTGCAGCCCGCGCTCGGCCTCGCCGGGTTCGCCGAGCAGTTGCGCAACCTCCTGCTGCGGGCCACCGAACGCGGCATCGGCCCGGAGGATCTGGTGGCGCTCGGCCGCGAGCACGGCAAGCCGGAGTGGGTGGCGGCGGGCCGCTTCGCGCAGCGCTACGAGCAGGCCATGCTGCTGCGCTGGTCGGTCGGCGTCGAGGCGCCCGAAGCGACCGCGCCCGCGCTGGACGCCGCCGAGCTGATCGGCGCGGCACTGGACGCGCTCGCCACCGACCCGAATCTGCTTGCCGCCGAACGAGCCAGGATCGACTACCTGCTGGTCGACGACGCGCAGCATCTCGACCCGCAGGCGGCGCTACTGGTCCGCGTCATCGGGGCGGCGGCGCACTGCGCGGTCGTCGCTGGCGATCCGGATCAGGGCGTCTTCGCCTTCCGCGGCGCCGACCCGCGCTTCGCGGCCGAGCCAGGTGGGCCCGAGGAACAGCGAATCGTGTTGCGGCACAACCACCGCTCCGGCCCGCAGGTGCAGCTGGCCGTCGCCAGGGTCGCGGCAAGGTTGCCCGGCAGTGCGCCGCAACGCTTTTCGCTACCCGACCGCGCGTCGGCGCCCGCGGACGACGGCGCCGCGGTCCGCGTCCGCGTACTCGCCACGCCCGCCAAGGAGGCGGCGCTGATCGCCGACCATTTGCGGCGCGCCCACCTCACCGGCGGGGTGCCGTGGTCGGAGATGGCCGTGATCGTCCGCTCGGTCCCGCTCTCGCTGGCTCCGCTGCGGCGCGCGTTGCTCGCGGCAGGCGTTCCGGTGCAGCAGCCCGCACTGGACGTGCCGTTGGCGCGGCGGCGTGGCGCGGCCTGGATGCTGCTCGCGTTGCGCGCGCTGCTCGCGGGCGAACGGTCGCGCCGGGCGGGAGAGTCGATGTTCTCCGCCGAGGACGCGCTCGATCTGCTCTCCGGTCCGCTCGGCGGCGCGGACCAGATCACGCTGCGGCGGTTGCGTCGTGGTGTCCGGCGCGCGGTGCTGGAGCTGGAGCGCAAGTCGGCGAAGCGTGCGGAAGGACAGGCGTGGTCCGCGGCGACGACGTCGGACGACGTGCCGTTGCCGGAGGATGCGCCGCCACCGGATGATGCGCCGCCGGAGGCGCTTCCACCGGATGACGTGCCGTCGGACATGCTTTCGCCGGATGACGTGCCGTCGGACGCACTTTCGCCGGAGGATGTGCCGTCCGATGATGCGCCCCCGCAGGATGATGTGCCGTCGGACGTGCTTTCGCCGGATGATGCTCCGGCAGAAGCGCTTTCGGCGGAGGATGCGCCGCCGGACGCGCTTTCGAGGGAGGATGCGCCGCCAGAGGACGAATTCGATACGGAGGCAGGGGACACCGAGTGGTCGGCCGTCGACCCCGACTGGATCGTCAGTGAATCGGAGTGGCGAGAAGCCGATCTCGAATGGGGTCTGGAGGTCGCCGAGCACGCGGACGACAGTGCGACGCCGAGCCGTCCCGGCGACGAGCGCCCGGTTGATCGCGGAGCCGCCGATTCGGCACAGGACGACGAAACCCCGAGCGACACGGCACATCCCAGCCCGCTCGACCAGTCGTCGGCCGAGGTCTTGCGCGATCTGCTGGTCGGCATCGGCGATCGCGCACTGCTCGACCGCCTCACCGACGTCGAGGCCGCCCCGCTGCGCCGCGTGCTCGACGCCTTGGATCGCGCACGCAAGGCGCGCAGGCGGGCCACCGGTCTGGAGGACGTGCTGTGGGCGCTGTGGACCGCCTCGCGCCTGGAGCGGCGCTGGGTCGCCCAGTCCGAACGCGGCGGCGCGGTCGGTATGCAGGCCGACCGCGATCTCGACGCCGCCGTCGGCCTGTTCGACGCCGCGGCCGCCTACGTCGACCGCATTCCTCGGGCCGGCATCGAGGGTTTCGTGGAATACCTCGTGCAGCAGGAGATTCCGCAGGACACCGCGCCGCTGACCGCGCCGGGTGAGGCGGTCGCCCTGCTCAGCGCGCACGCCGCGGCGGGTCGGGAGTGGGACGTGGTCGCGGTCGCGGGCGTCCAGGAGGGTATCTGGCCCAACCCCCGGCCGCGCGGCACCCTGCTGCACACCGAGGACCTGGTCGATCTCGGCGCGGGCATCGGTCTGGCGGGCGAACAGGTCAGCCGCGCCGCGCCGATCCTGGCCGAGGAGCGCAGGCTGCTGCTCGTCGCGTGCAGCAGGGCGCGGCGCTCGCTGCTGGTGACGGCGGTCGAATCCGTCTCGGGCGAGCGCGATCTGGTGCCCTCGCGGTTCCTCGCCGAGCTGCTCGGCCACGACGACGACACCGAGCCCGGCGCGTTGCCGGTGGCCGATCCCGGTCGCGCCCTCGTCATGCACTCGCTGGTGGCCGAGCTGCGCGGCGTGGTCTGCGACGCCGAGGCCGACCCGGAGCGCCGCCGCAGGGCCGCGCACCAGCTGGCTCGGTTGGCGCACGCCGGTGTGCGCGGCACCCACCCCGAGGAGTGGTACGGCACAGCCGAACTCAGCTCGCTGCGCCCGCTGTGGGACGACGAGGAGACGGCGGTCGCGCTGTCGCCGTCCACCGTGGAGCTGCTGCGCACCTGCCCGCTGCGCTGGGCGCTGGAACGGCACGGCGGCACCGACGGCGACAACCCGCACGCCGTCAAAGGCAATCTGGTGCACACCCTGGTGCAGGCGCTGGCGGGCAAGGTGCCCGAGGCGCAGGTGCGCGCGGCGCTCGACCGGGCTTGGCAGGCCATCGATCCCGGCACCGGCTGGCATTCCCGCCAAGAGCTGCGGCGCACCGAGGCGATGCTGGAGACCTTCATGGCCTGGATCCGCAACACTCGAGGCGAACTCACCCAGGTCGGCGTCGAGGTGCCCGTCGACACCGTGCTCGCGCCGCGCGGCGACGGCGAACCGCCGGTGCGGATCAAGGGCCGGGTGGACCGGCTGGAGCGGGATGCCATGGGGCGCTTCGTGATCGTCGACGTGAAGACCGGCAAGACACCGATCAGCAAGCAGGCCGCCGCCGACCACGCGCAGCTGGCGACCTACCAGGTGGCCGCCGCGCTCGGCGCGCTCGACGAGAATGCCGGTGGGTCAACGGAATCGGCTGCGGAGCCGGGTGGCGCGCGGCTGGTGTACGTCGCCAAGCCGAGCAGCAAGGAGGGCGCCACCCAGCGCATGCAGGAGCCGCTCGACCGCGCGGCGCTGGACAAGTGGCGCGATACCATCCACGACGCCGCCGCGTCCACCCGCGGCCCGAGCTACCTCGCCATGCGCAACGACGGGTGCCGTCACTGCGCGGTCGCGGGCAGCTGCCCGGTGCAGGACACCGGAAGGCAGGTGACCGACGAGTGAGTCACCCCGCGGTGTCGCCGCTGCGGATCGCCGAGGCGCTCGGCCTGCCACCCCCGACCGACGAACAAGCAGCCGTGATCGCCGCGCCGCCCGGGCCGACCCTGGTCGTGGCGGGTGCGGGCGCGGGCAAGACCGAGACGATGGCCGCGCGCGTGGTCTGGATGGTGGCCAATCGGCTGGTGCTGCCCGATCAGGTTCTCGGCCTGACCTTCACGCGAAAAGCCGCGCAGCAGTTGACCGCTCGCATCCGTACCCGCTTGGCCCGGTTGGCGGGTTCACAGCTGCTGCGCGATCTGGACGCGTCGGGCGAGCTGCGTGCCCAGCTCTCCGGCGCCGAACCCGAGATCAGCACCTACCACTCCTACGCAGGTCGGCTGCTCACCGAGCACGGCCTGCTGCTTCCGGTGGAGCCGTCGGCCACGCTGCTCACCCAGACGCAACTGTGGCAGCTCGCGCACCAGGTGGTGCGGGCATGGGACGGCGACCTGGACACCGACCGCACGCCGGTCTCGGTCACCGAGGCGGTGCTGGCGCTCTCCGGTCAGCTCGCCGAACACCTGGTGGAGGCCGAGCAACTGGCCGAGGCGCACACCGAGCTGGAAAAGCTCGTGCACACCCTGCCCGCGGGACCGCGCCAGCGCGGCGGGCCCAGCCAGGCGCTGCTGTCCATCGTGCAGGTGCAGCGCGAGCGGGTGGCGCTGCTGCCGCTGGTCCAGCAGTTGGCCGCCGCGCTGCGCCGCCGCGGTGCGCTGGACTTCGGCGCCCAGATGTCGTTGGCGGCGCGGCTGGCGGCCGAGCATCAGGAGGTGGCGATCGCCGAGCGCGGCAGGTTCCGGCTCGTCCTGCTCGATGAGTATCAGGACACCGGCCACGCCCAGCGCATCCTGTTGGCCGCGCTGTTCGGCGGCGAAGCGCCAGCGGCTTCCGAGCTGCGTCCCGAAAACGGCGGCGTCGCACGGCGTTTGGCGGTGACCGCAGTCGGTGACCCGATGCAGTCCATCTACGGCTGGCGTGGCGCGTCGGCCGCCAACCTGCCCCGTTTCGCCACCGACTTCCCGCTGGCCCCCGGCGTGCCAGCGCCGATCCTGCCGCTGCTGACCAGCTGGCGCAATCCGCCAGAGGCGCTCGCGCTGGCCAACCTGGTCGCCGAACCGCTGCGCCGCACCGCGCTCGACGCGGGCGGGGTGACCGTCGACGCACTGCGCGCCAAACCCCATGCCGAACCGGGCGTCGTCGCGGTCGCGCTGACCGAAACCGTTGCCGAGGAGCGGGATTGGGTCGCCGAGCGGATCGCGGCCGAATGGTCCGCGCGGCACGCGGCGGGGGAGCCGCCGCCGACCTCGGCGGTTCTGGTGCGCCGCAACGCCGATGCGTCACCGCTCGCGGAAGCGCTACGCAACCAAGGGCTTCCGGTGGAGATCGTCGGTCTCGGCGGCCTGCTCGCCACGCCGGAGGTGGCCGACATCGTCGCCACCCTGCGCCTGATCGCCGAGCCCGCCGCGGGCAGCGCGGCCGTGCGTGTGCTCACCGGCGCCCGCTGGCGCCTCGGCGTCGCCGATCTCGCCGCGCTCGCCAAGCGCGCGCGGGAACTGTCCATCAGCAGGCTCTCCGGCGGCGAGACCGACGAGATCACCGACAGCGCCGCGCTCGCCGCCGCGCTGCGCGAGGTGGCACCCGAACCAGCGGAGCAGGCGGGCTTGGCCGACGCGATCGCCGATCCCGGTCCGCCGGAGAACTATTCGGCCTCGGGTTACAGCCGCATCGAGGCGCTCGGCAGGGAACTCGCCGCACTGCGTGAACGCAGCGGCCAGCCGCTGGTCGAACTCGTGGCCGACGTGGAGCGCACCATCGGCGTCGGCGTCGAGACCCAGGCGCGCCGCGCCATGGCAGGTACTGGAGCGGGACGCGAACATCTGGACGCGTTCGCCGAAGTCGTCGCCGGCTACGCGGCCGACTCGGGCGCCACGCTGAGCGGTCTGCTCGCGTTCCTCGCCGCCGCCGAGTCGGTCGAGAACGGGCTAGAGCCCGGCGAGGTGGAGGTCGCCAAGGATCGCGTGCAGGTGCTGACCGTGCACGCGGCCAAAGGGCTGGAATGGGAGATCGTCGCGGTTCCGCACGTGGTGCGCGGCGTCTTCCCCTCGGGCGCCGCCTCGGCGACGTGGCTCGGCGCGCTTGCCGAGTTGCCGACCTCGCTGCGCGGCGACCGCATCCAGGACGACGCCGCCGAGGGCGTCCCGGTCCTCGACCTCTCGGACCTGTACGCCCGGGCCGATCTGGAGGCCGCCATCAAGACGCACAAGGGCGCGCTGGACCGCAGGCGCCTCGACGAGGAACGGCGGCTGTTCTACGTCGCGCTCACCAGAACCGAACGGGTGCTGCTGGTTTCGGCGCACCACTGGGCAGAGACCGGCTCGACCCCCAAGGGACCGTCGGACTTCCTTCTGGAGCTGAAGAACGCGAGCGAGTCGGCAGGCGGGCCCGCGTTCGGCGTGCTCGACATCGCGCGGTGGGACGATCCGCCCGAGGTCGACGCGGTCAATCCGTTCACCGACAATCCGGCGACCGCCGAGTGGCCGCGCGATCCGCTCGGCCCGCGCCGCGACCCGATCGAGCAGGGCGCCGCTCTGGTCCGTACCGCGCTGGCCGACCTGCGCGCCAAGCCCGCCGACGCACGGCCCACGGCATCATCCGCACGAGACGAGAGCCCTGTCAAGGCAACCGCGCCGGTGCTAGAGGCTGAGCCGGAAGCGCTGTTCTCGATCGACGAACTGACTTCTCCCGCCGACGATTTCGCACCGCCACCCGACGACTTCGAGCCGCCGCCTGACGAGTTCGTCCCGGCCGATCAGGCCGTCGACCCGGACGACCCAGAGGGCTGGGCTGCCGACGTCGACGCGCTGCTCGCCGAGCACGAGGCGAACCTCGCCGCAGCCCAGGAGGTGGAACTGCCCGGCCAGATTCCCGCAACCGCCCTGGTGGAGATGCGCGCAGATCCCGCGAAACTCGCTCGGCGCCTGCGCCGTCCGCTGCCGTACCCGCCGAATCCGTTGGCCCGCCGCGGCACCGCGTTCCACGCCTGGGTGCAGCGCTGGTTCGCGGGCACCCGGCTGCTCGGGCTCGACGAGCTTCCCGGCGCGGGCGAACCCGACCCGCACGACGCGAGCGTCGACGCCGAACTGGCCAGGATGCAGGACGCGTTCCTGAATTCGCCGTGGGCGCACCGCAGTCCGCTCGACGTCGAGGTGCCCTTCGAGACGTCGATCGCGGGCACCGTGATCCGCGGCCGCATGGACGCGGTGTTCGCCGAACCCGGCGGCGGCTGGACCGTCGTCGACTGGAAGACCGGCGCCGAACCCGGACCCGCCGACGAGCCCGCGGTCGCCATGCAGCTCGCCATCTACCGGTTGGCCTGGGCCCGCCTGATGGCCGCGCGACACGGCGGCACCGAACACGAGATGCTCGACAAGATAGGCGCCGCTTTCCATTACGTGCGCTCGGGCCGCACCATCGCGCCCGCGGAGTTGCCCGGACCCGAGGAACTCGCCGAGCTCATCCGTTCGGCCGCGCCGGTCAGACAGGACGACTGACCCCGCGGCACACCTATCGGCCGCGGCGCGCGACTTTCAACGCCGTGGTGACCAAGGGAATCTGCAACGGCAGCCGCAGCACCGTGCCGATCTTCAGCGCGCGGGATGCCTTCTCGCTGCGCGCCGCATCCACCGCCATCTGCACGTTCGCGGGGAAGACGACGACGAACAGCAGCGCGGCGAGCCGCCCGCCGAGCCGCCTGGTTCGCGGCGCCGCGAGTGCCGCCGCCACACCGAATTCGGCGACGCCGGAGACATAGGTGTAGTCGCGGGCCCGGCCGGGCAACGCTCGCGGGATCGTCGCGTCGAAGAACTTGGGCGCCACGAAGTGCATCACCCCGGCGCCGAACAGCAAGGCCGCCAGTAGTAGCGCGGGCCGTCGGCCATCGTCGGTGGTCGGTCGAATGTCTGCCATGGGTACTCACCCTGACATTCACCGGCTGTTCGCGTCGAGTCCGAGCGGTGCGGCGCGGACCCGGTAGGCTCCCGTGCTGTGCCGGAGGGAGAAACAGTGCCGGAGGTAGACCGCGCGGCGAACGAGCGGGCAGGTGAGTGCGATGCTCGGTGATCTCGGGGACCGCGCGTCCAAGGTCGGACTGTCGACCCGTCCGGACTTCGCTTTGGTCGGCGTGCTGCGTATTCCGGAGACGCAGATCAGTCCGTGGGTTTCGCTGAGCCGCAGGATCACGTTCGCCATCGGACTGCTGTTCACCGCGGCGACCGTGGTGTACCTCGGGCGGGCGGGGTACCGCGACAACACCGGCGGCGAACTGTCCTTCCTCGACGCGTTCTATTACGCGACGGTGTCGCTGTCCACCACCGGCTACGGCGACATCACCCCGGCGTCGCCCGAGGCGCGGCTGGCGAACATCGTCGTCATCACCCCGCTGCGCATCCTCTTTCTCATCGTGCTCGTCGGTACAACCATCGGCGTGCTCACCGAACGATCCCGTCAGTCATTCAAGATTCAGCGCTGGAGGCGCACCGTGCGTAATCACACCGTGGTCGTCGGATACGGCACGAAGGGGCGCACCGCCATCGACGCCATGCTCGGCGACGGCGTGCAGCCCGCCGACATCGTGGTGGTCGACACCGACATGGTGGCGCTGGAGCGCGCCGCCAACGCGGGCCTGGTGACCGTGCACGGCTCGGCCACCCAGTCCGACGTGCTCCGACTGGCCAGCGTGCAGAACGCCGCGTCGGTGATCGTGGCGGCCAACCGCGACGACACCGCGGTGCTGGTCACGCTGACCGCCCGCGAGCTCAACAAGAAGGCCAAGATCGTGGTCGCCATCCGCGAGGCCGAGAACATCCACCTGCTGCGACAGTCCGGCGCTGACTCGGTGGTCGTGTCCTCCGAGACCGCGGGTCGCCTGCTCGGCATCGCCACCACCACACCGACCGTGGTGGAGATGATGGAAGACCTGCTGACCCCCGAGCAGGGTTTCGCCGTGGCCGAACGCGAAGTGGAGCCGAGCGAGATCGGCGGCTCGCCAAGGCATCTCAGCGACATCGTGCTCGGCGTGGTGCGCAACGGCGATCTGCACCGGGTCGGCGAGCCGGAGGTGGACGCGATCGAGGCGGGCGACAAGCTGCTCTACATCCGGCGCGCGGCGAAGTGACGCCGTCCGGAAGTAGTCTCGAAGCGTGTCATTTCAGCTGAACGCCATACCCCTGCTGTCCCGCGCCGCGGTCGATCGAGCCGAGGAGGTTCGCGCGGACGAGAAAGCGCTCGAGGAGGGGTGGGCCAAGGCCGGACTGCTCCGCGTCAACCGGCGGGGGCAGGTGCGCTTCGAGGGCGGCGCGCTCGTTTTCGACGCGGCCGTCGAACTTTCCGCCCAACCCGATCCGGCCGCGGTGTTCCTCGGCGTCGCCGAGGGCAGGCACCTGTGGGCGGTCCGTGACAACGAACTCACCGGCGAGCTCACCGACCTGCGCGTCGTCGCGGGCGAGCTGGACGATTTCACCGCCGGACTGCTCTCCACCGCGATGGCCCTGCTGAACTGGCACGACAAGTCCGGCTTCAGCGCGTACGACGGCTCGGCGACGTCGTCGGCCAAGGGGGGCTGGACGCGGGTCACCGAGAGCGGGCACGAGGAGTTCCCGCGCATCGACCCGGCCGTCATCTGCCTGATCCACGACGGCGGCGACCGGGTGCTGCTCGCGCGCCAGAACACCTGGCCGAAGACCCTGTTCTCGCTGCTCGCCGGTTTCGTCGAGGCGGGCGAGTCGCTGGAGCGCTGCGTGGCGCGCGAGATGCGCGAGGAGGTCGGCCTCGACGTCAGCGACATCCACTACCTCGGCAGCCAGCCGTGGCCGTTCCCTCGGTCGCTGATGCTCGGCTTCGCCGCGGTGGCCGACCCGGAGCAGCCGCTCACCTTCTGCGACGGCGAGATCGCCGAGGCGCACTGGTTCACCAGGGCCGAGGTGCGCGAGGCGCTCGCGGCCGGTGATTGGTCCGGCCAACGGGAGGGCGTGCGACTGCTGCTGCCCGGCTCCATCTCCATCGCGCGCACCATCGTCGAATCGTGGGCGGCGCTGGACTGAGCGTCAGGCCAGGGCGGCGAGGGTCTGCTTGACGGTGGCCAAAGAGGGATTGGTCGCCGTCGAGCCGTCCGCGAACCTCACCGTCGGCACCACGTGGTTGCCGTTGTTGACGCTGCCGACGAACTCGGCCGAGGCCGGGTCCTGCTCGATATCGATCTCGACATAGCTGATACCCGACTCGTCCAGCTGCTTCTTCAGCCTGCGGCAGTAGCCGCACCAGGTGGTCGAGTACATGGTCAGAACGGGGTTCACGTCAGTCACGGATCCATTCAACGCTGTACTACCTCGTCCTGTTCCACAGTGTCGCCGGTTTCGCGAGCGCAAGGTGTGGCGGTCGCGTGTCGGACCGGGCTGCCATGATGGTGACCGTGCCCGCCATCGACCTCGACGCCCTGGACCCCGAACAGGCCGCCGCCGTCCGGGCGCCGCGCGGGCCGGTCTGCGTGCTCGCCGGCGCGGGCACCGGCAAGACCCGCACCATCACGCATCGCATCGCGCATCTCGTCTCGGCGGGACATGTCAAGCCCGACCAGGTGCTCGCGGTCACGTTCACCGCGCGCGCCGCGGGCGAGTTGCGCGCCCGGCTGCGCGCGCTCGGTCTCGGTGGCGACGCGAATCAAGTGCAGGCCAGGACTTTTCACGCCGCGGCGCTGCGCCAGCTGAAGTACTTCTGGCCGCAGGTCGTCGGCGACGTGCCGTGGCGGCTGCTGGACGGCAAGTTCGCGGTGGTCGCGCAGGCGGCGCACCGGGCCGGGCTGAGCACCGCGACCGAGAGTGTCCGCGACCTGTTGAGCGAGATCGAATGGGCGAAGTCCTCGCTGCTCGCGCCCGAGGACTACCCCGCGGCGGTGGCCAAGCAGCGCAGGGAACCGCCGTACGACGCGGCGCGGGTGGCCGAGGTCTACGCGGCCTACGAGTCGTTGAAGACCTCCGCGGAGGGCCTGCTGCTCGATTTCGACGATCTCCTGCTGCACACCGCCGCAGCGCTGGAGGACTATCCGGCCGTCGCCGACGAATTCCGCGGTCGCTACCGCAGTTTCGTCGTCGACGAGTACCAGGACGTCACGCCGCTACAGCAGCGGGTGCTCGACGCCTGGCTCGGCGAGCGCGACGATCTGACGGTCGTCGGCGACGCCAACCAGACGATCTACTCGTTCACCGGCGCCACCCCGAGCTATCTGCTCGATTTCTCGCGGCGCTTCCCGGACGCGACGGTGGTCCGACTGGAGCGCGACTACCGTTCGACGCCGCAGGTGGTGTCGCTGGCCAACCGGGTGATCGGCGCCGCACGCGGCCGCATCGCAGGCACCCGGCTCCAGCTGATCGGCCAGCGTCCGGACGGTCCTGAGCCGGAGTTCACCGAATACGACGACGCACCTGCCGAGGCGGCGGGTGTCGCGGGCCAGATCAAGCGGCTGATCGCGGCGGGCACCCCGGCGGCGGAGATCGCCGTGCTCTATCGCATCAACGCCCAGTCCGAGGCCTACGAGCAGGCACTCACCGAGCGCGGCATTCCTTATCAGGTGCGCGGTGGCGAGGGGTTCTTCCAGCGCGCCGAGGTCAGGCAGGCCGTGCAGGCGCTGCGCCAAGCCGCCGCCCGAGACGACCTGCCCGACGGGTCCCGCCGTGGTGCGGCCCTGGTCACGTTGGTCCGGGCGGTGCTCGCGCCGGTCGGTCTCACCGCGACCGAGCCCGCGGGCGCGCAGGCGCGCGAACGGTGGTCGTCGCTGACCGCGCTGGTCAGGCTGACCGAGGAACTGGTCGAGCACGACGCCGATCTGGAGCTGCCCGGCCTGCTGCGCGAGCTGGCCGCGCGCGCCGAGGCCAGGCACCCACCGACCGTGCAGGGCGTGACGCTCGCGTCGCTGCACGCGGCCAAGGGCTTGGAGTGGGACGCGGTCTTCCTCGTCGGGCTCGCCGACGGCACGTTGCCGATCGCGCACGCGCTCGCCGACGACGGCTCGGTCGGCGATCAGGCCGCGCTGGAAGAGGAACGCAGGCTGCTCTATGTGGGCGTGACCAGGGCACGCGAGCATCTGCGGCTGTCATGGGCGCTGTCGCGCGGTGAGGGCAGCAGGCGGACCCGCAGGCGGTCGCGTTTCCTCAACGGTCTGGTGCCCGACGATTCCCCCGCGTCGCGGATCGCGGCGTCGACCGGCCGTCCCGAGGGCAACGGGATACGCCCGTCCTGCCGGGTCTGCGCCAAGCCGCTGATCGGCACCTACGCCACCATGCTCGGCCGGTGCCGTCGCTGCCCTGCGGAACTGGACTCCGCGCTACTGGAGGCGCTCAAGGAGTGGCGCGCCGAAAAGGCCGAGGCACTGCGGGTTCGGGAGTTCGTGGTGTTCACCGACACCACGCTCACCGCGATCGCCGAGCAACTGCCCGCCGACGACCGTGCGCTGGAAGCGATCCCGGGCATCGGTGCGAAGAAGATCGTCGACTACGGGGCCGACGTGCTCGCGATCGTCGCGTCGCGAGTCCGATCGACATCACAAAACCGCAGGTAGAAAATAGGTTGTCGGTTCCGCCGACATTGCATATGGTGGGAATCACGCACCGGGAGGGCATTCCGGCGCGCAGAGTTTCGGACACCGGGGTGCTTCAGACCACCGGGTTCGACACCGGACAGTTTCGACACAACGAGAACAAGGAGGGAGGCAGACCAATGAACGGCAACAACAACTTCGGCGCCATCGGCGTTGCGGTCGGCACGTCCATGTCGGCCTCCCGGGGGATCCTCGCCTTGCAGGGGATCGGTCTGTCCTCAGTAAGTGTGTGCGGTTTTGGTACGCCGGCGACGACTTCGCCGGCGCTTCGGCCGATTCACACCCTTCTCCAGGACAAGCCCAACGGAGGTTGGCACCCGACCGCCAACGCGGCAGTCGGCGTCTTCGCTCGCGAAGCCGGCTATGAGCCGGCGGCCGAGCCCATGGCAGACATCGATCTGCAGGCAGCACGCCTCCGCACCGCACACCCAGCGACCGTGATCAGGAATCGACACAGGTGTCGACCTAGGTAGGGGACCCACCCCAGACCTCCTGGCCACGGATCGCACGAAGCGAAACCGTGGCCAGTACTTTTAAGCGGCCCTTCAGCCGTTTGCCACCGGTTTCGTGGACAACTGACGAACCGCTGCAAACCGAACTGAAGGAGAACGACGTGTTCCCCGCAGAGAGCTGGCCGCAGGCCACCGCTGTCACCCGGGAGGTCACCAAGGTCCTGCCCTGTCGAGCCGGAGATCCCGATCTCTGGTTCGCGGAGAGCCCGGGCCAGCTGGAGCAGGCCAAGGCGCTGTGCGCGTCTTGCCCGATCCGCAAGGGCTGCCTGAGCGCGGCCATCGATCGGCGCGAGCCTTGGGGCGTATGGGGCGGTGAGATCTTCGACCAGGGTGTCGTGATCGCCCGCAAGCGTCCGCGCGGTCGTCCGCGCAAGGTCGCGGTCCCGGCGTGAGAGCCGGGCCCTGGCCTCTCCTCCCTCCGGTCGCTGAGGCCCAACCGTCCGATCCGGACCCCACCGTGGCCCAGGAACGAGAAAGCAGACGAGCCGCTCACCTCGAGATCAGGTGGGCGGCCCGTTTGCGTTGTGGGGGAGCGTCTTTCGCGCCGGTCAGCTGGCCGAGCGCTCGTCGCGCAGGCCGGGCAGCCACGTCGCGGCCAGCTGCATGAACGGCACTTCGGCGTCCAGCTGGGCCAGGATGCCCACCGAGCCGCCGAGAACACGGAAGATCATCACGTGTTCGGCCGGAAGTTGCAGCGCCCGAGCCGTTTTCATCTCCGCACTGGTGAAGTCGGTCGCCTTGCCCGCGACGCGCTGCATCCACCGGCGGGTGAAGTGGAACGAATCGGTCTTGATCGGATCGGCGAACGGCCGCAGGTAGTCGGCGATTTCGCGATGGGTAACGGTGCGGCCGGGGATCACCCACCCGTTGTCGTACATCAACTGGGTCAGCCCGTCGTAGTCCTCCTCGACGGCCATCGCCAGCATCCGCCCGAGGATCTCGGGGAAACCGTTGGGCAGCGGCGCGCACGCGCCGAAATCGATGACGGCCAGCCTGCCGTCGGCAAGCGCCATGAAGTTGCCCGGATGCGGATCGGCGTGCAGCAGTCCGACGGTCTCGGGCGAGGAGAAGTGAAAACGACCCATCAGCAACGCGACCCGGTTGCGCAGCGCGAGCGTGCCGTCCGGATCCTCGGCGCCCGCCTTGATGATCTGGGACACAGGGGTCCCCTCGAGCCATTCGGTCACGATCACCTTCGGCGCGGAGGCCACCACCTTGGGCACCACGATCTCCGGGTGCCCGTCGAAGGCCTTGGCGAACGCGCGCTGGTTCGCGGCCTCGTTGCGGTAATCCAGCTCCTCCTCGGTGCGCTCGGTGATCTCGGCCAGGATCGGCTTGACGTCCGCGCCGGGGATCACCGAGGAGATCAGGCCGGTCATCCGCGACAGCGTCTTGAGATCGGCGCGCAGCGCCTCGTCGGCGCCCGGGTACTGCACCTTCACCGCCACGATGCGACCGTCCGACCACTCCGCCTTGTGCACCTGTCCGATGCTCGCCGAGGCGGACGGTGCGTCCTCGAAGGAACGAAAGCGCTGCCGCCACTGGGTGCCGAGCTGCTGATCGAGCACCCGGTGCACCGTCTCTGCGGGCATCGGTGGTGCGGCGGCCTGCAACTTGGTCAGCGCGTCGCGGTAGTGCTCACCGAACTCCTCGGGAACCGCGGCTTCCATCACGCTCAGCGCCTGGCCGAACTTCATCGCACCGCCCTTGAGCTCGCCCAACACGGTGAACAGCTGTTCGGCGGCCCGCTGGTTCAGCTGCGCGCTGATCTCTCCCTTGTCACCGCCCGCGAGCCTCTTGCCGAAGCCGACGGCGGCCCGCCCGGCGATACCCAGCGGAATCTTGGCTAACTTGGCGTTGCGGGACGAGCCACGGCGCACGATCTCAGACACCTCCCCATCATGGCCGAAGCACCCGGAGCTTTGCCATGGCAATGGGAAGTTTTCGATCTCACGTTGCGCGCTCCGCGTCGATCGTGCGACAACCACAGGCGGCGTGTGGCGCCCAATACCTTCGCTGGAGCAGGTGCGAATCGAGGTCCAACTCGAGCGTGGCGTCCAGCGTCGCGGGCGGTCGGCGCGGCGAGCAGTCCAGGATCGCCTCGAGTTCGCCGAGCGCGAGCGCCGCCGTCGCCGCGATGGCGGCGGGTGAGGCGTGCCCGACCCGGCCGAGCAGCTGGGCGGCGAGGTGGGGCCACTCGGCGTCGTAGTCGACCCGCGTGAGGTCGGCGCAGCGCAAGCAGCTGGTCTCGCCGGGCAGCACCAGCGGACCGACGACGCCGGTGCCATCGCGCACGCGCACCGGAAGATGCGGAATACGGTGCAGCACAAGTGCGCTCGCCAGACGCGGGTCGGTGACCACGGTGTCGGCGAGCACCACGAGATCGTCGGCCTTCGGTCCCGTGACCACGGCCTCCGGCGCGTCCCCGCGCGACCGCACCGGACGGATGCCGACGCGGCGCAATCCCGCCGAGATCGCGTCCGAGAGCGGCCCGAGGCCGTGCACCCGCACCGCGCGGACCGGGCCGGGGCGATCTCGCGGCTGCACCAGCAGACCCGCCGCATCGATCTCCGCAAGCAGCGTGGCGGCGCGTTCGGCGGCGATGCCGCTGCGGCCCGCCTGCCACAGGATCTGCGGCCGGGTCCGTAGCCCATCGAGCAGGCGGAGGAAGCCGAGCACGGTCTGGGTGTCCAGGTCCGGTGGTTCGAGGAGCAGTGCGCGTTCCGGATCCCAGCCGAGCTGGACCACCCCGGACGGGCGGACGAGGATCGTCACCCTGGGGTGCAGCATCGGGCCCTGCGGGCGCAACGTGGTCATGCCAAGCAGTATGCGCACCACGCATGACGCGAATGGGCGCGAAACCCGCGGTTATCCACAGGAATTCGCGCTGTTCACAGGGGAATTCTCAGGACTTGTCGTCGTCCTTGCCGAGCTCGGGTGCGTCCGGTCCGTCGCCGCGTTCGCGCTCGGCCTCCGCGCGTTCGCGCGCCTCGGTCTCGGCCAGCTGCGCCAGCGGGTCGTCGAACGCGGTCGTGCCGCCGCCGATGACCGAGTCGATGAAGCCCGCGGGGTTGTCCAGGTCATCGGAATCGGGCAGCAGGTCCGGGTGCGCCCAGACGCCGTCGCGGGCGTCGACACCCGCGTCGGTGGTCAGCCGTCGCCACAGCTGCGCGGCCTCGCGCAGCTTGCGCGGCCGCAACTCCAGGCCGACCAGGGTGGCGAAGGTCTGTTCGGCGGGTCCGCCGGTGGCGCGGCGGCGGCGCAGGGTCTCCGCCAGCGCGCCCGCGCCGGGCAGCCGGTCGCCGACCGCGTCGATCACCACGACCTGCACCCAGCCCTCGATCAGGGCGAGTAGCGTCTCGAGCCGTTCCAGCGCCTGCTTCTGTTCGGGCGTGGTCTGCGGTTCGAACGCGCCCTGCGCCAGGATCTCCTCGAGCTTCGACGGGTCGGTCAGCGCCATCGGGTCGATGCCCTGGGCGGCCTGCTCGAGCGCGGAGAAGTCCATCTTGATGCCGCGCGCGTAGTCCTCCACCGCGCCGAGCACCTGCTGACGCAGCCACGGCACGTGCGCGAACAGCCGCTGGTGGGCCGCCTCCCGCGCCGCCAGGAACACCAGGATCTCGCTCTCCGGCTGTTCCAAGCCCGCGCTGAACTCCGCGATCGCGGTGGGCAGCAGCGCGCCGGTGCCGGTCGGGCCGAGGGGCAGACCGATATCGGTGGAGGTCAGTACCTCCTTGGCGAGCTGGCCGAGCGCCTGGCCGAGCTGCGAGCCGAACGCGAGGCCGCCCATCTGGCCGAGCATGCCGACCATCGGCGCGGCGAATTCCTTGGCTTCCTCGGGTAGTTGCGCGGTCCACATGCCCGAGATCTGCTCGGCGACCGGATCGCACAACCGCTTCCAGGTGGACAGCGTCTCCTCGATCCAGTCGTTGGCCGTCCACGCGACGGTCTTCGTCGCGCCCGCGGGCAGCGTCGTCGCGCCGTCGAGCCACAGTTCGGCGAGGCGAGCCGCGTCGGTCACCGCCTTCTGGGTGCTCGCCGAGACGGGCGTCACACCGGCGCCGAGCTGCTGGCGGGCCAAGCGCTTGGCGACGTCGTAGTTGACCGGACCCGAGGACGCGCCGCCGGGTTGCCCCATGCCGCTGAGCATTTGACCGAGCGAGGTCAACATCTGGCCGAGCTGCGCGGGATCGAATCCGGGCGCACCGCCGCCGATCGGGAAGCCGAACGGATTGTTCGCCCCGGGACCGTTCGGCTCTTCGCCGCGCTTGCGCGGGTCATCGTCGTCACGGTTCGAGAATCCGAACGGGAAGTCAGTCATGCCTCTAACGTTACGCGCGGACAATCGGCGCGTGACGTGGGCGGCCCGTGCTCGACCAGCTGGCGCGCCCTTTACGCGCACAGCGAACGACCGCGCGGCGCGCGGCCGGATTCCGCGCCTGCACCGTCCGCCGCCGGGGAGGATCACTATGGTGGGCGGGGTGAATCGTCGGATCGTCACCCTCCTGGCCGCACTCGTTCCGGTGCTCGTGCTGGGTGTCATCGGCACCGTGGTCAAGGTGCCGTTCGTCGCGCTCGGACCGGGGCCCACCTTCAACACGCTCGGCGAGGTGGACGGCAAGCAGGTCGTCGACGTGGTCGGCGCCGAACTCGATCCGACGAGCGGGCACCTGAACATGACAACGGTGGCGGTGCGCGACGGGCTGAACCTGTTCGAGGCGTTCGGCTTCTGGGTCAGCGGCCAGCACGGTCTGGTTCCGCGCGCCGAGGTGTATCCGCCCGGCGTGCCGCGCGAGGAGATCGACAAGTCCAATCAGCAGGAGTTCAAGGATTCCGAGGGCGATGCCGAGGTCGCGGCGCTGCACTACCTGAAGCTGCCGACCGTCGTGCTGATCCGCAATGTCGGTGACGACGCTCCCGCCAAGGACGCGCTGCGCCCCGGCGACGAACTCGTCAGCGTGAACGGCGCGCCCATCACGACGCCCAAAGACCTGGTCACCGCGGTCTCCTCGCAGCCGCCGGGCAGCCAGTTGACCGTGGTGTTCCGCCGCGACAACGCCGAGCAGACCGCGACCATCACCCTCGGCGCGCGCCCGGACGATCCGGCCAAGGGCTACCTCGGCGTCACCCCTGGCGAGGGCGCGCTGCCGCCCATGCAGGTCACCTTCAACCTGGCCGACATCGGCGGCCCGTCGGCGGGACTGATGTTCAGCCTCGCCCTCGTCGACAAACTGAGTCCCGGCGACCTGGACGGCGGCAAGTTCGTCGCGGGCACCGGCACCATCGACGGGGAGGGCGCGGTCGGCCCGATCGGCGGCATCCAATACAAGATGATGGCCGCGCGCGAGGCGGGCGCCGAGACCTTCCTGGTGCCCGCGGCCAACTGCAACGAGGCCAGGCAGCGCACGCCCGAAGGCCTGCGCCTTGTCAAGGTGGAGACGCTCGACGGCGCGGTGCAGTCGCTGAACGCGATCAACGCGGGTGCCGAGGCGCCGAGCTGCGGCTGATCAGTCGAGGGTGTGGTGCAGCGCCTCGATGAGGTTCGGCGCCAGGTTCGGGTAGATCCGCAGGTCGAGGTCGCCGAAATCGTCCTCGTCGTCCTGCGGGCGCACCTGCAACAGCGACAGCGACGCGCCGTCGCGCAGCACGGCGGCGAACAGGCGCGCCTCGCGACGGCCGGGGTGCGCCTCGGCGGCGGCGCGTGCCGCGGCGTCGGCGGCCTCGTGGTCGGCGAGCAGCGGGGCGAGCGCGTCGTCGAGGGTGCTCTCGGCGTCCGGCGGCAGCACCACGATCTCCTGCACCAGCACACAGCCTTTGACGGCGGGCGGCCAGCTCGTGGTGGCGAGGAATTCGTCGAGCGCCATCGAGCCGCCGGTGATGTCGTCGGGCAGCGGCTCCTGCGCGATCGGCGTCAGCTCGTCGCCCTGGTCGATCTGATCGAGCAGACCGGGTTCGGCCGCGACCAGATCGGCGGTCGGCACCAGCGCGAACATCTGCGGCGGACGGCCCCAGCCCTCGGCGTCGGTGAACTCCGCGACTTCCCGTACGGCGCGGGACAGGACAAGCTCGGCGTGCAGATCGGCGTTCACGGTGGACATCCTCGCATCACCACCGCGAGCCGATCGGCGAAGCCACCGAAATCCGTTCCGCCGAGCTCACCGAGGCCACACACGACGTCGCGATGTCCGTTTCCGTAGAGTGGGCGCCAGACGGTCCGCGAGGACCGAACCGCAACGTCGGAATGCGGCGCACCGACCGAATATGCCGGTCGGGCGCCGCCGGACCCTGGAGAGTGGCACCGTGGGCATGCGGCCCCCAACCGGCTTACCTTCGTTGTCCCGACGCAGCCGTGTGCTGCTGGTGGGGGCCATCATCCTGGCGGCGTTGCTGCTGCTGGGACCGCGGCTGACCGACACCTATACCAACTGGCTGTGGTTCGGTGAGGTCGGTTTCCGCGACGTGTATCTGACCGTGCTGCGGACCCGCATCCTGCTGTTCCTCGCGGTGGCGGTGTTCGTCGGCCTCGTGGTCTGGCTCGCGTTGCTGCTCGCCTATCGGACGCGACCGGTGTTCATCCCGGTCGCCGGGCCGAACGATCCGATCGCGCGCTACCGCACCACCGTGATGAGCAAGCTCAAGCTGTTCGGCGTCGGCATCCCGGTGCTGCTCGGTCTGCTCTCCGGCCTGGTGGCGCAGTCGAACTGGGTGACGGTGCAGTTGTTCCTCAACGGCGGCTCGTTCGGTGAGACCGATCCGCAGTTCGGCCTCGACGTCGGTTTCTACGCCTTCGATCTGCCGTTCTACCGGATGGTGCTGAACTGGCTGTTCGTCGCGGTGGTCATCGCGTTCTTCGCGAACCTGGTGACGCACTACATCTTCGGCGGCCTGCGGCTGAGCGGGCGTGAGGGCACGCTCACCAAGCCAGCGCGCATCCAGCTCGCGGTTCTCGCCGGAATCTTCGTGCTGCTCAAGGCGATCGCGTACTGGTTCGACCGCTACGAGCTGCTCTCCAGCGCGCGCAAGGAACCCACCTTCACCGGCGGTTCGTTCACCGACATCAACGCGGTGCTGCCCGCCAAGCTGATCCTGCTGTCCATCGCGGTGATCTGCGCGCTCGCCTTCTTCGCCGGCATCGTGCTTCGCGACCTGCGGGTGCCCGCCATGGCCGCCGCGCTGCTCGTGCTCTCCTCGATCCTGGTCGGCGCGGTGTGGCCGCTGGTGGTCGAGCAGTTCTCGGTGCGCCCGAACGCCGCGGACAAGGAGTCGGAGTACATCGAGCGCAACATCGCCGCGACCAGGCAGGCGTTCGGCATCACCGACGACAAGGTCGAGTACCAGAACTACAAGGGCGACGGCACCAAGAACCCGCGCGACGTTCCCGCCGACCGCACCACCATCTCCAACATCCGGCTGCTCGACCCGAACATTCTGTCGCCCACCTTCACCCAGCTGCGCCAGCTGAAGAACTTCTACGGCTTCCCCAACCCGCTCGACATCGACCGCTACACCATCGACGGCGAGGTCCAGGACTACATCGTCGCGGCGCGCGAGCTGGAGCCGCAGAGCCTCAAGGACAATCAGACCGACTGGATCAACCGGCACACCGTCTACACCCACGGCAACGGCTTCGTCGCCGCCCCTGCCAACCGCATCAACAAGGCCGCGGCCAAGGACGCGACCGTCGCGGGCAGCAGCGACAGCGGTTCCCCGGTCTTCGACGACGGCCCGATGAGCTTCGTCAGCGACATCTCCACGCCGCAGGACCGCCAGGCCATCAAGGTCGACCAGCCGCGAATCTACTTCGGCGAGCTGATCTCCCAGTCCGACGCCGACTACGCCATCGTCGGCGCGGCAGGCCAGCCCGCGCGCGAATACGACCTGGACAACGTGCAGTACACCTACACCGGTTCCGGCGGCGTGTCGATCGGGTCCTGGTTCAACCGGCTGGCCTTCGCCGCCAAGTACGCCGAGCGCAACATTCTGTTCTCCGGCGCCATCGGCGAGGACTCGAAGATCATCTTCAACCGCGATCCGCGCGAGCGGGTCGAGAAGGTCGCGCCCTGGCTGACCGCCGACGGCAACGCCTACCCCGCGGTGGTGGACAAGCGCATCGTCTGGATCGTGGACGCCTACACCACGCTGGACAACTACCCGTACGCGCAGAGCACCTCGCTGGAGGGCGCGGTCGAGGACAGCGTCGACAAGAAGACCGGACGGCTGCTGCCCCGCAAGGAGGTCAGCTACATCCGCAACTCGGTGAAGGCCACCGTCGACGCCTACGACGGCACCGTCACCCTGTACGAGGTCGACAGCGCCGATCCGGTGCTGAAGGCGTGGCGCGGGGTGTTCCCGAACGCGGTGAAGCCGGAGGGCGACATCTCGCCGGAGCTGCGCTCGCACTTCCGTTACCCGGAGGACCTGTTCAAGGTGCAGCGCGAGATGCTCAGCAAGTACCACGTGAACGATCCGCGCGAGTTCTTCACCAACAACGCGTTCTGGTCGGTGCCGAGCGATCCGACGATCGAGGGCGGCACCTTCAAGCAGCCGCCGTACTACGCACTCGTCGGCGACCCGAAGAGCGGACGGCCCGAGTTCAATCTGACCAGCGCCATGGTCGGCTTCAACCGGCAGTACCTGTCGGCCTACATCTCGGTGAGTTCGGATCCGGGGAACTACGGCAAGTTCACGGTCTTGCAGTTGCCAACGGATTCGCAGACGCAGGGTCCGCAGCAGACGCAGAACACGATGACCATCAACGACGAGGTCTCGCGCGACAAGACGCTGTTGCAGGGTTCCAACAAGATCAAATACGGCAATCTGCTCACCCTGCCGATCGCCGACGGCGGCATTCTCTACGTCGAGCCGCTGTACACCGAACGCAACAGCGGACCGAACACCTCGACCTTCCCGCAGCTGGCCCGCGTGCTCGTGAGCTATCGCGATCCGGCGACCGGGTCGGTGCTCGTCGGCTACGAGCCGACGCTCGCCGCGGCACTCGAGAAGATCTTCCCCGGCAGCGGCAGTGCCGCGACGGCGCCGAAGGCCGAGACGCCGAACCAGCAGGGGACGACCCCGCCGCCGAACCAGGGCGCCACCGCGCCGCCGCCCGCCCAGGGAACGACCCCGCCGCCGCCGAACGCGAAGGACGCCGCGGTCGTCGAACTGGACGCGGCCCTGCGCAATGTGCGCGACGCTCAGCGCAGCGGTGATCTGGCCAGTCTGGGTGCGGCGTTCACCAGGCTGGAGCAGGCGATCAAGGCGTACGAAAACAGCGGTCGCTGACGCCTTCAGCACAAAAGCGGCGCTGCCATCCCCAGTGATGGCAGCGCCGCTTTCGTGTGCTGTGGCGGTGACGGGGTTTCGGCGTCAGTTGCCCAGCGAGTCGATCAGCGCGCTGTGCTGCGACAGCAGCTGCTGGTACTGGCCCTCCAGGCCGTACTGCTTGGCCAGCTCGGCGCCGGTGCTCTTGACCTGGTCGACGATGTCCTGGCTCTGCTCGACCGCGGGGGCGGGAAGCTCGGGCGCGGGGACGGGAAGCGCGGGGGCGACGGGCTCGGCTTCCGGCTCCGGAGCGGACTGGCCCGCCTGCAGGTACTTGCCGCACGACGGCCAGGCGCCGACACCCTGGGTGGCCAGCACGTTCTCGGCGACCCGGATCTGCTCTTCCTTGCTGGCGTTGTGGGCGTAGCCGGTGCCGCCGTTGGCGGTCCAGGTGCTCTGCGAGAACTGCAGGCCGCCGTAGTAGCCGTTACCGGTGTTGATCCCCCAGTTGCCACCGCTCTCGCACTGGGCGACGCCGTCCCAGTTGTGGGTCGCGGCGGAGGCCGAGGCGGTGGAGAGTGCGAACGGGACGGCAACAAAGGCGCCGGTGATGGCGGCGAGGCCGAGGGCGCGGGTGCTGAACTTCCGGTTCTCAGACATGGTGGTTTCCCTCCCTGCGCCCACCGACTCGACGAATGTCATCGCGTCCCTGTCCCCAGGAGGTCGGGGATCCTCGAACCGCGGGACAGGGTCGCCGGTGTTCGGCGGTTCGAGTTCGAGCCCATCACGGTTTGCTCCGGGCCGTGGACCGACCGTAACCAAGAAATCTCGGCAGATCACATCTTGATAACTATGAGAATTGCATGAAGCGAATGACGCGAAAATCGATGTATGCCCAGGTAAGAAATGCCTCGAGGACAGGTTCTGGTCAGTACGTTATAGCACCGTTATGTGCGCGAGATCACCCTGAAATAGTGACGGCTGTCACGTTTGAAGCGCGGAACTGGTCGGTCGGCTTACGAAAAATGGCCGCCGACGGCCGTCGATGCACGGGCGGCACGCGCAATGTCCGCTCGGTCGGCTCTGCTTGTCCGCGGCAAGTCCGCGCCCGCGAGTGAGTTGCCGCTCGGAGTGGTGATCTGCTCATTTCGTCGTCGAGTGAGCGCTATCCGATTCCTCGGTAACCCGCTGACCTGGCCGAACGGCCTCCTCGGTAAGCGATTTGCCTTCCCCGCGTAGACGTGTGTAATCTGGTGTTCACCGACGCGGGGTGGAGCAGCTCGGTAGCTCGCTGGGCTCATAACCCAGAGGTCGCAGGTTCAAATCCTGTCCCCGCTACTAAGAAAGGCGGCCCCGGAACCACATGGTTCCGGGGCCGCTTTTCGTTGCATTGGTCTGCGTTCAGCATCGGGTGCGGTCGGCGGGCGGCCGCGGCGCGGTGCGTCCGCCCGCCGACGTGGTCATGCGATCAGGGCTGGCCGCTGATGGCCGCGTTCATCGCGTCCATGAACGGCTGGCCGCCCATGATGTAGCCGCCGGCGATCGCGCCGACGACGGCGCCGATGGGTCCGGTGATGATGCTGAAGAAGCCGAGGCCGAGGACGGCGCCGATCAGGCCGCCAAGCACGCCGCCCGCCACGAGGCCGACCACGTTCTTGTTGATCTCCGTGGCGAGGCGGGCCTGCGAGTCGACCGGCTGCATCTCGCCGATCGCCTTCGCGTCCGCCGCCGGCGTGAGCGTCAGCTTCCTGCCGTCTTCGCTGATCTCGTTCGCCACCGACAGGCGCTGTCCGGAGAGCTCGTAGGTCAGCGGCACGTCGGTGACGACCGCGCCGCGATCGGACTTCAGCACCACCTTGGCGCCGCCGTCGACGATCTCGAACCGGCCGTTGTCGACCGTCGTGGTGACAACGCGTGAAGCGTCGGCCAACACCGTGCGGTAGCCGACGCCCTGGTCGACGCCGGACGCCGAAAACTCCTGCTGATCAGCGGGTTTCGCGTGCACGGCACCCGCGGTGAGGCCGACCGCCGCGGCGGTCAAGAGTGTCGTTGTGGCAAGCATGCCGAACTTCATGCTGAATTCCTTTTGACGAGATCTCCGGCTCCCGTGGCCGGATGGCGGGTGACTGTATAGCGCGCGGGCCATACGGCGTCCGAAAATCTTTGGACTTCAGCCGAATTCGGCAGGAAATTGGGCATATCGTTGCCCATTCGTGACCTAGTCAGATGACCGAAATGCCCGGATTCGACAACCTGTCCGGAGTCGTGTAAGCATTTCGTGAGTTTCAGAGTGCAAGTTTCAGACTTCAGATCTCGTCAAGGGCGGGGTTCGAAGCGTGACAGCTGTGGAGGGCGAGACGTGTCGCGCCAACGTGTTCGTGCCGGTTTCGCCTTGGCCTCGTTCTTGCTGGTCTGCGCGGTGTGCACCGGCTTGACGATCATGGTCGCGTTCGCCATGGACGACGCGGAGCCCGCCCGTAGCGCGAGCCCGCAGCTGGTCGACAACATCCGTGCGACAACGGTTTCGGCGGCGCCGTCGACATCGAGCGCGCCCGAGCCTGCCGCCGGGGAACCCATCGCCGAGGGCGAGCTCAGCCCGGCCAGCAAGGCGCCGACCGCGATTCTGCTGAACGTCGGTGACTGCGTGGTGCTCGGCGGCGGCGCCGACGAAATCGAGAAAGCCGCCTGCGGCGGCGGCAATTCCAGCTACAAGGTCTTCGACAAGGTGCCCGCCGACGGCAAATGCCCGGCCGACGCCGACCAGTCCTACGGTCAGCGCGTGCGCGGGGTCGAGCAGGGATCGTTGTGCATGGATATCGACTGGGTCGTCGGCGGCTGCATGGAACTCGGCGCGGGCAATCCGAAACACATCGATTGCGCCGCGGGCGGTACGGCCAAGGGCGTGCGGGTGCTGGAAGTCAAGCAGGGCATCACCGATGTGAACCAATGTGCCTCCGGCAATTACGGATTCGTCTACAACCAACGCCGCTTCGTGGTCTGCGTCGCCGAACTCTGACGTGGGGCGCCGACTTTTCGGTGATGCCATCGGTACCCGTACGGTCGCGGAAACCAGATCGAATCCGCGCGGGTCTCGCGGGTGCCGGGCGGCGCGTCTTGTCGGGACGAAGGCCGCGACCACGTAATAATCCAGGACGTGAACGCCAATGAGGCACTTCTGGCCGCGTTGCGGCACGAGCGATTCGTCCCGGACAAGATCGATGCGTTCGCGGGCGCCGAATTGTCGGCGAAGTACGGCGGTGTGCCGGTGTCACCGGGCGGGAAACTCTCGGTGGCGCAGACGGCGAACGCGCCCGAGCTGGAATGGCCACTGGCGGATGACGAATCCGCTTCGTACACGGTTCTGATGTTCGATGTGGACGCGCCGTCGAGGTCGGCGTCGCACGGGCTGTGCTGGCTGCACTGGGCGGTGGGCGACGTTCCCGGACTCGATATCGCCCGTGGTTCCGAGATCGTGCCGTACGCCGGTCCGACGCCGCCCGCGGGCTCCGGGCCGCACCGATATGTGCTCGTGGTCTACCGGCAGGCGGAGGAAATGGGCGTCCGCCAACTCGGCCGCCCGAAATTCGATCCACTTCGCTTCGCGCATTCGCAGGCGCTCGAGCCCGTCGCCGCGAATTTCTTTGTGGCTGAGAACGAATAACCGGCGCCCCACGAACACTGGCGCTGCCCGGCATCGGGCGGCGTGTTCTCTTCGCCGTCGCGGGTTCGCGCCTTGGCCGCCGAATTGATCGCGGCGTCCTGAGCTGGGCCGCGCGTGCCGGTGCCTTCGTCGGCTGCTGGGGCAGTGAGGTTCGAGCGGCTGGCGGGCGCTCCCGAGCGACAGCAGTTGGCACAATCGCGACTCGCGTCTCGTCGATCACCTCACCGTGCCGCGCGGTCACCAGGGCATGTAGGTCGGGTGAATGAAGGTCACGTCCAGTCGGTCTGGCGGGATGAAGGGGGCCTTCAGTCGGTTACCGCACCGACCATTCTGGACACCAGGCGCTGACCCGACGGTCGCTGCCCGCCCAACTCGGTCGCCAACCGGCCGACTGCAGGCAGCTGACCTGCTCGAAAATCGGGTCTACCTGATGTCGCCTGCACACCCCGGGGCATGCCGCAGACCCCGGGGTGGGCGCGCTCCACACCTTTGGTGCCTATTTGCCGAGAAATTGCGGGCGGACGATAGCTATCGAGGCCGGTACACGGAAAGACCAGACCTCACCTTCCCTCGATACACGAATCACCCTCCCCAGGAGTTCACCGGATGCATCCCACCTTTGTCGCACACGTGCGAGGTCAGGCCGCCGCCTACGGCGACACCAGGTCCTACACCTATCTGCGCGAGGTCGGCCGGGAGCTGGTCGAGGAGGTCGTCACCTACCGGGAGTTGGACCGGGATGCCAGAGCGCTGGCCGAGTGGCTGACCCGGCGCGCCGAGGCCGACCGGCCGGTGCTGCTGCTCTATCCGCCCGGCCTCGAGTTCCTGCGCGCCTTTCTCGGCTGCCTCTACGCCGGCGTGATCGCGGTACCCGCCCCCGCGCCGCACGACGCGCGCAGCAGCCGGCGCGTCCTCGGCATGGTCGAGGACGCGGGCGCCGGGCTGGTCCTCACCACGGCCGAATTCCGCGAGCCGCTGGCCGCGTGGCTGCGCGCGGGCGACGAATCGGGCGTCGCGGTCGCGGCCACCGATGAGCCGCTCGGCGACCCGGACGCGTGGGTCATGCCCGCGCTCACCGCGGAGACCACCGCCTTCCTGCAGTACACCTCGGGTTCCACCAGCGAGCCCAAGGGCGTGGTGGTCTCGCACGGCAATCTCATGCACAACGAAGCGGCCATCAGCGAGGCGACCGCGGCCGACGACACCAGCACCGTCGCGAGCTGGTTGCCGCACTTCCACGACATGGGACTGATCGGAATGCTGCTGCAGCCGCTGTACGCGGGAAGCGATCTCGTCTTCATGTCGCCGATGACGTTCCTGAAGCGTCCCGTCCGGCTGCTGGAGGCGGTCGACCGTTACCGCGCACAGGTCACGGTGGCGCCGAACTTCGCCTACGAGCTCCTCGCGCGGCGGGTGACCGACGCGCAGCTCGCGGGACTCGACCTGTCGTCGCTTCGGGCGGTGTTGAACGGCGCCGAACCGGTCCGCGCCCGCACACTCGACGCGGTGGTCGAACGGCTCGGTCCCGCCGGGTTCGCCCCCGACGTGTTCCTGCCCGTCTACGGGATGGCGGAGGTCACGCTGCTGGCCAGCGCGGCGCGGATCGGCCGAGCGCCGGTGCGCCTGGCGGTGGATTCCGCGGCCCTCGAACGCGACCGGATCGTCCCCGCCGAGAACGGAACGCGCTTGGTGAGCTGTGGCGCGGCGGCGACCGATCTCGACATCCGGATCGTCGACCCGGTAACCCTGCGGACGCTGCCGGACGGGCAGGTCGGCGAGATCTGGATCGGCGGACCCAGTGTGGCGCAAGGGTATTGGAATCGACCGACGGAAACGCGCGAGAAGTTCGCCGCCTACACCGAAGGCGTCGGGCCGTATCTGCGGACCGGTGATCTCGGCGCCCGTCACGAGGGTGAGCTGTTCATCACCGGGCGGCTCAAGGACCTGATCATCATGAACGGCCGCAACCTGTATCCGCACGACATCGAGGAGGCGGTGCGCGACGCCCATCCGGCCGTCGCCGACGCGCCCGGCGTCGTGCTCTCGATCGACGCGGGAGACCAGGAGCGGCTGCTGGTCGTCCAGGGCGTGCGCACCGCCGCGCTGGGTGAGCTGCCCTCCGCCGAACTGTCCGCCCGGATCAGGGCGTTGGTGTCGCGCGGTTTCGACTTGCCCGCGCCGAACGTGGTGCTTGTCGAACACCGCGCGGTGCACCGCACGACCAGCGGCAAGGTGCAACGCAATTCGATGCGGTCGGCGTTCCTGGACAACACGGTCGACGGCGTGTTGCACGAGGAGATCGAACCGTCCGTCCAGCGTCTGCGCGCCCGCGCTCTCGCCACCCTCTGACCGAACCACCGAGGAGATCACCGCAGATGAGAACTCTTGTGCTCGCCCAGCAGGGCGCCCTGGTCGTCGACTGGCTCACCGCGCGGGTGGCCGACCACCTCGACCGCTCCGCCCGCGATATCGACCCGACCCTCCCGCTGGCCGAACTGGGCCTCGATTCGGTCTCCGCGGTGAACATCTGCGGCGAGATCGAGGACGAGTGGGATCTCGACCTGGATCCGACGATCGTGTTCGAGTACCCGACGATCCTCGACCTGGCCGTGTACATCACCGACCAGGTCGCCGACAGACTCGGGCTCGCCGCATGAGCGAGCGAGTCGTGCGCGTGCGCCGTGCGTATGCCGGAGCCGAGTCCCGGCGAGGCGCAGGCATGAGCGGACGTGGTGAGCGGATCGTGCGGCCGGAGCCGAGCCCCAACGAGGTCCTGGCATGAGCCGACGCACCGAGCGGATCATGTGCGGGCACGCCGCGCGGACGACGGAGCCGAGCGACGCGATCGCGATCGTCGGCATCGACTGCCGCTTCCCGCAGGCGCCGGATGCGCGGGCGCTGTGGGCGCTGCTCATGGCGGGCGCGGACGCCATCGCGGAGGTCCCCGGCCAGCGTTGGCGCGCAGGCGATTTCCACGATCCCGCCGGTGGGACCGGCCGGGTCAACAATCGCACCGGCGGCTTCCTCGCCGACGCCGACGCGTTCGACAACGAGTTCTTCGGCATCGCGCCGCGCGAGGCCGCGGCGATGGATCCGCAGCAGCGGCTGCTGCTGCAGTCCGCCTGGCGGGCGTTCGAGGACGCCGCGCTCGACCCGCGGCGGCAGGCGGGTTCGAACACCGGTGTGTTCGTCGGTGTCATGGCCAACGAATGGGCGACCGTGCACATGCGCGACTACGCAGGCATCACCCCGCAAATGGGTTCGGGCAATGGCTATTTCATGACGGCGAACCGGCTGTCCTATCAGCTCGATCTGAAGGGACCGAGCATGGCGGTCGACACCGCGTGCTCGTCGTCGCTGGTCGCCGTCCACCAGGCCTGCGTCGCACTGCGCGCCGGAGAGTGCGATCAGGCGCTCGCCGCGGGCGTCAATATCGCGGTGACGCCGGCGCTCAACGTCTTCTACACGCAGGCGGGCCTGTCCGCACCGGACGGTCGCTGCAAACCGTTCAGCGGGAAGGCCGACGGCATCGGCCGCGGCGAGGGCGTCGCGGTGCTCGTGCTGCGCAGGCTCGCCGACGCGCAGGCGGAGGGGCTGCCGATCTACGCGGTGATCAAGGGCAGCGCGGTGAACAACGACGGCCGCAGCAACGGGATCACCGCCCCGAACCGGTGGGCGCAGCAGCAGGTCGTCGCCGAGGCGTACCGGCGCGCGGGGGTCGACGCGGCGCAGGTCGCGTTCCTGGAGGCGCACGGCACCGGAACGGTGCTCGGCGACATGATCGAGGTCAAGGCGTTGGGCGCGGCCCACGCGGCGCGTCGCGAACGGCCTTGTGCGATGGGCTCGATCAAGGGCAACCTAGGCCACACCGAGGGCGCCGCCGGTATCGCGGGGTTGATCAAGACGACGTTGAGTCTGCACCACCGCGTCGTGCCGCCCACCAGGTACGCGGCGGACGAGAACGCGCGGCTGCGCATGGCCGAGCACGGCCTGCGGCTGCTCGCCGAGCCGATGACGTTGCCGGACGGCCGGATTCACGGTGCTGTCTCCAGCTTCGGCATGGGCGGCACCAACGCCCACATGGTGCTCGCGAGCGCTCCGGCGACGCCGCAGGCAACCGAAGCGGATGGCGGTGGCGTGATTACGCTGTCGTCGAACGATCGGGAGGGATTGCGGCGCAACGCCCTTCGGTTCGCGGAAGTAGTGGAGCAGGATGGCGCCGCGCTGAGCAGGCTGTGCTGGTCGAGCAACGAGGTGAAGTCCTCGGGGCGCCATCGGCTGTCGCTCGTGGTGCGGGATCGTGACCGCGCGGTGGATGCGTTGCGTGCCTGCGCGGACGACGCCGAGCTCGGGACGCATTCCGGTGTCGCCCAACGCACTTCGATCGGCTGGTTGTTCACCGGCCAAGGCGCGCAGTACCCCGGCATGTCCCGTGCTCTGCGCGAGGCGTCCCCGGCGTACCGGCGGGCACTCGCCGAGGTGGACGAGCGGATGACCGCCCACCTGCACCGTTCGGTGGCCGAATTGCTGCTCGGCGACGACGAGATCGTGCACCACACCGAGTTCGCGCAGCCTGCGATCTTCGCGGTGGAGTACGCCATGGCTCGGGCGCTCACCGAGCTCGGTGTCGAGCCCGCGTGGCTGCTCGGCCACAGCGTCGGCGAGTTCGCCGCGGCCGCCGTCGCCGGGGTGTTCTCCCTCGACGACGCGTGTCGTCTCGTCACCGCCCGAGGTCGACTCATGCAGCGGCTGCCGGGCGGTGGCGCGATGCTCGCGGTCCGGTCAACAGCCGACGCGGTGGCCGAGCTGATCGCGGGCGACCCCGACGTGGCACTCGCCGCCGTCAACGGTCCGCGCGAGATCGTGCTGTCGGGTGCCGCCGCGTCGATCGCCCGCATCGGCGCGGTGCTGACGGATCGCGGCGTCACGGTTCGCCCGCTGACCGTCTCGCACGCCTTCCACTCGCCGCTGATGAATCCGATGCGGGACGAGTTCGCGCGGGTGGCCCGCGACTGCGCCTACAACCCGCCGAGCATCCCGATCTACTCGACGTCGCACGGCCGCCTGCTCGCCGCCGACGAGCCGATGGATGCCGACTATTGGATCGAACACATCAGTGCCACGGTGCTTTTCGCCGACGCCGCGGCCGCCGCGCTGACCACCGAGCCGACGCATCTCATCGAGGTCGGGCCCAAGCGCACGCTCGCGCCGATGCTCGGCCGGGCCCATCCGGAACTCGCGGCGCCGATCCTTGTGCCCTGCCCGGGCCCGCGGGCCACCGGCGACGAACTGGCCGACACCATCGCCGCGCTCTACCGCGACGGACTCGACCCGCACTGGGAGGCGCTGTACGAACCCGCCGCCCGAATCCGGCAGCGCATCGGCGGATACGAGTTCGACACGAGCCGCCGCTACTGGACGCAGATCGACGTGACGCCGACCAGCGGCGCCGCTCCGGAAACGACAAACCCCGCTCCCGAAACAACCACGCCCGCACAGCAACACACCGAGGAAACCACCATGGACCAACTCATCGCCCTCTTCCGCGAGCAGGCCGCCGTGCTGGCGGCGGCCGCCAAGGCGGAGGTGGCAGCGCAGCCGACCCAGCCCCGACTTCCCGGTCGGTCAGGACGAGTCGGCGCGGATCTCGACGCGGCGGCCGTGGTGCGCGCCGAGGCCGCGCGGGTCAGCGGGTTTCCGGTCGAGAAGCTGAAGGACGGCGAAACGATCTGCGGTGAAATGGGTTTCGACTCGATCATGACCGCCGACCTGTTCAGCGGTCTCGCGCGCAAGGTCCCCGGTCTCGTCATCGAGCCGAGTTGGTTCACGGAGTCGACGACTCTCGGTGACGTCGTCGGGCTCGTCGCGCCGCATGTGGCCGAAGCCGAAAGTGGCCAGGCGACAGCACTTCTCGACGACGTCCCGGCGACAGAGGTTCCCGACGCACCGGCGCGGTCCGACGTGGAACCGCAGTACCGCATCGCGGACTTCCCCGAAGTGCAGGCGATCGCCGACCGCATCGAGATGGCCGAGAAATTCGGCGTGTCCAACCCCTACTTCGTGATCAACGACGGGGTCACCCGGGACACCTCGGTCGTCGAAGGCCGAGAGGTGTTGAACTTCTCCAGCTACAACTACCTCGGCTTGTCCGGGCACCCTGCCGTGACCGCCGCGGTGCAGGACGCGGTGGCGCGGTACGGCAGTTCCGTCTCGGCAAGCCGCGTGCTCTCCGGTGAGAAGACGATCCACGCCGACCTGGAACAGGAACTCGCCGCGCTGCTCGGCACCGAGGACGCGATCGCGCTGACCAGCGGCCACGCCACCAATGTCACGGTCATCGGGCACATCGTCGGTCCCGACGACCTGATCGTCCACGACAGCCTGGCCCACGACAGCATCCTGCAGGGCTGCAAGCTCTCCGGCGCCACCCGGCGGCCGTTTCCGCACAACGACCACGCCGCGCTGGACCGCATACTCACCGACATCCGTGGCCGATACCGGCGCGTGCTGATCGTCATCGAGGGCGTCTACAGCCAGGACGGCGACATCCCCGATCTACCCGCGATCATCGAGGTCAAGAAGAAGCACAAGGCGCTGCTGATGATCGACGAGGCGCACAGCGTCGGCGTGCTCGGCGCGACCGGCGGCGGTATCGGCGAGTACTTCGGCGTCGACCGCGCCGAGGTGGAGCTGTGGTCAGGGACGATGTCGAAGGCGCTCGCGGGCTGCGGCGGTTACGTCGCGGGCAGCCGGGAACTGATCCGCTTCCTGAAGTACACCGCACCGGGATTCGTCTACAGCGTCGGCATCACCCCGGCCAACGCCGCGGCCTCGCTCGCCGCACTTCGCCAGATGCGTTCGGAACCCGAAGTTTTCGACCGCCTGCGCGGTTTGTCGCGGATGTTCCTCGAACTCGCCAAGGAGGCGGGCATCGACACCGGCGACAGCCACGACACCCCGATCGTTCCGTGCATCATCGGCGACTCGATGCGCACCCTTGCGCTGTCGAATGCCCTGCTGCGCAGGGGAATCAACGTCAACCCGATCCTGCACCCGGCCGTGCCGGAGGACAAAGCGCGGCTGCGGTTCTTCCTCACCACGTGCCATACCGAAGAGCAGATCCGCTACGCGGTGAAGGTGCTCGCCGAGGAACTCGCGATCTTGCAAGCGTGATCGGACGGCCGCGCAGCACCGCGGTTCGCCGAGCCGCCGGAAATCGGTGCGGCCAGATCAAGCCACCGTTCGGCGCGGCAGTGCGGGCGCCGTCGGTCCGCCGGTCGCGGTGATCGGCCGGGAGGCCAGCATCCGGCCGAACAGCTTCGCGAAACGCAAGTGGCCCAACGCCTCTCGGCGGCCGAAGGCGACCGACCACACCGTGTCGGTGCCGGTCGGGCCGGTGTCGCGCCGGTCGAAGCGATCGGCGAGCCAGTTCATGGTGAACGGGGTGCCGATGTAGAGGAGGGGCAGGTGCAGGCTCAGCCGGTCGCGCAGGTACCGGATGGCGCCACCGGCCGCGACGTAGCGCTCGACGTGCGCGTCGACGTCGGCGACGGCGATGAGTTCGTCGTTGACGCCCTGCACCACCAGCATCGGCATGGCGGGGGCCTGAGCGCCGGGGCGGATGTCGTCGAGGACGTAGCGCATCTCCGGCCGGGCGAGCAGCTCCTCGAACGTGGTGCGGCTGTACTTGTCGATGTTCTTGCCCGCGAACCGGGGAATCAGCTCGAAGGTGGTGCGCGACTCGGCTTGGGCGAGCAGGCCGAGGAACTCTGGGTTCACCTCGTCGAGCAGCAGCCGGTCCAGCGCGGGGTAGGCGCGGCGCAGCGCCGCGACGCAGACGGTGGCGAAACCGGAAAGGAAGGTGCCGTTGAGCCGGGTGAACGCCGACCCAGGGTCGCCGACCGGGGAACCGGCCACCGCGCCGACGATGGTCAGCTCCGGCGCGTACTCGGCGGCGAGCTCCGCCGCCCACGCGGTGGCCAGGCCGCCGCCCGAATATCCCCACAGACCGACCGGCGTGCTCGGGTTCAGACCGAGCGGCGCGAAGTTCAGCGCCGCGCGGATGCCGTCGAGGGAGCGGAATCCCGGCTCGCGTGCCACGCCGAACTGCCCCGACATGCCGCCGTGATCGGGCACCGACACCGCCCACCCCCGCGCCAGCGCTCCGGCGATGACCGGTAGCTCGAGCTGCGGGATCGCGCCGAGCGCCCGCGCGCCCCTGCACAGGGCGTAGGACGGGAAACAGCGGGACGAGACGCCGTCGATCGCGCATTGGAACGACACCAGCGAGCGCGGCGCGGTGGGATCGGCGCCCCACGGCAGCAGCACCGTGGTCACCGCGACCTCGGGGATGCCGTTCAGATCGCACGTCCGGTAGAGCAGCTGCCACGCCGTAATGCGCTGCGGGACAACGCCGAACAGCGCGAGCTCGACGCGGCGGGTGCGCAGGATCGCGCCGGGGGAGTACCGGTCCAGGTGCGGTGGCGCCACGTAGAACGGATCCTGCTCGGGAATCAGCGGTCGCAGCGGATCCGGATACAGCTCGGTGACCGGTGCGGCGTCCTCGGCGATGCCCACGCTCATTCGTGTTCGTCCTTTCACGCGCGCGGCGCACGGCTCGGGCGCCGCGGTGCGGCGGATTCGGTCCGGAATTCCGGCGCGGCAGTCCCATAAACGTATCGGCCGGAGCTCGGCACGTTAATTGGCGCGGAAGACGATTTCCGCGGCCGAAATTCTTTCGGTGCAGCGCGGTCCGTGAACCATCACCACGCGGAATTCGTGGGAACGGGTGACACTGACCGGGAGCCGCAGCGCACCCGAGGAGGGCGCCTCATGTCGACGATCAACGGTTTGCCCGCGCACGTGCTCCTGGTGCACGGCGTGGTCGTGCTCGTGCCGCTCACCGCGCTGCTGCTCGTGCTGTCGGCGCTCGTGCCCGCGGTGCGGCGGCGTCTGGTCTGGCTGGTCGCGGCCCTCGCTCTCGTCGGTGCGGTGCTCACCCCGATCACCGCCGACGCCGGCGAGACGCTGGCCGAGCGGTTCCCGTCCCCGAGCGAGGCGCTGCGCACCCACATCGAGCTGGGCCGCAGCATGGTCTACTTCGCCGTCGCGCTGCTGGTGGTCGCGGTGCTGGTGGTCGCGACTCATCTTCTGGAGCTGCGGGGCCGCTCGATCGGGCGCGCCCCCGCGACGCTGCTGGCGATCCTTGCGCTCGTCGTCGGCATCGCCGCGGGCGTGTTGTGCTACCGCGTCGGCGATTCGGGAGCGCGCGCCGTCTGGGGCGTCCCGGCCGCGAGCGCGCTATAGATTCGCGTCGAGAAAGACCGTCACGCCGGTGATGCGGGGGCCGCTCGCCTCGAACTCGACGAATGCCACGCCGTGCGACTCGTCGAGCCGCACGCTCGCGCTGACGGTGCGGCCAGCGGCGATCAGCTTGTCCCACCGCATGGCGCGGGCGCGGTTGGTGAACTCCTCGACCGAAATCGCGTTCCCCGCAGGGAATTCCACCACCGCGTGCTCGCCGAGCAGGGCCCGCACGCGGCCGATGTCGGTCCCGGCCGCCGCCTCGAACAGCTGGCGCGCGGCGCGTTTGCCCGATCTGCCCACGCTCCGCAAGGCCCGCATCATGCCCATCGCGCCGTCGACGCCGAGGTTGGCGACCAGTTGCGGGCCGAGTTTCGCGCCCGCCAGGAGTCCGGGCACCCCGGTGCGCAGCAGTCGCGCGATCATCGCAGGGAGTTCCCAGTGCGCCGCCAAGCGGGCAATCCGCCAGCCGTCGCCGGTGTCGACGAGGTCGTAGCGCAGGTGCATCGGCACGGTGACGGTGGCGCCGGTGGACATGGTCGTCTCGATGTGTAGGTCGCGGACCACTGTCTGCCCGGCGACCAGATCGCGGTCCACCTGGAACGCGATGGAGTTCGGCCCGATGAAGGTGTCGTAGAACCGCGCGATCGCCGCGCGGCCGACGTGCGCGCGCGAGCCGACCGGGTCGTGCACCGCGGCGTCGTCCGCGAACAGGCCGACCCAGGCGGTCTTGTCGTGCGCGGCGACCGCGCGCGGTGACGCCTGAACGGCCGCCAGCAGGTGTTCGGCGGTCGGGTCCAGCGGCATGAGGGTCCTCCATCGTCTCGCCACGGCTCGAATCCATGGTAGAACATGTTCTAATTTCGGCGCCGCCGAACCGCGGCGCCCCGTTCGACGAAGGATCTCGATGGACTGGTACACCGGGAACGCCACCTACGACACCGTGCTCGCGATCGCCTTCGCCTTCGCCGCTTTCGTGCTGGTCGGCGGCCTGTTCGCGCAGAGTCCGTACGGGCGGTTCGCCTCGACGAAGGTCGGCTTCAACCTCAATCCGAAGCTGGGCTGGTGGTTGATGGAGTTGCCCGCCACCGTGGTGTTCGCGGTGTTCTACCTGAGCGGGCCGGATCGTTTCGAGCCGACGTCGCTGGTGCTTGCGTGCATCTGGCTGCTGCACTACGGCAACCGCGGCTGGTTCTTTCCGCTCTCGATTCGGCAGGTCCCTGGCAAGCGCAGCAGCTTCAACATCTCCGTGCTGGCCGCGGGCGTCTTCGTGACCTCGCTGCACGGCTACCTCAACGGCGCGTTCTTCAGTCACGACTACAAGAACCAGTACGGCACCGACTGGCTCATCGACCCGCGCTTCCTGATCGGCCTCGTCGTGTACCTGTGCGGGTTCGGGCTGCTGGTGCGCTCCGAAGCGATCGTGCGCAACCTGCGCGACAAGAACGATCCCGGCGCGACCGAATACCGCATCCCCTACGGTGGCGGCTTCCGTTTCGTGAGCAGTCCGGCCTATCTCGGGGAGCTGATCGCGTGGGCCGGGTTCGCACTGCTGACCTGGTCGCTGGCGGGCGTGGTGATCTTCCTGATCACGGCGGGGAACCTGGTGCCGCGCGCGTTCGCGACGCACAAGTGGTACCGGGAGAAGTTCGCCGACTACCCGTCGGAGCGAAAAGCGTTGATTCCCTTCGTGATCTGAGCTCTGCCGGGGTGTCGTCGGATGCTGGGCGGCTGCCCTGGCCATCGCCGCGCTGTCCGTCGTCGCGGGAACCGCCACGGCGCAACCCGCCGACGCGATCGGCTTCACGGCCCGCGCGACCGACACCGCCTCGATCATCGAGATCGATGCCGGGGCCTTGGTTGTCGAGGACGACGCACTGAAGATCAAAGCTGCCGACGGCACCGTCGTCGCGGGCACGCCGCTGAAGCTGCGCATCGACGACTTCGAATTCCCCATCGCCGCAGCGATTTCCGGCCGCACTGCCACGCTCACCCCGCAGTTGTCGATGGACAAAGCCGTCTACAAGCCCGTCGCCCTCGCCTTCGAGGACAAAGCGCCATGGAAGAGTGAATACGAGCGCGAACAAGCGGCTTGGTCGCGCATGACCAGCACCATCGGCATGGGCGCCAGCATCGGCACCCTGGTCGGCGGACTCGGTGGTGGGGCGGTCGGCTGCGTGCTCGGCGGCATCGTCGGCGCCACGGTCGCCTCGGCCACCATCATCGGCCTCTTCGGACCCTTCATCCCCGCCGCCGCCGTCGGTTGTCTGGGTGGCATCATCGCTGTCGGCGCGCTCGGGACTCTCGCGGGTCAGATCTTCGTGACCGCACCGGTCGCGATCGGCGCGGCCATCCAGTACTTCACCACCATCAACGCACCGTTCACCCCGCCCGCCAAGTAGGGGACGTCCGCACCGAGGCGTGAGGCGGCCGACGTGTGGGACGACGCAGGCTTCGGCCGATTCGGCCCCGGGATGCTTCGGCGGTGGGACAATCATGATGTTGCTCAGGGAAAGTGGACCGATGTTCAGTGCGGATGCCGAACTTCGCTCGGCGCCGTCGTACCGAAGGTTCGACCCCGAGCGTTAGGCGTGTTTTCGCCTTCGCTCCGGCCATGCGCGGGCTGGACTACGCCCAGCTCTGTCCGCTACGGGGTCGCTGCCGTTCGGGCCGGCCGCACCGGGCGGGGATGGAGGGCCGATCAGCGGGAAATGCGCTGGCCGACGACGACTTCTGTGCCGCAACTTCCGCTCGGCGCCTCCGTATCCGCGTCTCGAGTTTCGACCCAGTGGAGGAGGGCACCATGACAACCGCTCAGATTCCCGCGTCCGTCGAAGAGGTCATCAAGCGGATGCGCGCCATCAAGACCGAACTCGACCCGCGAGACGGAGTGGCGAGTTTCAACAACATGTATCTTCGCGTCACCGAATTGGTGGGACAGCAGATCACCGAGGGATTCTTCAAGGATCCCGATTTCGTCGAACGTCTCGACGTGATCTTCGCGCAGCTGTATTTCGACGCGGTCGACGCCGACAAGCGCGGCAAGCCGCCGAACGCGGTGTGGGAACCGGTCTTCGATTCGCGCGCCAACCGCACCGTGTGGCCCCTGCAATTCGCATTGGCGGGCATGAATGCCCATATCAACCACGATCTGGCGGTCGCGGTCGTCAAGACGTGCAAAGAGCGCTCCACCACGCCCGACACCAAACCGGTGTATGCCGATTACCTGAAGGTCAACGACCTGCTGGCCAAGGTCGAGGCGGAGATCCGGGCGGAATACGAGCCCTGGCTGCTGAAGCTGGCCACCAGGGACGCCGAAGCACTGAAACACATCCTGTGCAGCTTCGGCATCGCCCGCGCCCGCGACGCCGCCTGGGCCACCACCCAAATGCTCTGGATCCAGCGCAACAACAGCCTGCTTCTCAAAATGACCATGCGAAGCCTCGAGGAATCTGTCTCCACCTCAGGCCGAATGCTCGTCACCCCGGTCGTCCCACCGCCCAAGTGAGTATCGGACGCCTTGGCCGAAAGTCGTTCAACGGCGGGCCAAGTCGTCCGCTCCTGGGCAGCAAGATAATTCGCAACAACCAAGGCAGATCCCCCGGACCAGCAGGGATTAGGCGGTGCTTTGACCGCGGCCATGGACACTTTGGCTCGCGCGCGTTCGTCCTCTCGCGGTCCTCGTTCGCGCCGCGTTTCGCCGTGGCCAGGTCGGCAGCGGTGAGCGCGGCCGCGAAGCGCAGGGGCAGCGACCGGCCGGAGGGACGTTCGTACGTGGACGCGAAAGACGCGGACATTGTGGGGTTGCGCACGGTTCGCGGTGGGGTGTGTGCGGAGTCACGGTAGGTGTTGTTGCAGGTCAATGGGTTTGCTCGGAGGTTTCACGTTCGCGTTACAGGACCGCACGGGGAAGGAAATCTTCTACCAAGATCGTCGGGGGATGAGGCCGATCGCAGTTCGACCCCGTGTGCACGCGTTGGCGTGCGAGGTGTGCGGCCGGTTGCCGCATCCGCGACGGACCCGTTTGGCGCTGGCGAAGCTGGCGGCCGTCTTTCCGGTGGAGTTGGTGTTGCATGCGCTGGTGATTCATTGGCATCCGCCGTATTTGGTGGCGGTGCTGTTGCTGACGATCACGACCACGATTCTGGTGATCTGGGTGGTGGAGCCGTCGGCGATGCGGTTTCTCGGGTCCTGGATGCACGGGCCCGAGTTGCGGGACCGCGATCGTGTCGATCGGGCGCCCGCGCTGTGGCGAATTCGGGTGCACGTCGACGATCGGCCCGGTCAGTTGGAGGCGCTTGCCGCGCATCTCGCCGATCACGGGGCCAACATCCTGACTGTGCACGTGCATCACTTGGAATCCGGTGTGCTGGACGAATTGGTGGTCGCGACACCCGTTGAAATCACCACGCAGGACCTCACCGCGGCTGTCGTTCAGGCGGGCGGCGCGCAGGTGCGGGTGTGGCCAGCCTCCGCGCTGACGCTCATCGACGGCCAGACAAAGGCGCTCGCGGTCGCCGCGCGCGTAGTAGCCGATGCGGACGAATTGCCGCTCGCCATAGCGGAATTGCTCGGTGCGCGGTACCTGCCCGGTGGTCTCACGGACGAGCCCGCCGAAGGCACGGCGCTCGAGCTGCCGGACGACGAGCGGACGCTGATCTTCCTGCGGACCGATGAACCGTTCACACCCGCCGAGATCGCCCGCGCCCACCGGCTGTGCGACTTGGCACGCATCGTGAGCCGCCACTCCTGAGGACCTTGCTCGCACACACCTACTAGACGCCTCACACAGGCACTGCCTATGCGAGGCGTGCACGGGATATGTGGCAGCTTCGGCGTGGCTCAGAAATACGCCGGGTCGGGTAGTGCCCGTTCGGCCGCGCGTAGTCGTTCGGCGAGGCTGGTCAGCAGGTCGATCGACTCGGCCGAAAGGCCGATGCTCGTGCGAACGAGCCGGCTCAGTCGCGGGTCGCTGAGTTCGCCGATCAACGGGAGGTCGGGATCGGCGGGGTGCTGGTCGAGATGGTCGAGATCCACGGGGGCGCTCACAATCTGACGACTGGAATTGGCGTCACCGTCGCACAAATTGCCCCGTCACGCCAGTACGAATACGTCACGCCAGTGCGAATCGTCAGTGCCGACCCGCCTCCGCTTCCATCCGCGCCACCATGTGCGGATAGTGCAGCTCGAAAGCCGGGCGCTCGGAGCGAATGCGTGGGAGCTCGAAGAAGTTGTGCCGAGGCGGCGGGCACGGCGTCGCCCATTCCAGCGAATTGCCGTATCCCCAAGGGTCGTCCACCGTCACCGGCTCCCCGTAGCGGTAGCTCTTGAAGACGTTCCAGATGAACGGCAGCATCGAGGCGCCAAGCAGGAAAGCGCCGATTGTCGAGACGGTGTTCAACGTGGTGAAACCGTCGCCGGGCAGGTAGTCGGCGTAGCGGCGCGGCATGCCCTCGGCGCCGAGCCAGTGCTGGACGAGGAAGGTCAGGTGGAAGCCGATCAATGTCGTCCAGAAATGCAACCGCGCGAGGCGCTCGTCCAGCATCCTGCCGGTCATCTTCGGGAACCAGAAGTAGATGCCCGCGAAGGTGGCGAACACGATGGTGCCGAACAGCACGTAGTGGAAGTGCGCCACCACGAAATAGGTGTCCGTGACGTGGAAGTCGAGCGGCGGGCTGGCCAGGACCACCCCCGAGAGGCCGCCGAAGAGGAACGTCACCAGGAAGCCGACCGAGAACAGCATCGGCGATTCGAAGGTCAGCTGCCCACGCCACATCGTGCCGATCCAGTTGAAGAACTTGACGCCCGTCGGCACCGCGATCAGGAACGTCATCAGCGAAAAGAACGGCAGCAGAACGGCTCCCGTCGCGTACATGTGGTGCGCCCACACCGCGACGGAGAGCACGCCGATCGCGAGCGTCGCGTAGACCAGCGCGGCATAACCGAAGATCGGTTTGCGGCTGAACACCGGGAAGATCTCGGTGACGATCCCGAAGAACGGCAGCGCCACGATGTACACCTCGGGGTGCCCGAAGTACCAGAACAGGTGCTGCCACAACAGGTTTCCGCCGGTGGCCGGATCGAAGACGTGCCCGCCGAGGTGCCGGTCCACCGCGAGCCCCATCAGCGCCGCCGTCAAGATCGGAAAAGCCAGCAGCACAAGCACACTGGTGACGAGGATGTTCCAGGTGAAGATCGGCATGCGGAACATCGTCATGCCGGGGCAGCGCAGGCAGACCACGGTGGTGATCATGTTGACCGCCCCGAGAATGGTGCCGAGACCCGAGACGACCAGACCCATGATCCACAGATCCGCACCCACGCCGGGTGAGTGCTCGAACAGGCTCAGCGGCGTGTAGCCGGTCCAGCCGAAGTCGGCGGGACCGCCCGGGGTGAGGAAACCGGCCGTCGCGATCGTCGCGCCGAACAGGTAGAGCCAGTAGCTGAACGCGTTGAGCCTGGGAAACGCCACGTCGGGCGCGCCGATCTGCAAGGGCAACACCGCGTTCGCGAAGCCGAACACGACCGGCGTCGCGTAGAACAGCAGCATGATCGTGCCATGCATGGTGAACAGCTGATTGAACTGCTCCGGCGAGAGGAACTGCATGCCGGGCCTGGCCAGCTCGGCGCGCATCAGCAGCGCGATCAGACCGCCGATGAAGAAGAACGTCATCGCGGTGGTCAGATACATGACCCCGAGCACCTTCGGATCGGTGGTGGTGATCATCTTCCACAGATAGGAACCCTTGGGCCCCAACCGACGTGGATAAGGACGGACGGCCTGCAGTTGGGTCGTGCTCACGATCGCGCCACCTTCCGAGAACGCCGGCGGGCCTGTGGACCGGATTATGCGCCGCCGCGCCGGGCGACATGCCGAATTCGGACATCCGCACCCGCGTGTGCGACCTACCCGGGTAGGAGGCGCATTTGCGACCGGGGGCGGATGTGCGCGCCGCGGCGCGGTCGTAGCGTGAGGATATTCCGACAGAGACGTGGGGGCCGAGATGAAGAGCTGGATTCGGTGGGCGGCGATCAGCGGCGTGCCCACGGTGTTTCTCCGGATGCGGGCGCGGCGCGGCGAGCCGCTGGCGCAACTGCTGACCGATCCGCACGCGCGCGAGAATCCGTATCCGTTCGGCGCGCGGATCAGGGCCGAGGGCAGGCTGGTTCGGACGCCGTTCCTTCTGGCATCGGCCGACCACGAGGTCTGCCGGAATATTCTGCGCGACAAGAACTTCGGCGTGACCCCGCCGGACGCGATGGACCTGCCCGAGCCGTTTCGGCGGCTGATCCGCGCCACGGATCTGCGGCTGGCCAGCCCGGTGGAGCCGCCGTCCATGCTGATGGTCGATCCGCCGGAGCACACCCGCTACCGCAAGCTGGTGGCAGGCGCCTTCACCCCGCGCGCGGTGGCCCGGCTGTGCGACCGGGTCGGCGAGGTGACCGAGGAGCTGCTCGATGGCCTAGCGGCACGCGAAAACGCCGATCTCATCGGCGATTTCGCGCTGCTGTTGCCGATCGCGATCATCAGCGAGATCCTCGGCATCCCCGCCGACAAACGCGACGACATGCTCGAATTCGGGAACGCGGGCTCACCGCTGCTTGACATCACCGTCTCGTGGCGCCAGTTCCGCGCGGCCGTCGCCGCGCTGCGCGCCAGCCAGGACTACCTCATCGGCCACATCGAGCACCTGCGCCGCGCACCGGGCGACAACATCCTCAGCGACCTCGCCACCGGCGGCCAACTCACCGACCGCGAACTGCTCGCCACCGCGACCCTGGTCGCGGGCGCGGGATTCGAGACGACCGTCAACCTGCTCGGCAACGGCACGATGCTGCTGCGCGACCACCCCGACCAACTGGATCTGCTGCGCGCCGAACCGGCCCGCTGGCCCGGCGCGATCGAGGAGATGCTGCGCTACGACAGCCCCGTGCAGATGACCGCCCGAACGGCGTTGCGCGACACGGAGATAGCGGGCGTGCGGATACGCGCGGGCGAGACGATCGCGCTCCTGCTCGGCTCGGCGAACCGCGATCCCGCCGTGTTCCTCGACCCCGACACCTTCGACATCACCCGATCCAACGCCAAGGACCACTTGGCCTTCGGCAGCGGCGTGCACGCTTGTCTCGGCGCGAGCCTGGCCAGGATGGAAGGGGCGATCGCGCTCCGGGCGCTCTACGACCGCTTCCCCGACCTGCGGCACACCGGACCGGCGACGCGGCGCGGACTGGTGAATCTGCGTGGGTACGAGCACATTCCGGTGTCGACCGGCGTGGAGAGGCGCGTGGTGGTCGGCTGATCGCTCCCTTCAGGTCGCTGCCTGAGCGTCAGGCGAGCGCTGAGCGGCCAAGCGGTCGAGTTCGGAGGGCGTCTCCGCCAGTCGCTGCCGGATGGGCCAGGCAAACGTGGTTGCCAGCAGACCAAGAGCGCCTTGGGCGCCCCCTGAGCGATCAAGGAAGCCCTGATCAGCGGCTGAGCGGCCAGTAGACAGCCGCGAACTTCTCTGTTGGCGGGCGCGGCTCTGCCGCGTATGCGGGCCGCTGGGCGAGCGCCGCGGTTGGTCGCGAACGGGGTAGCACGGCGGGCGGTGCTCGGCGGCTGGCCGATCAACGCGAAGACAGCGCAGGGCGGTCGCCGGTGGGGATACCGGCGACCGCCCTGAACTTCGATCGCGACTACCTGAGCTTGCGCGCCTTCCCAGCCCAGTCCGCACCCTGATGCCTTGCCGCCTCGGTGAATTCGGCTCCGCGGTGCCGCGCGGTCTCACCCAGCTCCACACCCTTGTGCCGGGCGGCCTCGCGCAGCTCCGCGCGACGGTGCCGGGCGGCCTCGCTCAGTTCGGCGCGCCGGTGCTTGGCGGTCTCGCCGAACCCGGACCCGCCCTTGGCCGCCTTCTTCAGTTCGGCGCGGCGCTGCTTGGCTGCCTTCTTCAGCTCGGCACGGCGCTGCCTTGCGGTCTGGCCCAGTTCGGCTCCGCGGTGCTTGGCGACTTCGCCCAGTTCGGCTCCGCGGTGCTTGGCGACTTCGCCCAGTTCGGCTCCGCGGTGCTTGGCGACTTCGCTCAACTCGGCTCCGCGGTGCTTCGCGACTTCACCGAGTTCGGCTCCCCGCAGCCGCGCGACCTCGCCCCATTCGGCGCCGCGCTGTTTGGCGACGTCACCGAGCTCGGAGCCGCGCACCTTGGCGACCTCGCCCAACTCCGCCCCACGCGCCCTGGCGACCTCACCCAACTCCGCTCCGCGCCCCTTGGCGATACCAGCCCACACCCCACCGCGCGCCTTCGCCACATCGCCGAACTCGTCGCCGCGTTCCTTCGCGATCTCCGCCCACTCCGAACCGTGAGTCCTTGCGGCATCGGCGAATTCGGCGCCGTGCTCGCGGGCGGCGGCGGCCAGTTCCGCGCCGCGCTCCTTCGCCACCGCGGCGATCGCCGCGCCGCGCTGCTTGGCCGCGGCGGCCCAGTCGGGTCCGTGGGTCTGCACGATCTCGGCGAGCTCGGAGCTCTTGGTAGCGGCGGTGCCGCCCAGCGCCTTCGCGCGCTCCGCGACGACGTGCGCCTGCTGGCGCAGTGCCTCACCGTTCGCATTGTCGGCGGCCGCGCCGAACGGCAGCGCCGCCGAGACCGTGGCCGCCGCGTTGCGTGCCGCGCGCTTGCCGCGCCAGCCGAGGGACGGTTTGCCCTCGGTGTCGGCGCTGGCGATCAGCAGTCCGCCGAGCAGGCTGATGTCCTTGAGGAAGGCGTTGCGTTTGGCCGCCTTCCGGTCCGGGTCCTGTTCGGCCCAGAAGTCCTGTTCGGTGATGGTGGCGGGCACCACCGTGGCCGCGAGTACGAGCGAGGCGAGGCGTGGCGCCTTGCCAAGTGCGAGCAGCACGCCGCCCGAGACCTGCGCGATGGCGTTGATCCGCACCACCGTGGCCGGGTCGGCGGGCAGCTTCGCGGCGACGTTGTCCGGCAGCGAACGCTCACCGCGCTCGACCAGCGTCGCGGCGGTCTTCGCGCGCGGTTCGGGATGAATCAGCGTGTCGACCCCATCGGCGACGAAGGCGGTCGCCAGCAGTGGTCGGGCTAGTCGGCGCAGCAACATGAACGTCAACCCTTTCCTCGATGGCTTATCGACCGGGTTCCCGTGGCATAGATCGCCAAACACCAAGATCAGCATACGCCCGAGCGCCATCCCGCCCGGGCGAAAAGTGCTCGTCAGCCGCTCGCCGGGCGCACCTCTGCCGCCGCGTTCGCACCCCGACGCTCGCCGGGCGCACCTTCCGCTGCCGTGCTCGTACGCCCATGCTCGGCGGGCGCGCCTCTACCGCCGCGCTCGTACGCCTACGCTCGCCGGACGTGTCTTCACATCCGGGCTCGAACCTCCGTCAGGAACTGCGCGGCAGCGAGTCGGCGCGCGGCGCGTGCGGTCGGCGGCCGCCGTGCGGGCGGATCTCGGGAGCGGCGAGGAACTCGGTGATCGCGGCCGTCACCGTCGCCGGGTCCTCCACCATCGGGAGGTGGCCGCAGTCGGGGAGCACCACGCTGGTGTGCGGGCGCAGGGTGCGGTCGAGGACGGCGCCCGCCGAGGCGGAGAGGATGTGGTTCTGCTTGCCCCAGATCGTGCAGATCGGCGGGAATGCCGGGCCGGGCGTGAACTCGTCGAGGACGCGGAAGTTCGGAAAGTCCTGCACCAGCCCGTGCAGCGCCTGCAACCGGCCGCGATCGCCCCAGTGCGCCTTGAGCCGGCGCGAATGCTGCATGCCGAGGCGGCGCCCCCGCGCGCCGAGCTGGTTGGCGATGATCAGCGAGATCACCCGGTCGGGCAGGGCGAGCCGCTTGGCGATGGGCGCCAGCGGCAGCTTGGCGTCCACCCAGGCAAGGCCCGCGGACTCGCCCTTGCGCACGGTGTTGCGGGTGAGCGGGCTGACGAGCACCAGCGCGCGCACGTTCGACGGATGCGCCATGGCGTAGCCGAGCGAGGTGGCGCTGCCGAGGCAGTTGCCGATGAGCACGACGTCGGACAGGTCGTGCGCGTCGAGGAAGGCGCCGAGCATCCGCACATACTCTTCGAGCCGGTAGCCCGTGGCCGGTTGCTCGGATTCGCCGTAGCCCGGCAGGTCGAGTGCGAAGACCTCGTGGTCGCGCTTGAGGACCGCCACCTGATCGTCCCAGATATGTCGCTGCGTTCCCGCGTTGTGCAGCAACACGATCGGCGGCCCACTGCCGATACGGTCGAAGACTACGGTCCGGCCCTGGTGCGCGAAAATCGCCACGTCGCCTCCTTGCGAGTGGTCAGGCGTGCGACGTGCACACCTGATTCCCAAGGTAGACCCCGTTATGGTGGCAGGTCGAGACCCCGCGTCACCCGCTCACGTCGGTGATGGCCTCCGCAATGCCCGCGCGAACCACCTTGCCGGTCGCGTTGCGGCTGAGTGGGGTGGTGGTGAGACGCCAGCGGGCGGGCACCTTGTAGTAGGCCAGCCGCTCCCCGGCGAACTCGCGCAGGTCCGCTTCGCTGACCGTCGCGCCCTCACGCACCACCACGAGGGCGGCCACCTGCTGACCCAGATCGGCGTCCGGCACGCCGACCACGGCGCTCTCCTCGACGTCGGGGTGTTCGTCGAGACACTGCTCGACCTCGGTCGGATAGACGTTCTCCCCGCCACGCAGGATGAGATCCGACCGTCTGCCCGACAGCCGCAGCCTGCCCTCCTCCACGATTCCGATGTCGCCGGTGCGCAACCAGCGATCCGGGGTAATCGCGGCCGCCGTGGCTTCGGGATCGTTCCAGTAGCCGAGCATCACGTACGGGCTGCGCACCCAGATCTCGCCCTCCACGCCCTCGCCGACCGGCTCGCCGAGCGGGTCGCGAATCTCCAGGCTCACGCCGATCACCGGACGGCCGACCGTGTCCGGGTGCGCGGCGAGTTCGGCGGGGGCGGCGATGGTGGCGGCCGTCGAGCATTCGGTCATCCCGTAGCTGGTCACCAGCGCATTCCGCGCGACGGGCAGCCGCTGCCGCAGCCGCTCTTGCAGTGCCGCCGAGGAAGGCGCGGAGTTGAGCGAGAAGGCGGCCAGCGAAGACACGTCGTAGGCGTCGAGGTCGACCTCGAGCAGCCGGGTGGCCATGGTCGGCATCGCGCCCCAGTTGCTGATCCGTTCCCGTTCGATCAGCCGAAGCACCCGGTCGGCGTCGAACGCGCCCTGGTAGATGACGGCCGTGTCGCCGGTGACCATCCGCGGCAGCACCAGGTTGTGCAGGCTGGCGATGTGGAACAGCGGGGAGGTCAGCAGGAAACGCCTGCCCTTGGGGCTACCGTCGTCCGCCCCGCCCATGAAGGCCGCGGCCAGCGCGTCGTTGAAGCGGTGATAGTCGATGACCGCCAACAGGTTTCGGTGCGAATGCACCGCGCCCTTTGGCCGTCCGCTTGTGCCGCTGGTGTAGAGGATGACGGCCGGATCGTCTTCGACGACGGCGGCGTCGGGCAACTCGTCCGCCGCGAACTCGGCGACCAGCGCCGGGACGTCGCGCTCCATGGTGAGCACCGGCACGGCGACGCCGAGCTCGGCGACCCGCTCGGCGCGCTTGGCGTCCACGATCAGCACCGCGGGTTCGGTGTGCCCGAGGCCGTAGGCGATCTCGCGCGGCGTCCACCACGCGTTGTAGCCGACCGCGATCGCGCCGAGGCACTGCGCGGCCCAGAACGCCACCACCCACTCGGGAGTGTTCGCCGCGAGGATGCCGACGCGGTCGCCCTTGCCGACGCCGTAGCGGTCCCGCAGCGCCCTGGCCAGCGCGCCGACTTCGGCCGCGTGCTCGGCGTAGGACAGCCGCCGGTCCTCGGTCACCAGGTATTCGCGGTCGCCGAGCGCGGCCGAGGTGGCGAGTAGCTCGCGCAGCGCGCGCCCGCGGTTCTTCAGCACCGGCAGCGGCGCGCCGAGCACGTCCTCGACCGTCGTCTCGAAGGGGCCACCCGGCCCGGTGAGCCGCCCGATGACGGTCGCGGCCAGCGCCTGGGGATCCATGGATTTCGTCATTCGATGTTCCTCGTCGTTCGTGCGCGGGTTCACGGGATCAGTACCGCCCGTCCGCGGATTCGCCCGTTTGCCAGGCGGTCGAGCGCTTCGGGGCCGTCGTCCAGCGCGAAGACCTCGACCTCGACCCGGAGTCTGCCCGATCGAGCAAGCGCGACGGACTCGATCAGGTCGGATTTGGTGCCGCCGTAGGACTTTCGTACCGTCGCACCCCACGGCCAGCCGGGGCCGCCCGCGGGCGCTGCGGTGAGTTCCGGCGCGCCCGCGCCGAGCCCGATCATCCGGTACGCGCCGTTGGGCGCCACGCATTCGACCGCGAGGCGCGCGGTCTGGTCCACGCCGACGAAATCGAACACCGCCTCGGCGCCGCGCCCGCCGGTCCGGTCGAGGATGGCCGCGGCGGTTCCGGCGTCGACGAGCAGTCCTTCCTCGGCACCGTGCGTGCTCGCCAGCGCGAGCTTGTCCTCGTGCACGTCCACCGCGATCACCCTGGCGGCGGTGGTGGCGGCGAGGATCTGCACCGCGACGTGCCCGAGGCCGCCGACGCCGATGACCACGGCCGTCGCGCCGGGCCGCAACTGGTCACGCGCGCCGTCGATCGCGTGGTAGCTGGTCAGCGCGGCGTCGGCGAGCGGGGCCGCCTGGGCGAAGTCCAGATCACCGATCGGCACGAAAGCCGTTGCGGGAATACGGATGTACTCCGCCATGCCGCCGTCGGGACCGAGTCCGGGACACGGCGGCATGGCTGCCCGACCTGCGGCCAGGCACACGTTCTCGTTGCCGCGCACGCACTCCCGGCACACGCCGCACGACCAGCACAGGTAGACGATGCCGCGATCGCCGATCGCCAGGCCGGTCACCCGTTCGCCGATTTCCGCGACGGTGCCCGCGATCTCGTGGCCGAGCGTGAGCGGGTCCTCGCGCAGGCGGAACGGAATCTCCATTACGTGCAGGTCCGAATGGCAGATGCCCGCCGCGCCGACCCGCAGCAGCAGATCGTCGGGTCCGATCGTGGGCACCGGCACCTCGCGTAATTCCAGCGTGCCGGGACCGGTCAGCTGGAGCGCTCTCATGCCGCCCCCTCCCGCACCGCCGCGTAGGTCGCACGCAGGTAGGCGTCGGCGCGGGCCGAGCCCATGATGCCCGGCTCCATCTTGTTCATGGTGTAGGCGAAGGTCAGGCGGTGGTCCAGGTCGTTGACCACGATCGCCCCGCCGTACCCGGCCCACCAGCAGACGCGGCCCTCGGGCACGGCGGGGGCGGTCTGCGGGTGCGGCAGGCCGTAGCCGATGCCGAAGCGCAGCGGAACGAGCAGCGCCTGGTCGACGCCGTCCGATTGCTGCTCGAAGATCAGGTCGATGGTCTTGTCCGAGAACAGTTTCCGTCCGTCCAGCGCGCCGCCGCAGGAGACCACCGACTGCACCCGCGCCACCGAGCGCGCGTTGCCGTGGCCGTTGACCGCGCCGATCTCGGCCTCCTGCCACCCGGGGGTCGCGGTCTCGGCGATATCCAGCAGCGGACTCGTGAGCGTCTTGACCAGAATGCTGTCCTGGTCCAGCGTCGACATGTCGAATTGCAGTGCGGGCGGCGGGATCAGCGGGGCGATGCGGTCGCGGTGCTCGGGGCCGGTGCCGATGTGGAAGTCGGCGCCGAGCGGCTCGGCGAGTTCCTCGGCGAAGAAGCGGCCGAGGCTGCGTCCGGTGACGCGGCGAATCACCTCGCCGACCAAGTGCCCGTAGTTGAGCGCGTGATACCCCGATGCGCTGCCCGGCTCCCACCACGGCGCCTGGGCGGCCAAGCGCGCCGCGGCCGCTTCGGTGTCGTAGATGTCCGCCAGGTCGATCGGCGGCTGCCACCCCGACACACCGGAGGTGTGCGCGAGTACGTGCCGAATCTCGATGTCGCCCTTGCCGTTCGCGGCGAACTCCGGCCAGTAGTGCGCGACCTTCTGGTGCACGTCGAGCTCGCCGCGATCGACGAGCAGCAGCGCGCACAGCGCCGTCATGGTCTTGCTGATCGAGAAGACGTTCACCAGAGTGTCGGTCCGCCACGGCACGGTGCGGGCGTCGTCCAGGTGCCCGCCCCAGATGTCGACCACCGGCTCGCCGTCGACGGTGACGCAGATCGACGCGCCGAGTTCGGCGCCCGAGTCCAGTTGGCGCGCAAACTCGCTCCGGACGCCCTCGAAGCGATCCGCGCAGTATCCCGAGATGTCACTCATGGCTCTCACACCCGGTCCAGCGCTCGGGCGGGCACCGGCAGCGCGTAGCCTGCCGCGGCGGCGCGCTTGGCGCCCCTGGCCATCTCCCGCTGCATATCGCGCACGTACGGCTCGAATTCGACCTGGATCGTGTGGCGCGGTGAGTTGTAATAGCGGCCCGCGCGGGCGTTCTCGGCGGCGCGGATGTCCTCGCGCATCCCCTCCGGGTCGGGCGGAAGATAGCGACCGGTCAGATACGCGGCGACCAGCTTGCTCTGCTGCTCGGCGAAGTTGACCAGCGTGGGCAACGGCTGGGCGAGACCGAGGTAGAAGAGGTTGTCGACGCCCGGCTTCATCATCTGCTTGAAAAGCGGGAGTCGATTGTCGTTGTCCGGCAACAACTCCGGGTCGCTGAAGAACGGGAAGCTGATGTGATAGCCCGTCGCGCAGACGATCACGTCCACCTCTTCCACGCTCCCATCGGCGAAGCGCACCCGCGGCCCCTCCAGCGCGGTGATGGCGGGCTTGAACGCGATGTCGCCGCAGCCGGCGCGGTGCAGGAACTCCTCGCTCGCCGAGGGGTGCGCCTCGAACGGCTTGTGATCTGGCGCGGGCAGACCGTAGAACTCCATGTCGCCGCGGAACTTACGGACGAAGCGCTGCTTCAACTTCAGCGCGACTTTGCGCGGCATCCACGGCGGCACACGGCGTTTGTCGCCGACTTCGCCGTGCACGTATTTCGGCAGCACCCACACCCCGCGCCGGGCCGAGACCGTCAGCCGCGCGGCGAGGAAGCGCTGGGACAGCTCCGAGGCGATGTCGAGCCCGGAGTTGCCCATGCCAACCACGACAACCCGCTTGCCGCGCATGTCGACCGGGTCGAACGGGTCGTTGTAGGCATGGCTGTGCATGAGCACACCGTCGAATTCGCCCGGGTAGTCGGGCATTCTGGGATCCCAGTGGTGGCCGTTGCACACGATCAGCGCGTCGTAGGCGCGGGTGCGGCCGTCGGAGGCTGTCACCAGCCAGAGCCCGTCGGGCTGCCGTTCGGCCGCGGTGACCTTGGTGTCGAACAGGATCTTGTCGCGCAGGCCGAAGTGGTCGACGTAGTTCTTGAAGTACTCGAACAGCTGCGAGTGGTGCGGGAAGTCCGGCCACGACTCCGGCACCGGATAGTCCTCGAAGGCCAAGCGCCACTTGGACGTATCGATGTGCAGGCTCTGGTAGCAGGCCGACATGCCGTTGGGGTTCTTGAAATACCAATTGCCGCCGACCTCGTCACCCGCCTCGAAGCAGTCGAACGGGATGCCGTGGTCCTGGAGGCGTTTGGCGGCGGTGATGCCCGATGGTCCCGCGCCGATGACGCATACCCGGGGAAGTTGCTGAGAAGTCAAAGTCGATGTCCTCGTCTGGAGCTGCCGGCGTCGAGCGGGCCGCGAGCGGTGGGCGACCACCACTAGCGCCGTCCGTCGCCGAAGTGACGTAGGCAACAAATTAACACTCGCTAGACTTGCTGTCTAGTGAGTGGCAAGCTGTCTATTGGAAGCGCCGACGAGACGGAGTTACCGTTCACCATGCCGACCAAGCCGAAGCAAGCCGGGCTCAGCCTGCGCGACGAACAGAAGCTGCAGACCAGGGCCAAACTGCTGGAGGCCGCCAAGGCGCTGTTCGGCGCGAACGGCTACGCCGCGGTGCGGGTCGACGAGATCGCCGCCGAGGTCGGGTGCAGTCGCGCCACCTTCTACCTGCACTTCACCGGCAAGCTGGACATCCTGCGCGCGGTCGCCGCGCAATCCACCGCACCCACCGCGCTGCACTTTTACGAGGATCTGGACCGTGTGCTCGACATCGGCACCCGCGAGGCGTTCGTCGGCTGGATGTCCAGGGCCATCGACTGGTTCCACGAATACAAGGACCTGCTGCCCGCCTGGGACGAGGCGACCACGCTGGAACCCGAGTTCCGCGCGATCGCCAGGCAGGGCATCGCGGCATTGCCCAACGCGATGCCCTCGTACCTGTCCCGCTGGCCCGCCGACCGCGTGGACGAGGCGCGGCTGCGCGTGGAACTGCTTGTGGCGCAACTGGAACGGTTCTTCACCCGGTGGGCGATGCAGGGCACCATCGATGTCGGCGCCGAGCAAGCCGCCGAGGTGCTCACCGACATCTGGTTTCCCGCACTGCAACCGCCCGCGGGGCCGAGTGGTGCGAACTAGGCGTACCTCCGCATTCGCTCCGGCCGTGCGGGGTCTGGGGACGGACTGCATCCGGCAGCGCCGATTGGGTCGCTATATGTAGCCCCGCGTTTGCTGTCGCGGGTGGGTCGGGGCGAGGCGGTGCGAATTCCCGACGCGGTGCGAATCTGTCGGTGGCGTGCGGCATCATCTGTGCACGCAGACATCCACGAAGACCGCTCGGAGTGCCCCATGCCGTCGCCAAGAACCAAACCCAAGCCGTTGTCCGACACCGAGATCGAGCAGATCGCCGCGGAGATCGCGGGCGGCCGGCCGCCGATGGTCTGGTTCACCGCCGCCGCCGTCGGTGTGCCAGAGGGGCGTTCGGGCAAGGTGATCGCGCTCGGCGATCCGTCCGACGGTGATTTCCTGCAGGTGCGGCCGACCGGTTCGAAGGATGTACTGTCCTTTTCTCCGACCGAAGTGACGTTGACCAAGCCGTCGCGCGACCGGGCGGCCGCCGCACCACCCAGCCAGCCGAAGTCGACAACAAGGAAGGACTCGACCGTGACCCAGCCGTCGACCACGACGAGCGCACCGGCGCCGACCGCCAGCCCCGCTCCGGTTCCCCCAGCGCCGAAACCCGTTGCGCCGGTGGCGGAATCGAGCGGACCCGCCGCAGGGGCGTCGAAGCCCGCGACCGCGCCGAAGCCGGCCAAGGCAGCGGCGGCGCGCAAGGCGAAGGCCGCGGAGGTCACGGTGACGCTGTCCGGCACGGCCGACGGCGAATGGACGGTCGAGGTGGTCAACGGAAAGAAGCGCTCGGTGCGCGGGCTGCCGGTGAACAGTTCCGCGGTCGCGCAGGCGGCCAAGATCCTGCACCCCGAAGTGGCCGAGGTGGTCGCCGGAGTCCTGGAGGCGGCGCGGGGCGCGCAGCTGGCGAAGGTCGAGCAGTTGCAGGCCGAGCTGGAAGAGGCCAAGCGACTGTTAGATGAACTGACGGACTGAGTCCCGGCTCTTTCGGAGCTGCCGGACAGGGCGGGCCCCGGGTCGTTCGGCGCGCCGGGATACGGCGGCGTCGGGTGGTCCGTGCTCGTGGCTCAGACCGCGGTGCTCTCGGCGTTCGAGCGCCAGGTCCGAGATGGGGTGTCGGGCGCGGCGATGGGGCGGCCCGCAGGCAGGTGCGGATGGCGCAGGTCGTCGTGGAAGGCGTAGCCGAGCGAGTACTCCTTGGCGTGGTACATCGCCGAATCCGCGTCCCGGATCAGGTCGTAGACGGTGGCCTCGGGGTCGCGTGGACTGTCGCACGCGATGCCGACGCTCGCGGTGATGGGCACTTCGCCCGCGCTCAGTTCGAAGGGGCGGACGAAGGCCCCGAGTAGTCGCTCGGCGAGCACGGCCGCGTCCTGCTTGCCGAGCGGAGCGAGCACCACGAACTCGTCGCCGCCGTACCGGGCGACCGCGTCGTCGCGACGCACCACCCGCCGGATCCTGGAGGCGGCGTTGGCGATCAGTTCGTCGCCGACGGCGTGGCCGTAGCTGTCGTTGACCATCTTGAAGCCGTCCAGGTCGATGAACAGCAGGCACAGCGGCTGATCGCGCCAGTGCGCGCTGTTGCGGTTGAGCGCGCGCAGCAGCGCCGACCGGTTCAGCAGGCCGGTGAGCATGTCGTGATCGGCCTGGTACTGGGCCCGGCGCTCGCTGCGCGCGCTGCGTTGGATCGCGCGTTCGCTGCGCACAAGCACGCCGATCAGCAGCAGCGCGAACAGCGAGGACACCACCGCCCGGTCGACGGCGCCGAGACTCGAGCCGACCACCGGCACCAGCGACGCCACGATCAGCGCGACCGCGATGAAGCTGGCGCGCTGCCTGGAATGGTGTGGATGGATGTGGCGCGGCGCCCCGAGGCTCGCCATGGTCGGGTGCAGTGCGGCGATGCCGACCGTCGCGTAGGCGATCAGCAGCGGCGTCAGCAGGACCTCGTGGCCAAGGGAGGCGGTGCCCGCGGTTTCCAGGCTGTAGCCGAGATCGCCGACCAGCACGGCGACCATGGCCAGGTGCAGCAGCCGCAACGACGTCTCCGAGCGGGTGGCCGTGGCCACCGAATGGGCGACCAAGGTCAGCAGCAGGGCGTCGAGGATCGGATACGACGCCGCGACCACCGTGGTGAGGGTGGTCGCGCGCGATTGCAGGATGGGGGAGATGAGGAAGGTCCAGGAGGCCAGCAGTGCGCCGAGACCGATGAGCGCCGAATCGAGCAACAGATCGTAGTCGCCGCGGACCTGCCTTGGGCGTAGCCAGAGCGTGGCCGCCACCCCGATGCCCAGATATCCGGCGAGCGTGCAGATGTCGTCGAACGGGCTGATCGCGTCGTCGGTGAAGTCGCGCAGCATGGTGCCGAGCGCGAAGAGCACCGCCGACAGCGACAGCAGATACCACGGCAGCGGCTGCGCCGGGCGATGGCGAAGCAGCCCAGCCCCGATCATGGTGAGGGCCCCCGCCACCACCGCAAGCATCGTCAGCAGGGCCAGCGCGCGAGAGTGGAACACCAGCGGCACCGAGATCAGTGCCGTCCAGCCGCCGAGAAGCGCCACGCACCAGAGGTTTCCGGTACAGTAGCCGCGGTCGCTCGCCTGCGCTTCGCTGGATGTCATCAGCCCCCCTTGGTCGCTCCGTCCCCGGTGAACTGTGCGGCGTAGTACGTCTGTGAATCCTCCACCGCGACTTCGACGTTCGTCTGCTCATCGAGCACCGCGCGAATGCTGTCGGCGAACGAGAGCTGAGTGTTGTTGTACGAGCAGATGTCCCAGCCGACCGCGGCGCGCTCGGCCACCAGTGTCCGGACAACTGATTTGATCATGGCATGGAAGGCCGCCCCTTGTCGTGCACTTGGCGCAACAAGGGTGAATCCCGCGTAGTAGATCGCGTTGCGCGCCGCGTGCTCGGGGTAGCGCGCGGCGAAGTAGTCCGGGCTGATCCACGGCACCGTCTCCAAATGCCTGGTCAGCGTGGTCAGTCCGATCGGCTCGCCGGAGGCGGTGCGCGCGACGTGCTTGTGCACTCGCGGATCGACCATCTCCTCGTGGAATTCGTCGCGGTGCAGCACCTGCCTGGCGATGGCCTTGGTGCGCAGCGGGCCGAACGCCTCCTCGTAGAGGCGGTGGAACATCTCGATCCGGTCGTCCGGAATCGTGGTCTCGACGGTGACGTGCACCTCGCTCATCGCCGTCAGCTCCAGGAAGTCGTGTGGTAGGCGGCCAGCACCACCGCGCAGGCCGGGTCGCCCGCGCAGCGCGTCTGGGCGAGCGAGAGCTGCACGGGGCCGAAGGTTTCGGGCCGGTGGGCGGTCATGTCGGCGAGGCTGGCGCGGATCAGTACTTCGACCTCGGCCGCGCTCTCGCCCTCGTGCTCGACGAAGAGCCCCGCTCCCGAACCGTCGTCGCGCAGCGCCCAGCCGATGCCCGCGGCGGCCGAACTGCCCAGCTCGTCGGCGTGCTGCGCGGCGTAGACACAGTAGAGCCGATCGCCCCAGGGGATCGGCTTGCGGACACGGGCGGTGCGCTCCAGCATGGCACGCGGCGGGATCACCGACGACAGGCGAATCAAGTTCGCATCACCCACTCCCAACTCACGCAGGGCCGCGTCGAACGCCGACAGCGCTGTCGGGCCCACCCCGGTCGCCGCGCCGATCTCGATCCTCAGTGGCGCCCCGGGGATCTGCCGGTTGTCACGCTCCGGCCTGCCCAGGGGCGGAAGTAGTCGATCGAACCACTGCAGCCCGAGCAGGCCGCCGCGTGGGGTGGTGTGAATCATAGTGCCCTCCCAAAACTCTCGGCCTAATTTGCAGGCCGATATTGCTTCGAATTCGACTGTGCGGCACGATCGCGAATCGCGCACGCGCACCGGCCGAAAGCGATGCTGGGGCGGCGTGTCTCGTAACGTGTGGCGCGACGAACCAGCTCCGAGTCGATCGAGCGAGGCAGCAGTGCGGACATGGGTGGCGCCGGGTCGGGTGAACATCATCGGCGAGCACACGGACTACAACGACGGTTTCGTGTTGCCCATCGCGTTACCGCTGGTGACGCGGTGCGCGGCCGAGACGACGGCCGACGGGTTCGTCCGCGTCGAATCACGGCAGCGCCCCGGCGAATCGGTGCTGGTCGGAATCGATGAGCTCGTCGCAGCGCGGGATCGACTGCCGGGTTGGGCGCGGTATCCGCTGGGCGTGGTCGCCGAGTTCGTGCGGCGCGGGCACGCCGTTCCCGGTCTCGTGCTGGAACTCGACGGAGCGGTGCCGATCGGCGCGGGACTGTCGAGTTCGGCGGCGCTGTCGTGCTCTGTGGCGGTAGCGCTGCGGGATCTGTGCGCGCCCACCGTCGCCGTCCGTGAACTCATCGATATCGCCAGGGCCGCCGAGAACGACTACGCGGGCGCTCCGACGGGGGTGCTCGACCAGTCCGCGGCCATGCTGTGCACCGCGGGACACGCGCTGTTCCTCGACGTGCGCCGGTTCAGCACCGCCGACGCGGGCTACGAACAGATCCCGTTCGATCTCGCCACTTTCGGCCTCGAGCTCTTGGTCGTCGACACCGGCCAGCCGCACGAACTGGTCGACGGTGGCTACGCGCGGCGGCGCGCCGAGTGTGCCTCGGCCGCGGCCGAACTCGGTGTGCCCGCGCTGCGCGACGCCGAGGCCGCGGACGTGGCGCGCATCACCGATCCGATCGGTCGGCGGCGGGCGCGCCACGTGATCACCGAGAACGCGCGCGTCGTGGCGGTTGCCGAGAAGTTGCGCCGAGGGGCGGATCCGCGCGAGATCGGACCGGACCTGAGCGCGGGCCACGCCTCGCTGCGCGACGATTTCGAGGTCTCGACGGACGCGCTCGACACGGCGGTGACGGCGGCGCTGGACGCGGGCGCGCACGGCGCGCGGATGGTCGGCGGCGGCTTCGGTGGCAGCGTCATCGCGCTGGTCGACCGTGATCGCACCGACGCGGTGGCCGCCGCGGTCGGTGATCGCTTCGCCCGCTCGGGCTTCCCCGCGCCGCGCACGTTCGTCGTGGTTCCAGCCGCCGGAGCCCGCCGAGAGCTCTGAGCGCCGAGTTCTCGCGCGCTGACCAACGCTCGCCGCGGTGAAGTCCCCGGGCCGACGGACTCGCTGAGCAACCGTCCAGGTTTTGTGCGTGATTGTGCCACGCGGGTGCGGCACAATCACGCACAGTGGATGTGAGTACCGCACGACGGACGAGCCAGGACCAGGCCCGTCCATAGCCCGCGCACGGCCGGAGCGAAGCGGAGGTACGCCTCGTCGACCGGCTGCACGCCAGGAGGGACGACGCTGTGCCGCTTGCCGATTCACCTTTCCTCCGGTCCGCACTGCCTGGCGAACCTCCCGGCGCGACACTGCTGCGTTACGAGGCGGCGACCACCCTGCGCCTGGACGCGGATCCCGTCGACTATGCGCTGGTAGCCCTGTATTTCGTGTTCGTGCTAGGCATCGGCCTGTTGGCCAGGCAGCGGGTGTCCTCCAGCATCGACTTCTTCCTGTCGGGTCGTTCGCTGCCCGCGTGGGTCACCGGCCTGGCGTTCATCTCGGCCAACCTCGGCGCGGTCGAGATCATGGGCATGTCGGCCAACGGCGCCGAGTACGGCTTCCCGACCTTCCACTACTTCTGGATCGGCGCTGTACCCGCCATGCTGTTCCTCGGCGTGGTGATGATGCCGTTCTACTACGGCTCCAAGGTGCGCAGCGTGCCGGAGTTCATGCGCCGCCGGTTCGGCACCGGCGCCCACCTGGTGAACGCGCTGAGCTTCGCGATAGCCCAGATCCTCATCGCCGGTGTGAATCTCTATCTGCTCGGTTCCATCGTCAACGTGCTGCTCGGCTGGCCGCTGTGGGTGTCGGTGATCGTGGCGGCGGTGATCGTGCTGTCCTACATCACCCTGGGCGGGCTCTCGGCCGCCATCTACAACGAGGTGCTGCAGTTCTTCGTCATCGTGGCGGCGCTGCTTCCGCTCACCCTGGTCGGTCTGCACAAGGTCGGCGGCTGGGATGGCTTGCGGGACAAGGTGACCGCGTCACCCGGCGGCGCGGAACAGCTGGAATCCTGGGCAGGCAACGCGCTGAGCGGATTCGCCAACGACTTCCTCTCGGTGCTCGGCATCGTGTTCGGCCTGGGTTTCGTGCTCTCCTTCGGCTATTGGACGACCAATTTCGTAGAGGTGCAGCGCGCCATGGCGACGCACTCCATCTCCGCGGCGCGGCGCACTCCTATCATCGGCGCGTACCCGAAGATGTTCATTCCGCTGATCGTCGTCATCCCCGGCATGATCAGCGCGGTGCTGGTGCCGCAGATGGCCGAGTACAAGCAGGCGGTGACCGCCGACCCGGAGTACTCGAGCGACGTCACCTACAACCAGGCGCTGCTGTATCTGATGAAAGACGTGCTGCCCAACGGACTTCTGGGCGTCGGGATCGCGGGCCTGCTCGCGGCGTTCATGGCGGGCATGGCCGCCAACGTCTCGGCGTTCAACACCGTCTTCAGCTTCGACCTGTGGCAGCAGTACGTGGTCAAGGATCGCTCGGACGGGTATTACCTGACCGTGGGTCGCCTCGCCACCGTCGGCGCCACCGTCGCGGCCATCTTCACGGCGTTCATCGCGGGCAATTTCAGCAACATGATGGACTACTTGCAGACGCTGTTCAGTTTCTTCAACGCGCCGCTGTTCGCCACGTTCATTCTCGGCATGTTCTGGAAGAAGATGACGCCCACCGCGGGCTGGATGGGTCTGGTCGCCGGAACCGGCTCGGCCATCACCATTTTCATCATGCACGAGGCGGGCGTTTTCCAATTGTCCGGTCAGGGCGCGAGTTTCGTGGCGGCTGGCACGGCGTTCGTGGTCGACATCGTGGTCAGCGTCGTCGTCAGCCAGGTGACCCAGCCTAAACCGGCCGCCGAACTAGTCGGACTGGTCTACTCGGAGACCCCCGAGTCCATGCGCACCGACCCGGAAGCCGACACGCTGCCCTGGTATCAGCGACCGGTCCTGCTCGCGGGCATCGCGCTGGTGCTCGTCATCGCACTGAACATCCTCGTCGGATAAGGAAGAACGCCAATGCTGTTCGATATCCGCACCATCGTCGGAGCCCTGCTCGGCAGCTACGGGGTGATCCTGGTGATCACCGGCTTGGTCCACGACACCGGCGCCGAAGAGGCCAAGACCGGCGGCATCAACGTCAACGTGTGGGCCGGGGTCGGCATGATCGCCGTCGCGCTGGTCTTTCTCGTCTGGGTGCTGTTGCGTCCGGTCGTGCCTGCCGAATCCGAGACGCCGCACCCCGACGATCAGCCGCGCGCCGGCGATCAGCCGAACACCGCGGAGTGAATCAGATTCCCGGCCGCGGAATATCGCCGCCCGGCCGTGGGATGTCGCCGCCCGGCCTCGGCATTTCGCCTCCCGGGCGCGGCATTTCGCTGCCCGGCCTCGGCATGTCGCCCATTCCCTGGCGCGGCATGTCGCCAGGCCCCTGACGCGGCATGTCACCGGCACCCGGCCGCGGGATGTCGCCACGCCACGCGCCGGTCTCGCTGCCTCGGCTCTCGATGAACTCCTTGAACCGCTTCATGTCCCGGTCGACGCGGTGCTCGAGCACGCCGAGCTTGTCGGCGACGTTCTCCACGAAACCCTCGGGGTCCACGTCCATTTGCGCGGTGACCCGGGTGTGGGTGTCGTCGAGCCGGTGGAAGGTGATCACGCCCGCGTGCCGAGGGCCGCTGTCGGACTTCCACGCGACGCGCTCGTCGGGATGCTGTTCGGTGATGGTCGCGTCGAATTCGCGGGTCGAGGGCCCGACGTGGATGCGCCAGTGGGTGTGCCGGTCGTCGATCTGCTGGACGGCCTCGACTCCCTCCATGAACTGGGGGAAGGTCTCGAATTGCGTCCACTGGTTGTAGGCGGTGTGGACGGGTACGTCGACGTCCACGGTGGCGGCCATTGTGCTCATATTCTTCCTTTCTCTCGTCAGTTCAGCAGGCCGGTGTGCCTGCGTCCGGTGGTCCTGTGCGGCAGCGCGACGCCGAGGGCGATCATGGCGGCCCCGAGCCCGAAGTGCAGCCAGTTGTCGGCCGTGTTGAGCGGAACGAAGTTCGCGTCGCTCGCCTCGTCGACGATCAACCCGTACAGCCACAGGACCAGGTAGATCGCCCCGCCGCCGACCAGGAAGCCCGACGCGGCGCCGGCCGCTCGGGAGGCGAGCAAGCCCGCAACGCCGAAGACGAGGTGAACGATGTTGTGCAGGATGGATACCTGGAAGAGCCCGAGCAGCATGGCTTGGGAGTGGTGTCCAGCCCAGTCGAGACTGTCGTAATCGGTCGTGACGCCCGGGATGAAGCCGAGAATGCCGACGAGCAGGAAAACCGCGCCGACGGCGAACGCGGCGATTCGCACCGGGGACCACTGGTTGGTCCGCGTGGTGGCGTCGAACGTTGCCATGGCAGATGCCTTTCTGTGTACAGGCAACTGGGACACCGGTCGCATACCCGGGCCATTGGCCGACAAACGGCGGCCCGGACGCGGCGAACCCCGCCCGGCCGTGGGCCGAACGGGGTTCGCGCAGGTGAGAGGGTGCTTCTACCGGTTCACTTCGCGGGCGGGGTGAACGGTGCGTTGATGGTGGTGAAGTACTGGATGGCCGCGCCGATGGCGACCGGTGCTGTCACGAAGATCTGCCCGGCGAGGGTGCCGAGCGCGCCGACGGCGAGGATGCCGCCGATGCATCCGACGGCGGCGGCGGGGATGAAGGGTCCGAAGAGGCCGATGATGGTGGCCGAGGCGACCGTGGCGCCGACGATGCCGCCGAGCACGCAGCCGACCGCCCCACCACCGAGTCCGCCGACCAGGGTGCCGATGCTGGCGCCCATGCCGATGGTGCTGGTCATGCGGGACCAGGCGTCCTTTTCCCTGTCGTACTCGTTCTTCCACGGCGCCTTGTCCTCGAAGGGCAGGGCGACGGGCTTGTAGACGGCTTTGTCCATCGACAGTTGCGGGGTGAGTGTGGCGGTGCGGTCGGCGATGTCGGCGGCGATGGGGAACTCGAAGTCATCGATGCGCAGCGTGAGCGGGGTCCCCGCGACGACGGTGCCGTCGGCGGCCTTGATCTTCAAGGCGTTGTCCTCGACGACGAGCGAGCCCGCGTCGATCGAGACGATCGAGGACGTGTCCGTGGCGTTCGCCGTGAAGTTGATCGCGGCGGGGGCGTCGGCGAGCGGGGCGGCCGAGCCGGTGCCTGCGGCGATACCGAGCGCGCTGGTCAGGAACGCGGCGGCGAAGGCGAACTTGGTGATCTTCATGGTGCGGTGAATTCCTTGTTGTCCGGGCTGTCGCGGGCGCGACAGGGCGACGGCCGTCCCTATGACGAATGGGCAGGCCGTGAGGTAACGCGCCGGGGTCGGTGCCGCGCGGCGCGGATAGGTCAGTGGGGGATCAGGACGCGGTGGCGCGCAGCCGTCCGACGAGCCCGATCGCGACGTCAACGGCCAGGAAGGCGAGCAGGCTCAGGCCGACCAACGGCACGAACCAGCCGACGACCAGCGCGGCAGCCAGCACGGGCAGCGCGAGCCACGGCGACGTGCCGCGCAACGCGCCGCGGCGCGGAGCCCGGCCGAGCGCGAATCGCGAACCGCGGGTCGGACGCCTGCGCCACCACATCAGGTAGCCGAACACGATCACCACGATCAGGCCGATCATCGCGACGAGCAGCAGCAGCTGATTCGGCAGACCGAACAGCAAGCCCATGTGGAACGCGATGCCCCAGTTGGTGAGCTTGGCCATCAGCGGCCAGTCGGCGAAGGCGAGCCGGTCGGTGATGCTGCCGGTGGCGCCGTCCACCGCGACCGCGTCGACGGAGTAGGTGCCTGGCATGCGCCGCTCCTTGACGGCGAACGCCTTCTCCGGAGTGGCCGGAATCGTGATCTCCACCGCCTGGGTGATCCCCGCGGCGCGTGCGGACTCGTACACCCGATCCACCTGCGCGATGCGGGCTTGCGGGTCGGCGGGCTTCGGTGCGTGCGCGTGACCGCCGCCGTGGTGGTCGCCACCCGAGGAGTGGTCGGGCGCGGTCGAGCCGGGCAGGGCGGTGCTCACGGCGGGTGTGGTCCAGCTGAGCTGCTTGCGCAACTCGGTGATGTTCTCGCCCGCGTAGGTCGACCAGGTCATGCCGGTGGCCGAGAGCAACAGGATCAGCGGCAGGATCCACACGCCGATCGCGCCGTGCCAGTTCATCGTCCGGCCGCGGCCGCCCTTGGAGCGGTCGGGCGCGAACAGCCACGCGGCGGAGTTGCGCTGCCTGCGCGCGCGGACGCGGCGGAACCACAGCACCAGACCGGCCAGCGCGATGACCCACAGCCAGGAGGCGGCGAGTTCGCTGTACAGCCTGCCGGGTTCGCCGAGGTGCAGATCGCGGTGCAGCTGGTCGATCCAGGTGCGCAGCGGCAGCGCTTGCGAGCTGCCGTAGATGACGGATTCGCCAACCGGCTCGGCGGTGTACGGGTTGACGAACACCGCGCGGCGCTCGGATTCGCCGAGCGACGGGTCGGTGAAGACGACCCGCGTGGTGTCCTCGGGACCCGGCGCGGGCGAGACCGCGGCGAGCGCGAGGTCCGGCCTGGTCGCCACCGCGGCGGTGACCTGCTCGGCCAGCGGGCGTGCCGTTTCGCCCGGTTCGACCGTCAGCAGGTCGCGGGAGAGGAACGACTCCAGCGTCGGTGAGATGGCGTAGAGCGCGCCGGTGACGGCCGCGATCAGAATGAACGGCGCCACGAAGACGCCCGCGTAGAAGTGCAGCCGCATGGCCAGCGCTTGCAGGCCGTTGCGAGCCGAGGACTTGCGCCGCTCGGCGGGTTCTGGTGGCGGCGCCGAGGATTCGGCGTCGGGAGTGATGGTTTCTGTTGTGCTCACGGTCGTTTCGTTTCTGAGGTTCGGAAACCCGGTGGGTGCGCGAGACACCGGCACGCGAACGCACACGGCCGCACCGAGGAGTGCTCGGCGGGTCGACTACATCGCAGGCGGCGAAAGTCCGGACGCGCTACGGCCCCGCGTCGAAACGCGGGACGGCGGCGGGAACGCGAACAGCGCGTTCACACACCGGGTGTGGGTGAGATCAGACGTGAACGAGCCGCGGCGGGCCACGGGTGCGCAGCGTCTCGGCGGCGAGAATCCGCAGGATGACGCGGTCGCGGTGGGTGGTGCGCAGCGGAGCGGGATCGGCGACGACCGGCACCCGACGCAGCACGGGCAGCACCCGAGCCAGGACGGCGGTGCCGATCCGATAGGCCGCCTCGGCGCCGCGAATGACGACGGCGGCGACGCAGGCGGCGACGATGTGCGCCACGAGCATCTGCGGGGTCAGCTGGGCGTCGCCGTGGTGCAGGTGCCCGGAGCTGAATCCCATGGCGACGTGGCCGAGCAGCTGACCGCCGACCAGCGCCGTGATCAGACCCGCCGCGGTGTCGCGCAGCGGAGCGAGTCCTGCCACCAGCGCGCCGACGACCGCGGAAGCCGCGGCGAGCAGGGCGAGGGTGGTGCTGTCGGGGGTCATGCCGCCCGAGGCCCAGCCGTGGGCCGCGATGGAGACGGTTCCCGAGATCGCACCGGCCGATCCGCCGCGCAGCCGCGCGACGGCGCTGCGACGTCCCGCAGCCGACCGGTCGAACTCGATACTCACCCGCTGATGATAACGGACCGGTTACCGGTCGCCGACCAGACTGCGCAACCCACGGAAAACGGGCTCGACCAGGAGTTTCCGTATGGAAGCTCCGGGTCAGCTCCGGTCTGCCTTGAACTGGTTGATCGGGCCTTTGTCCATCTTCACCTCGACGCGGCCGTCGGGTTGCAGGAACGCCGCGGGCCGGAACTCGGAGAACCGCTTGCTGTAGAGCTCGAGCCGTTCGATGAGCACGCCCTCGGGACGGTTGTAGACGATGCCGGGCACGCAGGTGAAGATCCAGCTGGACTTCTTCGCCTGATCGGCGGGGATCACCACCTGATCGGCGCCGTTCTCGATGGCCAGCGACACCCGGTACTTGAAGAACGACCCGGTGCCGTTGTTGATCGCCGAGTACGCCACGGGCACGATCGCGACGATCTCGGGGGCGAAGCGGACCTCGATGATCTCCTCGGTCTGCCCGCCGCCGCTGCGCACGTGGCCCCGGCCGCGGTCGCCGAGGTGCCGGACCAGATCACGGTAGTGCGGGTTGGCCGGGGTGTCCTTGGCGTCGAAGGTGGCGACGTGCACGACCTCGCCGGTGTTCAGCACGACAAGGGCGTAGGCCTCGTAGTCGGTGCCGCTGGCCCACGCCACCCGTAGTCGGATCACCGGGGACTTCTCCAGCAGGACCGGTGGGGCGTTCTTGGTCAGGGTGACGGCGCCCTTGGAAAAGTTCACGCCGGGCGGTGGTGGAGTCTGTGGGTGCATGCCGTGTGGTGCGGCTGATGGTGGAAAAGCTCGTTGGTGCGAGTCCGGCGTCGCGCCGGGAGTTGCGCCGGCGGGCGGAGGCGGGAAAGACTGCGGGGCAGTCCGATACTGGCCAAACGACGCCGCATGCGGTGACCCGGCAGGCGGCTGGCTGAACGAGGTACCCGGCGACCCGGTGGGCGGAACCTGCGGCTGCCCGAACGCGGGGGTGTGCGGAACCGCGGACTGGGATGGCGATGAAAATGGCTGTGCCGCATTCTGATTCGCACTAGGCGGCTCGTCATCGACGGAGATGCCGAAATCGGTGGCCAGCCCCGCCAATCCGCTCGAATACCCCTGCGCCACATTGCGCAACTTCCAGCCGCTCGCGCGGCGATACACCTCGCCGAGGATGACGGTGGTCTCCGAACTCAGCCCGGTGATCGGCAGATCGTGGGCGAGCCCGCCGTCCTCGGTGATGCGGACCGCGAGCGGAATGCCGCCGAACACACCGTTGTCCACCGAGGCGGCCACGACCAGCCGGTCGGTCACCGCGCCGACATTGGGCAGATCGATGCAGATCGCGCCGTCGGTCAGCCGCACCGCGCCGTCCGGCGAGACCGGCTGGTTGTAGAAGACGAATTCGCTGTCGTCGCCGACCTTCCCGTGGTCGCGGACGCACAACACCGACAGATCGATACCGGCGGGTGCGACCGTCACGTGCAATCGCCCGCCGCCCAGCGCGACGTTCCCGCCCTTGCCGATCACGCTGGACATCGCGCCCCTGTCGCTCGAACTGCCTTCTCGCGCAAGCCTAATACGAGCAGACCGGACGGTCGACAGCTCGCGCGGCGCCGATACTCGACGAATACCGGCGCCGCGCGCGCGATCACGGGATCAGTTCTCGATCTCCATCTCGATCAACGGCTTGCGCAGCAGCTTGCCGGTGGCGTTGCGCGGCAGTTCGTCGAGGAAGATCACCTCGCGCGGCACCTTGTAGCGGGCCAGGTTCGCCTTGACGTAGTCCTTGATCTCCTGCGGATCGCGTTTGGAGTCCGGGCCCGGCACGACGAACGCGCGCAGCCGCTTGCCGTACTCGCGGTCGTCGACGCCGACCACGGCGGCCTCGAAGATGTCCTCGCGCCCGGCGATCAGGTTCTCCACCTCGAGCGGGAAGACGTTCTCGCCCCCGGAGACGATCATGTCGTCGTCGCGGCCGTCGATGTAGAGCAGGCCGTCGGCGTCGAAGTGCCCGACGTCGCCGCTGGACATCATGCCGTCGACGATTTCCTTGGTCCGGCCGTCGGTGTAGCCGCTGAACGCGAATCCGTTGTCCACGAAGATGGTTCCGGTGACGTTCGGCTCGGTGATCGGCTTGCGGTTCTCGTCGAGCAGCACGATGCGGATGCCGACGGGCGGACGTCCCGCGGTGGTCGGCGACTTGCGCATGTCCGCCGGGGTGGCCACGGTCATCACCGCGCACTCGGTGGAGCCGTACAGGTTGTAGAGGCTGTCGTTGAAGTGGTCCAGCGTGCGGGTGACCACGTCGGGCGCGATGGCCGAGCCCGCCGCGAAGATCACCTTGATGCTGCGCACGTCGTACTTGGCGAGCACGTCGTCGCCGAGATCGAGGATGCGCTGCAACATGGTCGGCACGACGACCAGCGAGTCCGCCCGGTACTTCTCGATATTGGCAAGCGTCTGCTCGGGGTTGAAGCGGCGCTGCTGGAAGACGACACGGTTGCCGAGCGCAAGACCGATGGTGAACTGGGAAAGGCCGGTGCCGTGGAAGATCGGCGCGGCCATGATCATCGTGCCGTTGGCGGGCAGCGGCACCCGGTCGACGAACTGCGCCGAGGCGAACGGGCTGACCCGGTCGCGCGGCGCGCCCTTCGGGGTGCCGGTGGTGCCGCTGGTCAGGATGACCATGCCGCCCGGCTTGGCCGGGGCGGGCAGCGGCGCGGTGGACCGGCCCGCGGACAGCGATTCGACGGTCGGAATCGACGGGTCGGCGTTGTCCTTCTCGTCGACCCAGGTGAGGATGCGCGGGATCTCGGCGGGGATGGCGCTCATCAGGTCGAGGAACTCGCTGTCGTGCAGCACGGCCTTGACCTTCTCGCGGGTGGCGACGTCGGCGAACTGCGGCTTGGCGAACCCCGTGTTCATCAGGACCGCGCGAACGCCGAGCTTGCCCGCGGCCAGCAGGCTGAGGACCATGCCGCGGTGATCGCGCGCCAGCACGGCGACGACGTCGCCCGGCCGGATGCCCTGAGCTTCCAAACCGCGCGCGAAGGCGTTGGACTGGTCGTTGAGCTGGCCGAAGGTCAGTTCGCCGCGCTCGTCCACGATGGCGGCCGCGTGCGGCCTGGCCTGCGCGGCGTGCATGACGACGCCCGCGAACGGACCGAACTTCAGCACGTTGAACGCCGAGCGCGCCGCGTGGTCCGGGCGCAGCGGGTTGAACAGACCCCGCTTCACCATGACGTTCACGCCGAGTGCGAGGTCACCGGCCTTGCGAACGGAACCGCCGAGCGCGGGAAAGGACAAAGACATAAGGGACAACCTTCCGCGGTCCAGCCACCGGGACTCGGGGTGGTGTGGACCGCAACATCGAGATCCAGTGCTGGCGCTAACAATAGCAAGCAACTGTTACCGAGTGTGTCATCCATCTCACCGCGCGGAGGACTTCGCTTTCGAGTACCACTCGGGTCGCGAATCGGGTTGCGCCGCAAGGGCACCGATTCGCGACCCGATCCGGTCGGCCTTAGATCTGGTACTCCACGAGCACCCGGCGCAGCAGCTTGCCCGTGGGGTTACGCGGCAGATCGTCGAGGAAGACGACCTCGCGCGGCACCTTGTACCTGGCCAGGTTGTCCTTGACGTAGGCCTTGAGCTCCTCGCCGTCGGGCGTGTGGCCGGGCTCCGGGACGATGAAGGCGCGCAGCCGCTTGCCGAACTCGACATCGTCCACGCCGATCACCGCGGCGTCGAACACGTCGGGACGCTCCAGCAGCAGGTTCTCCACCTCCTGCGGGAAGACGTTCTCGCCACCGGAGACGATCATGTCGTCGTCACGGCCGTCGACCATCAGCAGGCCGTTGTCGTCGAAGTGGCCGACGTCGCCGCTGGACATGTAGCCGTCGATGATCTGCTTGTTGCGGCCGTCGGTGTAGCCCTCGAACGGCGCGCCGCTGCGCACGAAGATGCGCGCGGTGACATTGCGGTCGGTGACCAGCTGGTCGTTGTCGTCGTAGAGCCGCACATCGCAGGTGATCGGCGGGCGGCCGACCGTGCCGGGCGCCTGCGCGAGCTCTTCCGGCTTGGCGATGGTGGCGATCGCGACCTCGGTCGAGCCGTACAGGTTGTGCAGCACCGGACCGAAGACCTCGGCGGCGCGCACGCACAGCTCGGGCGAGAGCGCGGAACCGGCCAGCACGATGGCCTTCAGCGAGGAGGTGTCGTACTTGGCGCGCACCTCCTCGGGCAGCTCGACCATACGGTGCAGCATGGTCGGCACCGCGACCAGCATGTCGGCCTTGTGGTCGGACACCATCTTCAAGGTGGCCTCGGCGTCGAAGCGGCGGCGCATCACGATCTTGTTGGACAGCACGGTGCCGACCAGCCAGGTGCCGAGGCCGGTGCTGTGGAAGATCGGCGAGACGATCACCATCGTGCCGAACTTCTGGAACGGGATGCGGTCGACGAACTGCGCGGTGGCCATCGGCGTCACCTTGGTGCGCGGCGCGCCCTTGGGCAGACCGGTGGTACCGCTGGTGAGGATGATGAAGCCGCCTGGCTTGCTCGGCGCGGGCAGCGGCTCGGTGGAGTTCGCGGCGATCAGGTCGTCGAAGGTCTGCGCGCCTTCCGGCAGCTGGGCGCCCTCGTCGACCCAGGTGAGGTAGCGCGGCAGGTCGGCGGGCAGCGCGTCGAGCAGCCCGAGGAACTCGCTGTCGTGCAGCACCGCCCTGACCTTCTCGCGGACGCACACCTCGGCGAACTGCGGCTTGGCGAAGCCGGTGTTCATCAGCGCGATCCGCGCGCCTAGTTTGCCCGCGGCGATCATCGACATGATCAGCCCTCGGTGGTCGCGCGCCAGCACGCCGATCACGGTGCCCTCGGTGATACCGGCCGCGTGCAGACCGCGCGCGACGGCGGTGGACTGCTCGTCCAGCTCGCGATAGGTCAGCTCGCCGCGTTCGTCGGCGAGGGCGACCCGGTCCGGCGCGATGCGCGCGGAATGCCGCACCAGGGCCGCCTGCGGGCCGAATACCTTGGTCTCGCGCATGGTGCGCAGAGTTTCCAGCGGTGCCTTGGGATCGCTGACTCCACGAGACCGCAGCACTCCCAGGGCTTTCACGGTTTCCAGCGCACGCGCCACGCTCACTCGAACTCCTCCACTGAACACTCGCGTCGGCACTCGACCTCGCGATGCGGCTATGTGGATGCCTACCGTAGCAGCGAACGTGTCATGGGTCACATGTGAAGACGACAAAGCGGACAATGGTCCTGTGTGACGTGGCATCGCCGGCGCGGGTCTCCCCGGGCGGCGCCAGTGGCTCGCTCCCGCGGCCTCGCCACCCGCCCGAGCCGACGCACGACACCCGCCGCCCGGATGGGACACCGACATGTCGAGAAATCTGACCCAACTGGAATTGCTGATCGAGCTGGAGCCGGTCGTCGAGCGCGAACTGAATCGGCACCTGTCCACGGCCAAGAACTGGCACCCGCACGACTACGTGCCATGGGGTGAGGGCCGCAACTACGCCGCGATGGGCGGCGCCGACTGGGAACCGGAACAGTCGCGGCTGTCCGAAGTGGCCAGGGCGGCCATGGTGGTCAACCTGCTCACCGAGGACAACCTGCCCTCCTATCACCGCGAGATCGCCGAGGGCTTCTCCAGGGACGGGGCATGGGGCACCTGGGTCGGCCGCTGGACCGCCGAGGAGAACCGGCACGGCATCACGATGCGCGACTACCTCGTCGTCACCAGGGGAGTGGACCCGGTCGCGCTGGAACACGCCCGCATGGCGCACATGACCAAGGGCGCCGACACGCCCGCCGCCTGGGACGCCGACACCAACGCGCTCTACGGTCTCGCGTACGTGACCTTCCAGGAGCTGGCCACCCGGGTGAGTCATCGCAACACCGGCAAGGTCTGCGACGACCCGATCGCGGACAAGATGCTGCAACGCATCGCCGCCGACGAGAACTTGCACATGGTCTTCTACCGCAACATGTGCGAGGCGGCCCTCGAGCTCACGCCCGACCAAGCGCTGGAGGCGATCTCGATGATCGTGCGGAGGTTCCGTATGCCGGGCGTCGGCATGCCGGACTTCCGTCGCAAGGCGGCGCTCATCGCCAAACACGGAATCTACGATCCCCGCCAGCACTTGGACGACGTGGTGATGCCGGTATTGAAGAAGTGGAACATCTTCGGCCGCACCGACTTCGGACCTCGCGGCGAGCAGTGCCGAGAGGAGCTCGGCGCGTTCGTCGAGCAATTGGATCGGGACGCCGCGCGGTTCGAGGAGCGGCGCGATCGGATACTGATGGCGGAGGCGGCGCGCCGATTGGCCGCCGAGACAGGGGATTCAGGGCGAGGCTGAGCCCGTAGCGATCGTCTCTTACGGCGGAAGCAGCTCGAAGACCGGCGGCCGAGACGAGAGGTGCCGGGCGGCCATGCCCGGGCGGTGCGGCGCTGGCCCGAATCGTCAGGCGCGCCGCGCGCGAGCGCGTAAGTCTCTGCGGCGCTGGGCCATTGCCGCGCGGCGGGATGCGCGTGATGGGGCAAGCTGACCGGTTCGTCGCGGCGGCGCGGTGGCCGCCGCGACGAACCTGGGATCAGTTGTAGACCGCGCCCATCGAGGGAACGGAGACGGTGCCGCGCTGGTACTGGTACCCGTCCGGGTTGGCGTCGCTGACCGGGACCGACCAACGGTGCCACAGGGTTCCGTACACCGCGGAGACGATCATGCCGGGGCCGAGGTCGAGCGCCCTGGAACGGATGGTGGTGTCCACCGGCACGTCCTCGTGCTCGAAGAGCACCTCGGTGCCGCTGCGGCCGTTGGACAGATTGACCCACAGCGCTTCCATTTTGGCGCCGCCTTGGTTCGGCGAGATGGTGCCCGGGCCGCCGAAGAAGCCGAGGCGGAAGCCGTCGACGCCCAGCGCGATGCCCGACCCGTACACGCCGGGACCCTGGCCACGGCCGATGTCGGACTGCGCCGGAATCTGGAACGGCTGGGCGGGCAGCGCGACCTCGCTCTTGGCGGGCAACCGGTCCCGCTCGGCGAGCAGCCGATCGATCGCCTCCTCCGCCATCGGATTACCCTCGGCGGCCTCCCGCAGCTTCTGCACCGCGATGCCCCAGTCCACCATCGGGACCTCGGGCTCCGCCGCCGCGCTTCCGCTGAACACCGTTGCCAGCACGGCCGAAACGGCCGCCGCCGCGGTGAGATGACGCTTGAAACTCAGTCGACGCATAACCAATCTCCTTGCCAGAGTCCTTGGTACAGCCTTACTGAAATTCGTCCGCTGACTCGCGGTAACCCTCGAGACCCTAACCGATCCCCCAACCCCCTCCGCCAGCCCACCCCCGCACGCGCGCGGCAGCGTACGGTCGCCGGTCGCCGAAGCATGCGGCACAAAGAAACCGGTGCGGTCCACCCAACCTCGCACCGGCTGAGTTGTCCGGATGTACGGCCAGAGCCGCTCCCTGGCTTGCGTTCTCCGTTCCGGAAAAATGGTCGATGCATAAGGGGCGACACGGCGAAACGATGAGATTCATTGGGGCACAGTCTGTTCCCATTGTCGGGTAAGTCACTTTCCGATACCGTGTACGACGGTGCGCGGCCCAGCCGCTTACCTGCGCAGAACTATGAGTTGAGGGGGAATCATCCATGAGCACAACTGCTTCGAGCAGGTACGTACGCCGGTTCGGTCTCGGTGCTATGGCGGCCGCTGGGGCCATGGTGCTCGCCGCGCCCACCGCCTCTGCGGCTGAAGCCCGCTTGACGATGTCCTCGGACAACGGGACCTATTCTGTCTGGTCGACCTATTCACTAACGGTCACAGCGGACCCCGCAATGCAAGGGACAGCGACCTTCTGCACCACCGTCGATCGCATAACGACCTGTTACAAGCCGATCCAATCATCGAACGGCATCGCGACCATGCAATGGACACCGTCTAAACAGGGCACATATGAGATCGAGGCCAAGTACGTTTACGCCGCTCCGGACGGGCCCAACGGTAGTTACGGACTCCGTGCTCGTGCGACCATCCGTGTCTACTGCCCTGGCCATCAAGGGCAGTCGTGGAACTGTCCGCGCCCCTGACGACTATCCGGTCGGTACGGGTTGCCGGTTTTAGTCTCCAGTCACCCGCACCGGTAAACTCTGCTAGATATACGTGCTCATCGGCATGGGCATCCGCTCACTGGCCAATTGGTGACAAAGAATCCGGGGCGGCTCGCTAATCAGTGGGCAACTCAGGTGGCTGCACGAGCATGACATATGCGTAGACGAGGCAATCGACATATGGTCGGAATCGGCCGATGACGCCCAGTGACGGTCCAGCAGAGGGCGATCTAGTTGTGTGCCTCGGTCGGCGACAGAAAGACCGGTGCGGAGCCACCCAACTCCGCACCGGTCTTTCCTTGTGCGACTGGCTACTTGAGCTCGGCGCTGGTCTTACCGAGCACCCGCCGCGCGACGATGAGCTGCTGGATCTGCTGCGTCCCTTCGAAGATGTCCAGAATCTTCGAGTCGCGGCCCCACTTCTCCAGCAGGGTGCGCTGGGAGTAGCCGATGGTGCCTGCCAGCTCGACGGCCTTGAGGGTGATGTCAGTGCCGGTGCGGCCGGCCTTGGCCTTCGACATGGAGGCTTCCAGCGAGTTGGGCTTCTTGTTGTCGGCCATCCACGCCGCGCGCAGCGCGAGCAGGTAGGCGGACTCGTAATCGGCTTCCATGCGCAGGAATTCGGCCGCGGCGGCGTGCTGGTTGATCGCCGGGGTGTCGTAGGAGATCTCGATACCGGCGGCGGTCAGGATGGCGCGCAGCTCCTCGAGCGCGGCGCGCGCCACGCCGACGGCCATGGCCGCGACCAGCGGACGGGTGTTGTCGAAGGTCTGCATGACCCCCGCGAAACCCTTCTCCACGTTGACTTCCGGGCTGCCGAGGATGTTGTCGGCGGGAATCCGGCAGTCCTGCAACAGGAGCACGGCGGTGTCGGAGGCCTTGATGCCGAGCTTGTGCTCGAGCCGGGCCACCGAGAGACCGGGAGCGTCGCGCGGCACGACGAACGACTTGATCGCCGCGCGGCCGAGGCTCTTGTCGACGGTCGCCCACACCACGATGTGGGTGGCGCGCTGACCGGCGGTGACGAAGATCTTCTCGCCGTTGAGCACCCACTCGTCGCCGTCGCGCACCGCGGTGGTGGTGACGGCGGCGGAGTCGGAGCCGAAGGACGGCTCGGTGATGGCCATCGCGGCCCACACCTTGCCGAAGCGCTTCAGCTGCTCGTCGGTGGCGACGGCCGCGATGGCCGCGTTGCCAAGGCCCTGGTAGGGGATCGACAGCATCAGGCCGACGTCGCCCCACGAGGTCTCCAGGGCGTTCAGCAGCGCGGACATGTTGCCGCCGTTGGTGTTTCCGAGCAGCTCGGTGGCGTGCGCGTCGGACTCGTCGGAGCGGCCGCCCGCGGCGCCGCCGATCTTCTGGGTGCCGGAGTCGGCGAGGCCCTCGACCATGGCGGCCATGGTGTCCAGTTCGACCGGGTAGTCGTGCTCGGCGAGGTCGTACTTGCGCGAGATCGGCCGGAAGATCTCCGAGGCGACCTGGTGAGCCTGGTTGGCGCTGGCCCGCAGCTTTTTGGGGAGTTCGAGATTGATCATTGTGGAAGGTCTCCTGAAGGAAGGAACGAGCCGATCAGATGAGCACGACACCCTCGGCGACGCCGATGGCCCGCAGATCGCGGTACCAGCGCTCGACCGGGTGTTCCTTGGTGAAGCCGTGGCCGCCGAGCAGCTGCACGCCGTCCAGACCGATCTGCATGCCCTTGTCGGTGGCCAGCTTGCGGGCCAGCGCCGCCTCGCGGCCGAAGGACAGGCCCTGCTCCGCGCGTGACGCACCCCGCAGGGTCACGAGCCGCAGGCCATCCAGTTCGATGGCGATGTTGGCGACCATGAACGCCACCGCCTGGCGGTGCGAGATCGGCTCGCCGAACGCCTCGCGCTCGTTGACGTAGGGGATCACGTAGTCGAGCACGGCCTGGCCGGTGCCCGCGGCGAGCGAAGCCCAGCCGAGGCGCGCGAGGCGCACCGCGTCGGCGTATTCCTCGGCGCGGGTCTTGGCGTCGCCGTCGCCGAGGACGGCGTCGGCGGGGACCGCCACGTCGTTGAGCAGCAGGCGGCCGATGCCCGCGGCGCGCAGACCCATGCTCGGATCGGCCTCCACGACCAGGCCCGGCGCGTCGGACTCGACGATGAACAGGGCGGGACGGCCGTCGAGCTCGGCGGCGATCAGGAACAGCTCGGCGTCCGCGGCGGCGGGCACCAGGCTCTTGACGCCGTTGAGGCGGTAGCCGCTCGGCGCGCGGGTGGCCTTGGTCTGGAGGGCGAACGGATCGAACAGGGCGCGCGGCTCGTTGATCACGACCGAGGCCTGCGGCACGTTCTCGCCGGTGAAGGCGGGCAGGTAGGTCTTCTGCTGGGAATCGGTGCCCCACTGGGAGAGGGCGACGGCGACGCCGCTCGGCGCCAGGATCGGCAGCGCGAGGCCCATGTCACCGTGCGCGAGCGCCTCGGCGACCATCGAGTTGGTGACCGCGCCGCGTTCGGAGGCCGCACCCTCGAGCTCCTCGGGCACGTTGATCAGGGTGATGCCGAGTTCCGCGGCGCGCTCGAGCAGGTCGCGCGGCGCCTTGGCGGAGTGGTCGGCATCGTGTGCCGCGGGCCGCAGGATCTCGGCGGCGAATTCGCGCACGGTCTCGACGATCATCTGCTGCTCGTCGGACGGGGTGATGTCGAAGAGGTCCTTCTTCTTCGACTCGTTGTCCGCGAGGCGCTTGGGGGCGCCGCCGCCCGCGACCTTGTTGAACGCGCGGGTGGCCGCACCCAGGGTGCGGAAGCCGGTCTTGGTGCCTTCGTAGGTGACTCGCTCGATCGGCTTGCGCAGGTTGTACTTCTCGGCGAGCTCGGACCCGGTGAGGGTCGTCATGACCCGCATCGCCGCGCCCATCCAGTCCCGCTTGGGCTGGTTGAGGCCGACGGCGGACGTGTCTGGACGTCGCGTCGTTGCGCTGTCTCGAGTGCTCATCATCACCTGTTTTCTCGGATGGGTGGGGTGAGGTCTTGTCCCAGCTATCTTACTCCTGAGTAAGGCTATCTTACTCCAGAGTAAGAAGACCGTCGAGCGGGTGTCCGAGTTGATGGTGCCTGAGGTTGCGGGCGCTTGCTGGACGGTTGACCGATTCACCTCTCGATCCCAGGTGTGCGCGGTTTTTTCAGTGATACCTCACGATTGCCCAATAGTGAAACGAATGTGCTTCACAACCCTGCGGATTCGGCTACGGTGGCGGCACATCGTCTGCCCCCGAAATGGAGGTCTTGTTCATGAAAAGGCTTGTGGTAACAGCCGGGTTCGCGTTGGTGATGGGATTGGGCGCACCAGTCGCGAGCGCCGCGCCCGGACTGCCCTTGACGCCCATCGATGTAAATCCGGGCGGCCCACCGCGCGTCGATTTCGGTTCCGGCGCACCGGTCTTCGACTTGGGCTCGGGTGAGGCGGGGACGGGCATCGACCTCGGTTCGGGCGAGGTCGGGATCCCGTCCGGGTCGGCGGGTTCGGGGTCCGGTGGGTCCGGTTCGGCGTCGGGATCGGGGACCGGATCCGCGCGGCCGGGTAGCGCGGGCTGATGCGGGCGGCTCTGCGGGGCCGCCGTCGCGCGGTGGTTCCGCGGAGTCGACCGCTGTTTCGTCGAACCGAGGCTCGGACCAGATGGACGAGCGCCGCCCGTGACAGGCTCGCGCGAAAACGACTCGGGAGCATTAGCGTATGCCGCATGTCTTCAGGGATGGGGAGTAACCGTTTCGGCGCAGCGCTCTTGGCGATCGCGGCCGGAATGGTCATCGGAACACCCACGGCGAGCGCCGATTTCGTGCCCGCGTCGTGTGCGCAGGGGTGGGTCGCGGAGACCGTGGTCGAAGGTGTCGGGAATCTGGAGAATCTCGACAGCGACGGTGCGGGCGGGTTCTACGTCACCGGCATCCTCGACGGATTCCTCGCCCATGTCGACGCGTCCGGCCGTTTCGAACCGCTGCTCACCGGGCTCGACCACCCGGCGGGCGTCCGCGTGGTCGGCCGCTCCGTGTACTTCCTGACCGGCGACGGCCTCGACGCCCCGCCGGGCACGTTGCAGCGCTACGACATCGATACCGGCGCGGTCGAGGTCCTGCTGACCGGCCTGAACGGACCGAACGGCCTGCTGGTGCTCCCCGACGGGGACCTGCTGTTCACCACCATCGGCATCAAGGCGCCGCCGACCGGCATCTCGCGCTACCGCCCGTCCACGGGCGAGTACACCAAGACGTGGTCGGCGCTGCCGCTGACGAACGGACTCGCGCTCGCCCCCGACAGCCGGTCGATCTTCACCGACAGCCTGGAACTGAAGATCTTCCGCATCCCGCTGGACGCGCCCAACAGCTGGAGCGTCGTCACCGGCATTCCGCAGCTGCTGGCCCTGCCGGACGACATGGAGGCCACCCGCGACGGCCTGCTGTTCGTCGCCGACCACGCGCTGGGCGCGGTCTACCAGGTCGACACCGCCACCGGCGCGGCATGCGCGATCATTTCCGGCTTGATCAAACCGGGGCCGTTCCGCAATCCGCCGGACGGCGCGACCTCGGTGCGCATCGTGCGCGACGGCGACGGTTGGGCGCTGTACGTCACGAGCATGGACGGCGCCCTGCGCCGCTTGCGCCCGCCGCCCGGTCTCGACCTCACCCCCGCGGACGAACGGCGGCGATAGCCGGAACCTGCGCCTACGGCGTCCCCGCGCCAAGTAGGTTGGCGGGCATGGTGGATTCCCGAGCGCTCGAACCCCTCGAGATGGTTCCGGCGACCACGGCCGACGCCGCACCCATCATCGCCATGCGCGATGGCTTGGCGCGTTGGATGGTGAACAACGGCATCGCGCAGTGGCTGCCCGGCGAGTACCCCGTCGCGATCCTCGCGCGGGAGGCGGCGCGCGGCGAATGGTACGTGCGGCGCGAGCCGACCGGCGAGGTGCTCGCCGCCGTGCGGCTGATCTGGCACGACCCCGACTTCTGGGGTCCCGACGAGATCGAAGCCGGGTACGTGCACGGACTCATGGTCGCGCCGGGCCACCGCGGCCGAAGTCTCGGCGCGCGCGCACTCGCGTTCTGCGCCGAACGTACGCTGGCGCGCGGTCTCGACCGCCAGCGGCTGGACACCGCAGCGGACAACCGGGCGCTCCGGAAGTATTACGCCGCACAGGGTTTCACCGAGCTGCGGGAGACAACGCTGCCGCCGCAATTCCACGGCACCGATCGCGTCGTCCTGATGGAGAAGCTGCTGAGCTGATCAGGCGTACCTCCGCATTCGCTCCGGCCATGCGCGGGCTGTTGGCGGACTGCGTCCGGCTGCGTCCGCTAGTGCGCGAAGCGGGACAGCACCGCCTCGTGCAACAGCCCGTTCGTCGCGACGGCGTCGCCGCCGTGCGGTCCCGGCGCGCCGGACAGCGAGGTGAACACCCCGCCCGCCTCGCGGACCAAGATGTCGAGGGCGGCCAGATCCCACAGCGACACTTCGGGTTCGGTGGCGATGTCGACCGCGCCCTCGGCGAGCAGGCAGTAGCTGAAGAAATCGCCGTAGCCGCGCACTCGCCACACGTCGTCGGTGAGCGCGAGGAAGTCCTCGCGCATACCACGCTCGCGCCAGCCGGACAGGCTCGAGAAGGCGAGGCTCGCCGAGTCGAGCTCGGCGACGGCGGACACCGAGATCGGGTGCGGCGCACCGGGATGGAACGTGGTCCAGGCGCCCGAACCGGCCGCCGCCCACCAGCGCCGCGCCAGCGCGGGCGCGCTCACCACGCCGACCACCGGTACCCCGTCCTCCAGCAGCGCGATCAGGCTGGCCCAGATCGGCACGCCGCGCACGAAGTTCTTGGTGCCGTCGATCGGGTCGACCACCCACTGCCGTCCGGCGAATTCCGCGTCGCCGCCGAACTCCTCGCCGAGCACCGAATCCTGCGGCCGTTCGTGCGTCAGCGTGTGGCGGATCGCCCGCTCCACCGCGAGGTCGGCGTCGGAGACCGGTGTCAGGTCCGGCTTCGCGTCCACCTTCAGGTCCAGCGCGCCGAACCGCGCCTTGGTGATCGAGTCGGCCGCGTCGGCCAGCCGCAACGCGAGTTCCAGATCAGAGGAGTGAGCAGCCACGTCCGCAAACCTTAGCGGTTCATGCGGCGACCGATGCCGTCCGCGCCGCGGCCAGCGCGCCCGCCCACCACCGCAGCCGGTCGAGCATCGTCTGCGCGGCGGCGGCGGGCTCGTCCGGTTCACGCAACCGGCCCGCTTCGTCGAAGAGCAGGTAGTAGCGCGGGAACGACACGTACTCCCGGACCGTGTGCGCGTTCAGCTCGTTGAAGACCTGTCGAAGGTGCTCGATCGCCAGCAGCCCGCCACTGCCACCGCTGTAGCCGACGAACCCGATCGCCTTGGCGTCCCACTGGGTGAAGTGCCAGTCGATGGCCGCCTTCAGCGCGGCCGGGTAGCTGCGGTTGTAGTCGGGAGTGACGATGACGTAGGCGTCGGCGGCGGCCAGCCGCGCGCTGAGATCGACCATGCCCTCAGGGCGTGGCGGGTTCGGTTCCATGGCGGGCGGGACAGCGGGCAGCGCGAGCGGCAGGTCCGCGTCGGCGAGGTCGATCACGTCGACCTCGAAGCCGCCGTGCCGAGCGGCCTGCTCGGCGAACCAGGAGGCCACCGTTGGACCGAACCGTCCTTCCCGGACACTGCCGATGATCACCGCGAGCCTGAGTGACGACATTGCTGTTCTCCTTGTGCATCGAGTGCGGCCGGTGCGACCGCCATGTCTCACTGTGCTGGGGTACGGAAGGAGCTGGAAGGCCGCGCGGAGAGTGGTAGCGGCAGGGCCACCCTCGCGGCGGCCACCGCTTGTACCGTTCGAAGGGTGAGCGACAACGAGCTTGGCCTGTTCCTGCGCAGCAGGCGCGAGGCGGTGACTCCCGCGCGTGTCGGCCTGCCCGCCGGACCGCGCAGGCGCACCCCCGGACTCCGCCGCGCCGAGCTGGCCACCCTGGCCGGGGTCAGTGTCGAATACATCACCCGGCTGGAGCAGGGGCGCGACCGTCATCCGTCGCCGCCGGTGCTCGCCGCGCTGGCCGACGCGCTCCAGCTCGCGCCGAGCGAACGCATCCACCTGCATCGCCTGACCAAGACCGACCCCGGCTTCACGTGCATGGGCGACGCGCAGCCGAACCGCCAGGTGCGCGCGACCGTGCGCGCGATGCTCGATCATCTGGACCCGGCGGCCGCGGTCGTGATCAACCGGCTCGGCGAGGTGCTGGCCTGCACCGACGGCTACCGCAGGCTGATGGGTCCGACGGGCCTGCTCGACGCCGACCCCTTCGCCAACCTCGCGCGTTTCGTCTTCGCCGACCCGCGCGCCCGCGAGGTCTATCCGGACTGGGACCACGTGGCCGACCAGCAGGTCGCGACGCTGAAGCAGGGTCCGTTCCGTGCTGACCCGGCCATCGCGGCGCTCGCCGACGAACTCACCGTCGTCGCGGGCGACGAGTTCACCGACCGGGTGGCGAGCGTGCCGAGCCTGCCCGCCGCCACCGGCATCACCCGGCTCGCCCACCCGACGGCCGGTCCGCTGCGGCTGGCCTACGAGACCCTCGACCTGTTCGCCGACGACGACCAGCAGATCATCGTCCACCTCCCCGCCGACGACGCCACGGCCGCGGCGCTGGACGCGTTGGCCGGTCGCCGCCCGGGACAGCTGCGCGCGGTCTCCGGTTGAGGTGTGCCGGGAAATCGCGGGCGCGCTTTTCGTGGTATCGACCGGGACCGGTAGCCTAGTAGACCGTGCATCCTGATGTTTCCGCTGATCTCGCCGAACTCGACGCCACGCTGAAGACGGTCGAGTCGGTCCTCGACATCGAGGAACTGCGCCGCCGCATCGACGAGCTCGAGCACCAGGCGGCGGATCCCGACCTGTGGAACGACCAGGACCACGCCCAGCAGGTGACCAGCGAGTTGTCCCACGCGCAGGGCGAGCTGCGCCGGGTCGAGGAGCTACGCCAGCGGCTCGACGACCTGCCGGTGCTCTACGAGCTGGCCGAGGGCGAGGAGGGCGAGGCCCGCACCCAGGCCCTCGCCGAGGCCGACGCCGAACGCGCCGCGCTGCACGGTGACGTGGAGGCGATGGAGGTCCGCACCCTGCTCTCCGGCGAGTACGACAAGCGCGAGGCGCTGGTCAACATCCGCTCCGGCGCCGGTGGCGACGACGCCGCCGACTGGGCCGAGATGCTGATGCGCATGTACATCCGCTGGGCGGACAGGCACAAGTACCCGGTCGAGGTGTACGACACCTCCTACGCCGAGGGCCAGGGCATCAAGAGCGCCACCTTCGCGGTCAAGACGCCCTACGCCTACGGCACCCTCTCGGTCGAGATGGGCACCCACCGCCTGGTGCGGATCAGCCCGTTCGACAACCAGGGCCGACGCCAGACGTCGTTCGCCGAGGTCGAGGTGCTTCCGGTGGTCGAGACCACCGACCACATCGAGGTGCCCGAGACCGAGATCCGGGTGGACGTGTACCGCTCCTCGGGGCCCGGTGGTCAGAGCGTCAACACCACCGACTCCGCGGTGCGCATCACGCACATCCCGACCGGCATCGTCGTCACCTGCCAGAACGAGAAATCCCAACTCCAGAACAAGATCTCGGCCATGCGCGTGCTCCAGGCCAAGCTGCTGGAGCGCAAGCGGCAGGAGGAGCGCGCCGAGATGGACGCGCTGAAGACCAACGAGGGCGCGTCCTGGGGCAACCAGATGCGCTCCTACGTGCTGCACCCCTACCAGATGGTCAAGGACCTGCGCACCGCGCACGAGGTGAACAACCCGACCGCCGTGCTGGACGGCGACATCGACGGTTTCATCGAGTCCGGTATCCGGTGGCGCATGCGGGAAAGCCAGAACCAGTGAGCTGTTTCGGCAGTCGCGGCACGCGGGAGCAGGCGAATTAGTTTGTGGTGCGTGGCATTCCGGTGCGACGCGCGGCCCGGAACGGTGCTCCGTTGTAGCCTGTCTGGCGTGCGTGTCGCGGATGGTGTGAAACGGCAACAGGGATGGTCGCGGTGATCGCGGCGGCGTCCGCCGCGGATTCCACGGCGTGGCTGCGTTCCAGCGGCCTGGAGATCGTGCTGCTGATCCTCGGCGCGATGTTGTTCAGCCGATTCGCCACGTTCGTGCGCGACCGGGTCACCAGCAAGATCGACGCCGGATTCCGCAGCAGCGACGCGCTCGTGCGGACCGAGGCGGCCAAGCATCGGCACGCGCTGGCCCAGGTGCTCACCTGGGTGGTGCTGACCATCGTCTACGTGCTGGTCGGCATGGAGGTGTTGCAGCGTCTCGGCTTCGCGGTGACCGGACTCGTCGCGCCCGCCGCGGTGCTCGGCGCCGCGCTCGGTTTCGGCGCACAGCGCATCGTGCAGGACATTCTGGCCGGGTTCTTCCTGATCACCGAGCGGCAGTACGGATTCGGTGACGTAGTTCGCATCGCCGTGACTGGAGCCGCGGAGGTGGCCGAGGGTACGGTCGAGGACGTCACGCTGCGGATCACCACGTTGCGCAACGCCGACGGCGAGGTGATCACCGTGCCGAACGGTCAGATCGTGAAAGTGACCAATCTGTCGAAGGATTGGGCGCGCGCCGCGATCGACGTTCCGGTGGCGGCCAGCGCCGACATCACCCGGGTGAACGAGATATTGCACAAGGTAGGAGCCGAAGCGTTCCGCGACCGCAGGCTCGAGCCGCTGCTGCTCGACGAACCCACCGTGATGGGCGTGGACGACCTCACGATGGACCAGATGAACATCCGAATGGTTGCCCGGACGTTGCCGGGTAAGCAGTTCGAGGTCGGACGCGAGCTGAGGGTCCGAGTGGCCGCGGCCTTGCGCCGGGAAGGTATCAGTGAAACCACGTAAATCGACCGCGATCCTCGGGGCAGCCTGGATCGCGACATTCGTGTTGTACCTGTTCGTCAAGCCTGATCAACCGGCTGCGATCGGGATCACCCAGGTCGTGAACGCCGTACCGGCAGTGGCGAATACGGAGCAGGCCGGGAAGTAGCCGCCGCTCCGGGCTGGATGGTAGCTGCGTATCTCGGGTGGATGCGCGGGTTTAGCTGCCAGATGGCTGGAGCCGGACGAAGTCCGTCCGAAAACATGCGCCGGGCCGAGCGCAGGCGAGGCAGCCGCTTACACTGGCTCCCCGTGATCACCATGCGGAACGTCACCAAGTCGTACAAGACGTCGACGCGACCCGCGCTGGACAACATCACGGTCGATGTGAACAAGGGCGAGTTCGTCTTCATCATCGGACCGTCCGGTTCAGGCAAGTCGACCTTCATGCGTCTGCTCCTCAAGGAGGAATCGCCGAACGCGGGGGAGATCCGCGTCGCCGACTTCCGAGTCGATCGGCTACCCGGACGCAAAGTGCCGAAGCTTCGCCAGCGGATCGGCTGCGTGTTCCAAGACTTCCGGCTGTTGCAGCAGAAGACGGTCCAGGAGAACGTCGCGTTCGCCCTGGAGGTGATCGGCAAGCGCCGCCAGTTCATCGACCGCACGGTGCCCGAGGTGCTGGACATGGTCGGTCTCGGCGGCAAGGCCGACCGGCTGCCCAGCGAGTTGTCCGGCGGTGAGCAGCAGCGGGTCGCCATCGCGCGCGCGTTCGTGAACCGGCCGCTGGTACTGCTCGCCGACGAGCCGACCGGCAATCTGGACCCCGACACCAGCGGCGACATCATGATGCTGCTCGAGCGCATCAACCGCACCGGGACCACGGTGGTCATGGCCACCCACGACAACCACATCGTCGACGCGATGCGCAGGCGGGTGGTCGAGCTCGACCGCGGCCGCCTGGTGCGCGACGACGCGATCGGCGTGTACGGAGTGGATCGATAATGCGCGCGAGTTTCCTGTTCAGCGAGGTCGCCACCGGTCTGCGCCGGAATGTGACGATGACCGTCGCGATGATCCTGACCACCGCGGTGTCGCTGGCGATGCTCGGCGGCGGCCTGCTGTCGGTGCGGATGGCCGACAAGACCGAGCAGTACTTCACCGGTCGCCTCGAGGTGCGCTTCTACCTCGACGAGAACATCTCCGCGAACGACCCGGACTGCGCCACCGATCCGTGCCGCTCGCTGCTGGCCGACATGAAGAACACCTCGGGCGTGGTCAGCGTGCAATACCTCAATCGCGCCGCCGCGCTGGAGGAGGCGAAGAAGCTCTTCGCCGATCAGCCGGAGATGGTGCAGTACATCTCGGAGACGCCGCTGCCCGCCTCGATGCGGGTCAAGATGACCGACGGCGACCAGTACGAGCGGATCTACGACAGCTATCACGCCCGCGAAGGCGTGCGCACCGTCGCCAACGACCGCGAGTTCGTCGACCGGCTGCTGCGGCTGTTCGACGGCCTGCGCAACGCGGCCTTCGGCCTCGCCGTGGTGATGGCGCTCGCGGCGCTGTTGCTGATCGCGAACATGATGCAGATCGCGGCGTTCACCCGGCGCACCGAGGTCGGGATCATGCGGTTGGTCGGTGCGACGCGCTGGTACACCCAGCTGCCGTTCCTGCTCGAGGCCGTGGTCGCGGCGGTCGCGGGTTCGGTGCTGGCGATCTTCGGGCTGCTCGTCGCCAGGCCGCTGGTCATCGACCGTGCGCTCGGGCCGCTGTTCGACAGCAATGTGTTCCCGCGGATCACCGGGGACGACATCGCCACGGTCGCGCTGACGATTCTGCCTGTCGGCATCCTGGTCGCTGCCGTGGCCGCCTACGCCACGCTGCGGTACTACGTGCGCGAATAGGACGACGTCCGGCGGGCGGGCGGTGTGCGCGAGCGGGCCGCCGCGCCCGGCGGAATCGGTTTGTCCCCATGTGGAGAACTCGGCCCATACGGCCGGATTCAGCGTGCAGCGGCGGCGCGATGGTCGGGGGTCGCTCGTAGGATGGGCGGCGTGAATCCCCCCGAAGCCCTCCCCGTCGACGTGACCGGCCCAGGCGCTCCCGCGAGCGCCGAAAGTGCTGCGGCGCAAGAGGTTCTACGGTCGCGGGAGGTGCTGAGCCGGGTCTTCGGGTACGACAGTTTCCGCGGCGACCAGGCCGAGATCGTCGAGCACGTGATCGCGGGCGGGGACGCGCTGGTGCTGATGCCGACCGGCGGCGGCAAGTCGCTGTGCTACCAGGTGCCCGCGCTGGTGCGGCCCGGCGTCGGCGTGGTGGTCTCGCCGCTCATCGCGTTGATGCAGGATCAGGTGGACGCGCTCAGCGCGCTCGGCGTGCGCGCGGGCTTCCTCAACTCGACGCAGTTTCCCGACGAGCGGCGCACGGTGGAGGCGCAGTTTCTCGCGGGTGAGCTCGACCTGCTGTATCTGGCGCCGGAGCGGCTGCGACTGGAGTCGACCGCGCAATTGCTCGATCGCGGCAAGGTCGCGCTGTTCGCCATCGACGAGGCGCACTGCGTGTCGCAGTGGGGCCACGACTTCCGCCCCGACTACTTGGGCCTGTCGATGCTGCACGAGCGCTGGCCCGACGTGCCGCGCATCGCGCTGACCGCGACCGCGACCGAGAAGACCCGCGACGAGATCATCGAGCGCCTCGATCTGGGCGGGGCGCGGCGGTTCGTCGCCAGTTTCGACCGGCCCAACATCCAGTACCGGATCGAGCCGAAGAACCGGCCGGAACGCCAGCTGCTGGAGTTCATCCGCGCCGAGCACGCCGGTGACGCGGGCATCGTCTACTGCCTGTCGCGCAATTCGGTGGAGAAGACGGCGGCCTTCCTCAACGAGAACGGTATCGGCGCGGTGCCGTATCACGCGGGTCTGGACAACCGCACCCGCGCGGTGAACCAGGCGCGATTCCTGCGCGAGGACGGGCTGGTGGTGGTCGCCACCATCGCTTTCGGCATGGGGATCGACAAACCCGACGTGCGTTTCGTCGCGCATCTCGATCTGCCGAAGTCGGTGGAGGGCTACTACCAGGAGACCGGCCGCGCCGGACGCGACGGTCAACCGTCGACCGCGTGGATGGTCTACGGACTCAACGACGTGGTGCAGCAGCGCAGGCTGATCGACTCCTCCGAAGGCGATGCCGCGCACCGCAGGCAGCTGCAACTGCACCTTGACGCCATGCTGGCCCTGTGCGAGACCGTGGCCTGCCGTCGCACGCAGCTGCTCGCCTACTTCGGGCAGAGCGGTCTGCCGTGCGGCAATTGCGACACCTGCCTCACCCCGCCCGAATCCTGGGACGGCACGGTCGCCGCGCAGAAGTTGCTGTCCACCGTTCTGCGCCTGAAGCGTGAGCGTGGTCAGAGCTTCGGCGCGGGTCATCTGGTCGACATCCTGCTCGGCAAGAAGAACCCCAAGGTGCTCCAGTACGACCATCACGAGCTCAAGGTCTTCGGCATCGGCACCGATCTGCGCGATACCGAATGGCGCGGGGTCATCCGGCAGCTGCTCGCGCAAGGGCTGCTCGCCGTGCACGGCGACTACGGCGTGCTGACGCTGACCGAGGCCAGTCAAGAGGTGCTGTTCGACGGCCGTCAGGTGCGGTTGCGCCGCGAGCCGGAGCGGGTCGGCAAGCCGGTGCGGTCTGCCAAGACGGCCAAGGCGGCCGCGGCGGTCGACCTCGCGGCCGCCGATGTGCCGCTGTTCGAGAAGCTGCGCGAATGGCGCGGCGCCACCGCCAAGGAGCAGGGCGTCCCCGCCTACGTCGTCTTCCACGACGCGACATTGCGCGAGATCGCCACCCGCAAGCCGGCGAGCCTGGCGCAGCTGGGCGCGATCGGTGGCATCGGCGAGAACAAGCTCGCCAAGTACGGCGAGCAGGTGCTCGAGGTGCTCGCCGCGGAGTAACGGCTCCCACTCTTCGGTGGGCGAACTGTGAAATAGTGCCCCCTCAAATCGACGGCTCCGCCGGTATCGGCCAGGATGGTCGGGGATATCGGAGTGGCGGAGGATCGGCATGAGTGGTGGGCAGGGGATCGGTCGTCGGGAACTGCTGGCGGGTGCCGCCGCGGTGGCGGCCGGGGCGTCGTTGGTCGGGCTGACGCCCGCTCGAGCGGTTCCGGTCGCGGCGGGCGTCACCAAGTTCGGGCTCCCTGCCGAGGACGCCGTGCGCGTGCTCGTCACCGGCGACGCGGGCACCGGCACGCGCGCGCAGTGGGCGGCCGCCGACGCCGCCCGGGCCTTCCACGCGCGCGAGCCGTTCTCGCTGGCGGTCGGCCTCGGCGACAACATCTACGACAGCGGCCCGAACGGCGGCGCCGACGCGCAGTTCGCGAGCAAGTTCGAGCACCCGAACGCCGGGCTGGACTTCCCGTGGGCGATGGTGCTCGGCAATCACGACACGAGCTCGCTCATCGGCGGGGACGGCGGCTGGCTGCTGCGCGGCAACCACGAGGTCGAGTACCACGCCAATTCGCCGCGCTGGTGGATGCCCAGCCGCTACTACTCCGTTCGGGTGCCCGAAGAGCAGCCGGTGGTCGAGTTCTTCGTGCTCGACCTCAACCCGCTCGCCGCCTACCTGCCGCCGCTGTTCGCGCCCTACTGGGCGGTCGACGGCGAGTTCATGAACGCGCAGCGCGCCTGGCTGGATCGGGCGATCGCCGAATCGCCCGCGCGCTGGAAGATCGCGTGCACGCACCACCCGTATCTGAACAACGGCCCGCACGGCGACGCGGGCAACTACGAGGGCCTGTCCATCGAGCCCATCAACGGCGTGCACGTGAAGCGGTTCTTCGAGGACCACGTGGTGGGCAAGTGCCACTTCATCCTGTCCGGCCACGATCACTCGCTCCAGGTGCTCGAACCCACCGCGGCGACCAAGGGCACCCGCCAGCTGGTGTCTGGCGCGGCCGCGAAAACCGTTGGCGCCGAGCCGCGGGTGACACCGAGCGGCGCCGGGACGCCCGCGCTGTACGAGACCTACCACCAGCTGGGCTTCATGGTGATGGACCTGACTCCGGGTGCGGTCGATCTCCGGGTCGTCACCGTGGATCCGGCGACGAGTGCGGGCAGCGAGGTGTTCGGCCGTCGGCTTGCCTGACGGGTGCGGGTCGCCGGACTCGGCATTCCCGCGCGGATCGGGACACGGTTTCTCACAAGCCGAGCGCGGCCGAAACCACGTGGTGAGCGGCCGAACGTCACCGAATCACAACACCCCGAGGGGTTGCGCCGGTAACTTCCCGCCGGGGCGGTTACCGTGCAGGCATGGCACCCGGTGATGGCCCGCCCGAAGGCGGTCCCGAAACGTCCGGCGGATCGCCGCCGCCCGACACCCCCGCCCTAGCGCCGCACGGCCCGATGGACGACGCGGTGGAGTCGGTGTGGCTCGGTCGCCGGCGCACTCCCGTCCACCTCGGCCGCCCGCGCCTGTCCACCCTGCTCATGCTCGCCGCGTTCGTCGCGGTCCTCGTGCTCTACATCGCGCTGCGACCCGGCGGCTGACGGTCTCGCCCGGCCGTAGCCGGAGCGCGGAATAAAACGGTTGCCGCGTCACTTAGAGTTGACCGTTATGAAGGAAAAGGGGCGCAAGGTCATCGCGACCAACCGCCGGGCGCGGCACAACTACACGATCCTCGACGTCTACGAGGCGGGGATCGCGTTGGTCGGTACCGAGGTCAAGAGCCTGCGGGAGGGCAAGGCCTCGCTGGTGGACGCCTTCGCCACGGTCGACAACGGCGAAGTGTGGCTGCGCGGGCTGCACATTCCGGAGTTCAGCCACGGCACCTGGACCAACCACGCGCCGCGCCGCGTGCGCAAGCTGCTGCTGCACAAGCGCGAGATCGAGCGCCTGGTCGGCAAGTCGCGCGAGGGCAACCAGACGCTGGTGCCGTTGTCGATGTACTTCTCCGACGGCAAGGTCAAGGTCGAGCTCGCGCTGGCCAGAGGTAAGCAGGATTACGACAAGCGCCAGGATCTGGCGCGGCGGACCGCCGAACGCGAGGTCACCAGGGAGCTCGGCCGCCGGGTCAAGGGCATGCGCTGAGGCTTCGGCCGACGGTTGTCGACGAACCCCTGCCGCGATCGAACGATCGCGCCAGGGGTTCGTCCGTTCACGTCACAACCGCGCGCACGGTCCGTGCAGCGTCACCCGTTGCAGCGTCGGCCCGCGGAAGTCGGGCACGAGCGTGCGCGACCCCAACGGCGCGTTCGCGTCGGGCACACCGATGACCGCCTGCTGTTTGGTGAGGTCCGGTTCGCCCGACCCGTAGTTGTGCACGGCGGCCATGCCCTCCGAGTCCACCGACAGCCCTTCCAGCGCGCCGCGCACACCCGCGCGGGTCAGGTCGCCCGCCGCTTCCGCGCTGCTGAGCACCGCCTTCATCGGATAGGACACGGCCCAGCCGAGGTTGTAGCCCCAGTTGGTCGGCGGCTGCAAGGCGGCGGCGCGGGCATGCTGAGCGCCGATGCTGCGGCCGTCCCAGCCGTCGTAGGGCGAGGTGTAGTTGTACAGCGAGGTGATCGCCGCCGCGGCGGGCGTCTTCAACAGGGCGCCGTTCCAGGTCGGGGTGGAACCCAGGAATCGGCCGTCGTAGCCGCCCGCGACCAGTTTGCCGATGATCTCGGCGGTTTCGGCGGGACCGGTCGCGAGCAGCACGACCTCCGGCGGGTTGGCAAGGATCTCGGCGACCGGTCCGTCCTGGTTGCCGACCTCGGCGTTCGGGCCGGTGTCGATGCGCGCGTTGACGATCGCGTTGTTCTCCGAAGCCCAGCGCAGCGCGCCGTTGGCGTAGTCGCCGCCGTAGTTGCCTCGGAAGGCGACGACCGCGATCGTGCGTGGCCTCGACTGGAACTGGGCGAACCAGTCCAGGCCCATGATCGCTTCGGTGCAGTACGAATACCCGGTGTCCAGCACCAGGTTTCGATCGGTCTCGCGATACTGCCAGCCCGACCACAGGGTGCCCGCGCCGGTCAGCAGATCGACGGCGTCCATCTCCGGCAGCACCGAAAGTGTCTGCGCCGTCCCGAAACTCATCGCCAAAGCGAGGACGTTCGGTTCGATCTCGTGGAACTTCTCGCGGTGCAGGCCGGGGTCGTAGGCGGTGTCCCTGGCGTATGTCGTGATGTCGACCTCGTAATTGCCGATGCCGCCTGCCTTGTTGACCTCTCGCCAGAAGGCCAGCTGGCCGTCGTTGAGCGCCTTGCCGAGCGGGGCGAACGGCCCGGCCTCCAGGTCGGAGAGCACGCCTAGGTAGATACAGCCCTTGCTCTTGTCCACCGCCTGCGGGCACGGCGCGCTGGTGACGCCCTGTCCCGTCTCGGTCGATGCCGACGAACAGGCCGCCAGTGCGAAGCCCATGGCGATCGCGGCCGCGGCGGCGCGGAACAGCCCGCGGCGGCGGCGGATTGGTACCAAAATTCTCTTCCTTCGATCCAGACGAACGCGTTGCTCGGTGGCCCGCCGGTTCACAGCCGGGCGCACGGCCCGTGCATGGGCAGTTGCGGCAGGGTCGGTCCGCGGTAGTCGGTGGTCACCGTGCGCGAGCCTAGCGGCGCGGACGGGTCAGGGGCACCGATCGCGGCACGCTGGGCCGCGTAATCCGGTGCGCCCGCGTTGTAGGTGTGCGGCGCGGCCATGCCCTCGAAATCGACGGTCAGCGCGTCCTGCGCCGCGCGCACGCTCGCCCGGTTCAGCGGGCCCTGTTCGGCCGCCTTCGTGAGCAGTGCCCGCATCGTGTATGAGCCGGCCCAGCCCAGGCTGTAACCCCAGTTCGTCGGCTCCTGCGGCGCGGCGGCGCGAGCCCGGCGAGCGCCCGTGCTGCGCCCGTCCCAGCCGTCGACGGGCGAGGTGTAGTTGAAGAGGGCCGAAAGTGCGGGCCCGGCTGGGGTTTTCAGCAGCGCGCCGTTCCAGGTGGGAGCCGAGCCGAGGAAGCGTCCGTGGAAGCCGCCCGCGACGAGTTTGCCTATGATCTCCGCGGTTTCTGCGGGGCCGGTGGCCAGCAGCACGAGATCCGGTGGGTTGGCGAGGATCTCGGCGACCGGCCGGTCCTGGTTGCCGACCTCGGTGTTGGGTCCGGTGTCGACCCGCGAGGTGACGGTCACGTTGTTGTGCGCCGCCCAGCGCAGCGCGCCGTTGGCGTAGTCGCCGCCGTAGTTGCCGCGGAACGCGACGACAGCCACGTTGCGCGGCCGGTACTGGTGCTCGGTGAACCAGTCGAGACCCATGATCGCTTCGGTGCAGTACGAATATCCGCTGTCCAGCACCAGATCCCGGTCCGTTTCGCGATACTCCCAGCCCGACCACAGCGTGCCCGCCGAGGTCACGATGTCCGCCGCGTCCATCTCCTGCAGCACCGCGAGGGTCTGAGCGGTGCCGAGGCTCATCGCCAGTGCGAGCACGTTCGGCTCGATCTCGCGGAATTCCTCGACATGGCGGTGCGGATCGTAGGCGGTGTCCCTGGCGTAGGTCGAGATGTCGACCTCGTAGCCGCCGATCCCACCCGCCTTGTTGACCTCGGTCCAGAACGCTGTCTGCCCGTCCTGCATCGCCCTGCCGAGCATGGCGAAAGGTCCGCCGCCGAGGTCGGAGAGCACGCCGAGATAGATACAGCCCTTGTCCCTGTCGATCGCGTTCGGGCACGGCGCGCTGGTGACGCCGGGGCCGGTGGTCGCACTCGGCGTCGAACACGCCGCGGCCAAGACGATGCCGACGATCATCGGTACCGCCGCGGCGTGGAACAGACGACGACGTCGTCTGCTGGTGTTGCCCATTATTGCTCCCTGTCCCAGCCGCCGGTCGATCCAAATCCGGTACGGCCGAACAGGAACAGTACCGGGCAAGGGGTCGCCGAGATGGTGATTTCGCGGTTGCGGTGGGGTCGCTTGGGGGGCCTTCTGGGGAATCGGACGCTTGACCGACTTGGGATTGGGCTGCGTGTGCGCAATTCGTGGGCTAATTGAGGGTTCAAGGAGTTCGGGTCTAGCGGGGTAGACGCTCGTCTATGCGGGGGTGTCCCTATGGTTTGGTCAAGCTGGATCGGTCGCAACTGGTTGAGCCGTCGTGGCGTTTCGGTGTCAGTTCAGTCGTAGTAGCCCGGCGTCGGTGGTTCGGAACCCGCAGGTATCGCGATAGAAGCTGGTGAGATGTGGTTCGTAGTCGACGTGCAGCCACTCGAGGCCGAGTTCGCGTAGGTCGCTGATGAGCGTCGTGACCAGGCTGGTTCCGATGCGCTGATGCTGGAGGTCGGGGGCGACCATGGTGTCGAGGAGGAACGCATGCCGACCTCCATCCCAGACAGCGTGGACAAATCCGACGAGCCGATCGCCGACGAACGCGCCGACCCACGATCTGCTGTGCCGTTCCAGGCGCGCCTTCCAAGGGCTCAGCACGTGGTCACCGCCGAATGCGTCGGTGTGCAGCTGCGAGAGCACCTCATCGTCGACAGCGAAACGGATGCGGAGGTCCGCGATCATGTGGCGTCCTCTCAGCGCAGGTCGTCATGACGAATGAAGTCACGTCATCGTGGCATCACCTCGATGCTGGGACCAGCGGATTTCGGTAGGGTTGTTTGGTTTCGAGCATGGCGTAGATGACGCCGCAGCGGCGTCGGGCCAGGCAGATAAGGGCGGCGTCTTCGCCTGACCCGGATAGAGATCGGCGATGCGGCGCATCGACAGGCCGGGCAGGTAGGCCACGTCATGGCCGCAAGCGCGGGCGACGGTGACCGGCAGCGCGCCGATGCCGATGGTGTTGGGCCGGTCGACCACGATCAGCAGCGGTCCGCGAGCGGCGAGCTGGTCGAACACCGCGCGTAGCCGGGACTCGTCGTTGGACAGTGCGTTGTCGAACGACCGCTTGCCGGTCGTGTCGAGGCCAACCGTAGGCCCATGCCAGGTCCGCGAAGAAGGTCATGGGGTGACCTCCGGTGGGAGTGCGACAGTCGTCCAGGTCGCGCCACCTTTAGTGATCGAGTCTGATCGGTATGACCTAGAACACGCACAAATAATCGGGGATGATTCCGCGTTGGGCGGGTGTTAGCATTACTAGCCCGCAAGGTGCGGGCACGTACGGGGCTGAACGGTTTCGACTGCGTACGTTGATTCAGGGGAAGCGTGTCGGTGCAGGCAAGAGACCACCGTAAGCGTCGTTGCAACCAATTAAGCGCCGATTCTCATCAGCGCGAGTACGCTCTCGCTGCCTAAGCGACAGCGTCTCTGTCGGCCCGGGATATGCCCTCGGTCCCGGTGCCGGCATCAGCTAGAGGGCTCACCGTCCGACTCGGTCGCGGAGCCGGACGGGACATCGAACAGCGACTGGGATCGTCATCTCGGCTTGTTCGCGTGACCGAGAGATCCGAGCAGAGACACAGCGAACTGCACACGGAGAAGTCCTGAAGACACGGCGGAGGACCCGGGTTCGATTCCCGGCAGCTCCACCCACGAAGGCGAGTGCTCGTGAAGAGCACTCGCCTTTTTGCGGGTTCCGCGTGTTTGTGGGGCCGAAGCCCCACACCCCACCCGGCGGGCTCCGCCCCCGCGGCTGGTCCGCGGCGGCAATCTGCATGCCCCGAGGATGAGATTCGAGGCATTTCAGGGGAGAATCTGCAGGTATGCTGTTCAAAACGCCCTTCAACTCGGTGTCGGGAGGTGGCAGATGCTTCGTAGCTTCAGGGTCGGCAACCATCGTTCGTTCGCGGACGAGAACGAGTTGCTGCTGATGCCTGCCGCTGATGATCGGCCTGCGGTTCCGGTTGCCGCGGTGTACGGGGCGAACGCCTCGGGGAAGTCCAACCTGTTGGATGGGCTCCGGTTCATGCAGCGGGCCGTGACGCAGTCGTTTTCCCAGTGGGAGCCATTCGCGGGTGTTCCGCGCACTCCTTACAGCTTTCGGACGAGTCACATAGTCTCTGTGGCGTCGACTTACGTCGTCGAGATCATGGCCGACGGAATTCCGTGGACCTACGGGTTCACTGTCGACAACGAGCGGGTGCTCGAGGAATGGCTTTTCAGCTATCCAGAGAAGCGTAAGCGGGTGTTGTTTCAGCGGACCGGGGACGAGTACAGCTCTGGGTCGGCGATGGCCGAGCATCGGGCTCAGCTCAAAATTCTGCAGGAGCTCACCCGGCCAAACGCCCTGTTCCTGAGTGCTGTCGCCCAAGCCAAGCCGGATATGTTCGAGCCGGTACACCGCTGGTTCCGTGAAACGCTGATTCTGTCAGACGGACGACGTGCGTCGACCGCTGCGATCGCTCGTCGTCTGCGTCGAGTTCTTCTTCGTGGTTCGGCGGCCGAGGGGGCTCGTCTGGTGGAGCTGGTTCAAGAGGCAGACTTCGGAATTGCCGCCATCGACACACCTGTTGTTCCCGAGGCTCTGCTCGATTCCGTCCCGCCCGGGCAACGGCACGACATCACGGGGCTGAAAATGCTCGATGAGTTCGCTTCGAGAAGTGAAGCGCAGGTCGATGACTCGACGGGCAGGATTCCGGTGGTGCACGATGTATACGCAGAGAGTGTTACTCACGCGTTGCCTCCGCTGGTCTTCGTTCATCACGGCAGCGAAGCGGCCGTGCTGCCCCTCGAGCAGGAGTCGGCGGGTACCATCGCCTGGCTCGAGATCTTGCCCGGAGTTCTGGACGCGCTCGATCACGGGCGGGTTCTGGTCATCGATGAGATCGACACCAGCCTTCATCCACTGCTCACCGCGTCGCTGATCGAACTGTTCCAGTCGGATGAGACCAATCCTCGTGGCGCGCAACTGATCCTGACGACACACGACTCCTCCCTGCTCGGTACGGTCGTTCGTCCCGATGGTTTGCTGCGCCGCGATCAGGTGTGGTTCGTCGAAAAGGGCGCGGACGGGGCAAGCTCGCTGTATCCGTTGACCGATTACAAGCCGCGCAACGAGCACAATCTCGAACGTCGCTATCTCGGAGGAAGTTTCGGTGCGATCCCGCGGGTCGACTTCCATCGACTCGCGGAGGTTTTGCGGCATGCCCACCCGGCGTGAGAACTCGCGACGTCGACGGGCGCCGTTCCGCGATCCGGTGACGCTGATCCTGATCGTTTGCGGCGGCGAAGTCACCGAGCCCACGTACTTCCACGGTCTACGCCGACACCTGCGCAATCCGGCAACCAAGTCCGCGGTGACCGTGCGCCCCGAGGACCCCAAGCGCGTCGTTGCCTTCGCGGCCAGGCAACGCGCGGACTACGACCAGATCTGGTGCGTTCTCGACGTCGACGAGTTCGACTACTCCGAAGCGATCCGAATGGCACGGACGTCGAAAATCGGTCTGGCGGTGTCGAATCCGTGTTTCGAGTATTGGCTGCTACTTCATTTCGAGAATTGCGATGCAGCCCTGACAGGTTTTCGAGACGTCGAGAAGCGGCTCAAGAAGCACCTTCCGGCATATGACAAGACTGCGCTCCGTTTCGCGGACTACATCGAGGGTGTGGAGGAAGCCGTGCGCCGCGCGAAGTCGCGGAGTGTGGGCGGTGGCGATGACCATCGCGCCAATCCGTCGACGGGTGTGTGGAAGCTGGTAGAACTGATGTTGCCCGAATCCCCGGAGCGGTAGGGACATCGGGCGGTCCCGTATTGCCGGGTGCGGAGAGGTTTCGTCGCGCGTGTGTCATGATGGCCCGATGAACCGGGGATGCTCTCGGGTTGACGAAATAGCCGGATCAATGAGCGACGGCGGCGGCATGCACCTGCAGTTCGTCGTCTCAATCCGGTTCGGTTTCTGGCGTTTTCAGCAAACGTGTGTGTTGTCCTCGCCGACGGGGAGCGTTCGCGGCGCCGCGGTCGCGCAGGTCTGATCCGGGGAACGCAGCTGATCGGGGCGGTAGGCGAGAACGAGGATCAACGGTCCTTCACCCGCAGCGCCTCGACCGACCATCGTGACCGGGATGGGGTCGTGTCGGGCTACTCCTGAGTATCACGGCGTCGGGTGGCACGGCCCCGGTGTTCTTCCTGTTCGTACGGTGTATTCGCGAGGTTCGGCAGGAAGATGTTTGCTTCGAGATTACGGCTGGGGCGCAATGTTCGTTCGGCGGGTCGGATCGGTGTCGAGCTGCGAGAATGTCACCTACCTCCAGCGAACGAGAGGGGCTGGGGGTTCGGAACTGTCGGTCGGTCGGGGAGAGGCACTGTGTGAATTCGTGGGTGGGCGCTGCGGATCGCACCCGCAAGGGGGCTGAAACTCAATGATCATCCTTTTCGCACCTGTCCGCCGAGGACGGGTGGGCGATGAGGTATCGCGTACATTCGCGCGCCGGGTGGACGGCCGCCGGACCGACGAACAAAACGGAACGGGCGGTATCTGCTGCGGACTGCTCCGATCAGTGTTGTGGACGGGGTGAGAGCGAATGGACGCGGAATTCGTACAATCAATCGCTCAGGTCGGCAGTTACGTCCAGATCAGCTTGGTCGCGGGCGGCGTGCACGAGGGTGTGCTGGAAGAGCTGACATTGACCCGGCTGCGGTTGAAGCAGCCGGATGGCATGCCGGTCGCGGTTGCCTTGACAATGGTCGCCACTGTTGCGCGTAAGACCGCGGCCGTCGAGGTCGGTCAACCCCCGCCGTCCCCCGCTGTGCCGACGTCGCCGGTGCAAGCGCCCACCGAACCCGTGGTTGCCGAAATGGCGGGTCCTCCGCTGGAGGATGCGCTCGCGGCGGTCGCCGGATTGCCGCTACTGCCGATCGATATGAGAATCGAGGTCCTAGTCCAGCACGAAAAACAGCTGCTGCAGATCAGGAATTCGTATGAGAACGCCGAAAGGATCGGCGAACTCGAACCCCGGTTCCATCGGGTGGCGATCCTCTACGGGCGGGTCCGGAACCTGTGGAACGCCGACAAGGGAAATCCGGGGCTGAATCGGCTCGCGGGCGCCTTCAAGTTGCTGATGGAAGACTCCGACGAGGCGCAGGACTACCTCACCGTCGCCGCGGACGGCGGTGACGTACCGGCCATGCGATTGTTGGCCATCAGCGCAGCTCGCAACGGCGACCACCGAACCGCGGTACGCGGGCTCTGCCAGTACGTCGAACACGTTGCCGCGGGCGCGGATTCGCTCACGCGACAGGCGATGCGCGACTTGCTGGCCGCGACCGGAACCGAGCGGTCGAGTGTTCTGGAAGGCTCGCGGCAAGCCAGCGCGCCGGTCGTCGAGTCGACCGTAACCGCTCCGCGAAAAGTGACGCCGAATCGTGCCCTCGAGCAGCCGATTCCCGCGCCGCGACGGCCGGTCCAGTCGCGTCCCGCGCCGTTGACGCAGAACATCCCCCGCCCGTCACAACGCCCGGCCGCGCAGGCAAGGCCGCCGAAGCGGGAACCCAAAGACCCGTATCAGCACGCGAAGTTCATGGAACTGCAGCTGAAAGACTTCGTGCAGGCGAAGATCTACTACCGGCAGGCGATCAAGGAGAATGTCAAACGCGAAAGTGCGGTAAAGGATCTGGCCTGGCTCACGCGGCAAACCGACGGGCCGGTCGCCGCGCTCGAGGTCATCGAGCAAGAATTTCCGGGAATAGTGCAGCCGGGAAACGCGCTGGAGAACATCCTCATCGACTTTCTGACCGGTGCCCGCCGATATCCCGAAGCACTGGAGCTGCTGAATCGTCAATATCAGCGAAAAGACATCACTACCAGTCAACGTGACCATCGGCTGCATCAGATCGCCTTCGTCAAGCTCGCCGCCGGTCAGGATTCCACCGGTGAATGGTTGCAGCTGTACAGCCAATCGCCGGACAACACGGCCGTTCAGCGTGGCCTCGCCGTCGCATTGATTCAGCGCGGCGTGCTCGACGACCTGGACGAAGCGGAAAAGCTCATCGAGCACCATACCGACCAGCATGCCGACGGAATCCGCAAGCGGATCGCCGCGCTGCGCAGCGGTGGTAGCGGCGTGGTATCCGCGGACTGGGTGGAAAAGATGCTACCGCAGGATGCCTCGGGTCTCGGCAGTTCGACGCCGCCCTTGGTGACCTACGTCATGAAGAATTATTCGAAGCTTGCCGACGAGACGAGAAAGCGAGGCACCCGCGCGACCCATCGAGACCTCAACGTCATCGCCGAAACGGCTCGGCAGATGGGCAGCAAACAGCCCGAGAACAGTGCCCAGGCCTATATTTCGGCGGCGGTCCTCGCCCACGAATTGGGTGTGCCCGACAGCGGACGCTATCTGTACTCCGGGCTGACCACCTTGGCCGACCTCATGCAGGACCGCAAGGAGCACGAATCGGCACGGGACCTGTACTGCTCGGCGCTGGCGGCGGCGGACGAGCAGCAAGACGGCGACACGATGCCGGACATACGGTGGGCGCTGACGGGATATCTCCGCTCGCTCAACGGCCGTCGCGCACTGCGCAACCTCCGGCGCGACCGAGACGGGTCGCTTTCCTCGCTCTTGGCCAGCGATGTGTCCAAAGTGCTCGTCGACCTGACCCGCGCGAACGGCGCGAAGGTGCTGGAACTGGTCCGTCCCGTGCTGGCGGATACCAGCGTCGCGCGGGATCTGCTGCTGGACGCGATCTGTACCCGGCCGGAACTTCGGGCGGCGACCGCGGAATGCTTGGCCGATTCGCCCACGGGAATCCCGGCCCGTCCGGACGAGCGCCAGGTGCGCGATGCGTGGCAGCAGGCCGCGGTGTCGTGGAATCGCCGCAAGCGCAGCCTGTCTCACGCGCTCGCCGACCTGCGTCAGGTCACGATCTCGGAAACCACGCTGGACGTGGCGTTGCAGCGCGTGAACGACCCGGATCTGGTGATGCCCGAGGTGATGCAGGATGGGTTGGCCGCGATCGGCCGTGCGTTGGTGGAGCTGCGCAGGTTCACCCACGAGCCGTCTTTCGAGGAGCGCGAGAGCTGCCTGCGCACTGCTGACCACACCGTGCAGCAACTGCGCGACGACGTCCAGCGCGGTCCGACGGCGCTGGCGGTGGAGCTGCTGGAGCCGATCGCCATCCGCATCCAAGAACTGATCGCCGACGCCAACAAGCAGCTCATCGCCGCCCAACCCCCGCAACCGGAACTCAGCCTCGCGCTGCAGGAGAGCAGCAGCGGTCAGAATGGCGTCGTCACGGTGCAGATCAAGGTGTCCAACGCGGCGGGCAGTGCGCCGCTCGGCTCGCCGGAACTGCTCATCAGCGCGGAGCCCGGCCTGTTCTCGGTCGACGATCAGAAGGTTCAGTTGCCGACCGCGGTGCGCGGCAACGATCACCGGATCGAGAGTGTCCGGTTGCGCGTGTCGGAAACCCTGGTCAACGCGGGCGCCTTTTCACTGCCGGTGACGCTGCGATACCGGTTCCGCTCCAATGTCGAATACGAGCAGTACAGTGCGATCCTCCCGGTTCGCCTGGCGCGTGAAGAAGAGTTCGAGCCCATCGACAATCCTTACCAGGACGGTGCGACCGGGCGACCCGTGGAAAGCCCGAAGATGTTCTTCGGTCGAGACGAGTTGATCGACCGGATCCGGGCCCGGCTGCGCAATGCCAAATCACCGGGCATCGGTGTGGCGGTTTTCGGACAGAAACGTGCAGGTAAGTCGTCCATCCGTCTGCACCTCCAGTACCGCCTTGTCGAGCTCGATCATCTGCCGGTCGTGGACGTGGGCAATATCGGTGACCTCTCGCCGCAGCCAGACAGTGATGGAACCCGCCTACTGGCATTGTTGATGTGGCGCATTCTGGAAGGCGCCGACAACGCTTATGCGGCGCTCGAACAGGCCAACGGTATCCCGTTGATTCCGACAGGTCTGGACCGGGAGAAGTTTCTGGAGACGCCGGAGCCGATCTATGACTGCGCGATGATCATGGAGAATCATCGCAGGCGGGTCGGAAACCGACTTCCCCCGCTGGTGGTCTTGATCGACGAGTTTCAATATTTCGACCAGTGGATTCGCCGAGGCCTGCTTTCACCGTCGTTCATGCAGTCTTTCAAGGCATTGCTCGAGCGGAGACTCTTCCATCTGATCATCGTGGGGCAGGCGGCCGTCGACCGATTGATCCAGGCGGATCCGAACGTGTTCGGTGTCTTCTCGACGGAGCGGGTCACCTATCTCGCGAAGGAATACGCCAGGCAGCTGATACAGGTGCCGATCATGATGAAGCGAGACGGCGAGGAGATTTCCAGGTACCACGAGCGCGCGGTGGATCAGATTCTCGATCTCACCGGGGGCAGCGCCTTCTATATCCAGCGCTTCTGCGATCGTCTCGTGGAATATATGAACGCGGAACGGGCGCCGGTGGTTACCGAGGCCGACGTCGAACATGTTCGTGACCAGTTTCTCGACGTATTGGAAATGAAGGATTTCGAGAATCTGGAGTCGTCCGGATACACCGATGCCGAGGCATTCACGCGCGAAGACTACCGAGAGATGCTGCTCGCCATCGCCCGTGCGGCGCACAACCAGGTAGCCACCGTGCGTTCGATCTGCGAGGAGTACCACGGGCAACGGGAGGCGACCGACCTGCTCGAGGACCTGGTCCTGCGCGACGTGGTCCGGCGCGAAGCCGGTGGCTATCAGATAGTCGTTCGCCTCTACCAAGACTGGCTGCTCAAGTACTTCGGCGTGAAGTCCGGGGTGGATCAGCCATGACATCCTCGCATCGACACGCGAGCCTTCCGGCCTCCGACAATCCGTATGTCGGCGTCGGACAGGAGGCGACGGGGGAACGTTTCATCGGCCGCCTCGAGATGGTGCGCCGGGTGCAGGGCGTGTGGCAACGACCAGGGCGGCCGTCGAACTTGCGGGTGCTCGGGCATCATCGGGTGGGTAAGACGAGTCTGGTGCGTCATGCGCTGAACACGTCCACCGTCCCGCGGGCGGAGCTGCTCACGGTCTGGCTGAATGTCGGAAACCATGTATCGGGAGCGGATCTCTTTCGATCGATGAGCCGTCAGGTCATGGAGCGCCTCGACATTTCGGTACGGCGCGACCCGTCGGCAGCGGAATTGGTCGAGTCGTTGCACGCGATCAATGCGGCGGTGCAGCTCAGCGTCGATTGGTACGACCTGTCCGAGGCGACGAAGCGGTTCTTCGCCACGTTGACCGATGCCGGTTACAGTGCGCTCGTCGTGCTGGACGAATTCGATCGGGCGTCGACGGCACTCACTTCGCTGGCGGAATTTCAGTGCCTTCGGACGTTGGCCAGTGAGTCACAGTACTCGTTCGGCCTGATCACCATTTCCAGGCAGCATATCGAATCCATCGAGATCGATGCCATGGGCGGCTCGATTCTGGGCGGTGTCGTGGTGGTTCCGGAGTACGTCGGAATGTTCACCGACACGGAGACCGATTTGATGCTCGCGCGGGCCGCCGAGGTCGGTGTCGGTCTCGCATCGGTCCGCTCGGAGATCATCGATCTGGCCGGTCGGCATCCATTTCTGACCGAGGTGTTGTGCAATCGACTCGTCGCGTTGTATCGGAGCGACGGCGAGGTGGACACGAGTGCGGCCTATCTCGCCGAGATTCACGCATTCGAGACGCAGTTCCGGCAGCTCGTCCACAATATCAACAGCGAAACCGGTGGGCGCGGGTTGGTGATGCTGCAGCGGATTGCGGCGGGACGCCCACTGGACTTGCCTTTGATCGATCTCCAGCATCTGCGTCTGATGGGCATTGTTTTCGGAAAAGGTTCCGGAACCAGCCTGTTCAGCGCCGAGTTCGGGCGTTTCGTACTGACCCACAATCGCGACGGGCACTGACCGAGGAATAGAAATGAATCTTTCGATACATGTCGACAGCGAGGCCGCACCGGACCTCTACCGCTGGCTGGCGAGCGACCCCGAGGTCGCCCGGGGTATCACTCCTGCCGCGGAATCCAGTCGCGGTGATATGGGATTGGCGTTCGACATCCTGAATCTCGTCGTTCCCAATGCCATCGCGCTTTCGAGCTTGATAACTTCGATTCTGATGTATCGCGCATCTCGGGAGGAGTCCGGTACTCGCGTGCCGACCGTGCGGATCGAGTATTCGGAAAAGTACGTGGTAGTAGACGGTGACGTGCAAGTCGTGGTCGAGCAATTGATGTCGCGTTCGGCGACGGGTGGCACCGGGTAGGCATCGTGGCGGATGTACCCGACCCGCAGCGATCCCGAGCCGTGCTACTCGGGGTGTCGCAGTATCCGAAGATGAGCGAGTCGCGCCAGTTGCCCGCCGTGGACGACAGCGTCGTCAAGCTGGCGGAGCTCCTGTGCGACAAGGCGGTGTGGGGGCTGCCGCCGGAGAACTGCGTTGTCCTGCGGAACGTGGAGGATCCCGACACGGTGGTGCAGGCCATACGCGAGGCCGCTTCCACCGCGACGGAAGCGTTGGTCTTCTACTACGCCGGTCACGGCCTGTTCGACGCGGCAATGGACGACGGACTGAGCCTGGCATTGTCACCGTCCTATGAGCCCGGCGGTACGCACACCGCGCTCCGGTACGGATCCGTGCGCCGGGAGTTCCTCATTCAAGCTCGGGCGGCGCGACGGCTGGTGCTCCTGGATTGCTGTTGGAGTGGTCTGGCGATATCCGGCGCCATGGGGAGCGATGACGCCGTCGCCGCCACAGTGGCAATAGAGGGCACCGCGGTGCTCACCGCGTGCGCGGGCACTCGGAAGGCTCTCTCACCCCCCGGTGAGCCGTATACGGCGTTCACCGGCGCTTTGATCGACGTGCTCGAAGACGGTATCCCAGAGGCCGGGCCGACGCTGACTGTGCAATCGCTCTTCGGTGCCTTGCAGCAGCGCCTCGCGAAACGCAACCGTCCGCTCCCTCAGTTGGCAAGCCACGGTGCGGGCGCCGCGATGCCCGTGAGTTGGAATCAGGGTCATCGCCGACCTGCTGATGCCACGCCCCCGGCCCGGTCCACGGACGTTCCGGCTACGACCGTTCGGTCGGCTGCCGCGACCCAAGCAAGGATTCGCGCGCTGACCCGCGCGGGGGCTTACGACGAGGCCTTGGCGGAGCGCTTGACGGCGAGCCGATCGGTCGACGAGGAACTCCTCCCCGAGTGGATCGCCTACTTGCGGCGCACCGGAAGGTACCGCGAGGCCGCCGAACTCGAGTGACCGACGACCGCTGACGGATCGGCCGTCTGGCTTCGGCGGTGCGAGGAACTGCCGGACTGGGCGGGCGTCGCGCTCGGCGGGACCGCATTGCGAGAACGATAGTTACCGGCTGGCAATTTTCTGAGCTGTGTCGATCCCGCGCCACCCGTCGAACACCGGCGCGCAGGTCGGTATAGTCGCCGCGGATGAGTAGTTCCGCCGCCTGTGATGTGCTGATGTCGTCGACCCGCCGGTTTGGGCGTGTGGTCTGGCTTGTGCCTGCGCTACTCCTCGCGTTCACCTGGACGGATTGCCGTGGGTGACGCCGACAGCGCCAACGTCCAACAACGAGGCACGGAAGAGAAATTCGGACACGGTATCGAATCTCGCTGCCGTCTCGCTTTGATGCACTACCAGGCACTGCAAGCAACACCGGGCATCGAGCTACGGACCCATACCACGACGCTCTACAACAGCATCTTTCGTGCCGACAATGAGATGTTGGTCAACGCCCACGTGTGGGGAGTGAACGCCTACGGTGCGCCGGTCTGGCATCTGCGCCGTACTCTCGGCGGTGGTCTGTTCGACACGTATACCGACAGTTTCGACGCGGTCTGGCAAACCGGCCGACCGGTGGAGGGGTAAGCCGATGGCGCGCACCGAGTTCTACGACGACCCAGCAGCACCCGAGCCGAACAGTCTCGTCGTCGCGGCCTCCGCCGTGGTGTGCGACGACAACGGCCGCATCCTGTTGCAGCGGCGCGCCGACAGCGGCCTATGGGCGTTGCCAGGTGGTGGCATGGAGATGACCGACAGCCTTCCCGGCTGTGCTGTGCGAGAGGTCAAGGAGGAGACCGGTCTCGATATCGAAATAACCGGCCTCGTCGGCACTTACACCGATCCGCGCCACGTGATCGCGTACGGCGACGGTGAGGTCCGACGCCAGTTCAACGTATGCTTTCTTGCCCGTGTCATCGGGGGCGACCTCGCCATCTCCGACGAGTCCACCGAACTACGGTTCGTAGATCCTTCCGAACTGGACAGCCTCGACATGCACCACACGCAGCGACTCAGGCTGACCCACTACATGGAGGGGCGAAGCGCGCCATACCTCGGCTGATTTCGCAGGGTGCTCGTGCCCACATTTTGCCCACAATTCCGCGCGATACCCGGTGATTCAGCGTGATTGACTGAGCAGTGTTTTCGCAGGTAGAGCCCGGATTGCTATCCCTGCCAGGACCTTATCCGGGTTCGATTCCCGGCAGCTCCACCAACGAAGCCGAGTGCTCGCGAAGAGCACTCGCCTTTTTGGTTGGTTCCGCGTGTTGTGTGCGGGCGAAGCCCCCACGCCCCACCCGGCGGGCTTCGCCCCCGGACCCCCGTCTCTGGTTGGCCTACTCAATGCTGCACTCGGTCCCGGGCCGCCAACCCCCGACCTGCCTGCTCGATGCCGCTCCCTGCACTCCCATCCCTGACGTGCCTGCCCGACGCCGCGCCCCGGGCGTCCAGTTGTTGTGGGCCGCACGGTGGTCGACGACCGGCGCGGCGGGTACCGCGAGGACCTGCACCAGGGTCTGGGGAATTCGAACTGAGGTCGGGCAGCTACTTCCCGGATTGGCTGCCCGAGCGCCGTAAGGCGCTGAACAGGCACTGACCTCCGTGTTGGCCAGGCGTGCACTCGGTGTTCGATCGCCGACACCGAATCAGTTGCCGCCCAGGATGATCAGATGCTCGATGCCTTGACCGAGAAGCTGTCGACAGTGGCCGACCGATTCTTGGCAGTGGTCACGATCTATCGGCTCGCATCTCCGATCCATAGCCACCATGCTGGAATCGGTACAAGCCCGCTTGGTTACCTAGTTCCCATCGGAGTTCGGGATTGCAGACATAGAACCGGAGTAGGTGGTAGACCCTAGTGGGGTCGGTGGCCAGGAATGTGTGGGGGAGGTCGATGATTCGAGATCCGGTTTCGGGTCCTCGGGGGACGATGTCGATGACGTTGGTTCGGGTGGATCGTACCTTGTCGCAACGGGATTCGATCGCCGAGATATCATCCCAGGCAATGCCTATTGGCGACTTTCCGTACCTGATCGTCACGTGACCAGGAGTCAATTCGATACCGGCGGTGGAACGTATTCCAGCCAGAACCGAATTTCGTCGAACTGGTAGTACCAACGCATCATCACCGGCGGTAGTCCGAATCTCCGCGGCTACCGGCGCTTTTCGTGGAATCTTCGACCATGCCGCTAGCAGAAAGGCGGTGCACAGGGCGCCGGGGAGCAAGATGACCAGAATCCCCTCCCGCGCCGACCCTTCTCCGACCAGAACAGCCCAGATCACCCCGAGCATGGCCTGCAAAAAGAGTAGTCCCATCGCGAACGGCAATACCGCATATCGGTACGAACCGAACGCCTTTCGCTCCCAGTCCGCAGGTAGCGGCAAGTCGGACGTGCTCAGATAGGCGCCCATGAATAACCTCTCTCACCCGCCACCGGCAGCCGAAGCGACGCTCCGAACGCCCGATGAATCGGCGTTAGTTTTTGTCGTCCGCCGCCGTCGCGAAACCTTTTACAACTGGTTCCAGATAGGTGTTGACGTCCTTGAATGCAGCCTTCATATTAGACAGCGCCTTCGTTAAAGTGGCACTCGCCTGTGCAACATCGGTCATCACCTTCGGGGCAACGTAAGGTGTTGCGGCCCCGCCGGTAACGATTACTTCCAGCGAATATCCGATCAATGCTCCGATTAGGTTCGACAGGACGTCGCGCACCACACTCCGAACTCCGTCAACGATACTTTCCGCCACTTCCATCGACTCGCGCATCGCCGCTGCTGCGGCAGCGGCGAAACTGACTTTATCAATGAGTGACCCGGCGTGCAGTCGATACGAAGTGCCCGCCTGCCCCCGCCATGTAGAGATGTCCTGCGCTACGCTGGAATTCCAGTCTGTAGCGACCTTCTCTAATTCCTTGGAAATGGCGTCCCATGACGCAGCGTAAGCTTTGACTATCGCCGGATTTCCCGTCAATCCCTCCAGCACTGCCCGGAGGGGTTCGAGATGCTCGAACATCCACTTGACAATCTGGGCTCCAGCGAAAGCGAAGGGGTCGGTCAGCCCCTTTGCCAGGCCGGTGATATTGATCCCGAGCGCGACGGCCCCTAGGCATGCCGAGTTCACGTCGCCCGACTGGAACTTCGCGACCGTTTCCCACGCATCTCCCGCTAGGGTGCCCTTATAAATACCCGGGTCGCCCGATTCTGCCCCACCGTTGAGGCCGACGTTCGAAAGTGAGCGGTTGCCCTCCTGGAAGTACTGATCGCGAATATTGACGTTTTTATTCAGCAGGTCGTTCGCCGGTGGCTCTGCATCAAAAAGTAGACTCACGAATTTCCCCCCTTATCTTCGGCGATAGACTCCCGAAGCGCCGTCAGTGCTTGCCCGAGCTTGCCATCTTTGTCTTCGAACGTTGTTGCAACCGTCTTCAGTTTGTCCGGAACCTCCGACACGCTCTCGGCGAGTGCGTGAATCACCGAAACAGTATTATCTTGTTTGTCGTCGAAAAGCAGTGCAATGGGTATGCGCGGGATGAGCCCAAAACCATCGTCAGCGTTTCCCAAGTAGGTAGCCGCCTCCAGGCACTTCTCTAAGCTCGTCACCAGCCTTGTTACGACTTCGGCGTGCTTGCGCACCTCATCAGGATCGACGGAGATCGCATCAGGAACTGCCACAGTTACACCAACCAAGACTTCTTGTTGAAGTATTCGTCTTCATCATCCGGCTCATCAGGAGTGACGATCTGATCCCGATCGGGTTTACGTGTGCGCGGTCGTGCCGTTGGCGATTCCGTGGGCCAGCCGGAGGTGTAACCAGAGGACGGCACCGGGTCGGATACGTGCGGAGGCGGCGGGGTCACAGGTTGTGGTGGGATGAACTGCGCCGCTGTGGGTGGCGCGTATGTGGGTTGCGGCGGAATGTACTCGTCGGCTGGTTCCGGGTCTGGGAATCGCTCATCGAGAGCCGCGATGATCGACTCTCCCGCCGAGTCGTTTCCGACGGTCGCGCGCACGACATCGGCAACCTCAGCCCGCAACTTCACTTGCGCCTTGCGCATACAGGACAGGATCTCCGCCGACAATGCGGCAGGATCTATACTACGCACCCCCGGACCCAGGTCGATCGCTGTCGGCACTCCGGTGCTGTCCACCGTGACGCTCACTCGCCCATCCGAGCTGGACGCAGACGCTGACACCACGGCCATCCGCTCTTGCAGTTCGCCGTATCGCCGGGCTTTCTGCTCCAAATCTGTCGCGTACTGCGCCAAATCCTCTGCGGCACGGCTCGGATCAAAGCCGACCATCGTCACCTCCCACTCCCCGAACACCTGTCGGTCCGATCCAACACTGTCAACGAAGCCCGCACCGCGCAAATCACAGAGCGAGCCTTCGGTTTCGTCTTCCGGTATAGACGCGCCGCAGATCCGTTCGGTTCCATCGGGATTCCGCGAGGCCCAGCAAAGGTCCAAAACTCCCAGATGCACGGCTTGCGCGGGGCCACTGCCATGCCTGGTAGCGGTCGACTCGTTGGGCCATCAGCCGCTGGGTTGTGATGCTGGGTCGGTCGAAGCCGGAATGTACGGCCGATACTCGGCGAGCGTGAGGACATATGTCCAGGCGTGCATGCGGGTTGGTTGAGGTCGGCCGCCCGAGGGAACGGGTGGATTCGGGCGCGGCAAGTTTGGGGGAGGGCGAACGGAGCGGTCTCTTTGTCGGGAGATGTTTCGGGGATACCGTCGTGCCGGTATTCGATCTTCACTGAGGAGAAGACCATGACACTGTCGCGTCGGCGGTTCCTGGCTGCGTCGGCGGTTGGGGGCGCGGCGGCGGTGGTGGGGGCGCCGGCGGCGGGGGCGGAAGAGTTGCGGGTGGTGGGGGCGGGGGATCTGGAGTATCTGCCGCTGGTGATGCGGGGGTACAACCGGCGGTTCGCGGCGCGGCCGGAGCAGATCTATGTGCCGAGTTCGGCCGAGCAGGTGCGCGTTGCGGTGGGGCGGGCGGTGGCGGCGGGGTCGCGGTTGGCGGTGCGGTCGGGTGGACACTGTTTCGAGGATTTCGTGGACTCGGCGCAGACACGGTCGATCATCGATCTCGGCCGGATGAATCAGGTGCGCTGGGACGAGACGCACCGGGCGTTCTCGGTGGACGCGGGCGCCGAGCTGGGTGCGGTGTACGAGGCGTTGCGGCGCTGGGGTGTGACGATTCCGGCGGGGATCTGCCTGGGCGTCGGGATGGGCGGGCATGTCAGTGGCGGCGGCTACGGGCCGCTGTCGCGGCGGCTCGGGCTGATGGCCGACTATCTGTACGGGGTCGAGGTCGTCACGGTCGGCGACGACGGCGAGGCCAGGGTGGTGCTGGCGACCAAGGACGGCCCGGACGCGGAGCTGTGGTGGGCGCACACCGGCGGTGGTGGCGGCAATTTCGGTGTGGTGACGCGCTTTCTGCTGCGCGCGCCGTTGTCCGATGGGTCCGATCCGGCGACGGCGCTGCCGAAACCGCCCGGTGCGATGCTGAATTCGCGGGTGGTTCTGCCGCTGATGAGCGAGGCCGCGTTCGTGCGGCTGCTCGGAAACTATCTGGCGTTCTACGAGCGCAACAACGAGCCGGGCAATCGGTTCGCGGGACTGTACGCGCCGTTGAGCTTCCGGACGGTCGGCACCGGGTTCGCGCAGATGATCGTGCTGCTGGATGCCGATTCCGCCGACGCCCGAGCGCAATTCGACGAATTCCTCGGTGCGGTGCTGGATGGTGTGGATGCCGTTCCGGTCGTGCAGCCGGTCGCCCAGCTGTCGTATTCCGACACGGTGCAGCAGGTGTACTACCCGAAAGGTTCGCTGACGCCGCGGGTCAAGGTGAAGGCGGCTTACCTGAGGCGGGCGTATTCCGAGGATCAGCTTCGCGTGTTCTACCGGTACCTGACGAATCTCGCTGTGCTCGGCGAGACGGAAGTGGAGTTCCTGCCCTTCGGCGGAGCCATCAATGCCGTCGCGTCCGATGCCACTGCCATCCCCGCGCGGAATTCCTTCGCGCAGATGCTGATTCACGCGGCCTGGCGACTTCCCGAGGGCGACGACGCGCACCTGCGGTGGGCGCGCGAGCTGTTCCGCGAGGTGTATTCGGCGACCGGCGGCGTCCCGGTGCCCAACGCGGACAACGGCGGAAGTTACATCAACTACCCGGACCCCGATCTGGCGGACTCGCGCTGGAACACCTCCGGCGTGCCGTGGCACCGCTTCTACTACGGCGACAACTACCCGAAGTTGTTGCGTATCAAGCGGACTTGGGATCCGCGCGGGGTGTTCCAGCACGCGTTGTCGATCGGTCGACCGGACTGGTGAGACCGCCGACGTCCACCGTAAGACCAACCGCCACCACCGACGTCAAAGCACCTCACGTAAGCGCGATCACCCGACAAGGCCCACCGGTCCCACCCACATGCTTCGGCGCCCCGACGATGACCGTCGCTCCCGAAGCAGGCGCCGCACCGAGATTCGCCAACATCTCCACCCCGTACCGCCCCGCACCGAGAATCGCGGTGTGCGCGCCGTGATCTCGGCTGAGCGCGTGATCCAAGCTCAACGTGTCCACTCCCACGCCGACGACCCCGCACCGCTGCACCAGATACTCGGCCGCGTCGGGTGCGATGCCCGGTGCGTGCGGCACGCCGTTGGCGTCGAGATTGAGGAAGGCCGCGGCGTCGTGGATGTGACGTTCCCAGCCCGAATACATTGCCACGAAGGCTCGTTCGGGCATGCGGCCGTGCCGAGACTGCCAGTTCTCGATGTCGTCGATGGTGAGCGCCGCGTCGGGGTCGCGTTCGGCACGCGCGCTGATGTCGATGACCACCAGTGGCGCGACGAGATCCGTGACGGCGAGCGCGTCGGTGGTCGCGCCGCCCGGCACGCGATGCGCGGGTGCGTCCAGATGGGTTCCGGAGTGTTCCCAGAAGGCGAGCGCGTTCTGGCCGAATCCGCCGAGGGCGTGCCAGGCCACCGGGATCGCCGTGAACGGCGGACTGCCTGGCCACGTCGGCAGGTGTGGGCCGAGGGCGTGGGTGAGGTCGAGAACGCCGCGTGCCGCCGGGACGGCACGGGCGGGCGGCGCAGCGGCGGCGAAGGCGGCGAGTCCCGCGGCGGCGAAGAGCGCGCGGCGGCTGGGACGGGCGGCGTTCTCATGGGCCGACTGGATGATTTTCGGAGCACACATGTCAGTGGTTCCGGATCTGCGACATGGTGTTCCTGACTTCCGACGAGCGGCGGGCGCTCGCTGACGCGCGTGCTTGGCGGTGACCCGCCGTGGGGACCGGCAAATTCGACGATCCCGACCGAAGATAACCCGCTCCTGCCGTTACGACCTCCCAGCTTGGCGAATCTCACTGCGGCTGGGCAGAATCGCGCGAATGATCGCCGACCGCCGTTCCCGCGCCGTCGCGTCGCTGCGGGGGCTCACCGTCGGCGACGCGTTCGGCGGCTGCTTCTTCGTCCCCGACAACCTGCCCGCGCTCGAAGCCCGCGCCTTGCCGCCGGAACCTTGGTGGTGGACCGACGACACCGAGATGGCGTGCTCGGTCGTCGCCGTCCTGGATCGCCACGGCCGCGTCGACCAGGACGCGCTCGCGGCGTCCTTCGCCGAACACCACGACTTCGACCGCGGCTACGGCCCGAGCGCCAACCGCATGCTGCGCCTCATCCGGCAGGAGGGCGGCGACTGGCGCGAGCTGGCGACCGCGTCGTTCGGCGGAAAGGGCTCCTGGGGCAACGGCGCGGCCATGCGGGTCGCTCCGCCGGCGCGGAGCTGCTCGACGCCATCGCGGCGCGCACACCGCGGGGAGCGGTGCGCGACGGAATCACCTCGGCGCGCGGGCTGCTCGACGTCGGCCAGGCGGAGGCCGCCCGAGCACTCGGCAACGGTCGCGACGTCTCCGCCCCCGGCACGGTGCCGTACTGCCTGTGGATCGCCGCGCGCTTCGACGACTTCGCCGAGGCGTGCTGGGCCACCGCGAGCGCGGGCGGCGACGTGGACACGACATGCGCCATCGTCGGCGGCATTCTCGGCGCACGGGACGCGGCGATCCCGGACGAATGGGTGCGGCGCTGCGAGGAGCTGCCCGAGTGGTCCGGGATCACGCTCACCGGGTCCGCGCGGTGAGCAGTTCGGTAGTTACCGGCGGGCAATCCGTTGCGCAGCGCCGAGCCAGCGCCACCCGTCGAACACCGGCGCGCAGGTCGGTATAGTCGCCGCGGATGAGTAGTTCCGCCGCCTGTGATGTGCCGATGTCGTCGACCCGCCGGTTCGGGCGTGTGGTCTGGCTTGTGCCTGCGCTACTCGTCGCGTTCACCTGGCTGTGTCTGACGCTGCCGCTCTGGCCGTTCAAGGAGATCACCGGCGGCTTCATCGACCTGCAGGTCTATCGTCTCGGCGTCGAAACGCTGCGCAACGGCGGCGACATGTACGGACAACTCCCGCAGACGACCATCGGCATCGGACTGCCTTTCATCTATCCGCCGTTCGCCGCCCTGGTGCTCGCGCCGTTCGCGCTGCTGCCCTGGGACGTCGCGGCGTTCGCCTTCTTCGTCACCTCGGTGGCCGCGCTGACGTTGACCTTGTACCTGGTCGCCCGGCGGGTATGGCCCGGCGAGAACGCGCGGCGGCTCGCGCTGTTCGCCACCGCCTGCGCGGCGCCGCTGGCACTGCTGCTGGAACCGACCAGGGCGACGCTGGACTTCGGCCAGGTCAACCTGCTGCTGATGGCTCTGGTCGCGGCCGACTGCCTGACCGAGAAGCCGAAGTGGCGGCGCGGCATGCTGATCGGCATCGCGGCGGCGATCAAGCTGACTCCTGCCGCGTTCGTCCTGTTCTTCCTGGTTCGCCGCGACTACAAGTCGGCGATCACCGCCGCCGTCACCGGCGCCGCCGCGACCGCGCTCAGCTTCCTCGTACTGCCGAGCACCTCGGTGAAGTACTGGTTCGGCGGCCTCGGCAATGTGGACGGCCTGAGCGGCTCGGCGTTCCACACCAATCAGTCGATCCAGGCGGTGCTCGCCCGGTTGCGGGTGCCCGAGCCCGTTTTCACCATCGTCTGGCTGGTGGTTGGCGCGGCCCTGCTCGCGCTTGTCGTGCTCGCGATGCGGCGGGCGGCCGATGCTCCCGCGCTCGCGTTGGCCATCAACGCGGTCTTCACCCTGCTCGTCTCGCCGATTTCCTGGTCGCACCACTGGATCTGGATCGCGCCCGCGCTGTTCGCCGTGATCGGCTACGCGATCCGGCTGCCGTGGCGGCGCGCGCTGGGCTGGTACGGGGTCGCTGTCGTCGTCGGCGCGGTGTTCGTCTACGGGCCGCAGAACTGGCTACCCAACGGCGAACAGCGCGAGTCGCTGTGGACGCCGTGGCAGCACGTGATCGGCAATACCTATGTGTGGCTGAGCGTGCTGCTGGTGATCCTGTTCCTGGCGACGTCCAGACGCAAAGCGGCGGCGGTAACCCCGGCGCAAGTCCGGCACGAAGTACCCCAGCCGGTTTCGTAATCGTTTGGCGCTGCCTACCGCCCGGTGTAGAGGAGCCGGGCGGGGCAGCCGCGACTGATTCAACGGGGCGATCCTGAGCCGCGAGTACTCGGTTCGATGAGAAAGCGCTGAGAATCGGACCGGCTCAGGCCAGCGAGGCCAGCCAATCGTGCATCCAGGACAGCGCCGTCTCGCCGCCGCCGACGGAGTAGCTGCCGTAGAGGGTGTGCGCCTCGGAGCGGTAGAACTCCTCGAGCTTTCTGCGGCGTTCCTCGTTGGCGGACTCCGAGAGCTGGTTCTGCAGCAGCGCGACCCCGCCGCGCGCCATCAGATCGTTGACGATGGTTCCGAATTCGAGCTGGTAGCGCCACAGGTTGGCGAGGTCGGGGCTGGAGCTCTGGGCCAGGAAACCGGCGAACCTGGTGACGAAGTCGTCGGCGGCGGTGGCACAGTAGAGGTCACCGACCGCGCAGATCGTGCGGGTCTGCGGTGCGACCCAACCGAATCCGCCCACCCGGGGGCCGCCCGCGCCCGCGCCGCCGACCGGCGGGCCGACCAACGCGTCGGTGGGGGAGCGGCGCGGATCGGAGATGAGGCCGACCGCCGCGATCCGTTGCGGCGGAACCACGCCGAGGCCGGTGCCGATCTCGGCGGCCACGTCGCCCGCCGCGTCGGCGCCCTGGCTGTAACCGAGCAGCGCGAGCTTGGTCGCGCCGCACTGGCGCGCCATCGCGCCGAGCATGCCGCGGGCGTTGTCGACGGCTTCCTTCTTCGACGCGCCGTACACGTCGCCTTCCCACGGGAAGGCGGTCGCCGCGTAGCTGACATAGTCCACGCGCACCGAGGACGGCAGGCCGTCGGTCACTCCGGCGAGCATGCCGGGACCGGGCCGGTGCTCGTCGCTCTCCCATGTCCCCGGAATCGCCACGACGTACATGCTCGGGCAGCCCGGATCGGCCTGCGCCCCGCCGCCGACGGAAAGGGTGGACAACGCCATCGCCGAGATGCCGATGACCGCACGAAGAAGTGTGGATCGCATGGTGCCGCTCCCCTTGCTGCACGCCCCGCCCGGGGCTTTCCCTGACTGATCCGCCCCGCGGACGACCCCGGCGGGACAAAGTCCGGCCGAACCCGCACACGGTCGGGGCGGAGGTGCGCCCTGCCTGCGAGAGGTCCGGTAGGTGGCTTTGAGACCAAAGGGTCTCAGATGCATGCGAGGGTAGCGCAGACGTGTGACGGCCCACAATCGCCGCCAATTGTGATTCAAATCACCGATCCGTCGGTGATTCCCTGGTTTCGGCCGAGGCGCTCGCTCTCATCAGCGAATTCGCGCGACGACTTCCGCTTCTTCCGGCCAGCGCTGCGCCCACGGCCGCGCCTTTTCGAGTTGTGCTGCGACGCGCAGGATTTCGAGCTCGCCGTCGGGACGGCCGACCAGCTGGACACTGAGCGGCAGTCCGGAATCCGACCACCCCGCGGGGATCGCGGCAGCCGGATTGCCGCACACGTTCCACATCGCGGTGTAGGCGGTCATCGGCATGCTGCGCAGGATCGCGTGCAGCGCGCCCGCGCCGTCCAGCCTGCCGACCGGCGGCGGCAGGTGCGGCAAGGTCGGGGTGAGGACCAAGTCGTAGCGTTCGAACACGCGGTGGACGCGGGATGCGACCCGTTCGCCGTGCCGTTCCGCCCAGCGCAGCACCGGTTCGGGCGCGAGCACACGCGCGGTGGCCGCGAGCGTGCGGGTACGGCGCTCGAGCAGGTCGGGTCGGTCGACGCGATCGGCCTCCTCTCGGATGCCGCCGAGAAACTGCGGGAAGAACGCGGACGTGGCGTCGGGATAGTCGAGTTCGAATTCCTCGACGTGGTGGCCGAGTTCGGTCAACGCGTCGGCCATCGAGCGGACCGCGCCGGCGCACTCGGGGTCGAGGCGGGTCAAAGGGACGGCGGATCGCACGGAGACGGCGATCCGCAACGGTGTCGCGGGAGCGGCCTCGGAGAACGGGATCGTCGGAGCCGGCGCGTGCCAGCGATCTCCGGCGACGCTACCGCTGATGACGTCGTAGAGCAGTGCGCTGTCGGCGACCGACCTGGTCAGCACGCCGAGCGTGCCGAGCGCGCGCCACAGGTCACCGTTGGGCGCGGTGCTGACCCGCCCGCGCTGCGGCTTCAAACCGAACAGGCCGCAGCAGGCCGCCGGAATTCGGATCGACCCGCCGCCGTCGCCGCCGGTGGCCGCGGCCACCACGCCCGCCGCGACCGCCGCCGCCGAACCGCCGCTGGAGCCGCCCGTGCTGCGGGTGAGGTCCCATGGATTGCGTGTGTAACCGTGCGCCGCGGATTCGGTGAACGGCCAAGTGCCGAACTCCGGCATCGCGGTCTTGCCGACGATGATCGCGCCCGCCGCGCGCAGCCGTCGCACGATCTCCGAGTCGGCCGCGGCGGGCGTGGTCACCGCGGCGCCGCCATAGGTGGTGCGGACGCCCGCGACGTCGACCTCGTCCTTGATCGCGATCGGCACGCCGTGCAGCGGCCCGAGTGCGCGTCCGGCGGCCTGATCTTCGTCGCGAATCCTGGCCTCGGCCAACGCCTCCTCGGCGAGCACGGTGACGAAGGCGTTGAGCCGCGGCTGCACGCGGTCGATGTGCGCGAGGGTCTGCTCGGTGAGTTCGAGCGCCGAGATGCGGCCGGTGCGGATGGCCTCGGCCTGGCCGAGCACTCCGGTGTACCGCGGTCGGTCGCCGGGTTGCTCGTTCATCGGGTTCCCTCTCGTGGGGCCGGCGCGGTCACGTGGACGCACGTTCAGTTGTCCGATTACATGCCGCGCCGTAGGACGTGTCAAGGGTGGTGCGGGGCATCGGCGCGGTTCCCGGGTGATACTGGCGCGCGTGAACATGATCGCCGTGCTGCGCCGCGTGCTCGCGGTCGTCGCTGTCGTTGGTTCCGCCGCCGCGCCGCTGGCGCCGCCACCCGCGCAGGCCGGGCCGTTGACGGACTGCGGGTGGAGCAGACGGATCGGCGCCGACACGCTGAACGTCGCACTGCCCGACACCTTCGCCAACTACTGGATGGCCGCCGTCCCCGCGCTGCCCGCCGAAGGCCTCACCCTGCGCGGCCGATACCCGCACGGCCGGTACATCTCGTTCACCAGCTACCAGGGTTCGCGCACCTTGGACGGCTTGGACGATCTGCGCATCGAGCCGGATCCGGGCAGCGTCAACCCGTTCCGTCCGGGGGCGGACCGCGCCGCGACCGAACGCTCGTTCACCGTGCGGGTGCTGCCGGGCCCCCGACCCGAGCGGCCCGCGCCGAACACCCTCTACGCGGACCCAGGGTTGGCGCTGATCATCTACCGGGTCTACCGCACCGACGAGGGGCGTGATCCGCTCGGCGGCGAGCCGTTGCCGGAGATCACCGTGCACGGAACAGGCGGCCCGCGCGTGCTTCCGGCCTGCACGGCGGATCAGGGGGCGACGGACACGTCCGCCGCGCGCCTGTCCAGCGGTCAGCGGCTGCCCGCGAACGTGCCGGGCCCGGACTACCGCGTGTGGTCGAAGACGAGCGGCGACGGCGTGTTCGCCAACCCGGACAACACCTATCTCGCCTCGCACGTCGCACCGCGGCCGGGACTTGTCGCGGTCGTCCGCGCCGAGTTGCCGACCACTCCCGCGACCTACCGCGGCGAGACCACCATGGTGCCCGCGCAACTGCGGTACTGGTCGATGTGCTCGAACGAGCTTGCCACCACCCGTGTTTCGGCGTGCGTCGTCGACGACGAGACGCCGGTCGACGAGCGTGGCTGGTTCACCGTCGTGGTGTCCGACCCCGCCGACCGGCCCGCGAACGCGACCCGTGAGTGCGGCGTCGCATGGTTGCCAACGACCGGACCCACCACCACACTGCTGATGCGGAACATGCTGCCGGACAAGGATTTCGCGCAGGCGATCCAGCGCGCGCCGCAGGACGATCCGGCCGCGGGGATGGGGGATCACTACCCGCGCACCGAGTTGCGTACGACCGCCGAGTTCGCGGGGATCGGCTGCGGGCACTGAATGAGCAGATGATCGAGCACCCGCCACACCATCGACGCCACATCCGAATCACCAAGGCGCAGCGCCGTATTCGCCGCGAGCAACACCGCATCGAGTTGAAAGGCCGCGAGTTCCGAATCGATCTCGCTGATCTCGCCGTCCGTGACCGCATGCCGGAATTGCGCCGCGAGGGTGGCGCGCCAGTCGCGTTGGTCGCGCAACAGTGCCTCGCGGACCGGCCCAGGGCGACTGTCGAATTCGGTCATGACGGCCGCGCGGAAACAGCCGCCCGCGAACAGCGGCTCCTCGGCGTAGTCGAGCCAATGCGCTACGAGCGCGCGCAGCCGAGGGACTCCGCGCGGTTCGCCGCGCGCGGGTTCGACGACGGCGGCGACGAAGAGTTCGCGCGCGTGGTCGATGGCCGCCAGTTGCAGCGTCTCCTTCGATTTGAACAGCGTCTGCACCCCCGCCTTGCTCATGCCGGTGTCGGCGGCCAGGCGGCCGAAGCTGAGGCCGTCGAGGCCGTCGAGGGAGGCGAGGTCGACGGCTCGGCGCAGCACCACGCCGCGGGTGCGCGCCCCGCGCAGCAGTCGCTTGTCGGTGGTCACGACGGGACCCGCTGACCGAGGCGATGGGCGAGCTGCTTGACCGCCTCGGCGGCGAGCACCGCCTGTCCGTTGGCGGCGAAGTGGATGCGGTCGGCGCTGAGCAGGTCGGCGCGGTCGTTGACCGGGTGATCCCACATGTCGACGACCACGGCGCGGTACTCGCCTGCCAGCCGGCGGGTGATCGCGTTGACGGTGCGGACCCGGTCGGTCCAGTCCGCGAACGCGGGCACCCGATACGCGCGGCCGAGCGTGAAGGTGGTCAGCTGGGCGCCGGTCGCCGCGGCGCGGCGGTACAGCTCGCGCAGGTGCCGCTCGATCAGCGCGTAGTCGGGTGTGCGGCGGACGATGTCGTTGGCGCCGCACGGCAGGTGCAGCAGGTCGGGGCCGAAATCGATCATGCGATCCAGCTGGTCGAAGGTCTGTTCGGTCGTCGCGCCGTCGACCGCGATATTGAGGTACGCCAAGTCGGGCGCGACTCGGCGCAGCGCGTCGGCGACGCGGTCGGCCCAGGGCAGGCTGGCGTATCCGGCGCGCGGGTCGCCGGTGCCCGCGGAGAGGCTGTCGCCGATCACCCCGAAGCGTCGCCATGGCGCGTCGAACAGAAGGGCTGCGGATTCCAGAGCGGACAGGCAGTACGGGTCCGTCTCTTCGGTGCTGAAGTGGTCTGCGATGGTCACCAACTAAACATACGGCCGACCGTATGCTTGGATCAAGAGGCGTCGCTGGCCGGAATTCTCGATTTCGGACCGGTCGTTATGATTCGCGAAACACGCTGCACCCCAATGTTTCCGGGCGAATCGCGGTAAGATCACGGCGGCGTTCTCGAACCGTCGCCGACATCAGAAGAGGGGTACGGCTGTGAGCATGATTCTCGCTACGGCACATGACATGTACGGCACAGTGCTGGCCCAGGTCGGGAACCCGACCCCCGAGGCCCCGCCCATCTCGGACAAGATCCTGCAAATGGTTCGTTACCTCACCTGGTTCGTGCTGCTCTCGGGAATCGCCGCCATCACCTACGCGGGCGGCCGGTTCGCCTGGGAGAAGTGGACCGGCGGCGGCCTCCAGTCGCCGAAGATGGTGGCCGGAGCCATGATCGGTGGGGCCGTCGCGACCAGCGCGGGCACGATCATGAACGCGGTCGTCGGCTGAGGCCGAGTTCGGCGCGGCTCAGGCGGCGCGCCACTTGATGGAGCAGCCCATGCTCGGTCGCTGCGGCTCCGGCGCTGGCTTGCCCGCGCGCACCGCGGCGAGTGCGGCGCGCAGTTCGGAGCCGGTGACGGGTTTCCGGTTGCCAGGGGTGGATTCGTCGAACGCGCCGCGATAGGCCAGCAGGAGACGCGCGTCGTAGAGGAAGAAGTCCGGGGTGCATGCCGCGCCGAAAACGCGGCCGACCGACTGGGTTTCGTCGATAAGGTACGGGAACGTCCACCCGGCCCGTTCCGCTTGTGCGCGAAGCCCTTCCGGCTTGTCGTCCGGGTAGGCGTCGGCGTCGTTGGTGCAGATCGCCACGGCGGGCACGCCCGAGTCGCCGATCACCGCGCCGAGTTCTTTCTCGATGTGCTTCACATACGGGCAGTGGTTGCATGCGAAGACGACCAGCAGTCCGGGACCGTTCGCGTAATCGGACAGGCGGTGGGTCCGGCCGTCCAGATCGGGCAGTGCGAAGTCGGGCGCGGGCGTGCCCAGCGGGACCATCAGGGATTCGAGTGCCATAGCTGCCTCCGTCCGGTTCCCCTACGAGGGTAACGGGGTCGCGGAGCCCACGGGCGTAGTCGGACGGGCGAACCGGGAGCGTCTCACTTCGTCAGATCGGCGGGATCGGTGTTGGCGCCGCACAGCACGACGCACACCCGCTCACCGGGCGCGGGACGGTACGCACCGGAGGTCAGCGCGGCCATGGCCGTCGCGGCGGCGTGTTCGACCGCCAAGCGATGCTCGGCCCAGAGCGCCCTGCGGGTCGCGACGATCTCCTCGTCGGAGACGAGCACCGATACCGAGTCCGCCGCGTGGGCCGCGACGAGAGCCAGCTCCGTCACCCGACGCGCGCCGAGCGCGTCGGCGGCCACCGAGTCGACCGCGACGTCGACGGGTGTGCCCGCCGCGAGCGCGGCGTGCAACGCACGGCAGTTCCGCGGTTCCACGGCGACCACTCGGACGCCGTAATGCGCCGCCGCGGTCGCGATCCCGGCGAACAAACCGCCGCCGCCCACCGCAACGACGACGGTATCCAGCTGAGGCAGCTGTCGATGAATCTCGATCAGCAGGGTCCCCGCGCCCGCGGCGATGAGCGGGTTGTCGTAGGCGTGCGAGAGCAGCGCGCCGCTGGACTCGGCGAAGGCCTGGCAGGCCGCGAGCGCGTCGGCGTACTGCTCGCCGACCAGCCGGACGTCCGCGCCGTAGCCGCGCAGCTTGTCGACCTTCACCGTGGGCGCGGTGGCGGGCAGGAAGACCGTCGCGGGCACCCGCTGGCTGCGCGCTGCCCACGCGCAGGCCATACCCGCGTTGCCACCGGAGGCGATGGTGACGCCGGAGTCGGGCAGGCTGCCCGCTTCGCGATGCGTCTGGAGGAAGTTCTGCGCGCCCCTTGCCTTGAAGGTGCCCGTGTGCTGGAGGAATTCGAGTGCCAGCCAGATGCCGGGTGACCCGTCGTCCGGCGCGTCGGCGGGCGCGATCGCGACGGGTCGGACGCGGCCCGCGATGCGCTCGGCGGCCGCCTCGATGTCGTCGTAACCGAGTTTCGTCGGGTGCGGTTCCATCGGGCTCCTCCGGTGTCGTCGTGCGCGCGAAGGCGATCATAGTCAGCCGCGCGCGCCGCGAATTCCGCCCGCCGAACGCCCAATTTGCCGATCAATTGCGCGAATACGGCGCGGATTACCGGTCAGCCGGGGGAGGAGCTGTCATGCTCTGTTTCGTTCGCTGATCCGACCCGCTGCCGAGCGCACGGGATGAAGAGAGGTCGATCCGTGAAATCGAGTTGGATGGCGGTGCCCGCGCTTTTGGCCGTCGCGGTATCGGGTTGTTCCGGTGACACTTCGGCCGATACCGCGACTACCTCGACCGCGACGCCGGCGAAAGCAGCGGGTACGACGACCGCCGCCGCACCGAAAAACGCCGATTCCGCGGGCGGCGTGGACATACCGCTCGGGGAGACGAAATCGGTGCCCATTCCCGCAGACGCGATCATGGAAATCAAGGTTCCTGCGGAATGGGGGGCCGCCGTCGACAGCGTGCGCTGCGCGGTAACCGACAGCAACGGCCGAAACGAGGATCTGCGTTCGTCGGAGCCGAAGAAACAGGAGGCGATCGCGGGCGCGCAGTGGATCACGCTGTGGACGTTCTCCTCGCCGCCCGCTACCGAGGTCACCGTCGGCTGCGTGGACGCGGACAACGCGGTCACCGCCGCCGAGCTGCGCTACATCCGCGTCGTCCCGCGCGGGCTCGCGCCGAGCTGAGCCCACGGCCGGGACTGTTCGCTCCGGCCGTGCGCGGGTGCCGCTCCGGCTACTTGCCGTGGGCGCGCAGCTGATAGAGGCCCTTGGTCACCGCGACCGTCTTGCCGTCGGCATCGGTGACGACCGCCTCCAGCGTGAAGTCCGACTTTCCGCGCTCGGCCGCCTCGGCCTCGATCCGCGCGATCTCCTCCTCCGGCAACGTGGCCTCGGCGCGCAGCTGCGATTTCGCCATGCCGACGAACTTGATCTCGAAGCCCTTCACCAGCGGGTAGTAGGCGGAATTGTCGAACGTGGCCACGGCGATCGCGCCGCCGAGCACCTCCGCCACGGTGAACTGGACGCCCGCGTAGATCACCCCGAAGTGATTGCCGTTGCCCTCCAGCGGCACCGTCGTCGCGGCGAATCCGCGGCGCACCTCGACCGCCTGGACGCCCATCTTGGCGGCCGCCGGGATGGTGAACTCCAAGGCGCCGTTGATGATGTCGACGAACGGAGGGGCGTCGTCGGTGCTGTTGTCGGTCATGCGGACCGATTCCTTTCGCGCGCGCGGTCCGGCGTGCCATCGGCACACGGTGTCCGCGCTTGTCCGCCGCGGACTTCGTCGTCCCTGATTCACCGGTCCCGCCCTCGGCGAGGGCGGGTGCCATCAGATTAGGAAACGGGCGGTGCGCCGCGCAATCGCGGTTGTCGGTGCCGCTGAGTAGCCTCGGGATCGTGGGCGACGACGGATATCGCGAGCGCCCGTCCCGACTGGACGGCGCGGTGCTGTGGACACGCACCGTGACCCGCACCGAGGAACCGCTGCCGGTGCTGCCGGACGGCTGTATGGATCTGCTGTGGCGGGACGGCGCGCTGTTCGTCGCGGGTCCGGACACCACCGCGCATCCCGCTGGCAGTCCGAAGCCCGCGCGATACACGGGCTTGCGGTTCTTTCCCGGCACGGCGCCCGCGCTGCTCGGCGTGCCCGCGCACGAATTGCGGGACCAACGCGTCGAATTGGCGAATCTGTGGCCCGCGGCGACCGTGCGGGAGCTCGCGGGCCGGGTCTCGGACGCGCCCGATCGGGCCGCCGCGCTCGAGTCCATCGCGCTGCGCCGCGCGGCCGAGGTCGAGCCACCCGACCCGCTGCTGCGCCGCGTCGTCGCGGCACTGCGCGCGGGCCGATCGGTCGCCGCGACCGCCGATGCCGCGGGCGTGGGAGCCCGTCTGCTGCACCGCCGTTCGCTGGCCGCCTTCGGCTACGGCCCCAAGACCCTGGTCCGCATCCTGCGGCTCCAGCGCGCGCTGGCCGACGTCCACGCGGGCACGCCGCCCGCCGATGTCGCGATCGCGGCCGGGTACGCGGACCAGGCGCACCTGTCACGCGATATGCGGGAGTTGGCGGGCATGACGCTGACCGAGTGGACCGCCCGCCGCGGGCGTGATCGAGCCACTGCCTGATCCGCTGCCGTGCGCCGGTTTCGGTCGACGCGGGCCGTCGCGTAGCGGGTCGCTTCCACGCAACCAGGGGCCACCATCCGGTCGCGCGGCCTCTCCCGCCGGTTGCGGTCGACGCGGCGGCCTCACGAGGGGCTGCGGTCCGGTCGGCGGGCTCCGTTCGGTGGTGGTTCGACGCACTGCGACGCGGCCCTGTTAGGAGGACGCTCCGGTTCGGTCGCGCTGCCTGACCTCCGACCCGGCCCGGCGGCGGGCAGAGCCTAGGTCCGGCGGAGTGGCGAAAGCTCAGCCCAGCGGCGCGTACAGGTCGATCCCGTTCCCGTCGGGGTCCTGGATGACGGCGTAACGCTGGCCCCACGGCGCGTCCCAGGGCTTCAGTTCGCCTTGGTAACCCGCCGAGACCAGGTCGGCGTAGATCGAGTCCACCTCGGCGGCGTCGGCGCAGCGGAAGGCGAGGCCGATACGGCCCGCGCTGGTCGGCGGTTCCCATTCGGCGTGGAAGGAGCGAACCGTGTCCTCGGTGTCGAGGGCGAGGCGAACGCCGCCGGCGAGCTGGGCTTCGACGTGTGGCTGGGTTTCCGCGTCGGCGGGGAACTCGAGGCCGAGGCGGCGGTAGAAGGCGAGCGAGGCGGCCATGTTCGAGGTGACGATGCCGATGAAGTCCAGTTGCGGTGTCATGTCGGCAGCGTAAGTGCGGCGGGCCGGTTCGGTCTTGAAGGAATCGGACACTCAGTGCTTTGGCGCTGGCACCAGTTCGGCGATGAGGTTCTCGACCAGGATGCGGATGCGGTCGCGGATGGTGCGGACCACCTCGATGGTCTGTCCGGCCGGATCGGGCAGCACCCAGTCGCGGTAGCTGATGCCGGGGAAGAACGGGCACGCGTCGCCGCACCCCATGGTGATCACCACGTCGGAGACGCCGACGGCCTCGTCGGTCAGCTTCTTCGGCGTGTTGTCCGCGATGTCGATGCCGACCTCCGCCATGGCCTCGACCGCGACCGGATTCAGTTCGGCCGCAGGCGCGCTGCCCGCGGACCTGACCTCGATGCGTTCACCGGCGAGAGCGGTCAGAAACCCGGCGGCCATTTGGGATCTGCCTGCGTCGTGCACGCAGACGAACAGCACACTGGGCTTGTGGGCCATGGGACGCCTTTCGGTGGGGCTCGGGGTAATGCGGTGCCGGACCCGTCCGACGGCGCGGAGTGGTCCAGGTGCGTGCCGTCCGGGAGGCTCGGGCCGAAACGCTGTCGTAGCGTAAGGGATACGGGCAATTGCCCGGCGAGGATGGGGCACCTGTGGCTCCGGTCTTCCTGCCGTGCCGGGGTATTCGCGCTGCTAGAGGCGGTGGGCCTCGAAGTCATTGCCGTGGCGAAGGATTGCCCACAAATGAGAACGGACCGGTCGGTCGCGGAATTCGCTTTGCGGCCATGAGCATCGTCGAGACCCTTTGCCGCGCTTGATGAATGAGTGCTCCGATCCGGATCCGAAACGCCGAAACCGCCGCGACGTCCGGATGGCGTCGCGGCGGTCGGTCGTGCTTGCTCAGATCGGGCGCAGATCGATCACCTTGCGCAGCCGCGCCCGGTCGCGCTCGAGGCGGCGCGCCTCGTAGGCGATGGGGAAGTAGCGCACCCGCTCGGGCAGCAGCGGCACGATCCGCCCGATCAGCCAGCCGAGCACCCGCAGTTTGCGTTCGTCGGCGGCGGTCCAGGTGAGGCCGAGCTTGCGGCGCGCGGCCTCCGGTGTGGTGCCGACCGTGACGAAGTACTGCATCCGCCCGATCGGCGCGACGGCGGCGCGCCAGACCGGCGCCAGCGCGCGCGGAAGCTGCTTGGGCGGTGCGACCGAGCGGATCACCCGCAGGTAGTCGTGCGCGATCGGCGTTTCTTGGAGGTGGTTCTCGACCACGTCGTCGAAGAACTTCTCGAACGCGGCGTAGTTCTCGGGAACCTCTTTGGGCGCCACCGAGAAGTTCCGCATCAACTGCAGCGTCTCCTGGTAGTACGCCTCCTTCTCGGCGTAGGTGAGCGGGCGGCGGCCGAAGTACTTCGCGCTCTCCGTGAACGCGAACGTTCCGGTGTGCAGCACCCACGCCCACGGCCCAGAGGCCAGCGCCTTGTGCCGCACGCCCGCGGCATCGGTGGTGTTCAGCGAGGCGTGCATCGCGCGCAGCCGGTCGGCCTCGGCGAGCGCCTCCTCGCCGCCGTAGACCCACATCATCACCGAGGAAAGGCTGCGCACCGCGCGGCCCATGGGATCGGTGCGGAAGGTGGAGTGCTCGTCGACGACGGCGGAGATGGTCGGCTCCATGGTCTGGAGGAGGAAGGCGGATCCGGCGGTCAGCGAGAACGTGATCAGGCCCGTCTCGTCCCACATCCTGGTGCCTGGCGCGAAGGGGCGGCGTGGCGGCAGCTCCCGCGCGGTGGTTTCGAGTGCGGCGGACGCGGTCATTGCGATCTCCTTTGATCGACCCACTTCAGAACGATGAGATGATTAGCATACCAATCTCTCATTCTCTTGGCGCGACGAAATTCGGCCACGGCCTATGGGCGCTGTCGGGCGAAGCACGTCGACAATCCGCGCACGGCCGGAGCGAAGGCGGAGGAACGCATACTCTGGCTGGCATGGGTACGCAGTGGCGCGAGCGCACCGGCCGGATCGGCGTCCTCACCGGCGCGGGCATTTCCACCGATTCCGGGATCCCGGATTTCCGCGGGCCGCGCGGGGTCTGGACGAAAGACCCCATCGCCGAACTGCTCTCGACCTACGACAACTACTTGGCCGATCCGGGCCTGCGACGGCGCGCGTGGCTGGCCAGGCGCGACAATCCGGCCTGGCAGGCGACCCCCAACGCCGCGCACAAGGCGCTCGCCGAGCTGGCAAGGGCCGGTCGCGCGGTCACGATCATCACCCAGAACATCGACCGACTGCATCAGCGCGCGGGCTCGGCGCCCGAGCGGGTCATCGAGATCCACGGCAACATGTTCGAGGTCGTCTGCGTGGAGTGCGATTTCGAGACGAGCATGGCCGCCACGCTGGAGCGCGTCGCCGCGGGCGAGCCCGATCCGCCGTGCCCCGAGTGCGGCGGCATCCTCAAGGCCGCGACGATCATGTTCGGCCAGCAGATGGACCACCGCAGCCTGACCAAGGCCGCGCTCACCGCCGAGACCAGCGACATCTTCCTGGCCATCGGCACCTCGCTCCAGGTCGAACCCGCCGCCTCGATGTGCGCCGTCGCCGTCCGCGCTGGCGCCGACCTCGTCATCGTCAACGCCGAACCCACCCCCTACGACGACCTCGCCACCGAGGTCGTCCGCGAACCCATCGGCACCGCCGTCCCCCGCCTTGTCGCCGAAATCCTCGGCGCCGAGGGGAACTGATCAGCCGATGGGGCCGAGGACGCGGTCGAGGTAGGGGTTGGCGAAGCGGCCCTTGGGGTCGAAGCGGCGGCGGACCTCGGTGAAGCGGTCCCAGTCGGGGTAGCGCTCGCGCAGGGTGTCGGCGGTCTGGAAGTGGCGCTTGCCCCAGTGCGGGCGGCCCTGGTAGCGGTCGAAAACCTCTTCGCAGGCGCGGAAGTACGGCTCCCACTCCATGCCGCGGTACTGGTGCACGGCGATGTAGCAGGTGTCGCGGCCGCCCGCGGGGGAGAGGAAGGCGTCGTCGGGGGCGACCCAGCGCACCTCGATCGGCATCGGGGTCTGGAAACGAGCCGAGACCTCTTTGATCTCCCGGATGGCCGCGACCGAATGCTCGCGCGGGATGGCGTATTCCATCTCGGTGAACCGAAACAGCCTCGGCGAGGCGAACACTCGGTAGGAGCGGTCCACCTGGCGGCGGTAACTGCCCGCGTAGGCGGCGCCACGGTGGATCCACGGGATCGCCCCGGCCTGCCACTTGCCGAAGCGGCACAGCGCGTCGAACGCGTAGTTGGACATGAGGATGTCGGCGAACCAGTCCATCATCTTGCCGCGCGGCTGCTCAGGCAGCTCGACGCGGTTGTTGCGCTTGGTCATCGCCAGCGGGCTGTGCGCGAACATGTAGAACTCGAAATGCTCGTTCTCGTCGACATGGGCATCGAGATCGGCGAGCACCTCGTCCACCGGAATCGGTCGTTCGATGCCTTCGAGCACGAACGAGGGCACCAGCTGCAATGTCACGGCGGTGACCACGCCGAGCGCGCCGACGCTGACCCGTGCCGCCCGCCAGCCGTCGGGATCGTTCTCGGCGTCGACCTCGATCCGGCTGCCGTCGGCGAGCATGAGCTCGACGGAATGCAGTGCGGCGGAGATGTTCTGTAGGGTCGCTCCGGTGCCGTGCGTGCCGGTCGCGGTCGCGCCCGCGATGGTCTGCACATCGATGTCGCCGAGGTTGGGGAAGGCCAGCCCGGCGGCGTGCAGTGCGGTGCTCGCCGCGTTGAGGGTGATGCCCGCCTCGACTCGCGCGCGCCCGGTCGCCGTGTCGAGTTCGAGGACGCGGTTCATCCGGGAGAGGTTCAGCAGCAGCCCGTCGGTGCAGACGGTGTCGGTGAAGGAGTGGCCCGCGCCGGCGACGCGGACCGTCTGTCCGCGGTCGGTCGCGCTCGCGAGCAGCTCGGCGAGTTCGTCGTGGTTGCGCGGGGCGGCGATGCTCGCCGGTGCGCAGTGTTGATCGCCGGCCCAGTTCACCCACGAATTGGTCATGCGTCCAACTTTAGGGCATGGGCTGTGACGCGCGCTACCCGAGCTCGGTTTTCGAATTACCTGCGGCGCCCCAGGCAGGTGTGCGCCTTGGCGGCTTCGACGTCGTCGTCGGTCAATGGCGGAACGAGCAACGGCCTGCGCGGGATGGACTCGGCGCGCACCCCGTTCAGCATGATCGCGGCGTAGCGCTGCCAGACCTCGGAATTCACCGGCTTGGCGAACTCGGCGAGCGCGTCGACCATGTGGATCAACGCGAAGAAATCGCTCGCCTCGATCTCGGGTTGCAGGGCGCCGGCGTCGCGGGCCCGCTCGATGACGGACGCGACGGTCGGCTTGATGCGATCGCGCAGCGCGGCGAAACGCTCGGGATCCTCCTCGAGTTCGAGCATCACCTCGCTGAACCCGCGATTGTTCGCCAGGTGCCTGCAGGCGTACTCGAAGAATTGGACGAGTCCCAGCCACGGGTCGGGATGCTGCGCCGCGTCCTCGGCCGCCACGGCGAATTCGCCGATGTGCTGCTCGAAGACCTCGGCGATGAGCTCCTTCTTGTTCGCGAACCGCCGGTACACGGTCCCCACGCCGACACCGGCCTTTTCGGCGACGTCGTCGAGGGTGATCTCGAGTCCGTGGTCGGCGAACAACTCGCGCGCCGCGGCGACGATGCGCTGCTGATTGCGCGCGGCGTCGGCGCGCAGGCGTCGAGGCGGAGAAGTGGCAGTGGCGGGATTCACACCCCCATGCTAGCAACGACCGGGATTAAGTGGAGGCGTTGTCTCCGTTAACGTGATAGCTTCTATTGGTAAGCGGAGGTGTCATCTCCGCATCGACGACCCGAACTCCGAGGGGACCTATGACAACCGCGATCGACCGTGGGGCACCGGCCCCCGAGAAAGCCCAGCGCCGCGGCTCACACGCGCTGCGCTGGTGGGTGCTCGCCGTGCTCGGCGTCGCCCAGCTGATGGTGGTGCTCGACGCCACCGTGGTGAACATCGCACTGCCTGCCGCCCAGCAGGATCTCGGCTTCAGCGACGCCGACCGCCAGTGGGTGATCACCGGCTACGCGCTGGCATTCGGCAGCCTGCTGCTGCTCGGCGGACGGCTCAGCGACCTGTTCGGCCGCCGCAACACCTTCATCGTCGGCTTGGTCGGCTTCGCCGTCGCCTCGGCCGTCGGCGGCGCCGCGCCCAACTTCGAGGTGCTGGTCGCGTCCCGCGTCGGCCAGGGCGTGTTCGGCGCGCTGCTCGCGCCCGCCGCGCTCTCGCTGCTGACCGTCACCTTCACCGAACCGTCCGAGCGCGCAAAGGCATTCGGCATCTTCGGCGCGGTCGCGGGTACCGGCGGCGCGATCGGTCTGCTGCTCGGCGGCGCGCTCACCGAGTGGGCGAACTGGCGCTGGGTGATGTTCGTCAACCTCGCCTTCGCGGCCGTCGCGCTGGTCGGCGCGGTGCTGCTGCTGGCCAAGCACGTCAGCGCGGAGCGGCCCAAGCTCGACATCCCCGGCACCGCCGTGGTGACCGCCGCGCTGTTCGGCATCGTCTACGGCTTCTCGCACGCGGAGACCGACGGCTGGACCAACGGCGTCACCCTGGCGTTCCTGTTCGGCGGCGCCGCGCTGCTCGCGGTGTTCGTCTGGCTGGAGACTCGCGTCGCGCATCCGCTGCTGCCGCTGCGCATTCTGCTCGACCGCACCCGCGCCGGCTCCTACATGACCGTGTTCGTGATGGGCATCGGCATGTTCGCGATCTTCCTGTTCCTGACCTACTACATGCAGCTGAGCCTGGGCTACTCGCCGATCAAGACCGGCGTGGCGTTCCTGCCGATGGTGGCGGCCATGATCGTCTCCTCGACGACCGCGCCCTCCCTGCTGCTGCCCAAGTTCGGTCCGAAGATCGTGGTCACGGCCGGCTTCCTGGTCGCCGCGGCGGGCATGGCGTGGCTGACCAGGATCGGCCTGGACACCGGTTACGGCACGCACATCCTGCCCGCACTGATCCTGATGGGTCTCGGCCTCGGTGGCGCCATGGCGACCGCCTTCCAGGGCGCGACGGCCGGCGTCCAGCACGAGGACGCCGGTGTGGCCTCCGCCATGATCAACACCAGCCAGCAGGTCGGCGGCTCCATCGGCACCGCGCTGCTGAGCACGATCGCCGCCTCGGCCGCCACGGACTACCTGTCCACCGCGCAGCCGGGCCCGCTGGCCGTCGCGCAGGCGCAGATCGAGAGCTACACCACCAGCTTCTGGTGGGCGACCGCGACATTCGTCCTCGGCGCGGTGCTCTCGGCGGTGCTGATGCCGAACACCGCGCCCGCGCCCGCGGAGGGTGAGCCGGTGCTCGCGCACTGACTCCCGGATGCGTCGCACTACGCCAACGGTGGTCGCGCACTGAACAATCGGTGCTCGCGCACTGAGCCGACATCCGAACAACGCAGCGCCCGCGCCGGTTTCGACCGGACGCGGGCGCTGTGCTGTGCGGGTCAGCAGTTGCTCGGCGCCGGGAGCCCCGCGAATCGATCGGACAGGTAACCGAAGGCCCGCGGCGCGCCATGGGTGATCGCGCCGCCGTGGTCGACGCCGGGCAGGATGTCGAGCTGCACCGGCGTGCCCGCCTGGCAGTAGCGCCCGGCGACCGCGCGGACCAGGTCCGGATCGACCTCGTCGGCCTCACCGTGCCACTCGTACAGCGGGACGCGCGGCACGCCGGGGAAGGTTTCCAGGCTGTTCTCGTGCAGCACGCGGACGAGGGACGGGTCGGCGTCCATCGGCCCGTCGAGCACGTCGGAGAAACTGCGGTTCGCGCCCGCGCTGATGATCTGCTCGGCGCACGCGTTGGCGATCTCGTCGCGCAGCGCCACCCCGGCCGGATTGAGCAACCGCGACATCGCCGCCTGTACTGGGTATTCGCGTTCCAAGCCCACCGCCACCGCGAATCCCAGGCCGAACAGCGGATTCGGGGTGGTGCCGAGATCGCGGGCGAGCTTGCCCATGTTCATCGGTACGCCGCCCATGGCGACGCCGACGATCGGCAGCTCCGGCGCGTACTCCGGGGCGAGCGCCGCGGCGAATCCGGTGGCCATCCCGCCGCCGGAATACCCCGTCATGCCCACCGGACTTGCCGCGAGGCCGGCGGGGGCGAAACGCTTGGCCGCGCGGATGCCGTCGAGGGTGATACGGCCACCGAGTTGGGCAGCGCCGTACGCGCTCGTCGGGCCGAGGTGGTCGGGCACCGCGACGGCCCAGCCCCTGGCCAGCAGCAGATTCAACGCGGGCGCCTCGCGCATGCCACCGTCGAAGAGGCTGTGCGAGGGCGCGCAGTGCATGCCGAGCGAGTTGACGAACGGCTGATACGACACCAGCGGCCGGTCGAGCCCGCCGCCCGGCGGCACAAGCACCGTGGTCACCGTCGCGATCGGTTCGTCCGCCGAGTTCGTGGAGCGGAACAGCAACTGCCAGACCGTGGAACCCGGAAAGTTCGCGGCGGGCACCATCCTGCTGCGCACCACGTCACCGGGTTGGAATCGGTCCAAATCGGCTGGCGCGGCGTAGAACTCGTCGGCGTCGGGAACGGGATAGACCGGCGACGCGCTCGCGGGCGCGGCGTGCCCGACACAGGCCGCGGCGGCGAGTGCGGCCAGTGCCAGTCGCAGCAGCGCGCGCAGCCCCCTGCTCGAAGTTTGCTGTCGCCCGGTGCGATGCGTTGTCGCCGTCCTCGGACGCGCGATCGGTACTGCCCGTCGTGCCGCCATCGTCGCTCCAGTGCCGAAGGGATTGGGGAGGGTGGAACCGCGGCGAAAACCTTCGGGGCATTCGTAGTCGGCGGCCGAACGCATGTCAACGAACGCGGCTGTTCGTCACCCGTGTCCCCGCCCGAACCGACCGCGTGGTCCTACCGATAGCATGACGCCGGTGACGTTCGGCGCGGCAGGAGGTCAGCAGATGGGCTCGCAAGCCCGTACCCCGGCCGTCGAGCCCGCGGTGCTCGCGGTGATCTCCGTGGGCGGCGGAATCGGCGCCGTGATGCGCTATCTCGTCGGTCTGCGGTGGCCGTCGCAGCCGGATCAGGTGCCGTGGGCGACCTTCGCCGTCAATGTCGTCGGTTGCTTCTCGATCGGAATTCTGATGGTTCTGATCACCGAGGTGTGGGTAGCCCACAGACTGCTGCGCCCCTTTCTCGGGGTCGGGTTGCTGGGCGGTTTCACGACCTTTTCGACCTACAGCGTCGAGATTCGTAGACTGCTCGAATCGGGCGCGGCGATCGAGGCGTTCGGCTATCTCGGGGGGACGGTGGCGGCGTCGCTCGGCGCGGTCTGGCTCGGCATGGGGGTGGCGCGGCTCTCGGCGGGCACGACACGGCCGCGACGGCGCGGTGGACGACAGTGAACGACGCGGCGCCCGCAGGCGGCGCGGTGGACGACTTGTACGTACGACGGAAGGGGGTCAGGCGATGAGTGGTTCACCTGCGGACGCGGGTCGGTGGCAGCAGGCCGCGCGGTTGACGGTGCTGCTCGACGAGGACGACAAGTGGCGGCGCGGCCCCCTGTTCCACGAGATCGTGCGCCGCGCCCGCGACGCCGGTCTGGCCGGCGCAAGCGTGTGGCGCGGCGTGGAAGGCTATGGCGCGTCCTCGCGTATCCACACCAGCCGCGTCCTCGACCTCGCCGAGCACCTACCCGTGCAGGTCATGATCGTGGACGAGACGCAGCGGCTGCGCGAGTTCGTGGCGGAGAACGCCGAGGTGCTCGCCGGCGTGACCGTCACGCTGTCGCCGGTGGAGACCTGGCAACCCGCCCTCGGGGCCGCCCGATGATGGCGGTACTCGTCGTGGTCGGCGGTATGGTCGGCGCGCCTTTGCGCTATCTGATCGACCGCGCGATGGCCGCACGTTTCGAATCCCTGCTGCCTTTGGGAACTTTGACCGTTAACATTGTCGGTTCGGCGGTGCTGGGCGGATTGATCGGCGCGAGCGCGGGCAGTTGGATTCTCGAGGTAGCGGGAACCGGTTTCTGTGGTGCGTTGACGACGTTCAGCACGTTCGGTTACGAGACCATCCGGCTGGTCGCGGACGGCGCCTACCTCTACGCGGTGGGCAATGTCGTGATCAGCGTGACGGCCAGTTTGGCCGCGGTGTACGCCGCCGCGTCCGCGACCCAGTGGTTGTGGACATGATCCTGATGACGAGCCGGGCGCAGCCGACCTGGAAGGGAGACCCGAGCATGGCCCATGATCGAGCCGGGCGACCCGCGCGGGCGACCGACCTGGAGGACATCGCCCACCTGGTGACCGCCTACTACAGCCACATCCCCAACCCCGCGGATCCGGCGCAGCAGGTGGTGTTCGGCACCTCGGGGCATCGCGGGTCGAGCCTGGACAGCGCGTTCAACGAGGCGCACATCCTGGCGATCACCCAGGCCATCGTGGAATACCGCGCCACCCGCGGCATCACCGGTCCGGTGTACCTCGCCAGAGACACGCACGCGCTGTCCGAGCCCGCATGGACCACCGCGCTCGAGGTGCTCGCGGCCAACGACGTGACCGCGGTGATCGACGCACGCGACCGCTACACGCCGACGCCCGCCCTGAGTCACGCGGTGCTGCGCCACAACACCAACGGCACCAGACATCAAGCCGACGGAATCGTGGTCACCCCGTCGCACAACCCGCCCCGTGACGGCGGCTTCAAATACAACCCGCCGCACGGCGGTCCGGCCGACACGGTCGCCACCGACGCCATCGCCGCGCGGGCGAACGAGCTGCTGCGCACCGGTCTGTCCGAGGTGAAGCGGACGACGCTGCAACACGCGATGGCGACCTGCGTCGAGCGCTACGACTATCTCGACCACTACATCGCCGATCTGCCGAACGTATTGAATCTGGACGCGATTCGCGGCGCGGGCATCCGCCTCGGCGCCGACCCGATGGGCGGCGCCAGCGTCGACTACTGGGAGGAGATCGGCCAGCGCTACGACCTCGAGCTCGAGGTCGTCAACCCGTTCGTCGACCCGACCTGGCGTTTCATGACGCTTGACAGCGACGGCAAGATCCGGATGGACCCGTCCTCGCGCTACGCCATGGCGGCGCTGGTCGCGATCAAGGACGACTACGACATCTCCACCGGAAACGACGCCGACGCCGACCGGCACGGCATCGTCACGCCCGACGGCGGGCTGATGAATCCCAACCACTTCCTCGCCGTCGCGATCGAATACCTGGTGGCGAACCGGATCGGCTGGGACGCGCTGACCAAGATCGGCAAGACGGTGGTCACCTCGTCCATGATCGACCGGGTGGTCGGCGTGCTGGGCCGCGACGTGCACGAGGTGCCGGTCGGGTTCAAGTGGTTCGTGCCCGGATTGTTCAGCGGCAGCCTCGCTTTCGGCGGCGAGGAGAGCGCGGGCGCGTCGTTCCTTCGGATGGACGGCACGGTGTGGACCACCGACAAGGACGGCATCCTGCTCGCGCTGCTCGCCGCCGAGATCGCCGCCTGCACCGGGCAGACGCCGTCCGCGCGCTACGTCGAGCTCGAGCGCCGCTACGGCAGCCCGGCCTACGCCCGCATCGACGCCGCGGCCACCGCGGAACAGAAAGCGCGGTTGGCGAGGTTGACTCCCGATGTGATCACCACCGAAGAGATCGCCGGCGAGCCGATCACCGCCGTGCTCACCCGCGCCCGAGGCAACGGCGCGCCGCTCGGCGGACTCAAAGTCACCACCGAGAACGCCTGGTTCGCGGCGCGTCCGTCCGGGACCGAGGACAAGTACAAGATCTACGCGGAGTCGTTCCACGGCAGCGAGCACCTTGCCCAGGTGCAGGCGGCCGCGGAGGAGATGGTGGGCAAGGCGCTGACAGGTGAGCGGTAGAGCCGAGTCGCAGGCGGACACCGGAGCCGGGCCGCGTAGCGCTGGGGCGCTGCCCAGCGAGATCTGGGTGTTGATCGGGGCGGCGTTCGTCATCGCCATCGGGTTCGGCTTGGTGGCGCCGGTGCTTCCACAGTTCGCGCGCAGCTTCGGCGTCGGTGTCGCGGCCGCTTCCGCGATCGTCAGCGCGTTCGCGTTGATGCGGCTGCTGTTCGCGCCGGTCAGCGGTCGGTTGGTGCAGCGGCTCGGTGAGCGCTGGGTGTATCTGTCCGGCCTGGTGATCGTCGCGGTGTCCACCGGGGCGAGCGCGCTCGCACAGACCTATTGGCAGCTCCTGGCTTTGCGCTCGGTGGGCGGCATCGGCTCGACCATGTTCACCGTGTCGTCGTTGGCGCTGGTGATCCGCCTGTCGCCGCCCGAGCAGCGCGGGCGGGTGTCGGGGCTGTGGTCGACGAGCTTCCTGGTCGGCTCGGTGAGCGGTCCGCTGGTGGGCGGTGCGCTGGCCGGACTCGGGCTGCGGGCGCCGTTTCTCATCTACGCCGCGGCGCTGCTCGCGGTGAGCGCCGCGGTCTACCTGAGCCTGCGCCACTCGCATCTGGCCGCGCCGGAGGTCAGCGGGGAACTGCGCGTCATGACCTTCCGTCAGGCGCTGGCCCGCCCGGCCTACCGCGCGGTGCTGTGGTCCAACTTCGCCAACGGCGCGGCCATCTTCGGCGTCCGGATGGCGCTGGTGCCGCTGCTCGTGGTGGAGGTGCTTCAGCAGCCAGCGGGGATGGCGGGCGTCGCGTTGACGGCCTTCGCGGCGGGCAATGTCGCGGTGCTTTTCCTGTCCGGCAGGCTGTCGGACAGGTGGGGGCGCAAGCCCTTCCTCGTCGTCGGCTCGCTGGTGTGCGCGCTCGGCACCGCCGGGCTCGGGTACGCGCCGAACTTCGGCTGGCTGCTGGTGACGTCCGTCGTCGCCGGGCTCGGCTCGGGCATGCTGACGCCGACCCAGCAGGCCGCGCTCGCCGACATCCTCGGACCCAAGGCGCGCGGCGGGCCGGTGCTCGCGGGCTTCCAGATGGCGGCCGATCTCGGCACCGTGCTCGGGCCGATCGCCGTGGGCGCGCTCGCCCAGCACACCTCCTACGGGCCCGCCCTCGCGGTGACCGGTGCGCTGCTGGCCATCGCGGCCGCGGCGTGGTTGGTCGTGCCCGAAACGCTGCGCGGACACACCGCCGAAGTCGAGACCGATCATGTCGCGGCGGTGCCGTGCGACGACGCGGAGTATCAGCTCGCGCACCGTGCGGCGGACGAGTGCGAGGAAGCGCGCGGACAGACTCACGAGGAACGACCACCCGCACCCACCGGGTCACGCCGCTAGCCCGATGAGAAGCCGCCACGGGCTTGCCACACACTTTGCCGACGCTTCACACAGTCAGCGGCTCTGTGAGGCGTTCACATGGTGTGTGGGGTTCGCGCCCCTCGCACGGCCCGGCGCACATCGGAGGCGGGGATTGCGGCAGAGTGATGGTGTGAGCGAGCCTCAGCGAGTGACCCAGCAGCACAGTGCGTCGCGGTGCACGACTCGGCCGAGCGTGGGCGCGGCATGAACCAACCGCGTTCGAACTACACACCGCGCCCGATGTCCAGCGCGACCAGCTACGCCCTCGGCGGTGTCGCGCTCGCCCTGATCGTGTTGATCGTTTTCCTGGCATTCCGCTCGGGGCGCGACGAACCGGACGTGCGCAACGACGGCTACGGTCCCGTGCGCGATCCCGGCGTTGTCGCGGTGCTGCAACCCGACGGCGTGGTTCTCCTCGGCAAGCCCGGGGCACCCAAGACGATCGATGTCTACGAGGATCCGCTGTGCCCCGCCTGCGGCGGGCTCGAGCGCGTCTACGGCCAGGAACTCGCCCAGAAACTGGACGAGGGCAAACTCGCGGTGCGGTACCACTACGTCAACTTCCTCGACCCCAAGTCCAGCAGCAAGGACTACTCCACCCGCGCGATCGCGGCCAACGAATGCGTCGCCGAGGCGGGCAACGGTCCCGTCTACGCCAAGTTCCACGAGCTGCTCTTCGCCTCGAAGCAGCCGAAAGAAGGCGGCGACGACCTGAGCAACGAGGAGCTTTCCGTACTGGCGCGGGACGCCGGAGCCCAAGAGCAGGCCGTCCAGTGCATCGCTACCGGTGCGAAGGTGGAATCCGCCAAGGCGCACGCGAAGGCCGCCACGGACGACCTGAACGCACGGCTGGACGGTCCCGCCGCGACGCCGTCGGTGTTCGACGGGACGAACAAGGTCGATGTGAACAACGAGGAGTGGGTGGCCCAGCTGGCTCCCTGAGCCGCCGGCCCGACTTCGCGGAGTATCCCGACGCCAACTAGGTGCGGACCGGCCCGGAGCGCGATCCTCGAGTGCTGCTCCGTGGCTGGTGCCCGCGGATGGCAGGTCGGATGATCCGGCTCCTGCGGCGCGCATTCGGCGCAGCGGCGCCGACGCGTCTGCCGCTGAATTCGCGGGAGTCGAACGGCGACCCTCGAGGTCATCGAGCCGCGTGTCTTCTCCCGTCACGTCGACCGGGTGCCGAGGTGTGGGCCGGCCGGGAGTGCGATCCTCGAGTGCTGCTCCGTGGCTGGTGCCCGCGGATGGCAGGTCGGATGATCCGGCTCCTTTGGCGCGCATTCGGCCGAGTCGGGTGAGCCGACTGTTCCGTGGCGAGACGCCGCCCTTTCCGGCCGGTCGGTGCGCGACTCAGGCGTGGTGTGCGGCGTCGTCCGGGATGTCGTCCTCGGGGGCGATTCGGGCGAGTTGGCGGTGCAGCGGGATGTGGCCGTCGAGCGGGTAGAGCAGGTCCTCGCCGGTCGGGCGGTCGGCGGTGAACGCGGTGATCGGTGCCTCCCGCTTGGACGGATTCGACTCGGTCGGGCTGCTTCGGGCGCGGTTCGACGCATGGTCGCATGTCGTTCCGGTGGCACTCGAAACAGCTTGCGTACCAGCAGTTTCGATCGATGGAAGTTCGATATCGGTGTGCGGGAACAGATATCGCGCACCCTCGCGCACGGTGGTGTGCACTTCACCGTTCGGCGCGGTCCACTGCCACCGATCGCGATCGGCGCGCCACACCCGCCACTGTTTCCGCTTGTCCGCCAACGACTTCAGTCGTACGTGCCGCGAACAGAGCACCGCGAGTCCGCCGCCGCTGCGCTCCAGTTCGCCTTCCGCGGCGGGAATCGTGCAGCCCGGAAACCGGCACATGCCGTCCACCGCCCGAATCTCGCTCGCGATGCGTCGCAGCGCCGCCTCCTCGTCTTCGGTGTGCTCCCGAACCACCTGAAACGTCGCATGCTCGGCCAGCAGTCGCGCCAGCGCCGCATCGATCGGCCCGTAGCCGGCCAGGAACGCGGGCGCCTCCCGCATGTCGAGCAAGGTGTCCGCGGCGATCCCGATCTGGATCAGCGGCCGTCGCGGCGGTTCCGCGGGAACGCCGGCCTTGGGACACCGTTGGCCGCGGCCGCAGCGGCAACGCAGCCGTCCCGACCCGTCCGCCAGCGCCACCAGCGCGTCGGCCCGCCGCTGCGGCATCGTCCGCGGATCCGCCGCGCAGACCTGCAAGCTCATCTCCCGCAACCGCATCGCGACCGTCTGCGCGCCGGGCGCGGGCAGCAGCCCGTCGAACACCGCCATGCTGTCCTGCACCGCCCGAATCCGCACGTCGCGGTCCTCTTGCCGCCGTTCTCGACGCCGCTGCGCGCCCGCCGGATCCAGCCGGTTCGCCCACCGCCGCGCCGCCTGCCGCAGCCGCGCCGGATTCGTCCGCGCCGCCGCCTCCAGCAGGCGCGGCTCCAGCGCGTCGACGACCTCCTTCGTCAGCACCCGCGTGCTGTCCACGATGACCCGCACCTTCGCAAGGTCGATCCGCCCCGCCGCGAACGCCATCCGAGTGCGAGGCAGTGCCTCCTCGAGCACCAACCCGACATCGATCAGCGCCCCCGCGGTGCCCTCGTCCACATAGAGCGCGACCGCCGCCTCGGCCGCCGCGAACTCCCCGGCTCGCACCCCGCCCGGCCCCGGCTCCGCGCTCGCTGCCCGATGCCGCCGATACAGCTCACGCACCGCGAACACCTCCGCCGCCTGAGCCGCGGCCGCCGCCCCGTGCACCGCCCTGAGCGCCTCGATCAACCCTTCGTCACTCATGGCCCCGAAGTCCATCGCAGAGAGCTGATTCTGTTCGAACATGTGTTCGATTCTACGGTTCGAGTTCACTCCGCCGCCACCCCTTTTTCCAGGCGATTTGGTTGCAGACACGCCGGTGGTGTAACTTTCATCAGGCGCGAGGGAAACCGAGCGCGACCCACCAAGGGGCTATGGCGCAGCTGGTAGCGCACCACACTGGCAGTGTGGGGGTCAGGGGTTCGAGTCCCCTTAGCTCCACTCGAACAAAAGGCCAGGTACGGAAAAATTTCCGGACCTGGCCTTCGTCATTTCCGAACCTCTCACGAGTGCCGTTGACGACACGACCGACGACAGTTCATATCGCGGTGTCGTCGGCCGAGGCGCCGAACAGGGCATCCATCGAATCCAGCGCGTCGCGCTTCACCGCCTCGATCACCTCCAGATAGATCCCGGTCGTCACGGTGATCGAACTATGCCGCAAGATCTTCTGCACCGTCGCGGCCTCCACGCCCTTCGTAAACAGCAGCGTCGCGCACGAATGACGAAGATCCTGCACCCGCACCTGCGGAACACCCGCCGTCTCGCACAACCGTTTGAACATGCGATTGACGTTTCGCGGCTCGATCGGACGCCCGAGTCGCGTCGTGAACACCGGCCCGGATTCCCGCCACTGATTGCCCGCGGTGAATCGCTCCTCCATTTGCTTCTTCCGATGCCCACGGAGGATCGCCAGCAGCGGCCGCGGGATCGGAAGCGTCGCGCGGGAACCGTCGGTCTTGACCTCTTCGAGCTTCAGTTCGCCATCCACCCGATGCAATCCATGGCGCACCACCAAACGACCGGCAGTCAGGTCGACGTGCTGCCACTCCAGCCCGAGCGCTTCACCGCGGCGCAACCCCATCGCCAGCGCCACCGCCCACAACGCGTGAAGGCGATGTTCCTCGGCCGCCTTGAGCAAACGCTGCGCCTCCGGTCTGGTGAACGCGCGAACCTTGTAGTCGCCGCCGCCGCGGACCTTGACCGAGCGAGCCACGTTCCGGCTCACCAGCTCCTCTTCGACCGCATCTTGCAGCGCGGCCCGCAGCACCCGCAGCACGTGGCGAATGGAGTGGATCGATAAGACGTCGCCACAGCATTCGGCCGGCGTCTTCGCGCAACAGCGCGGCTTGGCCCGGCGGGCGTCCTTCTTCTGGCCGCAGCACTGGCACTTGGTGCGAAGGCCGTTGGCGAACTCGCGCACATGGCGACTCTCGAGGCTCTTGAGTTTCCGTTTGCCGAGCCCCGGAACGATGTGCAGCCGGACATCACCCTCGTAGGTCGCGTAGGTGGTTCGCCGGATCTTCGGCTCGGCGATCTCCTCCAGCCAGTACCTCATGTACTGCGCGACCGTCATAGTCGTCACGTCGACCGGAATTCTCTTGCGCTGCAACTCCTTCAGCCGCGTGCGCTCGGCGTCCGCCTCTTCCCACGTCGCGCCGTAGACGCTGATCCGCTTGCGCTTGCCCTCCGGGGTTTCCACGAACAGCTTCAATTCGTAGCGGCCGTCCTTACGGGCGCCGATCGTGCCGGAACCGTTCGGATTGCGCTTACGCTGCCTCTTCTCGACCATCACGCCGCCCGGTCGATCAGATCGGAGATGTAGGCGTCGAAGGATTGCCGAACAATCCGCCTGCATCGACCGAGCTTCACCGACTGCACTTCACCCGCCCAGATCAGCTGGTAAATCACATACCGGCTGACCTTCAATTCGTCGGCCGCCTGCTGCACCGTCATGAATTTCTCCGCCATTCCCGATCCCTCCCTACGCTGCTCGTCCAACTGCCGAAATATCTTGCTGTGCAGCGGCTCCCGCTGCGATCAGCGCGTTGGTGTATTCCGCGTGCCAGGCCGTGCGCCGGGCGATCTCACCGAGGATGAGGTGGTCGCGGGGTGGGGCGGAGTGGTCGCCGGGTTCGACCGGTCGCACGATCAGGTGGCTGGTGTCGGGTTTGACGATGCCGACCTTGGCGAGCAGTTGCCGAACGAATTCGGCCCGGTCGGCCTTGTGATCCGGGAGGGTTTTGCCGGACCAGCGGCGAGAGACCACCACACGACGGCCGGGCAGGCCGAGGGTGTCTCGGCGGTGGGCTTTGCCCTTGCAGCGGCCGGGCACGGTCTTGTCGCTGGCGCCCTGAGGCACGATGCCGTAGCGCAACCACACCGCGCATTTCGGTGAGCACGGGGTGTGCTGAAGTTCGGCGTGCAACCGGTCGTAGTGGATCGCGGTCCGGGTCGAGTCGGTTTCCAGGACTTCGCTGATCGACTTCGTCAGGTACTTGGTCACGTAGCCAATGGCGCGGTCGGCCTTCTCGCCGGGGATGTAGCCCTTCATGTGGCCGGGGTCCATGCGTTCGCCGAACCGCACCGTGTAGGCCGGTTCGAGGTCGTCCACCGCGTCGAGCACGTCCAATGCTTCATCCCAGCCGGTCAACGGCTGCCCGGTGTCGGGGTCGATGAACGTCAATGCACGGTAGTCCCAGACCGGCATCCGGTCGCCGGAGTAGACCTCGTGTTCGGGGTCGAAGTGTGGCCACCACACCTGGTGGTAGGTCGCCGCGGTCACCAACCGGAGGAGTTCGCGGGAGATGGCACCTCGCAGCAACAGGTGCAAGTGCGGGGCGCCACGCCGCTGGGGCTCCACGGTGGCGAAGTACTGCACGTCATAGCCGACCGCCCGGCGCAGGTTCTGAATCCAGCGATCGACCAGCTTGGAGAAGAACACGATGTCACGGGCCGCGCGGGCGTAGTCGTAGCTCTCCGGGTCACGCGGGGAACCATCGCCGCAGGGCTTGCCTTCGGCATCCACCGCACCGTCCTGATTCATCGCACCGTAGGACGGCATGGTCAGGGTGACCATCATCGAAGACCGGTAGCCGCCGATCACCTTGCCGACCGTGTGCCGCTCCACCTTCCGCCGCGGCAGATCCGGTACATCCTGGCGCCGTTTGGTCGAGCGGGTACGCCGCTTGCGCGGTTTCGGGTCCAACGGCGGGATCGGGCCGCGAAACCCGGAATCGCGAAGGTCGCGGTCCAGGTCGGCCACGAGTGCGGCGATGGCGTCGGCCATCTCGTCGTCTCCGTCGTCGCGAGATTCGCGGTACTGCTGGGCGAGATCGGCTCGGGCGGTGAGCAGTTCGGTTTGCTGCTCGGACGGGTCGCGGGTGTCTTCGACGGGTTCGGTGTCGGCGTGCCAGCCTTCGCGGCATTGGGTCATCCGCAGCCAGCGAGCCTTGTCAGCGCACGGCTTGCACACCGAGGCTACGGTGGACTTGCAGGGTGCGCCGATGTACTCCTCGGACAGGGTTTTCGGGTTGTAGACCTGCATCGGCACCGGCCGCACGCACACCCCGAATTTCTCTGCTGTCGCTTGGGCCACGTCGGTGAAGTCCGGGAGCGCGCGACGCTGGGCCGCGGTCTGCCGCTCGGTGGTGGCCGTGATGTCGGCGGCCGTGGCGGTCGATAGGTCGGTGGTCATCAGGCGGCTTCCTTTCCCCAGTCGAGCCCGCCATCGATGTGGGGCAGGGCGATCGGATCGGCGAGCGAATCACCGTGGCGGAAAGCGAGTTCCACGGTCGCGGGTCCGGTGATGGTGGCGCGGCATTCCTGGGCGCCGAACGCGTGCGCGAGGTGGGCGACGCGGTTTTCCCAGTCGGCGGGGCAGTGGCCGGGCAGCATCCGCACCCGCACCCGATCCACGCTGTCACCGATCCGCACACCGAGCAGGCGCGGCACGGTGGTGCGGTCGTCGGCGGTGACGGTCAGGTGGCAGGCGCTCATCAGGCGAGTCCAGCGGCGTCGGTAGCGCAGCCAGGTCAGGAACCGGTGCCGTGCCCGCCGAGATACCCACCGCTCGAAGGTCTCCGGGCTCCGGTCTCGCCAGAGCACCATCCCCGCGGCGGACACCCCGACCACCATGGCCGCCCAGGCGGGTCCGAGGAAGACGCCGGCGGTGACCGCGAGCGCGATTGGGGCCGAGACCATCGGGAACAGCAGCGCCCACCAAACGGTGACGCCGAGTCCCGTGATGAGCCCGGCGCCGAGGTTGAGCACGGCCAGGCCGAGCAGGTCGAACGGGTCGCGGTCGGTGTGGGTTTTCGTGGTCACGACCGGTTTCCTTCCTTCGGGTCGAACAGCGACAACTGCCCCGTGCAGGGGCTGTGCAGGTCCTTGCGCCGTCGCTTCGAGTTGGCGACTTGATCGGCCGCGGCTTGTACGATCGGATTGACTCGCGCGCCAGACGATTTGGGTTTGTCGGTCATGCCGCGACCTGGTGTCCGAGGGCTTCGGCGACGGCGGAGACGAGGTCCCGTGCGGCGGGTGGGGTGACGGCGTTTCCGGCTTGGCGGACCTGTTCGCGGCGGTTGCCGAGGATGACGTAGGAGTGGTCGAAGGCCATCGCGCGGGCGATCTCGCGGGGTTCGAGCATCCGGAACTCGCAGTCCGCCACCTTCGGCGCCGGGACGGTCAGCCCGTGGTGGGTGCCTGCCGCGGCGACGGTGTCGAGGGGTTCGGTGACCGGTTTGGCGGTGTTGTGGTTGCGTAGCGGGACGATCAGGGCGTAGCGGTCGCGGGTGGTGGCGGTGCCGTGGGGTTCGCTGGCCGGGCGGGCGGTGCCGTTGCCGTAGTAGGGCATCAGCAGGGCGGTTTCGCTGCGGGTGGTCATCGTGCGCATCGGATCACCCGTCGAGCGGGCATTGAGGCCCTCGCGGCCTTCCACCGGGATCAGCAGCCCATCAGCCTCGCGGGTGGTGCGGGTGGGCATCGGGTCGACGACACTGGTCGCCTCACTGCGCCAGGTACCGCCCGCGGGGACCAGGAACGCGGGCACCTGCGAGGCGGTCAGCGTCGGCGCTGGGGCGGTGACCGCGGTGGTCATCTGCGCGAAACTGCCGCGCGGGGTGTAGTGGCGGACCACGAACGGGTCACCGGCGAACTTCGCCAAGCCCGCTTCGATGCGCTGCATGGTCTTGTCCGCCAACGGTTTGCGCCGATCACCGATGCGTTCCCCGCGCAGGCTCCAGTCGATCGCCGTGGAGGCGGGCAGCCAGGCCGGTTCGACGATCGCGTTGCGGCACGACACCGACGGGCAGCGCCAGACGTATTGGGCGCGGTAACGCCCCCACCGCCGACGCGGGTTCTTCCACCCCTGCACCGCCACCACTTCCCGGTCACAGGTGACGCACCAGGCTTTCGGGCGGGTCCAGCGGTTCAGGTCCGGGGCACGGTCCCCGGTCCGCCAGCACACCACATACAACCGGTCCCGCGACTGCGGTGCCGGATCGCCTGCGGCTTGGGCGTGCATGGAGTTGAGGTAGACCACTTCGTGGCGGTAGCCGAGCAGATCCAAGGCTTGCAGCCAGGCGGGCCACATCACCCACCTCGCGGCGTCGACGACGTTCTCGACGATGATCGCCCGGTACTGGTGGTGCTCGGCGAAGCGCACCACATCCCACATCGTCGCCCGCGACCGCTCCGCCGCCTCATCCGGGAGGATCTCGCCGAACAGGTCGGGGGTGGAGTCGATGTTGCGGCGCCGACCCCGAGCCACACTGTGGTTGGTGCACGAGGGCGAGGCCCACAACACATCCGTGCGCGGGAACAACCGCGGATCGACCTGCGAGAGGTCCGCGCAGGCGTGGTCGGTGCTCGGGTGGTTGGTGTTGTGGGTTTCCACCGCCAACCGCCAATGATTGGCCGCCATCCGCACCATCACGCCGGGGACTTCGGCGGCGCCGGAGCTGGAACCGCCAGCGCCGCAGAACAAGTCGGTGATCGTGAGCATCACGCCGCCTCCGGCCCGTAATCGTCGATGTCCCAGGCCGGGACCGAGCCGGTCTCGATGAGCAGGTTGACCGCGATCGCGAGCGGGTCCAAGCCGCGAGCTTCCAGCTGGCAGCGGCGCCGCGCCACCAGGTCAATCACGTTGTCGTCGTAGCGGGCAGTGGTGGTCTTGCGGGTGGTGGTCTTGCGGGTCATTGCTGGGCCTCGATTTCGGGGACGCCGCACCGGTCGCAGGTGCGGGAACGGGTGGTGGCACCCAGCGGCCACACGGTGGTGTGCCAGGTGTCGGGGAAGGTGTGGCCGTGGGCGACGCAGTAGTTGGTGGCCCGGCAGCCGTCGCAGACAACCGTCACGCCGTCGAACAGCCAGCCGACACCCGCGGCCTGCAAGTCCAGGTGGGTGATGGCCTGGGAGATGGAGTCGAAGCAGATGGCTTCGTTCTCACCCTCGGTGTAGTGGTCCCCGCAGGACTCGCAGTAGACGACCACATGGGTTTCGGTGACGAAGCCGCGCTTCACGCCAGCACCTCGGCGATGTACAGGCCGCAGAGCGTGCACTGGCGAGTCACCAAGGTTTCGCCGCTGGCGATGACACCGATCGAGGTGTGCCAGTCGTGGCCTGGGTTGAAGCACCGCGACAACGGCAGGCAATCCGGGCACATCAGCCTGTCGCCGTAGAGCTCCCAGCCGTCGGCACCGTCGACGAAGAAGTCCATAGCCTCATCGATCGAGCTGAACTCGCACGGCTTCCCTCCCAGCGGACCGAAGGGTTGATCGCAGTGACAGCAGTTGGCGACGACGCGGCCGACCGCGGTGAATCCCCGCTTCATGCCGCCACCCCATCCACGTCGTCGTCACCGAGGTCGTCGGGGTCGAAGTCGCTGTAATCCTGAGTCGGACCGGTGATTTCAGGTGCTGGGGAGTAGGCGGCGACGATCGCGTCGGCGGCGTCGTCGTCCACCCAGTAGGCGCGCACCCGCACGAACCCGGTGGTGCCGTCTTCGCCGACGTAGCCGACACCGGGCGTGTGTTCGCTGATCTCATCGCAGCGGGCGCCGCGGTCGCGGGCACCTTGGCCGTGGACCATGGTGGTTTGGGTCGGCTCATCCAGCCGCAGGCCGATGCGGATCGGGAACAGCTGCCGGTTGGGCATCGTCTCCTTGGACGGGTCCTGCAAGGCCGCGATCACCGACACCGCCGCCGCCCGGCCCTGCGACAACAACAGACCGGTCAGGCGCCGGAACTCCTGCTGCTCTTCACGAGTGGCGTAGGAGGACAGGGAGGCTGCCTCATCGATGATGATCAGGATCAGCGGCTCATCAGTGCTGGGCACGATCTTGCGGATGCCCTCCGCACGCATGCGGGCGAGGCGTTCGCGCATCACCTCGACCGCTTCGTTGAGCATGGCGAGGATGCTTTCGGTGTCGGTGGAGAAGCGGACGAACAGCTTGTTCTCACCGCGCCCGAACTCCGCACCACCCTTGGGGTCGGCCAGCCACACATCCACCAGACCGGTGAGGATGGCCATGCCGAGAGCGGCCAGGATCGACCACAACACGCTGCCTTTGCCCGAACCGGTGGCACCGGCGAGCAGGATGTGCCCGTAGAGCACCCGCACTCGCCAGGTGTCGAAGTCCTCGGTCACGCCGACCGGGACCGCTTCCAGATCCACCACACCCGCCGTGGCGGGCACCGCGGTGGTGTCGGCGAGGGTGTCATAGACCCGCAGGTCCAAGCGCACGAACCCAGGATCGGTGGCCGCGACCGTCACGGCCGGGACGCCGAAGTAGGCGGCCAGCGCCGCGCGGGTGTTGTCGTTGTTCCAGTCCTTGACCGACTGCCCGCCGAGCATCTGCACATCGACCGACATGCCGAACTCGGTGTAGGCCGCGGAGACGATGTTCGGGTAGCCGGTCTGTATCGAACCCAGCTTGAGAGCAGGCCACATCAGAGCCAGTTGCGCCGAGTCGGTCACCAGCAACACCGCCGTGCGCAGCTCCGGAGCAGCCGCGGCGACCTCACGGGCATTACCTGCCGGTTGCGCGGCCGCACCGCGCGCGGCGATTGACCGTAGCCACCACAGTGCCGAGGCCCCCGTGCACATACCACCGGCGAGCATCACCGTTCCCGCGATACTCATTTCACAACCCCCAACCTTGCGGGCTGCGCTCCAACTCGCAGAACAAGCGGCACTCATCCGGAGCCGGAGCGGGGGACGAAGCCGGAGCCTTGTCGGCATCAGGCCGACCAAGACCGGCGTCCTCGCAGAACATCACGCACCCGAGCGGGGCCGGACCCGGATTCTCGGTTGTGGTGACCGACACCGAGGAGGACGGCGCAACCGGGACCAGTGGAGCCGGAGCATCCGAGGTCTGGTCCACCAGAACCCCGACGCCGGCCAGCAGGCTCACCAACGCCGAAAGACCCGTCGCGACAGCAGGAACAGACATCACGCCGCCGCCTTCACCAGATCGACGCGGTAGGCCGACGCGGCGGCCACGTCTGCGAGTCCGGCGTCGAGCAGTTCGCGCAGCAGCCGCGCCTGCTCCACCTTCAGCTGAAGCGTGATCGAACCCAAGTCCACGAACATCCGGTCGCTGAAGTAGTGCACTGACAGTGCAGCGTTGAAGTCGTGCACGCTCAGCGACACGAGAAGGTCATTAGGAATGGCCGTATGCGTGGGCCAACCGACATCAGACATCACATACCCCCAACGGGAACGGCGATCGGCAGCATCTGCTGCACCGGTCGCGAGGAACGAACAGGAACGGGAACCGGCGCGACCACACGCGGCACGGCCGGAGGAATCTCGGGAACCGGGACAGGACGCGCAGCGGTGACCGGTTCGGGATCAGGGACCGCCACCGCAACCGAGGCAGGCTCGGCGACCGGAACCGGGTCAGGTTCGGGGTCGGACTGCGGCTCAACCGAATCCACCACCGGCACCGGCGCCGAACGGCGTTGCGCCGCGCGGAACAACAGCGCCAGACCGTGCGTATCGGCGAGCAAGCTGATCGGGGCGATAGCCGCGACCAGGGCAGCCGCCCACGGCGGGAGATCCCGACCGGCCGCGACCGCGTGCAGCGAGTTGCCCGCCACCGACACCGCCGAGCCGACCACCAGAACCGCGAGGAAGAACCGACGCTCCGGGGAACCGGTGCACACCAGCACCCCAGCCGTCGCCAGCAGAATCGTGCCGTCCACGATCAACGGGAACAGGAACGCATCGCGCGCGGGAACGTGAGCCAGCACCGCGAGATCCTGCAATGTGGTGAACGACAGCCGAAACGCCGCCGCCCCCACGCCCAGGATGATGACCACGGCGGACCAACGCGCCCAACGCATCCCCGCCGACATCGCCTGGTCCGCCGCACCCATCGTCAGGCCGCCTTCGCCTGACGGGCCGCACCCGGATCGGCCGGCGTCTGCTTCGCACCCGAGGTGTCGCCCTTGATGCCGGTCGCGCGGACATACCAGCCGATCGACTTGAAATTGCCGTCGCCGACCATCCGGGGCTTGACATGCAGCCCCTCCAACTCGATCGGGGTCATACCCGGCACGATCTCCGGCGCGGCCGGAACCGGCTGCACATCCGCGACGAACGTGATATCGAAGCTGGCGCTCTTCGCATTCGGGGCGGTCGGGTCGGTCACAGTCGCCTTCCACAGGCGCTTACCCGAGCCACGGCCCTCCTGATCCAGGTCGACCCGCTGAATCTTCGGCGCGTTCCGGTCCTGGCTGAACTCCAACCACGGAGCCACCTCGCCCAACAGGAACAAACCCTTCGGGAACGCCTCACCGAACGCCGGGGAGAACCACACATCCTTCAAAGCCATCTTCGAATCTCCTTGTGCTGGCGTGTATTACGCGGCCGCTGTGGGCCGGTAACTTCCGACACATCAAGAGTCGCCCGACATATAGGGACGAAATAACCCAAGAATAGGGACATTTGGGGACACTTTGAGCTAGAGTGGAGACATGACGAACGAACGCCTCCGGGGTGCAATGGCGGCCGCGAATCTCACGAAACACGCGCTGGCCGAACGGCTTGAGATCAGCACAAAGACCATCGAACGATGGATCACTCAGGATCGATGCCCGCATCCGGGGCTTCGGCTGAAGGTCGCCCGCGAGCTAGGGCACGACGAGACCTATCTTTGGCCAGAACTGTTGGCAGGCAGTCGATCCGCCGCCGCATCACTGTCGGAACTGGTACAGATCTGGCCGACTCGCCCCGAAGTGCCGCATGAGGTTTGGCGGTCGCTCATGAAACAGGCCGCTGGCCACATAGATGTCCTGGTGTACGCGGGAGGGTTTCTCGTTGAGTCCCTCGACTTTGTCAACGTCGTTCGCACGAAGGCTCAAGCGGGAGTACAGATTCGAATCCTCCTCGGGGAGAGCGACGCACCAGAGGTCATCACCCGAGGGCGCGAAGAGGGCCTGCCGTCGCTCCCACAGCGGTGCGAATCGACGCTCGAATACCTCCGGGAGACGATGGACCTGCCGATGGTGGATATTCGAACCCATCGCACGACCCTGTACAACAGCATCTATCGGTTCGGCGACTCGATGCTGGTGAACACGCACAGCTACGGTGCGTATGCCGCGAAGTCGCCGGTTCAGCACCTCCAGCGGATCCCGGGCGGTCGCCTGTTCTCCTACTACCAGGACTCGTTCGAAGCCGTTTGGAAGACCGGACGACCCGCGTAACCTAGCGGCATGGGACGCCGGATCGACTACCACCAGGACCCAAACGCGCCAGCGGCGAACAGTGTCCGACCGAGCGCGGCCGCATTCGTCCAGCGGAACGGCGCAGTCTTGCTGATATGCAGGTCCGACAACGGAAACTGGTCCATGCCTGGCGGTGCCCATGACCCAGGCGAGTCCCTGAGTCGCACAGCTGTTCGTGAGACTCAGGAAGAGACCGGCGTCGATATCCACGTGACCGGCATCGTCGGGATCTTCACAGATCCGACCCACGTCATTCACTACACCAGCAACGACGAGGTGCGCCAGGAGTTCACCGTCGTCTACCGCGGTGAAGCAGTCGGCGGAAGCCCCACGACCAGCGACGAAAGTACGCGGGTCGAATGGGTACCTGTCGATCGAATCCCGTCCCTGGCCATGGACCGCAGCCAGCGGAAGCGGATCGACTGGGCCCTCAATGAGAGCGAGCCCTACATCGACCCGGATGCCCGCTGAACCGCCATCCTCAACCGCGGTTCCGCTCGAGTAATCGCGGTGTGAACGACACTACCTGGCTCATACCGCCTCAGGATCTCGGTGAGCCGTTCATCCACTGTGAAGTCCTCACCATTCGGCCCAGTGCCCAGGTCAGCCCACCACAGAAAGTCGTCGGCCATGTCGAGCCCGGCGACATCGACGACCCGGAATTCATCGAAGATGTGCGCGTCCAGCCCGCGCACCTCCGCTTCAACCTCGGCTGCCGTGTGGAAGGCCACCAAGTGGCACACTGCCCGCGAGTATCCGAGCGATCGCAACAGACGAGCACCGTCGATCGGATGAAATCCAATGTCCGGGCGCCCATAGCCCACATCGTGCAGATACGCCGCCGTGACCGCGTCTGCACGTAGCTCCACCGGCAGCAGCTCGGCAACGCTCTCCATCCGCCGCCCGACAGCGAGCGAATGAGCCCGCCGCGATTCCGTCAGCGAAGACAGCAGCTCAGCCATGGCCTCTTTCACGGCCGCCATGCTACGCCGGGCACCATCCCGAGCTTGTTTCCGAGTATCGCCACATTGCACTTGCGCGTCGGCATTGCGCTCTAAGGCACCGGCCACACCCCTGTCCACGGATGGTCTTGGGGAACGTGATCGGTTCGTCCCTGTCGTTTAGCGAGTCGTCTCCCGGCAATGTGATACGCCCATGCGTGAGTGGACACCTTCCTCTCTACCCCGAAATGTTTGCTGGTGGCTGCGTCGAGCACATGGTGGTATTCCTCCAGCAGCTCCCATGAGGCTTCAGCGAATTCGCCCTCTGACCAGCGGTAGAGGTGTTTCAGCTCGAACCTCACAGCGGCGAGAAAGCGCAACTCGCTACGGTCCTTTGGCTCCGTCCGTCCGCCGCGACTGCGTACCCAATCCTTGATGTCCTCGGATGCCCCCGACCATTTACTACCCGAATCACGGATCTCCGCGTAGTCCACCCAGGCCCAGAAAGCTTCTGAGTCCGCGATATCCGGAGCTTGCCGGTGGTGTTCAGGACACAGCATTGCGAAGTTACGGACATCCATTGATCCGCCTAGAGCTAGTGGCACTACATGTGCCCGCTCTGCGGGGGTGCCCCAGCAGATCAAGCACGCGGGATCCATCCCGAGGTAGTCGGCGATCGCTTCAAGCGCTGGCGCTGTCTTTCTCGATGCTGCTGTTGTCTCGCGAGGGCGCAAGGCAAGCAGATCGACGTCATACCAAAATCCTTCCCCGTCTGGCGGGTAGGCGATCTGGAGGTCGGTCGGGATATCGTTCTGCTGCCGTTTCGAGTTTCGGGCGTGATAGAGAGGCGTCTTCGCCTCAGTAAGGAACGGAAACAGAAGCTGGGGGATGAAATTTCTCATCAGCTCATACGCGTCATGGTCGTATCCGCCAGCGTCGTTCCGATGCCCCTGCACGTCCAAAAACAGATGCCGAGGCTTGCCTGGATGCGCGCGCTGCACGTTATGAATGACCTCGAAGATGCGACGTACACAGCGCTCGAAGTTCTCATAGACAGCCATGTCATGGTAGATCACGGCCGCACGGGCAGTCGAAGGCTGGTGGCGGCGATTCGCCACCCGTTTTCGTGACCGGCTCTTCGGCATGGATGAATCTTCGCCCATAGCGCTACCTGACGTCTGTGGTTCGAACATGCTGCAGTGCCGCACCTTCGGTCAGCAAACGACAGCAGCAGCCACCTCCGTCGTCCTCGCATGTATGCCGGTTGTTGCCGAATTTCGCCATACAGGATCAAGGCGGCGCGCTGGCGCGCGCCGCGCCACGCAGCGACCCACAACGGCCGCGCTCCGCAAGCTCCGCGCGGCCGGAGGCTCGGCGTCGCGCGGCACACACCAGCGAGCCGCGAGGATCCAAGTAACAGGCGAATCCGGCAGCCGACCGCCGCAGCCATGCTCGACAACCGGACCCGCCCGGAGCGAACCCGCTCACCACGGCCGGACCAGCACAACGTCTCACCGACGCCGGCACTGCTGCTGCCGCCGCGACCGCACCAGCTGCCCCGTACACTCCGACCCTCCAGCTCGACGACCACCGCACCGACAGCGAGCCCGAACCCGCCACGCCACTTCCCATCCTCACCGACGCAGGACTCCACGCACAGACACCGACCGGCACCAGCGCCCCGTCACCCCTTGGTCAGACTGTCACCGGCGAGCCGAGCCAGCCCACCCCATCCGCCGCCCCGAATCACGATCTCGGCGGCGTCGACCCCTCCGTCACGCTCACGACCGACCCGACGACCGTTGAAGACGACGGTGCAGCCGATCACGAGCCCACCGACGCCGGCGCCCCGAGGTTCGAGAACGCCACCAAGATCTCCGCCGCTGGCAACGACACCGCCGCCGTCCACGACAGCGTCCTCCCGGCGCGGTTCTCGAACGGCTCCCGGTGCTCGGCGGGCCGAATGCCACCATGGCAGGACCTACCCGATCCCGCCAAGGCCAAGCACAGTCACCACAAATCCGCCTCACCAATTGAGCTGCCGCACAATACTTTTCAGTGAGACAGATCCGCGGCGAGCCTTGACGAGACCGCGCATCCCCTGCCACCGCGTCCTCCGTCCCACCAAGCACCGGGAGCCGCCCGAGCCCCCACCCCAGGAGGAAGCCGCCATGGCCAACCACGTCACCGTCACCATCACCGGACACCTCGCCGACAACCCCGAACCCCGCGTCACCAACACCGGCAAACTCGTCACCAACTTCACCGTCATCTCCAACGACCGCCGCTTCGACCGCGACCGCAACGAATGGATCGACGCCGCCAAGACCGTCATCCGGATCAACTGCTGGGGCGACCTCGCCCAGCTCGCCGGAGACAGCCTGACCAAGGGCTGCCGCGTCACCGTCACCGGTCACCGCCTGACCGTCGACCCCTACATCGGCAGGGACGCCAAGCCCCGCGCCGCGCTCGAACTCACCGCCGACACGGTGGCCGTCGACCTGAAGGGCCAGACCGCGCAGATCACCCGCTACGCCCGCAACGGCAGCACCAGCACCGACGCCACCGAGCCGCCGTTCTGAACCAGCCGCGGTGACCGGGCCCGCTCCAACCGGGTCCGGTCACCGAGCACGGCCACCGCGATCAACTGCCGAATTCCCCTATTACTTAGATTAAAGAGCCCAAACCGATTTCCGGTCTGGTCCGCATCTTCTCGCGTCCTTCGGCCGCGTGGCCCCGGACTGGATGGACCTGCATTGTGTTCACGCGCCCCTCCAGCGTCAAGGGCGCCTACGGCGTCAGCTCCGCTGATGGCTACCGCCACCCTTGACCCTGGAGCCTCTGCGCGCGAAAGGGCAGGCCCTATCGGGGCAGGCGGGTAGCCTGCCCCCTCCAGCGCAGACCCACCCAGCCCGGGCCAAAAGACAGCCATGGGTCCTGTTCGCGGCCAAGGCATCCGCTTCGGCGACGTGGCAGCATGGCCACCCATTCCTGTCTGATCGCTTCACACGACGACCGAACAGTGCTGGGCACGCCGCCTGCCCTACCGGACTTACCTCCCGCGGCCGAGCACGACTCGGCCCCCACCCAGCCCGGTCCACCGGCTGTGGTTACCTTCGATCGCCGTCGATGTCAGCTACTATCGCCCGTCCATGACCGGTCTTGCCATTGCCGCCTTCGTGGTGTCCATCGTCTCTCTTCTCTGGAACATCGGCCTAGCTGTCGTTCGATGGCCGCGTATCGGCGTCGTCATCAGGCCCACGGTCACAATCACGATGGGTGAAGCTGGAAGTGCGACGGACACATATCAATTGGTGGTACTCAACCAAGGAGCGGAAGCCGTGACCATCGCAAACATCGGCCTACGATCCGAAGACCGAACGCTTGTCTTCGACTACGACAACGTCGCCCGCAGTGCCAACCCCGTCCTTCCCGGAGGTGAGGCACTGCCGACCCGGATCGAAGGACATGGCTGCCTTGTCTGGACATTCGACGAAGACCTACTGGCGATGTTCCCACATGGCACCAAGGTGTACGGGTTCGCCGACCGATACCGGACGTTCCGGAAACGGCCAGCACGACGTATGAACCCGATCCGACGAACCGAAACAATCATTCCTTCTCACCGCAACGGCGGCAGACGCGCAATCAGCGCGTAGACCTCACTCGCGTCTTCCGACCGCCGTGGCCTGCTGAATGGTGGCAGGCCCTACGGGGCAGGAGGTGAAGCCAGCTGGGCCGATAGATCACCCAGATCTAATCCATGGGACGAAGAGAGTTCGTTGCGTCTGGTCAGGATCAGGAGACCACCCGTAAGGCCCTGGCAGACGTTCTTGGTTGCATTCCACATTTCACCGAACATGGCCGCTCCCTTCGAGGATTCCTTGTCACTGGACCTGAGCTGGTTTACGGGACCGCTGAGTTTCGTCTCCAGGACGGGGAAAGCCACGAGTACTACAAAAACGCTGCACACTGCCAAGACCTGCAGCACCGAATCGAACGGCGCACCAGACCCGTACCACACGCAACGACCTGACTCTTCCCCCTCTTTGTGACCGCCTATTGCTGAACGCTTGGACCCCCAGGTGTGCAGCTCTGAGGGTAGACGATGCTCTCACGGCACCAACACCGGCGTCAACGCCAGCGCGGTCGGGATGATGCTGTCCGCAGTCCGCAGACAGTCCGCGGTGGGGCCGCAAGCGACCGACCACCACCAACGCTCCAAGACACCGAAGAGCCAGGTCGGCGACGAATGACGATTGCGCCCAGCTACTGCCAACCGATACAAACGCCGAGAGGGACGAACTCAAAAACTGTTGTCCGACAGAACGTGTTAGGCCGACCCGTTGTCCGGATCCGGATCCTGTGCCTCGCCTTCCGCCTGCCCCTCCTCGACGTCTTCATCTTCGTTATCTGCATTGCCACGCCCGCTTGACGAATAGTCCGCAGCCTGCCTCATCTTTCGGAGGGTCTCCGATGGCAGCACCATGGATTCCGCCATCTTCCGGAAGCTCTCCGATGGCAGCACCATGGATTCCGCCGCCTTCCGGAGACTCTCCGATGGCAGCACCATGGATTCCGCCATCTTCCGGAAGCTCTCCGATGGCAGCACCATGGATTCCGCCAACTGTCGAAAACTCTCCGATGGCAGCGAAGTAGCCGTCAGTCGAACTTCTGCTTCTTCTTGCTGCTGGACCTCCGATATTGCCCCGTCTGACAATTTGACCCCGAGATACTTCCTCGCTCCCTCCATGAATTCCTCAAGGGATGCAATGTGCACCTCGGCGCCGACTTCCCTCTTGAATTCATCCAGTAGTTCTGGTCGAGGTCCGGCAACCTTGTTGGATTGGTTCAATACCCACCAGTCCTCCTTGCTGTCACCTGTCACGAACAGCACATCTCGCGATTTGTCTGCGGGAAGAGTGCTGAACCGGTCCAAGAGTTGACGCCAGACCAGGTAGTCACCCGCGCGCCCGAGATCTGTGTCCTTTCGGCCAACATCTGCATAGCCCGGAGGGATCAGGTTGGGGTAGCGAAAGGCGACAGCGAACTCCACATGCTTTCGCAGGTCAGCACTGGAGTATGCGGGACCGGTTCTGCCTGAAAGGATATCATCAAGCTTCTTGAGGACTCCATCGTCGGCTAGATCCTGGGCCGAAAATCCGACCTCGCGATCCAGAGTCTTGAGCTCGTTGATTACCCCATCCCATACTTTTTTCAGCGAATCTCTGATCCCCTTCTCATCGGCTCCCGACTCTGCTAGAGACCATTCGCGGTTAGTGCGCCTACGCTCTCGAAATTCGCTGAATATCAAGGCCTTCTTATTTAGCGAATCAATCGCATCTTGGGCAGATTTTCGCAATTCCTTTTCTGCGGCGGAAAAGTCGCTTTGCCTGTCGAATACGACTCGTTTTCTATTTCTTGAGTATTCGAGCCCTACCTGGTGTGGGATCCATATCCGGGACTGCACTTCATCGAGTAATTCGAGGATCTCTTCTCGAGTTGCGGATGCCAGTCGATATAGCTCTAGGAGGATGTTCGCGTCCAGCACAATGGTTGCCTCTTTGAAGAATCTTTCCGGATTCTTCTCAGACTCGTCAAGCCAGGCAGAGAAATCATCTGTGAACCGCCTCTGTTGCGACGGGTCCGGCGCGTTCTCATTCACAGCGATAGAGGCTACCCCTGAGCCGGGGAACATTGCGACGAATGCCACCCGGCCACGCTGTGTGAGGAAGTAGTTCGTATACGCCGCGCTCGATGTAGGCAAACCGTCAGAGCGGGACCAGAACGGGACCGCACGTCGTGAACGCTCACCGCCGACCAGCACCTTTGAAACGGGCACACGCGGTCGAAATTATGCTCTGAGCTGCATTTTTTGCCATCGGCCCGATCTGGGGGTCAAGTTGGTTGAGCCGCACCCAGTTCGACGACACTTCTGACGACAACGCCGACAACAGTTTCACCCGGCACCCCCTCAGCGACATGAAGTTCGGTACCCGATTGCCCCTGATCACTGACCGCGCCCATGTCTGGCAGTGTGGGGGTCAGGGGTTCGAGTCCCCTTAGCTCCACAGGACGGCAGAGCCGCAGGTCAATGGCCTGCGGCTTTGCTGTGTTCGTCGCAAGGCGCGATCCACGAGGCGATCATGGTCGTGCGTTCCACAGGGCGCTGACCGGGAGGGCGCGGAACTTCGGAACGAACGGGAGGGTTTCGGTGCCGGTGTAGAGCGCGTATCCGGCGAGGAGGTCGTCGCCCAAACGTTCCTCGAGGTGGCGGAGGCCGCGGAAGTCCTCGGCCGTGACGGTGGCCGCCGCTTTCAGCTACCGCCATTTGACTACCGTCGATAGTGAAATGGATTCGACGGTAGTCATATGGCGCTTAGTTGATCTTGGTAAGCAGCCATTTGACTACCGTCGATTTGCGCAAGATGGTGAGCCGGCGAGCGAGGGCGCCGGGCGCCAGGAGTTGACCGGACCTCGCCGCGACGGGGTTGGTCAGGGTGAACATCTACGCGCCGCGTTCGATCTCGGACAGCGGCATCACGTCTCGGTTGATCAGATCGGCGACGTAAGTGTGCGCGTTCTGCCGCAGTGTTCTTGCGCGTTCTGCCGCTACGATCGTGCGCTTCTTGCCGGCGTTGGAAGAACTGCGTTGCCGGAGCGATGTCGACCAGTCGACTGTTTGATCTGCAGGTGATTCGTTGCGGTCGCCACCCCACGCGCAGTCGTCGGCAGTTCCGGACCTTCGGCCAGTTCGACAGGACACCGCAGCGAAGTGCGGAAGTTCATGCGGTGACTCACATTTCGAGGGGCGGTGTCGTCGTTCTAGGCGAGACGAATTCATCGAGCGCGCAGGAGCGCTCTGGTTTCGCGGAGAACCATGGACACATTGCACAACGGTGACCGCCGGGCGCTGGTGGTCGGTCTCGGGGTCAGTGGGGTCGCGTCGTCTCGGGGCAGGCGAGGGCCACGATGGCGCTGAACCGGCTGGGGCTCACCGCCGAGCAGGAACGCATTTATCGGCGACTGCTGCGAGAACACGGGCTCGACGAGGCGCCTACTCCGGCCGAGCGTGCGGTTCTCGCCGAGCTGCGCGCATTGGGGTTGTTGCATGATGATCTGACCCCCAAGTCCCCGGCCGCAGCGGTGGAGATACTGATGCATCGACGTCTTGCCGAGGCGCAACGCCAGCTGGCCGGACTGTCCGCCGCCTGGGACGCGCTGCGGGAACTGGACGCGGAACATCGCACGGGAAATCCGGTGAGCCCGGTCGAATTCCTGCCCACCCCAGCCGATTCCGCGCGGCGAATCCACGAACGACCGTTGTCCGCCACGGAATTGCGGGTCTTGCAGGCGCTGACCTGCCACGACACCGACGAAACCGCGGCACGATCGATGAACGTGTCGGTGCGCAAGTTCCGCGCCCACGTGGCATCGGCGATGGACCGCCTCGGCGCCAGGACCCGGTTCCAGGCCGCTCTGCTCGCCAAGGAGAAGGGCTGGCTGTGAAACCGGGGTGGCAGTGCTCGAGGGTCCGTCAGAGCGTTCGGGCGAAGTGCGCCGCGACCGTATCGATGGCGATGGTGACCTGCGGCTCCTGGTCGTAGAAGTCGAACTGACTGCCCTGGGTCCACAGGAAGTCCTTCGGCCCGGCGAGCCCGGCGTGGAACCGGCGCGCCCCCTCGGGGATCGCCGCGTCCTCGCTGTGCACGAGCACGGTCGGCTGGGCGATCCGCGAGGCGGGCGCGATCGAGTCGTGGGTGAGCCAGTCGACCCAGGACATCACGGCGAACCGGTTGGGCCACAGCGGGATTCCGCCGCGTTCCGGATTGAGGTAGAAGTCGATCTCGTACGGCATGGCGGCCTGTTCCTCGGCGCTGCCCACCACCGGCACGTAGTCGACCTCGCCGGTCTCCTCGAACCGAGCGCGCGCGGTGCGTCCGGCTTCGATCTTCGCGGCCACCTCCTCGGGCCCGCCGTAGGCTTGCTCACACACCGCGGCGTCGTGCAGCCACGGAGCGACCAGCGCCAGCGCCTTCACGCGGGGATCGCGGGCGGCGTTGCCCGACATGTACATCGCGGCCGCGCAGATGCCGAGCGCGCCGATGCGATCGGCGTCGACCGCGTCGTGTGCGGCGAGAAAGCCGACGGCACTGCCGATGTCGCTGATCTTGCGTTCCGGCGACTCGACGTCGCGCGGAGAACCGTCCGACTCACCGAAGCCGGTGAAATCGAACGACAATGCCGCGTAACCACGTTCGGCCAGCCGCTGGGCGTATCGATCGGCCATCATCTCCTTCACACTGGTCCATGTCCCCGCGACCACCACGCCGGGTACCGGTCCCTCGGTATCGGGCAGAAACAGGTTGCCGACGAGTTTCACACCGGCACTGTCGAATTCGACCTTCGTCATTTCGTTCCTCTCGCGGAAGCGGTCGTCGCTGTCAGTGCTTTCATCCGGGCAGCAGGCCGCGATTGCCGTCGCCCCACAGCGCGGTCATCACCACGCCTCGGATCCGCCAAGTGCCGTCGGTGCGCACGAGGTCGAACCGGTAGCTGCCGCCCAGCGTCCACAACGACGCGCCGAAGGCGTCGGCTTTGCGGTGCGTCGCCTGGAACGAGGCCGTGCACACCGCGGTGTCACCGTCGATAGCGACCAGGTGGTTGGCAAGCAGATGCTGGGTCGCGGCGAACCCGCCGAGGGTCTCCCGCCAGGCGCCGACGATCTGCTCCGGGGTCAGCACCACCGGTTCGCCGCCGTTGAGGCTGGTGTAGTCCAGCGTCACCTGTTCGGCGAAGACTTGCTCGAGTGCGTCCCAGTCGCGGTGATCGGTAAACCAGACCATGCGGGTACAGGTGTCGATGACATCGAAACGATCCATACACCGATCCTTACCGCCGAACCCCTTGCGCCGGAAGGGCAGTCGCTGCACATCCCCTGCAACAAGCTGCACCACGGGCACCGGACCGGCCGACCGGGATCGATCAGCGCTGCCGGAACGCGGCGGCATGGGCGGTGAGCGGCTCGACACGGTCATGTTTCACAGTGAGCGGGATAAACCTTGCGGCGCTAGTTTCTGTCTGCTCGCAGCGCAGCGAGCAGATCGGAGTTCGAATCATGCACATCACATCGATCACGCGCCGCCTCGCGATGGCCGCGATCACCGCGGTCGCTACGGCTGCCGCTTCACTCGGCATCACCGTGCCGGAGGCCGCTGCGGCGCCGCCGCGAGATCCGATCCTTTTCGTCCACGGTTGGCAGGGATCGGCGTCGAACTGGGACTACATGTGGGGCCGATTCCTGGGCGCGGGGTACTCCATAAGAGAGTTGGCACGATTCAGCTACGACAGCTCCCAGTCGAACGAGGACATCGCGCTGGAGGTGAAAGCGCAGGTCGATGCGCTGCGCGCGAAGACAGGTGCCGCCAAGGTCGACGTGGTCACCCATTCGATGGGCGGCCTCAACAGTCGCTGGTACCTGAAGAACCTGGACGGCCTGAATTTCGTCGACGACTGGGTCTCCATCGGCGGCCCCAACCACGGCACCGACAGTGCCAACGGATGCTTCGACGCCTCCTGCGTGGAGATGCGGCCCGGCTCGGCCTTCCTGGCCGAACTCAACAGCGCCGACGAAACCCCCGGTCAGGTGAACTACGGCACCTGGTGGTCGCCGTGCGACGAGATCATCAACCCCGATGAGAGCACCATTCTCAGCGGTGCCGCCAACACCCGGACGCTGTGCCTAGGCCATCTCGGGCTGCTGTCGTCGGCGACGGTTTTCGATGGCGTGCGCAACTTCGTGAAGTAGCGGTTGAGCCTCTGCCCCGTCTACGCATCTGCGAGGCGGGGCCGAGTGCTTCTCGAGGTCTTGACACCCTCCGGGCGGCGCTCCTATATTCGAACCCGAATCGAATTCGTGTATCGGAAGTTCGCCGGAGTCGTGCCTGCGCCGGTCGGACGGATTCACCCGACTCTCCCTCGGTGGTCGGCCTGGCCGCCGGGTTGTTCGGAACGGCGAAGTGAGGAAGAACGATGACAGATTCGCGCAGCAGTGAGCTGACCGCCGCGACCGCCCGCGAACAGCAGTGCGATGTGGTGGTCGTCGGTGCCGGTATCGCGGGACTGGTCGCGGGCGTCACGCTCGCGCCTTCGGAAGACGTCGTCGTTCTGGAATCCGCGAGCAGGCCGGGCGGGCGTGTGGAGTCGGTGTGTCGAGGGGATTACTGGCTCAATATCGGCGCCCAGTTCACTGAAGGCACCGGGGTGCTGTTCGACGTGATCGACAAGTACGGCATCCAGCTCGGATCCCTGGCCGACGCGAAAGTCGCCCTCTATCGCGAGGGCCGGACGGTACGCGCCGACAACCCGGCGTGGATGCTCCTGCGCACCCGGATGTCACTGCGGGCCAAGGTCGAGCTGGCGATGCTCGGGTTGCGAATCCAACGTGTCTACAACCGGTTCATGGCCAACAAGAACGCCGAGGACGCGCAGGCTTACCGGGCGTTCTTGGACTCGCAGCCGGCGTCCTGGCTCATGCGCGGCGTCAAGACGGACGAGGTTAGGGAGATCTTCTCGGATTGGGCCGGTCAGTGGATCGGTTGCGATCCCGAGGAGACCGCGGCGACCCAGCTCGCCTTCTCGATCGGCACGCAACTCATGAAAGCGTCGGAGGTGCCCAACTTCGCGCTTCCGGTCGGCGGCAACCAGGCCTTCACCGACGCACTGGCCGACGAACTGGGGACGCGCTTGCGTCTCGGCGCCCACGTGCGATCCGTGACCTGGAACGACGACTACGCGACTGTCCGGTACACCGATGCGACGGGTCCGGTGACGCTGACCGCGCGGCGCGTCGTCATCGCGGTGCCGACCGACAGCGCTCTGCAGATCTTGACGGACCTGCCCGCGGAATACCGTGCCGCCCTTGGCGATACCAACTACGGCCGGTACATCCTCGCGGGCATCTTCACCAAAGAGGAAGGGCCGCAGCGGTGGGACGACTACTACGCCATCGCGACGCAAGGCATGTCGTTCCAGGCGATCTTCAATCATTCCGCGCCGCAGCGCACCGGCGGTCCGCGTAAGCCCGGTGGCGCGCTGGTGTGCCTGGCGGGCGGTTCACGCGCCGACGACCTGAACAAGCTCACGGACGAGCAGATCGAGGCCTTGTTCGTCAGCGACCTCGTCAAGGTGCTACCCGAGCTGAAGGACAAGATCGAGCACGTGGTCGTCAAGCGGCAGCCGCGGGTGGTGCCCTACTGGGCGCCCGGCAAGCGCGACGCCCAGCGAACGCTCGGTCGCTCCCTCGGCCCCATCACGTTCGCCGGTGACTTCCTCGGCGACCCGTCGCTGGCGGCCGCCGCCGACGCGGGACAGCGCGGCGCGGATGCGACCCGCGGGGCTTCGGCCTAGCCCGTCACGAGTAGTTCTTTTTCCCTTCGCGCCCAAGGTGATTCGATCCTGGACAGGATCAGGGCGTTGCAAGCAGGTCCGGACCCGGCCGAGTCGATTCCCCCGCGCGCGTCGGCGGCCTCCGCGTGGTGTTGTGATGCCTTCGTGAAGAGCTCGCGTATGTGGCCGAGCCCGCGGGTGTGCGGGCGGTAGCGAGGTGCTCGGTCGGATCCGATGCCGAGGTCGCTTCGTAGCTGCGCTGCCGGTACCGTTCCGGTGCGAGTTCGACCACCGCGCCGGGGGCGAATTCCTTGGCACGCGCCATGTTTCGAGATACTAGGATGTTGCGACCGATCGGTCAAATATGCGGCGCTGCGAACCGGTAACCGCAACCGGGAGTCGGGCACCTGGGGGAGGCCTAGTTGTAGTCGCCGCGTGCGCTCGGATCGCCCGCCGCATCACTGGGGGCACGGGCGGTCATGCTCTCGGCGTCGGTTGCCAGGTCTTCGGGTTGCCTGATTCGTTCGTGCGGCGCACGAGGACCGCGGCGGACGATGCCGACGGTCCATCGGTTCCTCACCGATCCCGCGCCGGAGTCGACCGGCGATCTTCGACTCGATCGAGCCCGCGGCTCGTCCTCGGTCAGGGTAACCAGCGCGATGCGTCAGGACGGTTGACAAGCTCGAGATCGTGCAAATACTGTTCAGTAACCATGAATCCTGTGCTGTCGTACGAAATTCCGAGAGGGATCGTTGTGCCAATCCACATCGCCATAGCGTAGGTGCGACTGCGCACCTTGTTCGGGCACTACCCCCCTCTAACGCGCGCCGCAATCCGCTGGCATCCCTCGTAGCGCTTCATTTTCAGCGTCGCTCGCTGATCGATTGCTCTACTGAGCCCGACGGCACAGTCAGGTTTCGTCCTGACCTGCGTCGTCTCCTCTGGGCTGTCCGTGGAAGACGTTTCGCATTATTCGGGGCGATTCGCCGACCCTCGACAATGTCGAAATCCGTTATGGCGAAATATGAGCCGTCTGCGCCGGACTGTCTCAATAAATCTTAACGCAATCTTTGGTTTAACCACGAATCGATCGTGACGGGGGGTCACAGCGTGCGCTGAGGAAGGATGTTCAGAGGTGAACGGATCGGCCTTTGCCGTCGCCATCATCGGCATGTCCTGCAGAATGCCGGGAGCGGCCGATCTCGACAGTTTCTGGCAGCTGCTCAGAGCGGGGCGCGCCGCGATCGGCGCAGCTCCTTCCACGCGCGCGAACCTCACCGAGCGGGCCGGATTCATCGACACCGCAGGTCAGTTCGACGCGGATTTCTTCGGTGTCTCGCCCAACGAGGCGCGGGCGATCGATCCGCAACAGCTGCTGGCGCTGGAATTGAGCTGGGAAGCGCTCGAGGACGCGGGCCTGGCCGCCACCGCGCGCGACGCCCGGCGATGTGGCGTCTACCTCGGCTGCACGGGCGGCGACTTCGCCGAAATCCTTGCCTCCCAAGGCGGTCAGGGAGTCAGCCGCCACTCGCTGTGGGGTGTCGGACGTGGCGTCATCGCCAATCGCGTCTCGAACTACTTCGGTTTCAGCGGACCGAGCATCGTCGTCGACAGCGCCCAAGCATCCTCGCTGGTCGCGGTGCATCTGGCCTGTGAGAGCCTGCGCAGCGGCGAGAGCGAGGTGGCTCTGGCCGGTGGCCTGAACCTGATCCTGTCGCCGACGAGCGGTGAACGCATCGAACAGTTCGGCGCGCAGTCGGCGCTCGGCGCGTGCCACACCTTCGACGCGCGGGCCGACGGGTTCGTGCGCGGCGAGGGTGGCGGCGTGGTGGTGCTGAAACCACTGGCCAGGGCGATCGCCGACGGCGACCGGATTCACGCCGTGATCCGCGGCAGCGCGGTCAACACCGGCAACGAACGCCGAGTGCTTAGCGCGCCGAGCCGGGATGCGCAGGCGGCGGCGATCCGCTCCGCCATGAGCGCCGCCGGTGTCGAGGCGCCGTCGGTGCAGTACGTCGAATTGCACGGCACCGGGACGCCCGCCGGTGATCCGGTGGAGGCCGCCGCGCTCGGCGAAACCTACGGCGTGCACCGGGCCACGGACGCACCGCTGGCCGTCGGATCGGTCAAGACGAACATCGGGCATCTGGAAGGTGCTTCCGGTATCGCGGGCCTGATCAAGACCGTGCTCTGTCTGACCAACCGAGAACTGGTGGCCAGCCTGAACTTCGAGACACCGAATCCGCGAATTCCGCTCGAGGAACTGGGTTTACGGGTCGTAACGGGCACCGAGAGCTGGCCCGCGGACGACGTACGCCGTGCGGGTGTGTCGTCGTTCGGTATGGGCGGCTCGAATGCCCACGTGATCGTGGAGGAGGCGCCCGCCGTCGGGTCCGCCGCGTCAGCGGTAAGCGGCGCGCCCGGTGCGGTGCCGTTGGTGGTGTCGGCCCGCACGGAGGACGGCGTGCGCGCGCAAGCGGCCCGGCTCCGCGAGTGGCTGCTCCGTCATCCTGAGCTGGATCCGGTCGATGTGGCGCATTCGCTGCTGACAACCAGAGCGCAGATGGAGTGGCGCGGCAATGTCGTCGGACAGGATCGAGCGGAGCTGCTGGCCGGTTTGGCGGTCCTGGCAGACCCGACCGCGCCCGCTGTATCGATCGAGCCGACAACCGAGCATGCCGAGCAGCGCCGGGTCGCCTTCGTCTTTCCGGGCCAGGGCAGCCAGTGGGAGGGCATGGCGCTAGGCCTGCTGGATGCGGGTGGGGTGTTCGCGGAGTCGATCGCGGAATGCGAAGCGGCACTGAGGCCGTACGTGGACTGGTCGCTGACGGCGGTGCTGCGCCGGGAAGCGGACGCGCCCCCGCTGGAGCGCGTGGACGTGGTGCAGCCGGTGCTGTTCGCGGTGATGGTCTCGCTGGCCACGATGTGGCGGGCGGCCGGTGTGGAGCCGTACGTGGTGATCGGCCATTCCCAGGGCGAGATCGCCGCCGCCCACATCGCCGGTGGGCTGTCGCTGTCGGACGCGGCGCGTGTGGTCGCGCTCCGGTCGCGGGCGGTCGCCGACGAGCTTGCCGGACGGGGCGGTATGGCCTCGATCGGACTCGGCGCCGACGCGGTCCGGGAACGTTTGTCGGCGTACGGGGACCGGCTGTCGTTGGCGGCGGTGAACGGACCGGCGCAGACCGTGATAGCCGGTGATGTTCCTGCGATGGAGGAGTTTCTCACCGCCTGCGCCGACGCGGGTGTGTGGGCCCGCCGGATTCCGGTGGATTACGCGTCGCATTCGAAGGCGGTCGAGCGGCTACGTGATCGGTTGCTCGAGGAACTGAAACCGATTCGCCCGCAGTCTGGTTCGGTGCCGTTCTTTTCCACGGTCTTCGCCGACCGCTTGGATACGGCGGAACTGGATGCCGACTACTGGTATCGGTCGCTGCGGGAACCGGTTCGATTCGCCGACGCTGTGACGGCGCTGATCGCCGACGGCATCAACGCGTTCGTCGAGACGAGTCCGCATCCGGTGCTCACGATGGGCATCGGGGTTACCGCCGAGGCGGCCGGTGCGGCCGAGGGCGTCTCCGTTGTCGGGTCGTTGCGGCGCGGTGCGGGCGGGCCGGAACGGTTCGCGGCGTCCTTGGCGCAGGCGTATTGCGCTGGCGTGCAGGTGGATCCGGCGGTGTTGGTAAAAGGCGGCGCGCGGATCGACCTGCCGCCGTACGCGTTTCAGCGTCGCGACTTCTGGTCCGGTGTGCCGGTCCCTTCCGGTGGCTTCACCGGTGTGACCGACGTCGATGCGGCAACCGAGGAGCGCGTTTCCGAGGGACGACCATCCGAGGGCGATGAGCAGTGGGAAGACGGCCCGCTCGCTCGCGCACTGTCGGCCACACCTGAATATCAGCGCGACACAGTAGTTCTCGGCATCGTCCGCGAGCATGCCGCCGCGGTACTCGGCCACGAGTCGGCCCGGTCGATCGACCCGGACCTGCCGTTCACCGATTTCGGCTTCGACTCCGTCAGCGGAGTGGAGCTGCGGAACCGGTTGATTCGGGCCACCGGTGTGCCGCTGCCGAAGACGCTCGTCTTCGACCACCCGACCGCGACCGCGGTCGCGGCGCTGCTCCGGGCGCGCGTCACGGCGACCGACCATGGGAAGCGGCGCGCTGAGCTCACCAGCCCCGCCGGCCGACTAGCCACGATGTCGGATGAGCCGATCGCCATTGTCGGCATCGGTGCCCGATTCCCGGGCGGTGTGCGTTCGGCCGAGGATTTGTGGGACCTGGTGGCTGCGGGCCGGGACGCGATCGGCGAATTCCCGACCGATCGCGGCTGGGATCTGGACCGGCTGTTCGACCCGGACCCCGACAAGCCGGGCATGGTCTACACGCGCCATGGCGGATTCCTCAGCGATGCAGGTGATTTCGATCCCGGCTTCTTCGGCATCAGCCCACGCGAAGCGCTGGCGATGGATCCGCAGCAACGGCTGTTGCTCGAAACGGCATGGGAAGCCCTGGAGGACGCGGGCATCGACCCGACGTCGTTGCGGGGCAGCGACACCGGCGTCTTCGCCGGTGCCTGCTCGTCGGGATACTCCGGCCGGGTGACCGGTGACCTGGAGGGCTTCCGGCTGACCGGCACGTCGCACAGCGTCATCTCGGGTCGCGTCGCGTACGTGTTCGGCCTGGAAGGTCCGGCGGTCACGGTGGATACGGCGTGCTCGTCGTCGCTGGTGGCGGTGCATCTGGCGTGTCAGGCGCTGCGCCAAGGCGACAGCTCGCTTGTTCTCGCCGGTGGTGTGACAGTCGCGGCGAGTCCGTATCTGTACGTGGACTTCGCCCGGCAGCGCGGCCTGTCACCGGACGGTCGTTGCAAGGCGTTCTCGGCCGCCGCCGACGGTGTGGCGTGGTCGGAGGGCGCGGGTGTCCTTGTGCTCGAGCGACTTTCGGACGCCCAGCGGCTCGGCCACAACATCCTTGCCGTTGTTCGCGGTAGTGCGGTGAACCAGGACGGCGCGAGCAATGGCTTGACCGCGCCGAACGGTCCGTCGCAGGAGCGGGTCATCGCGCAGGCCCTCGCCAACGCGGGGATCTCGGCGGTCGACGTGGACGCGGTGGAGGCGCACGGAACCGGTACGGCCCTGGGCGATCCGATCGAAGCGCAGGCGTTGATCGCTGCCTACGGACAGGATCGCGGCGATCGGGAACCGTTGCGGATCGGTTCCTTGAAGTCGAATATCGGCCACGCCGTTGCCGCCGCCGGTGTGGCCGGTGTGATCAAGATGGTGCAGGCGATGCGGCACGAACGGCTGCCGCGCACGCTGCACGTCGATTCGCCGTCGCCGCATGTGGATTGGGCCGCAGGCGCGGTGCGTCTGTTGACCGAGGCCGAACCGTGGTCCGTTGGCGATCGGGTGCGCCGGGCGGGTGTGTCGTCGTTCGGGATCAGCGGCACCAACGCGCACGTGATCCTCGAAGAAGCCCCGGCCGTCCCCGTCGCGGCTGCCGAGGGCGACAGCGAAGACGGCGCGGAGCGGCCGTCGAACACCACCGTGCCGCTCATTCCCTTGCTGGTGTCGGGCAAGGGCGAGGCAGGTCTGCGTGCCCAGTCCGCGCGGCTGCGTGAGTGGTTGTCGGAGCGGTCGGAGATCGACATCACGGAGACGGCCTACTCGCTGGCGACCGCACGGGCACAGCTGGATTCGCGTGCTGTGGTCCTCGGTCGCGATCGGGACGAGTTGCTGGAACGGTTGACGAGTCTCGCCGAATCGGGAACCGGCACCGGCGTCGTCGCGGGCGCCGCAGGATCGGGGATGACGGCATTCCTGTTCACCGGTCAGGGCGCCCAGCGGATCGGTATGGGCGCCGGCCTGTACGAAGCGTTCCCGGTCTTCGCGGACGCGTTGGATGCGGTGTGCGCCCAGTTCGATCCGCTGCTGGGATGCTCGCTGAAGCAACTCATGTTCACCGGCGGGACCGGTGCCACGGATCTGGATCGGACGGAGTTCACCCAGCCCGCGCTGTTCGCCTTCGAGGTGGCGCTGTATCGCCTGCTGGAATCGTTCGGCGTCACCCCGGACGTGTTGATCGGCCATTCGATCGGCGAAGTCGCGGCCGCGTACGTCGCGGGCCTGTGGTCGCTCGAGGATGCCTGCCGGTTGGTGGCAGCACGCGGCCGTCTCATGGGTGCGCTGTCGGAGGGCGGCGCGATGCTCGCCATCGGGGCGTCCGAAACCGACGTGAACGATGTCGTCGCTCGGTATCCCGGCCGAGTGTCGGTCGCCGCCGTTAACGCGCCCGAGGCTCTGGTGATCTCGGGTGACGAGGACGCGGTCGCCGAGATCGAGGCCCTGTTCGTCGAGCGCGCAAGGAAGACCTCGCGGCTGCGGGTCAGTCACGCCTTCCACTCGCATCGGATGGAGCCGATGCTGGCCGAATTCGAGTTGGTCGCAAAGGGACTGGTGTACCACCGGCTTCGCCTCCCGGTGGTGTCGAACGTGTCCGGCCTGCTCGCCGGTGACGAGATGCTGGAACCCGCCTACTGGGTTCGGCAGGTGCGGGCCGCGGTGCGATTCGCGCCGGGTATCGAGGTGCTGATCGCCTCGGATGTGCGCCGATTCCTGGAAATCGGGCCCGACGCGGTGCTGGCGGCGATGACCAGGCAGACCCTTCCTGAGGGTGTGGACGGGGTGGTGGCCGCCGCAGCGCGCCGGGATCACGATGAGCCCCAACAATTCCTGACGATGCTGGCGCACGCTCACACGTCCGGTGCGCGCGTGGATTGGACGCGACTGTTCCGTCGACCGGCGGGACGGCGAGTTCCCCTGCCCACCTACGCCTTCCAACACCAGCGGTACTGGTTGCCGCCGCGCCCCGAAGCGACCGGTGACCCCCACGGCCACCCGTTGCTCACCGGCGTCGTCCCGGTGGCGGGTAAGGACGAGTTCGTTTTCACCGGCCGGTTCTCGCTGCCGACCGACCCGTGGGTCGCCGACCATATGACATACGGCACCGTGGTGCTGCCGAGCGCGACGCTCGTCGAGTTCCTGCTCGTCGCGGGCAGCGGAATCGGTTGCGGCGTCGTCGAGGAGCTGACCCTGGAGGCTCCGATCCTTCCGGCGGAGGACGACGAGGTCGAACTCCAGGTGTCGGTGCGGGAGCCGGACGGGACCGGGCGGCGACCGTTCGACTTCTACTTCCGCAAGGCGGCGGGCGAATGGGTGCGCAACGCCAGCGGCGTCCTGGCCCCCTCCTGGGACGGCGACGACGCTCTGCTGGACCGGCTGCGCGACGAGGCGTGGCCGCCCGCCGACGCCGAAATCCTCGACACCGCATGGATTCCCGAGCGGATCGCCAAGGGATCCGGACTCGAATACGGTCCGGCGTTCCTCGGCGTCGACGCCGCATGGCAGCGCGGGGGAACCGTCTTCTCCGAGATCACCCTGGACACGACGGCCGCGCCCGAACCCGAGCGGTTCGATCTGCATCCCGCCCTGCTCGACCTGGTGATGCACGCCGGACTGGCCGGGCTCGTCTGGCACGACCAGGACAGCGATCCGAACACCGGCCGGTTGCTGTTCCGCTGGGGCGGGGCGCGACTGCACCAGCCGCTGGTCAAGGCGACGGCGCTGCGGGTCATCGCCGTCGCGACCGGCCCGGAGACGATCTCGGTGGCGACCGTCGATGATTCGGGACGGCCCGTGATCTCCGTCGACGCGGTCGTCATGCGGCCATACGACGTGAAACAGATGCGCGCCACGCTGGCCGGGGACGACGCCGACCTCTACGAGATCCAGTGGACTCCGGCACCGGCCTCGACATCGAGTTCGTCCGGGGACCGGATGGCCGTACTCGGGTCGGTACCGGTCGCCGGAATCGACGCCAGTTATCCGTCTCCATCGGAAATCGCTGCGGCGGAGGTTGTTCCGGATGTCGTGTGCTGGCATCCGGGGATCGGTGCCGCGGCCGACGATCCGGTGGCCGTTCGCGGTCACCTGGAATCGGTGTTGGCGACGGTACAGGCCTGGTTGGCCGAAGACCGTCTGGCCGACACTCGCCTGGTCGTGCTGACCACGAACGGTGCCGGGCTGCCCGGCGCGGCACCGGATCTCGCCGCGGCAGCCGTCTGGGGCCTGCTGCGCAGCGCCCAATCCGAGTATCCGGGCCGGTTCGTCCTGCTCGACGCCGACTCGTCGGCCGCGGCGTCCATGGATTACCCGACGCTGATCGGCGCGGTGATCGCGGCAGAGGAACCGCAGGCCGCGGTGCGCGACGGCGCGTTGCTGGTGCCGAGGCTTGCGAGAGCACGAGCCGAGCACGATGCCGAGCCGGGCCGGGCCCACCCGTCGTTCGGTACCGGCACCGTACTGATCACCGGCGGCACCGGCGGCCTCGGCGCGCTCGTGGCACGACATCTCGTCGCCGCACACGGAGTACGCCATTTGCTGCTTGTCTCCAGGCGTGGCGAAACCTCTGACGGCGCAACGCGACTGGTGTCCGACCTGTCGGAAGCCGGTGCTGCCGTTCGGGTGGCGGCCTGCGATGTCGGCGATCGAGAAGCCCTCCGCTCGCTGCTGGATTCGATCGAATCCGATCATCCGCTGACCGGCGTCGTCCACGCGGCGGGCGTCCTCGACGACGGCACCCTCGGGAGCCTGACCGCCGAGCAACTGCGGCGAGTGTTCGACTCGAAGGCCGCCGCCGCATGGCACCTGCACGACCTCACCCGCGACCGTGACCTGTCGGCCTTCGTGCTGTTCTCCTCTGTAGCGGCAACGATCGGATCGGCGGGACAGGCCAACTACGCGGCGGCCAACGCATTCCTCGACGCGCTGGCGCTGCGTCGCCGAGCCGAAGGGCTGTCCGCGACTTCGCTGGCGTGGGGACCCTGGAATTCCGCCGCGGGCATGACCGGTGGCTTGGACCGCGGCGCCGTCGCCCGCTGGGAAAGGCTCGGCCTCCACCCGCTCAGGAACGACGAAGGCCTCCGGCTGTTCGATGCGGCCGGTGACCGCGTCGCCGCGCACCTGGCGGCGATCGGGTTCGACCCGGCGGAGCTGCGGCGCGAAGCGCGCGACGGTGCGGTGCCCGCGGTGTTCCGTGGTTTCCTGCCCCGCACCACGGAACGGACGGCGGCCGCGTCGAGTTCGCTTGGCACACGACTGAGCCGGGTACCGGAGGGCCAACGCGCCGAGGTCGTGCTCGACTTGGTCAGGGAGCACGCGGCGGCCGTGCTGGGACACCGTTCCGCCGAAGACATCAGCACCGACGAGCGATTCGACGCGCTGGGATTCGACTCGCTCGGCGGCGTCGAATTCCGCAACCGGCTGTCGAAGGCCACCGGTGTCCAGCTGCCGTCCACCCTGGTCTTCGACCATCCCACCGCCGCGGCGGTCGCCACGCTCTTGCGGTCCAAGATCGAGGGAACAGAATCCGGTCCCAGGACGGCGCGGGTGTCGCGCCGCGTCCGCGCGGACGAGCCCATCGCGATCGTCGGCATGAGCTGCCGATTCCCCGGCGGCGTCCGAACCCCGGAGCAGTTGTGGGATCTGGTGCGGTCGGGGACCGATGCCACCACCGAGTTCCCCGACGATCGCGGCTGGGATCTCGAGCGGCTGATCGACCAGGACCCGGACAAGCCTGGCACGGTCTACAGCCGCGGCGGCGGATTCCTGGACGACGCGGGCGATTTCGACGCCGGGTTCTTCGGCATCAGCCCGCGCGAAGCCCTGGCGATGGATCCGCAGCAGCGGTTGCTGCTGGAAGCGTCCTGGGAGGCGCTGGAGGATTCGGGAATCGACCCGAACATCTTGCGCGGCAGCGACACCGGTGTGTTCGCGGGTGCGTGCGCCTCCGGATACGTCGACCGGGTGACCGGCGACCTGGAAGGATTCCGGCTGACCGGCACCACCCACAGTGTCGTCTCCGGCCGGGTGGCCTACGTCTTCGGTCTCGAGGGACCGGCGGTCACGATCGATACCGCGTGCTCGTCCTCGCTGGTGGCCATGCATCTGGCCTGTCAGGCCCTGCGTCAAGGCGAAACGTCGCTGGCCGTGGCCGGTGGTGTCACCGTGGCCGCGACCCCTTATCTCTCCGTGGATTTCGCGCGGCAACGCGGCCTGTCGCCGGATGGCCGCTGCAAGGCGTTCTCCGCCGCGGCCGACGGTGTGGCCTTCGCCGAGGGCGTGGGCGTCCTGATCCTGGAGCGGCTGTCGGACGCGCAGCGGCTCGGCCACGACGTCCTGGCCGTCATTCGGGGCAGTGCGGTGAATCAGGACGGTGCGAGCAATGGCCTGACGGCGCCGAACGGTCCGTCGCAGGAGCGGGTGATCGCGCAGGCCCTCGCGAATGCCGGACTGACGTCCGCCGACGTGGATGCGGTGGAAGCGCACGGAACCGGAACTCCCCTGGGGGATCCCATCGAAGCCAACGCGTTGATCGCGGCATACGGGCAGGAGCGTGGGGATCGGCAGCCGCTGCGCATCGGATCGATCAAGTCGAACATCGGTCACACCGTGGCCGCGGCCGGTGTCGGTGGCGTGATCAAGATGGTGCAGGCGCTGCGACACGAAACGCTGCCCCCGACCTTGCACGCGGAAGCGCCGTCCCCGCACGTGGATTGGTCCGCGGGCGCGGTGCGCCTGCTGACCCAGCCCGAACCATGGCGCGCAGGAGGTGCGGTTCGCCGGGCCGGTGTGTCCTCGTTCGGAGTCAGCGGAACCAACGCCCACCTGATCCTCGAGGAGGCGCCCGCCCCGCAGCCCGTCGTCTCGCCACCTGCTACCGACCACCCGCTCGCGGCGGTGCCCTGGGTGGTGTCGGCCAAGAGCGAGAACGCCCTGCGGGCGCAGGCGGCGAAACTGCAGCAGTGGCTGATCGATCACCCCGACGCCGATCCGGCGGATGTGGCCTATTCGCTCGCCACGACACGTGCGCGGCACGAGTGGCGCGCGATGGTCCTCGGTTCCGATCGCGACGAGCTGCTCGCGCGGCTGGCGAAGCTGGTCGCCGGATCCGCCTCGGCCGGAGTGGTTTCCGGCGCCGCAGGCTCGGGGAAGACCGCCTTCTTGTTCACCGGTCAGGGCGCGCAGCGGGTCGGAATGGGTGCGGGTCTCGCCGAGGCCTTCCCGGTATTCGCCGCCGCGCTGGACGAGGTGTGCGCCCGGTTCGATCCGCTGCTCGGATGCTCGCTGAAGCCGGCGATGTTCACCGGACACCTGATCGACGATCAGGGCGTCACCGCCGGCGACAGCTTGTCAGGTCGCTCGAAAGGGTCAGCGGGGACCGGCATTCTGGACCGGACCCGGCTCACCCAGCCCGCGCTGTTCGCGTTCGAAGTGGCGCTGTATCGGCTGCTGGAGTCGTTCGGGCTCGTCCCGGACATGGTGATCGGGCACTCGATCGGTGAACTGGCCGCGGCGTACGTGGCCGGCGTGTGGTCGCTGGAAGACGCCTGCGAGCTGGTCGCGGCGCGAGGGCGGCTGATGGACGCGCTGCCGTCGGGCGGCGCCATGCTCGCGGTCGCCGCGTCCGAGACCGAAATCCACGCGGCGCTGGCCGGATTCGGCGATGGTGTGTCCCTAGCTGCGGTGAACGCGCCTGGGGCCGTGGTGGTTTCGGGTGACGAGGACGTCATCGAGGAGATCGATCGGCAGTTCGCCGAGCGCGGTCGCAAGACGAGCCGACTCCGGGTGTCGCACGCGTTCCATTCCCCTCGGATGGAGCCGATGCTGGCGGAGTTCGAGGCGGTCGCGGCGCGAATGACCTTCAACGCACCGCGAATTCCGTTGGTGTCGAACATCTCCGGACGGGTCGCAGGCGACGAGATCCTGAATCCGGGGTACTGGGCGGCACAGGTGCGCGCCGCGGTGCGGTTCGCGCCCGGTGTCGAGACGCTGGTGGCATCGGGTGTACGCCGCTTCCTCGAAGTCGGACCCGACGCGGTGCTGGCGGCGATGACGCGGCACACGCTGCCCGAGGAAGCCGAGTCTCGATCGGTGGTCGCCGCGGCGGCCCGTCGAGAGCAGGACGAGGTCGAACAGTTCCTGACCATGCTCGGCCACGCGCACACCGCCGGGCTGTCCGTCGACTGGAATCCGCTGTTCGCCACCCGCCGGGTGGCACGAATCGCCCTGCCCACCTACGCCTTCGACCATCGGCGGTACTGGCTCGAACCCAGCCCGGTGGAGACGAGCAACGCGACCTCGGAACACCCGCTGCTCACCGACGTGGTGCGAGTGGCCGACCGCGACGAGTGGCTGTTCACTGGGCGGCTCTCGCTGCGCACCCATCCCTGGATCGCCGACCACACCACCTACGGCGTTGTGGTCGTCCCGAGTGCCGCGCTCATGGAGATGCTGCTGGTCGCGGGGCCGCGAATCGGATGCGGTGCCGTGGAGGAGCTCATCCTCGAGACGCCGATTCTCCCGCCCGCGGATGGCGAGGTCGAACTCCAAGTGCTGGTGCGGGAACCGGATTCCACGGGACGTAGATCGTTCACGTTCCACTATCGCCGCACCGGCGATGGGGCAGGCAGTGAGTGGACGCGCAACGCCAGTGGCGTGCTGAGCGGTCGGCAGCTGACCGACATCGGACTGATGGACATGCTGCGAAACGCTCCGTGGCCGCCGGTCGACGCCGAACCGGTGGATACCGAGTGGATTCCGGCTCAGGTGGCGCGGGCCGCCGGACTGGAATACGGCGCCTCGTTCCTCGGCGTGGATGCCGCGTGGCGCAGCGGTGACACGGTGTTCTCCGAGGTCACCCTGAACCAGGAATTCCCGGCCGACCGATTCCAGTTGCATCCGGCGCTGTTCGACATGGTGATGCATGCGGGAATCGCCTGTTTGATCTGGCCGGACCACAAGGGCGATCCCACCGAGGGCAAACTCCTGTTCCGTTGGGGCGCAACGCAAATCCACACCACGTCCACGGTCCGGACGTTGCGGGTGATGGCCATCCGCCGCAGCGGTGAGGCGATCACCGTGGTGGCCGTCGACCAGGACGGAACGCCGGTGGTCACCATCGACGAAGCCGTTATGCGCTCCTACGACGTCCAGCAATTCCGCGCCACACTGCCGGGCGGACGCGCGGCACGGTACGGGTTGCGCTGGGTGCCGATGGAGAAGCCCGACGGATACACCGGGACCGGAAGCATGGCCGTGCTGGGAGCCGCGCGTGTGGACGACATCGACGATCGGTATCCGGATCCGACCGCGCTCGCCTCGGCTTCGACGGTGCCAGACGTCGTGGTGTGGTCCGAAGCCGCTGCGCTGCACGGCGATTCGCAGTCGCCTGCACGGGTCCGGGTCGCTGCCGCCTTGCGCACGGTGCGAGATTGGTTGGCCGACGAGCGATTCGCACGGTCGCGGCTGGTCGTGCTGACCAGCCGTGCGGCAGCCCTGCCCGAGGAGACGCCGGACACCGCATCGGCCGCGGTGTGGGGGCTGATACGCAGCGCGCAGACCGAGTACCCGGAGCGAATCGTGCTGCTCGACGTGGGCGAATCTGCTGGTGCACAGCAGATTTCCGCCGATGCGATTCGAGCCGTGCTCGAGAGCGGAGAGCCGCAGGTGGCAGTGCGGGGCGACCACGTCCTGGCACCGCGACTGGAGGCACTGACCGCCCAGGCGGCCGAGCACATAGCGTTCGGTTCCGGCACCGTGCTGATCACCGGCGGGACCGGGGGATTGGGCGCGCTGCTGGCCCGGCACCTGGTCACCACGCACGGTGTGCGGCGACTACTGCTGGTATCCCGTCGCGGCGAGCGTGCCGACGGAGCGAGGGAACTCGCCGCGGAACTCTCCCGATCCGGTGCCGAGGTGCGGATCGCCGCCTGCGATGTCACCGACCGCGACGCGCTTCGCGAGCTGCTGGACGGCCTGCCAGCGGAGCACCCGCTCACCGGTGTCGTCCACGCCGCGGGCGTGCTCGACGACGGCACGTTCCACACGCTCACCGGCGACCAGGTCGATCGGGTGTTCGCTGCCAAGGCGGACGCGGCTTGGCATCTGCACGAGCTCACCAGGGACCTGAATCTGTCAGCGTTCGTGCTGTTCTCCTCGATCGCCGGAATGATCGGCTCGGCGGGGCAAGCGAATTACGCTGCCGCGAACGGCTTCCTGGACGCCCTCGCGAGGCAACGCCGTGCCGAGGGACTGCCTGCGCTCGCACTCGCCTGGGGGCCGTGGCAGCAGGACATCGGCATGACCGGCGCGCTGGACCGCGCGGCCATGAACCGGTTGGAGCGGCTGGGCCTTGCTCCGCTGGACCGTACCGACGGCCTTCGATTGTTCGACGAATCGCTGACCACGGCCGAACCGGTGCCTGCGCTGTTGCGGCTGGATACCGACAAACTGCGCATGGAAGCGCACGCCGGTCCGATTCCGGCGGTGCTGCGCGGGTTCGTTCGCGCACGCGGCCGGTCGGCACCGGCATCGAGGCGTGAACTGTCGCTCGAGGAGCGTCTGCACGGTGTACCGGAGGCGAGGCGACGCGGGGTCGTCCTCGATCTGGTGCGCGAACACGTGGCGGCGGTGCTCGGTTACGGCTCGGCCGACGACATCGGAGCCGATCGCGGCTTCAGCGAACTCGGCTTCGATTCCCTCGGCGGCGTCGAGTTCCGGAACCGGCTCGCCAGGCTGACGGGTCTGTCGCTGCCCTCGACGTTGGTCTTCGACTACCCGACCGCGGGAGATGTCGCCGACTACCTGCTGGAACAGACCGTGCCGACAGCGCACGCGCAACCGGCATCGGCCGTGTCCGACGACATCGCGCGGCTGGAGGCCCTGCTCGAGCGGATCATCGCCGACGGCAGCGACAACGACGAGACCGTCGCCGGATTGCGTGGCGTCAACGAGCGCCTGCGTGCCTATCTGACGGGCAGGTCGTCGGACGGCGCCTACGACGACCTCGATTTCCATTCCGACAGTGAGCTTTTCGACCTCATCGACGAGGAGTTTGGTCCAGCATGAGCAGCCCAGCCGCCAGTAACGAGGAACGGCTCAGCCGGTATCTGAGAAAGCTCACCGGAGACCTGCGCGCCGCCAAGAAGCACATCCAGAATCTGGAAGAGCGTGCCGGCGAACCCATCGCGATCGTCGGCATGAGCTGTCGGTATCCGGGCGGAGTCGAAACTCCCGCGCAGCTGTGGGATCTGGTCGCTTCCGGTGCCGACGCCGTCGGTCCCTTCCCTGCCGACCGAGGCTGGGACCTGGATCGCCTGTTCGACACCGATCCGGACGCGCCGGGCACCATCTACACGCGGGAAGGCGGATTCCTCGACGCGGCGGGCGATTTCGATGCCGCGTTCTTCGGCATCGGCCCGCGCGCGGCCGAGGCGATGGACCCGCAGCAGCGCCTGTTCCTGGAAGCGGCATGGGAGGCATTGGAGGACGCCGGCATCGATCCGGTGACGTTGCGCGGCAGCGACACCGGAGTGTTCGCCGGCGTGATCCACCAGGACTACGGCCCGCGTGTGGGTTCGCCTGGCCTGACCGCCGAATCGGAAGGTCATGTCTACCTCGGTGTTTCGGCCAGCGTCCTGTCCGGGCGCGTCGCCTACACCTTCGGTTTCAAAGGTCCGACGCTCTCGGTGGACACGGCGTGCTCGTCGTCGCTGGTCGCCCTGCATCTGGCGTGTCAGGCGCTGCGGCAGGGCGAGACCTCTCTCGCCCTGGTGGGCGGTGTCACCGTGATGTCCGACCCCACGCTGTTGATCGCCTTCGCCCGGCAGGGTGCGCTGTCCCCGGATGCCCGGTGCAAGGCCTTCGCGGCGGCGGCGGACGGAACCGGATTCTCCGAGGGCCTCGGCATGCTCGCGATCGAGCGGTTGTCCGACGCGCGCAGGCACGGCCACCGGGTCCTCGCGGTCATCCGCGGCAGCGCGGTCAACCAGGACGGCGCGAGCAGCCATCTGACCGCTCCGAACGGTCCGTCGCAGGAAAAGGTGATCGCGCAGGCCCTCGCCAGTGCCGGTCTGGCGCCCGCCGACGTCGATGTGGTCGAAGCGCACGGCACCGGCACCACTCTCGGCGACCCGATCGAGGCGCGGGCGCTGATCGCCGCCTACGGACGCGATCGCGCCGGAGAGCCGCTGCGGATCGGCTCGCTCAAGTCGAACATCGGCCACACCTCCGCCGCGGCCGGTGTGGGCGGCGTGATCAAGATGGTGCAGGCCTTCAGGCACGAAACGCTGCCCGCGACACTGCATGTCGATGCTCCGACGCCGCATGTGGACTGGTCGGCGGGATCGGTGCGGCTGCTCACCACGGCGGAACCGTGGCCGGCGGGCGAGCGGGTGCGGCGCGCTGGCGTGTCCTCCTTCGGCGCCAGCGGTACCAACGCGCACGTGATCCTGGAGGAGGCTCCCGCTGCGGAGGAGGCCCCTGCCGAACCGGCGGAAGACACCGCCGATCGTGGTGCGCGTGCGGTGGCAGCCGGTGTCTCCCCGTGGCTGCTATCGGCGAAAACCGAGGACGCCTTGCGCGCGCAGGCGACCAAACTGCGGCAATGGGTGACCGAAAACCCCGCCCTGACAGTCGAAGACATCGGCTATTCGCTGCTGACGACCCGCGCGCGGCTCGACTGGAGGGCCGCGGTCGTCGCCGACGACCGCGAGACGATGCTCGCCGGACTGGCGGCACTCGCCGAACACGGCACTGCGAGCACCGTCGGCGGCGTGACGGCAGGGCAGGCGGCGCCGCGCAAGGCGGCCTTCCTGTGCACCGGACAGGGTGCGCAGCGGGTCGGGATGGGACGTGAACTGTACGAGGCGTTCCCCGTATTCGCCGCCGCGGTGGACGAGCTGTGCGAGCGGTTCGACCCACTGCTCGGCGGTTCGCTGAAGCAGGTGATGTTCACCGGCCTACCGGCCGAGGGTCCCGCCGACGCCGATGTCCTGAATCGGACCGAGTTCACCCAGCCCGCGCTGTTCGCGTATGAGGTCGCGACGGGCCGGCTCCTGGACTCGTTCGGCGTGACGCCCGACGTCCTGATCGGACATTCGATCGGTGAGCTGGCCGCCGCCTATCTCGCCGGCGTGTGGTCGCTACCGGACGCGTGCCGGTTGGTCGCCGCGCGTGGCCGCCTCATGGGGCGGCTGCCCGAAGGCGGCGCGATGCTGGCCATCGCGGCGAGCGAGGACGAGGTTTTCGAGGCGCTCGTCGACGGTGTCTCCATCGCCGCTGTGAATTCGCCTGTCGCCGTGGTCGTTTCCGGCGACGAGGAGCCGGTCGCGGCGCTGGAGCGGTGGTTCGCCGACCGCGGGCGGAAGACCTCGCGGTTGCGGGTGTCGCATGCGTTCCATTCCCACCGGATGGATCCGATGCTGGCCGAATTCGAGGCTGTCGCACGCGAGGTGACCTACCGACGTCCGCAGATCCCGCTGGTATCGAATGTCTCCGGCCGGATCGCCGGTGACGAAGTGCTGGAACCCACCTACTGGGTTCGGCAGGTTCGCTCGGTCGTTCAGTTCGCTCGCGGCGTGGAGACCCTGCTGGCCTCGGGCGTGCGCCGATTCCTGGAAATCGGTCCCGACGCGGTGCTCACGGCGATGACCAGGCAATGCCTGTCGGACGACAGCGAATCGCAGTCGGCGGTGATCGCCGCAGCGCGGCGAGGGCGTGCCGAGGTCGAGCAGTTCGTGACCTGCCTGGCCCACGCACATGTCGTCGGTGTCGATGTCGACTGGAGCGTGTTCTTCGCCGCTCGCCCTGTCTCGCGAGTGTCGTTGCCCACCTACGCTTTCCAGCGTCGTCGCTACTGGCTCGAACCCTCGCTCGGCACCGCGGGTGTCGAATCCCTGGATTCGAGAGTCGTCGACCATCCCATGGTGGACGCGGCATTGCCGATGGCGGATGGCGGTGTCGTCCTGACCGGGCGCCTGTCACCGCTGGCGCAGCCGTGGTTGGCCGACCATGTCATCGGCGGGGTCTTGTTGTTGCCTGGAACCGGGTTCGTGGAGCTGGCGTTGCGTGCCGGTGCCGAAGCCGGGTGCCCGGTGCTCGAGGAATTGACGTTGCAGGCGCCGCTGGTGCTGCCCGTGACCGGCGGTCGGCGGATTCAGGTCGTCATCGGCGGGCCCACCGAGGAGTCCCCGCAGCGGCCGATCTCTATCTACTCCCGCGCCGAACACGACAACGCCGGACAGTGGGTACTGCACGCGCGCGGCCAGTTGACCGGCCGAGACGACACGGCCGAACCCGAACTGGGGGCTTGGCCGCCTGCCGGAGCGACCGGTGTCGAGGTCGCGTACACCAAGTTCCTGACGCGCGGTTACGACTTGGGCCCGGCTTTCCAAGGTGTGCGTGCGCTGTGGCGACGCGGCGAGGAGGTGTTCGCCGAGATCGCCGCGAGTGCCGAGACCGGGGTGCGCGGGGAGGGCTTCGGAATCCACCCGGCATTGCTGGACGCGACTTTGCAGGCGGGACTGCTGGCCGGTGTGCTCGAAATCGGCGCCGGACAGGTGGTGCTGCCGTTCTCGTGGGAGTCGGTGTCGCTGTACTCGACCGGAGCGTCGGCGTTGCGCGTGCGTCTGACCAGGACCGGTTCGTCGGTGTCGGTGTGGGTGGCCGACGAGCAGGGGCGACCGGTGTTGTCGGGGTCGGTGACGATGCGGGCGACGCCGCTGAAGCAGCTGGCCGCGGCCGCCGCGGGTGTGGGCGGTCGGGCCGAGCAGGTGCTGGAAGTGGTGTGGTCGCCCGCCGCGCTCGAGTCCGCGGCGCTGGATGCGGGCGTTGGTCGGTGGGACCGTTTGGATTCGGAGTCGCCGGTGCCCCCGGTGGTGGTGGTCGAGGCCGGAGCCGGGTGGGGCGACCACACCGACGGCGACGTCGTGGCCACCACCCACACCGAGGTCGCCCGGATTCTCGAGGTGGTGCAGGCGTGGCTCGGCCAGGATCGGTTCGCTTCGAGCACGCTGCTGATCGCCACGCGCGGTGCGGTCGCACTGGCCGGTGAAGACCTCACCGATCTCCCTGGCGCGGCCGTGTGGGGCTTGGTGCGGACGGCGCAGACGGAGGATCCGGGTCGGATCGTGGTGGTCGATGCGGACACCCGCGTCGACGAGCAGCTCGCGGCGACCGTCCTTGCCGTGGGTGAACCCCAGGTGGTCGTCCGCGACGGCGTCGCCCACACCGCTCGGCTCACCCGACCCGCGACCGGTGAGCCTTCCGTGGCGAGCGACGATGCCCCCGCCTTCGGGACGGGGACGGTGTTGATCACCGGCGGCACCGGCGGTTTGGGCGCGGCGGTGGCCCGGCATGTGGTGGCCAACCACGGGGTGCGGTCGTTGCTGCTTGTGAGCCGCAGCGGCCCGCGGGCCGAGGGTGCGGCCGCCTTGTGCGCCGAGTTGGAGCAGGCGGGCGCGCAAGTGAAAGTCGTGGCCTGCGATGTCGCCGATGCCGGTGCGGTGGCCGGGTTGCCCGCGGAAGTGCCCGCGCAGTGGCCGTTGTCGGGTGTGATCCATGCCGCCGGTGTGCTCGACGACGGGGTCATCGCCTCGTTGACCGGACAGCGGATGGACGCGGTACTGGCGCCGAAGGCCGACGCCGCCTGGTACCTGCACGAGGCGACCGCGCACCTGAATCTCGCCGCGTTCGTGGTGTTCTCGTCGCTGTCGGGCACGATCGGCGGACCCGGCCAGGCCAACTACGCGGCGGCGAACACCTTCGTCGATGGTCTGGTCGCGCATCGGCGCGCACGCGGGCTGGCCGGTCGGTCACTGGCCTGGGGTCCGTGGGCACGCTCCAGCGGCATGACCGGACACCTGACCGATGCCGATACGGCCAGGACGACGCGCGCCGGATTCACCGCGTTGTCGGACGAGCAGGCCTTGGCCGCATGGGATTCGGTGCTCGACACGGGTCCCGGTCACGCGGTGATCACCGGCGTGGACACCACCGCGATCCGCGCCAAGGCCGATGCCGGACTGCTGCCACCGCTGCTGCGGGAACTGGTACCACCGACGGCCACCCGTCCGGCGGCGACCCCGGTGGTGATATCCGGTCTGCGGCAACGGCTCGTGGGCCTGGACGCCGATCGGCAGCGGCAGGTTGTGCTCGATACCGTCCGCGCGCACGTGACGGCGGTACTCGGCAGGGACGCCGTGTCCGCGCCCGATGCCGACCGCAGCACTTTCCAGGATCTGGGATTCGATTCGTTGGGCGCGGTCGAGCTGCGCAACCGGATCAAAGCCGATACCGGCCTCGCGCTGGCGGCTACCGTCGTTTTCGACTACCCCACGCCAGCGGCGCTTGCCGAGTATCTCCGCGAACAACTCTCGGACGGGCCGGTCGAAAAGCCGGTTCGTTCGATCGATGCGGTCTTCGAGGATTTGGAATCCGCCCTCGCGACCGCGAAGTGGGACGAACAGGAAAAGGCCCGGATCGCGGCTCGGTTGCAGTCCATTGCGACCAGTTGGACAGCTCGAATCGACACCGCAGGTGTCCATCGCGACGACGATGTGGAAAACGCCGACGAAGCAGCGCTTTTCGCGATCCTCGACAGCGAATTGGAAGCCTGAGTACTGAATTCCTCGAGCGTGGCTCGAGTTCGGAAGGATTGCTGAACTTAGATGGTCGACGACAACAAGACCCTTGACTACCTGAAGCGCCTGACGGTCGATCTGCGCCAAACCCGCAGGCGGCTGCGGGAAGTCGAGGATCAGAAATTCGAGCCCATCGCGGTCGTTGGTGTGGCGTGTCGTTACCCGGGCGGGGTGGCCTCTCCGGAGGATCTGTGGAATCTGGTGTCGGAGGGCGTCGACGCGATCGGTGAGTTCCCCACCGACCGCGGCTGGGATGTGGACGGGCTCTACGATCCGGACCCGCAGGCGCGCGGGAAGTCGTACACCCGCTCGGGCGGGTTCCTCTACGACGCGGCGGAATTCGACGCGGAGTTCTTCGGGATCAGCCCGCGCGAGGCGCTGGCGATGGACCCGCAGCAGCGGATCCTGTTGGAAACCTCCTGGGAAGCCCTGGAACGAGCAGGTATCGACCCGTCGACGTTGCGCGGATCCGATACCGGTGTCTTCGCCGGTGCGTCGAACGGGGAGTACGCCGATCTGCTGCACGCGGGTCCGGTGGACCTGCGGGGCTACCTGCTGACCGGCACGACCGGCAGCGTGGTGTCGGGCCGGGTGGCGTACGCGCTCGGCCTGGAGGGCCCGGCGGTATCGGTGGACACCGCCTGCTCGTCGTCGCTGGTGGCGGTGCATCTGGCGGCCCAGTCGCTGCGCTCGGGGGAGTGCGCGATGGCGTTGGCGGGCGGCGTGACGGTCATGGGTTCGCCGGGGATGTTCGTGGAGTTCTCCCGGCAGCGGGGTCTCGCGGCCGACGGCCGGTGCAAGTCGTTCGCCGCCTCGGCGGACGGCACGGGCTGGGCCGAAGGCGCGGGTGTGCTGGTGCTGGAGCGGCTGTCCGACGCGCAGCGAAACGGCCATCGGGTGTGGGCGGTTATCCGCGGAACGGCGATCAATCAGGACGGCGCGTCCAACGGCTTGACCGTGCCGAACGGTCCCGCCCAGCAGCGGGTGATCCGCGCCGCGCTGGCCAACGGGCGGCTCTCCACCGACGACGTGGATGTGGTGGAGGCGCACGGCACCGGCACGGTGCTGGGGGATCCGATCGAAGCACACGCCCTGCTCGCCACCTACGGACAAGACCGTGATCCGCGGCGGCCGCTGTGGCTCGGGTCGCTGAAATCCAATATCGGTCACACGGTGGCCGCGGCGGGCGTCGGCGGCATGATCAAGATGATCATGGCGATGCGGCACGGGGTGCTGCCGCCGACCCTGCATGTCGACGAGCCCACGCCGCGCGTGGACTGGTCCAGCGGAGCGATCGAACTGTTGACCCGGAAGCGGGAGTGGCCCGAGGATGCGGGCCGTCCGCGCCGCGCCGCGGTGTCCTCCTTCGGCATCAGCGGCACCAACGCGCACGTCATCTTGGAACACCTACCAGCGGACACGCCAGCCGAATCCGAGCCGGGCGACGACACCGGCGGCTCGGAAAGGACTGTGGCGGGGGCGATTCCGTGGGTCGTGTCGGCGAAGTCGCAGGCCTCGCTGCGGGCGCAGGCCGCGCGGTTGCGCGAGTTCGTGGCCGCCGATCCCGCGGTGTCGGTATCCGATATAGCGCATTCGCTGATCTCGACGCGCACGCTGTTCACGCATCGGGCCGTGGTCGTGGGTGCCGACCGGGACGAGCTGCTGCGCAGACTGGCCACGGTGGCGGCCGGCGAACCGGGTCCCGATGTCGCCGTCGGTTCCGGCGCGACATCGAAGGTCGCTGTGATGTTCGCCGGGCAGGGCTCCCAGCGGGCGGGCATGGGTCAGCAGCTGTACGGCCGGTTCCCGGTGTTCGCCGAGGCTTTCGACCAAATCTGCGCGCAACTGGATCCGCTGCTCGGCCTCTCCTTGCGGGACGCGATCGGCTCCGGAAACGATTTGGAGCAGACCCGGTTGACCCAACCGGCGCTGTTCGCGGTCGAGGTGGCGCTGTATCGCCTGCTCGAATCATGGGGCGTCACCGCGGATGTGGTGTTCGGGCATTCGATCGGTGAGATCGCCGCCGCGCATATCGCCGGCGTGCTGAGCCTGGCCGACGCGTGCGCGTTGGTCGCGGCGCGTGGCCGGTTGATGCAGGAATTGCCCACCGGCGGAGCGATGCTCGCGGTGCAGGCCGGTGAGCAGGAGATCACCGCACTGCTTGACGGCGTCGACGGGGTGGACATCGCGGCGGTCAACGGCCACGCGGCAGTGGTGATCTCCGGTCGCGCGGAGGTCGTGGACGTTCTCGCCGAGCAGTTGCGCGAGCGCGGGCGGCGCGTCAAGCGGTTGCGGGTCAGCCATGCCTTCCACTCCTCGTTGATGGAACCGATGCTGGCGCGGTTCGCCGAGGTGGTCGCGACACTGCGCTTCGATCCGCCCCGGATTCCGGTGATCTCGACCGTCACCGGGGCGGTGGCGGATCCCGGCCTGTGGTGCTCGCCGCAGTACTGGGTCGATCAGGTGCGGCGGCCGGTGCGCTTCGCCGACGCCGCGGCAGCGGCCTGGGCCGACGGTGTGGACACCTTCCTGGAAGTGGGTCCCGACTCGGTGCTGTCGGCGATGACAGCCGAGTGCCTACCGGAGGCGGCGACCGCGGTGGCGGTGCTGCACCCCGAGCGCGACGAACCAGCCGAGATCCTCGCCGCGGTCGCGCGGTTGTTCGTGCGGGCGGTGCCGGTGCGCTGGAACGCCATACTCGCGGAACCGAATTCGGCGCCGGTGGAACTGCCCACCTATGCCTTCGACCGTCGGCGCTTCTGGCTCGAACCCGCGCTCGGCGCCGCCGGTGTCGAATCGGTGGGTCTCGGCGCGATGGGGCATCCGCTGCTCGGTGCGGTCGTGTCGGAAGCGAAGTCCGGCGACGTGCTGCTGACCGGCCGGTTGTCGGTGGCGACGCAGCCGTGGCTGGCCGACCACGCGGTCGCCGGGTCGATCCTGCTGCCGGGGACCGGCTTCGTCGAGCTGGCACTGCGCGCCGGTGCCGAAGCCGGATATCCGGTGATCGACGACCTGACGCTGCGGGCGCCGCTGCTGCTGCCCGACTCGGGAGGGGTGCGGATCCAGGTTGTCGTCGGCGGGCCGGGGCCAGAGTTCGCGCCGATCTCGATCTACTCGCGCGGTGAGCACGACCCGGACGGTCAGTGGGTCCTGAACGCGCGGGGGCAGCTGACCACCATGGACGACACGGCCGCGCCCGCATCGCACACCTGGCCGCCTGCCGCGGCGACCGATCTCGACGTCGCGTCCGCGTACGCGGCGCTGTCGGCACGGGGCTACGAGTACGGACCGGCCTTCCAGAGTGTGCGTGCGTTGTGGCGACGTGGCACCGAGGTATTCGCCGAGATCGCCATCGACGCCGACAGTGGCGCGCGCGCCGAAGGATTCGGGATCCATCCGGCCCTGCTGGATGGTGCGCTTCAGGCCGGGCTACTGGCAGGTGTCCTCGACGACGCCGCGGGACAGCAGGATTCACCGTTCGCCATGGCCGCCGGTCAAGTCGTGCTGCCCTTCTCGTGGGAGTCGATCGCGCTGCACGCGGCCGAGGCGTCGGTGCTGCGCGTTCGGTTGACCACCGGCGGATCGTCGGTGTCGCTGTGGGCGGCGGACGAGCAGGGGCAGCCGGTGTTGTCCGGCTCGGTGACGCCACGGCCCATGCGGCTGGAGCAGCTCGCCACGGGCCTGAGCGGCACGGCCGATCCGGTGCTGGAAGTGGTGTGGTCGCCGGTCGAAACGGATTCGGCCGTTGCGGATTCGGGCGCGGTCCGGTGGGACCGGCTGGATCCCGAGGCGGCGGTGCCTCCGGTCGTGGTGGTCGAGGCCGGGTCCGGGTGGAGCGAAGCCTCCGGCGCCGACGTGGTGACCGCTACCCACGCCGAGGTCGCACGCGTCCTCGAGGTGGTACAGGCGTGGCTGTCCGAGGACCGGTTCGCCGCGAGCACACTGCTGGTCGCCACCCGCGGTGCGGTCGCGATGGCCGACGAGGACCTCACCGATCTCGCCGGTGCCGCGGTGTGGGGCTTGGTGCGGTCCGCGCAGACCGAGGATCCGGGACGAATCGTCCTGGTGGACACCGACACCGGTGTCGACGAGGCCGTCGCGGCCACTGTCGTGGCCGTGGGCGAACCCCAAGTTGTCCTGCGTGACGGCATCGCTCACACCGCGCGGCTCACCCGGCCCGCACCCGCCGCGTCCGCATCGACCGTCGATGACACCTTCGGTGCGGGTACCGTGCTGATCACCGGTGGCACAGGTGGTTTGGGTGCCGTGGTGGCCCGGCACGTGGTGGCCGAGCACGGCGTACGGTCGTTGCTGCTGGTGAGTCGCCGTGGTCCTCGGGCCGATGGCGTCGCGGAGTTGTGCGCCGAGCTGGAGCAGTCGGGTGCGCGGGTGCGGGTGGTGGCGTGTGACGTCACCGACGCCGACGCGGTGGCCGGGCTGCTTGCCGACATTCCCGAGCAGCTGACCGGTGTGATCCACGCCGCCGGTGTGCTCGACGACGGGGTCATCGCCTCTTTGACACCCCGGCGGGTGGACGCGGTGCTGGCACCGAAGGTGGATGCCGCATGGCATCTGCACCGCGCGACCGCTGACCTGAATCTGGCCGCGTTCGTGGTGTTCTCGTCGATATCGGGCACCGTTGGCGGACCCGGCCAGGGCAACTACGCGGCCGCGAACGCCTTCCTGGACGGGCTGGTCGCCCACCGGCGCGCCCGCGGACTGGCCGGTCAGTCGCTGGCGTGGGGTCCGTGGGCGCGCTCTGGCGGTATGGCCGGGCAGCTGGGTGAAGCCGACCTGGCTCGAATGAGCCGGGCCGGATTCACCGCGATCCCGGACGAGTCCGCGTTGGCCGGTTGGGACGCGGTGCTCGAACGCGGCACGGCGCACGCGGTGATCGCCATGGTCGACACCGCCGCGATCCGCGCCAAGGCCGAGGCCGGGCTGCTGCCCCCGCTGCTGCGCGCCCTTACGCCTGCGGTGCGGCGGACCGCGGCGCTCTCGGCGGTGGGGTCGAGTCTGCGGCAACGGCTTTCGGGTCTGGACGCCGGTCGGCAGCGGCAGGCGGTGCTCGATACCGTCCGCACCCACATCGCGGCCGTTCTCGGCCACGACAGTGCCTCCGCGATCGATCCCGATCGAGCCTTCCAGGACCTGGGTTTCGATTCCCTGGGTGCGGTCGAGCTGCGCAACCGGCTCAAGACCGCCACCGGTCTGTCGCTGGCGGCCGCGGTCGTCTTCGACTACCCCACACCCCAGGCGCTTGCCGCACACCTGACCGAACAGCTCACCGGCACCGGGCACGACGTGGCGGTCACCGCCGCCAAAGTCTTCGACGGCGAACCGATCGCGATCGTGGGTATGGCGTGCCGGTACCCGGGCGGGGTCCGGTCGCCCGAGGACCTATGGCAGCTGGTCGTGACCGGGACCGACGCGACGTCGGAGTTCCCGGTGAACCGCGGCTGGGACACCGAGCGGCTGTACGACCCGACCGGGGAGACACCGCACACCACGTACACGCGTTCGGGTGGATTCCTGCATGACGCAGGGGAGTTCGATCCGGCATTCTTCAACATCAGCCCGAACGAGGCCGCGCTGATGGATCCGCAGCAGTTCCTGCTGTTGGAGACCGCGTGGGAGGCGTTCGAGCGGGCCGGTGTCGACCCCGCGCTGCTGCGCGGCAGTGCGACCGGTGTCTTCGCGGGCATGATGTATCACGACTATCCGGCCAACGCGAACGCGGGATCCATTGCCTCCGGCCGGATCTCGTACGTGTTCGGTCTGGAGGGCCCGTCGGTCACGGTGGACACGGCGTGTTCGTCGTCTTTGGTGACAATGCATTTGGCGGCGCAGTCGCTGCGGTCGGGGGAGTGCGATCTGGCGTTGGCCGGTGGCGTGACCGTGATGGCGACTCCGGAGACCTTTGTGGAGTTCAGCAGGCAGCGGGGGCTGTCGCCGGACGGCCGGTCCAAGTCGTTCTCCGACACGGCCGACGGTGTCGCCTGGTCCGAGGGCGCCGGTGTGCTGGTGTTGGAGCGGTTGTCGGACGCGCGTCGCAATGGTCATGAAGTGCTCGCGGTGATCGCTGGTTCGGCGGTGAATCAGGATGGTGCGTCGAATGGTTTGACCGCGCCGAATGGTCCGTCGCAGCGGCGGGTGATTCGTCAGGCGTTGGCCAATGCGGGGGTGTCGCCGACCGAGGTCGATGTGGTCGAGGCGCACGGTACGGGTACGACTTTGGGTGATCCGATCGAGGCCCAGGCCCTTTTGGCCACCTATGGCCAGGATCGCGATGCGGATCGTCCGCTGTGGCTTGGTTCGTTGAAGTCCAACATCGGTCACGCTCAGGCGGCAGCTGGTGTGGGTGGTGTGATCAAGATGGTCATGGCCATGCGCCACGGACTGTTGCCGCAGACCCTGCATGTGGACCAGCCGTCCACGAAGATCGACTGGTCCGAGGGACATGTCCGGCTGCTGACCGAGGCGGTCGCGTGGCCGGAGGTGGGTCGGCCGCGTCGTGCGGGTGTGTCCTCGTTCGGTATCAGCGGCACCAACGCACATCTCGTTCTCGAGCAGGCTCCGGCATCGGCGGTCGAGTCGGTCCCGGAGGTCAGGGCCGTCCCTGCCGTGCCGTGGGTGCTGTCGGCGCGCAACGGCCAGGCGCTGGCCGCTCAGGCTGCGCGGCTGGCATCGCATGTGGTCGACCACGATCCGATCGATGTCGGCTTCTCGCTGGCGTCGACGCGCGGTGTCTTCGAGCATCGGGCCGTCGTGGTGGCCGATGACCGTGCCGGGCTGCTCGCGGGCGTTCGGGCGCTGGCCGCGGGTACGCCCGCATCCGGTGTGGTGACCGGCCGGGTGGTGCCGGGTTCGACGGGTGTGGTGTTCTCGGGTCAGGGTGCGCAGTGGGCCGGTATGGCTGCCGAGCTGCGGACCGCCTATCCGGTGTTCGCCGAGCAGTTCGATGCGATTGTCGCGCAGTTGGATCCGATGCTGGAGCAGCCGGTTTCGCTGAGCGTGGCGTTGGCGGACGGTGAGCTGGTCGATCGGACGGTGTTCGCGCAGGCGGGGTTGTTCGCGTTCGAGGTGGCGTTGTTCCGGTTGCTCGAATCATGGGGTGTGCGTGCGGATGTGGTGGCTGGGCATTCAATCGGTGAGGTAGCTGCCGCGCATGTGGCGGGTGTGTTGTCGCTGTCGGACGCTTGTGTGCTGGTCGCCGCGCGTGGTCGTTTGATGCAGGCGTTGCCTTCCGGTGGGGCGATGGTGGCTGTCGGTGCGTCCGAGGGTGATGTGCTGCCGTTGCTGGCAGGCGTCGACGAGGTGTCGGTCGCGGCGGTGAATGGTCCGTCCTCGGTGGTGCTGTCCGGTGTCGAGGACGCGGTTCAGGCTGTTGTCGAGGCGTGTGCCGAGCGTGGTTGGCGCACGCACCGTTTGCGGGTTTCGCATGCTTTCCATTCGGCGTTGATGGAGCCGATGCTGGCCGAGTTCGCTTCGGTGGTCGAAGGTTTGGTGTTCGATCGTCCGAGCATCCCGCTGGTGTCGACGGTGACCGGCGCGCAAGTCGTAGACGAGATGAGTGATCCGTCGTATTGGGTCGGCCAGGTCCGGGATACGGTCCGGTTCGCCGATGCCGTTGCCACGATGGCCGGTTCGGGCGTCTCGAGGTTCGCCGAGGTCGGGCCGGACGCCGTATTGACCCCGATGGTCGCCCAGACTCTCGGCGACGCCACGGCTGTCGCGATGACCAGGCGTGACCACGCGGACGCGGTGGCCGTGACCAGTGCGGTGGCCGGGTTGTTCGTGGCCGGTGCCGAGGTCGATTGGGCCGCCGTCTACGACAGCTCCGGGGCGCGGCGAATCGACCTGCCCACCTACGCCTTCCAACACGAACGGTTCTGGCTCGACGCCAAGCAGATGCTCGCCCAGTCGTGGCTCGGCGCCGAACTCGGCGGCGTCAGCGCGGTCGGGCTGGACGCGGCGGCACATCCGCTGCTCGGCGCCATTGTGCCGCACGCGGATTCGGGTGCGGTGAGCTTCACCGGCCGGTGGTCGCTGGATTCGGTGGAATGGTTGGCGGATCACAGCGTGCTGGGCACCGTGTTGCTGCCTGGCACCGGATTCGTCGAACTGGCGGGTCACGTCGGTGGCCTGCTGGGCTGCGAGGTGGTCGACGAGCTCGTTCTGCATACTCCGTTGACCCTCACGGCCGAGGGCGATGTCGCCGTGCAGGTCGTGGTGGCGGCCCCGGACGAGGCCGGACGACGGCGGCTGAGCGTGCACTCGCGGCAGACAGCCGCGGGTCCGTGGGTGCTCCATGCCGAAGGCGTGCTCGTCCCCGGCGAGGTGACGGCCGACTTCGACCTCGTCGCGTGGCCACCGGCCGGCGCGCAACCGCTGGACGTCGACGGCGCGTACGACGAGCTGCTCGATATCGGCTACGGCTACGGCCCCTTCTTCCAAGGCCTGCGGGCCGCATGGCAGCGCGGTGACGAAGTGTTCGCCGAGGTCGCGCTCCCTGATCCGAAGGACGCCGACGGTTTCGGTATCCACCCCGCGCTGTTCGACGCGGCGCTGCACGCCGCGATCGTCCACGGTCTTCGAGGCGGCCTCGACGGTTTCCCGGCACTCCCGTTCAGCTGGAACCGCGTGGTGCTGCACGCGGCGGGCGCCGCGGCGGTGCGAGTGCGGATCGTGCTGCAGGGCGACCGATTCTCGGTGCGGATGGCCGATGAGCAGGGACGGCCCGTTCTGTCGGTGGGCGCGTTGATCTCTCGGCCGGTGTCGGCCGATCGCCTGAGCGCAGCAGGGGTATCGGATGCCCTCTTCGGTATCGAATGGGTCGCTGCCGCGCCGTCCACGCCGAGCGTCGAGCCGGACCGGGCGGCGGTTCTCGGCGGGCGCGACGGCGATCTCGCGGCATTGATCGCCGAACTGGACGCGAACCCCGACGAGGTGGTGCCCGACCTCGTGCTGCTCGAGTGCCCCACCCACGAGGGCGCGCCGCCGGAGGCCGCCCGCCGGGTCGCGATGGGCGTGCTCGACACCGTCCGACGTTGGCTGGCCGACAGTCGTTTCGCCGGTTCGCGTTTGGTGGTGCTGACCAGGCACGCGGTGGCCGTTGCCGATTCGGAGGACGTGGATCTGGGCCAGGCGCCGGTGTGGGGCCTGCTGCGCGCCGCGCAAGCGGAGCATCCTGGCCGATTCCAGCTGATCGATCTGGACGCCGAGGGTGATGCGCTCGCCGCGGCGGCGGCTGTCGCGACCGAGCCCGAGGCCGCGGTGCGGGGTATGAGCGCGTACGTGCCGCGATTGCGCCGTCACGCGCCCGGCGCGATCGTTCGGTTGTCCGAACCGGGCACCGTGCTGGTGACCGGTGGCACCGGTGGTCTGGGTGCGGTGATCGCTCGGCATCTGGTGGTCGAACATGGTGTGCGCCATTTGCTTTTGACGTCTCGGCGTGGCCTGGATGCTCCGGGTGCGGCCGAGCTGCGCGCGGAGCTGACCGAGCTGGGCGCGCAGGTGACCATCGCCGCGTGTGATGTGTCTGATCGGTCGGCGTTGGCGGCGTTGCTGGACGGCATTCCGGTCGAACATCCGCTGGTTGGCGTGGTGCACGCGGCCGGGACCTCGGACAACGGCTTGGTGGAGTCGATTACGGCCGAGCGGGTCGATTATGTGTTCGGGCCCAAGGTCGATGCGGCGTGGCATCTGCACGAGCTGACGCGCGATCTGTCGCTGTTCGTCTTGGTGTCCTCGGCAGGCGGATTGGTTCTTGCCGCGGGTCAAGCGAACTACGCCGCGGCGAATGTCTTCCTCGATGCGCTCGCGGCACACCGTCGTAGCTTGGGATTGCCTGCGACGGCGGTGGATTACGGGTTGTGGGCGCGATCCTCGGGGCTCGGTGTCGAGCTGTCCCAAGACGACTTCGATCGAATGCGCCGCCAAGGCTTCCCGCCGCTGACCGAGGCCGAGGGCCTCGCGCTGTTCGATTCCGCGATCGCCACCGATTCGGCGCAACTGGTGGCGCTGCGGGTCGATCCGGCGGTGCTCCGGACGCGGGGCGAGCAGATCCCCGCTCTGGTTCGCTCGTTGGCGCCGGCCCCGGTCCGCCGACAGACCAAGACGGCTGCGGGCCAAGCCTTCGCGCACGAGCTGGCCGGTTTGTCGGACGCGGATCGTGCGCGCGCGGTGCTCGATCTGGTCCGTTCGGTGGCCGCTGCCACTTTGGGGCATGCGTCGGTGGATGCTGTGGAGCCGCAGCAGGCGTTCCAGCAGCTCGGTTTCGATTCGTTGAGTGCGGTCGAGTTCCGCAACAAGCTGAATGCCGCGACGGGTCTGCAACTGCCAGCGACGCTGGTCTTCGACTACCCGAGCGCGCAGGTCGTCGCCGAGTTCATCGATTCCCAGCTCTCCGGCACCGTGGCGGTCGACAAGCCCGTGATCGGGCGCGTCCGCACCGGCGACGACCCGATCGCGGTGGTGGCGATGAGCTGCCGCTACCCCGGTGGCGTCGCCTCGCCCGAGGACCTCTGGGAACTGGTCACTTCCGGCACCGACACCACCGGTGAGATGCCGACGGATCGTGGCTGGGATCTCGAGGGCATCTACGATCCGGAGCCCGGTAAGGCGGGCAAGACCTACACGCGACAGGGTGGATTCCTCTACGACGCAGCGGATTTCGATGCGGACTTCTTCGGGATCAGTCCCAACGAGGCCACGTTGATGGATCCGCAGCAGCGGTTGCTGCTGGAGATCTCGTGGGAGGCGCTGGAGCGGGCCGGTGTGGATCCTGCGGTGCTGCGCGGCAGTTCGACCGGAGTGTTCACCGGCCTGATGTACCACGACTACGCCCAGCGCACCGGTACCGGCAGCGGCGCCGCGGGCAGTTTGGTTTCGGGCCGGGTGTCCTATGTGTTCGGTCTGGAAGGACCGTCGGTCACCGTGGACACCGCGTGCTCGTCCTCGCTGGTCGCCCTGCATCTCGCCGCGCAGTCGCTGCGGTCCGGTGAGTGCGATCTGGCACTGGCCGGTGGCGTGGCGGTGATGGGAACCCCGGACATGTTCCTCGAATTCGGCAGGCAGCGGGGTTTGTCGCCGGATGGTCGGTGTAAGTCGTTCTCCGACAACGCGGACGGCGTCGGGTGGTCCGAGGGCGCCGGTGTTCTGGTGCTCGAGCGGTTGTCGGACGCCCGCCGTAATGGTCATGAAGTGCTCGCGGTGATCGCTGGTTCGGCGGTGAATCAGGATGGTGCGTCGAATGGTTTCTCGGCGCCGAATGGTCCGTCGCAGCGGCGGGTGATTCGGCAGGCGTTGGCCAATGCCGGGGTTTCGCCAACCGAGGTCGATGTGGTCGAGGCGCACGGTACTGGTACGACTTTGGGTGATCCGATCGAAGCCCAGGCGCTGTTGGCTACCTATGGCCAAGACCGGGATTCAGATCGTCCTTTGTGGTTGGGGTCGTTGAAGTCCAACATCGGCCATGCCCAAGCCGCGGCTGGTGTCGGTGGTGTGATCAAGATGATCATGGCGATGCGGCACGGTGTGCTGCCCATGACGCTGCACGTCGATCGGCCCAGCACCAAGGTGGATTGGTCCGAGGGTCATGTGCGGTTGTTGACCGAGTCGGTGGCATGGCCGGAGGTGGATCGGCCGCGTCGTGCCGGTGTCTCCTCGTTCGGCATCAGCGGCACCAACGCCCACCTCATCGTGGAGCAGGCCCCGGTGACCGCGCCGGTGGTGGCCCAGGCTCCGGAGCCTGCCTCGGCACCGGCTGCGCGGCCGTGGGTGATCTCGGCCCGTAGCGCCGAGGCCCTCGCCGCTCAGGCCGCCCGCCTGGCAGCGCGTGTGGGCGAACACGATCCGGTCGACGTCGGCTTCTCCCTGGCGTCCACCCGTGCGGCGTTCGAGCACCGTGCGGTTGTCGTGGCCGATGACCGGGACGGTCTGCTCGCCGGCGTGCGGGCGCTGGCCGCCGGTACGCAGGCACCCGGCGTGGTGACCGGGCGTGCCGCGGCCGGGTCGACGGGTTTCGTCTTCTCGGGTCAGGGTGCGCAGTGGGCGGGTATGGCCGCCGGGCTGCGGACCGCCTATCCGGTGTTCGCCGAACACTTCGATGCGATTGTCGCGCAGTTGGATCCGGCTCTCGGGCAGCCTGTTTCACTGGGTACGGCGTTGGCGGACGGTGAGCTGGTCGATCGGACGGTGTTCGCGCAGGCGGGGTTGTTCGCGTTCGAGGTGGCGTTGTTCCGTCTGCTCGAATCGTGGGGTGTGCGTGCGGATGTGGTGGCTGGGCACTCGATCGGTGAGATCGCTGCGGCGCATGTGGCGGGTGTGTTGTCGCTCGAGGATGCGTGTGTTCTCGTAGCTGCGCGTGGTCGTTTGATGCAGGCGTTGCCTTCTGGTGGGGCGATGGTCGCTGTCGGTGCCGCCGAGCTCGATGTGCTGCCGTTGCTGGTGGACGGTGCGGTGTCGATCGCGGCGGTCAACGGCCCGACATCGGTGGTTCTGTCCGGCGTCGAAGCCGATGTGCTCGCCGTCGCTGAACGTTGCGCCGAACAGGGTTGGCGGACACACCGTTTGCGGGTCTCGCACGCCTTCCATTCGGCGTCGATGGAGCCGATGCTGGCCGAGTTCGCTTCGGCGATCGAGGGTTTGACCTTCGGTCGGCCCACCATCCCGTTGGTGTCGACGGTGACCGGTGCTCGGATCACCGATGAGATGTCCGATCCGTCGTACTGGGTCGGTCAGGTCCGCGACACCGTGCGTTTCGCCGACGCGGTCGTCGCGATGGCGGAGATGGGTGTGTCCAGGTTCGCCGAGGTCGGACCCGATGCGGTGCTGACCCCGATGATCGCGCAGACCCTCGATGCCGGGGATGGTGTGGCCGCAACCGTGGCCGCGCTGTCGCGCCGGGACCAGGTCGATGTGTCCGCGGTGTCGATCGGCCTGGCCAGGTTGTTCGTAGCGGGCGCCGATCTCGACTGGGTGGCTCTGTACGCCGGTACCGGAGCTCGCCGAATCGACCTGCCCACCTACGCTTTCCAGCGTCGGCGGTACTGGATATCCCAGGGCTCGGCCGGTGGCGGTGATGCCCGGGCCATGGGTCTGGTGGCGACTGCCCATCCGTTGGTTTCGGTGGTGGTCTCGCAGCCGGACTCCGACGCGATGATCCTGACCGGTCGCCTGTCGGTACAGACGCATCCGTGGTTGGCCGATCACCTGGTGCTGGGAACCGTGTTGTTCCCCGGCACCGGATTCGTCGAGCTGGCCATGTACGCGGGGGAGCGGGTCGGCTGCTCGACCCTGGACGATCTGGTGCTGCGCGCTCCGCTGGTGCTGTCGGAGTCCGGTGGAGCCGCGGTGCGCATCGTGGTCGATGCCGCGGACGAGACCGGTCGGCGCGGGGTGCGGATCTTCTCCAGCCCGGACGAGGACGTCGACGCGTCGTCGTGGCTGTTGAATGCCGAAGGCGCGCTGGCCCCGAGCGCGGCCGTGCCCGCCGTGGATCTCGCGGCGTGGCCTCCGGCCGACGCGCAGGTTGTGAACGTCGATGGTGTCTACGACGAGTTGCTCGACGCCGGGTACGGATACGGCCCCGTCTTCCAGGGCCTGCGGGCGGCGTGGCAGCGCGGCGACGAAGTATTCGCCGAGGTTGCCCTCCCGGACCAAGCGGACGGCCAGGGTTTCGGGCTGCATCCCGCGCTGCTCGATGCCGCGCTGCATGCGCTGCGGCCTGCCGGCCACCTGCGCGGCGAGGGCGCGGGGCCGGAGTTGCCGTTCGAGTGGTCGGGTGTCACGGTGCACGCGGCGGGCGCCGGTGCGCTGCGGGTGCGGTTGACCCGGGTGGGTGACCGTGCCGTGGCGGTGGACCTGGCGGATTCGACCGGAGCCGCCGTGGCGACGGTGCGGAAGCTCGCGTCACGGCCGATCGATCCCGCGCAGCTCAGTAACGGTTCGTCCATCGCGCGCAGCGCCGCATTCCAGGTCGAGTGGACACCGATCTCGGTGTCCGGCAACGGAATCGTTGCGGCGTCGTGGGCGGATCTGGGTGACGAGGTGCCCGCCGCGGTGGTGCTGGACTGCCCGGCCGGAAATGCGCCGGACACTGTTCGCGCGGCGACTCACGATGTGCTGCGGGTGTTGCAGGCGTGGCTTGCCGATGAGCGGTTCGGCGCGTCGGCGTTGGTGGTCCGGACGAGCGGTGCGGTATCGGTTGCCGGGGAGGACATTACGAATCTGGCCGGTGCCGCCGTGGCCGGACTGGTCCGTACGGCCCAGGCGGAGAGTCCAGGCCGTATCGTGCTGGTGGACAGCGATTCCGACATCGACGGCCTGCTCGGCGGGATTCTGGCTGCCGAGGAACCGCAGGTGGCGGTGCGCGGCGGGCAGGTCTTCGGTGCGCGACTCGTCCGGGCGACACCTTCGTCGGCCACCGGCTCGTCCTTCGCCCCGGACGAGACGGTTCTGATCACCGGCGCCAGCGGCTATCTCGGTGGGTTGTTCGCCCGGCATCTGGTGGCCACGCGCGGTGTTCGCCATCTGTTGTTGTTGAGCAGGCGCGGTGAATCCGCGCCCGGTGCAAACGAACTGCGGGACGAGCTGCGGCGGCTCGGCGCCGAGGTCGAGTTCGCCGCGTGTGATGTCGCCGACCGTGACGCGCTGGCCGCCGTACTGAACGCGATCCCCGCGGACCATCCGCTCGCCGGTGTATTCCATACGGCCGGTGTGCTCGACGACGGTGCGATCGCCGCGCTCACCCCGGAGCGGATGGACGCGGTCTTGCGGCCGAAGGTCGATGCCGCCCTGCATCTGCACGAGCTGACCGCCGGCCTGCCGTTGCGGGCGTTCGTGCTGTTCAGTTCGGCGGCAGGCACCTTCGGCAATCCCGGACAGGGCAACTATGCGGCGGCCAACGCCTGCTTGGACGCGATAGCGTCGCACCGCAAGGCAGCCGGGCGTAGCGGACAGTCGCTCGCGTGGGGTCTGTGGGGCGCGGACGGGGGTATGGGTGCGGAGCTCGGCGACACCGAGCGGCGCCGGATGTCTCGGTCCGGCATGCTGCCGCTGACGGAGGAACAGGGTCTGGCACTGTTCGACGCCACTTCCGGAATCGACGCGGCCGTTTCCGTGCTTGCCCGTCTCGATCTGGACGGCATCCGCACCGAGGGGTCGGCCACTACCCTGCTGTCCGGCCTGCTTCCTGCGCGCCGTCGGACGGTCTCGGGCGGCGCCACGGCGCTGCGTTCTCGTTTGGCCGCGACCCCCGACAGCGAGCGACTCGGTGTGCTCGTGGAAACCGTTCGCGGTCAAGTCGCGGCCGTTCTGGGCCATCGGAACGCGAATACGATCGAAGCCGCCCGAGCATTCAGCGAGCTCGGCTTCGATTCGGTCTCCGCGATCGAGTTCCGCAATGCCCTCGCGACCGTGACGGGTCTGCGGTTGCCCGCCAGTTTGGTGTTCGACTATCCGTCACCGCAGGCGCTGGCCGAATACCTGGTCGGTGAGTTCGCTGACCACCAGCTCTCGGCGGCAGCTGTTCGTGGCGCGCAGCGGACCCGCGACCCTCGGCTCGACGAACCCATTGCCATCGTGGGTATGGCGTGCCGCTACCCGGGCGGGGTCGGCTCACCCGAGGAGCTGTGGAATCTGGTCGCGACGGGGACGGATGCGACGTCGCAGTTCCCCGTGAATCGCGGGTGGGATGTCGATCGTCTCTACGACGCGGCCGGGGAGAAGCCGAACAGCAGCTACACCCGCGAGGGTGGATTCCTCCATGCCGCAGGCGAATTCGATCCGGCGTTCTTCAACATCAGTCCGAACGAAGCCGCGATGATGGATCCGCAGCAATTCCTGCTGTTGGAGACATCATGGGAGGCGTTCGAGCGGGCCGGTGTCGACCCCGGCGCGCTGCGGGGCAGCCGGACCGGTGTGTGGGTCGGCATGATGTATCACGACTATCCGGCCAACGCGAACGCGGGATCCATTGCCTCGGGTCGTGTTTCGTATGTGCTCGGTCTGGAGGGCCCGTCGGTCACGGTGGATACCGCGTGTTCGTCGTCGCTGGTGGCCATGCATTCGGCCGCGGCCTCGCTGCGGTCGGGCGAATGTGATCTGGCCCTGGCCGGTGGTGTCACCGTCATGGCCACGCCCGAGACGTTCGTGGAATTCAGCAGGCAGCGCGGGCTGTCGGCGGACGGCCGGTGTAAGTCGTTCTCCGACAGTGCCGATGGCGTGGGCTGGGCCGAAGGCGTCGGCATCCTGGTGCTCGAGCGGTTGTCCGACGCCCAGCGCAACGGTCATCGAGTGCTTGCGGTGATGACCGGCTCGGCGGTGAATCAGGACGGTGCGTCGAATGGTTTGACCGCGCCGAACGGTCCCTCGCAGCGGCGGGTGATCGGACAGGCGCTGACCAATGCCGGGATCGCGCCGACCGAGGTGGATGTGGTGGAAGCCCACGGCACCGGTACGAGTCTCGGTGATCCGATCGAGGCCCAAGCCCTGCTGGCTACATACGGCCAAGACCGCGACTCGGATCGTCCGCTGTGGCTCGGATCGCTGAAGTCCAACATCGGCCACGCTCAGGCGGCGGCTGGTGTGGGCGGTGTGATCAAGATGGTCATGGCCATGCGGCACGGGATGTTGCCGAAGACGCTGCACGTGGATCAGCCGTCTACGAAGGTTGATTGGTCCGAGGGTCACGTGCGGTTGTTGACCGAGTCGGTGGCGTGGCCGGAGGTGGATCGGCCGCGTCGCGCGGGAGTGTCCTCGTTCGGTATCAGCGGCACCAACGCTCACGTCATCATCGAACAGGCCCCGGCTGCGCGGCCTGAGCCGGTGGCGGCCGCTCCGTCCGGCGGATTGCTGCCGTGGGCGGTCTCGGCGCGCGGTGGGCAGGCGCTTGCCGGTCAGGCCGAGCGGCTGGCGTCTCATGTCGCCGATCAGGATCTGGATCCGCTCGATGTCGGATTCTCGTTGGCGTCGACGCGTGCGGTGTTCGATCATCGTGCGGTCGTGGTGGCAGAGGATCGTGATGGGCTGCTGGCGGGTATGCGGGTGCTGAGCCGCGGCGAAACCGCTCCTGGTGTGGTGACCGGCCGGGTGGTTCCCGGGTCGACGGGTGTGGTGTTCTCGGGTCAGGGTGCGCAGTGGGCTGGTATGGCTGCCGCGTTGCGTGCGGTGTATCCGGTGTTCGCCGAGCACTTCGACGGGATCGTCGCGAAGCTGGATCCGCTTCTGGAGCAGCCGGTTTCGCTGGCCATCGCGTTGTCGGACGAGATTTCGATCGATCGGACGGTGTTCGCGCAGGCGGGGTTGTTCGCGTTCGAGGTGGCGTTGTTCCGTCTGCTCGAATCGT
>NZ_OBEG01000011.1:0-1517 GCF_900215415.1 Nocardia amikacinitolerans | reverse complement strand
AAGTCAGCTAATTTCCGGCTGGCGATTGTTTTGCTAGGTTTTCGGACTCTAGTTTAGATCTGATTGCACCTTTGGGTGTGATTGTGAGTCTTCAACGGAGAGTTTGATCCTGGCTCAGGACGAACGCTGGCGGCGTGCTTAACACATGCAAGTCGAGCGGTAAGGCCCTTCGGGGTACACGAGCGGCGAACGGGTGAGTAACACGTGGGTGATCTGCCTCGCACTTCGGGATAAGCCTGGGAAACTGGGTCTAATACCGGATATGACTTCCAGCTGCATGGTTGGTGGTGGAAAGATTTATCGGTGCGAGATGGGCCCGCGGCCTATCAGCTTGTTGGTGGGGTAATGGCCTACCAAGGCGACGACGGGTAGCCGGCCTGAGAGGGCGACCGGCCACACTGGGACTGAGACACGGCCCAGACTCCTACGGGAGGCAGCAGTGGGGAATATTGCACAATGGGCGAAAGCCTGATGCAGCGACGCCGCGTGAGGGATGACGGCCTTCGGGTTGTAAACCTCTTTCGACAGGGACGAAGCGCAAGTGACGGTACCTGTAGAAGAAGCACCGGCCAACTACGTGCCAGCAGCCGCGGTAATACGTAGGGTGCGAGCGTTGTCCGGAATTACTGGGCGTAAAGAGCTTGTAGGCGGTTTGTCGCGTCGTCTGTGAAAACTCACAGCTCAACTGTGAGCTTGCAGGCGATACGGGCAGACTTGAGTACTGCAGGGGAGACTGGAATTCCTGGTGTAGCGGTGAAATGCGCAGATATCAGGAGGAACACCGGTGGCGAAGGCGGGTCTCTGGGCAGTAACTGACGCTGAGAAGCGAAAGCGTGGGTAGCGAACAGGATTAGATACCCTGGTAGTCCACGCCGTAAACGGTGGGCGCTAGGTGTGGGTTTCCTTCCACGGGATCCGTGCCGTAGCTAACGCATTAAGCGCCCCGCCTGGGGAGTACGGCCGCAAGGCTAAAACTCAAAGGAATTGACGGGGGCCCGCACAAGCGGCGGAGCATGTGGATTAATTCGATGCAACGCGAAGAACCTTACCTGGGTTTGACATACACCGGAAACCTGCAGAGATGTAGGCCCCCTTGTGGTCGGTGTACAGGTGGTGCATGGCTGTCGTCAGCTCGTGTCGTGAGATGTTGGGTTAAGTCCCGCAACGAGCGCAACCCTTGTCCTGTGTTGCCAGCGCGTAATGGCGGGGACTCGCAGGAGACTGCCGGGGTCAACTCGGAGGAAGGTGGGGACGACGTCAAGTCATCATGCCCCTTATGTCCAGGGCTTCACACATGCTACAATGGCCGGTACAGAGGGCTGCGATACCGTGAGGTGGAGCGAATCCCTTAAAGCCGGTCTCAGTTCGGATCGGGGTCTGCAACTCGACCCCGTGAAGTTGGAGTCGCTAGTAATCGCAGATCAGCAACGCTGCGGTGAATACGTTCCCGGGCCTTGTACACACCGCCCGTCACGTCATGAAAGTCGGTAACACCCGAAGCCGGTGGCCTAACCCCT